>NZ_JAKZLF010000048.1 GCF_022808855.1 Anaeromyxobacter soli
CGGGAGCCGCCGCGCGAGCCGCGCGCCCGCGCGCGGCGCGAGCAGCGCCGCCCCGGCCGCCGCCGCGGCGAGCCCCACGAACACCGCCGCGCCCACGACCACCGCCCGCCCGAGCCCCTCCACGCGCGGCAGCGCGAAGGCGGCGGCCGCGCCGAGCGCCACCACCGCGCCCATCTCGAGGAGCTTCGCGACGAGCTGGGACGAGAGCGCCGCCGCGAACGGCTCGCGCGAGCTGCGGGAGAGCACGAAGGCGGCCGCGAGCGGCCCGAGCTTGCCGGGAACCGTGTTGTGCACGAGCGCGCCGAGCGCGGTCGCGTGGTAGGCCTCGACGTACCGCGGGCGCGGCGGCGGGGAGACGAGGCGCCAGACGAGCGCCCGCCAGGCGAAGAGCGAGGCGGCGAGCGCGAGGAAGCCGGGCAGCCAGCGCGCGTGCTCCGGGAGCCGCCGGACGAACGCGCCGAGGTCGAAGCGCGGCACGAGCGCGGGGCCGCCGCGCCACTCGAGGCGGAAGAACACGAGCGCCACGAGCAGCGCGCCCGCCGCGATGCCCGCGACCACCACGGCGGCGTGGCCCGGGCGGAACGATCGGCGCGCCATGCGGGGAAGTTCGTCATCCCGTCGTGGCCGGCACACCCGGGTGCCGTGCCGCCGTGGCAGGGGGTGCAGAACGTTCGATCGTGCGAACGCGCCCCATCCTGGCAGGGCTCGCGGCGGGCGCCGTCGCGGCCGCGTTCGGCGGTCACCTCACCCGCCGGCTGCGGCGCGCCCAGCTCTCCCGGCGCATGCTGAGGTACGCGGACGAGGTCCCGCTGGACGTGCTCCTCGAGCGCGAGGTGGGCGTGCCGGTGCGCGACGGGAACGCCGTCGAGCTCATCGAGAACGGCGCGATCTTCGACGCCCTCGAGCACGAGATCCGCCGCGCCCGCGAGCACATCCACATCTGCGAGTTCATGTGGATGGGGAAGGGCGACCCGTCGGCGCGGATCGGCAAGGCGATCCTCGAGCGGCGCCCGGGGGTCACCTGCCGGATCGTGCTCGACTGGTTCGGCTCGAAGCGGCTCGCCGAGCCGCGCTTCGATCCCGAGCTCGAGCGGCGGCTGGTCGCGAGCGGCGTGGAGCTCAGGGTCCACCGCCCGTGGCCGGATCCGTTCCGCCTCTCGCACCGGCGGATCTTCGTGTTCGACGGCCGCACGGCGTACGTGGGCGGGTTCGGGATCTGGAAGAGCTGGCTCGGCGACGGCGTCGGGCCGGACGAGTGGCGGGACACCGCCTGCCGCGTCCGGGGCCCGATCGTCTCCGACCTGCAGCGCGCCTTCGACCACAGCCTCCAGGCCGCGCGCGGCGAGCCGCTGCCGGGGGCGGCCTACCCGCGCCTCGAGCGGGCCGGCGACGTCCACGCCGCGGTGGTGGCGAGCACGCCGAAGTGGGCCCGGACCACGACCGCGGCCCGCATGTACTACGCGCTCATCGCCTCCGCGCGGCGGCGGCTCCTCGTCGCGAACTCCTACTTCGTGCCGGACCGCTCGCTCCAGAACGTCCTCATCGCGCGCGCCCGGGCCGGCGTCGACGTGCGCGTGCTCGCGCCGGGACCGCACCACGATCAGCCGCTCGTGCGCGCGGGGCAGCGGCGCACCTACTCGCGCCTGCTGCGGGGAGGGGTGCGCATCTGGGAGTACGGCGCGTCCATGATGCACGCGAAGACGCTCGTCGCGGACGACGTGGCGGTCATCGGGTCCACGAACATGGACTCGCAGAGCCTGTCGTTCCTGTGGGAGGCGTCGGTGGTCTGCGACGCGCCGAGGATCGCGCGGCGCATCGCCGAGCGCTTCGCGCTCGACCTCGAGCGCTCGCGCGAGGTCCGCCTCGAGGCCTGGCGCCGGCGCCCGATGAAGATGCAGCTCGGCGAGCGCGCCGCGGGCCTCACCGAGCCGTGGCTCTGATCGCGCCGCGCGGGCTCGAGCGGCCGCCGCGAGGCGCGCGAGGCGTCGCCCGCGGCACCGCGCCGGGAGCCGGCACACGGGCCGGAAACGAACGACGGCCGGCGCCGCGGGTCGCGGGCCGGCCGTCGGGATGAAGCTCGTCGATCGGGCTAGCGCTTCGAGAACTGGAAGCGCTTGCGGGCGCCGGGGCGGCCGTACTTCTTGCGCTCGACCGCGCGGGCGTCGCGCGTCATGAAGCCGGCCTTCTTGAGGATCGGCCGGTACTCCGGGTTGATGTCGCACAGCGCGCGGCTGATGCCGTGCCGGATCGCGCCGGCCTGGCCGGAGAGGCCACCGCCCCGCGCCGTCACGAGGACGTCGAGCTTGCCCATCTGATCCACGAGCTTCAGCGGCTCGACGAGGATCATCTTGGAGGTCTCGCGTCCGAAGTACGTGTCGATCGCGCGGCCGTTGATCGTGATGTTCCCGGTCCCGGGAACGAGCCGCACGCGGGCCACCGACTCCTTGCGCCGGCCGACCGAGATGTTCGCCTGAGTCGCCATCTTCGTCTTTCCTTACTGCGCGAGGGGGAGCGCCTCGGGCTTCTGCGCGGCGTGCGGGTGCTGGTCGCCCGCGTAGATCTTGAGCTTCGTCAGCATCTGCCGGCCGAGCGCGCTGCGAGGCAGCATGCGGCGGACGGCGTTCTCGAGGATGTCCTCGGGATGGCGCTGACGCAGCTTGTTCATCGGGGTGAGCTTCTCGCCGCCCGGGTACATCGTGTGCGTGAAGAAGACCTTGTCCGTCTCCTTCTTGCCGGTGAACCGGGCCTTGCCCGCGTTCACGACCACCACGAAGTCGCCGGTGTCCAGTGAGGGCGTGTAGAGCGGCTTGTGCTTGCCCTTGAGGATCGAGGCGATGCGGGTGGCGATGCGCCCGACCGTCTGGTCGTTCGCGTCGACGAGCCACCACTTCCGGCCCTTCAGGGCCTCGGCCTTCGTCGCGCTGTGGGTGGTGCCTTTGGCCATGGATAAACCTGCGGAAATCCCGAAATTGGAAACGCGCCTTTTAGAGGAGGGCCGTCCCTTTGTCAAGGGCGAACCCGGCCGCCGCGCGATCGCGGGCGTCGTCCTGCTGAGGCCGGCGCAATCTACATTCTCCGGGGCGCCCCCACAAGAGGAGGCGTCCGTTCCCCCGCAGGTCGGAGCGCGAGCCGCGCTTGCGCCAGCGCGCCTCGCGGTGTGAACTCGTCCCCATGCGCGCCAGGATCCCCTTCGTGCTCGGCTCCGCCGCGCTGCTCGCCGCGTGCGCCCACCCGCGGCCCCGACCGGCGGCCGAGGTGGCGTGCCGGGCCGTGCGCGCCGACGCCTCGAGGCTGCGAGCGGACGTGGAGGCGCTCGCGAGCCGCTTCCAGCCCCGCAGCGCGGCGCACCCGGGGAACCTCGCCCGCGCGGGCGCGTTCCTCGCGGAGGCGTTCCGGACCGCGGGCGCCGAGGTGGAGGAGCAGACCTACCCGGCGTTCCGCTCCACCTACCGGAACGTCCTCGCCCGCTTCGGCCCGGACACGCCGGAGCGGATCATCGTGGGCGCGCACTACGACGCCGCGGGGGACGATCCGGGCGCGGACGACGACGCGAGCGGCGTGGCGGGCCTCCTCGAGCTCGCCCGCATGCTCGCCCAGAGCCCGCCCCCCATCCGCGTCGAGCTCGCCGCCTACACCCTCGAGGAGCCCCCCGGGTTCGCCACCGACTCGATGGGGAGCGTCGTGCACGCCCGCTCGCTGAAGGAGTCCGAGGTCCGCGTGCGGCTCATGATGTCGCTCGAGATGATCGGCGCGTTCTCCGACGCGCCCGGGAGCCAGTCGGTCCCGGTCGGGATGAAGCGCAGCGCGTACCCGACGACCGGCAACTTCATCGCCGTCGTCGGCCGGAGCGGGCACGCCGGGATGGTGGCGGAGATCGCCGCGGCCATGCGCTACGCGTCGTCGGTGCCGGTCGAGACCCTCGTCGCCTCGCGCGACACGCCGGGCGTGGACCTCTCCGACCACCGGAGCTTCTGGGATCTCGACTTCCCGGCGGTGATGGTGACGGACACGGCGTTCTTCCGGAACCCGCGCTACCACACGCCCGAGGACACCCCGGACACGCTCGACTACCGCCGCATGTCCGAGGTGATCGAGGGGGTGCACTGTGTGGTGCAGGCGGTGGCGAGGCGGTAGGGCTAGCTCTTCGCCTGCCCGCCGAGCCGCGCGCGCAGCGCTGCCATGACGCTCTCCGTCTGCGCGGCCACCTGCTCGGGAGAGGACGACAGCGCCGCGGGATCCACCCGCTCGTGCGCCTCCGCCGGCAGGTCGTCGAGGAAGCGCGACGGCGTGCGCGGCAGGAGCTTGCCGCGCTTCGTCCGGGTCGCGGAGCGCGTGAGGTAGAGCCGCTCGCGCGCGCGGGTGATGCCGACGTAGGCGAGCCGCCGCTCCTCGTCGAGGTCGCGCGCCTCGCCCTGGATCCCGGCGCAGGGGAGCAGGTCCTCCTCGACGCCGACGAGGAACACGACCGGGAACTCGAGCCCCTTCGCGGCGTGCAGCGTCATGAGGGTGATGCCCTCGTCCGCCGCGGGGTCCTCCTCCGAGCGGGAGTCGAGCGCGAGGCGCTGGAGCCAGGTGGCCACGGACGGCCGCGCGGTGCGGTGCTCGTACGCCTCGAGCGAGCGCAGGATGCCGTCGAGCGCGTCCACCTTGCGCTGCGCCGCCTCGAACGACTGCACGCTCGCGCGCGCGTGGCCGTAGAGGTCCACCTCCGCGACGAGCGCGCGCGCCGCCTCGGCGACCTTCCCCTCCTCGAAGCGCGCCCGGAACTTCTCCACGAGCGCGACGAACGCGGCCATGCGCTCCGGCGCGCCGCGCGGCAGGTCGGGGATCTCGGCGGCGCGGCGGAGCGCGTCGAAGAGGTGCACGCTTCGCTCGACCGCCCAGGCGTGGACGCGCTCGAGCGAGGCGTCGCCGATCCCGCGCGCCGGCACGTTCACGATCCGCGCGAGCGACACCTCGTCCTGGGGCGACACGCAGACCTTGAGGTACGCGAGGAGGTCGCGCACCTCCGCCCGGTCGAAGAAGGCCGGCCCGCCGTGGACGCGGTACGGCATCGACGCCTCGCGCAGCGCCTCCTCGAGCGGTCGGGACTGCGCGTTCAGGCGGAACAGGATCGCGAAGTCGGCCCAGGGCCGGCCCTCCTGACGCAGCCGGGCGATCTCCTCGGCGACGAAGCGCGCCTCGTCCTCCTCCTGCCCGAGCGCGAGGACCCGCACCGGCTCGCCGGGGCCGGCGGCGGTGAACAGCCGCTTGGGCTTGCGCTCCGCGTTCCGGGCGATGACGGCGTTCGCGCAGTCGAGGATCCGGCCGGTCGAGCGGTAGTTCTGCTCGAGGCGGATCTCCTTCGCGCCGGGGAAGTGCCGCTCGAAGCGCAGGATGTTCCGCACCTCGGCGCCGCGCCAGCCGTAGATCGCCTGGTCGTCGTCCCCCACGGCGCACACGTTCCGCCGCTCGCCGGCGAGGTGCTTCAGGAGCTCGAGCTGCGCGACGTTCGTGTCCTGGTACTCGTCCACGAGCAGGTAGCGGAAGCGCCGCTGCATCCTCCCGCGCACCTCGGCGCTCCGCGCGAGGAGCTCGACCGGCTTCGCGATGAGGTCGTCGAAGTCGACCGAGCGCTGCGCCCGGAGCGCCTGCTCGTAGCGCGGGTACACCTCGCTCGCCACGAGGTCGTAGTCGTCCCCCTGCCCCTCGGCGCCGGGCGCGATGCGCTTCTTGCCGGCGTTCTTCGCGCGCGACACGAGCGAGAGGACGCGCCCGGCGTCGAAGGCGCGGTCGTCCACCTTCACCTCGCGCATGCAGCGCTTCACGAGGGCCGCCTGATCGCCGGCGTCGCAGATGGCGAAGCGCTTCGGGAGGCCCGCCGCCTTGTGCTCCTGCTGGAGGATCCAGAGCCCGAACGAGTGGAACGTCGAGACGAACACCTCGACGCCCGGCGGTCCCGCGAGCGCCGCGACCCGCTCGCGCATCTCGCCCGCCGCCTTGTTCGTGAAGGTGACCGCGAGGATCTCCTCCGGGTCGACCCCCTGCTGCAGCAGGTACGCGACGCGGTGCGCGATGACGCGGGTCTTGCCCGAGCCGGCGCCGGCGAGGACGAGGAGCGGCCCTTCGGTGGTGGTGACGGCCTCGCGCTGCGGTGGGTTGAGCGTCGAGAGGTCCAGCATCGGAGCCGGGCGTTGTGACACGCGCTCGCGCGCCCGACAAGACTTGACTGTCCGGAGGGCGCTGGCGGCGCCCGCCCACGGGCCCCGCCCGAGGGACCGGTGGCGCCGGGACGCCGTCGGCCCGCCGGAGGAGGTCGCGCCCGGGCCCGGCTCGGGCGCCCGTCCTGGTCGCGGGGCGCGCTTGCGACCGGTCAAGTCCGGTATGCTGCGCGCCCATGATCCTCCCCCTGCGCCAGCGCCTCGCCGTCCCGCTCGCCGCCGTCGCCGCGGCGACCGCGCTCGCCGCCCACCCGGCGCGCGCCTGCACGAACATCCTCGTCGCGCGCGGCGCCACGGCCGACGGCTCGACGATGATCACCTACGCCGCGGACTCGCACGAGCTCTACGGCGAGCTGTACCACACGCCCGCGGCGAGCCATCCGCAGGGCGCGATGCGCGACGTGTTCGAGTGGGACACGGGCAGCTACCTCGGCAAGGTCCGCCAGGCGGAGGTCACCTACAACGTCGTCGGCAACATGAACGAGCACCAGGTCGCGATCGGCGAGACGACCTTCGGCGGCCGCGAGGAGCTCGTCGACCCGAAGGGCGGCGTCGACTACGGCAGCCTCATCTACATCGCGCTCGAGCGCGCCCGCACCGCGCGCGAGGCGATCGACGTCATGACCGGGCTCGTCGCGGAGTACGGCTACCGCAGCGAGGGCGAGTCCTTCTCGATCTCGGATCCGAAGGAGGTCTGGATCCTCGAGATGGTCGGCAAGGGGCCCGGGCGGAAGGGCGCGGTGTGGGTCGCCCGCCGCGTGCCGGACGGCCACGTCTCCGCCCACGCGAACCAGGCGCGCATCCGTCAGTTCCCGCGCAACGACAAGAACACGCTGTACGCGAAGGACGTCGTCGCGCTCGCCCGGGAGAAGGGCTGGTTCACCGGCAAGGACGAGGACTTCAGCTTCGCCGACACCTACGCGCCCATGACCGCGGGCGCCCTGCGTGCCTGCGAGGCGCGGGTGTGGAGCGTGTTCCGCCGGGTGGCCCCCTCGCTGAAGCTCTCCTCCGACTACGTGCTGGGCGGACCGAGCGCGCCGCGCCTGCCGCTCTGGGTGAAGGCCGACGCGAAGATCTCCGTGCGCGGCGCGATGCAGCTCATGCGCGATCACTTCGAGGGCACGCCCCTCGACCTCTCCCAGGGCGTCGGCGCGGGGCCGTTCGCCCTGCCCTACCGCTGGCGCCCGATGACCTGGAAGGTGGACGGCGCGGAGTACCTGCACGAGCGCGCCATCTCCACGCAGCAGACCGGCTTCTCCTTCGTCGCCCAGTCGCGCGACTGGCTCCCCGGCGCCATCGGCGGCGTGCTCTGGTTCGGCCTCGACGACACCTACTCGACCGTGTACGTCCCGCAGTACTGCGGCAACCGCTCGGTCCCGAAGACGTTCGCGGTGGGCAGCGGCAACTTCCAGGAGTTCAGCTGGGACTCGGCGTTCTGGGTCTTCAACTTCGTCTCGAACTGGGCCTACTCGCGCTACAGCGACATGATCCAGGACATCCAGCGGGTGCAGGGCGAGCTCGAGAGCGGGTTCTTCTCGCGCCAGGCGGAGGTCGAGAAGTCCGCCCTCGCGCTCCACGCGACCTCCCCCGGGCTCGCGCGCGATTACCTCACCCAGTACTCGGTCGAGCAGGGCGACCGCACCACCGCCCGCTGGCGCAAGCTCGGCGAGGCGCTCATCGTGAAGTACCTCGACGGAAACGTCCGCGACGAGCACGGGAAGGTGACGCACCCCGAGTACCCGGAGAGCTGGCGGCGGCGGATCGCGCAGGACCGGGGAGAGCAGATCAAGGTGGTGAGGTTCCCGGGAGAGAAGGAGGAGAGCGCTACGGCGGGCGCGAGCACGACCGCGACTCCGACTCCGACTCCGACCCCGACTCCGACCCCGACCGCGACGCCGGCCCCGACCCCGCCCTCGACTGCCACGGCGCCGGTCTCGACCCCGCGGCCCTGACCCTCACCCGCTCCTCGCGAGCGCCTCCATCGCGCGCGCCAGATCCTCCGGGAGCGGCGCGCGCACCTCCACCCTCGCTCCGTCGCCGGGCCGCGGGAACGTGAGCCGATCGGCGTGCAGCGCCTGGCGCGCGATGACCTCCGAGGAAACGCCGTACACGGCGTCCCCCAGCACCGGGAACCCGGCCTCGGCGAGCTGCACGCGGATCTGGTGGGTGCGACCGGTGTCGAGCACGACCCGCAGCCACGCGGCGCCGGGGAGGCGCCGCTCGACCGAGAACGACAGCCGAGCGCGCCGGGCGGAGGCCACACGGGTCGTGAACCGGCGCGGATCGGCGGGGTCGCGGCCGTAGGGCGTGTCGAGCGCGCCCTGGTCCGGGGGCGCCCCCGACACGAGGGCG
The DNA here is from genome assembly GCF_022808855.1 of Anaeromyxobacter soli. Classification (GTDB taxonomy): domain Bacteria; phylum Myxococcota; class Myxococcia; order Myxococcales; family Anaeromyxobacteraceae; genus Anaeromyxobacter; species Anaeromyxobacter soli. The sequence continues at coordinate 8,553 of NZ_JAKZLF010000048.1, forward strand.
AGGTACTCCTTCTCGATCGCGCCCGCCTGGAACGACCCGCGGAGCGCCGCGAGCGCGCGATCGTGGCGGGCGAGGAGTAGCGCGCCGCTCGTGTCGCGGTCGAGCCGGTGCGGCAACCCCGGGACCGCCCGTCCATCCACGTCGAAGCGCCCGAGCCGGCTCGCCGCGCCGACCGCCGAGGGCGAGGCCGGGCCCGCGGGCTCGACCGGGAGCCCCGCCGGCTTCGCGACGACGAGGCAGTCCTCGTCGTCGTACAGGACGGCGAGCGAGGGCCCCACCGCGAAGCCGGAGGAGGCCGGCGGCGGCCGCTCGAGCTCGATCCGCTCCCCGCCGAAGAGGCGTCGCTGGATCGCGCAGGCCTTGCCCCGGATCCGCACGCGCCGCCCCTCGATGAGCCCGCGTACCCGCTCCACGGGCAACGCCAGCGCCCGGGCGAGGTAGCGGTCGAGCCGCTCTCCCGCCGCCTCCCGCGGCACATCCAGGATCTCCTGGGTCACCGCCGGATCCTGCCACGTGCGGCTCGCGGGCGCTTCCGCCGTCCGGCCCGCCGCGCTCGCGACCCGGCACCGTGTCCTCGAACGTGGCGAGCGAGCGAGGCGACTTCCTGTCCCTCGATCGTGGTATGGATCGGCGTCGCTCGGGGGCGTGACCGGAGATTGGATGCGAAGCCTGCCCGTCGAGGTGAAGCTCGCCTTCGCCCTTGGCGTCATCGCTGTTGCGGTCGCGCTCGCGAGCGCGCGGCTCGCGAACGCGACGATCGAGCGCAACGTCGAGGCGGCCGCCGCCGTCTCGCTCCACCGCGCGGCGGAGGCCTTCGCCTCGGAGGAGCAGGCCGAGCTCGACAAGCTCGCCGCGACCGCGGACGCGCTGCTCGCGAACCCCGAGCTGCGCGACGCCTTCGCCGCGCGCGACCGTCCGCGCCTGCTCGCCGCCGCGGCGCCGATCTTCGAGGCGATCCGCGACCGGGACGGGATCACCCACTTCTACTTCCACCTGGCGGAGGATCCGCCCAGGGTCTTCCTCCGCGTGCACCTCCCCGAGCTCTTCGGGGACCCGGTCGATCGCGCCACGCTGCACCGCGCCCAGGAGACGCGCGAGCTCGGCGCCGGCAAGGAGCTCGGCAAGACCGCGTTCGCGCTGCGCGCCGTGCGGCCGTGGATCGTCGCGGGCGAGCTCCTCGGCTACGTCGAGCTGGGCCAGGACTTCGAGCGCTTCCTGCGCGACATGAAGGCGCGCACCGGCGACGACTACGGCCTCCTCGTGAAGAAGAAGTTCCTCGACGAGCGCGCCTGGGCGAGCGTCCTCGGCCCGCGCCAGAACACCTGGAACGATCGGACGGACGTGGTGGTCGTGGACTCCACCTCCTTCACGGACGGGATCCTCGACTACGACGGCGACGTGGAGGCGCTCCCCGAGGATGGGGTCCTGCTCGGTCACGTCGAGCGAGGGGGCCGGGCCCTCCTGCGCGGGATCGTCCCGCTGAGGGACGCCGCCGGGCGCAAGGTGGGCGGGCTCGTCGTGCTCCACGACTTCACCCCGCAGCACGCCGCCCTCGAGGCGGGCGCGCCCAGGCTGAAGGTCTCTCTCCTCGCCCTCGCGCTCGCGGGAGCCGCCGCGATGTTCGCGCTCGTCCACCTGCTCGTCTTCCGCCGCCTCGGACAGCTGCGCCGCCGGCTGGAGACGGGAGAGGTGCCCGCGGGGAGCCCCCGCCTGCGCAGCATGGACGAGCTGGGCCGGCTCGAGGCGCACGTCCATCGGATGGCGTCTTCCGACAGGGACGCCCGCGGCGCGGGCGAGGCGCCCCCACCCTCCTAGTCAGCCGCCCCGCCCGCCGGTCACCGCGAAGCCCCGTCGGGCGCCGCGCCAGTGGGCGCCCAGGCGGGCGAGCGCGTCATGAGGTCGCTGCCCCGCCCGACGCCGTCCGGCGTGCGTGAGGGGTGCGTAGCATCGCCGCGATCCGTGACGCGAAGGGAGAGGGCGCGCCCGGGAGGAGCAGGCCATGTGCACCATCCGTCTCGCCGCGCGCGCGGCCGCGGCCCTCGCGCTGGCGCTCGCCGCTCCCGCCCTCGCCGCCGAGCGCCCGGCAGGAAAGGCCGGGGACGACGCGCTCGGCACGCGCAGGTACGCGGACTACGACAAGCCCCAGGCCTGCGCCGGCTGCCACGTGGACATCTCCCGGCAGCACGAGCAGGCGATGATGTCGCAGGCGTTCACGCACGCCTGGGACGAGATCGAGTACTTCCAGCTCGCCGTCCCGCACGCCGAGAAGGTCGAGAAGGTGAAGGGCGTGAAGGCCGGCTGCAACGGCTGCCACGCTCCGCTCGCGTTCCTGGCGGGGGACATCCCGCCGAAGCCGGTCGCCGCCGGGACCCGCGCGAACGAGGGCGTCTCGTGCGACCTCTGCCACACCGTCGTCGCCCGCGGCGGCGATCCGTCGGTGAACTACAACTGGATCTCCGAGCCGGGCAAGACGAAGCAGGGCACGCGCAAGGGCGTGAAGAGCCCGTACCACGCGACGCGCGAGAACCCGTTCCTCCGCACCGCCGAGTTCTGCGGCACGTGCCACAACGAGCAGGACCCCTGGGGCGTGTGGGTGAAGTCCACCCAGCTCGAGTGGAAGGAGAGCCCCCAGGCGAGGGCCGGCATCGTCTGCCAGGACTGCCACATGCCGCCCGCGCGCGGGCGGAGCGCGCGCATGGGCGAGGAGCGCGCGGACATCCGCCAGCACCTGTTCCACGGCGCCCACGACGCAGGGAAGCTCGCGGGCGTCGCCGAGGTTCGGATCCACCCCGAGTCGCGCGAGGTCGAGCCGGGCGATCCCATCCGCCTCACCGCGGTGATCGTGAACGCGAAGGCCGGCCACAAGATCCCGTCGGGCTCCGCCGAGGAGCGCGTGCTGTGGCTGCACGTCGAGGCGAAGGACGCGTCGGGCAAGGTGTGGCCGCTGCGCGTCGACCGGAAGGGATTCCCGGGAGAGGAGTACACGATCGCGGACCCGAAGGCGCTCGCGTACCAGGACATCGGCGAGATCCAGGGGACCGCCGGGTTCCAGGGCCTGCCCCGCGACGGGCTCGTGCCCGCCGGCGACCGGATCTTCCGCCTGCCGTACTTCGACGAGAAGGGGCGGATGACCATCGCCCAGTGGAACACCGCGAAGCTCGGGACCGACTACCGGATCGCGCCCTTGCAGGCGGTCGCGGAGACCTTCACCTGGTCACCGCCGGAGCTGCCCGCGGGGCCGGTCACGGTGACCGCGACGGTCTGGTACTCGCGGCTCGTCTCCTCGGTCGCGGAGTACCTGAAGGTCCCGCGCGACGAGTACGAGCCCGTCCTCGTCTCGACGCACCGCACCACCTTCACCGTCCTGCCCTGAGGAGCCCGCCGTGACCCGTCGCGCCCAGTCGTCCCTGCCCGCCGCCGCGCTCGTCGCGGCGGTCGTCACGGCGCTCGCCGCCCCCGGCCCCGCCGAGGGGATCCCCGCGTTCGCGCGGCGCTACCGCTTCTCGTGCACGACCTGCCACGCCCCGTTCCCGCGGCTGAAGCCCTACGGCGAGCAGTTCGCGGGCCGCGGGTTCGCGCTCGAGCCGGGCGCCGAGCCCGCCCGCTCGACGCTCGACCTCGGAGATCCGCTCCTCGAGCTGCCCCGCGAGTTCCCGCTCGCGCTGCGGTTCGACGCCTTCGGCACCGTGAGCGACCGCTCGCCCGAGCTGGACTTCGAGACGCCCTGGACGTTCAAGCTCCTCGCCGGCGGGCGGATCGCGGACAAGATCGGGTTCTACGCGTACTACATCCTCGAGCAGGGCGAGCCCGGCAAGATCGAGGACGCGTACCTGCAGTTCTCGGAGGTGTTCGGGCTGCCTGTGAACGTGCTCGCCGGGCAGTTCCAGGTGTCGGATCCGATCGCGAAGCGCGAGCTCCGGCTCGAGCGGCTCGACTACCAGATCCTGAAGACGCGCGTCGGGGAGTCCGGCGTGGACCTCACCTACGATCGCGGCGTCGCGCTCACGAGCGACGTCGGGCCGGTGGCCGCGGTCGCGACGGTCACGAACGGCAGCGGCATCGGCGCGGTGGAGGGCGGACGGTTCGACACCGACTCGTACAAGAACGTCTCGCTCCACCTCGCCGGCGACGTGGGCCCGGTCCGGCTGGCCGGGTTCGGCTACTGGGGCCGGGAGCGGCGCGGGGGCGTGAACGACACGATCGTCTACTGGGGCCCGCACGTCGGGGTCGGGCTCACCGAGCGCGTCCAGCTCTCGGCCGTCTACCTGGAGCGTCGCGACTCCAACCCGCGCTTCGGGCCCCGGGACGAGGACCTCGTCACCCGCGGCGGCTTCGTCGAGGCGCTGGCGTTCCCCACGGGGCCCGACGGCCGCTTTGCGGTCGTGGCGCTCTACAACCTCGTCCGCTCGGACGACGACGCGGCCGACGCGGAGTCGGGCGCGCTCACGCTGCAGTGGCTCTACCGCCGCAACGTCCGCATCACGGCCGAGGTGGACCGGGACTTCGACGGCGACGCCTGGACCGGGAGCCTGGGCACTATCGCCGCGTTCTAGACGACGGTTCGTGATCCCGCGATCACCTCGGCGCCGCGAATCACGTTCCAGGGTCTCCGCCGGCGTTCCGATCTATGAACGGGGGGCGTGCCAACGCCCCTCGTCACCCTCGACCGCGTGGACGTCCGGCTCTCCGGCGCGGTCCTCCTCGCCGGCGTGTCCGTCGCGATCCGGCGAGGCGAGGGGCTCGCCGTCGTCGGCCCGAGCGGCTCCGGCAAGTCGACGCTCCTCCGGCTGCTCCGCGGCGAGCTCTGGCCGCACCCCGCGAGCGCCGGGCGCCGGCTCTTCCACGGCCCGGAGGGAGAGAGCGAGAGCCCCATCGGCGTCCGGGAGCGCTTCACCCTCGTCGCGCCCGAGGCGCAGGACGCCTACGTCCGGCACGACTGGGACCTCCCGGTGGAGGCCGTCATCCGCTCGGGCTTCTCCGACGCGCCGTATCCCGCCGAGCGCGCCACCCCGGCCCAGCGCGCCCGGATCGGCGAGGTGGCAGCGCTGCTCGGGGTCGCGCCGCTCCTCGGTCGCTCGATCCTGGAGCTCTCGCGCGGGGAGGCGCGCCGGGTCCTCCTCGCCCGCGCGCTCGCGCCCGACCCCGAGCTGCTCGTGCTCGACGAGGCCTGCGACGGCCTCGACGCGCGCGCCAGGGAGGCCTTCCTCGCGCACGTCTCCGAGGTGCTCCGGCGCGGCACCGCCGTGGTGATGGCGACGCACCGGCCCGACGAGATCGTCCCCGAGATCGCGCGGGTGGTGGTGATGGAGGCAGGGAGGGTCGTGAGGGAGGAGAGCCGCACGGCGTTCCTGGGTGGGCTCGACTGCGCGGCCCCGGCCCCGGCCCCGGCCCCGACCTCGACCTCGACCTCGACCCCGACCTCGACACCGACCGCCACCCCGACCCGGACCCTCTTCTCCCTCTCCGACGTCACCGTCCTCGTCGAGGGCCGCGCCGTCCTGCGCGACGTCACCTTCACCGTCGCGCCCGGCGAGCAGCTCGCGATCGTGGGCCCGAACGGCGCGGGCAAGTCCACCCTCCTCCGCCTCCTCGCAGGCGAGGAGCAGCCGGCGCGCGGCACCGTCGCGCGGCTCGATCTCGGTACGCGCGCGAGCGCGCCGGAGCTGCGCGGGAGGATCGGCGTCGTGTCCCCCGAGCTCCAGGCGCGCCATCGCTTCGACGCCACCGGCGAGGAGCTGGTGCTGTCGGGCTTCGCGGGCACGATCGGCCTCGCCGTCCCGCCGAGCGAGTCCGAGCGCGAAGCCGCGCGGGTCGAGCTCGCGCGGCTGGGGATCGGCTCCCTCGCGCACCGGCACCTGCTCACCCTCTCCTACGGCGAGCTCCGGAAGCTCCTCCTCGCGCGCGCCCTCGCCCCGCGCCCGGAGGCGCTCCTCCTCGACGAGCCCCTCGCCGGGCTCGACGCCGGCTCGCGCGCCTGGGTCCTCGCGGTCCTCGCCGAGGCCTGCGCGGACGGCGCGGGCCTGCTCGCCGTCTCCCACCACGCCGACGAGCTCCCCCCCGGCGTGCGCCGCGTCGGCCTGCTCGAGGAGGGCCGGATCATCCGCTGGACCCTCCGCCCGTAGGCCCAATTCCCTTCGGCCGGGATCCGGGGCAGGATGCTCACGATGGCCGACGACCCGCGCCGCCCCGATCCCGCCGCCCCCGAGCCGGGCGAGGCACCGAGCGCCGCCCCGCGACCGCCGCCCCCTCCCTCCACGCCACCGCGCCAGCCCGGCCGGATCGTCGCCTCCGCGGAAGCCTCGCGCGCGGCGTCCCCGCCCCCACGGCCGCCGGCTCCCGTCCGCGAGATCAAGGGCGCGATGTTCATCGACACGGCGTCGGGCACGTTCCAGGACCTCCGCCCGCCGCCGCCGCCGGTCATGTCCCGGCGCGAGTTCGAGGCCGAGCTCCAGCGGCTCCTCCGGGAGTACGCCGGCGACGCGTCGAACCCCGGCTCGATCCGCTGCGAGGGCTGCCAGCGCTGCACGAGCTGCATGTTCTGCACGGACTGCGTGGAGTGCTACCGCTGCACGCACTCGCGCGGCTGCCGGTCGTCGAGCCACCTCACGCACTGCACCGACTGCGAGGGCTGCCACGACTGCGCCTACTGCGTGGCGAGCGAGAACTGCACGCAGTCGAGCTACCTCGTCCTCTCCCGCGCCTGCTCCGAGTGCACCTACTGCTTCGGCTGCGTCGGGCTCACGAAGAAGGACTTCCACGTCCTCAACGTGAAGTACTCGCGCACCGAGTACTTCCGGATCGTGAAGTCGCTGCAGCAGGAGCTCGGGCTCGAGGGGTGATGCAGTGCTCGGGGACGGTCGCCGAGCGACCGAGCCCGCCACGCGATACAGAAGGTGATCGCAGTCTCGAACCGTCGTCTCGCGCAACGCCGCCGCCATGCCGCTCCCCTCCACGCTCCTCGCGCTCCTCCTCTCCGCCGCGCCGCGCCTCACCGCCTCGATCGCGCCCGCGGCCGCGCGGCCGGGCGACGCCGTGCTCGTCCGGGTCGCCGGCGCGGGCTCCGAGCCGCGCGGTGAGCTCGCGGGCCGGCCGCTCTCGTTCTTCCGGGCCGGCCGCGAGTGGCGCGCGTTCGCCCCGCTCCCGACGGAGACCGCCGTGGGCCCGCTGGCGGCCCGGATCGAGGCGGACGGCGCGCGGACGGAGGCCACGCTCGCCGTCGTGGAGCCGGGCTGGCCCGCGCGCGAGATCTCCGGCGTGCCCGCCCGCTTCGTGGAGCCGCCGCCCGACGTCACGGCGCGCATCGCCGCGGATCGGGCCGCGTTCGACGCCGCCTACGCGCGGCCCCCGGAGCCGCCCCGCTTCCGGCGCGCCTTCGCGTGGCCCCGGCGCGCGCGCCTGTCCGGGCACTTCGGCGAAAAGCGCGTGTTCGACGGCGTGAAGCAGAGCGTCCACTACGGCGCCGACGTGACCGGACCCGTGGGCGCGCCGATCCGGGCCGCGAACGACGGCGTCGTCGTCCTCGTGCGGGAGGCCTACCTCTCCGGGCGGACGGTCCTCCTCTCTCACGGCGCCGGCGTGTTCACGGCCTACTTCCACCTCTCCCGCATCGGCGTCCGCCCGGGCCAGGCGGTCCGGCGCGGCGCGCGGATCGGGCTCCTCGGAGCGACCGGGCGCGCCAGCGGCCCGCACCTGCACTGGAGCGTGCGCGTGGGCGGGCTGTTCGTGGATCCCGAGTCGCTGCTCGGGATCGACCCCGCCTCCGGGAAGGCGCCGCCCCGCGCCCCGCGCCCGCCCTCCCCCGCGCCGGCCGCCGCGGCCGTGACGGCCGTCCAGGCCGCCGGCGCCTCGGGAGGCCCGCCCGGCACGCCGGCGCTGGAGGCGCCCGCGGCCAGCGCAGGCGCGCCGCCGCTCAGCGCGGCACCGAGCCGATGACCTCGAGCATGGGCGCGTGCAGCGACGGCGGCGCGGCGACGATGTCGCCCGTGTCGAGCATGCGCTCGCCGCCGGCCATGTCCGTGACGAGCGCGCCGGCCTCCCGCGCGAGGAGGATCCCGGCGGCGACGTCCCACGGCTTGAGCCGCTGCTCCCAGAACCCGTCGAACCGGCCCGCCGCCACGTAGGCGAGGTCGAGCGCGGCCGAGCCGAAGCGGCGCACCGCGCGCGCCCGGCGCAGGAACGCGCCGAAGAGCCGCAGCGGGTAGTCGTGGTGCTGGTGGATGTCGTAGGGGAACCCGGTCACGAGGAGCGAGCCGACGAGCTCGGCGCGGCCGGAGTGGCGCAGGCGGACGTCGCCGAGGAACGCCCCCTCGCCGCGCGCCGCGGTGAAGAGCTCGTCGCGCAGCGGATCGTAGGTCGCGCCCGCCGCGAGGCCGCGCGCGTCCGCGACCGCGACGTTCACCGCGAAGTGCGGCACCCCGTGCGCGTAGTTGGTGGTCCCGTCGAGCGGGTCCACGAAGAAGCGGAGCTCGCCTCCGTCGCCCCCCGAGACGCCCGACTCCTCCGCCAGGATGGCGGCGCCGGGGAGGCGGCTCCGGAGGAACCCGAGGACCGCGGCCTCGGCCGCCCGATCCGCGTCGGTGACGAGGTCGATCCCGCCCTTCAGCTCGATGGTGCGCTTCCCGCCCCACTTCTCGCGCAGCACCGCCCCGCCCCGTCGCGCCGCCTCGGCGCACGCGTCCCTCAGCTCCGCCAACTCCGCCACTTGCACCTCCGTCTTCCGAGCGCCGCGGACGAGTCCCGCGGTCGCTCGAGAGCATAGCCACCTCGGCCCCCGTCCGCAGCCGTCGTGGGCGCGCCACGCCGCGCCGCCCCTCCCACCTCCACTCATCCCAGGATCACGCGACGCGCGCGGCGTTCACGTTTCGTTCACAACTCTCGTGCGGTGAATTAACCTCCCGCGAACTTTCCCCCTGGGTGGATCTCATGATCGCACGCCGCCTCGCAGTCGTCCTCGCCGCCGCCCTGGCGGCCTCTCCCGCCGCGCGGGCGCAGACGTCGCCCTCGCGGCGCGCGCCTGCCAGCGCCGCGAAGAAGCCCGCGGCGAAGGCCCTCGCGGCGCCGGCCGCGGTCGCCGCGGAGCCCGCGCCCGCTCCCGCCCCTGTGGCCCAGGGGCCCGCCCCGGTCGCGGCGGAGACGGCGGGCGGGCTCTCCCAGGAGCCGCCGGCGGGCTGGTTCGCCGAGCCGGAGTGGCGGATCGCGACGCTCCTCGGCGCAGAGTTCGGGATCGGGGACGCGAGCTACAGCGCCCTGAAGCTCCGCGTCGACGCGGAGCGCACGGTGCGCGCGCTCTCGCCGCGCGCGGCGCTCGGCTGGGTGATCTCCGCGGGGGTGCTGCACGCGTCGGACTCCCAGGACGTCCCCGTGCCGATGATGGGCACCGTCGCGATGGAGTGGGGCGCGAACCTCTTCGAGGTGGTGCCCGCGGCGCGCGTGACCTACGCGCTCGGCCCGAAGCTCTGGATCCACGGAGACGCCGGCCTCGGCGTCGCCTACACCGCCGCGTCCGGCTCCGTCGACGTCCCGGGCATCGGCCACGTCGAGCCGGTCTCGGGCGGCGTCGCCGGCGTGGCGCGGCTCGCGGGCGGGCTCGCGTTCACGCCGACCCCGAACGTCCGCGTCGGCGCCCAGCTCGTCGGCTTCGACGTCCGGTTCGGCGACGGCGTCGGCTCCGCCTTCTCGTTCCTCGTGTCCGCGAGCCACCGCCTGTGAGCTCCGGAGGACCCGCCATGAAGATCCCCCTCCTCGCCCGCGCGCTCCTCGCGCTCGTCCTCGCCGGCGCGGCCGGCGCCGCCGCCGCCGCCCAGTCCGGCGCGATCCCGCTCCCGCCGCCGCCGCCGGGCACCTCGCGCCTGCCGGCGTCGACTCCCGGCGGGCGCGACCCGCTGCGCGCCGCGGCGCTCTTCGGCTTCTCCCGCAGCCAGGACGGCGGCGACCTGTCCCCCATGCTGCGGCTCGAGGGCGTGCTCCCGCTCTCCCGCACGCCCGCGGGGCTCTCCGTCGGGCTCGTCGCCCCCCTGCGCGCGGTCTACGTCCGGCCGAAGGAGGCCGACGGCATCGAGACGAGCGGCGTGAGCTTCGAGGCCACGCCCGGCGTGCGGCTCGCGCTGCCGCTCCGCGGCGGAAAGGCCGCGGTCCGCGCGGACGCGGGCGTGGGCGTCGTCCACCACCGCGTGACGGTCCTCGTCGACCAGGTGTTCGTCGGCCGGATCCGCGAGACCCAGACCTCCACCACCGGGATCTTCCGCCTCGGCCTCGGCGGCAGCGTCGCCCTCTCGCCCAAGCTCGTCCTGGATCTCGAGCCCCTCTCCGTCGGCTACGACCTCGACGGCGGCGCCGACTGGTCGTTCGCGGCCGGCGTCTCGTTCCGGCTCTAGGAGCAAATCCACCATGCGCCTCCCCACGAGCACGAAGCTCGCCGTCGCCCTCGCCGCCCTCCTCGCCGCGGCGTGCCAGCAGGACACGATCACCTCCCCCGACGCCTCCTGCCGGCCGACCGGCACCGCCTGCGGCGAGAACGCCGACTGCTGCTCCTACGGCTGCGTGCAGGGCACCTGCATGCGCAACCCGCTCGAGGGCGGGATGTGCCGGAACAGCGACGACTGCGGCTACCCGCGCGTGTGCGTCGCGAGCCACTGCACGAGCGAGGTGCAGTGCCGCGTCGACGGCGACACCTGCGGCTTCTCGAACGAGTGCTGCAGCGGCCTGTGCCGGATGGACACGAACACCTGCGCGCCGGACCGCGCGCCCGTCGCCGACGCGGGCGCGGACGCGACCGTCCCGCGCCACGTGCCGTTCACGCTCTCCAACGCGAGCAGCGATCCGGACGGCACCGCGCTCGAGTACACCTGGTCGCTCCGGCCACCGCCGGGCTCGACCACCGCGGTGCTCTCCAGCACCACCGGCGCGACGCCCTCGTTCACGCCGGACGTGACCGGCCTCTACGAGCTCACGCTCACCGTGTCCGACGGCTTCCTCACGACCACGGACACGGTCGTCGTCACGGCGATCAACACGGCGCCGGCGGTGACCGTCACCGTGCCCGCCACCCAGTCGCGGAACGTCTCGTTCACGGCGCAGGGGACGGTCGCGGACGCCGACGGGGATCCGCTCGAGTGCAGCTGGACGGTGACGCCGCCGGGCGGCACCGCGCAGCCCGCCGGCACGCCGGGCTCCTGCCGCGGCGCGGTCTCGCTGCCCGTCACCTGCGGGCCGGCGCCCGCGGACGAGGGCGACTGGGTCGTCACGCTCGCCGCGACGGACGGCGTGAACACCACCACGGTCCCGAAGACGGTCACCTGCGTGAACGACGCCCCCGTCGCCGAGGCGGGGCCGGCGCGAGCGGTGAACCGCACCGCGACGCCCACGGTCTGGCCCTCGGTGGCGACGCAGGCCAGCGCCACCGACGTCAACGGGGACACGACCTTCACGTGGGCCTGGGCCGTCGTCGACACGCCCACCGGCAGCGCCGTGACCGCCGGCTCGCTCACGGGCGCCGACACGGCGAGCGCGAGCTTCACCCCCGACCTGCTCGGCGACTACGTGTTGCAGGTGACGGTGTGCGATCGCCCGGGGGCCTGCACGAGCGATACGGTCACGGTGACCGCGTACCCGCACATCCAGGACCTCGGCCACGAGGTGCGCGACGCCGAGTACGCCGCCGGCAAGATCGTCCTCGTCGGCGCCGATCCGGCGGTCGCCGGCGGCGGCCGGCTGTGGGTGCTCGACGCCAACACGGGCGCCGAGACCGCGAGCGTCGCGCTCCAGACCGCGCCGAACGTCGTCGGCGTGCTCGCCAGCGGCGCGACGGCGGTCGTCGGCGACGACGTCTGGCTGCGGGTCGTCTCGCTCGGCGCCACGCCGGCCGTCACGAGCTCGATCTCCGCCAACTTCCAGGTGAACGATCTCGCCGCCGTCTCGTCGAGGCACGTGTTCGTCTTCCCGAAGGCCTCCGGCCAGTGGATCGGGGACCTCGACACGAGCAACGGCGCGCTCACCACGCGCGGCCTGTACGGCACCGCCGGGGCGGCGGATCCGACGGACCCGAACCGCTTCTACGTCGCGGACGGCAGCTCGGTGGAGCAGTGGGTGCTCCAGAACAGCGGCGATCTCCTCCAGCTCGGCACGGCGTCGGGGTGCACCTCGGCCCGGCTGTGGGTGGAGCAGAACGGGAACCACCTGTTCTCGACCTGCAACCTCATCTACTCGACGGCGGACTACCTCTCGGCGTCGATGGGATCGTTCCCCGGCGTGACCTCGGTGCGGTTCGCGCACGCGGACACCCTCGGCAACGTGGCGCTCCTCGACGCGACGGCCACGGCCGTCCACCGCTACGACGCCTCCTTCGTGGCGCTCCCCGGCGCCGCCACCGAGCCCATCCCCGTCTGGGCGGAGGCCAGCGCTCCGTACGCCGCCGAGGGCCTGTTCGTGTTCGTCGCGCCCGACGGCAGCCGGAACGCCATCGTGCGCGCGACGGTCGGCGGGGCGACGCGCTACGGCCTCGTGAAGTTCCCTCAGTAGCTCCGCGAGCCGCGGGCCCCCGCACCGCCGGGGGCCCGCGCCACGTTCCGGACCGCGGGCCCGCGCTGCGCTACACTCGGGGGCATGCTCAAGCTCCTCGCGATCCTGCGCACGATCTTCCTCATCTTCATCATCGGGTACACCGTCCGTGCGACGCCGTTCCTCGGGGACTACGCGCGCACGTTCGACGAGCAGTACGCCCGCTGCGCCACCGGGCTCGGGCTCCTCGTGCGGGCGGCCTGGATCGCCATCGCCTGGATCGCCTTCGAGACGGTCATCGGCTGGTGGCTCGCGGCCCGCACCGCCCGCGCCTCGCGCGCGAAGCTCGGCGCCGACGTGCCGAAGGGAGGCGGCGAGCCGCCGTTCGCGCCGCCGGGCCACCGGTAGCCCTTGCTGCGGGCCCGCACCCTCCTCTACCGGCTCCGCTCCTGGCTTCACCGCCGGGAGGTGAGCGTCTGGTACGACCCGCGCTACCGCCTGCCGCTGTCCGGGCTCGAGGTCGGCGCGGGGATGGAGCCGCGCCGCGCCGACTTCGTCATGTGGTGGCTGCGCGAGTGCGGCGCCGTGCCCGCGAGCGCGGTGCACGCGCCCCGCCGCATCGCCTACGACGACCTCGCCCGCGTCCACACGCCCGAGCTGCTCGAGTCGCTCGGGCGGCCCGCGACCATGGCCCACATCTTCGCGGTGGACCCGTCCGACGTGCCGGTGGACGAGGTCATGACCACCATCCGCCTCGCCTGCGGCGCCACCCTGGCCGCGGCGCGGGAGACGCTCCGGACGAAGCACCCCGCCCTGAACCTGCTCGGCGGATTCCATCACGCCGCCCCCGGCGCGGCGGGCGGCTTCTGCCCGGTGAACGACGTGGCCGTCGCGGTGGCGGCGCTGCGCGAGGACGGCTTCTCGGCGCGCGTCGCGGTGCTCGATCTCGACGCCCACCCGCCCGACGGGATCGCCGCCTGCCTGGCCCGGGACCGCGACCGCTGGATCGGCTCCATCTCCGGATCCGACTGGGGCCCGCTCGAGGACGTGGACGAGACGGTCCTGCCGGAGGGAGCCGGCGACGCGGCGTACCTCGAGGCGCTCACCGCCCTCCTCGAGCGGATGCCGCGCCCGCAGCTCGCGTTCGTGCTCGCGGGGGGCGACGTGCTGCAGGGGGATCGCTTCGGGAAGCTCGGGCTCACGCTCGAGGGGGTCCGCGAGCGCGATCTCCTCGTGGCGACGGAGCTCGACGGGGTCCCGACGGTGTGGCTGCCCGCCGGCGGCTACTCCAGCCTCGCCTGGCGCGTGCTCGCCGGGACGGGCATGGCGCTCGCGGCGGGCTCCTCCGAGCCCATCCCCGCCGACTACGACCCCCTCGGCGCGCGCTTCACCGTGCTGTCCCGCGAGATGTCGCCGGGCGAGCTCACCGAACAGGGCGAGCTCACCGCCGACGACCTCGAGGAGGCGCTCGGGATCCGGCCGCACCGGCAGCGGCTCCTGCTCGGCTTCTACACCGCCTCCGGGATGGAGCACGCGCTCTTCCGCTACGGGATCCTCGCGCAGCTCGAGCGGCTCGGGTACCGGCAGTTCCGCGTCACGTTCGACTCCACCGGCCTCGGCGAGCGGGTCCGCCTGTACGGTGAGTCGGAGGCCCAGGAGCACGTGCTCGTGGAGCTCGTCCTCGAGCGCAGGCGGGTCCTCGGCGTGGAGGTCCTGTACATCCACTGGCTCTCGCTGCGGAACCCGCGCGCGCAGTTCAGCGAGCGCCGGCCGCGCCTCCCCGGCCAGGACGTTCCCGGCCTCGGGCTCGCGCGCGAGGCGGGCACGATGCTCGCGCGCATGGCGGTCCGGCTCGGCCTCGGCGGGGTCGTGTTCCGGCCGGCCTATTTCCACACCGCCTACGCCGCCCGCTACGCGTTCGCCTTCATCGACCCCGAGCGGCAGGGTCGCTTCGACGCGCTCATCCGCGACCTCGCCCACGTGCCGCTCCTCGAGGCGACGAACGCGGTCGCCGAGGGGCGGGTGCTCATGGACGGCGAGCCGTACACGTGGGAGGCGGACGAGATGGCGTACTGGCTGCGCGAGTCGCCCGCCGACGCGGGCGAGGTGGAGCGCGAGCGGGAGCGGGTGCGGTTCTCGCTCGTGCCGGCGCCCGTGCCGCCCGCTCCGGAAGCCCGCTCCTGACGGTCACTCCCCGAGGAGCTCGCGGACCTCCCCCTCCAGCTTTCGCCCCTCCGCCACGTCGTATCCCAGGTGGACGAAGCGGACGACCCCGGCGCGGTCCACGAGGAGGGTCGTCGGCAACCGGCTGATCGAGAACGGCGCCGAGAGGCGGCCCCCGCCGCGGTCCCACAGGATGGGGAACGACACCGGGGTCGCCGAGAGGAACGCCTCCACCATCGCGCGGTCCTCGTCGAAGGCGACGCCGTACACGGCGAGCCCCCGTGAGGCGTAGTCGCGGGCGAGCCGGTCGAGGAGGGGGAGCTGCTCGCGGCACGGCTCGCACCAGCTCGCCCAGAAGTCGATGATCCGCACCTTCCCGGCCGAGTCGCCCGGGACCCGCACCTCCCGCCCCGCCAGGTCCTCCGCGGTGAGCTCCGCGCGCTGGCCGATCAGGGGGGAGCGCTGGACGGTGCGCCCTCCGGCGCAGGCCGTGGCGAGGAGAGCGAGGAGGACGAGAGCGCGGCGCATCGTCACATCATAATCGGGGGCCGCGGGGGCGCCGGCTTCACGCTGCGTCCACCCGCGCCGACGCCCGCCCCGGCGATGGAAATCCCGTACCGCAACGGAGGTTTCCGGGGTGTAAATGATCTTCGACAAGATTGAGCGAAGCACCCTGTGTCATCGTCCGCGGAACTCCGCGGCCGTTGGCCGGCGCATCCGCCGAGCCTTGCCGCGACGCACCCACGCTCGAGGTGAGCTCCTGATGCGCAACATCACACCAGTCATCGCCCTCGGACTGGCGATCCTCGCCGGCCCCGCGGTGCGGGCAGACACGGTCGAGGTGACCTCGACCACGCTCCTCACCGTGGGTGAGCAGACGCGCGGCGGCGTGCCGGGTGAGAAGCCCGAGCTCGTCACCGTCGCCCCCGCGTACGAGATCCTCAACATCGCCGCGCGCGGCGTGACGAACCCGATCGCGAAGGACCTGCAGCTCGTCGTCTCGACCTGGGGCTCGTACGAGCTCGCGGATCGGCGCTGGGACAACGGGACGGGCTCGGACCTGACCGGCGACGTCATGACGGGCTACCTCTCGGGCCGCCTGCTCGGCGACGCGCTGACGCTCCGGCTCGGCCGGACGCACGTCATGACCGGCGTCGCGCGGATGATCCAGCTCGACGGCGGCGAGGCGATCGTGACGCTGCCCTTCGGCCTCCGCCTCTCCGGCTACGCCGGCGCGCCGGTGTCGCAGCGGTTCGGCACGCGCAGCGGCGTCCGCAGCTGGAACCCGGTCGCGGGCGATCTCGCCTACGGCGGGCGCGCGGCGGTCTTCGTCCCCATCCCGGGCTACGCGGGGCGCGGCCTCGACGTCGGCGCCTCGGCGAACTTCGTCGAGGACGGCGGCGACCCCGTCCGCCAGGAGGTCGGCGCGGACTTCCGCCTCCAGCCGCTGGCGAAGAACCTCACCCTCTCCGGCTTCGGCTCCTACAGCCTCTACGACGAGCGGTTCTCCGAGGGGAACGCGGCGGTGAGCTGGTCGGTGAAGCCGCGGCTGCACCTCACGGCCGACTGGCGCTTCACCGCGCCGGACCTCTTCCTGGCGCGGAACTCGATCCTGTCCGTCTTCTCGACCGAGCGCCGCAACGACATCGGCGGCGGCGTCCGCTACGAGCTCCAGCACGGGCTCGAGGTCGGGGCCGACTACCACCTCGCCATCGAGCCCGGCGAGGACGGCGACTACTACGGCCACCTGGTCCAGGGAAGCCTCGACTGGGAGCGCGGCGAGACCGCCGCCGGCGCCGAGGTGTTCTACCTGGACGCCCTCGAGAACGGGTACGTCGGCGGCCGGCTCTTCGGTCGCCAGGACTTCGGCAAGTTCTTCGCCGCGGCGGACGTGCTCGGCCACTTCTTCCGCGAGCAGGTGAACGGCGAGGACTACTCGATCTCCGGCACGCTCACGGCGGGCGTCGAGCTCGCCAAGGGCTTCAGCGCCGTCGTCGCGGGGCGCGCCGGCATGACCCCCTTCCTGGAGCAGACGTACGACGTCATGGCGAAGCTCGTTTACAACCAGACCTACCGCATCCGGGAGGTGCGCTAATGAACCGCACGCTCCCCGTCGTCCTCGCGGCCGCGCTCGTCGCCGCGGGCTGCAGCGCCAAGGCGAAGAAGGTCGAGAAGGACGAGAAGGCCCAGCGGCCCGAGACCGAGTTCGTGCACTCGATCCACGTGGATCAGGGCATCGAGTGCACGGACTGCCACGCCGGGATCGACAAGGCGACCTCGCTCACCCAGCGGCACCTCCCCGCCACCGACAAGTGCAAGGAGTGCCACGAGGACAAGACCGCGCCGAAGCCCGCCGCGATCGAGCCGCGCCTCAGCTTCTCGCACGCCAAGCACCTCGGCCAGGCCGCGGTGAAGGGGAAGTGCGACACCTGCCACAAGAAGCTCCCGGAGGCCGGTGAGCCGTTCTGGTCGCCGCCGATGGACATCTGCACCTCCTGTCACAAGCACCAGACCGACTTCAACGAGGGCCGCTGCCGGCCCTGCCACGTGGACCTGAAGGGCTACTTCCCCGAGCGTGCGTACGCGCACAAGGGCGACTGGCTCCGGCTCCACGGCCCGCTCGCGCGCCCGAGCGCGGAGAGCTGCGCGCAGTGCCACGACCAGACCTACTGCTCGCAGTGCCACTCGCCCACCACGGCAGCCGCCCGCCCCTCGATCATCTTCCCCGAGGAGGTGAAGCGGGACTTCATCCACCGCGGTGACTACGTCTCGCGCCACATGATCGAGGCCGCCCAGGATCCGGCGAGCTGCTCGCGCTGCCACGGCAAGAAGTACTGCGAGTCCTGCCACGAGCAGCAGAACCTGACGAAGCTCTTCAGCGGCTCGCGGGTCCCCGCGACGCACGAGAAGGCCGGCTGGGCGAACGACCGCGCGAGCGGGAACTTCCACGGCGACGCCGCCCGGCGCGACATCTCGAGCTGCGCCGCCTGCCACGACCAGGGCGCCGACTCGGTCTGCGTGCTCTGCCACCAGGTCGGCGGCGCGGGCGGGAACCCGCACCCGCGGACGTTCCTCCGCAAGCACGACGACGACGACCGCCGGAACAACACGATGTGCGCGGCGTGCCACCACGGCACGTAGCGTGAGCTGATCCTCGGCCCGGGCCGCGCCAAGCGCGGCCCGGGCCTTTCCACGTCGGCGAACGATACCGGGCCTGCGGCGGGCGTCCTCGCTCCTTGCGCCTGCGGCGTACGGAAGCAGTCTCAGGATTCGTCACATTTTCGGCTGCTGACCGAGGGAGCGGCTTCGTCGGCCGAGCGGCGCACCGCGCGCTCCGGCTGGGCATCGACGGGTCAGCACGCGCGCGCCGGGAACGCTCCGGGCGGAGCACTGCGGGCGGCAGCGCGGTGAGCGTCACCGGCGGGGGCGCAGGGGTTCGGAAGCCCGGAAGTACGCGAGCGGCGAGTCGACGCTCTAGCCGCGCGGCCATTGCGAACCCAATCCCGGTTCGCCGGAGGTTCCGCCAGCTCCGTGGCGGCCGCAAATCACGGCGCCCACATGCCCAGCTGCATCCCGGGACGCAGGGGCACCGCGCCAGCGCGCGAGAGTGTCGATGGCCTATCGCCCGCGTCGCGGCGGAAGCGATCCATGTGCTCGCGCCCGAAGGTGCTCTCCGCGTGAAGCAGGTTGTGGGCTCGGCAGGCGAGCCGAAGATTCTCGATCGTGGACGGTCCCCCGAGGGCGGCGGGCTGGATGTGGTCGAGCTCGAGCTTCCAGCGGCTGTTGCAGCGGCAGCCGTCCGGGCCGACCCAGGCGCAGCGCCCGCCGTCGCGCTTCCACACCGCGCGGCGCACTATCGCCGGGATCGTGGTCCTCGCAGCCGGCGGCTTCTCGGTCTTCTTCGTCGCGGCGGCATTCGCCGTCCCGGCCTGCTTCGCTCCCTTCGTCTTCCGCTCCGGCGCGACCGCGCCCTTGCGCTTGCCGTGCTTCTGGATGGCGCAGCGGATCGCCTCGTGAAGCACCGCCGCGAGGTCGCCGTCCGGGACC
>NZ_JAKZLF010000049.1 GCF_022808855.1 Anaeromyxobacter soli
TTCCTCGCCGCGCTCGCGGCGGGCGTCCTCGCGGCGGCCGCCGCGGGCGCGCTCCTCGCCTCGCGCGTGACCCGGCCGGTGGACGCGCTGCGCTCCGCCGCGCTGCGCGTCGCGGCGGGCGACCTCGGCGCGCGCGTCGAGGGCGTCGGCGCCTCCGGAGAGGTGGGCGAGCTCGTGCGCGCGTTCAACGGCATGACCGCCGATCTGGCCGCGAGCCGCGGCCGGCTCGCGCAGGCCGAGCGCATCGCCGCGTGGCGCGAGGTGGCGCGGCGGCTCGCCCACGAGATCAAGAACCCGCTCACCCCCATCGCCATGAGCGTCGAGACGCTGCGCGACGCGCACGCCCGCGGTCGGCGGGACTTCGGTGAGATCTTCGACGAGGGCACGCGCGCGATCGGCGAGGAGGTCCGGCGCCTGAAGCGCATCGTCGACGAGTTCAGCCGGTTCGCGCGGCTGCCCGCTCCCGAGCGGGCCGCGATCTCCCCGGAGGAGCTCGTCCAGTCGGTGCTCGCGCTCTTCCCGACCCCGCCCGAGGGCGTCGTCGTGGCGCGCGAGGTCGAGCCCGGGCTGCCGCCGGTGCTCGCCGATCGCGATCAGATCCTGCAGGTGCTCCTGAACCTCGTGGGGAACGCGCTCGACGCGATGCCGGCGGGCGGGACCCTCCGGCTCGCGGCGCGCCGCGCCGGCCCGGCGGTGGCGTTCTCCGTCTCCGACACCGGCCCGGGCATCGGCCCGGAGGAGCTGCCGCGCGTCTTCGAGCCCTACTTCACCACGAAGGAGGGCGGCACCGGCCTCGGCCTCGCCATCGCGCAGCGCATCGCGGAGGAGCACGGCGGCGCGCTCGAGGTCGCCTCCGTGCAGGGCGCGGGCGCGACGTTCACGCTGACGCTTCCGCCGGCCGCGTAGGTTTCAATCCCTCGGGTCAGCGAACGGGAGTCGCCTTCAACGCCGCCTTCCCGTCCTTCACGTACACCTGGAACCGGACGGTCCGGCAGGCGTACTTCGAGACGAGGGCCGCCTTGTTGGAGGCGAGCTTTTGGGCGAACCGCTCGAACGTGAGCCCGCCCGCCGCCTCCCCGCACTCGCCCCGCGTGCGGAGGAAGTCGGAGAAGACCTGACGCCAGTGGCCCTGCTCGTCGTCGCCGTCGGGGGCTGCGGCCTGGGCGGCGGCCTGCAGGAGCTCTGCGGGCGCCGCGAGCGGCTCTTCCGCGGGCGCCGGGGGAACGATCACGCCCGCGCGCGCCGCGTCCGCGTGCCCGGGGGCGGGCGCGGGAGGAGCCGGCGGCGCCGCGCTCGCCTCGGCCGCAGGAGCGAGCGGCTCGGGGGCGCGCAGCGGGAACTCGAACGCGGACGGGTCCGCCTCGGCGGGCCGCGCGGCGCGCGCGAAGAGATCCTCTGCGGGCGCCGGCGCCGCCGCGGGCGGCGTCGAGGCCGCCTCGGCGGCGCGGTTCAGCGCGGCGGCCACCGTCCCGAGCTGGCCGGCGAGCTCCGGCACGCGCGCGGAGAAGTCGCCCTTCTCGAGGCGCGCCGCCGCCGAGAGGAGCGACTCGGGGAGCATGGGGGCGGGCTCCGCCGCGCGGACGAGGACGCCGAACAGGCCCGCGAGCACGATCGCGAGCCCCAGCGCGCCGATCGCCTGCCACTGGAGGATCACGATGGGCGCGAGGCTCGAGGCGGTGGGAGCCACCGCGATCACCGCGGCCCCCTTCACGCCCTCGAGCGCCACCGAGCGGACGCGGTAGCCGGGCGCGGACGCGCCGAGGAGCGGCGCCCGGGGGAGCTTCACGGCGCTGACCCCGAGGTCCACCGGCCCGAGCCGGCCGGCGTCCGAGGTCACGCCGAAGATGCTCGCGGCCTTCACGATCGCGGCCTCGTCGGCGAGCGGGAGGATCCCGACGGCGATGGGCTTCGCCTCGGGCGCGACGAGCAGCACCGGCACCCTCGAGGCGGCGGCGATCCCGCGCGCGAACGCCTCGCCCACCGGCGCGAGCACGAGCACCCCGGCGCCGTCGCCCGCCGGCGCCGCGGCGGCGAAGAGGAGCTTGCCGCCGGCGCGGACGTGACCGCGCGGCGATCCACCCTCCACCGCGGCGCGGAGCAGCGCTGCGGCCTCGCCCGCCCCCGCCTCGCGACGCTCGAGCGTCTCGCGCGACGCGGCGATCACGGTGGTCCCCTCCGGCAACCGGAACCCGAGGGCGCGCTCCGCTCCGGCGAGCGCGGCCCGTGCGGCACGCTCCGTGACGAGCTCCGCGGCGGCGGGGTCCGACCCCGCGGGCGCGACGGCGCGCGTCCGGTGGGCCCGGGCGGCGGGGTCGGTCGCGGAGGCACCCCCGGAGGCGAGGGTCCCTGCGAGCGCGGGGTCGCGCGCGACGAGCGCGGCGGCGGCGGCAGCGTCGTGTGCGAGCGCGCTCTTCGCGGCCTCGGCGTGCTGGGCGGCGGAGGCGACGTCGGCGTCCACGGCCGCGAGCGCCTCCTCACGCATCGTGCGGGTATGGAGGTACACCGCCACGCCCGCCGCCGCGACGACGACGAGCGCGAAGAGCCAGAGCTTGAGCCGGTTCATTGCCCCTCGGCTTATAGGCCGGCGATCGGAGGGGTGTCAAACCGATGGCCCGATCGGCGATCGGGCGCTATCGCCCGGAAGGACTGGCGAAATCGGCGTTTCCACAGCGGTCGAGGACGCGGCGGAGCCCCGCCGCGAACTCGGGCGGCGGGGGGAGCAGCGACACGACCAGGTGGCCCTGCCGCTCGAAGTCGTAGAAGAAGCCGGGCTGCACGACGACGCCGTCCTCGAGGAGGTCGAGGCAGAGCGCCTCCTCGTCGATCGTCTCGCCGATGCGGAGCACCGCGCTCCAGCCGCCGGCGGAGGCGAGCACGTCCGCCGCCGCACCGCGGACCCCCGCGAGGGTGGCGCGGTTCGCCGCGAGCCGGACGCGGAGCGGCGCGAGGAAGCGCTCGCGCCCCGCCAGGAGCCCGGGCAGCGCGAGCTGCGCCGGCCCGGAGACGGAGAGGTACGCGTCCGAGACCACCTCGAGGCGAGCGAGGGCGGGCTCGACGCGGGCCGAAGGCCCCGCGACCGCGATCCAGCCGACCTTGAGCTGCGGGAGCCCGCACACCTTGGAGAGGCCCGACAGGTGGAACGCGAGCGCCTCGCGTTCGCCCGCAGCGACGCTCGGGCACGGCCGGAGCGCACTGTCGGCGAACACCTCGTCGCCGAGGAGCGCGAGATCGTTCGCGGCGCACAGCCGATCCAGTCCGGCGAGCTCCTCCGCGTCGAGCACCGCGCCCGTCGGATTGGCCGGCGAGACGACCACCACGGCGCGCGTCCGCGGCCCGATCGACGCCTCGAGCGCGGCGCGATCGAGGTGCCAGCTCCCGTCGTAGCGCATCGGGTAGCGGACGAGGCGGACCGCCTCGAGGTCGGCGAGGAGGTCGAGCAGCGGGTACGACGGCGCCGGCACCAGCACCTCGTCGCCGGGATCGCAGAGGAGCTTGAAGAGGAGCGCGTACGCCTCGCTCGTCGAGGCGGTGAGGAGGACCCGGCCCGGGTCCACCGCCGCGCCGCGCGCCGCGAGATAGCGCGAGACCGCCTCCCGCGCCGCGAGGAGCCCCTGCGGCGTCGGCTCGTAGGACGCGACGCGCGGATCGGCGAGCGCGGCGGTGAGCTCCGCCGGGTCCCAGGCGAGGCCGGCCCGGGTGGGATTCGACTCGGCGAGATCCAGGACCGGCCGGCCGCTCGCGCGGAGCGCGTCGGTGCGCGCCGCGAGCGCGTTGGCGGCGAGATCCCAGGCGGTGCGCGAGGAGAGCACGGCGGGATCCTACCGCGGGGCCGTCACGTTTCCGGCTTAGTTGACTCACTCCCGGGCCGGTCCTATGACCGCCGGCAACCGGGGAAAAGGCGCCCCGGTACTCTCCCCGGAGGCAACCTCATGAAGAGACTGGTCGTCGCGCTGGTCCTGCTCGCGCCCCTCGCCGCCGTGGCGGACGAGGGCATGTGGACGTACGACGCGTTCCCCAGCGACAAGGTGGAGAAGAAGTACGGGTTCCGGCCGAGCGACGCGTGGCTCGAGAACGCCCGCCTCTCCTCGGTGCGCCTCGCCGGCGGCTGCTCCGCGAGCTTCGTCTCCGAGGACGGCCTCGTGATGACGAACCACCACTGCGCGCACGAGTGCATCGAGCAGCTCTCGACCGCGCAGAAGGACTTCGTGAAGAGCGGCTTCTACGCGAAGACGCAGGCGGACGAGGTGAAGTGCCCGACCGTCGAGGTGAACCAGCTCGTCCAGATCAGCGACGTGACGCAGCGGGTCCGCGCCGCGACGAAGGGGCTCGAGGGCGAGGCGTACCACAAGGCGCTGCAGGGCGAGATGGCGCGGATCGAGAAGGAGTGCCAGACCTCGCCCGACCTGCGCTGCGACGTCGTGACGCTCTACCAGGGCGGCGTCTACGACCTCTACAAGTACCGCCGGTTCCAGGACGTGCGCCTCGTGTTCGCGCCCGAGTTCGCCATCGCCTTCTTCGGCGGCGATCCCGACAACTTCATGTTCCCCCGCTACGACCTCGACGTGTCGTTCCTGCGCGTCTACCAGGGCGGCAAGCCCGCGAAGATGAAGAACCACTTCCGCTGGTCGCAGAAGGGCGCCGAGGCGGGCGAGCTCACGTTCGTCTCCGGCCACCCGGGCGGCACCGACCGCGCGCTCACCGTGGCCCAGCTCGCGATGCAGCGCGACGTCGTGCTCCCGGACCGGCTGCAGAGCCTCGCGGAGCTGCGCGGCCTCCTCACGGGCTTCCAGATGCTCGGCCCCGAGCAGAAGCGCATCTCGAACGCCCACCTCTTCTACGTGGAGAACGGCTACAAGGCGCTCCGCGGCCGGTTCCTCGCGCTCCAGGACCGCGCCTTCTTCCGGTCGCTCGTCGCGAACGAGGAGGCGCTGAAGGCGGCGCTCGCGAAGGATCCCCGCGGCAAGGACGCGCTGCCCGCGTTCGACGCCATCGCGAAGGCGCAGGACCGCGTGCTGCAGCTCCGTGACGAGTACAACTCGCTCGAGGGCGGGTTCAGGAACAGCACGCTGTTCGCCATCGCGCGCGACCTCCTCCGCGGCGCGGCGGAGCGGCAGAAGGCGAGCCCGGACCGGCTCCGCGAGTTCCGCGACTCGAACCTGCCCGCGCTCACGCAGGAGCTGTTCAGCGAGGCGCCCATCTACCCCGAGTTCGAGACGCTGCTGCTCGGGCACTCGCTCTCCAAGATCCGCGAGCGGCTCGGCCCCGATCACCCGGTGATGAAGAAGCTCCTCGGGAAGGAGTCGCCGCAGGAGGTCGCGAAGCGCGTGGTCGAGACGACCAAGCTCCGCGACGTGGCGGTCCGCAAGCAGCTCTGGGAGGGCGGCGAGGCGGCCGTGAAGGGTGCGAACGACCCGCTCCTCGCGCTCGCCGCCGCCATCGACCCCGACGCGCGCGCCGTCCGCAAGACGTTCGAGGACGAGGTCGAGTCGGTCGTGCAGAAGAACCACGAGCGGATCGCGGAGGCGCGCTTCGCGGTCCAGGGGCGCACCACCTACCCCGACGCGACGTTCACGCTCCGCCTCTCGTACGGCGCGGTCGAGGGCTGGACCGAGAAGGGCAAGACGGTCGAGCCGTTCACGACGTTCGCCGGCGCGTACGAGCGCGCCACCGGGCGCGATCCCTTCGCGCTGCCGGAGAGCTGGCTCGCCGCGAAGGACCGGCTGAACCTCCAGACCCGCTTCGACTTCGTCACCTCGAACGACATCATCGGGGGCAACTCGGGCTCGCCGGTCATCAACAAGGACGGCGAGATCGTCGGCCTCGTCTTCGACGGCAACATCCAGTCGCTCGGCGGGGACTACGGCTTCGACCCGGCGGTGAACCGCACCGTGGCGGTCCACTCGGACGCGCTCATCGAGGCGCTGACGAAGATCTACGGCGCCGATCGCGTGGTGGCGGAGCTCCGTCCGCCCGCGAAGAGCGGCAAGGCGCAGAAGCCGGCGCGCGCGGCCCGCAAGTAACCGAACCGAGCCGTGCTGGACCTGGCCCGGGTGCCCTCCATGAGGCACCCGGGCCCTTCCTTTTCGGGGCCGGCGGTCGCCCCGCCCTGCTATCCTCCGCCGCCTCTTACGGCCCCATCCGCCACGAGACCGACATGAACCCGACCCCCGCCCCCACCGGCGCCCTGGACCGCTTCTTCGGCCTCACGGCGCGCGGCACGACGGTGCGCCGCGAGATCCTGGCCGGCGCCACGACGTTCGTGACGATGGCGTACATCGTCTTCGTGAACCCGGCGATCCTCGGCGGCGTCGCCGACGCGACCGGCGCGAAGCTCTCGCAGCCCGCCCTCCTCACCTCGACCGCGCTCGTGGCCGCGCTCATGACCCTGGCGATGGGCGTGTTCGGGAACCTGCCGCTCGCGCTGGCGGCGGGGATGGGCCTGAACTCGGTCGTGGCGTTCCAGCTCGTCGCGGCGCGCGGCCTCACCTGGCCCCAGGCGATGGGCGTCATCGTCGCCGAGGGTCTCGTCATCACCGCGCTCGTCGCCACCGGGCTCCGCCAGGCGGTCGTCCGCGCCGTGCCGATGAGCATGAAGCGGGCGATCGGCATCGGCATCGGCCTCTTCCTGGCCATCATCGGGTTCGTCGACGCCGGGTTCATCTCGCGCAACGTGGCGGACCCCGTGCCCGTCGCGCTCGGACAGGCCGGGCACCTCAGGGGCTTCCCCGTGGTGCTGTTCGCGCTCACCCTCGTGTTCACGGGCTGGCTCATCGCGCGGAACACCCGCGGCGCGCTGCTCATCGGGCTCGGCGCCTCGACCGCCATCGCCATCGCGGCGAAGGCGATGTTCGGCGGCGCGGCCGGGTTCAAGCCGTGGGAGGTCGTGCTCCCGACGTCGCCCTTCGCGCTGCCGGACTTCGGGCAGCTCGGCCACTTCGACTTCGGGTTCATCCACGTGCTCGGCGGCGCCACCGCGGCGCTCGTCGTCTTCTCGCTCATGCTGTCCGACTTCTTCGACACGGTCGGCACGGTCGTCGCGGTCGGGCAGGAGGCGAAGTACCTCGACGAGCGGGGCAACTTCCCGCGCCCGGGTACGGTCCTCCTCATCGACTCCCTCGCGGCGGTCGTCGGCGGTGCTGCCGGCTCGTCGTCGGCGACGACCTACGCCGAGAGCGCCGCCGGCGCGGCCGCCGGCGGACGCACCGGGCTCACCTCCGTCGTCACGGGCGCGCTGTTCGCGCTCTGCCTCTTCATCTCCCCGCTCGCGGGCGTCGTCCCGCCGCAGGCGACCGGCGCGGTGCTCGTGCTCGTCGGCTTCCTCATGATGCGCGACGTCGGGGCGCTGCCCTGGGAGGACCCGACCGAGTCGATCCCGGCGTTCCTCACCTTCACGGTCATGCCGTTCACCTACTCGATCACGAACGGCATCGGCGCCGGGTTCGTGTCGTTCGTCCTCCTGAAGGTGCTCCGCGGCCGCGTCCGCGAGGTCCACCCGCTCATGGCGGGGGCGGCGATCGCGTTCCTCGTCTACTTCGCGATCGGCTAGCGAGAGCGAGGACGCCCGCCGCAGGCCCGGGATCGTGCGCCGCAGCTAGGCGTCGCGCGGGACCGCGATCATCCGCTCCAAAGCCCTCCGCGCGCCCTCGGCGACGTCCAGCGGGACGTCGATCGCGTGCTTCCCGTGCTGGAGCGCGTCGCGGATCATGACGAGGTCGATCATCTTCATGTACGGGCAGTGCATCCGGCACCCGATGCAGCCGTCGGCGACGATGAACTCCTTGTCGGGCCAGCGCTTCTTCATCTGGTAGACGATGCCGTGCTCCGTCGCGACGATGAACGTCCGCGCCTCGGGGTGCTTCTCGACCGCGCCGAGCATGGCGGTCGTGGAGCAGACCTCGTCGGCGACGTCGATCACGTCGGCGCGGCACTCGGGGTGGGCGATGACGATGGCCTCCGGCCGCGCGTCCTTCACCCGGTTCACGTTCGCGGAGCGGAGCACGTCGTGGACGGGGCAGCAGCCGTCGTAGACGACGATCTCCTTCTCCGGCACCTTCCCCTTCACCCAGTTGCCGAGGTTCCGGTCCGGCGTGAAGAGGATCTTCCGCTGGGGCAGCGAGCGGACGACCGAGGCCGCGTTCGCGCTCGTGCAGCAGATGTCGGAGAGCGCCTTCACCTCCGCGGACGAGTTCACGTAGGTGACGACCGCGTGGTCCGGGTAGCGCTCCTTCCAGTCCTCGAGCGACTCCGGCGTGATCGAGTCCGCGAGCGAGCAGCCCGCCGAGAGGTTCGGCAGGAGCACGCGCTTCTCCGGCGCCAGCACCTTCGCCGACTCCGCCATGAAGTGGACGCCGCAGAACAGGATCGTGGACTGCGGGACCTTCTTGCCGGTGATCGCGAGCTGCAGGGAGTCGCCGACGTGATCGGCGATCTTCTGGACCTCGGGGAGCTGGTAGTTGTGCGCGAGGATGACCGCGTCCTTCTCCTTCGCGAGCGCGCGGATCTCCTCCTCGAGCTCGCGCACGTCGTCCTCCGGGAGGTCGCTGCCGGACTCGGGGCTCGCGACGGGGTCGTGGATGGGGAAGGCGGGGAGGGTCATTCTTTCACCCGGGCGCCGCGCGCGGGCTTGATGTCGCCCGTGCCGGCGGGAAAGAGACGCCAGAACTCGCGGCGGACGAGGCCGACGAGCGTCGCGGACTTGGAGAACCCGTGGTAGCGGGCGACGGCGTCCAGCATGGCCGTGTCCTCGTCCGTCGCCGAGAAGCTGCGGACCTTCGCGGCGCGCCCGTTGGTCTTCCTCGTCATCATTCAGGAACTATTATATAACTCTTGCGTAGCGACCACAACCCGCCCCGTGAAGCTCGCCGTCACCACCCCGCTCCGCCCCTCCCCCGCCGAGGAGGCCTCCGCCCGCGCCGCCGCGGCGCGGCACGGCCTCCTCTTCTGCGCCCGGGGAAACCGCTCGCTCGACGCGGTGCGCGCCGAGGCCGGGGCGGACGCGCTGCTCGTCCTCTCGGCACGCCACGCCGCGCTGCGCGTGGACGGGGCGGAGCACGTCTGGTCGCCCGGCATGGGCGCCCTCCGCGCGAAGCGCGTCGCCGCGGCGGCCCGGGGCGAGGACGCGGGGCCGCCGGATCCGTTCCTCGCGGCCGCCGACGTCCGCCCGGGCGACGCGATCCTCGACTGCACCCTCGGGCTCGGCGCGGACGCGCTCGTCGCGGCGGTGGCGGTGGGTCCGGACGGCCGCGTGGTCGGGCTCGAGGCATCGCCGGCGCTCGCGGCGTGGGTCGCCGAGGGGCTCGCCCGGCACGCGGACCCGGCGGCGCGCCGGATCGAGGTGCGCCCGGAGGAGCACGCCGTCGCGCTCGCCGCGCTGCCGCCCCGCAGCTTCGACGTGGTGGTGTTCGACCCGATGTTCCGCCACGCGCGCGCCGAGCCCGGCGGCTTCGACCTCGTCCGCCGGCTCGCCGAGGGGCGCCCGCTCGCGCCCGACGCGATCCTGGCCGCGCGCCGCGTGGCGCGGCGCTGGGTCGTGGTCAAGGACGGCGCGCCCGGCTGGGACCTCGCGCGCCTGGGGCTCGTTCCGCTGCCGAGCGCGCGCGGGGCGCACCGGTATTACGCGCGGCTCGGGGGCCTCTGACCGGGCGCTGCGCCTTCGCCCCTGCCCGCCGGATCCGCGCGCCGCCGAGGGCGCCTCACCGCCGCGAGGGCGCCCGCGGGCTCGCTTCGCTCGCGCGTCGCGCATCCGCGCGTTCGCCCTCGATGAAGAAAGGCCGGACGCCCCTTCGGGCGCCCGGCCTGTCTCGTCGCGGCTCGCGGACGGCGCGGTCCTAGGCCTGCGCCGCCGTCTCGGCGTGCTCGTGCGGCTCCTCCGGCGAGTGCCGCAGGAACGTCTCCGGGTGCTCGAGGACGAGCGCCTCGCGCAGCACCTCGTCGGCGCTCTCCACGGTGACGATCTGCAGCCGCTCGCGGACCATCTTCGGGATGTCGCGGACGTCCTTCGCGTTCTCCTTCGGGATGAGGACCTTCTTGATCCCGCCGCGGTGCGCCGCGAGGACCTTCTCCTTGAGCCCGCCGATCGGCAGGACGCGCCCGCGCAGCGTGATCTCGCCGGTCATGGCGACGTCCTTGCGGACCGGGAAGCGGCAGAGCGCGGAGACGAGCGTCGTCGCCATCGTGATGCCCGCGGACGGACCGTCCTTCGGGATGGCGCCCTCGGGCACGTGGACGTGGATGTCCACGTTCTCGAGGAAGCGCTTGTCGAGCCCGAGGAGATCGGCGCGCGAGCGGACGTAGCTCATCGCGGCCTGGGCGGACTCCTGCATCACCTCGCCGAGCTTCCCGGTGATCATGAGCTTGCCCTTGCCGGGCATCACCTGGGCCTCGACGGTGAGGAGCTCGCCGCCGAGCTCGGTCCAGGCGAGGCCGGTCGTCAGGCCGATCTGGTCCTCCTCCTCCGCGGTGCCGTACCGGAACCGCGGCGGGCCGAGGTACTTCTGCACGGCCTTCTCGGTGACGACGTACTGCTTGCCGTCGAGCGAGCCGCTCTTCAGGACGTCCTTCGCGATCTTGCGGAACACCGAGCCGATCTCGCGCTCCAGCGAGCGGACGCCGGCCTCCTTCGTGTACTTGTGGATGAGGGCCTTGAGCGCGCGCCGCCTCCACTCGACGGGGACGTTCTCGAGCCCGTTCACCTCGCGCTGCTTCGGGATCAGGTAGCGCTGGGCGATCGAGAGCTTCTCGAGGTCGGTGTACCCGGCGATCCGGATGACCTCCATGCGGTCCTGCAGCGGCCCGGGGATCCCGCCCATCGTGTTGGCCGTGCAGATGAACATGACCTTGGAGAGGTCGTAGTCGAGATCGAGGTAGTGGTCGTTGAAGCTGTAGTTCTGCTCCGGGTCGAGCACCTCGAGCAGCGCGGCGGAGGGATCGCCGCGGAAGTCGGTGGACATCTTGTCCACCTCGTCGAGGAGGAAGACGGGGTTCCCCGAGCCCGACTTCTTGAGCGACTGGATGATCTTGCCGGGCAGCGCGCCGATGTACGTGCGCCGGTGGCCGCGGATCTCGGCCTCGTCGCGGACGCCGCCGAGGCTGATGCGCACGAACTTGCGGTTCATCGCGCGCGCGATCGAGCGCGCGAGGGAGGTCTTGCCGACGCCGGGCGGCCCGACGAAGCAGAGGATGGGGCCGCGGATCTTCTCGACGAGCTTCTGGACGGCGAGGTACTCGAGGATGCGATCCTTCGGCTTCTTGAGCCCGTAGTGATCCTCGTCGAGGATCCGCTCGGCCTCCGGGATCTCGAGCTTGTCCTCGGTGTACTCGTACCAGGGGAGCGAGAGGATCCAGTCGATGTAGTTGCGCACCACCGTGGCCTCGGCGCTCATCGGGCTCATCATCTTGAGCTTCTTGAGCTCCTTCTTGGCCTTGAGGGTGGCCTCCTTCGACATCTTCTTGTTCTTGATCTTCTCCTCGAGCTCCTGGATCTCGTTCTTGAACTCGTCGCGCTCTCCGAGCTCCTTCTGGATCGCCTGCATCTGCTCGTTGAGGTAGTACTCCTTCTGCGTCTTCTCCATCTGCTTCTTGACGCGCGTCCGGATCTTCTTCTCGACCTGCAGGATCTCGATCTCGCCCTGCATGAGCTCGTAGAGCTTCTCGAGGCGCTTGGTGGGCGACTCGGTCTCGAGGATCGACTGCTTGTCGTTCAGCTTGAGGGAGAGGTGCGCGACGATCGTGTCGGCGAGCCGGGCCGGGTCGTCGATCGACGCGACGCTGGTCAGCATCTCCGGCGGGATCCGCTTGTTGAGCTTGACGTAGGCCTCGAACGTCGACTGCACGGAGCGCATCAGCGCCTCGAGCTCGACGGTCCTGTCGCTCGTCTCCTCGATCTCGTCGGCCTCGGCGAGCAGGAACCGGTCGGAGTCGAGGAAGCGCCGCACGCGCGCGCGGAGCTTGCCCTCCACGAGCACCTTCACGGTGCCGTCGGGGAGCCGCAGCAGCTGGATGATCGTGCCGATGGTCCCGACCGCGAAGATGTCGTCCGAGGAGGGCTCGTTCGTCTTCGCCTTCTTCTGGGCGCAGAGGAGGATGGTCTTGTCATGGGCCATCGCCTCCTCGAGGGCCGCGATGGACTTCTGCCGGCCGACGAACAGCGGCACCACCATGTGCGGGAACACGATGATGTCGCGGAGCGGGAGGAGCGGCAGGCTGCGGCTCTTCTTCCCGTCCCTCTTGCCGTCGTCGTTGCGCGAGAAGATGGGCACGTCGTTCTGCTCCTTGGAGCCAAGCGGGGGAACCCGCCGGCGGTTCGAGATTTCTACCACCATGTAACAGCGAACCGGCCGGGCTTCTTCGAGCCGAACCGTGCGCACCGCACAGGGACTTCGCGTGCCCGGCCGGGCACGCCGCGAGCGCTCCCGCAGGCACCTGGCGGGGCAGCGCGTGCGGGGCGAGCCGCTCCCCTCCGTGGCGGCGCGGAGGCGACCCGCCCCTGAACGGCGCGCACGCCGGTGCAATTCCCGCGCGGGTCCCGCGCACCGCCGGGCAGCCGTGCCTCCGCCCCGGCGGCGCGCCACCGCCCGCTTGGCGCCCTGGCTGCCGGGCAGATAGAACCAGGGGCGATGACCTTCGCCGAGGCCACCGCCCTCCTCCGCGCCTCCGAGATCGGACGGCGCACCCTCGTCTCGACGCCGTTCGGCGCGCGGCTCGTGACCTACGCCGACCTGACCGCCTCCGGCCGCGCGCTCTCCTTCGTCGAGGCGCGCATCGCCGCGGCGCGGCCGCTCTACGCGAACACGCACACCGCGATCTCCACCACCGGCCGCACCATGACGCGCCTGCGGGAAGACTCGCGCCGGGCGATCGCCCGCTGCGTGAACGCCTCCGCCGACGACGTGGTGCTCTTCGTGGGGAGCGGCGCGACCGCAGCGGTGAACAAGCTCGTGGGCCTGCTCGGCCTGCGCGTGTCGGAGCCGCTGGAGCGCCGCTACGGCCTCTCGCGCGCGATCCCCGACGACGAGCGCCCCATCGTGCTCGTCTCGCCATACGAGCACCACTCGAACGAGCTGCCGTGGCTCGAGTCCGTCGCGGACGTCGTGGAGGTGGAGCTCGACGTCGCGGGGCGCCTCGATCTCGACGACCTCGCCCGGAAGGCCCGGGCGCACGCCGGCCGTCCGCTCCGCGTCGGCGCCTTCTCCGCCGCCTCGAACGTGTCCGGGGCGCTCTCGGACGTGCCGGCGATCGCGCGCGTCCTCCACGCGCACGGCTTCTTCGCCTGCGCCGACTACGCGGCGGCGGGGCCCTACGTGCCCGTCGACATGCACCCCGCCGATCCGGCCGAGCGGCTCGACGCCATCTTCTTCTCCACCCACAAGTTCCTGGGCGGGCCGGAGGGCTCGGGCGTGCTCGTCGCTCACCGCGAGCTGTTCCGCAGCCGCGCACCCGAGCGGCCGGGCGGCGGCACCGTGGACTACGTCGGCCCCGGCGAGGCGCCGGCGAAGGCGGCGCACGCGCGCCTCTCGGTGGACTACACCCACCGGCTCGCCGAGCGGGAGGAGGGCGGGACGCCCGACATCCTGGGCGACGTCCGCGCGGGCCTCGCGTTCCTGGTGAAGGAGCTCGTGGGACCGGAGCGCATCCTCGCCCACGACCTCGCGCTCGGAGAGACCGCCTGCGCCCGGTTGCGCCGTCACCCGCGCGTCCGGCTCTACGGGCCCTCCGGCGGGCCGCGCCTGCCCATCCTGTCGTTCAACGTCGAGGGGCTCCACCACGGGCTCGTCTCGACCCTGCTCGACGATCTGTTCGGCATCCAGAGCCGCGCGGGCTGCTCCTGCGCCGGGCCGTACGGGCACCGGCTCCTCGGCATCGGCCCGGACCGCTCCGCCGAGTTCCGGCGCGCGATCGCCGCGGGGGTGCAGGCGTTGAAGCCCGGCTGGGTCCGGATCTCCCTGCCCTACCACGCGACCGCCGAGGAGGTGGACTTCCTCCTCGCCGCCATCGAGCTCCTCGCCGACGAGGGCGAGGCGTTCGTGCCGCTGTACCGGCTCGGCTGGATGGACGGGAGCTGGCGGCTCGTCGAGGCACCGCCCCCGGATCCACGCCCGGTGGATCTCGACGTCTCGACGCTGCCCGAGCTCGCGGCGCCTGCCGCGCCTGCGGAGCCGCCCCTCTCGGACGAGGAAGCGGCCGCGCTGCGGCGAGGCTACCTCGCCGAGGCGCGCCGGCTCGCGACCGAGCTGCGCGCGCGCTGGGCGGCGGCGCCGCCGCGCTGGAACACGCCGACCGGCGACGCGCTCGCCGATCGCCTCGCGTGGTTTCGGTACGTCCACGCGAACGTCTGAGACGCGAACGGGGCCGCCCGGAGGCGGCCCCGTCGAGGAGCGGGCGCGGCGGCAGGGCCTACGCGCTCTCCGCCTCCTTCTGCATCACGACGAGCGGCGCCTCCTTCTTGTCGATCACGTCCTCGGAGATCACGATCTCGCGGACGTTCCTGCGGCTCGGCACGTCGTACATGATGTCGAGCATCGCGCTCTCGAGGATGGCGCGCAGGCCGCGGGCGCCGGCCTTGTTCTTCATGGCCGCGCGCGCGATCGCCTTGAGCGCGCCGTCCGTGAACTTGAGCGACACGCCGTCCATCTCGAGCAGCTTCTTGTACTGCTTCACGAGCGCGTTCCGCGGCTTCGTGAGGATCTCGATGAGCGCCGGCTCGTCCAGCTCCTCGAGGCTCGTGATGACCGGGAGCCGCCCGACGAACTCGGGGATCATCCCGAACTTGAGCAGGTCGTCCGGCTCCACCATCGCGAGCAGCTCGCCGATGTTCTTCTCGCTCCTCGAGGTGACGTCGGAGCCGAAGCCGAGGCTGCGCCCGCCGGAGCGGCGCTCGATGATCTGCTCGAGGCCGCAGAAGGCGCCGCCGCAGATGAAGAGGATGTTCGTCGTGTCGACCTGCAGGAACTCCTGCTGGGGATGCTTCCGGCCGCCCTTCGGCGGGACGTTCGCGACGGTGCCCTCGATGATCTTGAGGAGCGCCTGCTGGACGCCCTCGCCCGAGACGTCGCGGGTGATGGAGGGGTTCTCGCTCTTGCGGGCGATCTTGTCGATCTCGTCGATGTAGACGATGCCCTTCTGCGCCCGCTCGATGTCGTGATCGGCGGCCTGCAGCAGGTTCACGATGATGTTCTCGACGTCCTCGCCGACGTAGCCCGCCTCGGTGAGCGTCGTCGCGTCGGCGATCGTGAACGGGACGTTCAGGATCTTGGCGAGCGTCTGCGCGAGCAGCGTCTTGCCGGAGCCGGTCGGGCCGAGGAGCAGGATGTTGGACTTCTGCAGCTCCACGTCGTCGATCGAGACCCGGCTCTCGATGCGCTTGTAGTGGTTGTGAACGGCGACGGCGAGCGTCTTCTTGGCCCGCTCCTGCCCCACCACGTACTCGTCGAGGATGGTCTTGATCTCCGACGGGCGCGGCACGCGCAGCTTCTGCTCGCGCTTCTCCTCGCCGGCGATCTCCTCCGCGATGATGTCGTTGCAGAGGCCGATGCACTCATCGCAGATGTAGACCGTCGGTCCCGCGATGAGCTTCTTGACCTCTTTCTGCGACTTTCCGCAGAAGCTGCAGCTCAAGGTCTCGCGCTTCTCCAAAGCCTACCTCCTCGTCACGAGCACGCTCACCCGGCTGCTGCCCCTCGGGGTACCCCGGCGCGACGCCCTCTGAATATTACTGCGACTTCTTCTCCATCGCCTTCGGCTTGTGCACGATGACGTCGTCAATGAGGCCGTACTCCTTGGCCTCGCCGGCCCCCATGAAGTAGTCGCGATCGGTGTCCTTCTCTATGCGCTCCAGCGCCTGGCGGGTGTGCTTCGCGAGGATGTCGTTCAGCTTCGCCTTGAGCCGCAGGATCTCTCGCGCCTGGATGTCGATGTCGGTTGCCTGGCCCTGGAAGCCGCCCATGGGCTGGTGGATCATGATGCGCGCGTTCGGCACGGCGAACCGCTTGCCGGCCGCCCCCCCGGCGAGGAGGAACGCGCCCATGCTCGCCGCCTGCCCGAGGCAGATCGTGGACACCTGCGGCTTCACGTACTGCATGGTGTCGTAGATGGCGAGGCCGGAGGTCACCGAGCCACCCGGGCTGTTGATGTAGAGGCTGATGTCCTTGTCCGGGTCCTCGGACTCGAGGAACAGGAGCTGCGCGATGACGACGTTCGCGACGTCGTCGTCGATCGGCGTGCCGAGGAAGACGATCCGGTCCTTGAGCAGGCGCGAGTAGATGTCGTAGCTGCGCTCGCCGCGGTGCGTCTGCTCGACGACGTACGGCATCGGGATGTAGGGCATGGCTTTGACCCCGTTCTCAGGCGGACTGGATGTTGGCGGACGAGGACAGCAAGGCGAGCGCCTTGTCCTCCCGTACCCTGTTCTTTAGTGCTTCCCGCGCGTCCTTGCCGCGCATCTGCTGCTGGACCTTCGCAAGGGGCGCCCCGAGCTCCTCCGCGATGCGGGCGGCCTCGGCCTGCAAGTCCTCGTCCGTGACCTCGAGCTTCTCGGTGTCGGCGATCGCCTCGAGGAGGAGCGCGCCCCGGACCTGGAGCAGCGCCTGCTCGCGCATGTCCGCCCGCATCCGGGCGAAGTCGAGCTCGAGCTTCCGGATGTCGATCCCTGAGCGGGCGAACCGCTCGGCCGCACCCTCCAGCATCGCGTCGATCGCGCGCTCCACGAGCGCGGGGGGCACCTCGAACTCGTTCTTCTGGAGCGCCGCCTTGACGAGCGCGTCCTTCAGCTCGCTCTCGGCGCGCCGCTTCTCGCGCTTCTCGAGATCCGCGCGGATGCGCGCGCGGAGCGCGTCGAGCGTCTCGATGCCCTCGATGCCGACCTCCTTGGCGAGCGCGTCGTCGAGCGCGGGGAGCTGGCGCGTCCTGAGCGCCTTCAGGGTCACCTTCATGTGGGCGACCTTGCCGCGGAGCTCCTCCACCCGGTGGTCCTCGGCGAAGGGCTCGTCGATCTCGACCGTGTCGCCGAGCTTCTTGCCCTTCAGGGCCTCGAGGTTCCCGTCGGAGATCGCGCCCGGCGCGATCTTCACGGTGACGCCCTCGGCCTTGCCGCCCTCGAACGGCTTGCCCTCGATCGTCCCCTCGTGGTCGATGACCGCCCAGTCGCCCTCCTGAGCCTCGAACCGGCCCTCGACCGGGACGAGCTGCGACATCGACTCCTGGAGGCGCGTCAACTCGTCCGACACCATCGAGTCGGTGACCTCCGGCGGCTTCCGGGTGACCTCCAGTCCGCGGTAGTCCTTCGGCTCGATCCGGGGCTTCACCTCGACCCGCGCGGTGTAGCGGACCGGCTTGCCGTCCTGGACCCCCTCCGACACGGAGACGTGCGGCGGCGCGACGAGCGGGATGGACTCCACCTTCACGGCCTCGGAGAACGTCTGCTGGACGATCTTCTCGAGGACCTCGCTCTCGACCTCGGCGCGGAACTGGCGCTCGAGCACCTTGCGCGGCGCCTTGCCGGGGCGGAACCCGCGGAGCTTCACGCGACGCCCCAGCCCGACGTACGCGCGCTCGAGCTCCTGGGCGACGCGGTCGGGATCGACCTCGATGCTGACCTTCCTCTCGACGGGGGAGACGTTCTCGACCTGGATCTTCATGTCGTTTCGGGCCCTTCTGCGGGATCGGCGGAAAGCCGGTAGTGCTATGTGCGCCGGGCGGGCGCGGTCAAGCGCGAAATGGGCGGGGAGGGACTCGAACCCTCACGCCTCGCGGCGCCAGATCCTAAGTCTGGTGCGTCTGCCAGTTCCGCCACCCGCCCCGGTGGCGACGACGTTTACCACGCCCGCCGCAGACGACGGCCCGGGTTTGTAGTACGAGAGGGCCCGTGACGGTCGTCCACCAGCATCCCCCGGAAGAGAAGTGCCTGCCCGCCTGCCCCGCGTGGGCGGAGGGGGTGCTGGAGCTCTATGCCCTGCAGCGCCGCCACGCCGAGATGCTGGAGGCCTGCCGAGCGGCCCAGGCGATCGAGTGCGTGATCGTCGCGCCGGCGGCGCCCGGCGTGGAGCTCCCCGAGTACCTGCACGACGAGGAGCTCGTCCGGCTGAACCTCGTCGCCGGGCGCGACGCCCGGGAGGTGCTGCTCGACGAGTGGGGCGTGCGCGCCGAGCTGACGTTCCGCGGCCGCCGCTTCGACTGCGCCCTGCCGTGGCCGTCCATCATCGGCGGCATCCTGCGCCCGCCCGAGCGCAAGCGCCCCCGCTTCGGCGTGATCGAGGGCGGCAAGAAGGACTGAGCCCGCTCGTCCTCCCCGCCGGTGGCGCCGTGGCGCGTCCGTCTGCGCGCGCGCCGTCCGGAAAAAGGTCGACGGGGACCCGGCTCTCGCCAGGTCCCCGTCGTGTGAGCGCAGAAGGAATCGAACCTTCAACCTATGGATTAAGAGTCCATTGCTCTGCCAGTTGAGCTATGCGCCCGAATGCTGCTCGGGATGGCCGAGGGGCCGCGTATCTAGCAGCGTCCTCGCAGTATGTCAACGACGGCTTGGCGCAGCGTCATCATCCGGCTGCGCCTCCGCGCCGGACGCGTTTGGCGCGCCCGGAGGGTGGCGCGCCCGGAGGGAGTCGAACCCCCGACCCGCGGCTTAGAAGGCCGCTGCTCTATCCAGCTGAGCTACGGGCGCGTGAAAGTCGCAGGTCGTTCGTGCCCGCGGCCGAAGGTTCGTACGGGGCCAGTGTTGGCCCCGGGCCCCGGCCAGCTGAGCTACGGGCGCAGGTGCCGTTTGGTAAAACTGGGGTGAGTAAAGGGGCTCGAACCCTTAACCCCCGGATCCACAGTCCAGTGCTCTACCGATTGAGCTATACTCACCGTAAATACGATCTGGCGCGCCCGGAGGGAATCGAACCCCCGACCTGCGGCTTCGAAGGCCGACGCTCTATCCAACTGAGCTACGGGCGCGTGAAGCGGTGCGCGTCCTTGCCGGCGTGGCGAAGGTTCATACGGGGCCAGTGGTGGCCCCGGGCCCCGGCCAACTGAGCTACGGGCGCATACTGCTGGGGAACGCCGCGTTCTCGGCGTCCCGGCCATCCCATGCTGTCAAAGATCGGGGCGGCGGGATTCGGACCCGCGACCTCCTGCGCCCAAGGCAGGCGCGCTACCAGGCTGCGCTACGCCCCGGACGCTGGAGGAGGCCCGAGGCCACCCCGTTTCCGAGAACGCCCGTCATTAGCCTCTCGCCGTGCTGGCGTCAAGCGCCCTCGCGCGCGATCCGCTCGAGCCAGGGGCGGAGCTTCCGGAACGCGTCGCCCCGGTGCGAGAGCGCGTCCTTCTCCTCGGGCGAGAGCTCCGCCATCGTCCGCCCGTCCTGCGCGTCCGGCACGAAGAGGGGGTCGTAGCCGAACCCGCCGGACCCGCGTCGCGCGTGCCCGATGCGTCCGCGGCAGACCCCGGTCACGCTCGCGACGATCGTCCCGTCGGCGCGCGCCACGGAGAGCACCGCCTCGTACTCCGCGCCGCGCCGCCCGTCCGGCAGCCCGGCCAGGGAGCGGAGCAGCTTGTCGTTGTTGCGCTCGTCCCGCGCCGCCCTTCCCGCGACCGGTCCGAGCTCGGCGGCGGCGCCCTCGGCGAGCTCGCACACGGGGCTCGCCGGCGCGGGCCCCGGCTCCTCGTCGGACCAGCGCGCGGAGCGGACGCCGGGGGCGCCGCCGAGCGCGTCCACCGACAGCCCCGAGTCGTCGGCGAGCGCCGGCATGCCGGCGAACCGCGCGTACGCGGCCGCCTTCTTCTCCGCGTTCGCCTGGAAGGTGGCGCCGTCCTCCTCCACCTCGGGCAGGTCGCGCCCGAGGTCCTCCGGCGAGACGACGCGGATGGGGAGCCCGGAGACCAGCCGGCGCAGCTCGCGGAGCTTGCCGGGGTTCGTGGTGGCGAAGAAGAGGTCCACGCTCACCTCCGCAGCGCCTGCTCCTGGTGCTCCTGGAGGCGGCGGATCCCCTCGAGCGCCGCGTCGACCATCCGGTCGAGATCGGCGCGGGGGAACGGCTTCCCCTCCGCGGTCCCCTGCACCTCGACGAGCGCGCCGTCGCCGGTGGCGACGACGTTCATGTCCACCTCCGCGGTCGAGTCCTCCCCGTAGTCGAGGTCCACGCAGACCTCGCCCTCGACGATGCCGACCGACACCGCCGCGACGCTCCGCGCCACGGGGTTCCGGGCGATGGTCTTCCGCGACTGCAGCGCGCGGATGGCGAGGACGAGCGCCACGTAGCCGCCGGTGATCGCGGCCGTGCGCGTGCCGCCGTCGGCCTGGATGACGTCGCAGTCGAGCGTGATCGTCCGCGGCCCGAGCGCGCGGAGGTCGATCGCCGCGCGCAGGGCGCGGCCGATGAGCCGCTGGATCTCGAGCGTGCGCCCGCCCTGCTTGCCGCGCGCGGCCTCGCGGGCCATCCGCTCGTGCGTCGAGCGCGGCAGCATCCCGTACTCCGCGGTGACCCAGCCGGCCCCCGTGCCGTAGACGTGCGGCGGCACCTTCTCGTCGACGGTCGCGGTGCAGAGCACGTGCGTGTCGCCGAACCTCGCGAGGCAGGAGCCCTCCGCGTGCTTCGACACGCCGGGCTCGAGGACGACGTTCCGGAGATCCCGCTGGCCGCGACCGTTCGTGCGCATGGGGCGGCGAGATAGCACGGGGCGTCGGCCGCCGCCACGGTGTCGACCGCGCGGGGGCGGCGTGCTTTGCTGTCTCCGGAGGATCCGCATGCGCCCGCTCGTCGTCGCCATCGCCGCCTCGCTCGCCGCGGGCTGCCTCACCCCGAGCCGCGCAGGCCTCTGCTCCGGGGAAGATCGGCGCCGGTGCCTGGGCGTGGAGGAGTGCGCGACCGACCGGACCCGCGGCTGCGTCGTGTGCGCCTGCCGGTCCTGGGACGACACCTCCCCCGTCACGCCCGCGGGGGCCTATCCGGAGGGCGAACGCCCCGGTCCCCCGCTGCCGGCGCCCGGGACACGCTGACCGCGAGCGCTGGCCCAGGTGCCCGGCGCGCGGGTCTAGGGCCCCGCGGCTCCGACGCTTCTTCGACAGGCTCAGGTTCGACTGTCCGGGGGACGCAGCGGAGTGACGGGAAGCCCCGTCCTCTAGCGCCCGGCCCGGCGCGTCGCGTTCCGCCAGGCGGCGACGCCCTCCGCGACCGCGGCGGCGATCCGCTCCTGGTACTCGGGCGTGCGCAGCCGCGCCGCCTCCCCGTCGTGCGAGATGAAGCCGACCTCGAGGAGCACCGCGGGCATGCGCGCGCCCGCGAGCACGTAGAACGGCGCCTGCTTCACCCCGCGGTCCTCGGCGCCGAGCGCGCTCACGAGCTTCTCGTGCACCGCGTACGCGAGCCGCGAGGAGCCCGCGAGCGCGTCCTGGTCCTCGAGGTCCTGGAGGATCGCCGCCACGGGATCGGCGGGATCGAGCTCCGGCTCTCCGGCGAGCCGATCGGCGTTCTCGCGCGCGGCCACCGCCGTCGCCGAGGCGTCGGTCGCGTCGGCGGAGAGGAAGTAGGTCTCGACGCCGGCGGAGTGCCGGCGCGCCTCGGCCGAGGGCATGGAGTTGAGGTGCACCGAGACGAACAGGTCGGCGCGGAGCGCGTTCGCGATGGCGGCGCGGTTCGCGAGCGGCACGCCGATGTCGCCGGTGCGGGTGAGCACCACCTTGCCGCCGATCGTCCGGAGCCGCGCGGCCACGCGGCGCGCGATCTCCAGCGCGACGTCCTTCTCCTTGTCGCCGAGCGGCGAGAGCGCGCCCTCCTGATCGCCGCCGTGCCCCGGATCCACCACGGCGACGAAGCCGGGCGCGCGCGGCGCGGCGGCGAGGAGGAGCGCGGCGGCGAGCGGGGCGAGCATCGCCCGTGAATTCTAGCAGAGGGCCGGCCGGCGTCCCGCTCCACGGCCTTGCTCACGGCCGCCGCGCCTCCGCTCCGCCGAGCTGGCTCTCCGCCTAGAGGACCTCGAGGCGGGGAGGCTCACCCGCGACCACCTCGCCGATCTCGACGGCGGCGACGCCGGCGGCGCGGAGCGCCTCGAGCACCCCGGCGGCGCGGCCGGGATCGACGGCGGCGAGGAGCCCGCCGTTCGTCTGCGCGTCGGCGAGGACGATGGGCGTCGTCGGGTGGAGGCCCTCGGCGAAGTGCACGTTCGGCCGGACCCAGGCGAGGTTCGCGCGCGAGCCGCCGGGCACGATCTCCCTCGCGGCCAGATCCTGGACGCCGGGCAGCACCGGGATCGCCTCGGCGCGGAGCCGGAGCGTCACCCCCGAGCCCTCCGCCATCTCCCAGCCGTGGCCGAGGAGCCCGAACCCGGTGACGTCCGTGAGGGCGTGCACGGCGCCGCTCGCCGCGAGGATCTCGCCCGCCGTCCTGTTGAGCGCGCTCATCACCTCGATGGCGAGGTCCACGAGCGCGGCGCCGGCTTCCTCCCGCTTGATGGCAGTGGTCACGATGCCCATCCCGAGCGGCTTCGTGAGGAGGAGGACGTCGCCGGGGCGCGCGCCGACGTTCCGGAGGATGCGATCGGGGTGGACGATCCCGGTGACCGCCATCCCGTACTTGGGCTCGGGGTCGTCGATGGAGTGGCCGCCCAGGATGGGCGCGCCGGCGAGCCGCGCCGACTCCGCCCCGCCGCGCAGCACCTCGCCGAGCAGCTCCATCGGCAGCTTCCCGACCGGCCAGCTCACGAGGTTGAGCGCGAAGAGCGGCCGGGCGCCCATCGCCCACACGTCCGAGAGCGCGTTCGCGGCGGCGATCCGCCCGAACCAGTACGGGTCGTCCACCACGGGGGTGAAGAAGTCGACCGTCTCGACGATCGCCTCGGTGTCCGAGAGCCGGTACACCGCGGCGTCGTCGCGCGTCTCGGTCCCCACGAGCGCGCGCGGCTCCTCGATCCTGGGCACGTGGCGCAGCACCTGCGCCAGATCCGCCGGGCGGATCTTGCAGGCTCAACCCGCGCCGTGGCTGAAGCTCGTGAGGCGGATCTTCTTCTCGGGATCCATGCCGTTACCCCATACCGGCGGGCGGGCGCTCGGGCAACCGCGAGGCGCCCGCGGTGCTCTGGCGGCGGATACGCGACCCGGGCCAGCGCGCACGGCGCGTCGAACGTCGACTCCGGCGGCCTCGGCTCGGAGCAGGGGGCGGCGAGGCGTCCGTCGCGGAGCCTCGTCACCGCGGGCCGGAGGACGGGCGGCTATCCTCCGGCGACCTGGAGGTACAGCTCCGCGTTCCGGTTGCCGGGCGAGATCTCGAGCACGGCGCGCCACTGCGCCACCGCGTCGTCCCTGCGCCCGCCGCCGTACAGCGCGAGCCCGAGGTTCAGCCGGGCGAGGACGTACGTGGGGTTCTGCCGCACGACCTCCTCGTACTCGCTGATGGCCGCCTCCCGATCGCCCGCGTCCCGGAGCGCGCCCGCGAGCTTCGCGCGGACGTCGCAGAACGCGGGCCCGAGCGCGAGCGCGCGCCGGTACTCGGCGATCGCCTCCTCGTGGAGCCCGGAGGAGAGGTACACGTCGCCGATGTCGGCGTACATGTTCGCGAGCTTGCCCTGGACGTAGCGATCCAGCTTCCCGTGGGCGGCGCCGGAGCGCGAGAGCGCGTGCCGGTAGGTCTCCTGCGCCTCGCGGTACTTGCCCGTGTCGTTGTAGGTGACCGCGAGGTTGAGCGCGGCGTCCGTGTACCCCGGGTTGATCCGGAGCGCCGCCTCGAACGCCCGCAGCGCTTTCTGGTACTGCCCCTGGTCGTGGTAGACGACCCCGAGCATGTTGTAGACGTCGGCGAAGGACGGGTTCGACTCGACGACCTGCGTCAGGTACGTCTCCGCGAGGCCGTAGTCCTTCTTCAGATAGTACGCGCGCCCGAGCGCGAGCGCCTGCTTCAGGGTGTCGTCCACGGGACCCTCCCGGCCGCGCAGCGTAGCACGCGCCGCGCCGCCGGACGGTCGATCCCGACCTCGCGTCGCGGCCGAGGCGAGGTCGCCGGGACTCCGCGGCCAGGCCGCGCGCGCAGGACTCCGAGGCCCGGCCGCCCGCGGGGCGCACCGGACCCCAAGCGCGACGCCCGGTCACAGCCCGGAGACGATCGTCCAGCGCTCTCCCTCGCGCAGGAGCTCGTACCGCGAGCGCAGCGCCCGCGGCGCCTCCTCGCCGACGGTGAGCTCCTGGTCCTCGCCCACGATCGCGCGATCCCGCTCCACGCGGATCTGCCACGCGAGGATGCGCACGCGCGCCGGCGGTCCCGCGCGCAGGTCCTCGCCGAGCCGCGCGAGCAGCGCGTCACGTCCGCCGGCACCTGCGTAGCGCTCCGAGACGAGCCGCGCGTAGGCCTCCGCGTCACGCCGGTTGAAGGCGTCCTCCCGGCGGAACAGCGCGGCGAGCACGCCCTTCAGCTCCGCGAACTGACGGCCGTCGGAGCACCACCCCGCGGCGCTGCAGCGGGACATCTCGAACGCCTCGCGCCCCACGTAGGAGATCCGCGCGCGCTCCTCCTGCCACGCGACGTCCCCGTCCGCCTCCACGACGGCCAGGACCCGCGCCTTTCCCCGATCCATCGCGACCACGACGTCCGCGTAGCGCACCGAGCGGAGCGAGGCGATCCCGCCCGCGCGGAAGCCGTAGACGTCCGGCACCCGGGCGCGGTCCTGCTTCGCGAGCGCGGCCTTCACCTGCGTCTCGGGGCTCGCCAGCGCGAGGCGCGGGTCGCCGCAGGAGACCTTGCCCCACAGCGCCCAGACCACGAGGGCGGCGGCGACGGCGGCGAGCGACGGGACGAGGTGGGGAGCGCCCACCCGCGTGGCGCGCTCACGCCGGCCGCGGGCGCGCTCGCCGAGCTCCGGCGGCGGCGCGGCCGGCGGCTCACCGGATCGACGCAAGGAGCTTCTCCGCCTCCGGGCGCCGCGGGTCCTGCGGGTGCTTCACGATGAGCTTCTGCAGGGCGGAGCGGGCGCGGTGCTTCTCGTCGATCTCCAGGTAGGAGTGCGCGAGCTTCATGAGCGCCTCCACCTCGTGGCGCGAGCCGGGGTACTTCGAGACGAGCGCCTCGTAGCGCCCGGCCGCGCCGGCCCAGCGCCCGCGCTTGTAGTAGTACTCGCCCACGTACCACTCGTGGCTCGCGAGCCGCCCCTCCGCCTCGGCGAGGAGCTTCTTGGCCTCCGGCGCGTACTTCGAGTCGGGCTTCGCCTGCACGAAGTCGCGCAGCGCGCGGGCGGCCTTCTCCACCTGACGCTGGTCCTTCTCGTACGCCGGCGGGAAGAGCACGAAGTCCCCGGGCGCGTCGCGGAGGTACGACACCCCGACGCGAAGCTCCGCGAGCTCCACCTCCTCGTGCGTCGGGTGCATCGTGACGAACTGCTGGTACGCGTCGGCCGCCTCGACGTAGCGCTCCTGCTTGAACTTGAGATCGGCGAGCCGGAGCTCGGAGAGCGGCGCGTACTTCGAGAACGGGTACTTGGTGCGGACGTACTCGAAGAACTTCACGGCCTCGGAGTAGTTGTCGTGCTTCAGCTCGTCGACGCCGGCTTCGTAGTTGGCCTCGGCCGTGGCCCCGTACTTGAGCTGGCCGGTGAAGCTGACGCGCTTGGAGCCACACGCGGCGAGGAGGACCGAGAGCGCGAGGGCGGCGGGGAGGCGCATGAGGCCGGGAGGATAACAGAGGCCCGCCCGGCGCGCAGCCGCCAGCGACGGCGTCAGCCGTCCTCCCAGATCCCGAGGACCCTCGCCACGAC
This sequence comes from Anaeromyxobacter soli, assembly GCF_022808855.1. Taxonomy (GTDB): domain Bacteria; phylum Myxococcota; class Myxococcia; order Myxococcales; family Anaeromyxobacteraceae; genus Anaeromyxobacter; species Anaeromyxobacter soli. Next base: position 25,702 of record NZ_JAKZLF010000049.1, read on the forward strand.
CGGGCCCGCGAACCCGCGCCCGAGGAGAAAGCGCGCGAGCCGCCGGCGCGCGCGGTCGTCGAGGGTCTCGAGCGCGGCCCCGCGCGCCCGGCGCTCCGCGAGCGCCCGGCACAGCGCGACCTCTCCGCCCTCCCCTCCCTCCGCCACCGCGCCGGCGATCGCCGCGCGCGCCGCGTCGCCGGGGATGCCCGCCGTGCGGAGCCGCCGCTCCGCCAGCCGGGGGCCGAGCCGGCCGGGCGCGACGAGCGCCCGGGCGCGGGCCCGGGCGTACGCGGCGTCGTCGAGGTAGCCGAGGCGCCGGAGCCAGCCCACCACCGCGTCCGCCTCGGCGGAGAGCTCGGCCTTGGCGAGCCGGGCGCGGACCTGCGCCTCGGTGCGGGCGCGGCTCGCGAGGAAGCGGAGCGCGAGCGCCTTGGCGCGCGCGAGCGGGGGAGCGTCGTCGGGCATCGGCCGCGGCGAGGGTACCACGCGCCCCGCGGCGGGTCGGCCGGCCCCGCGGAGCCCGGTCGATCTGGCCGCAGGAGCGATCCAGAGCGGCGGGGTCTCCGCCTCAGCCCGCGATGGTGAGCGATAGCTCGGCGCCGTTGCAGACGATGCGCGCGATCTGGCCCTCGCGCCGCGCGGTCGTCGCGCCGAGCTGCGTCTCGCCGACGTTCCACGCCGGCCCGAGCGCCTTCACGAGATCGTCGCGGATGCGATCGCAGCCGTTCGACGGCGGCCGCGTCGCGAGCGAGACGGCCCGGACCCTGGGCAGATCCGCCTTGCCCGTGATCCTCACCTCGTCGAAGTGGACGCCCGCGACGACGAGCTCGGCCCTGGCGGTGGTCGCCCGGCCCCCGGCGACGCTCGCGTCGCGGGCGTTCGGGTCGAGGCGCGCGAGCGCGGCGTGCGCGCCGTCCCATGCCTCGCCGGGGAGGACGGGCAGGGCGGTCTCGATGGCGGGGCCGGAGCGGTGGCAACCCGCGGCGAGGACGGCGAGGAGGGCCGCGGCGGCGGCGCGGGGGAGCGAGGTGCGGGACACGGATGACCTCCTGTTGGAGCGAGCGGCGCGGGTATAGCGCCACTCGCCCCGCGGAGGAAGCCCCGACGCGGGGTCCGTGTGGGCTCCAACGTTCACGGGCGCCGCGCGCGGCGCAGCCCCGTGAATCCTTCAGAACCGCTCGATCTGGAAGTCGTCGTC
>NZ_JAKZLF010000005.1:0-51116 GCF_022808855.1 Anaeromyxobacter soli
ACCACGCCCTCGCCCAGAACACGGTGATGCCACCTGTCACCTGGGTAAACACCGAGCAGCGGATTCGTCAGCGCGGGAGACAAGCCAAGATCCCGAGCAAAGTGTCAGCGATGTCTTGACTGGTTCCACGCCAGATCTTGCCAGGAGTCACCTACCTCGTGACTCGTCGTTGCTCGGAACGGCGCTTCTTCCTGCGGCCATCCGACGTCACGAACGCGATCTTCCTCTACGTCCTCGCAGCCGCCGCGCGCATCCACCGCGTCGAGGTCCACGCCTTCTGCGTGCTTTCGAACCACTACCACCTCCTCGTCACCGACCCCGAAGCGCGGCTCCCCGCCTTCATGCAGTATCTCGACTCACTCGTCGCCCGCGCCGTCAACGCGTCGCTCGGGAGATGGGAGGGCTTCTGGTCCTCCGAGAACTCGTACAGCGCCGTCACCCCCGTCGCGCCGAGCGACGTCGTGCGCAAGGCCGCCTACGTCCTCGCGAATCCCGTCACCGCGGGGCTCGTTCCCACCGGTCGCGAGTGGCCGGGGCTCTGGACCGCTCCCGAGCAGCTCGGATCGGCGAAGCTCATCGCTCCCCGCCCGAAGGTCTTCTTCAGCCCCAGCGGCGGCATGCCAGCATCGGCCGAGCTGCGCCTCACCACTCCCCCAGGCTTCGCGTCGGCCGAGGAGTTCCAGGCCCTCGTCGCGGTGGCGCTGCGAGAGCTCGAGGACGCGCGACAGTGCGAAGGTGCGCGCGGCTTTCTCGGGCGCAAGCGCGTCCGTGCGCAGTCGCCGTTCGCGCGCCCTGCTCCCGGCGAGCCCAGGCGCGAGCTCAATCCGCGGGTAGCTGCACGCGACAGGTGGAAGCGCATCGAGGCGCTCGCGCGCCTCGGCGATTTCCTGCGCGCCTATCGCAGCGCGTGGCGAGCGCGACGAGCGGGCGACGCGACCATCATCTTCCCTGCGGGGACGTATCAGCTTCGGATCGAGCACGCAGTCCGGTGCGCAGCGCCTGCCTGACCCGGCCAGGCACCCGCTCCAGGCAGATTGTTCTCGTGCGCCGGCCCGCCGGCGCTGCTCGAGCACGACCTCGCTCGCGCTGAGGTCGACCGGCGGCTCCGCGTGACGCACGTCCATTCACTGTACGTACGATACGCGCGACCCGGCGGACACCTCTTCAGGTGGCGTTCTCCCGCGAGTCTGCGCGATCGAAGCTCGACTACTCTCGGTCGGCCGCTCCTTTCCCCTTTCCCCCTTACTCTCGGTCGGCCCGGTCACCAATTCTCGACTCTCGACTCTCGTTCGGCCCCGGTCGGGGCGCCTCGCAGCGGTCGGGACTCGCGATTACTCTCGGTCGGATGCAGCCCTACCGCCGCCTTCGCATCGCCTTCGTGGCGGACACCTTCGATTCCGCCATCGCGGGCGGCGTCCGCTCGGCGTTGCGGTTCGTGGAGGCGCTCCGCGAGCGGCACGACGTGACCGTCGTCGCGGCGGGCGCCCAGGGCGACGGCACGCTGGCGCTCCCCGCCTTCTACCTGCCGCTCGTCGGCCGGTTGATGCGGGAGAACGGCTTCGTCTTCGCGGTCCCCCGCCGCCGGACGCTCGAGGCGCTGTTCCGGCGCGTGGACGTGGTCCACGTGCAGTTCCCCTTCTGGCTCGGGCTCCGCGCCGCGGGGATCGCGAACGCAGTCGGCGCTCCGCTCGTCTCCGCCTTCCACGTGCAGCCCGAGAACCTCCTCTACAACGTCGGCCTGCGCTCCGCGCGGCTCGTCGACTGGACGTACCGGCTCTTCCTCTCCCGGCTCTTCGACCGCTCGGCGGCGGTGGTGTGCCCGAGCCCCTTCGCGCTCGAGGAGCTGCGCGTCCACGGGCTCCGCGCGCCCGCCGAGGTGATCTCGAACGGCATCCCGCCCGGCTTCGGGCCCACGCCCATGGAGCGCCACGAGCGCCACCGCGGGAAGCTCCTCGTCGTCGCCTCGGGCCGGCTCGCGCGGGAGAAGCGGCTCGACGTCACCGTCGAGGGCGTGCGGCGCTCTCGTCACGCGGACCGCATCCAGCTCGTCGTCACCGGCCGGGGCCCGGAGGAGGAGGCGCTCCGGCGCCGGGCGGCGACGCTGCCCGTCCCAGCCGAGGTCGGGTTCGTGAGCGAGGACGAGCTCCGCCGGCTCCTCGTCACCGCCGACCTGCTCGTCCACGCGTCGGAGGTGGAGCTCGAGGGGATGGCGGTCCTCGAGGCGCTCGCGTGCGGGACGCCTGCCCTCGTCGCGCGAGCCCCGCACAGCGCCGCCCGCCAGTTCGCCGTCTCGGAGGAGTTCCTGTTCGAGCCGGGCGACCCGTCCGACCTCGCGCGCCGGCTCGACCTGCTCCTCGACGCGCCGGAGCGCCTGCGCGAGGCGCGCGCGCGGTGCCTCGCGCTCGCCGCAGGCTTCCGGTTCGAGGACTCGGTGCGCCGGCTGGAGGCGCTCTACCTGCGCGTGGCGCGCGGGAGCGCCGTGGCGGGCTGAGCGGACCCGGTCCGAGGGCGCTCGCGCCGCGCGAGCCAGAGCGCGGCGGGGAGCGCGCTGAAGTCCGCGAGCATCGCGAGCAGGAACGCCGCCGCGGTCACCACCCCGAACTGCCGGATGGGCGGGAAGCTCGAGAACGAGAGGCCCAGGAAGCCGGCCGCGTTGATGAGCGTCGCGAACGCGATGGGCCGCCCCGACACCCGCAGCGCGTGGCGGAGCGCGCCGTCGAGCCCACCCTCCCCTTCGCCCTCGTGCAGGTGGTGGAAGAAGTGGATCTGGTCGTTCTCCGTCGTCCCGAGCACCGTGGTCGCGATGAGGATGGTCGCCACGTTGAGCGGCGTGCCCGTGAGGCGCATCCCCAGGAACGTGACGAGGATCGCGAAGACCGAGGGGATCATCGCCATGAGCCGCGCCGCGGCGCTGCGGAACACGAACAGGAACACCACGAAGATGAGCGCGGCCGTGATCGCGAAGCTCTCCGCGAGCGTGGGCACGAGGCTCGCCCCCACCTTCGCCTGCAGCAAGGACTCGCCCACGACGCGCATCGACGCGCCCTCGAGGGCCGGCGTCCCGCCGGCCGCCCGCGTCCAGTCGGCGGCGAGCGCGGCCTCGAGCGCGCGGAAGTCGCGCTCCTCCGTGCCGCGGAACACCACCGTGAGCTGGGCGTTCGAGAGCGAGCCGGCGTCGATGAACGCGCGGAGCTCCGGCTCCGCGAGCAGGAGCTGCTCGACGTCCCCGGCGAGCGCCGCGAACGCCTGGGGGTCCGCGGGGAGCGTATCGTCCCCGGACGCGAGGTAGCGGCGCATCCGCAGGAAGGTGGTGGGGCCGACGACGGACGTGACGTCCCGCTCGCGCTCGGCCGCCGAGGCGAAGCGGTCGAGGGCGTGCAGCACCTCGGGATCGGTCACCGCGCCGCGGGTGCGCACCCAGACCCGCGCGACGTTCAGCCCGCCGACGTGGTCGCGGTAGTAGACGATGTCCCGGTGGATGGGGAGCGAGGCGTCCACGTAGTCGAGGGAGTCCACGCCCACCCGCATCGGCGCGAGCCGCCCCGGGACGCCGGTGATCGCCACGAGCCCGATCGCCGCGAGCGCGAGCGCTCCCGGCACGAGCACCCAGCGCAGCCGCCAGGTGAAGAACGGGAGGGCCCCCGCGAGCCGATCGTAGAGGCGGCTGCGGACCGGGGCGGCGCGGCCGGTGGGCGTCCGGAGCGCCTTCTGCAGCGCGGGGAAGAGCGTGAACACCGTCACCCACGAGAGGGCCAGGCCGGTGGCGGTCCACAGGCCCATCTCGCGGATGGGACGGATCCTCGAGACGGCGAGCGCGGCGAAGCCCAGCACCGCCGCGAGGGTGGAGGCGGTGACGGGCAGGAACTTGTTCGCGAGGGCGAAGAGCTGGTGCGCGTCGACGTCCACGTCCTCGGGCTGATCGACGAACCGCGACTGGACGTAGACCAGGTTCGCGAGGGTGGTCACCATCACCGTGAGCGGGACGAGCGCCGAGACCACCGTGAACGTGAAGCCGAGGAGCCTCCCCGCCGCGACCGCGAGGGCCACGGCGGTCCCGAGGGCCACGACGACGGCGACGAGCGTCCGCCACGAGCGGTAGAGGAACAGCACGAGGGCGACGACGAACAGGCCGAACACCGGGAACCACCGGAGCGACGCCTCGCGCGAGGCCTGCTCGATCCACGCCTCCACCCACGGCGCGCCGACCCGGCGGACGCCCCGCACGGCCGCGTCGCGCGGCGCGCGATCGACGGCGGCGTCCACCGCGGCGAGGAGCGCGTCGCGCCGCGCCGGGTCGGCCGCGTCGAGCGCCACCGCCAGGCCCTGGAACCCGTCGCCGACGAGCCCCTGACGGCGGAAGAACGAGGTCCCCGTCGCGAACGCGCGGAACGCCGCGGTCCCGGCCGGGGTCGGAGCGAAGCCCGGGTGGGCGCGGCGGTAGACGTCGAGCGCGGAGACCGGCGTCACCCCGGGGATCGCGCGGAGCGCGTCCTCGAGCGCCAGGGTCTCCGCGAGCACCTCGGGGCGCCAGGGATCGTCCGCCTCGAGGAGGAGGAGCACGATCGGGCGCTCGGGGAAGATCGCCTCGAACTGGCGGGTCGCGACGTAGTCGGGATCCGAGGGGACGATGAGCCCGGAGATGCCCGCGTCGGAGCGGATGCCGACCGCGAGCGCCACGGCCACCGCGGCGAGGAGCGCGTACGCGGCGAGGATCGGCGCGCGCAGCGCCACGATCCGGGTGAACACGCGGAGCAGCCGTGGGCTCATCGGCTCGCCGCCACGTACAGTGAACGCCTGGTCAGCCGGAGGGCGCGGCGCATCTCGCATCCATAGCGGACCCGGACGGAACGACCGAGGATACTCTTGGGCCCCGGCTCGCCCCGGGCAGGTGCGCTAGGTTCACGGGGTGAGCCTCGGACGTCACCGGTACGTACGGGCGGCGGCGCTCGCGGCCTCGATCGCATGCGCGACCGCGGTCGCGGCGGCGGCGGCGCCGTCGAAGATCGTCTTCTGCGCGCCGGGGTCGCCTGGCACGACGCTGGAGGCGCAGGGCGCGATGGACGCCTTCGCCGCGGCCGCGGCGGCGAAGGCGGGGCTCCCGGCCGGCGCGCTCGGCGCGACCTACGAGCCGCTGGAGGACGCCGGCCTCGCCCGCCTTCGCGCACCGGACGCCGCCACCGCCGTCGTCTCCCTGCCGTTCTTCCTGAAGCACGAGAAGGCGCTCGCGCTTCGGGCAGAGCTCCAGCCGGTGCCGCAGGGAAGCGCGGGGCTCGAGCGCTGGAGCCTCGTCCTCAAGAAGGGACGCGGCGCGACGGCCGCGGCGCTCGAGGGCTACACGATCCTGTCCTCCGCCGGGTTCTCGCCCGGGTTCGTCCGCGGGCCTGCGCTCGGCGCGTGGGGCCGGCTGCCGGCGAGCGTGCGGATCGTCCAGTCGACCGCGGTGCTGTCGGCGCTGCGGCGCGCGGCGGCGGGTGAGCCGGTCGCCGTCCTCCTCGACGGCGCCCAGGCGGCGGCGCTCCCGAACCTCCCGCTCGCGTCGGAGCTGGAGGTGGTCGCGCGCTCGCCGTCGCTCCCGGTGGGGATCGTCGCGACGGTGGACCGGCGCATGCCGCCGGCGCAGTGGGCGAAGCTCCGCGCCGCGCTCCAGGCGCTCCCGTCGGACGCCGCGGGCGCCGAGGCGCTCGCCGGCATCCGGATGTCGCGCTTCGAGGCGGTGGATGCGACCGCGCTCTCCGCGGCCCGACGGGCGTATGCGGAGGCGCCGCGGTGAGGGGCGGCGCGCGCGGCACGCTCGCCCTCGCGCTGGCCGGAGCGCTCGGCGCCGCCGCCCCTGTCGCCGCTCCCGCCGCGGAGGCAGCGCCGGGCGCCGGCCGCGAGGCCGACGATCCCCTCGGCGCTCACGACGGATCCCGCCACGCGCTCGCCGCCGGCCCCCACGCGACGACCTTCTTCAGCGAGGAAGGCAGCCAGTACACCTTCCTCTCGGGGAGCGTCGGCTACCTCGGGTCGCTCGGCGTCAACGGTCCCTTCGTCCACCTGTTCGCGCTCCTCCCGCTCCAGGCGCGCCAGGACGGGCGCGTGTACGCGACCGGTGACTATTACCGCCGCCGGTCGGGAGGGGATTTCCTCGTCGGCTGGCAGTGGCGCTGGTCGGTGCGTTCCGATCTGGAGGCGGAGGCGGGCCCCGGGCTGCACGGGACGCTGGTGTACCTCCCGGGCAAGCCGGGCTATCGCGACTTCTCGGCCCTGCCGCTCGGCGTGGGCGGAGGGGCGATCCTGCGGTGGAGACGGGGCGACCACGGCTTCTCGCAGCCCATCACGGTGGGCGCCTACTGCGCGCTCGCGTACGACCTGTACGATCCGTTGCGGGCGGACGACCTGGCGCACGGATTCACTTTCAGCACGGGCTTCCTCCTCGGCCTGGGAGTCGCGCGGTGAGCGCGCGCGCGCGCCGTCGCGGTCCCGCCCCTGCGGCGGCCCTGGTCGCTCTCGCCCTCGGCGCCTGCGGCCCCTACGCGGAGGTCGCGCAGAAGCTCGACGTCACCGCGCGCGTCGCCGGGGACACCTGGATCGCCGCCGACGGGGCGGAGGTCCGCGTCCTCCTCGTGGGCACCTCCTCGAGCGACGGCTCCACCCCGTTCGCGTTCACCTCGATGCAGATGCCGATCTCGGCCGGCACCTCGGCGAGCACGCTCCAGGGGACGTGGGCGGAGACCGGGAGCGAGGGGCGCGCGACGCTGCGGGTCGAGCGGGAGTACACGCTCCCGGACGAGCGCACCACCTCGCTCCTCAGCCGGCGCGGCTCCTGGCGCACCGACGAGCGGCGCACCCTCCAGCTCACCGTCATCCGGGACGGCGGCCGGCTCGTGCTCGCCGGCGACGCCGCGCTCGCCGGGACCTACGCCGCCTTCGGCGCCGCGCTGGCGCGCCTCGGCACGGCGACGGCGCGGGACGCCGCCTGCGCGTTCCAGATCGCGAACCTCGGCATCCGCAGCTCCGAGATCCGCATCATCGGCTTCGGCGGTCCGGGGATGACGCAGTACCAGCGGGCCGAGACCTACGTCGGGACGGTCGCCGGCAACCTCCGCGTGTCCCAGAGCGGCTTCACGCACAACACGACCACGATCCTCTATTCGGCGTTCGAGGACCTCGGCGGTGCCCGGGTGGACGGCCCGCAGGTCACCGACGCCAACTCGGGCGGAGACGGGCACATGTCGGGCGTGCTCACGTTCGTCCTCCAGCCACGCTCGCCGGACGGCTCCGCCGCCACGCCCGTCACTGGCTCCATCGACTACGGCGGCGCAGGGAACCCCGCCGATGCCGTCCAGATCTCGAACGGGAGCGCCAGCGGAGGGGTGTACGTCGTCTCGATCGAGGGGGGCGGCTCCGCGCGGGTCAGCCCGGAGACGCCTCCGTCGCCCTCCGTGGCCGAATGCCTCGGCCTCCCGTGAGTGCCCGCCGGCACCGCCGGCTGCCCGTACACCTCCCGTGAGCCCTGCCGGCTGCCGCGGCAGCCCGTACATTGCAGCGGTGCGCCGGATCCCGGCGTGACGTGCTCGTGCACGAGAGGTGAATCCATGCGGAGGCTCTTCCTCGTCTCGGCGTTCTTGCTGGCGTGCGGCGGCAGCTCCAGCGACGGTGGTGGCGGCGGCGGCCTCTCGGGCACCGTCGGCGGGCGCTCCTTCACGCCCCGCGAGGTGAGGGCGATCCCGGCCGGGACCGGCACCACACCGTGCACGGTGCCGGTGCTCGGCCAGGTCGGCGTCCGGGCGCTCGCCCTCGACTTCGCGTCCTACGCCGACGCCTGCGGCGACTACGCGACGAGCCAGTGCAGGCTCCACGCGGGCGCACAGAACGTCACCCTCCTCTTCGCGAAGCTCGATCCGTCGGGCGCGGAGCCCACGCTCGCGGCGGGGACGTACACGGTCTACGGGAGCGCCACGACGGCCGTCCCGGACGGCACCGGACGGCTCACGGTCACCTTCGCCGAGTCCCTCGCGACGGGCGCGGCCCCGACCTGCGCGGGCACCCCCAGCCCGTCGGTGCAGGGCGGCACGCTCCGGCTCGACCAGATCACCGGCTCGGCCGTCACCGGACACGTCTCCCTCACCTTCGAGGACGGGAGCTCGCTCCAGGGCGACTTCTCGGCGCCCGTCTGTCCCGGGCAAGGTCCGGACATCTGCATGCTCGCGACCGCCCAGGCGCTCTGCACGGCGCCCCCGATCTGCATGCCTTAGCGCGGTCCAGTCGCCGCTCACGGAAGACGTGAACCCTCCCCGGCCCGGGATTACGAAAGGGCGAGCCTGGGAGGGACCCATGTGCCGCAACATCCGCGTCCTCTACCACTTCGAGCCGCCCACGACGGCTGAGGAGATTCGCGCCGCGGCGCTGCAGTACGTGCGCAAGGTGAGCGGACTCCGCGAGCCCTCGGCGGCAGATGCCCCGGCGTTCGAGCGGGCGGTGAGCGAGATCGCCGCGAGCACGGAGCGACTCCTCGGCTCGCTCCAGGCTCGGACGGCCGTGAGGACCCGCGAGCGCGAGCGGGAGCGGGCGATCGCCCGTGGCGCGCGGCGCGAGGACCGGCTTCGCGCGGCGCCCGCCCAGGGAGGACAGGAGGCTGCGACGCGCGGGGCCGTCGCCGGGCTGGCCGCCCGCAAGCCCAGGCGATAAGACGAGCGGCATGCCCGCCCCCGCGCTCCGGCGCGCTCGCCCGCGATCCAAGGCGACGGCGCTCACGCCGGCCGAGGCGCGTGCGTTCCTCGTCGGCCACCACGCCCTCGCCGCGCCCGAGCTGCCGCCGGGTCCGGCGGGGGTTCGCGCGCTCCTCGCCCGGCTCCGCTGCATCCAGCTCGATCCGCTCGATCCGCTGGGCACGAACGCCGACCTCGTGGCCCTCGCCCGCGTGGACGGGATCGCCAGGGGCGACGTCTACCGGCACCTCCTCCCCGGCCACGCCTTCGAGCACTTCGCGAAGGAGCGCTGCCTGCTGCCGGCGGCGTCGTTCTCCTGGTATCGGGCGGAGCTCGCCATCGAGGCGCCGTGGTGGTCGCACGCCGAGCGGCTGCGCCGCCTGCCCGCGGGCGTGGTCCAGAAGGTGCTCGACGAGGTCCGGGAGCGCGGGCCGATCGCCGCGGACGACCTCGCCGACCACGGCCGCGTCGAGCCGCTCGACTGGAGCGGCTGGCGGGGCACGCCGCGCGCCGCGAAGATGGCGCTCGAGGTGCTGCAGACGCGCTGCGAGGTCGTCGTCAGCGGGCGTGGTCCGCGCGGCAAGCTCTACGACGTGCCCGACCGCGCGCTGCCGGCTGCGGCCCGCACCCGCGTCCACCCGCCGGGGCGACCCACCGAGGAGCGGGTCGAGGCCTTCCGCCGCTGGGCGCTCCTCGAGCGCGTCGAGGCCGCCGGGCTCCTCTCGCGCGCCGGGGGCGCGACGTGGTCGATGCTGGATCCTGCCCGCCGGGCAGGGATCCACGAGGCGCTCCTCGCCGAGGGCGCCGTCGAGGAGGTCCAGGTGGTCGGCTCGACGCGCACCTACCTCGCGCCGCGCGGCTTCGCGGGGCGAAGGCACCCGAGCCCCGACGGCAGGCTCAGGCTGCTCGGTCCGCTCGACCCGCTCATCTGGGATCGCGCGCTCGTCCGCGCCGCGTTCGGCTTCGACTACAGCTGGGAGGTCTACCGGCCGGCCCACCTGCGCCGCTTCGGCTGGTACGTGTGCCCGCTCCTCCGCGGCGACGCGCTCGTCGGGCGCCTCGACGGCGCCGTCGAGAAGGGCGCGCTCCGGATCCGCGCGGTCTGGGCGGAGGCAGGCGGCGACCTCGATCGGCCCGCGCTCCTCGCCTGCCTCGAGCGGCACGCGGCGGCGTGCGGCGTGGAGCGCGTGCTCCTGCCGCGGCGCATCCGCGTGAACCGACCCTGACGAGCGGCGGCGACGGGGCGGGGGCGCAGCGCGAGCCGCTCCGCCCCCCGCGCGCATGGTCGGCTCGCGGTCCCCGAGCGGCCCTCGGCCTCAATGGAACGTGGACGCCGGCGGCTCGACGGGGTCCACGGGGTCCACGGGCGCGGCGGGCCCCGGCGGCACCTGCGCCTTCGGCCTCGGCCGCGTCAGGCTGACGAGGCGCTGCGGCACCCGCCGGATCTTGCCGCGCACCGTCCCCTCGAGCACCTCCACCTCGACGGGAGGCGTCAGCTCGTAGCGGTAGCCGCGGTGCGGGATGGGCTGCCTGAGCTTCATGCCGCGCCAGGTGAACTCGTGCACGAAGGGCTGGGCGACGAGGCCGTGGCGGACGTGGTCGCGGTGCTGCAGCAGGAAGGACGCGAGCTGCACCGCGGAGTGGTTGAACAGCCGGTGACAGCCGTGGCTCTCGCTGCCCAGGATCGACTGGTAGCTCACCGAGCCGTGGGTGCGGATGCCGTTGTCGTACCAGAGCGTGGCGCCCTCGGACTCCACCGGCCGGAGGTGCGGGAGCATCACGAGCCCGTAGGCCGACGCGTAGCCGGGCCCGAGGAGGTCCGTCTCGGGCAGCCAGCGCTTCGTGCCGTACGCCCGGTGCACGAGCGCGCGGGCCGGCGTCTGCGGCGGCGGCAGCCACGCCGGCGACGCGACGACGAACCGCCACAGCCGCTTGCCGACGTCGGAGTTCTTGTACCGGAGGCCCACCCGTCCACGCGGCCCCACCTCCTTCTTCCATCCGCCGATGGTGGTCGGCCAGCGCACGAGCGCGAGCTCCTCTCCGTCGCTGGTGCGCGCGTAGAGCGTGAGCGTGGGCCGGTGCGAGATCCGCCCGCGCCACGTCGGGAGCTCGTACCAGACGTCCCCGCGGTCGATCTCCGCCCGGAGCTCCATGTGCTCGGCGTGGTACGCGGGGACCGGCGGGAGCCGCAGGGCCACCGCGAGCTGGCGGGTGGCGCCGACGCCTCGCACGCGGAAGAACGCGGCGGCCGCGCCGGGATCGGTCCACCCCAGCGCCTGCGCAGCCGCCTCCGTCGCGGGAGACACGAGGTCCGGCGCCCCATCCTCCAGCGCCTCGTACCGATCGGTGGCGTGGAACGCGTCCCCGTCGATGCGCCGGCCCAGGACGGTGCCGCGCGCCGCCGCCGCGCTGCCGTCCTCGATGAGGCCGGAGGCGTCGACCACGCGCGCGCGCAGGGACCGCAGGAGCGCGCGGAAGTCCAGCTCCCGGCTGTCCTCCGCGAGCGCCCGGCGGGTCTCGGGATCGAGCGTGCCGCGCGAGACGATGGCGTGCTTGCGCTGGTAGGCCTCGAGCGCCTCCTGCAGCCGCCAGCGCGGCGTCCGCTGCGCGCCGGGCAGGAGCCGCTCGCACTGGAGCCGCTCCTCGAGCGCGGCGAGCGCGCTCCTCACCGCGGCGGAGGGAGCGCCGTCCTGCGAGGACGGCCGCGGAGACGTCGCGAGCGCGTGGAGCGGCGTCGCGTCCACCGCCGCGTGACACAGGTGACGCTCCTCGTCGAGGAGCCGCGCCGAGAGCACCTGGAAGCTCGGGAAGATCCCGTAGAGCTCGAGGAACGCGTCGCGGCGCGCGCGCTCCCCGTCGGGTCCGGACGGGAACTCCTCGTTCGCCAGGGCGGCGTAGGTCGCGCGGTACGGCTGGGGCAGCTGCACCAGGTTCTCGGGATCCCGGAACACGAGCGGCACCCAGCCGTCGGACAGATCCACCACCGTGAGGCCCTCGCGCCGCGCGTCCTCCGCGCAGACGCGCCCCACCTCGCGACCCGCCTCGAGGACCGGGAGCGGGGAATCGCACGCGGGCGGCGTGTCGGCAGCCGCGAGCGGTGGGCTGGGCTCCACCGGCTGCGGCTGCGGCGGGGGCGCGCCCGGAGGAGGCGGCGGCTCGGCGAGGCAGCCGCAGAGCAGCACGAGGACCACGGGTGAACCGAGCAGGGACCTCCACGATCCCGGCGTCGAGCCGGCCACTCCACCTCGCCGAAGCACTCCGGAACTCTAGGGCCTCGGCGCGCCCGGACTCGATGTGTTCCTCGGCACACATCGCGGAGGGGCGGGCCGTGCACGCTCGGTGCCGCTCCCGCTGTGCGCCATCGGAGCAGAGCGCCGCAGCCCGGGTCCTTGACGTTCCAACGATCGCTTGCTTTGTCACCGTGATGACCACGCACGACCCGGCGTTCACGGAGCACCTGCACGGCGAGCCACCCGGGCGCGAGGAGCCGCGCGCCGGTCGCCCACCTCCGGGGCGGCGCGCCGCCTTCCCGCGCGCGGCCGTCGCCGTCGCGCTCGCGGGGGCGCTCCTCGGCGCGGTGTTCGCCGCGCTCAGCACGAGCGACTTCATGCAGCACCTCGATCGGCAGGTGCACGCCATCCACTGCTCCTTCCTGCCCGGAGCCGCGAAGGACGTCGCGGCGAGCGGCTGCAGGACCGTGATGATGAGCCCCTACAGCTCGCTCTTCCGCGAGAGCCTGTGGGGCGGGATCCCGGTGAGCCTCTGGGCGCTGGCGGTCTTCGCGTTCCTCGCCTATCGGGCCGCGCTCCTGCTGTGGCGGCGCCAGGCCTCCGCGGGCGACGCGAAGGTGCTGCTCGCGGCGGCCGCCCTGCCGGTGGCGATGTCCGTACTGTTCGGCGCGGTCTCGATCTTCTTGCTGGAGGCCGTCTGCAAGGTCTGCATCGGCATCTACGCCGCGAGCGCGCTGTGCTTCGCCGGCGCGCTCCTGGCGTACCGGGCCGTGCGCGCCGCGCCGGGCGAGGCGCGGTTCGCGGCGGCCCTGCTGGAAGGGACGGCGCTCGTCGCCGCGGTGACGCTGGCCTACGTCGCGTCCGTGCCGAGGCCGGATCCCCGCACCTCGACGCAGGGGTGCGGCGCGCTCGTCCACGCCGAGGACGGCGCGGGCGTGATGATCCCGCTCACCGCCAGCGCGGGCGGGACCCCCTCGGTCGAGGTGCTCGATCCGCTGTGCGCGTCCTGCAAGGCGTTCGACGCGAGGCTCGCGGCGAGCTCGCTCGGCGAGCGCCTCGACCTGAAGGGCGTGCTGTTCCCGCTCGACTCCCGGTGCAACTGGATGGTGACGGAGGCGATCCACCCCGGCGCCTGCGCGGTCAGCGAGGCGGTCCTCTGCGCGGCCGGCGTCGGCCAGGGGCCGAAGAACGCCGCCGCCGCGGGGGCCGTGCTCCGGTGGGCCTTCGCCCGCCAGACGGAGCTCCGCGCGCTCGGCGCCCGCGACGAGGCCGGGCTGCGGGCCGAGATCGAGCGCGAGTTCCCCGCGGTCGCCGGCTGCCTCGGCGGCGCGCTCGTGAGGAGCAAGCTCACGAAGAGCCTGCGCTGGGCGGTCGCCAACGCGATCCCGGTGCTCACGCCTCAGCTGTTCGTGGGCGACGCGCGGATGTGCGACGAGGACACCGACCTCGGCCTCGAGTACACGCTCTCCCGCATGCTCTCGCCCGAGGCCGCGCAGGAGCGCGCGCGCAGGCGCGCCGCCGAGCCGCCGCGGCCTCCGCCCCCACCGCCGCGCGCGGACCTGCAGGCGAGCGCGGCCGCGGCGCCGCCGGAGGTGGAGCCCCAGCTCCGGACCCCCGCCGCTCCTCGCGCGGTGGAGGCGCCCCCGGCGGCGCCCGGTGCGGAGGCTCCCCCGCCCCCGCCGAGCCCGGCGGAGGCCGTGCAGGACGAGGCGCGCCCCGGACCGGCTCCGGAGCCGACCCCGTCCCCGTCTGACGCAGAGTCGCCGGCAGAGACCCCGAAGCCCTCGCACGTGGAGACCGAGCGATGAACGACACCTCGAGGCGCTGGATCCTGCTCGCCGCGGCGCTCGCGATCCCGGCGGCGCTCGTCGTCACCTGGGCCCGCGCCGCCCAGGCCCGGCTCGACGCCACGCAGGGCGCCGCGCGCGAGGTCGCGACGGCGAGCGTGTCGAACGACGCCTACTGCACGCCGGAGCTGAAGGCGATCGTCCGCCGCGTCGCGGGCGCGTGCGGGCTGCTCGACGGCGGCGGTGGCGGCCGCGGCTGCCAGCCCCTCCAGGCCAGGAAGGTCGCCGCGCTGTCCGGCAGCGACTTCAACGCGCTCTTCCGGCCGCTGGCGCACCGGGCGCACATCGTCCAGTTCGATCCCACGAAGGCGGAGCTGGATCCGGCGGCGCGCGCCCTCGTGGAGAAGGCCTGGAGCGATCAGCGCGGCGCCAGCTTCTTCTTCGTGGTCTCGCGCGCCAGCCCCGACGGCGACGAGCAGTACAACGAGGCGCTGAGCCGCGACCGCGCGAAGGCGGTGCTGGATCACCTCGACGCGAGGTTCCACGACGAGGACCTCAGGAAGCAGGTGGGCCTCCTGTGGCTGGGCGAGGAGTTCGCGCAGCTCCCGACCGAGTTCTGCGGCTGGGACCGCTCGCGCGCCGGGGCGTGCAGCCACGCCGACATCAACCGCAGCGCCTTCGTCGCCTGGATCGACTGTGCGATCTGAGCGGTTCGCGTGGACGGGGGCCGCGCTCCTCTCCGTCGCGCTCGCGCTCGCCTGCCGGGAGGGGCCCGGCGCCGGGGAGGCGGCCCTCCCGGAGCGCTTCGCCGGCGTGCGGAAGCAGGCCGCCACGGCCGCGGCGGCGCAGAGCGCGTTCTGCGAGCGGAGCTATCCCGCCGGCGGCGAGGGCGCCCGCCGCTACGCTGCGCCCCCGCAGCGACCGCTGCCCGGCGCGAGCGATCCCGGCGGCGCTGCCGGCGCGCCGGGGAAGGCCTGGACCTGGGTGAACCTCTGGGCCACCTGGTGCACCCCGTGCGTCGACGAGCTGGAGCTGCTCCGCCGCTGGCGGGACGGCTTCGCGCGTGACGGCGTGGACGTCCGCCTCGAGCTCGTCAGCATCGACGCCGCCGACCGTGGGCAGGAGCTCGTCGCGTGGCGCGCGAAGGGGCTGCCCGGACGACTTTCCTGGCTCCGCTCCGAGGGAGATCTCGGGCCGCTGCTCGACTCGCTCGGGGTGGAGCGGGACGCGATGATCCCGATCCACGCGCTCGTCGACGGCGCCGGCTGGATCCGCTGCGTCCGCGTCGGCGCGGTGCACGAGCAGGACTACGCCGCGGTGAAGGGGCTCCTCGGGCGCTGACCCCGGTCGCCTCGGGGAGGAGTGCGCGAGGAGCCCGGCCCGCTACCGGCCGCCCCGGACGAAGTCGATGCGGCCGAACAGGCCCGCGGACTCGTCGTCGGGCCCGGCGGCGAAGAAGAGCGTGCTCGCCGGCCCGGCCGCGCCGTCGTTGCCGAAGTCCAGGCCCCACAGCCCTTCGATGGTGATCCGGCCCCCCTTGCCGGTGAGGTACGCGCCGCCGCCTTCGGAGGCGTCGCCCGCGAGCGAGTAGCCGATGATGTGGCCGTCGCCGAAGTTCCCGACGAGCAGCTTCCCGCCGAACCGGCCGAACCCGGAGGCGGGGGCGAGGGCGATGCCCCACGGCGAGTCGAGCTTGCCTCGCGACGCGACGCGACCGATGAGCTCCCCGTCGGGCGTGAAGGCGTTCACGTACCCGTGGTGCTGGCCGGGCACGTCGTCGTGCCGGTCCGCGTCCTGCAGCGCGTACGTGACGTAGATCGTGCCGCCGATCGCCCGGATGCCGAACGGCACGTACCCCGCCGGGATGGTCGGGTCCCGGAAGCCGCCCGTCGTGGCGACGGGCTTGAACGCGCCGTCGAACACCCGCACCGCCCCGCCGTGGAAGTCGGTGGCGTAGAGCCGCTCGTCTCCGCTCGACGTCGCGGCGAGGGTCAGGCCCTTGTACACGGCGCCCGCGAGCGAGTCGTCCACCACGACCACGGTCGTCGTGGAGCGGATGGCCGGCGCGACGGGCGGAGGCACCTTCGGGTTCCAGGCGCTGAGGGTCCCGTCCTCGCTCGCGAAGATGAAGAAAGCCGGTTCGTGGGCGCCGCCGCTCGAGACCTCGAAGCTCCCGCCCGTGTTGCCGACCACGCCGGTGGGACTGCCGGCGTGGCCGCCCGCGCCAGCGATGCTCACCACGAGCGGCGGAGCGCCGAACTGTGCGATCCCTTCGCCGTCGTAGAGCGTCGAGACCCCGGCGCCGTTGTCGGACACCCACCACGGGCTCGCGCCCCGGTGCGTGATGCCCCAGGCGTTCACCAGGTTCGCGTCGAGGTGCTCGGCGGAGACGGCGCCGTCCGAGACGAGGTTCCGCTGAACGTAGAGGCCGCCGAGCGCCTCGCGCGCGGCCGGCGTGACCCCTTCGTCCGCGGCGCGGCCGGTCACGCCGGCGGTCAGCGACGCCGCGCACGCGAGGAGCGCGATCGGGAAGACAGGGTGTTTCGAGACGAGCTGCGGCTTCATCGGCGAGCCCTCCGGCGCCGAGGTGCCGCGCCTTCGCGCCGCGACGCGCGTGCTCGGGCGCGGGACCCGCCTCGGCTCGCAGAGGACTGACGCGCCGGCGGAGAATCGGTTTCGCTCCCGGGGGCGGCCCTGCGGGGCGACCCGACGTGGGCATCGCGCGACCGCGCGAGCGATCCACTCGCTCCTCGGCGCGGAGGAGCGGGGCCGGGCGACGACCCGCGCGCGCGGCGAGGCCGCGCCCGGCTCCTCGATGGGGAGCTCGGCCGAGGTCGTGGCGGCCCGCGCTCGCACGAGCCGGACGGCCGAACGGTGGCCGAGCGCCCGGGTCACTTCTTCCCGCGCGCGCCGGCCTCTGCCGGCGGACCCTTCCTCGCCTGCGGCGCGTTGCGCGGGTCGTCGGACGCGCGGACGTACTTGATGCCCCAGGGGCCCTGGGCGTTGAGCTGGAGCACCGTGTCCTTCGAGGCCTTCGCGAAGTGCTGCATCCCGGGCTCGAGCACGAAGAAGCTCCCCTCCGGCAGCTTCTCGAGCTTGCTCTCGTCGAAGTCGGCGCCCATGCCGAGCGAGAACTCGCCGCTCATCACCGTCACGCGCTCGACCTTGGGGTGCGTGTGCGGCGCGATCTTGTAGCCGGCCGGCACCTTGAGACGCATCGTGAACATCCCCTCCTTGCCCGGATCGCCCTCCAGCACCGCCGCCTGCGCACCGGGCGGGAGCGCCGCCGGTCCGGCGGACCACTGGATGGAGTCCCCCGTCTTCAGGATGGCTTGCTTCTCCGAGCCCGTCCCCGCCTTGGCGGCGCCCTCGTGCTGTCCAGCCAGCGCGGACCCGGGGCCATACGCGACCACGATCACCGCCGCGAGGCTCGCGGCGTGCAGCTTACGTGTCCACATGTTTCTCCTCCTGCCCGATGAGTCGGAGGAGGTGCCCGCCTTCGCGCGCGCTGCGGACCGTCAGGTGTGCGGGTCGTTCCTCCCGACCCTTCGACACCGGGGCGCATAATCTGCCTGCGCCAACGCGGCGCACGTAAAAGTTCGCTGAGCGGCCACCGGCCGGCCCCCGCTCCCTCGGCCGCCCCATGGCCCCCCGCCCGCGGGCGCGGTAAGGTCGCGGGCCATGCGCCTCGCGACCTCCGTCCCCGAGCTCCCCCAGGCCCCGGCCGATCGCCCCGACGCCGCCTCCCGCGTCGAGCGCCGGCATCGCCTCAAGTTCCACCGCGCCGGAGGCCTCGATCAGCTCGCGCTGGAGAGCGGCGCCGACCTCCTCGCGCTCGAGGAGCTCGACCAGAAGCTCTGGATCGCCCTCTCCTGCCCCACCCGCGGCCTCGAGCTGGACCCGCGGACCCTCGACCTCCTCGACCTCGATCGCGACGGGCGCGTCCGGGCGCCCGAGATCCTCGCCGCCATCCGGTTCTGCGCGGCGCGGCTGCGCGACGTGGGGCTCGTCCTCTTCGGAGCCGACGCGCTGGCGCTCGACGCCCTCCGCGACGACACGCCCGAGGGCAAGGCGGCGCTCGGGGCCGCCCGGCGCCTGCTCGCGCACGTCGGCCGCCCGGAGGCGACCGCGATCCGCGCGGCGGACGTGGCGGACACCACGAAGGTGTTCGAGCACACGCTCTTCAACGGCGACGGCGTCGTGCCGCCGGAGTCCGCGCCGGATCCCGGGACCCGCCAGACCCTCCTCGACATCGTGACCACGATGGGCGGCCTCGCGGACCGGAGCGGCAAGC
Source organism: Anaeromyxobacter soli (assembly GCF_022808855.1). Lineage (GTDB taxonomy): Bacteria > Myxococcota > Myxococcia > Myxococcales > Anaeromyxobacteraceae > Anaeromyxobacter > Anaeromyxobacter soli. The sequence continues at coordinate 18,002 of NZ_JAKZLF010000005.1, forward strand.
TCGGGGTGGACCGGGCGCGCGCGGACGCGTTCTTCGCGGAGGCGGAGGCCTTCGCCGAGTTCTGGCGGCGCGGCGAGGCGAGCGCGGAGGTGATGGCGCTCGGCGACCGCACCGCGGCCGCGCACGCGGCCGTCCGGGCCGTGCGCGCGAAGGTGGACGACTTCTTCGTCCGCTGCGGCCTCGCCGCCATGGAGCCGCGCTCCGCCCTCGCCCTGAACCGGACCGAGCCCGAGTACGCCGCGCTCGCGGCGAGGGAGCTCGCCGCGGCCGGCGCCGAGGTGGCCGCCTTCCCCCTCGCGCGCGTCGAGCCCGGGCGCGCGCTCCCGCTCTCGGGTGGCGTGAACCCGGCCTGGGCGGCGGCGATCGCCGCGCTCCAGCGCGACGCCGTCGTCCCGGTGCACGGGCCCGGCAAGGACGCGCTCACGCTCGAGGAGTGGACGGACCTCGTCGCGCGCTTCTCGCCCTACGAGGCGTGGCTCGCGACGAAGACCGGCGCCCGGGTCGAGGCGCTCGGGATCGCGCGCGTGCGCGAGCTCCTCGCGGCGGGCCGGGCTCCCGTCCAGGCGCTCCTCGCCGAGGACGAGGCCCACGCCGCCGAGGCCTCGGCGATCGCCGACGTCGTCCGGCTCGTCCACTACTGCCGGGACCTCGGGACGCTGCTCAAGAACTTCGTGTCGTTCGCGGACTTCTACGACCCGCTCCGCCCCGCGGTGTTCCAGGCCGGGACGCTCTTCCTCGACGCGCGCAGCTGCGAGCTGTGCATCCGCGTGGACGACCCCGGCGCGCACGCCTCGATCGCCTCGCTGTCCCGGATGTACCTCGCCTACTGCGAGTGCCGCCGGCCCGGCGGCGAGGCGATGAAGATCGTGGCCTGCTTCACGCAGGGCGACTCGGACTACCTGATGGTGGGCCGCAACGGCGTGTTCTACGACCGGCAGGGACGGGACTGGGACGCGACGATCGTGAAGATCGTCGAGAACCCCATCAGCATCCGCCAGGCGTTCTGGGCTCCGTACAAGAAGGCCCTGCGGTTCGTCGAGGAGCAGGTCGCGCGCTTCGCGCACGCGAAGCAGAAGGCCGCGGACGACCACGTCCAGTCCACCGCGACGCACGTGACCGACGCCGCCATCGGCGAGAAGGCCCCCCCGCCCCCCCCGCCCGTCGACGTCGGCAAGATGGTCGGTATCATCGCCGCCCTGGGCGTCGGCATCGGCGCCCTCGGCACGCTGCTCGGCGGGTTCGTCACGGGGTTCATGGACCTGAAGCCCTGGTGGGCGAAGGTCATCGCGGTGGCGGCGATGGTCCTCGTCGTGTCGGGGCCGTCGGTGCTCATCTCCTGGCTCAAGCTCCGGCACCGGACGCTCGGGCCCATCCTCGACGCGAACGGCTGGGCCGTGAACGGGCGCGTGCGGATCAACCTGCCGCTCGGGACCGCGCTCACCGACCGCGCCGTCCTGCCCGCGGGCGCGCGCCGGACGCTCGACGATCCGTACGCGGACGACACGGCGAAGCGCCGGCGCCGCCTGCTCTGGCTCGCCGCGGCCGCCGCGGCCCTCGCCCTCGGCGCCGCGAGGTACCTCGGCCACTGGCCGTTCGGCCCGCCGTTCTGGCGGGGGTAGCGAAGCGCGTCGCGCGGACGCGCGCCGGGGCGCCGTGCCTCAGCCGCGCCGCGCGACGAGCGCGGTCAGCTCGTCGAGGAGGGCCGGCTTCCCGAGGTGCGCCTCGAAGCCGGCCGCCTTCGCCCGTTCCTTGTCCTCCGGCTGAGCGTAGCCGCTGAGGGCGATGAGGCGCATCCCGCGGAGCGACGCGTCCGCGCGCAGCTCGCGGGCGACCTGGTACCCGTCCACGTCGGGCAGGCCGATGTCGCAGAGGACCAGCTCGGGCCTGAGCTCGCGCGCCTTCGCGATCCCCGACAGGCCGTCGGTCGCGACGTGCACCCGGTGCCCCTCCATCTCCAGCACCTCGGCGATGGTCTGCGCCGCGTCCACGTTGTCCTCGATGACGAGGATGTCCACGCGCCGCGCGCTCGCCGGGGCCCGGGGCGGGGGCTGAGCCGCCGGCGGGCCGGGCGCCGCCGGCAGCGTCACGACGAACTCCGAGCCGCGGCCGGCGCCCTCGCTGTCCGCGCGCACGCCGCCGCCGTGGAGCTCGACGAGCCCCTTCACGAGGGCGAGCCCGAGGCCGAGGCCGCCGCGCGTCCGCGCGAGCCCCTCGTCCGCCTGGACGAACGGCTCGAAGACGCGCGGCAGGAGCTCGGGGACGATGCCGAGGCCGTCGTCGCGCACGCGGATCTCGGCCCGCCCGGCGTCCGTCGTGACGGCGACCGTCACCGCCCCGCCCTCGCGGCTGAACTTCGCGGCGTTCAGGAGCAGGTTCCCGACGACCTGCGCGATCCGCGTCGCGTCCGCCTCGACCCACACCGGGCCGGCGTTCTCGACGCGCAGCTCGAGGTGCCGTCCGGCGAAGATCGTCCGGTGGTCGTCGCAGGTCCGCGCGACCACCTCGCGCAGGTCGACGCGCGAGCGCTGCAGCTCGATCTTTCCGCGCGAGATGCGCGTCACGTCGAGGAGGTCGTCGACGAGGCGCGTGAGGTGCTCGGTCTGGCGGCGGATCACGTCCCTCGCCCGCGCCGCCTGGTCGCTGCCCGCCGGCGCGCGATCGAGGAGGTAGATGCTGCTGCGGATGGGCGCGAGGAGGTTGCGCAGCTCGTGCGAGAGGACGCCGAGGAACTCGGTCTTGAGCCGATCGGCCTCGCGCAGCCGCTCCTCCGCGCGCTTGCGCTCGGTGACGTCCATGACGTAGCCGTGCCAGATGAGGCTCCCGTCCGGCTCGTCCGTGGGGACCGACCAGCCCTCGAGCCAGCGCACCCCCTTCCTCGGGTGCCGGTAGCGGAACACGTCGTGCCAGCGGGACCTCGTGCGGGCCGCCTCCTCGAGGACCTCGAGCACGCGCTGCAGGTCGTCCGGGTGGACGTTGGCGACGAGGGGGCCGAAGTCCGCCGCGAGCACCTCCCGCGGGATGCCGTAGAGGTCCTCGGCCGCCGGGGTGGTGAACGGCATGCACGCCGTGCCGTCGGGCCGGAGCCGGTAGGAGCAGATGACCCCCGGAACGCTCGCCGCGACCTTGGCGAGCTGATCCTTGAGCGCGCGCTGCTCCGCCAGCGCCTCCTCGGCGCGCCTCGCCTCGGCGTCGAGGGCGGGCGGAGCCGCGCCGGCCGCGCCCTCGGAATGCTCCGATGCGTCACGCACCGTGAACAGGATGCCGGTGCCCGTCTCCGTCGGCACCGGCGAGAGCTGCCCCTCCCACCACACCTCGCGGCCGAGCACCCGCTCTCCGTGGCGAGGGACCTTCACCGTCTCGCCGCGCTGGACGCGCTCGTAGAGCGAGAGGGCCACCTCGCGCGTGTCGGGGAACACGGCGAGGATGTCCTCGCCCTCGACGCGCTCCGCGGTGTAGCCGGTGCAGCGCAGCCACTCCGCGTTCGCGCGCAGCACCGTCAGGTTCGGCGCGACGAAGCAGAGGCCGATCCCCGCGCGGGCGAACAGCAGCCCCAGCACCTCGGTCGAGAGCGCCGCCCGCTCCTGGATGGCCATGGAAGCCCCCGCGGCGCGCGCGTCCCAGGGCACCTGCGGCCGCGCTCCGCCTGCGACAGAGTAGCGCACCCGCGCCGCGCGAGGGGCGACGGCGAGACCATCCCTCGCCAGCACGTCCGTCCCGGCGCGTCGCGCGCTCGCGGAACGACTCGCGCGGCCTGGCCAGGAGCCACTCGGCGCACATCGGCGCCGGACGCCCTCCTTTGCGCGTCCCGCGACGTCGGTACAATGTCGCTCTTCCCTTCACCGGAGGTCCGTGATGCGCACCGTCGTCGTCGTCGCCCTCGTCGGGCTCACGTCTGCCTGCGTCTCCTCGGGAAAGTTCCGCAACAAGTCCGCCGAGGCCGACGAGCTGCGGGCGCACGGGGCCGAGCTCGAGGCCACCCTCGCGCGGACCAACGGCGAGCTCGAGAAGCGCACCGAGGAGGCCCGCGCCCTCCAGGCGCAGGTCGCCGAGCTCTCCTCGTCGCGGGGCACGCTCGAGGCGCGCGTGAACGAGCTCTCGACGTCCAAGAGCAAGCTCGAGACCGTCAAGGCGGAGCTCGAGAAGAAGAGCTCGGAGTACGAGAAGATGGCGAACGCGCTGCGCGGAGAGATCGACGCGGGCCGCGTCGAGCTCACCGAGCTCCGCGGCAAGATGACCGTCAAGATGAAGGACAAGATCCTCTTCTCCTCGGGCTCGGCGACGCTCGGCAAGCCCGGCAAGGGCGCGCTCGCGGCGGTCGCGGAGGTCCTGCGCGGCGTGGAGGGCAAGGTCATCCGCGTCGAGGGGCACACCGACAACGTGCCGCTCGGCCGCGGCGGGTTCGTGTCGAACTGGGACCTGTCGGTCGCGCGCGCCCTCGCGGTCGTGAGGTTCCTGCAGGAGGCGGGGGTCGAGCCGACGCGCCTCGCCGCCGCGGGCTACGGCGAGTACCAGCCCATCGCCCCGAACGACACGCCGGAGGGCCGCAGCCAGAACCGGCGCATCGAGATCGTCCTCGCGCCCGGCGAGGCACCCGTCCCCGCTCCCGCGCCCGCTCCCGCGGCGCTGTGAGCCGAGGTCCCCCGCCCGCGCCCTACGGCGCCCGGGCCCGGGCACGGGCCCCCGACGCCGTCGGGCGGGGAGGACGCGGCGGGCGCGGCCCGCGCACGCCGAGCGCCGCCGCCTCCGCCTCGATCCTGCCGACGAGGTCCGCGGGCTCGGCGAGGACCGCCGCGTCGGAGCGCACGCCGACGCGCACCTCGCCCGCGTAGCTCAGGACGCTCACGCCGAGGCCGAGGCTCGCGGGGTGCGGGACCCAGAACATCGCGCTCGCGAGCGGCAGGCCCGCCAGGTGGACGCGGGTCCTCGGCCCGGGGAGGTTCGTGAGCACGAGCGAGGCCTTGCGCGCGAAGAAGCGCGTGAGCGCGTGCTGGACCGCGTCGGGCGCGTAGCCCGCGAGCGCGAGCACGTCGTGGGCCACGACGGCGCCCGCCCCGGCGCGGAGCGCGGCGACGCGGGCGTGGACCGCCTCGAGCCGCGCGACGGGCGTCCCGAGATCGATCGGCAGGTCGAGGAACACGACCCCGAAGCGGTTCCCGAGCGAGGCGTCGGCCCCGAGGTCCGGGCGGGCAGGACGGAAGTTCACGGGGACGAGCGCGCGCACGGGGACGAGCGGCGCCCGGCGGCTCGCGAGCAGCGACCGGAGCGCGCCGGCGATCGCCGCCACCAGCACGTCGTTCACCGTGGCCCCGCGGCGATGCCCCGCCTCGCGGACGGCGCCGAGCGGCACGCCTCCTGACCACGCCACCCTGCGCACGCCGGAGAGCTCCGCCGCGGAGAGGACCTTCGGATCGCTCGACATCGCGGCGAGCCGCGCGAGCGTCGCGGCGAACGCGGCGGCGTCCCGCGCGGCGGCGAGCCGCGCGCTCCCGAGCCACGGGCGCCCGCGATGCACCGCCTCGATGTGGGCGCGCGGGGCGTCCTCGGCGGCGTGCTCGTCCGAGAGGGCGAGGAGCAGCGCCACGAGCGCGAACCCGTCGCCGAGCGCGTGGTGGAGCTTCGCCACGATCGCCCCGCCGCGCCCGCGCTCCCGCACGACGTGGACGCGCCAGAGCGGGTGCGCCGGGTCGAGCCGGGAGGAGGTCACCTCGCCGACGAACTCGGGGAGCGTGCCGCGCGCGAGCTCGACCGGGACCAGGTGTCGCCGGAGCGAGAACCCGGGATCCGGCTCCCAGCCCGGCGCTCCCAGGAGACGGGGCACCGGCCGCTGCCGGAAGCGCTCGACCGCGAGCAGCCGCTCCTCGACGAGGCGCCGGACGCGCGCGAGCGCGACCGGCCCGCGGAACGTGAGGAGCGCCACGACGTCGGCCTCGTTCCTCGGCCGATCCATGCGGTACCAGGACGCGTCGCCCGCCGTCATCCGCTGCATCCGGCCTCCAGGCGCCGAAAGCGTGCCGCGCCCGACGAACCCACCGTACCGCTGCGTGCTCGCCCACGCGACGCGCCCCGAAGGTTCCCCCGCCGCGCCTCGCACGCGACGCACGCGCCGCACGGCCGGCGCACACACGCGCGCTCGCCCGGTCGGCCGTCGTTCACGGTTCGTCACGATTCAGCCGGGCCCACGCGGGAGCGCCCCGCAGGGACCTCGCCTCGAGGTCCCTGCGGGCCCGGCCACGCCTGGGGCCGCCCGCGCGAAGCTCCGCGCTGCTATGAACCCGGCGACCGCGCGGCGCCGCGGGAGGTGACCCTTGGAGCGCGAGCGCGACCCCCGGAGCCGGACGCGCGGCATCATCTCGACCGCTTTCACGCGGGCCCAGGACGTCGTGTACGTCGCGCTCGGTGTGCTCCTCGCGCTGAGCGCCGCCGCGATCGTCGTCCACGGCGGGATCGATCTCGTCCACGCGATGTTCGGCGGCCTCGACGTCCGCGCGTTCGTGACGCTGCTCGACCGGATCCTGCTCGCGCTCATGGTCGTGGAGCTGCTCTACACGGTGCAGGTGTCGTTCCGCGAGCACACCCTCGTGCCCGAGCCGTTCCTGCTCGTCGCCCTCATCGCCGCGGTCCGCCGGATCCTCGTCATCACCGCCGAGTTCGGCGCGCAGACCCGGCCCGACGACAAGCTGTTCCGGCAGGTGATGTCGGAGCTCGGGCTCCTGACCGTCCTCATCGTCGTGCTCGTCGCGGCGCTCGCGATCCTTCGCAAGCGGCCGGTGGCGGCGGAGTAGCGCCGCGCTCAGCCGCGCGGCCGGCGTCCCACCACGTAGGCGATCCAGCCGGCCTGGTTCTGCGCGCTGCCGCGCGGCAGGTAGCGGGCCGCGGCGCCGGGCCCCGCGTCCCACAGCACCTCGACGGCCTCGAAGCCCGCCTCGCCGAGGAGCTCCGTCAGCTCGGGGAGGCTCCAGAGCCGCCAGTCGTAGTGGAACGCCCGGCGCATCGGCCGGCCCCCCTCGAGCTCGAAGTGGATGGTGCAGCGGATCCGGTGGGTGATGGGATCGAACCCCTCCTGCTCCCAGACGTAGGTCACGCCGCGGCCGATCCGCCGGCGCTCGACGAGCGCCCGCTGCGCGTCCCACCCGCCGAAGGCGTCGAGCACGAGCGCGCCGCCCGGCGCCAGCGCGCCGAGCGCGGCGCGCAGATACTCGCCGAGCGCCTCGCGCGTGCGGAACACCCCGTAGCTGAAGTTGAGGGCGACGATCGCGTCGAACCCCTCGCCGCGGGGCGCGCGGACGTCGGCGGTCACGAGCTCGAGCCGCGAGGCCGCCGCGCCGAGCGCGGGGAGGCGGTACGTCCGGGCCCAGGCGTGCACCGCGGGATCGAGATCGACCGCCACGGCCGTCCGCAGCGGCCCCTTCGCCACCCAGCTCGCGGCGAGCGCCGCCGTGCCGCTGAAGTCCTCCCGGAGCCGCCGCGCCGGGCGTCGCCCGCGGAGGACCCGCTCGATGATGGCGATGTCCGCCTGCGGGTCCTGGACCGCGCGCTCGTAGAGGCGGTGGCGGTCGCGGGGGCCGGGCTTCGGAGGGGCGGCGCTTCGGGGGGCGCGGTTCGCGGGGCGCATTCGGGCGCCCTCCATACCCTTCCCTCCGCTGCCCGGCAATTCGCTCGCGGCCGCGGCGGGGCGGACGCGTCTCGGCCGGGTGCGCCCCGGCGTCCACGCTGCCCGGGACGCGCCGGCCCTCTATGTGCGACGCATGCGAAAGCTCGGCAGGCTCGCCCTCGCGCTCGCCCTGACGGCCTGCACCGCCCGCGGCGCAGGCCACGCCGCGCGGGAGCCGGTGATCGATCCTGCCCGCGCGCTCGCGGAGGTGGCCTGGCTCGCAGATCCCGCGCGCGAGGGGCGCGGCGTCGGGACGGCCGGCGGCGCCCAGGCCGCGCGCTGGATCGCCGACCGGTTCCGCGAGGCGGGCCTCGCGCCCGCGCGCGACGGCGGCTACCTCGAGGAGTTCGAGGCGCCCTTCCGCGCCACCCTCGAGGCGCGGAACGCGCTCGCGATCGGCCGCGCGCCGCTCGCGCTCCAGCGGGACTTCCTCCCCTTCGGCTTCAGCGACGACGGCACGATCGAGGCGGAGCTCGTGTTCGCGGGTCATGGCATCACGGCGCCCGAGCTCGGGCACGACGACTACGCCGGGCTCGACGTGAAGGGGAAGATCGTCCTCGTCGCACAGGACTTCCCGCGCGAGGCGGACCCCGCCTCCCCGTTCCGCGACCCCCGCCGGTACCGCTTCTCCGAGTGGCGCTACAAGGCCATGAACGCGCGCGACCACGGCGCGGCGGCGATCCTCGGCGTCCGCGACGTATGGGCCCACGAGGCCCCCGACGAGCTCCCGCGCTGGCGCGGGCAGGTCGCCTCGCGGGCCGGCCTCGTCGCGGCGCGGGTCACGGCCGCGGCGCTCGGCCGCGCGGGGATCGACGTGGCCGCGCTGGCGGCGCCGGGCGAGGCGGACGGGAGGCCCCACTCGCGGCCGCTCGGGCTCCGGGCGCGGCTCTCGGTCGAGGTGCTCCACGAGCGGGCCGCGACCGCCAACGTCGTCGCCATCCTGCCCGGCCGCGACCCGGCGGTGGCGGACGAGTGCGTGGTGGTGGGCGCGCACCACGATCACCTCGGCCTCGGCGGCGACGCCTCGCTCGCCCCCGAGCGGCTCGGGACGGTCCACCCGGGCGCGGACGACAACGCGAGCGGCGTCGCGGCCCTCCTCGCGGTCGCGCGCGCCTTCGTCGCCGAGGGCGCGCCGAGGCGCACGGTCCTCTTCGCTGCGTTCGCCGCGGAGGAGCTCGGCATCCTCGGCTCGTCCGAGCTCGCGAAGGATCCGCCGCCGCGCTGCCCCATCGGGAAGATGCAGCTCATGGTGAACCTCGACATGGTGGGCCGTCCCCGCGGGGGGAAGGTGTACGTGGACGGCGCGGACACCGCGAAGGGGCTGCGGGACCGCGTGGTGGCGCTCGCGGAGCGCTCGCCGCGCCTGCCGCTCCGGATCGCGTTCGGCGGAGGCGACGGGTACGGCCCCTCGGATCACACGAGCTTCTACGCGCGCGGGGTCCCGGTCCTCTTCCTCTTCACCGGACCCCACGCCGACTACCACCGGCCGACGGATACCGCCGACAAGATCGACGGCCCGGGCCTCGCGGCCGTGGCGCGGCTCGCCTACCGCGCCGCCCGCGACGCCGCCGAGCGCGATGGCCGCCTCGAGGTGGTCCGCACGGCGGCGCCACCGCCGCGCGAGCGCGGCGAGCGGAGCTACGGCACCTACCTCGGCGCGATCCCGGACTTCGCGGAGCGCGCCGAGCCGGGGGTGCTCCTCACCGGCGTCCGCCCGGGCAGCCCCGCCGAGCGGGCCGGCCTCGCCGAAGGCGACGTCCTCCTCCGCCTCGGAGCGGCGAAGGTGATGAACCTGCAGGATCTCGCGTTCGCGCTCCGCTCGCACCGGCCCGGCGACGAGGTCGAGGTCGAGTGGGCGCACGGGGCGGAGCGGCGGACCGCGAAGGTGAAGCTGGAGGAGCGCAGATGACCCGGACCCTCACCCCGACGCTCGCCGCCGCCGTCCTCGCCGCCGCCTGCGCCGCGCCGAAGGCGCCGACCGGCCCGGTCCCTCCCGCCGCGGCGCCCGTCGGCGCCCCGCCGGCGAACGCCGCTCGAGACCTGGCTCTCCCGGGCGAGCGGCACCTCCGCAACGTCCGTCAGCTCACGTTCGGGGGCGAGAACGCCGAGGCGTACTTCAGCTTCGACGGGCGGGAGCTCGTGTTCCAGTCGACGCCCGAGGGTGCCGGCTGCGATCGGCTCTACGTGATGCGCGCCGACGGCACGCAGCGGCGCCAGGTCTCGTCCGGCCTGGGCCGCGTCACCTGCGGCTACTTCTTCCCCGGAGGAGAGCGGCTGCTCTACTCCTCGACCCACGCGTCGGGCGCGGAGTGCCCGCCGAAGCCAGACCTCTCCCAGGGCTACGTCTGGCCCCTCTTCGACTACCAGCTCTACACCGCGCGGCCGGACGGCTCCGATCTCACCCCGCTCGCGCCGGCGCCCGGCGCGTACAGCGCGGAGGCGACGATCTCGCGGGACGGCTGGATCGTCTTCACCTCGACGCGCGACGGCGATCTCGAGCTCTACAAGATGCGGCTCGACGGCTCCGGGCTCGTGCGGCTCACGCACACTCCTGGCTACGACGGCGGGGCGTTCTTCTCCGCCGACGGCGCGCGCATCGTGTTCCGCGCCAGCCGGCCCGCCGACGCGGCGGAGCTCGCCGACTACCGGCGCCTCCTCTCGCAGAAGCTCGTCCGCCCGGGGAGGCTCGAGATCTACGTCATGAACGCGGACGGCTCCGGCGTGCGGCAGGTGACCCGGCTCGGCGCGGCGAGCTTCGCGCCCTTCTTCCACCCGGACGGTCGGCGCATCGTCTTCGCCTCGAACGTCGGGGACCCGAAGGGCCGCAACTTCGACCTCTACCTCGTGAACGACGACGGCGGCGGCCTCGAGCGCATCACCACGAACGACACCTTCGACGGGTTCCCCATGTTCTCGCCGGACGGGAAGACGCTCGTCTTCGCCTCCAACCGGAACGCGCGGCGGCCCGGCGAGACGAACGTGTTCGTGGCGGACTGGGTCGAGTGAGGGCCGTCAGCGCCCCTGCGGCTTCGGGTCCGGCGGCGCGGAGGGCCGCGCGCGGCTCGCCACGACCCCGTTGCCCCAGCGGCGCCGCGCGAGCTCGAGCCAGGCGCGCGTGGCCGGCGGCAGGTGCCGGTCCTTGCGCCAGATGAGCGCCACGTCCCAGGGGATCCTCGGCTCCGAGAGCCGCACCGAGAGGACCTGGCGGGGGTCGAGCTGGTGGCAGATGGTGTTCGGGAGCAGCGCGGCGCCGATGTTCGCGGCCACGGTCGCGACGATGAAGTCCCAGTGCGAGCTCTCGCTCACGACGGCCGGCTTGAACCCGGCCCGGCGGCACGCCTCGAGGATGTGCCCGTGGAGCGCGAACTCCGGCCGGTAGAGCACGAACGGCGTGCCCGCCAGCTCGCGGAGCTCGACCGAGCGGCGACGCGCCAGCGGGTGGCTCGGATGGAGGACGGCCCGGAGCTCGTCCTTCACGAACGGCATGATGCCGAAGGCCTCCTCGTCCGTGGGGAGCACCACCGCGCCGACGTCGAGCTCGCGGTTCATCACGAGCGCCTCGAGGTGGTGCGAGCCCTCCTCGCGCAGCTCGAGCACGATGCCGGGGTATGCCTGGTGGTACTCCGCGAGCAGCGGCGCGAAGAAGGTGACCCCGGTGATGGGGGGCATGCCGATGCGCAGCCGTCCGCGCCGCAGCGCCGAGAGCTCGGAGACCTCCTCCTCGATGACCCGCAGCGAGTCGAGCACGCCCTCCGCCCGCTCCAGCACGATCTGGCCCGCGTCGGTGAGCGTCACGCGCCGGCGCTCGCGGACGAGCAGCGGCGTGCCGAGCTCCTCCTCGAGCGCTTTCACCATCTTGCTGATCGCGGGCTGGGTCACGTGCAGCGACTGGCTCGCCCGCGTGAAGCCGCCCTGGCGCGCCACCTCGACGAAGTACCGCAGCGCCTGTACGTCCACGTCCACCTCCATGTCCCTGGGTTATGGCCAGCATAGCAAGAATGCATTTCCCTCATACATGCCCAGTCGGCTAGGTTGCGCGCGGGTTCACGGGACGGACCTCCGGAGCCACACGGGAGACGACGAAAGATGACGATCGAAGACCTTCTGCTGGGCGAGGAGGCGGCCATCCTGGACGAGGCCACCCACGCCGTCGCAGAGCTCGAGCACTACCGCCGCGACGGCGCGCAGGCGACGCGCGGACGGCTCGAGCTGCTCCACCGCCACCTGGTCGACGCGGTGCTCACGCGCGACCTCAACGCCCTGCGCGCGCACGTCACGCGTATGGCGCACGAGCGGTTCGCGGGCGGCTTCGACGTCACCGAGGTGCAGGCCGCGTTCTCGGCACTCGAGGACGCGATCTGGCGGAAGGCGCTGTCCAGGCTCCCCCCCGACGAACGCGCCTGGGGGCTCAGCCTGGTCGGCACCGTGCTCGCGCAGGGCGGCAGCACGCTCGCGCGCACCTTCGAGTCGCTCGCGCCTCGCGCCCCGGAACCGTGCGTGGATCTCACGCCGCTCTTCCTGGGTGCGGACGCGGTGCGGACCTCGCGCTCCGTCGAGGAGCTCGTCTACCCGGTCTAGCCGGCTCCTGGCGCCCGCCGCGATCGCCGCCCGCGCGGCAGCGGACGGCGGGCGTCAGGGCAGGTTTTCGAGCAGGAAGCGGATCGCGTTCTCGCCCATGACGGCGCGGATGGCCGCGTCCTGTAGCCCCTCGTCGAGCAGCGCCTGCGTGAGCACCTCGAGCCGCGCGGCGTCGAACGGCGCCGTGGTCGCCCCGTCGAAGTCCGACCCGAGCGCCACGTGCGACACGCCCGCGACGGCGATCGCGTGGTGGATCGCCCGGGCGACGGCCTGCGGGGTGCGGTCGCACACCGCGCCTTCCCAGTAGCCGATGCCCACGAGCGCGCCGTTCCGCCCGAGGCGCCTCAGCTGGTCGTCGGTGAGGTTGCGCGGCCCCGGGCAGGTGGCGCTCACGCCCGTGTGCGACACGATCACCGGCCGGCGCGCCAGGGAGAGCGCGTCGTCGAAGGCCCGCGGGGAGGCGTGCGCGAGGTCCGCGATCATGCGGCGCTCCTCCATCCGCCGCAGCGCCGCGCGCCCCAGCGCGCTGAGCCCGCCTTTCGCGGCCCCGTGCGCCGAGCCGGCCGCGGCGTTGTCCGCGAAGTGGGCGAGCCCCGCCGAGCGAAAGCCGGCCTGGAAGAGCGCGTCCAGCGCCTCGAGCCTCCCATCGAGCGCCTGGAGCCCCTCGGTGGCGAGCACCGCCACCACCGCGCGCCGGCCCTGCCGCTCGGCCGCGCGCGCCTCGAGCGCCGCGGCGAGCTCCGCCCGCGAGGTCGCGACGACGAGCCCGCCGCCCGAGGCCGCCGCGGCGCGCCGGAGCTTCTCGCCCTGGTGGAGCGCCCGCGCGAGGCGGCTCCCCCAGGTCGACGGCGGCCAGCGCGAGGCGACGGCGAGGGCGGTGACGAGGTCGCCCGCCCCGGGCGTCGTGGCGTAGTTGAAGCCCCGCGGCACCTCCGTGACCGTGGAGAAGAGCTGCACCGCGACGTTGCCCTCGGCGAGCCGCGGCACGTCGCTGTGACCGTGCGTCGAGCGCTTCAGCGGGTCGCGGTCCCAGAGCAGGAGGTCGTCGTGCAGGTCGACGATCCGGAGCGTCGCGTGCAGGCCGCGGGCTCGAGCGGAGACGGCTGGCAGCGGCCGGCGGGCGTCCACCCGGTTCATCCGCGCCGCGACCGCCGGCGCGAGCGCGAAGAAGAAGCTCCCCGCGGCGGCGAGCAGGAGGACGGCGGCGATCCAGGCGGCGCGGCGGAGCACGGACGGCATCGTACGCCAGGGCAGCGTTCGAGGCGGCGGAGTACGGTAGAGTCGCCGCCATGGAAGATCCCAAGGCGATCGGGGTGGTGCTCGCGACGCTCGTGAACCCGGCCGGCAAGCCCGTCAGCGGCGGCGCGGCGCGGGGACAGCTCTACGCCGGCCGGGACGAGCTCGTCGTCGTGCGACCCGCGCCCCGGGCCGAGCTCCTGCAGCGGGTGACCACCGCGCTGCTCCTCGGGTCCATCGCCGCGGTCCTCGTGAACGTCTTCACCTGGCGGAGCGCGGCGGTGCTGTGGGGCGCGGTCGCCGCGCAGGCGGTGTACTGGCTCACCCTGCCCGCGCGCCGCCGTGCGCTCGACCCCGAGCCGCTCGACGCGCGCGGCCTCGCCGCGGCGCGGAGCGCCGGCCGGATCGCGATCCGGGTGCCGGCGAGCGCGGTGGTCCGGACCACGGCCCCGGAGCCCCCGCGCAGCGGGTTCCGCAAGCCCGCCCGCTTCGAGCTCACCGACGGCGCCCTCGAGGTCTACCTCTCGCCCGAGCAGCACGCCGCGATCGTGGCGGCCATCGGGCTGCGGCCCGCCGGCGAGGCGCCGGCCGGCCGCCCGTCCTGACGATCTCTCGCAGGCCGGCGCCGCTTCTCCCGCGCAGGCGCCCTCAGCGCCCGAAGAGGCCCTTCAGCTTCTTCTTCGCCTCGTCCTCGAGCCGCTTCTTCTGGCGCTCCGCCTCGTCGCGCGCCTTCCCCTCCGCCTCGGCCTTCTTCTTCGCGGCGACGTCCCCGACGTTCGCGCCCTCCGCGCCGACCGCGCGCCCGAGGGCGCCCGCCGCGGCCTGCTGGACGATGGCCTTCACCGCCCCGTCGAGCGAGAGCCCGTCGAGCCGCGGCTTCCAGGCCGGACCCGCCAGCCGGAACGCCACGGGGATCGGCGCCGTCGGCTTCGCGCGCCCGCCCGTCAGCTTCGAGATCAGCTCCGGCGAAAGCGAGAACGTCGCCGGCATCTCCAGCGTCCCGTCGAGCTTCACGCCGCCCTCGAGCGAGAGCGCGCCCTCGCCGGTCTCCGCGCGGAGCGGCTTCGAGAGCGAGGCGAGGCCGTTCGCGATCTTGAGCCCGAACGGCAGCTCCTTGCCGAGAGAGGTCGCGCCCCGCTCCGGCAGCTTCGAGGCGGCGAACGGGAGCTTCGACGCGAGCGGCGCCGCGATGGACGCGACGAGGTCCTTCCCGTAGAACGCGCCGCCCTTCAGGACGCCGTCCACGCCCCCCGTGACCGACTCCGACAGGAGCCCGAGCTTCCAGCCCTTCCCGCCCAGCTTCAGGCCCGCGTCGAGCGTCCCGCCGAGCACCTTGTGGTCGCCGAGGAGCTTCAGGACCTCCTCCCCCGCGACGCCCTTCAGATCGAGGGCGACCTCGAACGGCGCGTCGGGGCGCGCCACCGCGAGGTGCGTCCCGGCGGCCGAGACGGTGCCACCGAACGCCTCGAGCCGCGCCTGCTCGAGGGTCACCTCGTCGCCCTGGACCCGCACCCGCAGCGTGACGTTCCGGGCCTCGACCTTGCTCATGCGCAGCTGGCCGAGGCGCAGGTCCGCGACGCCGGAGAGCCCCGCGAACGCGGCGGGGTCGAGGGGCTTCGTCTCGGGCGGCTTCTTGCCCTTCTCGGACGGCGGCGTGGGGAGGAGCAGCTCGTCGAGGTCGAGGCGATCGCCGCGGAGCTCCGCCTCGAAGCGCGTCGTGGCCTTCGGGCCCTTGCCCGCGAGGTCCACCTTCGCCTTCCCGTCGAGCCGCGAGCGCAGGAGCGTGAGCTGGAGGGTGTCGAGCCGCACCTCCTGGCCTTCGCCCGCCTGGCGATACGCGCCGGCCGCGCGGGCCGAGAGCGGGTCGCCCGGCTTCTTCGCGAGCGTGCCGCCCGGGCGGAGATCCGCCCCGGCGAGATCGAGCGCCGCGTCGAAGCGGACGCGCCCGCCCGACTGCGCGGCGTCCGCCCGCACCACGAGCGTCATCGGCGCGCCCGCCGCCTTCGCGAGCTGCGCGGGCACGACGAGCCGCACCGGCGTGAGGTCGACGCGCATCTCCGCCGTCTGCGCGGTCTCCCCGCCCGAGCCCCGCACGACGAGCCCCACCGGGCCCGCGATCACCACGCCGCCCATCTGCTTGCGCAGCGGGGGGTAGTAGGCCGCGAGCGCCTCGGGATCGAGGCCGTGCCCGACGATCTCGAGGCCCTCGAACTTCGGCGCGTCTCCCTTGAGTCCGGTCGCGCGGCCCTTGCCCACGAGGGAGGCGGGGCCCGCCGTGAAGACGAGCTTCCCGATGCGGAGGTCGCCCGCCTGCGCGTCCGCCTCGAGGTCCGCGTCGAGGCCGACGTCGAGGGCCTTCCCACCCTCCTGCCCCGCGAAGGCGAGCTGCGTCGCGCGGAACCCGCCCTTCACCCGGAGCGGCCCCGCGCCACCGGGGACGGCCGCGCCGAGCTTCGCGGAGAGATCGGCCTGGAAGCGTCCGCCCCGGAAGCCCGCCGAGGGGGGCAGGAAAGGCGCGAGGGGGTCGAGGACGATCGGCTCCACCTTCAGCACGATCTCCTCCGGCACGGGCTCGAGCGACGCGGGCAGCGGGGCCGCCTTCACGCGCAGCTCCAGGTTCTGCTTCGCGGCGAGCACCGCGGCGCGCACGACGAGCTCGAGCGGCTTGCCGGTCTCGAGGTCCTTCACCTCGACGTCGAGGTCGTCGACGGCGAGCTCCTTCGCGTTCGGCACGGTCCGGTCGAGGAAGGCGATGCGCGCGTTCTCGACGGCCGCGCGGTCGACGCGCAGCAGGCGGAGGGTCGGCTCCTTCGAGGGGGCGGGGGCCTCCGGCTCGGCCGGCTTGGCGCCCTTCGCCAGCCGGTCCGCGACGCGCTGCGCGTTGGTCGTGCCGTCCGGCAGCTTCACGACGTTGACGTGCAGGCCCTCCACGACGGCCTCGCGGACGTGGACCTCCTTGCCGCCCGTCAGGATCGCGCGGAGGAGGTCCGCCTTCACCTCCACCCGCCGGACCTCGGCGAGGGGCAGGGGCTCCCCCTCTCCTGCCCCCACCGCGACGTCGGTGACGCGCACGCCGAGCCCGCCCCAGAGCCGCGTCGCGACGCCGCCGATCTCGACGGGCCGGCCGAGCTGCTGGGAGAGGGCCGCTGCCTGCTTGCGCGCCTGCGAGAGCAGGATCCGGTCGAGGGCGAACAGCAGCCCGACCACGGCGACGACGAGGACGAGGAGGACGGCACCGAGGATCTTCGGCCAGCGCCTGCGCGTGCGGGGCTCGGACATGCGCGGAGGCTACGGCAGGAGCGGACCTCTGTCAGCGACTCCGGTGCGGTGCGCGCGGGGCTCGCGCGGGGGACGCAGGGCGCGACATCGTTGAAATCCTCCGTCGTCCGGGATACATACGACCCAGAGCGCCGACCGGACGTCAGATCCCGGGACGCGGCGCATCCACCACATCGCGAGCCGTATCGCCGCCGAGCAGACGCGAGGAGCGTCGCCGGCGCTGCCCCCAAGGCCAGGAGCCCATGTTGGAGAGACCGCAGCATCACGAGAACCGCGCCGGCGGGCGAGGTAACAAGCGCCGTCGCCAGCGCCCCGTCCGCGGGCCGGGGGGCCGCCGCCCGGAGCGTATCCAGCTGACCGAGGAGGGAGTGCCCGCCGCGACGCCCGACTCTCCGCCCGTCTCGCCGGTCGTGTTCGTCTCGGACGACACGCGCGCGCGCTACCCCTGGATCCCGGGGCGCGTCATCGCGGGCAGCGTGTGGCGCGGGCCGGACCACATCCGAGTCCGGGTCGACGAGAACGGCAACGCGGCGCCGTGGAAGACGGTTCGCCGCGGAGGCTGAAGCCGCGCCGAGCTCCACCCGGCGGTCGCGCCGCACCTGGCGCGGCGGTCGGTCGAAAGCGAGGGCACCCGCTTCTCCGGCCGCCGTCGATGAGGCAGACTCGCGCACATGCTCGAGACCGCCATCGCACTGGTCGCCTTGTTCCTCGTGATGCTGGGCGGCCGCGCGCTGTTCCGGCGGAGCTCGGCGGCGCCGCGCGAGCGCGCTTCGACGGCGGGCGGCGCCCTCGTGCTGCGTCCGCTGCGCCGGAACGGGGTGATGCTCGGGATCGGCGCGCTCCTCCCCACGATCGTGCTCGCGGGGCTGGTGACGCGGGTCTGGGTCGGGGGGCAGACGGGCGTCCCCGGGCTCCTCCTCGGCGCCGCCGCCACGCTCGCGATGCTCGCCGTCACCGCGCACCAGTTCGCCTCGGCGTTCCGCCAGCGCATCGTCGTGCACGACACGTTCATCGAGCGCGTCGGGGTGCTCACGCGCCGCAACGTGAGCTGGACCTCCGTCTCGAGCGTCGCCTACAACCCGCTCCAGCGGTGGTTCTACCTGACGCTCTCCGACGGCTCGCACCTGTGGCTCTCCGAGACGCTGCGCGGCGCCGGGGAGTTCGCCGAGATCGCGCTCCGCAGGCTCCCCGAGGGCGCGCTGCGCGCCGACCCCGTGGCGCGGGAGGTGCTCGAGGAGCTCGCGGCCACGGCGGCCGAGGGGGCCCGGACCGCCGAGGCGGACCAGCGGGCCTGACAGCGTTGCTCGCTCGGGTCGAGCCCGTCGCGAGGCGCTCGAGCAGGATCCTTCGCCGCGCGCGGCGCGAGCGCTCACAGCGCTCGCCTCCGCCGGGACCGACACGTAGCCCTCCGCCGCGCTGCCTTCCGGGGGTCGGCTCGGACGAGGCACTCCGCGGACGCCCGCGTCCGCTCGGGCCGCGCGCGTGTGCGCCGGTCTCCTTCGTTTGTCCACCAACGGACAGGCGAACGCCCGATTCGACCCCGCCCGCAAGTCCCGCCGTCCCGGGATTCCCCTCACCCGCCGAATGCTGCTCTCCTCGCGCGGCGGGTCGGTCGACTGGAGACGAATGGAACCCGAGATCCGGGCGGCGTTGCTGAAGCTCTACCTCGAGCAGCTCCGCACCTTCGGCGACGGGGACGCGGCGTCGATCCGCGGCGACGTGCGGACCGAGACCGTCCGCCGCGTGGAGGAGGCGCCCGCGGCGGGCTGGCTGCCCATCGCGTTCGAGGTCGAGATCGTGCAGGCCGTGCAGCGGCGCCGGGGCGACGACGGCGTGCGCGAGCTCGGCCGCGCGCTCGGGCGCGTCGCCACCGAGACGCCGGTGCTCCGGCCGCTCGTGACGGCGACGCTCGCGATGCTGGGCCGCCGGCCCGAGGTGCTCGCCTGGATCGCGGCGAAGGGCTGGAACGTCGCGACGCGCAACGCGGGGCACGCGACCTACCTGCGGCGCGGGCCGGGGCTCGTCCACGTCGTGCTCGAAGACCTCCCGCCCGTCTCGCGCGACCGCGCGCACCTCCTGCGGTCGTGCGGAGGGATCGAGGGGCTCTACGCCTGGGCGGGGCGCGCGGCGCGGGTGGATCTCGTATGGGAGCCCGGCACCGACCGCGCGATCTTCGTGAGCTCCTGGGGCTGAGGCGACGTCCCGACGGACCCCGCCGGCGCCTGGACCCGCGACGGCTGGCGAACGCACCCGAGGGCGCGGTCTCGCGCCAGCTACCTCACGATCACCCAGACGGGCTTGCCGAGCGCGTCGATGCGCCAGCGGAGCATGAGCTGCGCATGCCCCCAGCCCTCCGGACCGCGCGAGAGCCCGCTCTCGAGCGCCCCCGGGGTGAAGTCGAGGCGGAGGCCGGTGACCACGAGGAAGCTCGCCACGCTCGCGAGCGGCTCGATGTGCGCGCGGGAGAGGAGGTGCGCCGCGAGCTCCGTCCGCTTCCCGCGGGACGACACCCGCGGCTCGTAGCCCGGCACGGACACGCGCGGCTGGCACACGTCGCCGACGCACGCGGGCGGCGCGGCGGCGTCCCCCGCGGCCGGGCGGGTCGCGGCGCCGGAGGCGGCGAGCCGGAGCGCTGCGGAGGGGGCGACGAGCTGTCGCTCGAGCGGGCGGAGCACGACGCCGCCAGCGCTCGAGGCGCTGCTGGCGAGCACGGCGACGAGGGGCATCCACGCGAGGGGCATCCCTTCACCCCTAGGGACCCACCGGTACGCCTTCAACGGCCCGTCCGTGCCTGCGGGCCGCCGCCCCGCTCGCTCGACCTCACGGCTCACGTGCGCACCACGGGCCCCACCTCGACCTGGAGCCCCGCCGCCTCCAGCCGATCGAGCAGCAGGAGCCCGACCGCGGTCGCGGGCGTGAGCACGCCGCCCGCCGGCGCGCGCGGGAGCGCTTCGCGCTGGGTGGCGAGGGCGAGCGCCGCCTCGCAGAGCGTCATGACGGTCACCCGGCTGCCGGGATCCCCGCGGGCGCGCAGCGTCGCGAGCACCTTCCGCCCGGAGGCCGCCTCACCGACGAGCCGCAGCCGCATGGCCCCGAGCTCGCGTGCCGCCGGCGAGGGGCCCTCTCCGGGCGCCGGTCCGAAGCGGCGCAGGAGCGCCCGCACCCGCTCCGCCGCGAGCGCGCGCTCGAAGAGGCGGAGCCCGAGCCGCGCCGCCTCTGCGCCGAGGCGAGAGCGGTACTCGGCGGCCTCCTCGTAGGCGAACTCCGGGCCGTAGCCGCGCCCGACCGCCTCGAGGAGCGCGTTGGAGCGCCGCACGACGCGGGTGTTCACCCGCGCCATCGGAAACGGCGCGAGCCAGACCTGCCGGACCGGGTCGCGCCGGACGGCGAAGAGGTCGGCGCTGCGCGCCCGCTCGGCGCCGGTCCGGTGCTCCGCCGGGTTGAGGAGCAGCACGTCGCGGCCGACGACGAGCTCGCCCGTCTCGGCCGAGTGGAGCACCGTGGCGAGCGTCCCGCCGCCGTAGCCGCCCCGGAGCGCGAAGCTCGCGCTCACGCGCCTCGTGTCCTGCCCCCAGCGATCCCGGATGAACGACGCGACGAGGAGCGCGCCGAGATCGGAGGGGACCGAGTCGAACCCGCAGAACGGCACGATGCGCGTGCCCGCGAGCGCGGCGGCCTCGTGGTGGCGATCGACCAGGCCGCGCACCCACGCGGTCTCGCCCGTGATGTCCACGTAGTCGACGCGGTGCCGGACGCACGCGTCCACCACCGGCCCGCCGTGGTGCGCGAAGGGACCGACGGTCGTGGCGAGCACGCGGGTGCCGGCGGCCATCGCGTCGATCGACCCGGGATCCGCGCTGTCCGCGACGACGAGCCCGCTCGCGTGCGCCTCCGCCTTCACGAGCTCGAGCCGTGCGCCGCTGCGGCCGGCGACCGCCCAGCGTAGCCCGGGCGGCGCGTGCTCCGACAGGTAGCGCGCCGCCAGCCGGCCGGTGAAGCCGGTCGCGCCGAACAGCGTCACGTCGTACGGCCTGCCGGCCACCTCGAAGCCCCCGCCCGCGTCCTCGAGGCACTCCTCTCACCCCCGCCGGCCGCGTGCACTCGCCTGGGCGGGTTCACCCCGGCGAGGGCGCGCCCGCGCGCCCGCCCGTGAGCGCGCGCTCGGGCACCCTCGCCGGCGCGCCGCCGTCTCGACACGGGCGCGCTCCGCCCCGGCGAGCGCTACGAGCCCGTCCTCGCCCTGGGGAGGGACCGCGGCTCTGCGTCGGTCGCGGCGCCGGAGCGCCACGCGACCCAGCCGGCGCCGTCCTCGAGCGCCGGACGGCTCGCGGCGGGCGGAGGCGGCGGCGCCGGCTGCGCCAGGACCTTCGGCGCGGGCTTCGCCTTCGGCGTCGCGGCGCGCTCGAGCCCCTCCCGCACCCGGAAGAAGCCGACGAGCTGCTGGAGGGACGCCGCCTGCGCGGCCATCTCCTCGGCGGTGGAGGAGAGCTCCTCCGCGGCGGCCGAGTTTCGCTGGGTCGTCTGATCCACGATCGCCATCGCTCTCGAGACCTGCTCGACCCCCGCCGCCTGCTGCTGGGAGGCCGCGGCCACCTCCTGCACCAGCTCCGCGGTGCTCCGGATGCCCGGCACGAGCTCGCGGATGAGCGAGGCCGAGCGCTCCGCCACCGCCACGCTCGAGCCCGCGAGCGAGCCGATCTCCTTCGCCGCCTTCTGCGCGCGCTCGGCGAGCTTGCGCACCTCCGCGGCGACCACCGCGAACCCCCGGCCGTGCTCGCCCGCGCGGGCTGCCTCGATGGCCGCGTTCAGCGCGAGCAGGTTCGTCTGGTAGGCGATCTCCTCGACGACGGAGATCCGCTCGGTGATCGCCTTCATCGCCTGCACCGTCTCGGCGACCGCGCGCCCGCCCTCCTCCGCCCGCGCCGCGCCCGCGGTGGCCGCGGCGGCGGTCTCCCGCGCGCCCTCCGCGTTCCGGGCGATCGACGCGTTCATCTCCTCGAGGGAGGCGGTCGTCTCCTCCACGCTCGCGGCCTGCTCGCCCGTGCCCTGCGACAGGAGCTGCGACGTCTCGGAGACCTGCTGCGAGGCGCCCCCGAGCGCCTCCGAGCCCGCGCGCACCTCGGCGATGACCACCGCGAGCTTGTCCGCCATCCCGGCCATCGCCGCCTGGAGCCTGCCGAGCTCGTCGCGACGGGTGACCGCCACCGCCTCGCGCAGGTCGCCGCGGGCGACCCGCTCCACCACCCGGATGGCCCCGGCGAGCGGCCCGGTGATGCTGCGCACCACGATCGCCGCACCGAGGAAGAGGACGAGGACGATCGCGAGCGCCGCGCCGGCGATCCGCCGTGCCTCGAGCGCCGCCGCCGCCTCGAGATCGTCGACGTAGACGCCCGAGCCGACGATCCAGCCCCACGGCTCGAAAAGCTTCACGTACGAGACCTTGCGGACGGGGTCGCGCGAGCCCGGCTTGGGCCACAGGTAGGCGACCATTCCGGCGCCGTGGCGCCTCGCGGTGTCCACGAACTCGACGAAGAGCCGCTTGCCGCTGGGATCGACCTCGCTCGCGAGGTCCTTTCCGTCGAGCTCCGGCCTCATCGGATGGACGATCATGCGCGGGGCGAGGTCGTTCACCCAGAAGTACTCGTTCCCCTCGTAGCGCAGCGCGCGGATCGTCCGGATCGCGGCCGCCTGCGCTTCGGCCACGGGGATGCGTCCCTCCTCCGCGAGGCGGGCCTGCTCGCGGAGCACCCCGTGCACCGTCTCGACGGCGGCCCGGACCTTCGCCTCGCGCTCCTCCAGCATGCGCGACTCGACGACGCGCACGGCCTGCCAGACGAGCGCGGCGAGCGCCACGGCGCTCGCGCCCACGACGATGCGGAGCTTCGTGACGATGGTGAGGCTTCCCAGCAGGCGTTTCATGGGCGCTCCGGTCGTGGGGTGCAGGACCTGCGCGCTTGGAAGACCCGTACCGATGAGCGGCTCCGAGGCCGGGCGCGCGTTGACCGTGGAATCGAGCCCGTCTTTCCAATGGGTTCGGCGCGTCGGCCGACGCGCGCAGCGTCTGCGTCGACGCGCAGCGACCGGGAGTGCGGCCGGCCCCGGGTCCAATCCGCCCGGGGCACGTCGCCTCAGGCGACGCGCCAGGCGCGCGACCGCGGCGCGCGCACGCCCACCCGGCCGCATGCGATGGCATCGACCGTCAGTGAATGTCGCTCGCGGCGCCCGAGGGCGACCGCTGATGTCCCGAGGCTATCCGCCCTCCCTGACAGCGGCCGGCCCGCGAACTCCTTCGGGGCTCCCGGCGTCATTTCTTTGACTTCCCCACACGAGCGCCCTTGCGCGCCCGGGAGGCCCCCCTAGCTTGATCCCGAGTGGCAGGAGCGCGGTGGTGGGGCGTGACCGGAGAGCGTCATGGGTGTGCTGGAGAGGATCCGGATGATGACCGCGGAGCAGCGCGACGCGCTCCGCGCGATGGACGCGGAGGAGCGGCTCGCCGTCGAGATCGAGGATCTCGAGGTCGATCACCTCGCGGCGGAGGAGGCGTACCTCCGGCGGCGGGACCGGCTCCTGGGCCGCGAGGTCCCGGACGTGTACGCCGACGTCGAGAGCGCCCGCTCGATGCTGGAGCGCGTGCGCGCCGAGCGGCAGCGGCGCTTCGAGCGGCGGCGGATGGCGATCCTCGCCGGGCACGGCGTCGCCCGCGGCGTTCCCCCCTCGCAGCTCGACCTGCTCCCGAGCGAGTGAGCCGTCCCGTCCGGGGGCGCGGCGGTCGCCCTACCCGGCCTTGAGGCGCTCGCGCAGGGCTGGCACCGCCTGGAACAGGTCCGCGACGAGGCCGTAGTCGGCGATCTGGAAGATGGGCGCGTCCGCGTCCTTGTTGATCGCCACGATCACCTTCGCCCCCTTCATGCCCGCGACGTGCTGGATCGCGCCCGAGATCCCCGCGGCGACGTAGAGCTCCGGCGCGACCACCTTGCCGGTCTGCCCCACCTGCCAGTCGTTCGGCACCCAGCCGGCGTCGACCGCCGCGCGGGAGGCGCCCACCGCCGCGCCGAGGTCGTCGGCGAGCCCGGAGAGCGGGCCGAAGTCGCCCCGGGTGCCCCGGCCGCCCGCGACGACCACGCGCGCGTCGGTGAGCTCGGGCCGCTCGCTCTTCACCTCCTGCAGCTCCACGAAGCGCGTCCGGAGCGAGGCCGCGTCCACCGAGACCGGCAGCGGCGTGACCGAACCGCCCGGCGCCCGCGCCGCCGGCGCGAACTCCGTCGGGCGCACGCTGAACGCCTTCACCGTCCCGCGGAGCTCCACCTCCGCGATGACGTTCCCGGCCCACATCGGCCGGCGGAGCAGGATCTCCGCCCCCTCGCCCGCGACGGCGAGGACCTCGGTCGCGACCGCCGCGCCGAGCGCGACCGCAGCCCGGGGCAGGAGATCCTTTCCGTACGCGGTCGCGGCCGTGACGATCCAGCTCGCGCCGGCCACCCGCGCCGCGTCCGCGACCACCGGCGCGTGCGCCTCCGCGAGCGGGTGCGCCAGCACGGGCGCGTCGGCGAGGCGGACCGCGACGCCGTGCGCGGCGAGCTCCTCCGCGGCCGCGGCGGCGCCGCTGCCGAGGACGAGCGCGCTCACCGTTCCGCCGGTGCGGCGCGCCACCTCTCGCGCGGCGGTGAGCGCGGACAGGGTGGCCTTCCTGAGGGTGCCGCGGGACTGCTCGGCGACGACGAGGACGTTCGACATGGCGCGCTCGAAGGCCCTAGAGGACCTTCGCCTCGGCGTGAAGGCGGGTCCACAGCTCGGCGACGTCGGCGACCTTCACGCCGGCCTGCCGCCGCGGCGGGTCGAAGAGCCGCCGCACCACCACCGCCGGCGCGAGCTCCACGCCGAGCGAGGCCGCGGGGATCTCGCGCACCTCCTTCTTCTTCGCCTTCATGATCCCGGGCAGCGACGCGAAGCGCGGCTTGTTGAGCCGGAGGTCCACCGTCACGACCGCCGGCAGCGCGACGTCGAGCGTCTCGACGCCGCCGTCCACCTCCCGCACGACGAGGGCGCGCCCGCCGTCCGCCGCGAGGACCACGCCGGGCTGCTTCTTCTGCTCGGCCTCGCTCTCGAGGCTCTCCTTCTTGGAGGCGAACGTCGCCTGCGGCCAGCCGAGGCGCGCGGCGAGCATCTGGCCGGTCTGGTTCTGATCGTCGTCGATGGCCTGCTTGCCGAGCAGGACGAGGTCGGGCCGCTCCTGCGCGACGAGCGCCTGGAGCAGCGCCGAGCCCACCCCCGGGTCGAGCGCGCCGTCGTGACGGACGAGGAGGCCGCGATCGGCGCCCATCGCGAGCGCGGCGCGGAGCTCGACCATCGCCGCCGCCCCGCCGATGCTCGCCACGACCACCTCGCCGCCGTGCTTCTCCTTGAGCCGCAGGGCCTCCTCGACGGCGATCTCGTCGAAGGGGTTCATCTTGTAGTTCACGCCGTCGGTGACGATGCCGGTCCCGTCCGGCCTCGCCCTGATCCTCGACTCCGGGTCCTCGACGCGCTTCACGGTGACGAGCAGCTTGAGGGGCATCTCGGCAGTTCTCCTCTGCGGTGGACGGCGTGATCCGAATCGCGAACCGTCGTTCAGAGCGGGTAGCGCTCGGACTCGAGCGCGGCGGCGGCGAGCCGCCGCTTCGCGGGGAGCAGGCCGGTGGCGTCGTACTTCGTGTACCGGCGGATGCCGCCGAGGAGGACCGTGAGCGTGTCTCCCTCGGCGACGTAGAACGCGGCCCGGCGGGCGGCGGCGGCGATCTTCTCGACGGCCGCGAAGGTGTGCACCTTCACGGCGGCCGCCGCGTCCGCGCGCAGCGACTCCGTCAGGCGCGGCGAGATCTTCTCCGCCCTGAGGAGCGCGCTCTCGATCGCGAAGATCTGGATGGCCACGTCCGCGAGCGCGAGCAGCACCTCCTGCTCGTCCTTGAGCCCCTCCGCGTACCGCTGGACGGCGGCGCCTGACACCACGAGGAAGGTCTTCTTGAGGCCGCCGAGCACGGCCCGCTCGGCCGCGAAGGGCAGCGAGGGATCGAGCTCGTCGAGGGAGGGCGTCATGAGCCCCTCCAGCGCCTTCATCGCCTCCCGCTGCAGGGGCAGCTCGCCCTTCATCGCGCGGCGCAGGATGGTGCCCGGCACGAGGAGCCGGTTGATCTCGTTGGTGCCCTCGAAGATCCGGTTGATGCGCTCGTCCCGGTAGTACTTCTCCGCCGGGTACTCCTGGATGAACCCGTAGCCGCCGTGGATCTGGACCACCTCGTCGACCACGTCGGCGAGCACCTCGCTGCAGAACACCTTCGCGATCGCGCACTCGATCGCGTACTCCTCGATGCCCTGCTGGTAGGCCTCGTAGTAGCCCGCGGTGTCCTTCGGGATGGTGGCGAGCCGATCGTCGATGAGCCCGGCGAGCCGGTACACGAGCGACTCCGCGGCGAAGATGCCCGCGGTGAGGTCCGCGAGCTTCTCCTGGATGGCGCCGAAGCGGGCGATGGGCACGCCGAACTGCTTGCGCGCGTTCGCGTACGCGGCGCCGGTCCTGAACGCCAGCTTCGCCGCGCCGGTCACCGCCGCGCCGAGCTTGAAGCGGCCGACGTTGAGCACGTTGAAGGCGATCTTGTGCCCCTTGCCGATCTCGCCGAGCACGTTCTCGACCGGCACCTGGGCGCCCTCGAAGATGACCGAGGTCGTCGAGGAGCCCTTGATGCCGAGCTTCTTCTCCTCCGGGCCGACCGTGAGGCCCGGCGTCGATCGCTCGACGAGGAAGGCGGTGAAGTGCTTCTTGTCGATGCGCGCGAAGACCGTGAAGAGATCGGCGAAGCTGCCGTTCGTGATGAACTGCTTCGTGCCGTCGAGGACGTAGTGCTTGCCGTCGGGCGTGAGCGTCGCGGTGGTCTTCCCGCCGAGCGCGTCGCTCCCCGCCTCCGGCTCCGTCAGGCAGTACGCCGCGCTCCACTCGCCCGTCACGAGCTTGGAGAGGTACCGGTCCTTCTGCGCCTCGGTCCCGTAGTACACGAGGGGCAGCGTGCCGATGCCGCTGTGCGCCGCGTAGGACACGGAGAACGCGCCGGCCGCGCCCATGCGCTCCGCGGCGAGCATGCTCGTCGCCTTGTCGAGCGCGAGCCCGCCGTACGCCTCCGGCGCGTCGATCATGAGCAGGCCCGCCTCGCCCGCCTTGCGCATGAGCGCGGCGGAGAGCCCCGGCTCCTGGTGCTCGAGCCGGTCGAGCACGGGCGTCACGTCGTCGCGGACGAACTGGTCCGCGGTGTGCGCGATCTGCCGCTGCTCCTCCGTGAAGTCCTCCGGCGTGAAGACGTCGTCCTTCGTCGCCTCGGTGATGAGGTACTCCGCGCCCTTGAAGAGTCTCGCCGCCATGGTCACCTCCGGATGCCCTGTACGAAGCCGCGCGTCGCTAGGCGCGCTCGAAGACCGCCGCCGCGCCCATCCCGCCGCCGATGCACATCGACACGATCCCGTAGCGCTCTCCCGTCCGCGCGAGCCCGTGCAGCAGCGTCGCGGTGAGCTTGGCGCCGGTGCAGCCGAGCGGGTGGCCGAGGGCGATGGCGCCGCCCGTCGGGTTCACGCGCGCCGGGTCGAGGCCGAGCGCGCGCACGCAGGTGAGGGCCTGCACCGCGAAGGCCTCGTTGAGCTCCACCTGCCCGACGTCCGCCTGGCGGACGCCCGCCCGCGCGAGCGCGGCCGGGATGGCCTCGATCGGGCCGACGCCCATGATCTCCGGCGGCACGCCCTTCACCGCGTACGAGACGAACCGGCCGAGCGGCGTGAGCTTCGTGCGGGCGAGGAACGCCTCCGACACCACCAGGACCGCGGCCGCGCCGTCGGTCATCTGCGAGGCGTTCCCGGCCGTGACGCTCCCGTCCACCTTGAACGCGGGCTTGAGCCGCGCGAGCCCCTCTCGCGTCGTGTCGGCGCGGACGCCGTCGTCCGCGTCCACCCGCTCCTGCCGGCGCTCCAGCTTGCCGCCCACGAGCGCCACCCGCTCGACGTCCACCGGGGCGAGCTCGCCCGCGAACAGCCCCTTCGCCTGGGCGGCCGCGGCGCGCGCGTGGCTCTCCGCCGCGAGCGCGTCCTGGTCCTCGCGCGAGACGCGGTAGCGCGAGGCGACGAGCTCGGCGGTGACACCCATCGCGGCGTAGGACTCCGGCCAGTCCGCGGCGAGCCCGGGGTTCGCGCTGAACTTCGCGCCGCCCATCGGGACGAGGCTCATGCTCTCCGCGCCGCCCGCGACGATGGCGTCGGCGTGGCCGGCCAGGATCCGCTCGGCGGCGGTCGCGATCGCCTGGAGGCCCGAGGCGCAGAAGCGGTTCACCGTCTGGCCGGGGACCTCCACCGGCAGGCCCGCGCGCAGCGCCGCGACGCGGCCCAGGTTCATGCCTTGCTCGCCCTCCGGGAAGGCGCAGCCCATGATGACGTCCTCGACGGCGTGCGGCTCGACCCGCGCGCGCTCGAGGAGCGCGCGGATCGCCGTCGCGGCGAGGTCGTCCGGGCGGACGTCCCGGAGCTTTCCCTTCTTGGCCTTGCAGCCGGGGGTGCGGACTGCGGCGAGGACGTAGGCTCCACTCATGGCGATCACCTCTTGCCGTCGTTCAGTTGCGGAGCGGCTTGCCCTTCTTCAGCATGTGCTGGATCCGCTCGAGGGTCTTCCGCTCGCCGCAGAGGCGCAGGAAGGCCTCCCGCTCGAGGTCGAGCAGCCACTGCTCGGTGACGGCGGTGCCGGCGGGGACGTCGCCCCCGGTGATGACGCCGGCGATCGTCTTCCCGAGCTTCTCCTCGTACTCGGTGATGAAGCCGCCCATCCGCATGTTCCAGAGCTGGGTGGCGAGGCTCGCGGCGACGCTCCGGCCCGGCGCCCTCAGGTCCGTCGCCGGCTCGCCCGGGCGGTGGTTCGCGGCGAGCGCGAGGACGCGCGCCTTCGCGTCGTGCACCAGCCGGTCCGGCGAGAGCGTGACGCCGTCGCCCGGCCGGAGGAGCCCCATGCCGCGGAGCTCGTCGGCGGAGGCGCTCACCTTCGCGGTGGCGATGGTGGTGAAGTGCTTGAACAGGAAGGGAGAGACGTCCGTCTCGTACTGCTCCGCGAGCCGGATGGCGCGGAGCGCGAGCTCCTTCGTGCCGCCGCCGGCGGGCAGGAGCCCGACGCCGATCTCCACGAGCCCCATGTACGTCTCGGCGAGGGGGTTCATCGCGGTGGCGTGCAGGCAGACCTCGCAGCCGCCGCCGAGCGCGAGCCCGTGCGGCGCGGCCACCACCGGCACCCGCGCGTACTTCACCGCCATCATGGCCCGCTGGAACGCCCGCACGGTGAGCGCGATCTCGTCGTAGGCGCCCTCCGCGATGGCCATCGCCACGAGCATCAGGTTCGCGCCGGCCGAGAACGCCTGGCCCTGGTTCGCGATGACGAGCCCCTGGCCCTCCGTCTCGGCGCGCCGCAGCGCCTCGTGGACCATGGCGAGCACGTCGTTGCCGATGGCGTTCATCTTGGTGTGGAACTCGAGGCAGAAGACGCCGTCACCGAGATCCAGGACCGACGCGCCCGCGTTCCGCTCCACGACCGCGCCCGCCTTCGCGAGCACGGTGAGGTCGAGGTGGTCCGCCGGCCGCGGCACCTCCAGCCAGCCGCCGCCGTGGGCGAGGTCGACGAACCGCCGCTTCCCGCCCTCCTCCGAGTAGAAGGACGGCACGCCGTACAGGGCGGCCGGGACCTTCACGCCGTCCGCCTCGGCGCGCCGCACGAGCTCGGCGACGCCGATCGCGTCCATCATCTCGAAGGGCCCGAGCTCCCAGCCGAAGCCCCAGCGCATCGCGGCGTCGACGTTCACCACGTCGTCCGCGATCTCCGGGATCCGGGCGAAGGCGTAGAGGAGGGTGTCGCGCAGGCTCCGCCACGCGAACGTCGCGGCCGGATCGTTGCCGGCGAGCACGGCGCGGAGGCGCTTCCCCGGGTCGTCGATCCCCTTCGCCGCCTCCACCGACGGGAACCGCGGCTTCCTCGCCGGGACGTACTCGCCCGAGCGGTGGTCGAAGAAGAGGACCTGGCTCCCCTCCTGCCCCTTCGTCTTCTTGAAGAAGCCGCCCTTCGTCTTATTGCCGAGCAGCCCGCGCTGGATCATCCCCTCGACGAACTCGGGCAGGAGGAAGGAGGCGCGGCGCTCGTCCCCCGGCAACAGCTCGTACGAGTTCCGCGCGACGTGGGCGAGGGTGTCGAGGCCGACGAGGTCGGCGGTGCGGAAGGCCGCGCTCTTCGGGCGCGCGGTGGCCGGCCCGGCGACCGCGTCGACCTCCTCCACGGTGAGGCCGAGCTCCACCATGTGGTGGATGGCGTTGCACAGCGAGAACACGCCGATCCGGTTGGCGACGAAGTTCGGCGTGTCCTTGGCGGTGACGATGCCCTTCCCGAGCCGCACGCGGATGAGCTCCGCCATCCGCGCGACGACCGCCGGGTCGGTGTAGCGCGAGGAGACGAGCTCGACGAGCCGCATGTAGCGCGGGGGGTTGAAGAAGTGGGTGACGAGCAGGCGCGGCCGGAGCGGCTCGGGGAGCGCCTCCGCGAGCGCGTTCACCGAGAGCCCGCTCGTGTTCGTCGAGAGCACCACGTCGGGCCTGAGGTGCGGGGCGAGGCGCGCGAGGAGGGCCCGCTTCACCTCCAGGTTCTCGAGGACGACCTCGATCACCCAGTCGCAGTCGCGGAGGCGCGGCAGGTCGTCCTCGAGGTTGCCCACCTCGATGCGCGCCGCGTACGCGGGCAGGTAGAGCGGCGCGGGCGAGAGCTTCTCGAGCCCGGCCCGCGCGGCCGCGGCGAGCCGGTCGCGCACCGGCCGGTCCGAGAGCCCGAGCCCCGCCGCGCGCTCCTCCGCGGTCGGCTCCCTCGGGACGATGTCCAGCAGGAGCACGCGGAGCCCGGCGTTCGCGAGCTGGGCGGCGATCGTCGCCCCCATCACCCCCGACCCGAGCACCGCCACCTTCTCGATCCGTTCCATGGTCGCTCTCCCTGGTGGCGGGTCTTCGCGTGCGCGTCCGCGCATCGCGCTACACCTTCGGTTCATCCCGAGCCGCCCCCGGGGCGGGAGCGGCTCGGACGCGATCGGCTCCATTGCATCCAGCGCACCCGCACGCGGCCATCGGGCGCACCTGGGTACAACCCTGCGGGTTCGCGGACGATCGCCTTGCGGGCGCGGCCATCAGGCCCCCGACGGGGCGGCGCCTCGGTGCACCGCACGCGGAACAGGTATGCTCCGAACCCGGTACACCGCCGGCGCTGGGCCGGGAGCGTCGCGAACCCGAGGAGGAGCCCGATGGCCGCCGACGCGGACCGCCGCCCCATCGTCTGGGCGTTCAGCACGAGCCGCCTGCGCCACGTCTTCGAGAGCGTCGCTCCGCTCCTCGCGAACGTGGCGGAGGTCCGCGTCTTCGACAAGGGCTTCGAGGAGGCGCTGCAGGTGGCGCGGTCGCTCGTCGAGGCGGGCGAGGAGGTGGACGCGTTCGTCGCGGCCGGCGCCAACGGCGCGTACCTGCGGGACCACGCGGACGTGCCGGTGGTGGTGGTGATGGCCTCCACGGTGGACGCGCTCCAGGCGCTCGTGCAGGCCCGCAAGCTCTCGAACCGCATCGGCGTCGTGAACTTCCGGCGCGTCGTCGCGGGGATCGAGCAGAGCGCCGGCCTCATGAGCGACCTCGTCATCGAGCAGCGGCCCTACGTCACGCCGGAGGACGTGAAGGCGCACGTGGCGGACCTCGCCGCGCAGGGGTTCGGGGTGATCGTCGGCCCCGGGCCGGTGTGCGACTTCGCCGAGCGCCAGGGCCTGCCGGCGGTGCTGCTCTACGGGCAGGACTCGCTCTCGGAGGCGATCCGCCACGCCGCGGAGGTCGCCCGCATCGCCCGGGCCGCGGAGGCCAAGCGGCTCGAGGTCGAGCGCGTCCTCCGCCACCTCGACCTGGGGGTCCTCGCGGTGGACGGGGACGAGCGGATCCAGTCGCTCAACCCGGCGCTGCAGCGGGTCCTCGGGGTGACGAGCGCGGAGGTCACCGGCCGCCGCCTGTCGGCGATCGCGCCGGAGCTGTCGCTCGCGCGCGTGCTCGAGACCGGCACCCCGGAGCTCGACGTCGTCCAGCGGCTCGGCGGCCGCACGCTGGTGGTGAGCCGGCTGCCCCTGCGCGAGGCGGGCGTGCAGCGCGGCGCGCTCCTCACCTGTCAGGACTCCGCCGCCATCCAGCGGCTCGAGCGCGGCCTGCGCTCCGAGCACCGCCCGCCCCGCTTCGTCGCCCGCTTCGACCTCGCCGGCATCCTCGGGACCTCGCCCGCCATCGCGCGCGTGCGCGCGCTCGCCGAGCGCTACGCGCGCAGCGACGCGACCGTGCTCATCACCGGCGAGAGCGGCACCGGCAAGGAGATGGTCGCGCAGGGCATCCACCGCGCGAGCCGGCGGCGCGACCGGCCGTTCGTGGCGGTGAACTGCGCGGCGTTCCCGGAGACGCTGCTCGAGGCCGAGCTGTTCGGGCACGAGGAGGGCGCCTTCACGGGCGCCCGCCGCGGCGGGAGGCCGGGGCTCTTCGAGGCGGCGCACACCGGGACGATCTTCCTCGACGAGATCGGCGACGTGCCGACCACGCTCCAGACCCGGCTCCTGCGCGTCCTGCAGGAGCGGCAGGTGCTGCGCCTCGGCTCGAACGACCCGACGCCCGTGGACGTCCGCGTGATCGCGGCGACGCACCGGGACCTGCGCGGCGCGGTCGGGCGCGGGGAGTTCCGCGAGGACCTCTTCTACCGCCTCGCCATCCTCCCCCTGCACATCCCGCCGCTGCGCGAGCGCGGCGACGACGTGCAGGAGATCGCCTCCGACCTCCTCAAGCGCGCGCTGCTCCGGCACGGGGAACCCGACGCGCACCGCCGCGCGCTGGCGCTCGTCCTGCCGCGCCTCGCGGGCTACGGCTGGCCCGGCAACGTGCGCGAGCTCGAGAACGTGCTAGAGCGCGTCGCCGCGCTGTTCGTCGATCGCGGCCCCCGGACCCGGATCCCCGAGGAGGAGCTGCGCGCCGCGATGCCCGAGGTCTTCGAGCACCCCGTCCCCGCCCCCGCGGCCTCCAGCGCGGATCTGCGCGCGGCGCGCGACGCGCTGGAGCGGGCGCACGTCGAGCGCGTGCTCGCCGAGTGCGGCGGCAACCAGACCGAGGCCGCCCGCCGGCTCGGCATCGGCAGGACGACGCTCTACCGGAAGCTCGGGCGGGCGTGACCATCACCTAAACGATTCGCGAACAGGCGAGCGTAGCGAGCCCGCCGGGGCGGCGCCGCGGAAGCGGCGAAGCCGCCACGGGGGGCGCCCGCGGGCCCGCGCCGCGGGGGGGGGG
>NZ_JAKZLF010000005.1:51126-87476 GCF_022808855.1 Anaeromyxobacter soli
CCCCCCCTCGCCCCCCCCGGCCCCCCCCCCCCCCCCCGCCGGGGCGCCGCCGCGGACGCGGCGAAGCCGCTCGCGGCGTCGCACGGGACCCGGCGAGCCGGGGTGGGGCCCCGACGAGCTTCGCTCGGCGGGGCGGGGGACGCAGTCCCCCGTTTATCGGACTGCTTTCAGCGCAGTCTTGAGATCGGTGACGCCGAAGAAGACGGTGGTCTTCCGGGCGGGCGCCGTCCCGATGAACACGTGGGTGATGTCCACGCCGGCCTTGCCGATCGCGGTCGCCGCGCGTCCGAGGGCGCCCGGCTTGTCGGGCAGCTCGAGCTCCAGGACCTCCTGCTCCTCGGCCGGCCAGCCGCGCTTCGCGAGCACGCGCTTCGCAGCGGCCGCGCGGTCCACCACCATCCGCACGACGCCCTCGTTCCCCTCGACCCAGGCGTTCACCGCGCGCAGGTTCACCTGCTTCTCGCCCAGCGCGGCGGCGATCTCTCCCAGCATGCCCGGCCGGCTGGGCACGCGGATCTTCAGCTCCTTCGCTCTCGGCATCGTCTTCCTCCCGACCCGACATCGCAGCGCGCTGCGCCGCTCGGGGCAAGCTCACGCAGAGGGTGCGACTCTTCGTGCGCGCCGCCCTCGCGGAGACCCTCCCCATGGAGGGTCGGGCGTTCGCGGTAGATCGCTCGCCACAGTCACCGTGAGTCACTCGCCGGCCGGACACGGGCCGGGGGTCCACCCCCGGTGCGGGTCCGTCGGACGGGCGACAGGCGCCCGCCTGCACCGCTGCCTACCTTCCGAGCCATCCAGCCTTCGCCGGCCGTGTGCCGGGACATTGGGGGAAGCATGCAGTCGAGATCGCTCGCCGGCCTGATGCTCGCCGCGCTCGTCGCGGCCTGTTCCAGCTCGAGCCCGAGGAATGACCCGAAGCCCTGCAGCGAGACCTGCTCCGCGCCGAACCTCTGCGTGCGGGAGGTGTGCAGCCCACCCTCCTGCACGGACGGCGTGCGCGACGGCGGCGAGTCCGACGTGGACTGCGGCGGCGCCTGCGCGCCGTGCCCGAGCGGCGGCGCCTGCACCGTGCCGGGCGACTGCGACTCCGGCGTCTGCTCGGGCGGCGCGTGCGCCGCGCCGACCTGCTCGGACGGCGTGACCAACGGCGCCGAGTCCGACGTGGACTGCGGCGGCGCCTGCGCGCCCTGCCCGGACGGCGCGGGCTGCGAGGGCGCGGGGGACTGCGCGTCCGGCGTGTGCGTGTCCGGCGCGTGCGCCGCGCCGACCTGCGGCGATCTGGTGAGGAACGGTGACGAGACCGGCACCGACTGCGGCGGGCCCACCTGCGCCTCGTGCCCGAACGGCGGCGGGTGCGGCAGCGGTGCCGACTGCGCCTCGGGCACCTGCGCCGGCGGCATCTGCGTGGCTCCGAGCTGCACCGACGGGAAGCTGAACGGGGACGAGACCGGCACCGACTGCGGCGGCACCTGCCCGCCGTGCGGCGCGGGGCAGGCCTGCGGCGTCCCGGCCGACTGCGCCTCGCAGGTGTGCACCGGCGGCGCGTGCCAGGCGCCGTCCTGCACGGACCTCGTGAAGAACGGCGACGAGAGCGACGTGGACTGCGGCGGCAGCGCGTGCGCGGGCTGCGTCGACGGGTTCTCCTGCGGGGCTCCCGCCGACTGCGCCTCGGGGAAGTGCATCGCCGGCGTCTGCTACCCGCAGTTCTGCGGGAACGGGCGGCTGGACGGCGACGAGACGGACGTCGACTGCGGCGGGTCGTGTGCTCCTTGCGGCGACGGCGGGGCCTGCATCACCCCCGAGGACTGCTCCTCCGGCGTCTGCGCCGGCAACGCCTGCCAGGCCCCGACCTGCAGCGACGGCGTGAAGAACGGCGCCGAGACGGACGTGGACTGCGGCGGACCGACCTGCAATGCCTGCACGACGGGCTACCAGTGCGCGACCGGCACGGACTGCACCTCCGGCATCTGCGCGGACGGCGCCTGCCAGGCCCCGACCTGCGCCGATCAGGTGAGGAACGGGTTCGAGACCGGCGTGGACTGCGGCGGCTCCTGCGCCGGGTGCGCGGACGGCGGGCCCTGCAACGCCGGCCCTGACTGCGCGTCCGGCGTGTGCACCGGGAACGTCTGCCAGCCCCCGACCTGCACGGACGGCGTGAAGAACGGGGCGGAGACCGGCAAGGACTGCGGCGGCGGTACCTGCGCCGCCTGCGCGAACCGCGAGGGCTGCGCGAGCGACGCGGACTGCGCCTCCGGAGTCTGCGCGAGCGGCGTGTGCGTCGCCCCGACCTGCACGAACGGCCAGCCCGATCCGGGCGAGACCGGCCTCGACTGCGGCGGCCCGGATTGCGCTCCGTGCGGAGACGGCGGCGGCTGCGGGATCGGGAGCGACTGCGCGTCGAGCGTCTGCACGGGCGGCGTCTGCACGCCGGCGACCTGCGCCGACGGGACGAAGAACGGGAGCGAGAGCGACGTGGACTGCGGCGGCACGTGCCCGGACTGCGGCGCGAGCCGGGCCTGCGCCACCGCGTCGGACTGCGCCTCGCGGGTCTGCGTGAGCGGCGTGTGCCGCGCGCCGGCCTGCACGGACGCCGTGAAGAACGGGAGCGAGAGCGACGTGGACTGCGGCGGGACCTGCCCGCAGTGTCCGCTGGGCCGGACCTGCACGACCCCCGCCGACTGCAACGCCGGCGCGTGCGTGGCCGGCAAGTGCTCCGCCTCGAGCTGCGTCGCGCTGAAGCGCACCGGGCTCAAGTTCCCCACCGGCACGTACCCCATCGCGCCGAACGGGACCTCCGCGCTCACCGCCTACTGCGACATGCGCACGCTCGGCGGCGGCTGGACGCTGGTCCTCCGCTCCACGCGCGGGGCGGAGTATCCGGCGAGCCTCGCCTACACGCAGTCCTACTCGGACTGGCTC
Organism: Anaeromyxobacter soli; assembly: GCF_022808855.1. Taxonomy (GTDB): domain Bacteria; phylum Myxococcota; class Myxococcia; order Myxococcales; family Anaeromyxobacteraceae; genus Anaeromyxobacter; species Anaeromyxobacter soli. Next base: position 54,046 of record NZ_JAKZLF010000005.1, read on the forward strand.
ACGTCCGGCGTGGGGAGCCCGGTGGTCGCGCCGAAGGTGCTCTCGGACCAGTACGTGTTCCCGCTCGAGGAGCTGCGCCGCCTCACCCTCCTCCGGAACGCGTACCTGCGCTTCTCCGCGGACGGCGTCACGCAGGTCGCGCGGCTCCGCAAGGCGAGGCTGGCCGCGGACTACGCCATCGCCGGCCAGAACGCGCTCGCGGTCGCCGAGGCGCTGTGCGGGCCGCAGTCCACCACGAGCTGCTTCCTGCGCGATCGCGGGATGCCGTTCGCCGCGCCGGGCAGCCCGGCCGGCCCGGCCGACGCGTGCGTCGCCGCGAACGGCGGCGTCGGGTTCTGGTACGACCCGAACGGCTGCTACTCGCACGATCCGTTCCGCGTGGAGGACGGGGCGGCGTTCTCGGGGACGACGGCGGCGCCGGCGACGCAGCACTGGACGTGGTGGGTGCGCTGACGGCGAGCAGCGTCCGGGACGGCGCCCTGCCGCCCCGGGCGCTCTGGCCGCGCGCGGTGGCGGGCGCGCCCCTCACGCTCGGTGGGCGGGCGCGCCGACCACCTCGCGGAACGCCGCGGGCATCGTCACGACCCGGCGCGCCGCGTAGTCGAAGAAGACGATCCCGGTCTTCACCCGCGCGATCTCCTGCCCCGTCGCGACGTCCGCGATCCGGTACAGGAGATCGCAGCCGCGCGTCCGGACGTCGTCCGCGGCGAGCTCGACCGCGAGCGTCATGCCGTACCGGCCCTCGGCCCGGTACACGATGGCCGCGTCGACCATGATGATCCCGGCGCCCGCCACGTCGAGCTCCGTGAAGCCGTGGGCCGCGAGGAAGCGGACGCGCGCCTCGTGCGCGATGGAGAGGACGGCGTCGTTGCCGAGGTGGCCGCCGTAGTTCACGTCGCCGATGCGGACGGGGAGCTCGGTGCGGAAGAGGAACGTGTCCGGGAGCGCGATCTCGACGCGGGCCATCGCCCACCCGTACCGCGAAAGCGCCCGCGCGGGCGAGGACGACCGTCGCCGGCGGCAGCGCCGCGCGTGAGACGGGAGCTCTGCCGAGGTATGGCGCGCGCGTGACGGCAAACCCTCCCCGCCCGCTGCGCGTGCGCCTGCCCGTCCGCCCGGCGGCGCTGACCGCCGCCGCGTTGTCCTGGCCCCCGCTCCCCGGGTAGGCTGCCGCGCGCATGATCCCCATCAGGTGTTCGCTCCTCGTCGCCGCCCTCGCCCTGGCCGGGCCCGCGCTCGCGCAGTCGTACCTCATGAAGCCGGGCGCGGAGACGGCGGCCAGCGGAGAGGCGGCCCCGGGGGCCGGGACGAAATCGACGGCAGGCTGCCACTGCTTCCGCGATCGCACCTTCGAGCTCGAGCGCCCGGCCGCAGCCGACCCGTACATCCTCGCGACGACGCGCAGCTCGCTCCTCTCCGCGGCGTTCGGTCCCGGCAAGGCGAGCCTCGTCCAGGCGGTGATGACCGGGACCGCGCCCGAGGACCTGTGGATCGCGCACTTCGCCGCGGCGCGATCCGGCGGCGATGCGGGCGCGCTGCTCGAGGCGAAGGGCGCGAAGGGCGCCTGGAAGCCGGCGCTCGCGGGCGCGAAGGGGCTCGACGGCCCGTTCGCGGCCGCGCTCGCGCGCGGCGCGCCGGATCGAGAGCTCGCCGGGATCGCCGTGGACGACGTGCTCGTCCGCCGTGCCGGCGCGAGCGCGGAGGCCGTGCGCGCGGTGCGGCAGGCGGGCGCGTCCACGGAGGAGACGATCCTCGCCACCGTCCTCTCGAGGAAGCTCGGCTCCCCGGCCGTGCCGCTCGTGCAGAAGGTCCGGAGTGGCCAGGCGACCTGGGGCCGCGTGCTGAACGACGCGGGCCTCGTGCCGAAGCAGATGGACGGGATCGTGCGCGAGATCGTGCGCTGATCCTGGTGCGCGGCGCTGCCCGTTCACGCGGCGCGCCCGTCCCGCAGGGCGCGGGCTCGCTCGCGCGCGCGCCGGAGCGGCTCGGGCATGAGGGTGCCCAGCGTCGTCGCCAGGACGAGGCCCGCCGCGACGTCGGGCGTCGTCCGCCACGCCGCGTGCGCCACGATCGGCCGGACGCCTCGGCGGATCCGCAGCCAGCACGCGAGCTCCTCGCCGTCGCGTGCGAGCGGAGCCCGCGCGCCGGCGCGGTCCTCCGGCGGTGGTCCCGCCGCGACGAGCGGTCTCTGCGTCACGCCGATCGAGGGCACGTCGAGGATCGCGCCCAGCATGACGGCGAGCCCCGCGCCGCGCGGGTGATCGCGCCCGGCCGCGTGGACGAGGAGCACGTCCGGGGGCTCGGGCAGGGCGGCGACGGCCGCGGCGAGGAGCGGCCCCTCGCGCAGCGCGAGCAGCCCGCTCTCGAACCCGGCGCCGAGAGGACCGCTCGCGTCCCCGTACACGAGCACGCACGGCGCCCCGGCGCCCACCTCCACGAGCGCAGCGGCGGCGAACCCGTCCTCGCCCTCGCCTCCCGTCCTCCCGCGCCCCGCGACGAGGGCGCAGCCGGCGACGCGGAGCCGCTCGCCCTCCCACCGCCACGGCGGCGGGCGCGTCCGACCGAGCGACGCCTGTGCCGCCTCGAGCTCCGCCCGCGTGCGCGGCCAGGCCGGCGGCGAGGCGGTGCTCAAGGCTTCTTCTTCTGGTACGTCCCCATGAGCCGCGCCTCCTCGAGGACGTGCCCCTTCATCGCCGCCTCGAGCTTCGCCTTCGTCGGGTGTCCGAGATCCGGCAGCGCGGTGTCGAGCGCATACAGCTTGAAGAAGTAGCGGTGCCGCCCGATGGGCGGGCACGGGCCGCCGTAGCCGGTCCGCTTCCAGTCGTTCGTCCCCTCGCGCGCGCCCGCCGGCAGCGCCTTCGCCTGGGCGGCCTCCGGGAGGCCCTTCGCGTCCGGCGCGAGCCCGTAGAGCACCCAGTGCACGTAGGTCATCTTGGGCGCCTTCGGGTCCGGCGCGTCCGGATCGTCCACGATGAGCGCGAGGCTCTTCGCGCCGGCCGGGATCCCCGACCACGCGAGCGCGGGCGAGGTGTCCTTGCCCTCGCACGTGTGGACGAGCGGGATCTCGCCTCCGTCCTCGAACGCGGTGGAGCGGATCGACATCGCCATGGCGCCTCCCCTCTCTCCCGCCGCGGTGATCGACTCCGTCGCCGCGGCCACGAGCACCCCTCGGCGCACCCGCGCCCCGGGCGTCACAGGTTGACCGTCTTCATCCCCGCCTCCGGGTAGCGCTCACCGGCGGCGGCCCCCTTCGGCGCGATCCGATCGATGCGCGCGAGCTCCTCCGGCGTGAGCCGGATCGAGGCGGCGGCGACGTTCTCCTCGAGGTACTTGCGCCGCTTGGTGCCCGGGATGGGCACGAGGTCCTCGCCGCGCGCGAGGACCCAGGCGAGCGCGAGCTGCGACGGGGTCACCCCGCGGCCCTCGGCGAGCTTGCGGACGTGCTCCACGAGCTCGAGGTTCTTCGCGAAGTTCTCCCCCTGGAAGCGCGGCGCGTTCCGCCGGTAGTCGCCCTCGGGGAGGTCGGCGGGCGAGCGGAACCGACCCGAGAGGAAGCCGCGGCCGAGGGGGCTGTAGGCCACGAAGCCGATCCCGAGCGCGCGCACGGTCGGGAGGATCTCGTCCTCCGGGTCGCGGCTCCAGAGCGAGTACTCGGACTGGAGGGCGCTGATCGGGTGGACGGCGTGCGCCCGCCGGATCGTCGCCGGCGCGGCCTCGGAGAGGCCGAGGTAGCGCACCTTGCCGGCGCGCACGAGCTCCGCCATCGCGCCCACGGTGTCCTCGATGGGCACCGTCGGGTCGACGCGGTGCTGGTAGTAGAGGTCGATGACGTCCACCCCCAGCCGCCGCAGCGACGCGTCGCACGCGCTGCGCACGTAGTCCGGCTTGCCGTTCACGCCGACCCAGGTCCCGTCCGCGCGCCGCTCGTTCCCGAACTTCGTCGCGAGCACCACGCGATCGCGCCGGTCGCGGATCGCCCGCCCGACGAGCTCCTCGTTCTTGAAGGGGCCGTACATGTCGGCGGTGTCGAGGAAGTCGACCCCGAGCTCGAGCGCCCGGTGGATCGTGGCGATCGACTCCGCCTCGTCGCCTGGGCCGTAGAACTCGCTCATCCCCATGCAGCCGAGGCCCATCGCCGACACCGAGAGCCCCTGCTTCCCGAGCCTGCGCTTCTGCATTGCCCACCTCCGACGTGGAGTGGTGCTCCCGTCGCCCGCCGCGCGCAACCGCCGTCGTGTCGCAGCGCCGGCGGTCGGGGGACGTGCGGCAGGCGCGCCGGTTCCTTATCACTCCGGCGAAGGACCCGGAGGCAGGATGGACATCGACCCCATCGCGGTGATCGGCGCGCTCGTGCTCACGCTCCTCGGCGTGCTGCTGACGGGCCCCGGGCTGTGGAGCGAGAAGTGGGGCTGGGGGATGCTCGACCGGCGCAAGGACGAGCGGGAGAAGCCCATCGAGTGAGCCGCCTGGGGCCCGCGGTCGCCGTCAGCGGACCGGCCGCGCCGCCTGGTAGCGCCGGTTGAAGCGGATCGACGACCAGAGCGAGAGCCCGATGAACGCCGCCCCGACGAGCCCGGTGAACGCCTCCGGCACGTGCATGGCGGTGCCCATGAACATGAGCAGCGCGAGCGCGCCGATGGCGTAGAACGCGCCGTGCTCGAGGTAGCGGTACGACGCGAGCGTGCCGTGCTCGACGAGCATCACCGTCAGGCTCCGGACGAACATGGCCCCGATGCCGAGGCCGATGGCGATGATGAAGAGGTTGTTCGTGAGCGCGAACGCGCCGATGACGCCGTCGAAGCTGAAGCTCGCGTCGAGCACCTCGAGGTAGAGGAAGCTCGCCGCGCTCGCCCGGTGGACGTTTCGCATCGCCTCCTCGCCGACCTCCATCGCCGTGCCGATCCCGTCCACGGCGATGAACGTGACGATCCCGAAGATCCCGGCGACGAGGAACGCCTCGTGCTCGCCGGCCGGGACGAACCGCGAGAACCCGTAGATGACGAGCAGCATGAGGCCGAGCTCGGCGGCGTCGACCTTGCCGAGCTTCGCGAGCCCGATCTCGAGCCCCCGCAGCCAGTGGATCTCCTTCTCCTCGTCGAAGAAGTACCCGAGGCAGACCATGCCGAGGAACGCGCCGCCGAACGCGCCCAGCACGGTGTGCGCGCTCGTCAGGATCCGGGCGTACTCGGTGGGATCGAGGGCCGCGAGGCGCAGCGCCTCCTGCGGCCCGACGCGCGCGACGACGCTCACCACGAGGAGCGGGAACACGAGCCGCATCCCGAACACCGCGATGGCGATGCCCCAGGTGAGGAAGCGGTGGCGCCAGACCGGCGTCATGTCCCGGAGCACCGTGGCGTTCACCACCGCGTTGTCGAAGGAGAGCGACGTCTCGAGCACGCCGAGGACCGCCACGATGAACACCGTCCCGAGCACCCCGGCGACCGTCCCGTGGTAGTAGACGCCGAGCGCCGCGCCCGCGAGGAGCGAGACGGCGGTGAAGACGAGCGAGCCTGAGAAGAAGCGGAGGGTCTCGGAGCGGGAGTTGGCCATCGCGGGAGGAGCCGCGCGGCCGGCGGCGCGACGGGGCGCATCATGCCGCTCGGCGGGCCGGCTGGCAACGGACGGCGGCGGGCGCCGCCGCGCCGTCACAGCCCGCGGATGGGCTGCCCGAACGTGAACTCGACGAGGTGACCGTCGGGATCGCGGACCATCGTGACGTACCCGATGTCACCGCCCCCGTCGAACGGCGGCTCGGCGAGGATGCCGAGCCGCGCGCCCTCCGCGGCGATGCGGTCCACCTCGGCGCGCGCGTCGCACTGGAACCCGAGGTGGTCGAGCCGGAAGTCCACGCGCGTCAGGTAGAGCACGAGCACGAACGCGGGCGTGCCCTCGGGGCGCGCGGCCGGCGCGAGCCACACGGTGTGCCCGTCCGGCCGGCCGTCCCGGACCACCTCCAGGCCGCAGAACCGGCGGTAGAAGGCGATCGAGCGCTCGAGCTCCGCGACCTTGACGACCACGTGCGTCCAGCGGGCGGCCATGACCGCAGTATCTCCGCGGCGCGGCGAATGTCACCCGCCTCCGCTCCCTCGCGCGGCCCGCTCCGCTCCATGACCCCGGCGCCGGGCCGGGGCGCCGCTCGCTCCCGGCCCGCGGACCCCGGCCCCGGGTTATCGTCCCCCGCGCATGCCCGACGATCCCACGCGCCCGCCCCTCGCGCCGCGCCGCACCGTCCACGCGGGCGACGGGGTCGCCTGGCTCGAGGCGGCCTCGCTCCCGGCGGACCACGCGATCGTCACCTCCCTGCCGGACGCGTCCGAGCTGCCCGCGCTCGGGCCCGAGGGCTGGCGGGGCTGGTTCGTCCACGCGGCGGAGCGCGCCTGCCGGGCGGTCGCGGACGAGGCGGTCGCGATCTTCTACCAGACCGACGTGAAGCGGGACGGGCGCTGGGTGGACAAGGCGTTCCTCGTGCAGCTCGCGGCCGAGCGCGCCGGGAGCGGGCTCCTCTGGCACAAGATCGTGTGCCGCGTGCCGCCCGGGACGACCACCTTCGGCCGCCCCGCCTACGCTCACCTCCTCTGCGTGAGCCGGGGCCTGCGGCTCCTGCCGGGCCGGTCGTCGCCGGACGTCCTCCCCGTCCCGGGCGCGATGACCTGGGCGCGGGCGATGCCGCTCGAGGCGTGCGCCGCGGCCGCGCGGTTCCTCCGCGCCCACACCCGCTGCCGGGCGGTGGTGGACCCGTTCTGCGGCCTCGGGTCGATGCTCGCGGTGGCGAACGCGCACGGCCTCGACGCGATCGGCGTCGAGCTCTCGCGGCAGCGCGCGGAGCGGGCGCGGGCGCTCGCCCTGCCCGCCGCGTGACCTCGTCGCCGCCTGCCTCCGCGAGCCGCGCGGCCCCCCGCCACGCCCCCGGGCGTCGCGCGCAGGAACCCGCCGTGCCTATCGAGCGCGCCCGCGGCGCGGCCTCGCCGCCACGAGCGCCAGCTTCTCTGCGCGCGTGAGCCGCTTCAGGGCGGCCTCGCGGCGGAGCGCCGCCGACCGATCCCCGGCCCGCTCCGAGTACACGAGCACCACCGGCAGGCGCGCGCGCGTGTAGCGGGCGCCCTCCCCCGCGGCGTGCCTCGCCAGGCGGCGCGCGACGTCGTTCGTCGCGCCGGTGTAGAGCGAGCCGTCGCCGCAGCGGAGGACGTAGACGTGCCAGGTCGGGGCGCGGCGGGGCATCGACGAAAGCCCCTAGCACGAGCCGGAGCCCGCGTCAGCCGCCCGGGGTGCCCGCGCTCGCCGCCGGGGCGGGGCGGGGCCACGCCGCGAGCACCTCGCGGATCCGGGGCAGCGCCGCGCGGGCCGCCTCCATGCCCGCCCTGATCGCCGCGTCCTTGCGGTCGAAGTCGACGAAGCCCACGTCCTCCACGGCGGGCTGGATCGTCACGTCTGCGATCCCCCGGAGCTCCTCGGCCTCGGCGCGCGACACGAGGTTCACGACCCGGAAGATCACCTCGACGAAGTTCCTGGGGGTCGCCTTCGGCTCGAGCGCGGCGAGGTCCACCGCGATGACCACGTCCGCGCCCAGCTGCCGCGCGACGTCCACGGGCAGGTTCCGGACGACGCCGCCGTCCACCAGCACGCGCCCGCCGAGCCGGACGGGCTCGAGCACGCCCGGGATCGCGCACGACGCGCGCACCGCGCGCGCAACGTCCCCCTCGTGGAGCACCACTCGATCGCCGGTGTCGAGATCGGTCGCGACCGCCGCGACCGGGACGCGCAGGGCCTCGAACCTCCGCGCGTGGACGTGGTCGCGCACGAACCGCTCGAGCCGGTCCCCCGTCGCGAGCCCCTCGCCGAACAGCGCCGGCGCAAGGGAGAAGTCGAAGAAGTCGTGTCGGTCGAGGCTGCGCGCCATCCGCTCGAGGGCGTAGCTGTTGGGCTGAGCCGCGTAGACGGCGCCCACGAGGCTCCCGACGCTCGTCCCGACGATGAGCTCGATGGGCACCCGGGCGTCCTCGAGCACGCGGATCACGCCCACGTGGGCGAAGCCGCGGGCGCCCCCGCCTCCGAGGACGAGCGCCACCCGTGGCGGCTGGTCGTCGAACGGCGCGGGCGGCACGTCGGGCAGCGGCGGCGCCGCGGTGCGGCAGGCGACGAGCGTGAGGAGCACGGCGAGCGCGCGGGGGGCGAGCCGCGGCGCGGAGAGGCGACGGCGGCGCGCCCCGCTCGACCGGGCGCTCACCGCCCGAGCTCCTTCAGCACGGGTGGATCGACCTCGCCCTCCGCGAGCACCCGGTGGCAGAGATCGCAGTCCTGGGAGATCGTCCGGCCGTCCTCGGCCGCGTGCGCCTCGTCGTGGCAGCGGAAGCAGCCCGGGGCCTCCTCGTGCCCGACGAACGAGGGGTACGTCCCCCACCCGATGCGCATGCTGGGCCAGACGTTCGTGGCGTACACGTCGCCGAGCGCCGCCGCGGCCGCCTCGATCGCGTCGCTCCGGGAGCGGGCGACGTCCGGATGCTCCCGGGCGTAGAAGGCGCGCAACCCGTCCCGGATCGCGGCGCGCGCGGCCTCGTGGGACGGGTGCTCCTCTCGCACGAGCCGCACCCCCTCGCGCCGGACGAACGGCAACGCGCGATCGATCCGTCCCGCGACGATGGCGGCGTCCACCTCGCGCTCCGGGGTGCCGAACACGTGCGTCGGCCGGTTGTGACAGTCGACGCAGTCCATCGTCCGCCACTCCCCGCCGGCGCCCTCCACCGGCTCGGGCGCGCGGAAGGTGCGCCGCGTGCCATCGGCGAGCGTGAGCTCCACCGCCCCGATCCTGCTCCGGGAAGGATCCGCCTGGTAGCGCACCTGCACGCCGGGGCGGACGTGCCAGTGGACGCCGCCGCCGCCCTGCTCTCCGCCGCCGACGTGCACGACGAGCACCGTCCGCCGCGGTGTGCTCGCCGCGTCGTCCGCGTGCGAGGTGCGCACGCGCAGCCGGTCGCCGACGAACCGGGTCGGCCAGTGGCAGCGCTCGCACGTGTCCCGCGCCGGGCGGAGGTCGTGGACCGGCACCGGGATCGGGCGCTCGTACAGGTCGAAGGTCACCGACACGAGCTGCCACGCGCCGGACAGCTTCGACTTCACGAACCAGGGCGCACCGGGCCCGATGTGGCATTCCACGCACGCGACGCGCGCGTGGTTCGAGCGCTGGTACGCGGTGAACTCCGGATCCATCACGCTGTGGCACGACCCGCAGAACGCCGGCGAGTCCATCACCTCGACCGCCCCGAACGTCGCGAGCGCGACGATGACCACGTTCACCACCGTCAGCGCGGCGATGAAGAGGACGCGCCTGCGGGTCGCGGGGTGGTTGAGGTCGACCACCGGCAGCGCCGGCTCCTCGCCGCCTCCGGCGCGGCGGCGCCGCGCGAGCCAGTCGCCGAGGGGGATGAGGAGGAGCCCGACGACGAAGACCCCCGGCAGGATCACGAACGCCAGGATCCCGAGGTAGGGGCCGCCGTGATACCCGACCAGCCCGAGCGCGAGCAGGGTCACGACGAGGATGCCCGCGACGGTGGCGGCGATCGCGCCCGCGAGCCCGAGCGGACTGCGCGTGAGATCCGCGAACAGGCGCCTCATCTCCCCTCCCCGGCGGCGTGTCCGGCGACGCCGCCGCCATCATGCGTCCGCGGCCGCCGGCGCTGGTCGCGCGATGGCGGCTCCGGTGGGGAGGACCCGGCGGGTGCGACGGGATGGCAGGCTGCCGCGGGCAGTAGCATGCACCGCAGCAGGTCTCGGCGGCCTCAGGCGGACGTGCGGAGGACCGGCGTTTCCGCGGCCTCGAGCCCGAGCTCGAACCAGAACCGGCTCCCGACGCCCACCTCGCTCTCGACGCGCAGCTCGCCGCCCATGAGCGCCACGAGCTGGCGGCTGATCGCGAGCCCGAGGCCGACGCCGGCCCGGGCGCTGCGCGCGGAGGCCCCCTGGCGGAACGGCTGGAACACGCCCTCGAGCTCCTCCGCTGCGATGCCGGCCCCGGTGTCGCTGACGGCGAACGAGACGGCGGACCCCGCCGCGCGGACCTCGAGCGCGACCTCGCCCCGCGCGGTGAACTTGACCGCGTTCCCCAGCAGGTTGAGCAGCACCTGCCGGAGCCGCACCTCGTCCGCGAGGACGTAGGTCGGCAGCCCTGCGCCGACGTCCACCTTGAGGTCGAGCCCCTTCTCGTCCGCCTCCAGCCGGACGAGCTCCCCGGTCGTGCTGGCGAGCTCGTGGAGGTGCGTCGTCCCGAGCCGCAGCTCCAGGCGCCCCGCCTCGATGCGCGACAGCTCCAGCAGATCCTGCACGAGGTCCAGGACGTGCGCGCCGCTCCGCCGGATGACGGCGGCGTGCCCGAGCGCCCGCGGCCCTGAGCTCGCGTCGCGCTCGAGCAGCCACGCCCGGCCGAGGATGGCGTTGAGCGGCGTGCGGACGTCGTGGCTCATCCGGGCGAGGAAGTCCGACTTGGCCCGGTTCGCGTCGTCGGCGGCGCGGCGCGCCTGCTCCGCCACCTCATGCGCCTCACGGAGCTTCGCCTCGCCCTCCCGGAGCGCTGCCACCTGGCGGTCGAGCTCGGCGGTGCGCTCCGCGACCGTCTCCTCGAGCGCGTCCCGCGCCTCACGCAGCCGCGCCTCGCCGCGCCGCCGGTCCTCGTCGAGGACGGAGAGCGCGAGGAGCGGCAGCGCCGTCGCGACGAGGAAGAGCTGGAGCGCGAGGACGTTGTGGGCCGGCGAGGCGCCGGTGAACGGCCCGAGCCCGTGGCGCGTCGCGGCGAGCGCGAGCAGCGCGACCGCGGAGACCGCGGTGCTCGCGCCGAGCGTGCCGAAGCGGATCGCGGCCCAGAGGAGCAGCGGGAGCGGCAGGTAGAGCGCGCCGGGCCACGCGCTCTCGCCGGCATGGTGCCAGAACGCGAAGGCGACCGCGACGGCGAGCCCGGCGCAGAGCGCGAGCGCCTCGGCGACGCGGCGGGGGCTCCCCGGCGAGCGCCAGGGGCGCCGCGCGAGCCAGAGCAGGATCGTGGGGGTGAGCGTGAGGTGCGCGAGCGCGTCCCCCAGGAACCAGCGGCCCCACGCAGTGCCGTAGGCGGAGCCGGCGGCGACCGCCGCCGCCGCCCCGGGGAGCGCCGCGACCGCGGGCGCGAGGAGCACCGCGAACACCGCGAAGCGCGCCGCGACACCGATCGTGACGGTGGAGGCCGGGCAGCCGGCGCGCCGCAAGAGCCACGCGGCGACGACCACCTCGACCGCGTTCGCCGCCGCGAACCCGGCCGCGGTCGAGGACGGGAATCCCATGACGAGGTCGGACGCGAGCTCCGCCAGGACGACCGCCGCGAGGAGGGCCGCCCACCGGCGCCGGGGCGAGCGGAGCAGCGCCACGAGCGCGAGCGTGTTCGGCACCCAGAACGCAGCGATCGACTCGGCGCCGACGTTGAAGGCGGAGCCGAGGCGCGCGGCGAGGAAATACCCTGCGAGGAGGGCGAACGGACCGACGACGGCGCGGACGGACGGCAGGGGAACTCGGGGCATGCTCGCTCGGGCTCGCGGTGGCGCTCGGCGCGGGGAGCGCGGTTCCTAACGGCGCGAGGGCGCGGGCGCGAGCCGCGACGCCTCCCGTGCCCACGGTACGGTCGAAGCCTTAGCCCGAGGCTGCGCACGGACCGGGCGGACGAGCGCCACCCGGAGTCGCACACCGCGCGGACGCGAGCGCCGCGCGTTGTCCGGCCCCGATCGCGTCGGCAGCTTTGGGAGCGACACGAGGGAGGGACGACATGGACGAGAAGGTTCGACCCGGCCAGGCGGTGGAGGGCGAGGGCAGCAGGGAGGCGGACCGGCACTACCGCGAAGGCGTGCGAGAGCACCTGCGCAAGGGCCACGTCGAGGAGGAGGCGGAGCGGGCGGCGCGGGAGGTCGCCGAGCGACCGGACGAGTTCCGGCGTGCCGAGGAGGAGGGGAAGAGGCGCAGCGCCGGCGATCTGCCGGAGGACCTCGAGCGCTGAGCTCTCCGCCCACCGCTCGCCCTTCGATGGCCTGAGGGCGAGCGGTCCTCGATCCGCGCGGCGAGCCTGTCGAAGCACGAGCGCGGAGCGGGCACGCGGGCGGTCCGGCCTCGGTCGGACCGCCCGCTCGCCCTTTCGGCCCGTCCCGGGTCAGCGCACGAGCCGCAGCGTCGAGGCCGGCTCGACGATCCCGAGCAGGAAGAGGACCCAGAGCGCCACCCAACCCACGAGCAGCACCACCGCCGCGACCGCGTCGGGCGTCACGGCGCTGGCCGCCCGCCGCGCCGCCGCGAGCGTCGCGCGACCCGCGGCGCGTTCGATCGCGCGTCGGGTGCGGCGGCGAGGCGGCTCGGGGGTAGCGGCACGGCGCCCCGGGGCCCACGCGCCGGGGACCCACGTGGGCGGTGAAATACGGCTTCCGGCAGGCGACGTCATCGTGCACTCCTTTTCGGGATCCGCGCGCGCCGCGCGGTACGTTCGAGGAGAGGTCTAGCGATGGCGAGGGCACCGCTGAACGCGCAGCCGAGCACCGCCCCCGCGCACGAACGCGCGGGCCGGCTCGACTGGGGCAACCTGCGGTTCTTCCTCGAGCTCTCCCGCTCCGGCAGCCTCTCGCGCGCGGCGCAGCGCCTCGCGGTGGACCGCAACACCGTGGCGCGCCGGGTCGCGGCGCTCGAGGAGGAGCTGAAGCTCCCGCTCTTCGAGCGCGGCCCTCAGGGCTGGATGCGGACGGCGGCCGGGGACGAGCTGGCCGCCCTCGCCTCCCGGATCGAGGAGGACGTGCTCGCGCTCGCCCGGCACGTGGACGCGCGCGACCGCGCCATCGCGGGGACCGTGCGCCTCACGACGGCGATGCACCTCTCGGCGCACCTGCTCGTCCCGGCGCTCCCCTCCCTGCGCGAGCGGCACCCCGCGCTCCTCCTCGAGATCGCCGCCGATCAGCGCACCTTCGACCTGAGCCGCCGCGAGGCGGACCTCGCGCTGCGGATGGGCCGGCCGCCCGACGCGGGGCTCGTCACGCGCAAGCTGTCCGACGTCGCCTACGGGCTCTACGCCGGGCGTGCGTCCCCGGCGGCCCGGCGCGGCGAGGTCGATCTCGCGGGGGATCCGTTCCTCGGCCTCGACGACTCGCTCGCGAGCTCCCCCCAGGAGCGCTGGCTCGCGCGCGTCGCGCCGCAGCGCCACATCGTGTTCCGGTGCAACAGCACCGCCTCGCTCCACGCCGCGGTGCGGATCGGGATCGGCGTCGCGGTCCTGCCCTGCTTCGTGGCCGAGGGCGACGCCGGCCTCGTCCGGCTGGACGCGCCCGAGCCGCCGCACCACGAGCTGTGGCTGCTCGTGCACGGCGATCTCCGCCGCACGCCGCGCGTGCGCGCGGTCATCGACTGGGTCGACGCGCTCGTCGCCGCGGCGCGGCCCGCGCTGTGCGGGCCCTGACCGGCCTCACCGCGCGGCAACCGCCTCGGCGACGCCACCGGTCCTCGCGACGGGCTCGATCATGCATCAGAGCGGGAACGCGAGCCGCACGCCGATCATCGCCGTCGGGTCGAGGTAGCCGACCTCGAGCCCGAACGACACCGCCCGCGCCACGAGGCCGAAGCCGACCGCGGCGTGGAGCTTGAGGGCGTCGTCGTCGTCGAACACGATCCACGGCCCGGCGAGCCCCTCGACGTACAGGCGGTCCATCCGCACGCCCAGCTTCACGTCGAGCGGGACGCCGACCCGCGACGGCTCGGAGAGGAGCATCGCACCGAAGCGCGCGCCGACGGAGAGGTGCCGGGCGAGCGGCGTCGCGACGCCGAGCGTGAGCTGGAACTCGCCGATCTCCGGGTCGAGCAGGTAGTCCGCTCCGAGCCCGAGGGCGACGGAGGCGTCGGCCGGGCGCGCCCAGGCGAGGGCGGCGGCGACGGCGAGGGAGGCGACGAGGGCGCGGCGGACGGTCATGGAGAGGCTCCTGCGGTTCATGGCCGCAGGGCGGCCGATCGCCCGCCATCCTACGCAGCGAGCGACCGCAGCAAAGGCACCGCGGTCGGTGTCTCGGCGCTCATGTGCGGAGCGCGGCGGGAGCCGAACCAAGTGGGTCGCGGTTGCACCCCTCGCGTGCTACTAACGTTTTCCGCCCATTCGAACCCGGAGCCCTGAATGTCCCTTGCTCGCCGTCTCGCCGTCGCAGCCGTGCTCTCCACCCTCGCCGCCCCGGCGCTCGCAGCGCCCGCCCCCGCGGCGAAGCCGGAGGCGGCCAAGCCGGCCGCCAAGCCCGAGGCGGCGAAGCCGGCCGCCCCCAAGCCCGAGGCCGCCAAGCCCGTCGAGCTGAAGCCCAGCGCCGGCGAGCTCGCCCGCGTCCTCATGCCGAAGAAGACCTGGGAGGCGGGGCTCGGTGCGCTCTCCAAGAACGTCCAGGCCCAGATGCAGATGCACCCGGGCGCCAAGCTCGAGTACCCGAAGGACTTCGACAAGCAGGTCCGGTCCGAGCTCGAGGCGGCGCTCCCCTACGACGCGCTGCTCGACCTGCACGCGAAGGAGCTCTCCGCGGGCTACACCGAGCCGGAGCTGAAGGATCTCCTCGCCTTCTACAAGACGCCGACCGGCCAGAAGTCGCTCGAGGTGATGCCCACCGTCTCGCAGAAGATCGCCATGCAGACGCAGCAGCGGGTCCAGGCCAAGATGCCCGAGATCATGGAGCGGCTCGCGGGCAAGGTGAAGGGGCCCGCCGGCGCGAAGACGAGCCCGCACGGCGCGATGCCCCCCGGCCACGGCGGAGCGGCGCCCGCGCCCCAGGCCGCGACCCCCGCGACCCCCGCGACGCCGCCGGCCAAGCCGGCGAAGTGACCCCGCGGCGGAGCCGCCGCCGCGAGCTTCTGCGGCGGGCTCTCGCGGGGAGGCGAGAGCCCGCCGGCCACGGCGCGACGAGGAGCGTGTCATGACCGCCCCCGCGCCCAGCACCGGGTTGCCCGGCCTCGACGCCGTGCTCCGCGACCTGCGCCCGGGCGACAACGTCGTCTGGCAGGTCGAGACCCTCGACGACTACCCGCCGCTCGTGGCCCCCTTCGTCGAGGCGGCCCGGGCCGCGGGCCGGCGGGTCGTCTACCACCGCTTCGCGCGCCACCCCGCCCTCGCCGACGCGGCCGACGGGGTCCTGCTCCACGAGCTCGATCCCGCCATGGGGTTCGAGAGCTTCACCGCCGGCATCCACGAGGCGATCGAGCGCGCGGGGCGCGGCGCCTGCCACGTCTTCGACTGCCTCTCGGAGCTCGCGGCCGGCTGGTGCAGCGACCTGATGCTCGGGAACTTCTTCACCGTCACCTGCCCGTACCTCTTCGAGCTCGACACGATCGCGTACTTCGCGGTCGTGCGCGACGGCCACTCGCTCGAGGCGGTGCAGGCGATCCGGGACACGACGCAGCTCCTCGTCGACGTCTTCCGCCAGGGCCGGACGCGCTACGTCCACCCGCTCAAGGTGGACGGACGCCACTCGCCCACGATGTACCTGCCGCACGTCTGGGAGGACGACGCCTTCCGTCCGCTCACCGAGAGCGCGGTGCTCGCCGAGGCGCTCGCCGGCGCGTCCGAGGGGCGGCTCGACCCCGCCGCGCGCCTCGACGTCTGGGACCGGCGCTTCCTCGAGGCGCGCGAGCTCCAGGAGGCGGTGCGAGCGGGGTCGCGGCCGTGGCAGGACGAGCAGGCCGCGTTCCGCGCCCTCGTGCGGATGATGCTCACGCACGACCCCCGCCTCGCCGAGCTCGCCGAGCGGTACCTCGACCTCAACGCGCTGCTCGCGATCCGCCGCCGCATGATCGGGACGGGGCTCGTGGGCGGCAAGGCCTCGGGGATGCTGCTCGCGCGGGCGGTGCTGGAGAGCACCGATCCGGCGTGGCGGCATCGCTTCGAGCCGCACGACTCCTGGTTCATCGGCTCGGACGTGTTCTACACGTACCTCGTCCGGAACGGCGCTTGGCGGGCGCGGCGCGACCAGCGGAGCCGCGCCTCGCTGCTCGCGGGCGCGGCCGAGGCGCGCGCGCGCCTGCTCGCGGGGACGTTCCCCGCCGCCGTCGTCCAGCAGTGCGTCTCGATGCTCGACTACTACGGCCAGTCGCCCATCATCGTGCGCTCGAGCAGCCTCCTCGAGGACGGCTTCGGGAACGCCTTCACGGGCAAGTACGAGAGCGTGTTCTGCCCGAACCAGGGCGCGCCGGAGGAGCGGCTCGAGGCGCTCCTCGCCGCGGTGCGGACCGTCTACGCGAGCGCGATGAGCGACGCCGCCCTCCACTACCGCGACGATCGCGGGCTCCTCGACCGCGACGAGCGGATGGCGATCCTCGTGCAGCGGGTGTCCGGCGCCGTCCACGGCCGCTTCTTCTACCCGCAGGCGGCCGGGGTCGCGCTCTCGTACAACCCGTACGTCTGGAACCACGCCATCGACCCGGACGCCGGGGTGATGCGCCTCGTCTTCGGCATGGGGACGCGCGCGGTGGACCGCTCCGACGACGACTACACGCGCATCGTCGCGCTGAACGCGCCGCAGCTCCGCCCGGAGACGAGCCTCGACGAGGCCACCGAGTACGCCCAGCGCCGGGTGGACGTCCTCGACCTCGAGGCGAACCGCTTCACCTCGGCGCCCATCGACGAGGTCGTCGCGGAGAGCCCGCTCCTGCCCGTCGACCTGTTCGCCACCCGCCGCCGCGGGCCGGGCGGCGGCTGGGTCCTCACGTTCGAGAAGCTCCTCTGGGCGACCCCGCTCGTGGACGAGGTGCGCACGCTCCTCGCCGCGCTGCGCGAGGCGTACCGCTACCCGGTGGACGTCGAGTTCACCGCGAACTTCCTCACCGGCGGCGACTTCCGGCTGAACCTCGTCCAGTGCCGGCCCCTCCAGGTGAAGGAGGGCGGGATCGTTCCGCCCCCGCCCGAGGGGCTCGCGGCCGACGCCGTCGTCGCGGCGAGCCGCGGGCCGGTCGTCGGCCAGAGCACGAGCGCGCGCGTGGATCGCGTCGTGTTCGTCGACCCGGACGCGTACGCGACGCTCGCGACGCAGGACCGCTACGAGGTCGCGCGGGTGGTCGGCCGGGTGACGCGCGCCGGCGACGCGGCGCGCCGCGTGCTCCTCCTCGGGCCCGGCCGGTGGGGCACGACGACGCCTTCACTCGGCGTTCCCGTCTCGTTCGCGGAGATCCGCCGGGTCGCCGCGCTCGGCGAGATCATGCGGCTCGGCGACGTCATCCCCGACGTCTCGCTCGGCTCCCACTTCTTCAACGATCTCGTGGAGTCGGGGATGCTGTACGTCGCACTCTATCCCACCCACCCCGGCCACGCGCTCGACGAGGCGCGCCTGCGGGCGGCGCCGAACCGCCTCGCGCAGCTCTCGCCCGACGACGCGCGCCTGGCGCACGTGGTGCGGGTGGTCGACTTCCCCCTACCCGAGGATGGGCGCGCGCTCTGGCTGCACGCCGACTGCGTCCGGCAGGAGGTGATGTGCTACCTCCGCGCCCAGGAATGACGCCGCGTCGTGGGACGCCGCCGCGCCGGGCGCCGGCTTCTACGGACGGGCCGAGATCCACTACACTCCGCGCAACCATCGACCGTCGGCGCACCTGGCGCGGCGGCGGCGGCGCGAGATCGCTTGAGCGAGCCATCGACATCCCCCGAGCCGCCCGCGCGGCGCCGCCCCCGGCTCGATCGCAGGCGGGTCCTCGCGGCGCTCTTCCCCGAGGTCCTGCTCGACGGCACGCCCTGGCGCGCGCAGTGGCGGGGGCACGAGGACCGGCTCATCGTCCTCTCCGCGCGCATCGCGCTCGTGAGCTCCATCGTCGGCCAGGTCCTGCACCACTTCCTCGTCGACCTCCCGCTCGAGCTCACGCCCGCCTCGCGCTGGGCCACGTACCGCTTCGGCAGCTCAGCCGTCTACGCGCTGCTGCTCGCCGCGACGTTCCTGCCGAGGCTGCAGCGCGGCCTCTGGGCGCGCGCGCCGCTCGTCGTGCTCACGTTCACCGTGAGCTGCCTGCAGGCCCTGACGGTGGTGTGGCTCCCCAGCGTCTCGTACCTGTACGCGTTCGTCTTCGGGGTGGTGGGGGTGCTCCTCCTCCGCCAGTCCGCGCCGACGGCCGTCGCCACGCTCGCCTCGATCTTCGCCGCCCAGTGGGCCATCGCGTGGCGCCACACGGACGTCCACCCCGCGCGGCTCTTCAGCGTCGTCACGCTGGCGGTCGGCCTCGTCCTCCTGTTCCGGGCGCGCATGACCACCGACGTCCGCGCCTTCCTCACCTCGCGGCGCGAGCGGCAGACCCAGCAGCAGCTCCTCGCCACCCAGGTCGAGCTCGACCGCGTGAAGACCAACTTCTTCACGAACGTCTCGCACGACCTGCGCACGCCGCTCACCCTCATCATCGCGCCGCTCGAGGCGATGCTGTCCGACGCGCGCGACCTCTCCGCTGAGGTGCGCGCCGATCTCGAGCTCATGCTGCGCAACGCGCAGCGGCTGCTCCGGCAGATCAACACGCTCCTCGACCTCTCGCGCCTGGACGCGAAGCACGAGTTCCTCCGGCTCGAGGACCTGGACGTGGTCGAGCTCCTCGGCTCGCTCGTCGAGAGCGGCCGGCCGCTCGCGGCGCAGCGGCACGTCTCGCTCGCCCTCGCCGTCGACGGACCGGTGCCGCCGCTGCCGGTGGACCGCGACAAGCTCGAGAAGATCGTCCTGAACCTCCTCTCGAACGCGATCCGCTTCACCGACGGGTCCGAGGCCCGCCCCGGCGCGGTCACGGTGCGCTGCGGCGTCCGGGAGGATCGCTTCTTCTGCTCCGTCGAGGACACGGGGATCGGGATCCCCGACGACCAGATCGAGCGCGTGTTCGACCGGTTCCACCAGGTGCGGGGCCCGGCCTCGCGCGGCCGCGGCGGGACCGGCATCGGCCTCGCGCTGGTGCGGCAGCTCGCCGAGTTCCACATGGGCTCCGTGGCCGTGCGGAGCCGCGTCGGCGAGGGCTCCTGCTTCACGCTCGAGCTGCCGCTGGACCGCTCCGCCTATCCCGCCGAGCGGCTCGACCGGCGCCAGGACCATCAGCCCGTGCCGGTGGACCGCCGCCGCCCCGCGCAGCCCGCCGCCGTGGCGCTGCACCTCGAGGCCGCCCGGCCGCCGCCTCGCCCGGCCCGGCCCACCCCCTCCCCCGTCACGCGCGCCACGAGCGGCACGAAGCCGCTCGTCCTGGTGGTGGACGACAACCGCGAGCTGCTCGACTTCGTGGCGCGCCAGCTCGCGGACGAGTTCCGCGTGCGGAGCGCCGAGCGCGCGGACGAGGCGCTGCGCGCCGCCGCCATCGAGCCGCCCGCGCTGGTGGTGAGCGACGTGATGATGCCGGGCCGCTCCGGCACCGACCTCCTGCGCGAGCTGCGCCGCGACGCCCGCCTGCGCCACGTGCCGGTCATCCTCGTGACCGCCAAGGCCGACCTGGAGAGCAAGATCGAGAACCTGCGCGAGGGCGCGGACGACTACCTCGCGAAGCCCTTCAGCGTGGCGGAGCTGCGCGCGCGCATCCGCTCGCTGCTCGACAAGCGCAAGCTCGCCGTCGAGCTGGCGGAGAAGAACGAGTACCTCGCCAAGCTCAACTTCGACCTCGTCCTCTCCAAGCGCCAGGTGTTCCTCGAGACGATGGAGGCGTTCGCGCTCGCGGTGGAGGCGAAGGACCCGTACACCCACGGCCACTCGCGCCGCGTGTCGCTGCTCGCCGAGCGCGTCGCCCGCGAGCTCGGGCTCTCCGAGGCGGAGTGCGAGACGATCCGCATCGCCGGGATCCTCCACGACCTCGGGAAGATCGGCACCCCCGAGGCCGTGCTCGTGAAGCCCGGCAAGGTCACGCCCGAGGAGTACGCGATCTTCAAGCGCCACGCGCAGCTGGGCTGGCGCATCGTCTCGGCGGTGAAGGAGCTCGACGGCGTCGCGCGCGCGATCCTCCACCACCACGAGCGCTTCGACGGCGCGGGCTACCCGGACGAGCTCGCGGGGATGCAGATCCCGACGCTCTCGCGCGTGCTCGCGGTGTGCGACACCTACGACGCGATGACGAGCGATCGCCCGTACCGCGCCGGGATCGCGCACCGGCTGGCGGTGGAGGAGATCCTGCGCTGCAGCGGCTCGCAGTTCGATCCGGAGTGCGTGCAGGCCTTCCTGCGCCTGTACGAGGACGCCGCGCCGCAGTTCCCCGCGTTCCCGTCCGGCCTCCGCGAGCTCGCGAGCCGGAACCTGCTCGGCGGCGGCGCGAGCTGACGCTCCACGCCGGGGCGCTCAGCCACCGCGGCCGAGGAGGACGGAGAGCCGCGGCACGAACATCCCCACCCGGGCGGCGTACTCCCGGTGCGCTCCCGCGAGCGGGCTCGCGGCGAACCCCCGCTCCTCGCGCACCGCGGCCCGCCAGTACGTGAGCACCCCCAGCCCGACGAGCGGCAGGAGCCACGCCGTGCCGGCCGCCGCGAGGCCGCCCGCGAAGGCGAGCAGGTAGCTCGCGTAGAACGGGTGTCGCACGAGGAGGTAGGGGCCGCGCGTCTGGAGGTGCTCCGGCACGTGCGCCGCGAAGGCGAGGAGCAGCGGCCGCTCCCGGTTGACCCGCGCCGCCCACAGGAACAGCCCGAGCGACAGGGCGAGGAGGACGAGCGCGGCGGCGAGCCGCGCGGGCGGCACCGGCGTCAGCGCGATCACGGCGGCCTCGCTCCCGAGGACGAGGCCGGACACGAGCGAGGCGCGGTAGCGGTGCGGTCCCTCGGGGCGCCGGAACACGCGGCGCACGCCGCCGAGGAACACGAACGCCAGCGCGCCGAGCGCGCCGAGCGCGACGAGGCGCAGGTCACCGCTCATCGGCGCCACCCGCGCGCGCCCTTGCGCCTGAGGTGCAGCGCCAGCGCGGCGCGCGCGGCGGGCCCGAACAGCCGCCAGAGCGCGACGCGCGCGTCGAGCAGCCTGCTCGCGGGCGCGACGCCGCACAGGCGCGCGAACGACCAGAGCTCCCATCCGCCCATGAGGTTCCAGATCACCGGGTTCACGTGCTTGCCCGAGACCACCCGCGCGACCTCCGCCATCATGAGGTGGTGCTCGAGCTTCATCCCGGGGTGGACGTAGGACGCGCCGAGCTTGCGGAACCCCACGCGCCCGTAGGGCTTCACGAGCTCGTCGGTGCAGCTCATGACCGCGAAGCGCCGGCCCGACTGCAGCGTGGTGAGCGCGCAGTGCTTCACGAGCGTGTAGAAGAGGTCGCTCCCGCGGAACTCCGGGTGCGTGCAGAACTTCGAGAGCTCCACGATCTCGTCGCGCGGGGGCGTGCCCGGCGGCAGGGCCAGGTAGTCCTCGTGCTTGAGCGGCGAGTCCGGGGTGGGCGGGAAGAGCAGCCGGACGCAGGCCACGATGCGGCCGCGGTACTTCGCGACGAGGATGCGCGAGCGCGCGTCGAGCGCGTCGGCCATGTCCTCGTCCCGCACCTCCGGCCCGGCCTTGCCGGCGCGCAGGTAGGCGAGCCGCCGGAGCGCCAGCACCTCCCGGTACTCCTCCTCGGTCCGCACCGCGCCGAAGTCGAGCGCGCGGCTGGACGAGCGGACGTGGAAACCCGTCTCGCGCAGCGCCTGCACGCTCGTCTCGGGCCCGAACTGGAGGAGGTACTGCCCGACGAGCTCGCGGGCGCGGGGATCCGGGACCGACCACGTCACGCCGAGCGCGAGGCAGCGCTTCGCGCCGTGCTGCGCGACCCGCACGCGCACGACGCGGAACGCGATCTCCGCCTGGCCCATCGTCGGGAAGGTGCAGCTCCCGGTGAACTCGACGCCCGGGATGAGGAACTTGTTCCGCAGGCTCGT
The DNA here is from genome assembly GCF_022808855.1 of Anaeromyxobacter soli. Classification (GTDB taxonomy): domain Bacteria; phylum Myxococcota; class Myxococcia; order Myxococcales; family Anaeromyxobacteraceae; genus Anaeromyxobacter; species Anaeromyxobacter soli. The sequence continues at coordinate 75,875 of NZ_JAKZLF010000005.1, forward strand.
GACGAGCTGCATGCCCGTCCGCGAGATGTCGACGATGCGGAAGTGGATCTGGTCGTCGTAGCGGACCGCGTTCGGCGTCACGCCCGTCGGGAGCCAGTCGCGCTCGCACGCGAAGCGCGAGGCCGACCGCTTCTCGCCGGGCGCGCCCTCGTCGCCGGCCGGCTCCGACCAGCGCAGCGCGACGATGGCGCGGCCGCGATCCATCCGGACCGCCGCGACGCGGAGCGCGCCGAACGTGCTCGCGCTCCCGCCCACGCGCAGCGTGAGATCGAGGGCGTCGCCCGGCGAGACCGCGGCGAGCGCGGTGGAGCGCACGAGCTCGACGCCGAGGGGCGACATGCGCCAGACCTGCGCGGACGACCCGGGCCCGGGCGTCCCCGCCAGGCGAACCCGCGCGAAGACCGGATCGCCGGGGCGCACGTCGCCGGGCAGCACCGGCCCGTGGACCGGATCGCGCGGCCCGAGCGCGTGGACGCGCGCCTGCAAACCCTCGGGGGCCGACGCGTCGAACCCGCGCGTCGGCGGAGCGGCGTCTTCGTCCGGCCTTGCGCTCGCGTCGGCGGACGAGGTGGGGATTCGCATCGGTGCTCGCCTCCTGGTGCCGGGTCCCCGACTCCCGCGGCCGCGGGACATACGAAGGAAGGAACCACATCCCCGGTGGGTACACATTCACGTACCGTATCGGGTGCCGACCCACCCTGACGCCGATCAAGCCGTTTCGGTCCCGATGGGCGCCGATTTCGGGCGAAATCGCCCGCGATTTCGAGGGTTGAGCTCACCACGGGGCCTCTTTGGACGGCGCCGGAATGCCTCCCCCGCTAGGCCCAACACGTCCCGCGACGGCGGGGCCCGCGCATGCTCTCCTCCGCGCGGCGCCCCGTCGCTCCACCCATTCGCCCCCCCGCAGCGGAGGCCACCATGAAGATCCTCGTCGCCGATGCCTTCCCGACCGAGCGGCTCGCCGACTTCCAGTCGCTCGGGCTCGAGGTCGATCATCGCCCGGACGTCGCCGCGAAGGACCTCGCCGCCGCCGTTCGCGACGCCTCCATCCTCGTCGTCCGCTCGAAGCAGGTGCTGGGCGAGGTGTTCGAGTCCGCCTCCGGCCTGTCGCTCGTCGTGCGCGCCGGCGCGGGCGTGAACACGATCGACGTCCCCGCCGCCTCCCGGCGCGGGGTGTACGTCGCGAACTGTCCGGGCCAGAACTCGATCGCCGTCGCGGAGCTCGCCATCGGGCTCGTCATCGCGCTCGACCGGCGCATCCCGGACAACGTCGCGCTACTGCGCGCCGGGAGGTGGGACAAGAAGACCTTCTCCGAGGCGCAGGGGCTCTTCGGCCGCACGCTCGGGGTGGCCGGCCTCGGCTCCATCGGCCGGGAGGTCGTGACGCGCGCTCAGGCGCTCGGAATGCGCGTGGTCGCGTGGTCGCGCTCGCTCGACGACCGGAAGGCGAAGGCGCTCGGCGTGGAGCGTGCGCCCGACCTCGCCGCGCTCGCGCGCGAGGCGGACTACCTGTCCCTCCACCTCGCGCTCTCGAAGGAGACGCGGGGGATCGTCTCCCGCGACGTGCTCGCGGCCATGAAGCCCGGCGCCGCGCTCGTCAACACGGCTCGCGCGGAGATCGTGGATCAGGTGGCCCTCCTCGAGCTCGCGCGCACGGGGCGGATCCGCCTGGGCACGGACGTGTTCGCGGGCGAGCCGGAGAAGGGGAAGGCCGACTTCGACAGCGAGCTCGCGAAGCTCCCGAACGTCTACGGGACGCACCACATCGGCGCGTCGACCGCGCAGGCGCAGGACGCGATCGCGCGCGAGGCGGTCCGCATCGTCGAGGCGTTCGTGAGGAGCGGCGAGGTGCCGAACTGCGTGAACGTCGCGGGGAAGACGCCGGCCCGCGCGCGGCTCGTCGTGCGCCACCTCGACAAGGTTGGGGTCCTCGCCAATGTCCTCGGCGCGATCCGCGAGGCAGGCATCAACGTCGAGGAGGTCCAGAACACCATCTTCGAGGAGCACCAGGCCGCGTCCTGCAGCATCGACCTGGACGAGCGTCCGCAGGAGGCGCTCCTCGAGCACCTCCGCACGCGCATCCCCGACGTGCTGTTCGTGGGATCGTTCGAGCTGTAGCCCGCTGCCGAGGGAGCGCCCCGCGGCGAATGCCGCGAACGGGCGCGACCTCGTGGCGCCCTCGGCGGCCGCCGCGGGAGCCGAGGTCACGCCGACATCACCGGCCGCGCCGTGCCGCCCGCCCGGCGGGCCGACGCCCGCTCGCGCGCGGCGAATGCGGAGCGTTGACGCGCGCGGCGGCGCGGCCGAACGTGGCCCGGCATGGGGGCGGGGGGCTCGTCGGGGCGCGAGGGGCGGGGCGGTTCGCCGCGCCCGGCGCTCGCCCTGCACGACGCCGTCGCGCTCGTCCTCGGCATCGTCATCGGCGCCGGCATCTTCCGCGCGCCGTCCGCCGTCGCCGCGAGCGCGCCGGACGTTCCGGCGATCCTCGCGGCGTGGCTCGCGGGCGGCGCCGTCTCGCTCGCCGGCGCGATGTGCTACGCGGAGCTCGCGGCCGCGTACCCCGATCCCGGCGGCGACTACCACTTCCTCTCCCGCGCGCTGGGGCGTCCGACCGCGTTCCTGTTCGCGTGGGCGCGACTCACGGTGATCCCGACCGGCTCCGTCGCGCTCCTCGGGTTCGTGTTCGGGGACTATGCCGCGGATCTGCTCGGCGCGCCCGGCGCGAGCGGGCCGCTCGCCGCGGCGATGGTGGTGACGCTGACGCTCGTGAACGCCGCCGGGCTCCGCGTCGCGCGCGGCGTGCAGAACGTGCTCACCGTCGCGCTCGTGCTCGGGCTGCTGGTCGTGATCCTCACCGGGCTCGCGCTGCCGGCGGCGCCGCCGCCCTCGGCCCCCGTCCCGGCGCGGCCCGCGTTCGGCCTCGCGATGGTCTTCGTCCTCCTCGCGTACGGCGGGTGGAACGAGGCGGCCTACGTCTCGGCGGAGCTGCGCGGCGGGCGGCGCGCCATCGCGACCGCGCTCGTCGCCTCCCTGCTCCTCGTGACGCTCCTCTACGTCCTCGCGAACGCCGCGTACCTGCGTGGCCTCGGCCTCGACGGCGTGCGCGCGTCGAGCGCGGTGGCCGCGGACCTGCTCGGGCGTGCCTTCGGGCCGGTGGGCGCGACGACCATCGGCGCGATCGTCATCGCCGCCGTCGTGACCTCCGCGAACGCGACGCTGCTCCTCGGCTCCCGGATGGTCTGGGCGTTCGGCCGGGACTACCCGCGCTTCGCCACGCTGGGGCGGTGGAGCGCGCGCGCCGCGTCGCCGGTGAACGCCGTCCTCCTGCAGGGCGCCATCGCGCTCGCGCTCGTCGGCCTGGGGGTGCTGTCCCGGCGCGGCTTCGAGGCGATGGTCGCCTACACCGCGCCGGTGTTCTGGCTCTTCTTCCTGCTCACCGGGATCTCCCTGTTCGTGCTCCGGCGCCGCGATCCTGCGGCCGCCCGGCCGTTCAAGGTCCCGCTCTACCCCGCGACGCCGCTCGTCTTCTGCGCGGCGTGCGCGTTCCTCTTGTGGTCGAGCCTCGTCTACGCGGGCCCCGGCGCGATCGCCGGCGTGGCCGTGCTCGCGACCGGGCTCGCGCCCATGTGGCTCTCGCTGCGCAGGGCGCCGGCGCGCCCTCCTGCCGCAGCGTGAAGGAGGCGAGATCATGTCCCGGCCCACGCTCCCCTTCCCCGCGCGGCTCGCCGCGATCCTGGCGGCCCTCGCCGCGCCGCCCGTGCTCGCGCAGCAGGCCGAGCCCGCGCCGCCGGCGGCGCCCGCCGAGGCGCCCGCGGTCGCGCGGAAGCCCGCGCGCACGCCCGACGTCATCTTCGTCCCGACCCCGGAGCGGGTCGTCGCCACGATGCTCGACCTCGCCCGGGTGGGGAAGGGCGACGTGGTGTACGACCTCGGCTGCGGAGACGGCCGCATCGTGGTCGCCGCCGCGAAGCGGGGGGCCCGCAAGGCGGTGGGCGTGGACATCGATCCGGAGCGCATCGCCGAGGCGCGCGCGAACGTGCGGGCGGCGGGCGTCGCGGATCGGGTCGAGATCCGCGAGGGCGATCTCTTCGAGCTGGACCTGTCCGACGCCACCGTCGTGACGCTCTACCTCCTCCCCGACCTCAACCTGAAGCTCCGGCCGAAGCTCCTCGCGCTCCGGCCCGGCACCCGGATCGTGTCGCACGCGTTCGACATGGGCGACTGGAAGCCGGCCGCGGTCCGGCAGGTCGACGGCAAGACCGTCTACTTCTGGACCGTTCCTGCCCGGACGAAGGCGCAGGCGCGCACCGGGAGGTAAGGGGCGCCGCACCCCGCGTTCGCGTGTACCCCGCCGCCCTTCCCGACTAGAACTCGTCCACGGCGACGCCGCCCCCGCCCGACCGGGCGCCGGGCGGCGGCCGGCGCGCGAGGAGGCCGAGGTGGACGTTCGGAGCGGGCTGGGTCGTGTCGCGGTGCTGGACGGGAGCGAGGCGGCGCGGCGCGTCGTGCGCGCGGTGCGGGACCTCGGGCGCGAGGGCGCCGCCGACGCGGCGGTGCTGCTGTACGCCGGGGAGCTCCGCCGCTCGCCGGCCGCGCGCGAGGCGGACGAGGCCCACGCGGCGGACGCGGACGTCGAGGCTTCGCTCCGGCGCGCCCGCGCCGACGCGGCCTGGCTCGGGCCGGCCTCCATCGCGGAGCGCGCGGCGTTCGCGGAGGCGTGCGCGCGGGCGGGGGTGACGCACGTCGGCCCGCCGGCCGACGCGCTGCGCTGGCTCGCCGCGCCAGGCGCGTTCTCGGCGCTCGCCTCGCGCCTCGGGGTCCTCCCCGGACAGGCGATCGGGCTCGCGCGCCGGCTCGAGGTCGTCGTCGCGCGCGACCGCGCCGGCGCGACGCGCGCGCTCGGCATCGGGGACGCGTCGCTCCGCACCGGCGGGACGACGCCGCTCGTCGAGTCGCCGCCCGCCGGCCTCCCGCCGGACGTCGCGGAGCGCGCGCTCGCCCTCGCCGAGCGCGCCGCGGTCGAGGCGGGCTGGGTGGGCCTGTGCGCGGTGGAGCTCGCGGTGGACGCGGCGGGGCGGATGGCGTTCTCCGGGATCGACGCGCGCGCGCACTCGGCGCCCGCCGTCGAGGAGGCCACGGGGATGGACCTCGTCCGCCTCGCGCTGCGCCTCGCGGCGGGCGAGGACCTCGACGGGGCGCCCGCCGGGGCGCGCCACGGCCACGCGCTCGCCGCCCGCGTCGTGGCGGCCGGCGCAGCCGCCGGACGGCTGGAGGTGCTCCGGCTCGCGGCGGGTCCCGGGGTGCGTGCGGAGCCCGCGCTCGACGAGGGCGACGAGGCGCCCGCCGGGTCGGTGATCGCGACGGTGATCGTCCGCGGCGACGACCGCGCGGAGGCCCTCGAGCGCCTCGAGCAGGCGCTCGAGGGGAGCGACGTCCTCCTGCACCGCGCGGCGCCCTCGACCGCGTGGCTCCGGGCGCTCTGCGCGCGCCCGGAGGTCCGCGCCGGACGCGCCGGCGCCGGGCTCCTCGATGCGCTCGCCGCGTCCGGAGAGCCCGCCCTCCCCCAGCGCCCGGAGGTCGCCGTCGTCGCCGCCGCCATCGAGGCGTACGACGCCGAGCTCGACCTCGAGCGGGCGCGCTTCGTCGCCGAGGCGCGCCGCGGTCGCCCGCGCGTGGGCCCGTCGTCGGGCCGCGGCGTGGAGCTTCGCCACGCGGGGCGCCGCCACCGGCTCGAGGTCCGGCAGATCGGCCCCGGCGCCTACCGCGTCGCCCCCGCCGGCGGCGCGCCGCTGGAGCTCGGCGTCGAGCACCTCGGCGCGCACGAGCGGCGGCTCACGTGGAGCGGCGGGCGCGCGCGGCTGCTCGTCGCGTCCGACGGGCTCCGCCAGCTCGTGCAGGTGGACGGGGTGCCGCACGTCGTCCGGCGCGATCCCGCCGGCGTCGTCGCCTCGCCCATGCCCGCGGTGGTGGTGGCGATCCCGGTCGCGCCCGGCCAGCGCGTCGCGGCGGGCGAGCCGGTGGCGCGCATCGAGTCGATGAAGGTGGAGATGGCCGTGCCCGCGCCGTACGCGGGGACGATCCGCGAGGTGCTCACCGTCGCGAACGCCCAGGTCGATCCCGGCGCGCCGCTCCTCCGGATCGACCCCGAGGGCGAGGCCGCGCCCGAGCCTGCCGCCGCGCCGCTCACGCTGGGGGGCCCCGCGCCGACGGAGCCGGCGGGCGACGCGGAGCGCTACCTCGGCGCGCTCGCCGAGCTGCAGCGGCTCGTCCTCGGGTTCGACGTGACCGCCGCGGAGGCGCGGCGGCTCGCCTCCGGCTGGCGCGAGCTGTCCCTCGCGGCCCCGCACGGCGCCGCCGCCACGCTCCGGGCCGAGTCTGCCGTCGTCGCGGCCTTCGCCGACGTGCAGTCGCTCTACGGGCGGGCGCGCCTCGGCGCGGATCCCTCCGCGGCGCCGCCGCTCGAAGCGCTCTGGCGTTACCTCCACGAGCCGGAGGCGCGGGGAGAGGGGCTCGGCGAGACCTTCGTCGGCGCGCTCCGCCGCGCCCTCGCGCACTACGGCCTGTCGCTCGACGTCCCCGGCCGCGCGCTCGAGGTGGCGCTGCTCCGCATGCAGAAGGCCTACGAGCGCGCCGAGGCCCAGCTCGCGCCGGTGCTCGCCATCCTGGAGCGCTGGCTGGCGGCGCCCGAGGCGCCCGCCGCGGTCGCCCCGCGCGAGCAGCTCGACCGGCTGGCGGCGGTCGGCCAGGAGCGCTTCCCCGCGCTCGCCGACCTCGCGCGCGAGGTCCGCTACCGCCGCCACGACCAGCCGCGCCTCGACCGGGTGCGCGCGGAGATGACCGCGCAGGCCGAGGCCGACCTCGAACGGCTCGCCTCGGAGGCGGGGGCGGCGCGCGAGGCGCTCGTCGAGCGGATCGTGCAGTGTCCGCAGTCCATCGCGACGATGGTGGTCTCGCGGATGGCGGAGGCGGCGCCGCCGCTCCGCTCGCGGCTCGTCGAGACCCTCCTCCGCCGCTACTACCGCGACCGCGCGCTCGGCCCGGTCGAGGTGGGCGAGGTCGAGGGGCTCGCGTGCGCGTGGTCGGACTACACGCTCGAGGGGCAGGCGTTCCGCGTGATCGCCGCCTTCTCGCACCCCGGAGAGATCGACCAGGCGGTCCGGCGTCTCGCCCGGCTCGCGGCGGAGGTCCCCGGGGACCGCGCGGTCGCGGTCGAGCTCTACGTCTGGCACGACGCGCCCATCGACGGCCCCGACGCGCTCGCGGAGCGGCTCCGCCTCGCGCTCGCGGAGGCGGCCTTCACGCGCCCGCTGCGCCGCGCCTCGTTCCTCCTCGCCATCCCCGGGCGCGGCCTGGGACGCCAGGCGAGCCAGGAGCACTTCACCTTCCGCGGCGGGCCGTCCGAGTGGACCGAGGACCGCCGCCACCGCGGCGTCCACCCGATGCTCTTCAAGCGGATGCAGCTCGGGCGGCTCGCGCGGTTCGAGCTCGAGCGCCTCCCCTCGGTCGAGGACGTGTACCTCTACCGCGGCGTCTCCCGCGACAACCCCAGGGACGAGCGGCTCTTCGCGGTCGCGGAGGTGCGTGCCATCGCCCCGGTGCGCGACGGCTCCGGGCGCGTGGTGCAGATGCCCCACGTCGAGCGGATGCTCCACGAGGCGCTCGCCGGCATGCGGCGCTTCCAGGCGCGCCGCGCGCCGGGGCAGCGGCTCGAGTGGAACCGCGTGCTCCTCACGGTCGGCCCGCCCCTGCCGCTCACGCCGGCCGAGATCCGCGGCCTCGCCGCGCGGATGGCGCCCGCCGCGGCGGGGCTCGGGCTCGAGATGGCGCTCATCGACGCGCGGCTCCCCGATCCGGCGACGGGCGCGATGAAGCGGACGCTGCTGCGCTTCGTCGCGGACGACCGGGGGGGCGTGTCGATCCGCTGGGACGAGCCCACCGATCGGCCGCTGGAGCCGATGACCGAGTACGAGCAGCGCGTCGTCCAGCTCCGCCGGCGCGGGCTCACCCACCCGTTCGAGATCGTGAAGCTGCTCGCGCCGTCGCGCGGCACCCAGGCGGCGGTCCCGCCGGGCGAGTTCGTCGAGCACGATCTCGACGCCGCCGGCGCGCTCGTCCCGGTCACGCGGCCGCCCGGCGCGAACCCGTCGAACGTAGTGGTCGGGACGGTGCGCAGCTTCACGGATCGTCACCCCGAGGGGATGCTGCGCGTGGTCCTGCTCGGCGACCCGAGCAGGGCGATGGGCTCGCTCGCCGAGCCCGAGTGCGCCCGCATCGAGGCGGCCCTCGCCCTCGCCGAGCGGCTCCAGGTCCCGCTCGAGTGGTTCGCGGTCTCCGCGGGCGCGAAGATCTCGATGGAGAGCGGCACGGAGAACATGGACTGGATCTCGCGCGTGCTGCGCCGGATCGTCGAGTTCACCCAGCGCGGGGGCGAGCTCAACGTCGTCGTCGTCGGCATCAACGTCGGCGCCCAGCCCTACTGGAACGCCGAGGCGACGATGCTCATGCACACCCGGGGCATCCTGGTGATGACGCCCGGGTCCGCCATGGTCCTCACCGGGAAGGAGGCGCTCGAGTACTCCGGGAGCGTCTCGGCCGAGGACAACATGGGCATCGGCGGCTACGACCGGATCATGGGGCCGAACGGCCAGGCGCAGTACCGGGCCGGCAGCGTGGCGGAGGCCGTCGGGATCCTCATGCGGCACTACGCGCACACCTACGTCGTCCCGGGCGAGCGCGCCCCGCGCCGCGCCGCGACCTCCGACCCGGTGGAACGCGACGTGCGCTCGTACCCGCACGGACCGGAGGGCGGCGCCGGGTTCGAGACGGTGGGCGACGTCTTCAGCCTCGAGAAGAACCCGGACCGCAAGAAGCCGTTCGACATCCGGCGCGTGATGGCGGCCTGCGTGGACCAGGATCACGCCCCGCTCGAGCGCTGGCGCGACCTGCGCGGGGGCGACACCGCCGTGGTCTGGGACGCGCACCTCGGCGGCTTCCCGGTCTGCCTCCTCGGCATCGAGTCCCGCCCGCTCCCGCGCCTCGAGTTCGTCCCCGCGGACGGGCCCGAGCTCTGGTCGGCCGGGACGCTCTTCCCGCAGTCGTCCAAGAAGATCGCCCGGGCGCTCAACGCGGCGAGCGGCAACCGCCCCGTGGTGGTGCTCGCGAACCTCTCCGGCTTCGACGGCTCCCCCGAGTCGATGCGGCGCCTGCAGCTCGAGCACGGCGCGGAGATCGGCCGCGCGGTGGTGAACTTCCGCGGGCCCATCGTCTTCTGCGTCGTGTCCCGCTACCACGGCGGCGCGTTCGTGGTGTTCTCCAAGGCGCTCCGCGAGGACATGGAGGTCGTCGCGGTGGAGGGCGCGCGGGCGTCCGTGATCGGCGGCGCCCCCGCGGCGGCGGTCGTGTTCGCGCGAGAGGTCGAGTCCCGCACGCGCAAGGACCCGCGAGTCGCGGAGGCGGAGAAGGCGGCCGCCGCGGGCGGGGCGGCGCTGCTCCGGCGCTCGGAGGTGACGGCCGCGGTGCGCGCCGAGAAGGTCGGCGAGGTCGCCGAGGAGTTCGACGCGATCCACACCGTCGAGCGCGCGCTCCGCGTCGGATCGCTCGATCGGATCATCGCCCCGGCGGAGCTGCGGCCCTACCTCGTCGGAGCGGTCGAGCGGGGCATCGCGCGCCTCGCGGGCGGCCGCTGAGCGGGCTGCCCAGCGGGTGCTCGCTCGCTCCCCCTCCGAAGCGGCGCTCCGACGCCGCGACCACCACGTCGAGCTTGCGCCAGAGGCGGTTGGCCCCGCGGATTGGGGGCCGCTCGTGGCTCGAGGGAACGAGCGTGCCCACCTGCTCCCGTCCGTTGCCCTGCCCGCGGCAGGAGACTTCCCACCGCTCGGCCGCTCGACGTGCCGGCGTGCGCCCGAACCTACCTTCGCCTACCGGCATGGCACGTGAAACGAGCCTCCGCCGACTCCCTTCCCCGGAGCGAGGAGATCCCAGTGAGACCACCCTGCAGGTGGGCCGGGGTCGCGGCGATGATGCTCGCGGCCCCGCTGGCCCGCGCACACGAGCTCGTGTGCGAGAAGACCGTCAACGGAGCCGCCGTCGTCGAGGTCGACTCCTATCCCGCGACCCTCACGTTCCAGGCGACCGTCCGGAACGTGCACCCCACCGACGTCTCCATCGTCGCGTGGATCAGCGATCGGTTCATGGACCCGGCCCGGCAGGAGCTCGACCTCGCGCTCCCCGTCGGCGGATCGCAGACCTTCGAGTACGGGCTCACCATCGACTCGTACGAGGAGTGCGTCGCCCTCGCCGGGGAGGCCGGCATGTCCTGCTCGACCACCGGTGGCTGCGCGCGGCTCGACAACCGCTTCGCGGCGGGGTGGGAGCACGGCGAGGCGCAGTGCACCGCGCGGGTGGTGTGCAAGCCGCCCGAGGTGCCGCCTCCGCCCCCGCCGAGCGGCGTCACCCGGACGCTCGGCTTCTGGAAGACGCACGTCGACGCGGCGACGGCATGCATCGCCGGCGGCCCCATCGACCTCGGGTTCACCACGATCGACACGCTCGAGGAGCTCCTCGGGCTGCTCTGGGCCAGCCCGGCGCGGTACGTGTCCGGCGAGCCGCGCGACGCGCTCGCGCGCTTCCGCATCCTGCTCGCCCACCAGACCGCGGCCGCCATCTGCAACGGGCGCGCGTTCGGGACGTCCTCGCCGCTCGTGGCCGACGCCGTGACGGCGCTCGGCGGAACGGCGTGCGGCGACATCAAGGGGCTCATCGACGACCTGGCCGCCTTCAACACGCAGGGCGACGCGCTGCCGTTCCCCGACGGCTTCGCCGTCGGCCCGGCCCAGCCCGTCGACGCCCGCGCCCTCGGCGTCGACCCGACCTCGCCCACCGGCGAGACCTGCAGCCCGTGAAGGAGGAACAGACCATGATCCGAACGCTCGAGACTGGCCTCCTCCTCCTCTCCCTCGCCGCGATCGCCTGCGGCGGCACGAGCCCCAAGGGCAAGACCGGACCTGCCGGATCTCCCGGCGAGCCGGCGATCGAGACCCCGATCACGCCCCCGCCCGACGACTCCGTGGGCGCGACCGATCCGACGACGTCCCTCGAGCCTCAGCTCGCGACGCTGCGGCTCCTCGGCGTCGCGAACCCCGGCTTCGACGCGGTCGTCCTCGACCTCGCGGCGGTCTCCGTCGAGGTGGACGGCGCGCCGCTCGCCATCGACCTGAGCCGCGTCACCACCATGGACCTGACGCGCGCCGACCACGCCTGGGACCTCGGCACGTTCACCCTGCCCGCGCCGGGGAAAGTGGCGCACGTGCGCATCGCCCTCGACGACGTCGGAGCGTGGGAGGAGAGCGGCGCTGCGGGCGCGCTCGACGCCTGCGGCCTCCCGATCGAGTTCGACGCGCCGGCGGAGTGGCTCGCGCTGCGCGGCCACGCGGTCGTGCACCTCGACCTCGGCCGCTCCGTCCTGAAGGTCGGCGCGGAGGACGCGATCCTGCTGCCGCAGCTGCAGGTCCGTTACTGAGCGGAGAGGGGGCCGCGCGGGCCCCCCCCGCGGGCGGGGCGCGCCGCCCGATCACGGCCGGCGGCGGCCCCCCCCCCGGGGCGC
>NZ_JAKZLF010000005.1:87486-217465 GCF_022808855.1 Anaeromyxobacter soli
TGCCGGCGGGGTGTGGGGCCCGCGGGCCCCGCGCGGGGGGGGGGCCCGCGCGGCCGATTCCGTCTCGACGACGTCCCTCAGCGCGGATCCTCGAGCGGGAGCTGCCCCGTCCGCGGATCGAGCCCACCCAGCACCGCCGCGCCGTGGAGCCCCGCGCGCCGGCAGGCCTCCGCGAGCGGCACGCCCGCGGCGAGGAAGAACGTCAGCGCCGCGGCGAAGCTGTCCCCCGCCCCGTACGCGCCCCCGCCCCGCGGCGGCGAGGGCGGCGCCTCGAAGAGCTCGAACCCCTCCTCCGTCTCGATGCGGCCCCCGCGCGCGCCGTCGGTGAGCACGAGCGCCACGGGCGGCACCGCGTGGTCCGCGCGCCGGCTCGCCTCCCGCGGATCGCGGACGCTGCCGACCACCGCGTCCGCGCGCACGCCCGAGGCGGCGAGCGCGGGCCGGCGCCGGGCGGCGACGACGAGCACCCGCGCGGCGCGCGCGGCCCGGAGGGCCGCGGGGTCCTGCGCCGTGAAGTAGGCGGCGTCGAAGCCCGCCAGCGCGCCCCACGGCAGCGGGTCCTCGGCGCGGGGATGCAGGGGCTCGCCCACCACCAGGATGGTGCGCTCGCCGGCCGGATCGACCATCGCGATCGCGCGGGTGTGCGGCTCGGCCCGGCGGACCGCGTGGACGTGCGCGCCGCTCGCCGCGAGCTCGGCCGCGACGGCGTCACCCGCGGCGTCGTCGCCGATCGCCGTGAAGAGGTGCAGCTCCGCGGGGCTCCGCACGAGCTGCCAGAACGCGACCCCGCCTCCGCCCCCCGGGAACCAGCGCGGTCCGTCGAGGTGGACGATGTCGCCCGCCGCCGGGACGGCGGGGACACGGCCGATGGTGACGTGCTCGACGTGCCCGATGACGGCGATCCGGAGGCTCACGCGGGCGGTTGTAGCGCGGAGGGGGCGGCCCGCGCACCGGTCCCTTCCTCAGCGCGGCCCGCGCCGCTTCGCGCCCGGCGCGCTCCGCCGGGGCGGGGCGGCTTCCCGCGCGCGCTCGTAGCGGCGCGGGACCTCCGCGCCGTGGGGCCGCGCCGCGTGCCTCGGCTCCCCCGCGCGCGCGGGTGGGCCCAGCGGCTCGATCCGCGCGTCGGGCATGCGCGGGTCCGGCCGCCGCGCGGCGCTGAGGAACCGCTCGGCGGAGGCGGCGGCGACCTCGAAGCGCGTCTCCTCGGCCTGGATGACGATCTTGCCGATGTCGTCGCGGGTCACGCCGCCCCGCCGGCAGAGGAGCGGCAGGATCCAGCGCGGGTCCGCCTGCCGCGAGCGGCCGAGGGAGAGCCGGAACCAGCGCGCGTCCTTGGGCGGCCCGGCGCGGGGCGCGCGACGCTCACCGGCGCGGGCCGGCGCCTCGCGCGCGGCGCGGGCCGTCTCGGGCAGCTCCTCCGGCGCGGGCAGGCGCGCCCGGTCCCGCCGCACGAGCGCGACCGCCAGCTCGACGGCGGAGCGCGTCTCGACGAGCCGGCGCGCCGCGGCGAGGTCCTCCTCCGGCGCGTCGGCGGCGAGCGCGGCGACGTCCGCCCCGAGCCGCTCGGCGTCGCCCGCGCGGATCGCCTCCGCCGTCGGCACCGCCGTCCACTCGGCGGCCACCCCCGCCTCGCGCAGCATCCGCTCGAGCCGATACCGCTCCGGCGGCGCCGCGAGCAGCACGGCCACGCCCTTGCGCCCGGCGCGGCCGGTCCGCCCGCTGCGGTGCTGGAGCGCCTCCGCGTCGCGGGGCAGGTCCGCGTGCAGCACGAGGGCGATGCCCGGCAGGTCGAGGCCGCGGGCGGCGACGTCGGTCGCGACGAGGACGCGCGCGCGGCCGTCCCGGAGCGACTTCAGGGCGCGCGTGCGCTCCGCCTGGGTGAGCTCGCCCGAGATGGCCACCACCTCGAACCCCCGCTCGCCCAGGCCGGCCGCGGTGTGCTGGACGGCCTCGCGCGTCGCGCGGAAGACGAGCGCGCTCGGCGGGTCGGCCTCGCGCAGGACGTTCACGATCGCGTGCTCGCGCTCGCGCGCCGCGACGAGGTGCGCGCGGTAGGCGATGTCGGCGTGCGCCTCGCCCGCGGGCGTCGCGGCCACGCGCGCGGGCTCGCGCGTGTAGCGCTTCGCGAGCTCGACGATGGGGCGCGGCAGCGTGGCCGAGAAGAGCACGGTGCGCCGGTCGGGCGGCGCCGCCCCGAGCAGCTTCTCGAGCTCCTCGCGGAAGCCCATGTCGAGCATCTCGTCCGCCTCGTCGAGGACGAGGGCGCGCACGGCGGAGAGATCGAGCGCGCCGCGCTCGAGGTGGTCGACGAGCCGGCCGGGCGTCCCGACGACGACGTGCACCCCGTCGGCGAGCGCGCGCGCCTCGCGCCGCGGGTCCATGCCGCCGACGCACGACGCCACGCGCCCGCCCGCGTCCGCGAACAGCCAGGCGAGCTCGCGCTGCACCTGGATCGCGAGCTCGCGCGTCGGCGCGACGACCAGCGCGCCCGGCGCCCCCGCCTCGCCGAACGTCCCGGCGTCCTCGAGGAGCGTCTCTGCGAGGGCGAGGCCGAAGGCGATGGTCTTGCCCGAGCCGGTGCGCGACGAGACGAGCAGATCGCGGCCGCGGTGCGCGGCGTCGAGGACGGCGGCCTGGACCGGCGTCGGCTCGGCGTAGCCGCGGCGGTCGAGGGCGGGGAGGAGCGCGGGGTGGGCCCCGATGGAGCTGAAGGTGTTCACGGGCTACGTTCTAACCCCGACGCGCGGCCGTTAGGCATTTCTTAGGAAGCGCGGAGGGATCATTTAGGAAGCGGGCGCCCCTGCCCCCAGGCACATTGCGCACGCACGGCGCGGCGGGCCGCCGGAGCGGAGGCGCGATGCGGGGGACCGGACGGGCGAGGCTTCGCGGCGGCTCCCGGCGGCGCCTCACCGCGCTGGCGGCGGCCGCCGTCCTCGCCGGCGCCCTCCTCCTCCTCGGCGCCGCCGTGAGCGCCTCCGCCCCGGCGCTCGACCCGGCGGGGACGGAGGAGACCTCCGTCGCGAAGGCGCCCCCCCGGCTCGCCGACACCGGGCTCTACGCGGACGCCGCGACGCGCCGGATCGACCCCGCGGTGCTCCCCTATACGCCGCAGTATCCGCTGTGGTCGGACGGCGCGACGAAGCGGCGCTGGATCCGCCTGCCGCCCGGCTCCGCGATCGACGCCACCGATCCGGACGCGTGGGTCTTCCCGATCGGCACGCGGCTCTGGAAGGAGTTCAGCTTCGGCCGGCGGATCGAGACGCGCTACCTGGAGCGGGTGGCCGACGGCTCGTGGATCTTCGCGGCCTACGTCTGGACGGACGACGGCGCCGACGCGGTGCTCGCGCCCGAGCGCGGGATCCGCGGCGCGGCCGAGAGCCGCCCGGGGGTCCCTCACGACATCCCGTCCGTCTACGACTGCCGCGCCTGCCACGAGGGCGGCCCCACGCCGGTGCTCGGGTTCTCCGCGCTGCAGCTCTCTCCGGATCGCGACCCGCTCGCCGCGCACGCGGAGCGGCCCGGCGCGGGGGACGTGGACCTGCCCGCGCTCGTCGCGCGCGGGCTCCTCCGCGGGCTGCCCGAGGCGCTCCTCCGCCGGCCCCCGCGGATCGCGGCGCAGACGCCGGTCGCGCGCGCCGCTCTCGGCTACCTGCACGCGAACTGCGGCATCTGCCACGACGCCCGCGGGCCGCTCGCGACCCTGGGGCTCTCGCTCGCGCAGCGCGTCGGGCCAGGCGCTCGGCAGGACGCGGCCCTCGCGACCGCGGTCGGCGTGGCGAGCCGCTTCCGCCCGGCCGGCACCCCCGAGGGCGACGTCCCGTCGCGGATCCGCCCCGGCGATCCGGACCGGAGCGTCCTCCTCGCGCGCATGGCCTCGCGCGACCCGCTGCTCCAGATGCCGCCGCTCGGGACCCACGCCGTGGACGGCGCCGCCGTCGCGCTCGTCTCCAGGTTCATCCGCGAGCTCCGGCCCGGCCCCGCCGCCCTCTCTCGCAGCACCCCACGCCAGGAGGAAGCCCGATGAAGAAGCGCATCGTCCCCGTCGCCCTCGGCGGCGCCGCCCTGCTCGCCGCGCTCGCGCTCACCCGCGTGAGCGCGGACGCGGGGGGCGACGTGGCCCGCGGCAAGTACCTCGTCACCGCCAGCGGCTGCAACGACTGTCACACTCCGTGGAAGCCCGGGAAGAGCGGCGCCCCCGAGCCGGACATGACGCGGATGCTCTCGGGGCACCCCGAGCAGCTGACGATGCCCGCCGCCCCGGCGCTGCCGCAGGGGCCCTGGATGATCACCGGGGCCGGGTCCATGACGGCCTGGTCGGGCCCGTGGGGCGTGAGCTTCGCGGCGAACCTGACGCCGGACGCGGAGACCGGGCTCGGCAAGTGGACGGAGAAGGAGTTCGTCGACGCCATGCGCTCCGGCCGGCACATGGGCAGGGGGCGGCCGATCCTCCCGCCGATGCCCTGGCAGAACGCCGCCACCCTGACCGACGCCGACCTGCGCGCGATGTTCGCCTACCTGCGCTCCATCCCGGCCATCAAGAACCGGGTGCCGGAGCCGCGCCCGCCCGAGCTCGCCACCGCCAAGCCGGCGCGGTGACGCCCGATGCGCTCGGCCGCCTCGCGCGCGGGCACCTCACCCGCACTCCTTCTCGAGGAGCGAGACCGCGCAGTCGAGCTCGAGCGCGAACCGGCCGCGCCGCACCGGCACGAGCCGGACCTCCGGACACTTCTCCTGGAGACGCCGGCGCAGCAGGATGAGCCGGCTCTCCAGGTTGTCCTTCACGGCCGGCAGGCCGAGGGCGGGGTCGAGCCGGAGCTCGCGGTTCGTGAACTCGGTACGCCCCTCCCGCCGGTGCTGCCCGAGCAGCTTCCACAGGATCCGGCCGGGCACGTTGCGGATGAGGTACTCCCCGTCGACGAAGACGCAGTCGTCGTTGCGGTAGTAGCAGAACACGCGCCTGCGCTCGGGGGCCGGGGCGAGCCGGGGCGCAGGGAACGGCCCCGTCCCCTCTCCTGCCGGCCGCAGGCGATCCATCCCCATCGCGATCTGGTTCCCCACGATCCCGAGGAAGGCCTCGTCCCAGTCGTCGAAGCAGAGCGGATCGCGGCTCTCGAACGCGAGCACGCCGACGAGCCGGTCCCTCACGAGCAGCGGGAGCGCGAGCTGCGCCTGGGCGTCGGGGAGGCCGGGGAGCGGGACCTCCGGCGGGAGCGTTCCGCCCCCGGCCGCCTCGAGGCGCTCGCGCACCGCGCGCCCGTAGCGCAGCTCCGCCCCGACCCCCGCGACGCGGAGCATCCGCCGCCGCTGCGCCACGCAGCCGATGATCCCGGCCCCGATCCGGGCCCTCGCGCCGAGGGCCGCCTCGCCGTAGCCGTGGCTCGCGATCGCGACGAGCTCCGCCCCGCCCGCGGGGACGAGCACCATCGCGTGCGAGAACCCGAACAGCGCGTCGAGCGCCTCGAGCGCCCCCGCGAGCAGCGCCGGGAGGTCCGGGGCGCGCGCGATCCGGTCGGAGACGACCTGCAGCCCGCGTATCTCCGTGAGCGGCCCCGCCGGCAGCGGCGGCGCGGCCTCCTCGAGGGCGGGATCGGCCGGGAGGAGGAGCCCCTCCACCCGCTCCACCGAGAGCACCTCGTAGACGTCGGCGGAGCGCAGCGCGAAGACGCCGGTCATGCCGGTGTGCGAGGCGATCACCTGGATGCGCAGGGCCATCGTGTCGAACAGCGGCCCCTCGGTCTCCGCGTGCTCGAAGCGCAGGCGCAGCCGGTAGGCCTCGAAGGTGAGCGGGTGGTAGAGCAGCACGGAGGCGAGCGGGTTCTCCTCGACGTTGCGCCGCGTCTTGTTGAAGAACTGGCAGGAGAGCGCGACGCGCCGGGGGTCGACGTACTGGACCTGCGACAGGTACGTGACGTTCGGCTCGCCGTCGCGGCCGCAGGTCGCGATCTGGGCCGGCACGATGCCCGGGAAGCACGGGCCGAGCTCCTCGAGGCGGATCATGGCGCGCGCCCCGCGACGTCGACGAGCGGGGCGCCCGCGTCGGGCCCGGGCGTCTGCACGAACACGCCCTCCACGCGGACGCGCACCGCGTGGCACGGCCAGTGCGCGAGCCGGAGCGTGGCGCGCGCGGGGATCCCGATGACGCCCCACGCGTCGGCCAGCGCGTCGAGGTACCGCTCCACCCTCTCGCGCTCGTCCGCGCCCGCCTCGCCGACCTCGACGGCGCGGCCCTTCACCTGCACCGAGCGATGGTCCGCGGCGCGCGAGAAGCAGACCGCGATCCTGCCGTTGTCGCGGAGGTTCGCGAGCGCCTCCCTGGAGGTCGCCGCGGGCAGGAACACCGTGAGCTCGGCGCCGCCGCGCTCCACGCGCACGCCCATCGCGCGCAGGGCGTCCGGCGACAGCCGCGCGTCGCGCGTGGCGACGAGCACCGAGACCCCGGATTCGAGAAAGCCGGCGAGCTGCGCGGGGATCACCCAGACCTCCGACCTCGGATCCTAAAGGCCCACGTTCGCGCGCACCGCGCGCACCCGGCCCCGGAGACGGGTCCCGGGCGGGGTCCTGTGGCCCTTGCACTCCGAACGCGGGACGGGACGCGCCTCTCCGCGTCCCGTCTTCCTGCGGCTTCTCCCGGCCGAAGAGAGCCGCTACCGTGTCTCATCGCCCCGGTGCGACGACCGCCGGCGGAGGCGCGGGTGACCCCACAGGAAACGCTCGAGCTCGCCGCCAGGGCGCGCGCCCCGGCCCCTGCGCGTCCCGAAGGAACGCTGGAGGACGCGATCCGCCCGGGCCTGCTGCTCGACGGGCGCTACCTCCTGCAGACGCTGCTCGACGAGGGCGGGACCTCGAGCGTCTGGCGCGCGGAGAACGTCCGTATCGGGCGCGCCGTCGCGGTGAAGATCCTCCGGGCGGAGGTCGCGCACAGCCCGCGCGACGTCGAGCGCTTCCGGCGCGAGGCCCAGATCGCCGTGCGCCTGTCCTCGCCGCACGTCGTGGACGTGCTCGACTTCGGCGACGCGCCCGGCGGCGCGCTGTACCTCGTGATGGAGCTCCTCGCCGGCGCGTCGCTGCGTGAGCGGCTGCGCCGGGACGAGCGGCTGCCGCCCGCCCGCGTGACGGAGCTGCTCCGCCAGCTCCTCGCCGGCCTCGACGCGGCGCACCGCGCCGGCATCGTCCACCGCGACCTGAAGCCCGACAACCTGTGGCTCGTCCCGCTGCCGGACGGCGAGGAGCGGCTCAAGATCCTCGACTTCGGGATCGCCAAGCTCGCGGAGCCCTCCCCGCCCACCGAGCGCGACCAGGCGGGCTTCGTCGTCGGGACGCCGCAGTTCCTCTCGCCGGAGCAGGCGGTCGGCGCGGAGGTGGATCACCGCGCGGACCTCTACAGCGCCGGGATCATCGCCTGGCTGCTCGCGACGGGCCGTCACCCCTTCCCGACCCACGATCCGCTGACGCTCCTGCGCGCCCACGCCTACGAGCCGGTCCCCTCGCCCGCGGACGAGTGCCCGTCGCTGGCGGCGCACCCGGCGCTCCTGCGCTTCATCGCGCGCGCCACGGAGAAGGACCCCGACCGGCGCGCCCAGAGCGCCGCCGAGCTCCTCGAGATCCTCGAGGGCCGAGCCGTCTCCGCGACGCCGGTCCTCACGGCGACCGGGCCCGCGCTGACGCCCCCGCTCCGCGCCGCGCTCGCCGCGCCGGCGCGCAGCGGGCTCGTGCGGTCGGCGGCGGCGGTCGCGCTCGCCGCGGCGCTCGCGCTGACCTGGGCGACGCTGCGGCCGCCGCCCGACCGGCTCATCGCCGACGGCCGCGTCGGGGACGCGGAGGACCGGATCGGCGCGCTCGCTGCGCGGCGCGGCCCCACGGATCCTGAGGTCCTCTACCTCGGCGGCCTCCTCGAGGCGGCGCGCGCGGAGCGCGACGCACCCGAGCGGCTGCCGCACGCCTTCATCGCCTGGTCGCGCGCCCTGGCCGCGGGGAGCCCGGGCGCGCTCGCCGTGCTCGAGCGCCAGGCGCAGTCCGAGCGCTGCGATCGCCGGCGCCTCGCGGCGCGCGCCCTCGGCGACTCCGGCGCGCTCGCCGGGCTCGAGCCGCTGCGCGCGATCGCCGCCGCGGAGCCGGCCCTCCCCGAGCCCGACGGCGCGCTCGCGCGGGTCATGCGCGAGGTCGGCCCGCGCTGCGGCGCGGGAGACCTCGCGCGCCGCGCCATCCGGGAGCTCGAGGCGACGCGGCGCTGACTTCCTTCACCGGTCCGAGACCTGCGGGGCCGCACGCGGCCGGCCCCGGCGCAGCGCGCGCGCCGCGAGCGGCAGCGCGAACCAGGTCCCGGCGAGGAGCGCGAACGTCGCCCCGGCGACCGCGACGGGAAGGCCCTGCGAGCCGGGTACGAGCCGGACGGTCACGACGCCGAGGTCGACGGCGAGGGCGACCGCGAGCGGCAGGATCGCCGCGACGACGAAGCGCGTCGCCACGCGATGGAACGCCTCCGTCTCCTCCCCGCGCTCGACGATGCGGTGCCAGGCGGCGGGCGCGACGAGCAGGACGATGGTGAGGACCCCGAACCCCACCGCGCCGACGTGCGCCCATTGCGCCTCGCGCGGCAGCTCCCGGAACGCCCGCGTCATCATCACCGCGAGCTGGAACCCGAGCAGCGCCTGCGCGCCGGGGAGCACCATGCGCGCCTCGGTGAGCACGTGCCGGATCTTCTTCTCGACGCTCGAGTCGCTCACCTCCGTGCCCTCCTCCCGTGGCGGGCGTCTCCTGCGCGCGACGCCCGTCGCGGCGTACCAGGTCCCCACGGCGACGAGCGCCACCGCGGCGCCCGCGAGCACCGCGCCGAGCGCGCCGGCGACCGGCTGGAGCCCGATCGCCACGTCCCCGGAGAGCCCCAGCGCGAACGGCAGGAGCGCGAGCGACACCGCCCGCATCGTCAGGCGGTGGATCCCCTCGGTGTCCTCGCCGGCCTCCACGAGGCGGTGCCACGGCGAGGGCAGCACCACGAGCGCGAGCGCGAGGAGCAGCGTGACGAGCGTCGCGAGCTTCGAGGCCCTCGCCCACCCGGGCAGCTCCTCGAAGCCCGGCTCGAAGAACGCCCGGAGGTCGAACCCGATGAGCACCTGGAGCCCGAGGACCAGGATCCGCGCCTCGTCGAGCGCGTTCTGGACCTTGCTCGAGAGCTCCGCCACCTCCGAACGCTGCGGCGCGCCGCCCGGCGCTACAAGGTGCGGGGAGGCGGCGAGGCGCCCGGCCGTCCGGAGTCGGCCTCCTCGGCGGCCCGGATGGCGCGGTCGAGGAGCTCGATGGGGTGGGCGGCTGGGAGCTCCGCGCCACGCTCCGCCAGCATGCGGCGGATGTGGAGCGAGCAGCCGGGGTTCGCGCTCGCGAGCAGCGTCGCGCGCGTGGAGAGCACCGCCTCCGCCTTGCGCCGGCCGATCTCGACGGCGGCCTCCGGCTCCACGAGGTTGTAGACGCCCGCGGAGCCGCAGCACTGCTCGCCGTCGGGGACCTCGACGAGCTCGAGCTCGGGGATGGTGCGGAGCAGCGCCCGGGGCGGCTCGTTCACGCGCTGCGCGTGCCCGAGGTGGCAGGGCGAGTGGTAGGCGACGCGCGCGCGGAGGGCGGCGCGGCGGGCCCGCGGCGGGAGCGCGGCGAGGAGCTCGGTCACGTCCTTCACGCGCGCCGCGAACGCGCGCGCCCGGGGCTCGAAGGGATCGCCCTCGAACAGCGCGCCCACGTCCTTGAGGTGCGAGCCGCAGCCGGCCGCGTTCACGACGACGACGTCGATCGCCTCGCGCTCGAACCGCTCGATGAGCCGGCGAGTGAGCCGCCGCGCCTCGGCCTCGCGCCCGACGTGCAGCGAGAGCGCGCCGCAGCAGCCCTGCCGGCGCGGCGCCACGACGTCCACGCCCTCCGCGGCGAGCACGCGGACGGTGGCCGCGTTCACGCCCGGGAAGAAGACCCGCTGGACGCAGCCGGTGACGAGGCCGGCGCGCAGCCGCCGCGCGCCGCGGGCGGGCGTCCGCTCGGGCAGGCGGGCGAGGAGGTCGCGCAGCGGCACGACGGGCGCGAGGGCGTCGAGCGCGGCGAGCCGCCGCGAGAAGCGCAGGAGCCCGAGCCGGCGCGCGAGCCGCTGCAACCCGCTCGCGCGCCACGCCCACAGGAGGAGCGCCGCGCCGCGCAGCCGCCCGGGCCGCGGGAACAGCGCGAACACGCCGGCGCGGTGCAGGCGGTCCGCCGGCGCGCGCCTGAGCTCGCGCTCCACCCGGAAGCGCGCCGCCTCGATGACGTGGTCGTAGCGCACGCCCGAGGGGCACGCGGTCATGCAGGCCATGCAGCCCAGGCAGCGGTCGAAGTGCTCGGCGACGACGGGCGACATCGCGACGCGGCCATCCTCGAGCGCCTGGAAGAGGTCGATGCGCCCGCGCGGCGAGTCCATCTCCTCCTGCCAGCTCTGCCACGTGGGGCAGACCGGCAGGCAGAAGCCGCAGTGGACGCAGTCGTCCGCCGGGTTCCGCGCCCGCTCCGGCGCGCCGCCGCTGCGGCTCGTGCCGCGGTCCTCGGCGGGCACGCCGCGCGCGTCGCGGGCGGCCGTCCGCTGGGTGGCGATGCGGGCGTCGTCGGCCGTCGGCATCAGATCCCCCCCGCGAGCCGCCCGGGCGCGAGCCGCCCGTCCGGATCGAGCTCACGCTTCAGCCTGCGCATCACCTCGACCGCGGGCGGCGGATCGCCCCACGGGTCCGCGACGGCGCGCAGCGCGGCCGGCGCCGCGGCGAGCACGAGCGAGCCGTTCCCGGGCCGGAGCGCCACGCGGGCCGCGGCCACCGCGCTCCCGGTCGCCTCGGCGCGCGAGAGCGCTCCCGCGACGAACGCGATCCCGAGCGCGGGGTGGAGCACGAGGGCCCCCGCGGTGAGCGTCGCCGCGAGGGGCTCGAGCGTCCGCACCGCGCCCTCGAGCGACGCGGGCGGGAAGGCGGCCTTCGCCCGCACGTCCCCGGCGAGGCGGAGCGCGTCGTGCCGCGCCCAGAGCGCCGCCTCGTCGGCGCCCGCGAGCGCCTCGCACCGGGGGTCGAGCGCGAGGAGCCGCTCGGCCTGCTCGCGCACGCCCGGACCGAACCCCTCGAAGCGGATGGCGAGCCGGAACCGGTCGCCCTCCTGGAGCGCCGCCATCGCCACCGGATCGAGGCGCGCGTCGAGCGCGGCGCGCGCGAGGGCGCGGACCTCCGCGGGCGTGAGGCCCGGGACGGCCACCGTGGCCGACGCCTCGGGCAGCGGGTGGAGCCGGAAGACCACCTCCGCGACGAGGGCGAGCGAGCCGAGCGAGCCGCAGAGGAGCCGCGGGAGATCGAACCCCGCCACGTTCTTCACGACCTTGCCGCCGCCGCGCGCGACGACGCCGTCCGCCCGGACGAGGGTCACGCCGACCACGAGATCGCGCACCGTGCCGAAGCGCGTCCGGCGGGGGCCGAAGGCGTTCGCCGCCACGACGCCCCCCACCGTCGCACGCTCCGGGTGCGGGGGATCGAGCGCGAGGCGCTGCCCGTGCGGCGCGAGGTGGCGCTGGAGCGCGGCGATCGTCAGCCCCGCCTCGACGGCGACGATCTGGTCGGCGGGGGCGTGCTCCTTCACGCGGTCGAGCCGGCGTGTGTGGAGCACGGCGTCGAGCCGCGCGGGCGGCGCCCCGAGCTCGAGGTCCGTGCCGCCCCCGATGAACGTCACCGCGGCGCGGTCGCGGGCGAGCGCACGCATCGCGTCGGCCGCCTCGTCGAGGGAGCCGGGCTCGAGCGCCACCCGCGGGGTGAGGCCCAGGACGGCGTCTCCGTCCGCCGCCGCGCGCACCGCGCTCACCAGCGCTCCGCGAGCCCGGCCACCTCGGCGGGGTGAGGGCGGTAGGGGCCGGGCTTCTCGCCGCAGAGGCGCGGCGTCGGGAAGACCTTGCCCGGGTTCATGAGCGCGGCGCCGTCGAAGGCGCAGCGGACGCGCTGCATCGTGTCGAGATCGTCCGGCCCGAACTGCTCCGCCATGTACGCGGCCTTCTCCGCGCCGACGCCGTGCTCGCCGGTGATCGACCCGCCGTAGCGGATGCACAGGCGCAGGATCTCGCCGCCGAGCCGGGCCGCGCGCTCCTCCTCGCCCGGCACGCGCGCGTCGTAGAGCACGAGCGGGTGGAGGTTCCCGTCCCCGGCGTGGAAGACGTTCGCCACCCGCAGCCCCGCCTCCTCGGCGAGGCGCCCGATGTCGCGCAGCACCCGCGCGATCTCCGAGCGCGGGATGACTCCGTCCTCGACGAGGTAGCTCGGGCTGATCCGGCCCACGGCCGCGAACGCCGACTTTCGCCCCTTCCACATGAGCTGCCGCTCCGCCTCGTCGCGCGGCACGCGGATCTCGAGCGCGCCCGCCGCGCGCGCGATCTCGATGGCGCGCGCCGAGACGTGCTCGACCTCGGCGCGGGGGCCGTCCGCGTCCATGAGCAGCGCCGCGCCCACGTCCGGCCAGTCGAGGCCCGTCGCGGCCTTGGCCGCCACGATCGCGAGCCGGTCCATCATCTCGATCGCCGCGGGCAGGATGCCCGCCGCGATGATGCCGGAGACCGCGGCGCCCGCCTCGTCGGTGGAGGGGAAGGTCGCGAAGAAGGTCCGCGTGGTCTCGGGCTTGCGCAGGAGCCGGACGGTGACCTCCGTGACCACGCCGAGCATCCCCTCGCTCCCGACCAGCGCGGCGAGCAGGTCGTAGCCGGGCGCGTCGGGCGCCGGACCGCCCAGGTCGACGACGGCGCCGTCGGAGAGGACGACGCGGGCGGCGAGCACGTGGTTCGTCGTGAAGCCGTACTTGAGGCAGTGCGCGCCGCCGGAGTTCTCGGCGACGTTGCCGCCGATCGAGCAGACGCTCTGCGACGAGGGATCGGGCGCGTAGTAGAAGCCGGCGCCGGCCACCGCGCGCGTGACGTCGAGGTTGATGACGCCGGGCTCGACCCGCGCCCAGCCGTTCTCGAGGTCCAGCTCCAGGATCCGCCGCATGCGCGAGAGCGAGAGGACCGCGCAGCCCGGCACCGGGCGCGCGCCGCCGGAGAGGCCGGTCCCCGCGCCCCGCGGCACGAGCGGCACGCTCGCGTCGCGCGCCACGCGGACGACGGCTGCGACCTCCTCGGTCGAGCCGGGGAGGACGACGAGGTCCGGGCGGACGCGGCCGTGGGTCAGGCCGTCGCACTCGTAGACGAGCAGCTCCGCGGGATCGACGACCACGTTCCGGGGCCCGACGATCGCCGCGAGCTTCCGGGCGACGGCCCGCGCGCCGGCGCCTCCCCGCTGGGCCGCCTCCCCTGCTGCGCTCCGAGCGGTCACCGGTAGAGCACCTCCGGGAGCCAGAGGCCGATCGCGGGGAAGAGGTAGAGCAGCAGGACCGCGAGGACCTGGATCGCCATGAACGGCATCATGCCCGCGAAGATCTGGTTCAGGGTCACGTGCTTGGGCGCGACCCCCTTCAGGTAGAAGGCGGCCATCGCGACGGGCGGCGACAGGAACGCGGTCTGGAGGTTCAGCGCCACGAGCAGGCCGAAGAACAGCGGGTCGATCTCGAAGTGGCCGAGGAGCGGGATGAAGATCGGCATGAAGATGACGATGATCTCCGTCCATTCCAGGGGCCAACCCAGGAGGAAGATGATGACCTGGGCGAGCAGCATGAACTGCACGGGCGAGAGGTTCAGCCCGAGCACCCAGTGCTCGATGATCTGCTGCCCGCCGAGGAGCGCGAAGGCCGCCGAGAAGATCGACGAGCCGACGAACAGCCAGCAGACCATGGCGGTCGTCTTCGCGGTCAGGAACACCGACTCCTTGATCACGCTCCAGCGGAACTGGCGATAGGCGGCGGTGAGGAGCATGGCGCCGGCGGCGCCGAGGGCCGCCGCCTCGGTCGGCGTCGCCCACCCGAAGATGATCGACCCGAGCACGGCGAGGATGAGCGCCGTGAGCGGGAAGAACGAGGTGAGCAGCATCTTCAGGATCTCGAGCCGCTCGAACGTGAAGATGGCGTAGTGCAGCACGAGCACCACGAGGGCCGCCGCGAGCGCGATCCAGAACGCGAGGGGCACCGGCTTGCGCCCTGGGCCCTCCGCCACGCGGGCGCCCTCCGCGCGCTCCGCGGCCGCCTCGAGCGCCGACCCCGGCGCCTCCGCGCCCGGAGGCTCGGCGAGCGTCCCGGGGACGGGCTCCGCCAGCGGCGGCTCCACCACGCCCGGCGCCGCGGCCGCCTCGGCCTCGCCCGGCGGCTCCGCCACGCCCTCGTACACGAACGCGTCGGCGCCGCCGCCGGTCTCGGCGATCTCGCGCAGCCCGCCGGTGTCGATGACGATCTCCCGCGTGGCCTGGTGGACGACGAGGAACCCGAGCGCGGCGAGCAGCGCGGGCAGCGCGGAGACGGCGAGCTGGCCGGCGACCCAGCGCCGCCTCGGGCCGCCGGGCGCGGGGCGCAGGAGCGCGGCGACGAGGCCGGGCAGCGCGCGCCGGTGCTCGCCCCCCGCGATCGCGCGCGCGCTCGCCGTGAGCGGCACGCTCCGCTCGGACTCGGGCGGCATGGGCGCGAGGGAAGGCTTGAGCTTCGCCATCACGACGACGTACGCGATGTAGAGCCCGGCGAGCATGAGGCCGGGGAAGAACGCGCCGGCGTAGAGCTGCACCACCGACACCCCCGCCGTGGCTCCATAGAGGATGAGCATCACCGACGGCGGGATGAGGATGCCGAGGCAGCCGCCGGCCGTGATCGCCCCCGCGGAGAGCTTGATGTCGTAGCCGGAGCGGAGCATCGCGGGGAACGCGAGCAGGCCCATGAGCGTGACCACCGCGCCGACGATCCCGGTGGCGGTGGCGAAGAGCGCGCAGGTGGCGAGCGTCGCGACGGCGAGCGAGCCGGGGATGAACGACATCGCGAGGTGCAGGCTCTTGAAGAGCTTCTCGATGAGGTTCGCCCGCTCGACCATGTAGCCCATGAAGACGAAGAGCGGCACCGCGATGAGGACGTCGTTCGTCATCGTCGCGTAGGTGCGCTGGACCATGAGGTCGAGCGTCTGCTGGACCGCGAGGTCGGGGTTCGTCCAGCGGTAGGCGAGCCACGCGAAGAGGACGCCCATCCCCATGAGCGTGAAGGCGGTGGGGAAGCCCAGCATGATGGCGACCACCACGAGCGAGAGCATGAGCAGCCCGAGGTGGCCCTGCGTCCACTGCGACGGCGGCGGCATCACCACGACCGTCGCGAGGACGAGGAGCCCCATGAGCGTGAGGCCGAAGACGAGCTCCTTCCTCACGGGCGCACCTCCTCGTGCTCCTTGCGGGCCACCACCTCGTCGAGCGCGGCGAGGTCCTCGTCCTTCACGTGGACCATCTCCTTCAGCTTCTCGACGTCCACCTCCTCTACGTCCTCCTGGCGCTGCGGCCACGCCCCGTCCCGGAGCGCGACGACGCAGCGGGCGATCTCGACGAGGCCCTGAAGCAGGAGGAGCGCCCCCGCGACCGGGATGAAGGCCTTGAACGGATAGAGGGGCGGGCCGTCGACCGTGATGGTCGAGTGCTCGCGGATGAGCCAGGACTCCCGCGCGTAGTCCCAGCCCGCCCACACCATCGCGACCGCGCCCGGCAGGAAGAACGCGAGGTAGAGGACGAGGTCGATGGTCGCCTGCAGGCGCACGGGGAAGAAGCCGTAGAGCACGTCGCCCCGCACGTGGCCCCGCTTCGCCAGGGTGTACGCGCCCGCCATCATGAAGAGGACGCCGTACCCCATGATCTGCGCGTCGAACGCCCAGGCGTGCGGAGCGTCGAGGAGCTTCCGCGAGAGCACCTCCCAGGTGATGAGCCCCGTGAGCGCGACGATGAGCCAGGCGAAGAGCTGGCCGACCCGGGTGGAGAGCTTGTCGACCGTGAGGAGGAGCCGCTGCATGAGGGCGCCCTAGCCCTTCTTCGCGGCCTGCTTGCCGAAGAAGTGGTTGTAGGCCATGCGGAAGTCGACGTTGGTGTCGGCCTGCCAGCGGGCGGCGCGCTGCGCGAACTTGCGCTGCGACTCGAGCACCTTCTTGAACATCGGGTTCTCGGCGGCGCGCTTGTCCATCACCTCGTTCCAGATCTCGAGCTGCCGCTTCAGGACCGCGTCGGGCGTCTTGTAGAACTTCACGGCCTGCTTCTGCTGCATCTCCAGGTAGTCCGCGGAGTAGCGGTCGATCGCCTTCCACGACATGTCCGCCGAGGCGGCCTGGACGGCGTAGGAGACGATGTTGCGGAGGTCCTGCGGGAGCGCCTTGTACTTGGCGCCGTTGAACAGGACCTCGAACTGCTCCGAGCACTGATGGAAGCTCTGGAGCATGCAGATCTTGGAGACGTCGGGGAACCCGAGCGCCCGGTCCGACGAGGCGTTGTTGAACTCGGCCGCGTCGAGCAGGCCACGGTCCATCGCGGGCACGATCTCGGCGCCGGGCAGCGCGTTCACCGCCGCGCCCAGCCCGGTGAAGATGTCGATGGAGAGGCCGACCGTCCGGAACTTCAGCCCCTTCATGTCGTCGACCTTGGCGACCGGCTTCTTGAACCAGCCGAGCGGCTGCGTGGGCATCGGCCCGTACAGCATGGAGACGACGTCGAGGTTCAGGGACTTGTAGACCTCCTCCATGAGGTCCTTGCCGCCGCCGTAGTAGTGCCAGGCGAGCAGCATGTTCGGATCCATCCCGAACGCCGGGCCCGAGCCCCACAGCGCGAGGGCGGTGTTCTTCCCGTACCAGTAGGCGACGACGCCGTGGCCGCCGTCGAGCGTGCCCTTCCCGACGGCGTCGAGCAGGTCGAACGCCTTCACCACGGCGCCCGCGGGCAGCACCTCGATCTTGAGGCGGCCTCCCGACATCTCGTTCACCTTCTTCGCGAAGTCGAGGGCGTACTCGTGGAAGATGTCCTTCGTCGGCCACGTGCTCTGGAACCGCAGCGTGGTCGGAGCCTGCGCGACGTGGATGGTCGGGCCGGCCGCGACCGCCGCTCCGGCCGCGCCGAGCGCCGCCCTCCGGAGGAAGTCACGCCGCGTACGCTGCACCTTCGCCTCGGGCGCCGAGCCCTTCGCGTTCTTCTTCATGCCTGCGCTCCTTCTGCCGTGAGCCGGGGTAGGTGGGCTGCTGCAGAGGACTTCGTTGGAAGCGCGTCGAGCGGGCGGCAAGGCATCGGCGGGGCGTGCTGAACGGATTCCGTGCCGCGGCGCGGCCGGCTCCGGATGTGACGGCGAGCGCACATCCACGGCTTGCCGACGACACGGTGCGTCAGGTCATCGACACCACCGGGCGCCCCGACCTAGGCCCGAGCGGAAGAACCTCGGCGCGTCCATCGTTGAGCGGGAGTGCGGGCGTTCGCGGGTTCCGGAGGCCCTCAGCCGGAGCGCGCGGCGCGCGGCGTTTTGCCGCGCAAACGGTGGGGCCGACGCCCTGGCGTCCGCCCCCGCGAAGGAGTGGCGTGATAGCTTCCGGCCGCATGCTCCGCACCCGCTTCCACGCCCGGGCGATCGCAGCCGCGCTGCTCTTCTCGGCGGCGTGCGGCACCACCGAGGTCGCCTCACCTCCCTCCCCCACCACGCCCGGAACGCCGACGAGCGAGGGCACCGGCGGCTCGGTGGGCACGGTCGGGGGCAGCGTGACCGCGCGGGGCGGCGGCCTCGTCGTGGCGGTCCCGGCGGGCGCGATCGGGTCCCCGCTCGACATCACCATCACCGAGATCACGAACCACGCGCCGCACGGCACGGGGACGGCCTACCGGCTCGGCCCCGAGGGCACGAAGTTCTCCGCCCCCGTGGCGCTCATCTTCAAGGTCGATCCCGACGTCTCGGTGTTCGACCTCGGCATCGCGACGCAGGACGCGTCGGGCTACTGGGTCAAGGTCCCCGGCGTCCGCCGCGACCCGGTCGCGCACACCCTCGTCGCCACCACCACGCACTTCAGCGACTGGGCGGTCGTCCCCGCCCCCTCGACGCGCGATCTCTCCGGCGTCTACAACATCACGTCCACCCGCGACGGCGTCACCGCCCACGGCATCTCGCAGCTCCACTTCGAGGACGGCAGCGCGAGCGCGAGCTACTACCTGCAGACCGGCCGGATCACCGCCGACTCGCCCATCACCATCCCGGGCGCCACCTGCAGCCCGACGACCGCGACGCAGGACGTCGGGCCGAACATCACGGAGATCCTCTCGAGCCCCGCGAGCTTCCGCTGGGGCGCGAGCGCCGTCTGGGACACCGCGTGCACGACGGGCACCGGCAGCCAGGTGCCGGGCTTCTCGTACGTCGTCTTCGACAGCTTCGGGATCAACTATCTCCAGTGCGGGCGGTCGTACCTCGAGACGCCCCTCATCCAGACCGACGAGGTGCGCGGGCGGTACCGCATCGACTGCGGCAGCCAGGGCACCATCGACGCCGACTGGCACTTCCAGCGCTGCTACGCCGGGGAGACCTGCCAGACCGCGAACCCCTGCAAGACCGCCGCGATCAGCTGCGACGCGGGCCTCCCCCAGTGCATCGAGAACGGCAACGTCACGAACGGCACGGTCTGCGACGTCAATCCGACCGCGCCTTACGAGGTCTGCGGCGACGGCGTCTGCAACGTCTGCCGGCTCGACTCGGCCTGCACGCCGACCAACCCGTGCCACGTGGGCCGGATCACCTGTGACACGGGTTTCGAGGTCTGCACGGACACCCTGGCGCTCGTCGCGAACGGCACGACGTGCGACGTGAATCCGTCCGCCCCGGAGGTCTGCTACCAGGGCTCCTGCGTCGCCTGCACCGCGGGCGTGGTCTGCGCGACGAACCCGAACAAGTGCGTCGCCGGCACGACCTCCTGCGCCACCGGCCAGGAGGTCTGCGTCGACACGACGACCGCGATCGCCAACGGGACGACCTGCGGGACGAACCAGGTCTGCTTCAACTCCACGTGCGTGGCCTGCACGGCCGGCACGGCCTGCGCGACGAACCCCAACAAGTGCGTCGCCGGCACGACCTCCTGCGCCACCGGCCAGGAGGTCTGCGTCGACACGGCGACCGCGATCGCCAACGGGACGACCTGCGGGACGAACCAGGTCTGCTACAACTCCGCGTGCGTCGCCTGCACGGCCGGCACGGCCTGCGCGACGAACCCCAACAAGTGCGTCGCCGGCACGACCTCCTGCGCCACGGGCCAGGAGGTCTGCGTCGACACCACCACGACCATCGCGAACGGCACGACCTGCGGCACGGATCAGGTCTGCTTCAGCGGCACGTGCACCGCCTGCGCGGCGGGCGGCGCCTGCACGACGAACCCGAACCCCTGCGTCACCGGCGCGTTCTCCTGCGCCACCGGGCAGCAGACCTGCGAGAACACGGCGACGAGCATCGCCGCGGGCACGACCTGCGGCACGAACCAGGTGTGCAACGGCAGCGGCACCTGCATCGCCTGCACGGCGAGCCTGGCCTGCTCGACCAACGCGAACCCCTGCGTCGCTGGCACGACCTCGTGCTCGACGGGCGCGCAGACCTGCGAGAACACCGCCACGAACCTGGCGAACGGCACCGCCTGCGGCACGAACCAGGTCTGTAACGGGGGGACGTGCACCGCCTGCACCGCGGGCACCGCCTGCTCGGATAACCCGAACAAGTGCGTCGCGGGCGTGACCGACTGCTCGACCGGAACCCGCGCCTGCATCGACACGACGACGATCATCGCGAACGGCACGACCTGCGACGTGAACCCGAGCGTCCCGGAGGTCTGCTTCAACGGGACGTGCAGCGCCTGCACCGCGGGCCTCGCCTGCACGGCGAACCCGGGCGCGGCGTGCCTCACGGGCGTGACGTCCTGCTCGACCGGCACCGAAACCTGCGTCGACTCGACGCCCAAGACGAACGGGACGATCTGCGGCACGGATCTCGTCTGCAACGGGGGCACCTGCGTCGCCTGCGCCGCCGGCGGCGCGTGCTCGACGAACCCGGACGTGGCCTGCCACGACGGCGTCTTCTCGTGCAGCACGGGCACGCAGGCCTGCGTCGACGGCGCGGCCAAGGCGAACGGCACGACCTGCGGCACGAACCTGGTCTGCAACGGCGGGGCGTGCTCCGCCTGCACCGCCGGCACCGCCTGCGTCGGGAACCCGGATCCCGCCTGCCACGACGGCGTCACCTCCTGCGCCACCGGCGCCTCGGCGTGCGTCGACGGAGCGGCGAAGGCGAACGGCACCTCCTGCGGCACGAACCTCGTGTGCAGCGCCGGCGTGTGCTCGGCCTGCACGGCAAGCCTCGCCTGCACCACCAACCCGGACCCGGCCTGCCACGACGGCGTCACCTCGTGCGCCACCGGCACCCAGACCTGCATCGACGGCGCCGCGAAGACGAACGGCACCACGTGCGGCTCGAACCTGGTCTGCAACGGCGGGGCGTGCAGCGCCTGCACGGCCAACGCCGCCTGCAACTACAACCCGAGCTCCGCGTGCCTCACGGGCATCACCTCCTGCTCGACGGGGAGCGAGACCTGCCTCGACTCGACGGCCAAGCCCAACGGGACGAGCTGCGGCACGAACCAGGTGTGCAACGGCGGCGTGTGCGCCTCCTGCACGGCGGGCCTCTCCTGCAGCACGAACCCGACGCCGTGCATCCTCGGCGTGACCTCCTGCGCGACGGGCGTGCAGACGTGCGACGACACCGCTCCGGCCCAGCCCGCCCCGAACGGCACCACCTGCGACGTGAACACGAGCGTGCCCGAGGTCTGCCTGAACGGAACGTGCAACGCCTGCACGGCCGGCAGCGCCTGCTCGACGAACTCGAACCCCTGCGTCACCGGCGTCACCTCGTGTGCGACGGGCCAGCAGACCTGTGAGAACACCACCACGCCGATCGCGAACGGCACGACCTGCGGGACGAACCAGGTCTGCAACGCCGGCGCCTGCACCGCCTGCACCGCCGGCACCGCCTGCACCTCGAACCCCGGCGCCGCGTGCCTCACGGGCGTCACCTCCTGCTCGACGGGGACCTCGACCTGCGTCGACTCGACGCCGAAGACGGACGGCACGAGCTGCGGGACGAACATGGTCTGCTCGGGCGGCGTGTGCGGCACCTGCACCGCGGGCCTCGACTG
This sequence comes from Anaeromyxobacter soli, assembly GCF_022808855.1. Lineage (GTDB taxonomy): Bacteria > Myxococcota > Myxococcia > Myxococcales > Anaeromyxobacteraceae > Anaeromyxobacter > Anaeromyxobacter soli. Next base: position 108,578 of record NZ_JAKZLF010000005.1, read on the forward strand.
CACGACGAACCCGAGCCCGTGCCTCGGTGGGACGACCTCCTGCTCGACCGGCACGCAGGCCTGCCTGGACGATCCGACGAAGCCGAAGGCGAACGGCCTCGTCTGCGGCGCGAACCAGGTCTGCAGCGGCGGCGTGTGCTCCGCGTGCACCGCGGGGCTCTCCTGCTCCGGGAACCCGAACGCCTGCCTCGCCGGCACGACCTCCTGCTCCACCGGGACGTCCACCTGCGTGGACTCGACGACGGTCCTCGCGAACGGGACGAGCTGCGGCACGAACCTCTTCTGCAGCGCGGGCGTCTGCTCGCCCTGCACCGCGGGCGTCGCCTGCACGACGAACCCGGACCCGTGCCTCACCGGCACGACCTCGTGCTCCACGGGGACGTCCACCTGCGTGAACACGGCCACCGCCGAGCCGAACGGCACGCTCTGCGGCACGAACCTCGTCTGCAACGGCGGCGCCTGCACCGCGTGCACGGCGAACCAAACCTGCGCGACGAACCCCAACAGGTGCCGGGCCGGCACGACCTCCTGCACCACCGGCACCGAGGCCTGCGTCGACAGCGCGACCGTCCTCGCGAACGGGACGACCTGCGGCGTGAACGAGGTGTGCAACGGCGGCGTCTGCTCGACCTGCACGGCGAACCTGCCCTGCGGCACGAACCCGAACCCGTGCGTCGACGGCACGACCTCCTGCTCGACCGGCACCCAGAGCTGCGTGGACACCGCGACGCCGAAGTCGAACGGGACGACCTGCGGCACGAACCTCGTCTGCAACGGCGGCGTGTGCAGCTCGTGCGTCGCCGGCACCGACTGCACGCCCGCGGGCGCCTGCGTCGTGTCGCAGACCTCCTGCTCGACCGGCACCCAGACCTGCGTCGCGACCCCCACGCAGCTCGCGAACGGCACGACCTGCGGCACGAACCAGGTCTGCAGCGGCGGCACCTGCACCGCGTGCACCGCCGGGGCGGCCTGCTCGACCAACACGAACTCGTGCGTCGCGGGCACGACGTCGTGCTCGACCGGCAGCCAGACCTGCGAGAACAGCACGACGAACCTCGCGAACGGCACGAGCTGCGGCACGAACCAGGTCTGCAACGCGGGCGCCTGCGTGGCCTGCGCCGCTGGCGGCGCGTGCTCCACGAACCCGAACCCCTGCGTCGACGGCACCGAGTCCTGCGCGACGGGGGCCCTGACCTGCGCCGACACGAGCACCGTGAAGGCGAACGGCACCTCCTGCGGCACCGACAAGGTGTGCAGCGCAGGGAGCTGCGTGGCGTGCGTCGCGGGCGCCGCGTGCACCACCAACTCGAACGTCTGCGTCGCCGGCGTCACCTCGTGCGCGACGGGCAGCCAGACCTGCGAGAACGGCACGGTCGCGACGAACGAGGGCGCCGCCTGCGGGACGGATCTCGTCTGCAAGGCGGGAGCGTGCCTCCGCGTCGTCACCGGCACGCGGCTCGTGACGCGCTGGACCACCGGCGCCGGCTGCTCGGTCGCCTCCCCGTGCCAGACCACGACGGTCGCGCCCGACGTGGTCTCGCTCACCGCGCAGGTCGAGGCCATCGGGCCGGACGGCACCCGCTACCCCGGCTCGTTCTCGCCGTCGGGCTCGTTCTCCATCTCGGGCGTGCCCCCCGGCGCCTACACCCTCGCGTTCACGGACGGCGCCGGCGTCACGCACTTCTACGAGACGTCGGCCACCTCCTTCGACCTCGGCTACGACGTGCTCGGCCGCGAGGCCACCGCCGCGAGCGCCCCGACCCCCGTGACCCTCACCGTGTCCGGTCTCTCCGGCTGGATCGACAGCGACGAGGTGCAGCTCGCCGCGCCCGACGTCGACGTCTGGGACGCGCCGATCTCCGGCACGGAGCTCGTCGCCGGCGAGGTCGGCGGGAGCGTCGTGGAGGACTGGTCTTCGAGCTCGATCGGGCGAGCCCTGAACCTCGTCGGCGCGACGGACGCCGTGTGGGTGCACCAGCTCGCGACGTCCACGGTGACGAGCGGGATCCGCGCGTTCGCCTACCAGGCCATGACCCGCTACGGCGCGACGACCTTCGGCGCCGACCTGACGAACGGCGTCGCCGCGAGCCTCACCGCGCCGCTCGGCACGACCACGCAGACGGGGACGCTCACGATCGACTGGCGCACGAGCCAGTTCGAGGCGCTGCTCGCGTCCATGGGCCCGGGCGCCCAGCCTGCCGCGAACCCGCACGCGCTCCTGGTCCGCACGCACCCCTACGCCCTCGCGAGCCCCGCCCCGGTCGCCGCCGGCGGCGTGCTCGAGCTGTTCCGCCTCGTCCAGCCCGCCGCCACCGCCGACGTGGATCTCACGGCGCTCACGCCGCCCATCGTCTACGGCCGGTACCTGGACCCGGCGCTCTGGTCGGAGTCGCGGGTGGCCTCGTTCACGGCGCGCGTGAGCTACACCGCCCCCGGCGCGGCCACCTCGCTCGACGCGCTCGCGACGGTGTCCCGGCGCGAGCCCATGCTGCCCGCGCCTCCCTCGCCCATCGTCCCCGCGGTCGGCCCCGTCCAGGCGCCGCTCGTGAACGGGCTCGACGCGCTCGGCACCCTCGGCGCCGTCGGCGCGACGCCGACGATCGGGTGGTCCGCCCCGCTGGTGGGCACGCCCTCGAGCTACGGCGTCACGCTCCGTGAGCTCTACGCGAGCGGTACTGCGAGCGCCACGCGCGTCGTCGCGACGTGGGCCGTCGCCGGTCGCTCGATCACGCTCCCGGCCGGCCTCCTCGTCGCGAACCGGACGTACTACGTCGAGATCACCGCCTTCGCGCGCACCGCCGAGCAGTTCGACACCGCGCCCAACCGCTCCTCCAACGTGGGGAGCGACGCGACGACGCTGACCTCGACGTTCTCGCCGTAAACGGCCGATCAAGCTTCGCGAACAGGCGAGCGAACGGGTGAGCATCACCGGCGGAAGTGGGGCGTAGGGGTTCGGAGGCCGGGAGCACGCGAGCGGCGAGCGTCGCTCTCGCCGCGCGGGCATGCGAACCGGACCTCCGGTTTGATGTTCGGCTAACTCCGGGCCGCCGTAGCGTCACGACGCCCACATCCCCAGCTGCATGACGGGACGCAGAGGCGCCACGTCGGTGCGCGAGAGCGATGTCGGCCCGTCGCCCGCATCGCGGCGAAAGCGGTCCATGTGTTCGCGCCCAAAGGTTTTCTCAGCGTGAAGCAGGTTGTGAGCTCGGCAGGCGAGCCGGAGGTTGTCGATCGTCGACAGTCCCCCGAGGGCGGCGGGTTGGATGTGGTCGAGCTCGAGCCTCCAGCGGCTGTTGCAGCGACAGCCGTCCGGGCCGACCCACGCGCAGCGCCCGCCATCGCGCGTCCACACCGCGCGGCGCACTATCGCCGGGATCGTGGTCCTCGCAGCCGGCGGCTTCGCCGCGGTCTTCTTCGTCGCGGCGGCATTCGTCGTCCCGGCCTGCTTCGCTTCCTTCGTCTTCCGCTCCGGCGCGACAGCGCCTTTGCGCTTGCCGTGCTTTTCGATCGCGCAGCGGATCGCCTCGTGGAGCACCGCCGCGAGGTCGCCGTCCGGGACCTTGTGCGACAGAAGCGACCGGAGCGTCTCGAGGTCCTCCTTGCAGGCGCGGTCGAGGGTGACCCGGAGCGACCAGTGGCTCTCCGAGACGGCGAGCGTCTCGGCCTTGCGCTTCGGCTGTGCGACGGGGGGCGGTGGCGCCGGCAGCGCGCCGGCCGCGGGTCCCGGTTCGAGGGTCGGCTTCGCGGTGCCGGGCTCGGTCGCCGTCTCGGCCTGCCCTGCATCGGAAGCCGGGAGCTGCAGCGCTGCGCTTCCCGCGGCGGGCGCGCGCTCGGCCAGCTTGCGGAGGCCAGCGCGCGGAGCGGTTCGCGCCTGGATGGAGACGACGAGCTGCTCGACCTCGGCGCGCGTCCGGAAGGCGGCGCGAGCGAGGAGGTCGTCCACGTTCTCCTCGGTGAGCACCTGGCCGAGAAGCGCCACCGTGGATAGGCACAAGCGCCCATCGCGCAGCGGAGCCTCGAGGCTCGGGAAGCGGCGCAAGACCCGCATGGCCTGGATGCGCCGGCCGGCGGCGCCTTCCCGCAGGTGGAGCGCCTCCAGGCAATAGGCCCAGAGGGACGCATGGCCGACCTCGACGAAGGCGCGGCGCCGATCAAACTCGTCGAGGTGCAGGAGAAAGTCGACCTGGACGTTCCGTTCCTCTCCGGCGAGCTCGCGCAGGCGCAGGGCGAGGACGTTCGATTCGAGAGCAGCGGGGGCGAGCGCGGACATGGGGTGACCTCCAGTACACCCTTCGTAACACGCGATTTCCGGAGCTCCCGAGACGCTCCAGGCTCGCGCCTGCGCGGCGTTCTCCGCTGCACCCTCGTCGGAGCCTCAAACCGATCGGCGCGCGCTTCCCGCGCGAGGTACGTGCGCGAGAGCGACCCTCCCGCGCCTACTCATATGCCGAGCGCGATCGAGGCGAGAAGGCGTCAATGGGAATGTTTCACCCACCGCAACTGGGACGCCGCCCTGAGCGCGAGCGACGCTGCGAAGTTCCGGTGGACTATCGCTGGCGATAGTTGTGACTCTACGTGAACTGCGCGGCGACTCACGCGACGCCCCGGTCCGTGCGCCGGCGCGATCTCCGGAACATGGCCGAAACGCGTGAGTCGCGGCACCGAAGGGGGATCGCGAATCACGGACTGTCGTTTACGCGCGATGCGACCGCCGGCCGCGTGCCCCTCCGGGCCGGCGTCCGCACGGGGGCTCGCACGGACGTCCGCCCCGCTCCCACCTTGGCTCCATGCCGTGGGAGCTCCTCCTCGCCGTCGCGTGCCTCTCGTCGGGACTCGCCTGGGCCTCGCTGGCGGCGCGCCGGGCGGGGGAGATCCGGGGTCTGGCCCTTCACTCCCTGTTCGGGGGCGCCGCGGCGTTCGGCTTCGCCGTGATCGCCTACGACCTCCTGGACGGGGCGGGCGTGCGGCTCGAGTGGGAGCGGCTGTCCCACGCCGGGCTCGCCTCCGCCGCGCCCCTCGCGGGCGCCATCGGCCTCGTGGAGGAGGGCGCGAAGCTCGCGGGGCTGCTGCTCGTCGTGGAGCGCGGCTGGCGAACGCGGAGCGTGATGGGCGCCGCGGTCGGCGTCTCGGCCGGGTTCGCGGCGCTCGAGGCGCTCACCACGCTCCAGGGCTGGGACTCGCCGGTCGCGCTCGCGAGGGTGGCGCTCGGCCCGGCCGCGCACGCGCTGCTCGCGCTCCCCCTCGCCCTCGGCGTCGCTGCGTTCGCGCGCGACGCGCGCCGCGCCTGGGGCTCCCTCGCGGGCGGGCTCGCCCTGTCCGCGGCGCTGCACGCGGCGGGAGACCTCAGCCTCGCGTCCGACGCGGGGAAGCTCGGCTACGGCGCGGCGCTCCTCGCGGCGCCGCTGTGGCTCTACCTCCGCGCGCGCCTCCCTCCGCGCGCCGCCCAGGCGCCGGTGCCGGTCGCGCGCTGAACGACGAAGCGGGGCTGCGCTCACTGCCCGGCGGCCACGTAGGCCGCGACCTCTCGCCAGACGTGCTCGAACTGCGGCCGGTCGAACCCGCTGCCGCTCGTGAGCCAGTCGAAGTGCGGCGGCACGCGCGTCGGGTGGTGGAAGTGGCCGATGACGTCGAGGTGATCGGCCCAGGCCGCGTGGATGACGTCGCCCCGGACCTGGCTCAGGGTCGGGACCATCCCGTCGTTCGCGCGCGCGTCGGTGCGCCACCCGTACGCGCGGCGCAGGACGGCGGCCTGGGCGCGGGTGAGCCGCGGCTGGTGGGCGGCGGGCGTGCGGGATGCGACGCGGTAGAGCGCCACGTACACCGCGTGCGTCGTCTGGGCGTAGGGATCGAGGCCCGCGCCGAGGGCGGAGCGGATCCCCGGCGGCCGCGCCCGGGTCACCACGCAGCCGTAGCGCACCCCCGGCCGGTCGTGCGTCGCCGCGTTGAACACGTCCATCGCGCCGGGGGTGATCTGGCCCACCAGATCCTGGTCCTTGCCGAGGCTCGCGAAGAACGACTCGATCTCCTCGCGGCGATCGCGCGAGAAGTCCGCGAGGAGATCCTTCAGGAGCTGGTCGACGAGGCTGCCCGGCGCCGCGTCGCGACGCCGGAGGATCCGGGCGACGCGCAGCCCGAGGCCGATGGGGAGCCGGCCCGCCCGGATCACGTAGATGGTCAGGACGGAGAGGAGCCGCAGCAGCTGCTGGCCGAGGAGGCTGTTGAAGAGGTGCGCGACCGGCGTGCCGTGGTGCGGGGCCGAGACGGTCACGACGGTGCGGACCGCGCGCGCGCAGCGCTCGACGTCGACGGCCGACGGGAGCGACACGTCGGGCGTGACGACGAGGCGCGCGTCGAGGCCGCCGCTCGAGTGGCCGATCACGCTGACGCTGCCGCCCTTCTCGTCGAGGAGCTCGTCGATGGACTCGACGAGCCGGGCCGCCCGGACCCGCAGGGAGGCGGTGGGGATCGTCCTCACCACCCGGACCTCGCCGCGGACCCCGAGGGCGGGCCCGATCTCGGACAGGTACTCGCGGACGTGGCCGAAGTAGGCGAAGTCGCCGAGGCTCGCGAACCCGAAGAAGCCCGGGACCAGCATGAGGTGATGCGGCCCGTTCACCGGGGAAATCTAGCCCCCGCGCGGCCGCCTCCGGACTCCCAGGCGTGGTGCGGCGCGAGCGCACGGGACGAAGCCCCGATCGAGCCGGGCCCGTCACGCACAGACACACCGGACCCACGCGAGCGGCTCCAGCTGCACGCGCTCCGCTCCAGGAGGCCTCGAGCTCGTCTCGCGCGACCGACTTCACGTGACTCGGCGCGCGGCTCGACGAGCCTCTCGCGGGCGGAGGTCCGCGAGAGTCAGACGAGCACGTCGCGCAGCGAGGCGTCGCGATCGAAGACGGCGCGCGCGTACGGGCAGATCGGCACGAAGCGCGTCCCGCTCGCGCGCGCCCAGCTCACGGCCGCGTCCACGAGCTTCCGGGCCACCCCCTGCCCCCGCAGCGCGTCGTTCACCTCGGTGTGCTCGATCACGGCGCGATCTCCGCCCTCGCGCGCGTACGAGAGCTCCGCCATGCGCCGCCCGCCCTGCTCGACGTAGAACGCGCCGCGGCCGCCCTGCTCCTCGTGCCGCACGTCGAGCCCGCCCGCCTCGAGGTTCTCCTCGCTCATGCAGGTGGAGCGTAAGGAGCGATCCGGACGGATGCACGCCGGGAAACGGGGACACGGGCGAGCGGCCCGCGGGCACGAGCTCCCCCGCCCACGAGGCCCCGCGGCGCGCCGCTCTCCGTGGCGGGATCTCACGCCGCCGACGTGACCAATCACCGCGGCAGGACCGCCTCGACCCGCGAGCCGCGATGCCACGCGCGATGCCTGGAGCCGCCACGTCTCATGACCAGCGCACGCCCCAGATTCGCGGGACGGCACGGAATGTGACGGGGACCCACCCCCCGGGTATCATCCGCCCTACACCTGGAGCGGAGGTGTTCCGACGTGCGCAGCGATGGGGGCACCGCAGCGGACGGACTCGTGGACGCGCTCTTCGAGCAGGCCGGGGTCGGCCTGTGCCTCGTGAGCGCCGCGGGCAAGGTGGTCCGCACCAACCCGGAGTGGCTCCGCGTCACCGGCCACCTCGCCGACGAGGCGATCGGGCGCGAGGTGGCGGAGCTCCTCCCCTGGGACCGCGCGCTCACGCGGGCGCTGTGCGAGCCGCTCGCCGCGGGCGAGCGGAGGGAGCTGCCGCGCCGCCCGCGCATCGTGAACGGCCGCGAGGCGTGGTGGGAGGGGCGCGTCACCGCGGTCCCGCTCGAGGGCGGTACCGGCCGGCTCCTCGCGCTGCGCGACGTCACCGCCGAGGCGGCGCCGGGACCCGGCCGCGACGGCGCCCGCTACCGACGCCTCTTCGACGAGCTGCGCGAGCACGTCCTCATCTACACGGTGGTGCGGGACGGGGCGGGCCGCGTCCTCGACTGGGTGCTCTCGGACGCGAACCGCGAGGCGCTCCGGCTCCTCGGCGCGCCGCTCCAGGAGGTCACCGGCCGGCGCGCGAGCGAGCTCTTCGGCGCGGACGTCATCGCGGACGTCCTCGAGGCCTCGCGGGAGGTCATGACGAGCGGCCGCGGCAGCTCGTTCGAGCGCCGCTTCGCGTGGGACGGGCGCCACTACCTCACCTCGCTCTTCCCGCTCGACCACTGGCACCTCGTCCAGGCCGGCGTCGACACCACGGAGCGCGTCGCCGCGGAGGAGGCGCTCCGCGCGGAGGACCGGCGCAAGAGCGAGTTCATCGCGATGCTCTCCCACGAGCTGCGCAACCCGCTCGCGCCGGTGCGCACCGCGCTCGCCGTCCTCGATCGCGCCGTGCCGGGAGGCCCGGAGGCCACCCGCGCGCGCGAGGTCATCCGCCGGCAGAGCGATCACCTCTCGAGGCTCGTGGACGATCTCCTCGACGTGACGCGCGTCGCGCACGGGAAGATCCAGCTCCGGCGCGAGCGCGTCGACCTCGCGGCGCTCGCGCGCCAGACCGCGGCCGATCACGCGGACCTGCTCGCCGCGCACGGCGTCGCGCTCCGGATCGACGGCGGCCACGCGCCGCTCCACGTGGACGGCGATCCGACCCGCCTCGCCCAGGCGATCGGGAACCTGCTCGCGAACGCGGAGAAGTTCACTCACGGCGGCGGCAGCGTGACGGTGGCGCTGCGGCGCGAGGCCGACCGGGCGCTCCTCTCGATCTCCGACGACGGCGAGGGCATCGACCCGGCGCTCCTGCCGCGCCTGTTCGTCCCGTTCGTGCAGGCGGACGGCGGGCTCGACCGCGCGCGCGGCGGGCTCGGGCTCGGGCTCTACCTCGTGCGATCACTCGTCGAGCTCCACGGCGGATCGGTCGAGGTCACGAGCGCCGGCGCGGGGCGCGGGGCGCAGTTCACCCTGGCGCTGCCGCTGGCGGCCGAGGACGCCCCCAGGGCGGAGCCTCGGCGCGACCCGCTCGCGCTCGGCCGGCCACGGCGCGTGCTCGTCATCGAGGACAACGCCGACGCGGCCGAGATGCTGCGCGACCTGCTCTCGGGCGCGGCCCACGAGGTCGCGGTCGCGCCGGATGGGCGGGCCGGCATCGCGCTGGCGCGCGCGACCCGGCCGGATCTCGTCCTGTGCGACATCGGCCTGCCGCTCGTGGACGGCTACGAGGTGGCCCGCGCGCTGCGCGGGGATCCGGAGCTCGCCACGACGCTCCTCGTCGCCCTCTCCGGCTACGCGCTGCCGGACGACGTCGAGAAGGCGGCGCGGGCCGGGTTCGACCGCCACCTCGCGAAGCCCGTCTCGCTCGAGGATCTCGGCGCAGTCCTCGCCGCCTCCGCGCGCGGCGCCTGAGGAGCCCCGCCCGACGGCGCGGCGGGCTCCTCCCGCCCGGCCGCCCGGCCGCTCCAGGCGGGTCGCGCGCGAGGAGAGGCGTCCCACCCGGAAATCGGTTAAACCGGGGGCCCGAACCGTTCGAGGGTCCCCATGAACGTCGCCTTCACCGAGCACCTCCGCGCCCAGCTCCGCCAGCTCGAGGCCGACGGCCTCCTCAAGCGCGAGCGGGTCATCACCACGCCGCAGGGCGCCTGGGTCGAGGCGGACGGCCGGCGCGTCGTGAACCTCTGCGCCAACAACTACCTCGGCCTCGCCGGCCGGCCCGAGCTCGTGAAGGCCGCCCAGGAGGCGCTGCCGCGCCACGGCTTCGGCCTCTCCTCGGTCCGCTTCATCTGCGGCACGCAGGACGTGCACAAGGAGCTCGAGGGGCGCATCGCCCGGTTCCTCGGCTTCGAGGACGCCATCCTGTTCTCGTCGTGCTTCGACGCGAACGGCGGCGTGTTCGAGGCGCTGCTCGGCGAGGAGGACGCGGTCGTCTCCGACGCGCTCAACCACGCCTCCATCATCGACGGCATCCGCCTGTGCAAGGCCCGCCGCTACCGCTACGCGAACGGCGACATGGCGGATCTCGAGGCGAAGCTCGCCGAGGCCGAGGCCGGGGGCGCGCGCTTCAAGCTCGTCGTGACCGACGGCGTGTTCTCGATGGACGGGTACCTCGCGAAGCTGCCGGCGATCTGCGAGGCCGCCGAGCGGCACGGCGCGCTCGTCATGGTCGACGACAGCCACGCGGTGGGGTTCATCGGCGAGAAGGGCCGCGGCACGCCCGAGCACTTCGGCGTGATGGGCCGGGTGGACCTCGTCACCGGCACGCTCGGCAAGGCGCTCGGCGGCGCGTCGGGCGGCTACGTGGCGGGCACGCGCGAGGTGGTGGAGTGGCTCCGCCAGAAGGCGCGGCCGTACCTCTTCTCGAACACGCTCGCGCCGGTGATCGCGGCGGTGAGCCTCGAGGTGCTCGACCTCGTGGAGCGGAGCGACGACCTCCGCCGCCGGCTCCGCGAGAACGCCGCGTACTTCCGCGCCGAGCTGACGAGGCTCGGCTTCGAGCTCCTCCCGGGCGAGCACCCGATCATCCCGGTGATGCTGCACGAGGCGCCGCTGGCGCAGGAGTTCGCGCGCCGCCTCCTCGACGAGGGGGTCTACGCGATCGGCTTCTTCTTCCCGGTCGTCCCGAAGGGCCAGGCGCGCATCCGCACGCAGATGAGCGCCGCGCACTCGCGGGACGACCTCGACTTCGCCGTCCGCGCGTTCGCGAAGGTCGGTCGCGCGCTCGGCGTCATCCGCGGCTGAGGGCAAGGGGTAGACATCGATGAAGGCGCTGGTGAAGTCGAAGCGGGCCGAGGGCATCTGGATGGTGCAGGACGCGCCCGTGCCGGAGGTGGGCGTCCACGACGTGCGCATCCGCGTCCGCAAGAGCGCGATCTGCGGGACCGACGTCCACATCTACAACTGGGACGAGTGGAGCCAGCGCACGGTCCCGGTGCCGATGATCGTCGGACACGAGTACGTGGGCGTGGTGGACGCGGTGGGCGCCGAGATCGAGGCGTTCAAGCCGGGCGACCGCGTCTCCGGCGAGGGGCACGTCACCTGCGGGTTCTGCCGGAACTGCCGCGCCGGCCGGCGCCACCTCTGCCGGCACACCGTCGGCGTCGGCGTGAACCGGCCCGGCTCGTTCGCCGAGTACGTGGTGATCCCGGCGAGCAACGTCTACCGGATCCCCGACGACATCCCGGACGAGGTGGCCGCGATCTTCGATCCCTACGGCAACGCCACCCACACCGCGCTCTCGTTCGACCTCGTGGGCGAGGACGTGCTCGTCACGGGCGCCGGCCCCATCGGCGTGATGGCGGTCGCGATCGCGCGCCACGTTGGCGCCCGCCACGTCGTCGTCACCGACGTGAACGACTACCGGCTCGACCTCGCGCGGAAGATGGGCGCGACGCGGGCGGTGAACGTCGCGCGCGAGGACCTGCGCGGCGTGATGAAGGACCTCGGGATGAAGGAGGGGTTCGACGTCGGGCTCGAGATGAGCGGCAACGGGCGCGCGTTCCGGCAGATGCTCGAGGTGATGAACCACGGCGCCCGGCTCGCGCTCCTCGGGATCATGCCCGGGGAGGAGGCCATCGACTGGAGCCAGGTCGTCTTCAAGGGGCTCGTGCTGAAGGGCATCTACGGCCGGGAGATGTTCGAGACCTGGTACAAGATGGTCGCGATGCTGCAGAGCGGGCTCGACATCTCGCCCGTCGTCACGCACCGCTTCCCCATCGACGAGTTCCAGCGCGGCTTCGACGTGATGCGGAGCGGGCAGTCCGGCAAGGTCGTGCTCGACTGGGCCGGGTGAGGGCGCGACCGGCTCCGGGGCTTCACTCCTCGGAGCCGGCGACGACCGCCTCGAAGGGCAGCGGGCGCTAGCCCGCCAGGGGATCCTCGCCCTCCGTCCACGACGGCAGCACGCGGTCCTCGAGCTGGAAGTTCTCGCCGTCGTGCTCGGTGTACACGACGTAGACGCTGCGCTTCGGCACGCGCCAGATCCGCTCGAGCTCGTCCATGATCGCGAGGGCGAGCCGCCGCTTCTGGTCGGCGGTCCGCCCGCGCCGGATGTCCGCGTCGAGGAAGGCGATGCCCCTCTCCGGCTGCTCCGCGCGCCCGAACACGAGGTCGTCCCGGCCGTAGGAGCGGAGGGTGAGGCCGATGTGATCGGTGCCGGTGTCCATGATCCTCGCGAAGTGGCCGACGACGGCCTCCGCGAAGCGCCGCTTCTCCTCGGCGGTGGGGGCGAAGTTCAGGTCGAAGGAGAGGTGGGGCATCGGCGCGCTCCGGGTCGAGGGGGACCGCGACCGTTGAGTAACGGGGAGCGGGCGCGGGGCGACGGCCCGGGTGGGAGCGGGGGAGGTCGGGGTCGACGTTCGGATCGCCCCGGTATCCGAGCTAGGTGAACGCGTCGATCCCCGTCGCCGCCCTCCCCAGCGCCAGCGTGTGCACGTCGTGGGTCCCCTCGTACGTGTAGACCGACTCCAGGTTGGCCATGTGCCGCATGGGCGGGTGGTCGTCGACGATGCCGGCGGCGCCCAGGATCTCCCGGCAGGTCCGCGCCGCGTCGCGCGCCATCCGCACGTTCGCGCGCTTCGCCATCGAGATCTGCGCCGCGGTCGCGCCGCCCTGACCCTCGAGCTCGCCGAGCCGGAGCGCGAGGAGCTGGCCCTTCACGATCCCCTCCCACACGTCCACGAGCTTCTCCTGCACGAGCTGGAACGACGCGATCGGCCGCCCGAACTGGATCCGCTCGCGCGCATAGGCGCGCGCCGACTCGAAGCAGGCGATCGCCGCGCCCACCGCGCCCCAGGCGATCCCGTAGCGCGCCTTCGACAGGCACGAGAGCGGGGCCCGGAGCCCGAGCCCCTCGGTCCCCGGGAGCACGCTCTCGGCGGGGACGCGCACGCCGTCGAGGTGCAGCTCCGAGGTGATCGACGCGCGGAGCGAGAGCTTGCCCTCGACGTTTCTGGCGGTGAACCCGGGCGTGCCCGTCTCCACGAGGAAGCCGCGGATGGCGCGGGCGTCGTCGCCGTCCACCTTGGCCCAGACGAGCGCGACGTCGGCGAGGCTCCCGTTCGTGATCCACGCCTTCGCGCCGTCGAGGACGTAGGCGTCGCCGTCGCGCACGGCGCGCGTCCGGAGCCCGCCCGGATCGGAGCCGAAGTCCGGCTCGGTCAGCCCGAAGCAGCCGACGATCTCGCCCCGGGCCATGGCCGGGAGGAACCGGGCGCGCTGCGCCTCGGAGCCGTACGCGTGGATGGGGTACATGCAGAGCGCCCCCTGCACCGAGGCGAAGCTGCGGAGCGCCGAGTCGCCGCGCTCGAGCTCCTGCATCGCCGCGCCGTAGGCGATCGCCGAGGCGCCCGCGCAGCCGTAGCCCTGGAGCGTCATCCCGAAGATCCCGAGCGCGCCCATCTCGGGGACGAGCTCGAGGGGGAAGGTCCCGGCGCGGAAGTGGCGCTGCACGACCGGCAGGAACCGCTCGTCCACGAACCGGCTCACCGCGCGGCGAACGAGCCGCTCCTCGTCCGACAGCCGGTCCTCTACCTGGAACAGATCGGCGGGGGCTGGTGTTTGGATCTTCATCCCGGCAGCTTGTCGGGGCGCCACCGCGCCGGTCAAGCGCGGTGTCCCGAACCTCGGGGACCTCCGGAGGCAGACGGCCGGGGCCGGGCCCGGATATCCTGTTCGTTCTCATGTGCGGACCCGACACCGCCGCGCCCCCGCCTGGCGCCGTGCCCACCCCCCTCCCCGACGCGCGCCGCGCGGCGCCGGAGCAGGTCCGCCGCGAGATCGAGGCCGCGCGCCGGAGCCCCGTGGTGACGGCCGTGCTCGAGGCCGCCGACGGGGCGATCTTGGTGCTCAACGCCCAGCGCCAGATCGTCGCGGCGAACCCCCGCGCGCACCTCGCGGGCGGGACCGGAGAGCTCTCGGGCCTGCGGATGGGCGAGGCGCTCGGGTGCGTGAACGCGCACGCCTCCGGGGACTGCGGCGCGTCGCCCGCGTGCCGGCAGTGCGGGGCGCTCGCCGCCATCCTGTGCTCCCAGCGCGAGGCGCGCTCGCTCGAGGCGGAGTGCCTGCTGCGCAGCGAGCTCCCCGGCCGCGCCGCCCTCGAGTTCAACGTCCGCGCGACGCCGCTCCCGGTGGACGGCCACGCCTTCACGGCGGTGTCCCTGCGCGACGTCTCCGCGGAGAAGCGGCGCGACGCCCTCGAGCAGCTCTTCCTGCACGACGTCCTCAACACCGTCGCCGGGCTCCGCGGCTGGGCCGCGCGGCTGCGGCGCGGCACCGTCCAGCCGGCGGCCGCCTTCGAGCGGATGGACCAGCTCACCGCCCAGCTCGAGCGCGAGATCCGCGACCACCGCGCCCTCCTGCTCGCCGAGCGCGGCCTGCTCACCCTCGAGCCCAGGCCGGTGCGCGCCGCGGACCTGCTCGCCGAGCTCGACGCGGTGTTCTCGTTCCACGCCGCGGCGCGCGAGCGGCGGCTCGCGATCGGGGCCACGCCCGGCGACCTCGTCGTGGAGACCGACGCCGCGCTCCTCCTCCGCGTGCTCGTGAACATGGTCGTGAACGGGCTCGAGGCGAGCCCGCCCGGCGGCGAGGTCGGGGTCTCGTGCAGCGCCGCGGGCGGCGAGGCGACGCTGGAGGTCCACAACGCGGGCGTCATCCCGCCCGAGGTGCGGGGGCGGATCTTCCAGCGCTCGTTCAGCACCAAGGCCGCGCGCGGCCGCGGCCTCGGGACCTACGGCATGAAGCTCCTCGGCGAGCAGGTCCTCGGCGGCGCGGTGTCGTTCCGCTCCGACCCGGAGCGCGGGACGGTGTTCGAGATCCGGCTGCCGCTCCGGCGGCGGTGAGCGAGCGAACCACCGCTGGCGATGGCTGCCACCCTGGGTGAACGCGGTCGGCCTCCCGGAAGACGCGCTACCTCGCCCCCGAGCGCCTCCCCTCCCCGCGCGCGTCGGCCGTGCCGCGCAGCGGAACCTCCGGCGCCCACGCGTCCGGCACGGCGATCTCGCTGCCCATCACCTCCATCCGCTGCCCGCCCACGCGCAGGCTCACCGCGCCGGCGAGGCTCCAGGCGAGCGCGAGCGTGAGCGCGTCTCCCTGCGCCCGCCCGGTGCCCGAGCCGAGCGTCGCGTCCACGCGCCCGCGCACGTCCTCCTCGTCGAGGTCGAGCGCGCAGCGCTGGCCCGGGGTGAAGGTGAGCTCGCCCTGCGCGCCCGCGCGGGCGGAGAGCTCGCAGGTCTTCCCGCGCGCGGAGAGCCGCACCCGGACCCGCCCCGCCGAGGCCGGGGCGACGACCGCCCGCGCGTCCTCGCGCACCTCGCGATCCAGCACGCCGCCGGCGTGCACGCGCACCGTGGCCGCGACGCGGTAGTCGCCCGCGGGCGGCGCGGCCGCCGCGACGGCGGGGAGGACCGCGCAGAGGGCGGCGACGAAGATCTCGAGGGACGTGCTCCGCATGTTCACCTCACCGTGTACCCTGGCCTCGCCCGCCGCCTCGCCTTCCCGCCGGGCGGGAGCGAACGACGTGAGTACCTGCCGGGTCGCTCCTGTGCGAGAATCGCACGTCCGGACCCGCCGGTCCGCAAAGAGGAGGAAGTCCGTTGAACAAGAACACCGTCATCGCGCTGCTCGTCGGCGTGCTCGCCGGCCTCATCATCGGCTACTCGGTCGGCTCGAGCATGGGGGGCGGCACCCCGCACGCACCGGTCGTCGCCGCGCCCGCCGGCGCGCCCGCGGGCGGGATGCCCGGCGCAATGGGAGGCGTGCCTGGCGCCCCGGGAGGCGTGAACGTCCAGCAGCGGATCGCCATGCTCCAGCAGGCCGTCGCGCAGGATCCCAGGAACGTCCAGGCCTGGACCCAGCTCGGGAACGACTACTTCGACACGAACCAGCCGCAGAAGGCGGTCGAGGCCTACGGCCACGCGCTCGAGGTGCAGCCGGGGAACGCGGACATCCTGACGGACCAGGGCGTCATGTACCGGGCCCTCGGCCAGTTCGACAAGGCGGTCGAGAACTTCAAGAAGGCGAACGAGGCGAACCCGCGCCACCTGCAGAGCCTCTTCAACCTGGGCATCGTCTACGCGTACGACCTCAAGCAGCCGAAGAAGGCGGTGGAGGCGTGGGAGAAGGTCGTCGCCACCGACCCGAGCAGCGGCCAGGCGATCCAGGCCCGCACCCAGCTCGAGCAGCTGAAGAACGCGAAGTAGCGTCCCGCGCGGGCGCGCCGCGCGCTGGCGAGCCGGGCGGGCATCCGCGAGAATCGCGGCATGCCCGTCACTGCCCTGCTCGCCTCGGCCCTGGCCGCGGCGCCCGCGCTCCTCTCCCTCCAGGACCCCGGCTTCGAGGCGGGCGCGCCCGGCGCGCCGCCCCCGGCCTGGACCGTCCGCGCGACCGAGGGGGCGCGGGTGGCGGTCACCGACGCGGCGCGCGCCACGGGCGCCCGCGCGCTCGCGATCACCGCGCCGGCGTCGGGCGCGGAGGTCACGGTCGCCTCCGCGCCCGTGCGGCTCGAGGTCGGCAAGCTCTACCGCCTGTCGGCGTGGGTGCGGACGCGCGGCGTCCGCGCCGATCCCCTCGCCCGCTACCCCACCGCGCTCGGCGCGTGCGTGGCGATGGCGAGCACCCCGTTCACGAACTGCTCGCCGCAGGCGCCCTCGAGCGGCGAGGGGCGGCTCTCGCTCCTGTTCTTCGCGCTGGCGCCCGAGGATCGCGTCGCGCTGCACCTCGGCCGCAACGGGCGCGCCACCGGCGAGGCGGTGTTCGACGACGTGCGGCTCGAGCCGGTGGACGACGTCACCGAGTACGTCCCGCTCGAGACCGTGCGCTGGGAGGGCGAGGGGTTCCGCTACGACGACGGCGGCTGGATCTTCGTGCACGTCGAGGGCGAGCCGTACGCCCGCGGCGCGCAGTACGGAGCGCTCGTCGCGGACGAGCTCGCGCGCTTCCTCGCGAAGGTCGCCGTCCAGCACGACAAGGCCGACCCGGAGCGCGGCTGGAACGACCTGCGCCGGCTCACCGACGCGCTCATGCTCCGCAAGTTCGACGCGGAGTACCTCGAGGAGATGAAGGGCATCGCCGACGGCGCGGCGAAGGCGGGGGCGCGCTGGAAGGGCCGCCCGCTCGACCTCCTCGACGTGGCCGCGCTCAACTCGGCGGTGGACCTCGCGCAGCTCGACGACGCGCTCCAGGTCTCGCGCACGCCGCTCAGCGGCCGGAGCTTCGTCAAGGCGGAGGACGAGACCGCCCAGGCGGAGGGAGACCGCTGCTCGTCGTTCGTCGCCACCCGCTCGGCCACGCGCAGCGGCCGCTTCGTCATGGGGCAGCTGTTCATGTGGAACGGCTACACCGGCGTGCACTGGGACGTGGTGCTCGACGTCGTGCCGGCGAAGGGCCACCGGCTCGTCATGCAGACCTTCCCGGGCGGCATCCACTCCGGGTCCGACTGGTACCTGAACGGCGCGGGGATGGTGATCGGCGAGACGACCGTGGGGCAGACGCCCTTCGAGCCGGCCGGGACCCCGCAGTCGAACCGGATCCGCAAGGCGGCGCAGTACGGCTCCTCGATCGACGAGGTCGCGGCGCTGCTGCGCGCCGGGAACAACGGGCTCTACTCGAACGACTGGACGATCGCCGACGCCAAGACGGACGAGGGCGCGTGCCTGCTCCTCGGCACGAAGGCGAGCCGCCTGTGGCGCACCGGCGCGCGCGGCCGCCGCGGCGACACGCCGGGCGGGCTCCGCGACTTCGTGTGGGCGAACAACAACGCGCGGGATCCCGCCGTGCGGCGGGAGCTCACCCTCGGTCCGGGCGACGCGCCGGTGGACGTGAACTTCCCCGCCTGGAACCGCGACATCGCCTTCCAGCAGTTCTACCGGGAGCACGGCCGGGGCGGGATCGACCTCGAGGCGGGCGTGAGGCTCTGGGCGTCCTCGCCGCTCAACCGCCCCCACGCCTGCGACGGCAAGCTCACCACCGCGGAGATGGCGGAGAAGCTCGTGTTCCTGGCCCATTACGGGAAGACGACCCTGCGCGAGAAGTGGGTGGGCGGGAGGTGGATCCCGGCCGACCTCCCCGACGCCATCCCGCACCTCACGCTCGGCTACACGACCTTCAGCCCCATCGTCGTGGCGGACGGCCTCGCCCGCGCCCGCGCGGCGCGGGAGGCCCGCCCGGCGTCCGGCGCGGCGGCCGCGCCCGGCGCGAAGCCGAAGCCGGACCTCGCCGGGATCGCCCCGGCGCTCGCCTACGATCCGAAGCTCCTCTGGAAGGACACGGTGTTCCCCGCGACGGACGCGGACGCCTGGTTCACGAGCGGCTCGGCCGCGTACCACGCGCTCCTGGCGAAGCTCCCCGAGGAGCCCGCCAAGGCGCTCGAGGCCCTCCGCGCCGGCCTCGATGACCTGTCCGCGCGCCTCGCCTGGCTCACGCTGCGCGAGGGCGCCGCCGCGCCGGCGCGGCTGTCGCCCGCCTACGATCGCTACGGCCCGTACCAGATCCCCCGCATCCGCGGGACCTTCGCGCTGCACCAGCTTCGGCTGCGCCTCGGGAACGCGGCGTTCGCGAAGGGCATGCGCGCGGTGCACGAGCGGTACGCGGGGAAGCCGATGCGCACCGAGGACTTCCTGCGGACGTTCTCCGCGGCGGCGGGCCAGGACGTCGCGCCGTTCGTGAGGCCGTGGCTCGAGCGCGCCGATCTCCCGGACCCCGTGCTCTCCGCGGTCGCCACGCGCGCGGGCGACCGCTTCCGGCTCGCCGTGGAGATCGCGCAGAAGACGAACCCCTGGCCGTTCGTCTCCACGCTCGCGATCCGGGGCGAGAAGACGATCCGCTACGAGCGGATCGAGGTCCCCGCCGCCGCGACGCGGACGTTCACGTTCGAGCTCTCGGAGCGCCCGCAGCGAGTGGCGCTCGGCGGCGACGCCGCCGTGGGGCGCGACGACGCGTTCGTGCTGCCGAACCTCCTCGACGACTTCCCGGGCGCGCTGTTCGTGTGGGGCTCCTCCCGCCAGGTCGAGGCCGGCCACTCGCTCGCGCTCGTCTGGCGCGACACCGTGGCGGACGCGTTCACCGAGGTCCTCCCCCCGCTGGCGGCGGACGCGGAGGTGTCCGACGCCGACCTCGCCGAGCACGACCTCGTGGTCCTCGGCGGCGCGGCCGACAACGCGCTCGTCGCGCGGCTCGCGCGCGAGGGCAAGCTGCCGTTCGAGGCCGGGCGCGGCTTCTTCCGGTGGGACGGGACGCTGCACGGGCGCGCCGACGAGGGGCTCGCGATCGCCCTGCGGAACCCGTGGAACCCGAGCCGCGGGCTCTACCTGTACCTCGCGAACTCGCGCCTCCAGCTCTGGCAGATGACCCACGCGTGGCAGCGCGGGCTGCCCGGCTGGACGTCGTGGCGCGGCCCCGAGGTGGTCGAGCGCGGTCACCTCGGCACCGAGCGGCTCGAGGTCGCCGTGAAGCTTCAGGACCCGGCCGCAGCGTCGGCCGCGGCGCGCTGACGCGCGCGCCACCCGGGGCGGGGGGAGCGCGCCCGCATCACGCGAGGTGCGGCGTCCCCACCGGACGCGAGCGTCCCTCGCCGGGACGCGCTATCTCTGTGCGGGTGAGCCCGAACCGACTCGTCGCCGCGTCCGCCCTCGCAATCCTCTCCGCGGCCTGCGCCGCGAACCAGAAGCTCTTGCAGGAGCCGATCTCGAAGGAGCGCGCGTGGATGTCCGAGCGCCACCGCGAGCACCCGCTCGTGGGGAAGATCTGGGACGCGCGGGCGGGGCGGCTCGTCGACGAGGCCACGCTCACGAGCGCGGTCGACGGCGCCGAGGTCGTCATGCTCGGCGAGATGCACGACAACCCCGACCACCACGTGCTGCAGGCGCGGCTGGTGCGCGCGATAGGCGCCGCCGGGAAGCGGCCGGCTCTCGCCTTCGAGATGATGGAGGAGGACGACCAGCCTGCCATCGACGCCGCGATCGCCCGCGCCCCGCGCGATCCCGACGCGATCGCCCGGGCCGTCGACTGGAAGCACAGCGGCTGGTACGACTTCGCGATCTACCGGCCCATCTTCGCCGCCGGGCTCGAGGCGGGCATGCCGATCGTCGGCGCGAACCTGCCCGTCCCCCTCGCGAAGGCGATCGCGATGAAGGGCCAGGAGGCGCTCACCCCGGAGCTCCGCGCCGCGCTCCAGAAGGCGGAGCCGCTCCCCCCCGAGGTCGTCGCCTCGCTGCGCGCCGAGATGAAGGCCGCGCACTGCGACGCGCCGATGCCGGACGCGATCCTCGACCGGCTCGCGCTCGCGCAGCGCGCCCGCGACGCGGAGATGGCGCATCGCCTCGCCGCGGTGAGCCAGGCGGCCGGCGGCGCGATCCTCGTGACCGGAAACGGCCACGCCCGCACCGACCGCGGCGTCCCGGCCTCGCTCGAGCGCGAGCTCCCCGGCCGGCGCGTCGTCTCGGTGGGACTGTTCGAGGTCTCGCAGGGAAAGCTCGACCCGGCGCTCTACGCCTCGGAGTTCGGGGTGGGGACGCTCCCGTTCGACTTCGTCGTGTTCACGCCGGCCGCCGAGCGCGAGGACCCGTGTCTCGCGCTGCGCGGGCACGACTTCACGAAGCACAAAGCGCCCTGAACGACAGTTTCGTGATTCGCCGATCACCTTCGGTGATGCGAATCACGCTGTCGTTCAGGCATTTTCGAACGGGGGCTGCGCCGGCTTCGCCCCCGCCCCGCCGACGGCGGGCCGCCGTCGTCGGGGACCCCACCCCTGCTCGCCGGGTCCCGTGCGCCGCCGCGAGCGGCGTCGCCGCTTCCGCGGCGTCGCCCCGGCGGGCTCGCTTTGCTCGCCTGATCGCTAATCACGCTCGGCCGTTCAGGGCAAAGAAGGGCGCCGCCGGCCCGGAGCCCGGCGACGCCCCACCCCCCGTGGCGATGCGGGGGGCGCTGCCAGCTTCGAGGCTAGTTCGTGGCCGTGGCCTTCTGCGGGGCCGCCTTGGCGGTCTTCGCCGCCGCCTTCTTGTCGGCCTTCGCGACCGCCGCCTTGCTCTTCGTCGAGGCCGTCGTCGAGGACGACGCCGTCGTCATCTGCTTGTCGCCGCAGGGGAAGGCGGGCGTCGCGAGGCCCAGGATCGCGAGCGCGGCGGCGGCGCGGAGAACGAGCTTCATGGATCTCTCCTTCGTTCGGGCTCCCGGAGCGGAGCCGCGACGACTCATGGCGAGCGCGGCGTCTCGCCGCAACCCCTCACGGCCGGAGCGGACGTTTGCACCCCGAGCGCGCCGGTGGGGTGCCCCGAGCTGGGTAGACGAGCCCTTGGCGGGGGCCTCTCGGCCGGCGCCCCTCCGAGCTCGCGACCCGCCTCGGCCTGGTCACCCCACCGATGGCGCGCGACCGTGACGGGCGGATGACGGACGAGGCGTACACCGCGTGAATGCGTGCGCTCCTCGTGCAGGGTTCCACGCCGCCCACGTACTGGGGCTACGGGCACAGCCTCCCGTTCATCCGCAAGGACGCGGCGCTTCCTCCGCTCGGCCTCGCGACGCTCGCGGCGCACCTGCCCGCGAGCTGGGAGCTCCGGCTCCACGACGAGCACCTCGAGGCGCTGCCGGACGAGCTCCTCCGCTGGGCGGACGCCGTGCTGGTCTCGGGCATGCTCGTGCAGGCGCCGTCGATGCGCGCCGTCCTCGCGCGGGCGCGCGCGCTCGGGAAGGTCACGGTCGCGGGCGGGCCGGCCCCCACCATCGCGCCGGAGCGGTTCCCGGAGGCGGCCCACGTGTTCCAGGGCGAGGCCGAGGGCCGGCTCGAGCGGCTCGTCGCGGCGGTCGAGCGCCCCGGCGCGCACGACCGCGTCCTCTCGCCGTCCGGCGAGGGCCGGCCCGACCTCGCCCTCGCGCGCGTCCCCCGCTTCGACCTCCTCGCCCTGGACCGCTACGCGAGCCACGCGATCCAGGTGTCGCGCGGCTGCCCGTTCAGCTGCGAGTTCTGCGACATCATCGAGGTCTTCGGGCGCGTGCCGCGGGTGAAGTCGGCCGCGCAGGTGCTCGCCGAGCTGGAGGCGCTCCACCGGCTCGGCGCGCGCGGGCCGCTGTTCCTCGTGGACGACAACTTCATCGGCAACCGCCGCGCCGCGGCGCGACTCCTCCCCGAGCTCGCGCGCTGGCAGGCGGAGCACGGCCGGCCGTTCGACCTCTACACCGAGGCGAGCCTCGACCTCGCGACGCTGCCGGAGCTGCTCGCCGCGATGGTCGACGCCGGGTTCTCGGCGGTCTTCGTGGGGATCGAGACGCCCGATCGCGCCGCCCTGCAGGAGGCCGGCAAGCGCCAGAACCTGCGCGTGGATCCGGCGGAGGCGGTGCGGCGCCTCACGGCCGCGGGGCTCGAGGTCTTCGCCGGGTTCATCGTCGGCTTCGACGCCGACGACGCGGGCACGTTCGCGCGCCAGCGCGCGTTCATCCAGGCGCTCCCGATCCCGCGCGCGATGGTAGGGACGCTCACCGCGCTGCCCGGCACGGCCCTCTGGAGGCGGCTCGCGCGCGAGGGCCGGCTTCGCGCCGAGTCCACCGGGGACCAGTTCGGCGAGACCAACTTCGAGCCCGCCATGGGCGATCTGGAGCTCCTCGAGGGCTACCGCCGGCTGCTCGCGGAGCTCTACGACGAGGACGCCTACTTCCGTCGCTGCGCGCTGCACCTCGCGCTCGCGCCGATGCGCCCGAGCCCGCTCAGGCCGGGGTCCCTCGCCACGCTCGCGCGGACCCTGTGGCGCCTCGGCCTGCGCGGCTCGCGCCGCCGCCACTTCTGGCGCCTCGTCGGCCAGGCCCTGCGGCTCGGACCCGCAGCGCTCCCGCGCGCGGTGACGCTCGCCGTGCTCGGCGAGCACCTCGTCCGCTACACGCACGAGGAGGTCCTGCCGCGCCTCGATCGGCAGCTCGCGGCGCTCCGCGCCGCCGGAAAGGTCCCCGGCGCCGGGTCGGCGCGCGCGGCGGCGGCGCCGACCGCCTCCTGACGGCGGCCGGGCGCGCCGCGCGCGCGCAGGAGGGTGCCCGGCGACTACTTCTTGTACGCCCCCGCGACGAGCACCACCCCGTCCACGAGCTCGAAGTACGCCACCTTCTGCTCGACCTTGTTCGTGACGGGGTTGTTGAACTTGTACTGCTGCCAGCCTTTGCCGTGCTTTCGGGCGAGGAGGATCCGCTCCCGGACGAACAACCTCCCGTCGGGATCCTTGTCGCCCATGTTGTTCTTGCCGACACGCTCGGGCTTCGTCGGGTGCGCGAGGCAGTTGCCGGCGAGGTCGTACGCGAAGACGTACAGGTCCCGGTAGATGAACGGACCGTGCGCGTCGTTGAACGTCGCGATCGCCTTCTCCTTGCCCTCCTTCTTCATGAACAGCGCCGCCCGGTGCACGAGCAGCTCGGCGTCCTTGGTGGTGGCGTACGGCTCGGCGGCGGCGGCCTGCCCGAGCGCGCCCAGGACGGCGGCGGCGAGGGCTGCGGCGAGGAGCTTTTTCATGGGTGTTCCTCCGGTGGGGCAGTGCGCGGGTCGGGGGGAAGGCCGGCGCCGGTCAGCGGGCGCCGGCGGCGTGCAGGCGAGGGAGGTCTTCGCGGGGGAGCGCGGGCGGGTGCTCCAGCGCGTCCGCGACGCCACCCTCCCCGCCGACCGTGAAGAAGGCGGCGCGCTCCCGGAGCGCGTCGGCGTGGGTGGAGAGCTCCTCGGCGGTCGCGGACAGCTCCTCCGCGGCGGAGGCGTTCCGCTGCGTGACCTGATCGACGACGGTCATCGCCCTCGAGAGCTGCCCGACCCCGGCCGACTGCTCCTGCGAGGCCGCCGAGACCTCGCGCACCCGCTCGGCGGTGGTCGCGATGGTCGTCACGAGCTCCGCGAGGAGCCCGCCGCTGCGCTCGGCCACGCCGACGGAGCGGGCGGCGAGCTCGCCGATCTCCTTGGCGGCCGCCTGGCTGCGCTCGGCCAGCTTGCGGACCTCGGTCGCCACGACCCCGAAGCCCCGCCCCTGCTCGCCCGCCCGCGCCGCCTCGATGGCGGCGTTCAGGGCGAGGAGGTTCGTCTGGTAGGCGATCTCCTCGACGATCGAGACCCGCTCGGCGATGGCGCGCATCGCGCCCACCGTCTCGGTGACCGCCGCGCCGCTGCGCTCGGCGTTCCTCGCGCCCTCGCTCGCCATCCGCTCCACGTCCCGGCTGCTCGCCGCGTTGGAGCCGATGGACGCGTTCATCTCCTCGAGCAGCGCCGAGGTCTCCTCCACGCTGGAGGCCTGCTCGCCGGTGCCCTGCGAGAGCTGCTGCGAGGTGGCGGAGACCTGGCCCGCGACCGCCGCGAGCGCGGCGGCGCCGGAGCGCACGTCGCCGATGACCTGCGAGAGCTGCCCGCCCATGCGGCGCATCGCGGCCTGCAGGTCGCCGAGCTCGTCCTGGCTCGTCACCTCCACCGCGTCGCGCAGGTCGCCGGCCGCGATCCGCTCCGCGGCCTCCACGACCGAGCGGAGGCCGCGCCGGATGGCGCGGACGAGGAAGGCCCCGGCGGAGGCGAGCGCCGCCGTCGCGAGGAGGAACACGACGGCGATGTCGCGCCGGGCGCCGGCCTCGGCGTCGCGGGCGCGCGCCGCGCTCGCGTCGGCGGCGGTGCGGGTCGCCACGGCGCTCGCGTCCACCACCTCGAGGAGCCGCTGCGCGTCCACGCGGAGGCGCTCGAACGCGTCCGTCACGTCGTGCTGGGCCCCCGCCTCCTCCGCGAACTGGCCCGCCGCGCCTGCGTCCCGCCTCGCCCGCGCGGCGGAGTCGAGCTGCGCGAGGTCCTGCTTCCACCGATCGAGCGCGGGCGCGATCTGGCTCGCCCCCGCGTCCCGTCCCCCGCGCTCGAAGGCGCGCTCGGCGTCCACCGCCTCGCGAAGCTGGCCGGCGATGAGCGCGAGCGCCGCCTCGTGCACCTCCGGCTCGAGGGTGCCGTTCTCCACCGCCGACGCCGCGCCGGTGGCGCGCCCCACCGCCGTGGCGAGTCGCGACACCGCGACGAGCTGGGGCACCTTCGCGCCTGCGTAGTCGCCGACCACGCCGGCCATCGAGGCCGTCGCGACGAGACCGGCGCCGCCGACCAGCGCGACGAAGATCACCGCCACGACGAGGAGTCCCAGCACCTTCCCGCTGAGCCGCAGCTTCATCACGTTCACCTACCCTTGCAGGACGTACCCTCAGTCACCGGGATGCAGGACGGGGGCCGCCTGCGGCGCAGGCGCGCACTTCGGAGGCGCGGGGCCCAACCTGCCGCTTTTCCTGGCGCCCTGCCCGGCTCGAGCGGCGCGGGCGAGGTCGGGGCTCGGTGCGGGCAGCGCGACCCGGGTCGAGCGCACCCGCGAGGCGCGACCCGGGCGCGCCGATCCCTTATGTTCCCTCGGCGACCTGCCGTGACGCTCGCCGACCTCATCGACCTCGAGGCCCAGCTCGCCCGCGATCGGGACGCGCCCGCGGGCGCGCTCGAGCGGCGCGACCGCGAGGCGATGCGTGGAGCGTCCCTCGCCGGTGACCGGGGGGACGTGCTCGCCCGCTGGCTCGCCCAGCTCCGCGAGCGCGAGCCGAGCCTCCTCTTCCCCGGCCGCACGGTGTCCCGCGCCCTGGCCGGCGTCCGGCTGGCGCTCGCGGCGATCGGGCTCGCGCTCGGCTGGGGCGCCGCGACGGCGCTCCTCGGCTACACCGGCGAGCACCCGGTGAACGTCTGGGACGTGCTGCTCGTCCTCGTCGGCGCGCAGGTGCTCCTGCTCCTGTTCCTCCTCGCCGCGTTCCTCTTCCCGCTCGCGACGCTGGGCGCGCCGCTCGTGGGCGTCTTCCGCGAGGCGATCGGCGCCCTCTACCCGCGCCTCGCCGGACGCGCGGCGGGGCAGGCGCGCGCGGAGGAGTGGCGCGCGCTCTGGCACCGGCTGCGCAGCCGGCGCTCGCTGTACCACTCCGTGGAGCCGTGGCTCCTGCTCGGCGCGACGCAGACCTTCGGCGTCGCCTTCAACGTCGGGGCGCTCCTCGGGTGCCTGCGCCTCGTGGTGTTCTCCGACATCGCCTTCGCGTGGAGCACGACGCTCGTGGACCTCGACGCGCCGCGCTTCCACGCCCTCGTCTCGGCGCTGGCGCGGCCCTGGGCGTCGCTCTGGCCGGACGCCGCGCCGTCGCTCGCGCTGGTGGAGGCGACGCGCTACTCGCGGCTCGAGGGCGCCTACCTCCACGCCGGGGCAGGCCGTGCCGCGGACCCGGCGCTCGTCGGGGAGTGGTGGCGCTTCCTCCTCGCGGCCGTCGCGACCTACGGCCTCCTCCCGCGCGCCGTCGCGCTCGCGGTCGCGCGCCTGCGCGCCGCGAGGCTGCTCGCCCGCCTTCCGCTCGACGACGCGGAGATCGCGCGCGTCCTCGCCCGGCTCGCCGAGCCGCACGTCGAGACCGGGGCCGTCCTCCCCGAGGCCGCGCCGCCTGCGGTGATCCCGGCGACGGTCCCGGGCGTCGCGCCGCCCGCGGGCACGCGCTGCGCGGTGGTGCTCTGGCGCGACGTCCCGGCGCACCCCGCCCTCGAGGCGGCCATCGCCCGCCAGGTCCGGCGCGAGATCGCGAGCGTCCACGCCGCCGGCGGGCGCGACGGGCGCGACGAGCTCGGCGCGAGGTGGCTCGCCGCGGTGGACGGGGCGGAGCCGGTGGTGGTGGTCGCCGAGGGATTCGAGGCGCCGGATCGGGCGGCCTTGAGGCTCGTGCGCGAGCTGCGCGGCGCCCTGGGCCCGCGGCGGCACCTGCTCGTGCTCGTGGCGGAGGTGAGGGAGGACCGCGTCGGTCCGGCCACGGAGGCGAGCGTGCGCACCTGGCGAGACGGGCTCGCCCGGCTCGAGGACCCGTACCTCGCGGTCGAGCCTCTCCAGGGGGCGCCGTGACCCCGGAGGTCCCGCGCTTCGCGGTCGTCGGCCGCGTGAACAAGGGCAAGTCGAGCATCGTCGCGACGCTCGCCGAGGACGACTCGGTGCGCATCGACCCGCGCCCGGGGACCACCACCGAGGTGCGCGAGTTCCCCGTCCGCGTGGACGGGCGGACCCTGTTCGTGCTCGTCGACACGCCCGGGTTCGAGGACGCTCCGCGCGCCCTCGCCTGGCTGCGCGCTCGCGAGGTGAGCGCGGCGGAGCGGCCCGCGCGCGTCGCCGAGCTCGTGCGTGCCTTCGAGGGCACCTCCGAGCTCGTCGAGGAGTGCCGCCTGCTCGCGCCGATCCTGGCGGGCGCGAGCGTGCTCTACGTCGTCGACGGCACGCACCCGTATCGGCCGAACTACGACGCCGAGATGGAGATCCTCCGCTGGACGGGCCGGCCCGGGATGGCGCTCGTCAACCGCATCGGCGCAGAGGACCACGCGGCCGAGTGGCACCGCGCGCTCGACCAGCACTTCAAGATCGTGCGCGACTTCGACGCGTTCTCGGTCTCGTTCGAGGAGCGGGTGAACCTCCTGCAGGTCTTCCGGGAGCTGCGGCCCGACTGGCGCGCGGCGGTGGACGAGGCGGTCGCCGCGCTCGTCGCCCAGCGTGGCCGGCGCCGGGCGGAGGCGGCCGCCCTCGTCTCCGGCCTCCTCGTGGACGCGCTCACGCACACCGAGGAGCTCGCGGTCGAGGACGAGGCCGCGATCGAGGAGCAGCGCGACCGCCTCGAGCGGAGCTTCCACGACGCGCTCCGCGCCCGCGAGGAGGAGGCGCGCCGCCGCGTCGAGGCGCTGTACGGCCACCGCGAGGCGCGGTTCGAGGAGGGCCCCGGCCTCGAGCGGCCCGTGTACCGCCAGGATCTCTTCGCCGAGGAGGCCTGGAAGCTGCTCGGGCTCTCTCCCGCGCAGCTCGTCGCCGCCGGCGCGCTGGCCGGCGCGGCCATCGGCGGCGCGGTGGACGCGGCGGTCGGGGGCGCGAGCATCTTCGCGGGCACCGTCCTCGGCGGCGCGCTCGGCGGCGGCGGCGCGCTGTACGGCGTGGGGAGGCGCTACGCGCGCGTCCGCTCGATCGGCGCGCCCGGCATCCCCGGCCTCCTCCTCGACGTCCAGCGCTACTGGTCCGGCGCGCGCCGCTTCCGCATCGGTCCGCACGCGCAGCCGAACTTCCCGTGGGTCCTCCTCGATCGCGCGCTCCTCCACTACGACAGCGTGGTCCGCCGCACGCACGCGCGGCGCGGGCCCATCGCGGTCGAGACGGCCGGCGCGGGGGGTGGCCGAGCCGGCCTCGTCGCGGAGTTCGCGCGCGGCGAGCGGCGCGGCCTCGAGTCGCTCTTCCGCCGGCTCCGGCGCGACCCCTACGACCCGCCGCGCTGGGTGCGGGACGAGCTCGAGCGCGCGATCGGCCGGATCCTCCGCCGGGTCGATCCCATCCCGGGCGAGGAGCCCTCAGCGGAAGCTCTCCCTCACGGTCCGTGAGCGGCCGAGGTCCGCCCGCGCGTCGACGCGCCGGCGGCCATGCGGGGCAGTGAGGGTCTCAGGGTCGGGTCCTGCTCGAGGCGCCTCGCCTACGCGCTCCCCACCAGCGCCGCGAGCTCGCCCTGCACGTCGCTGCCGACGTTCAGCTCCACGAGGCGGCGGAGGTGGGCGATGCTCTCGAGGTCGATCGCGTACCAGCGCACGCCGACGCGCCTCCCCTCGCGATGCGCGATGGCACCGTCCATCCGGATCACCACCTCACCGCCTTCCAGCCGGAGCGCCAGCGCGCACGGGTCGCCGCGCTCGACGTCGAGCCCCTCGCCCACCTCGACGAGCGCGCCTTTGAGGCCGATGTCGAGGAGTCGCGCGGGCGCGGTGCCGCGCTCCACGTGCAGCTCCACGCCCGCGTGGAAGGGGATGCGCGAGAACCGCCGCCGGTCGGGTGCGTCCATCAGGCCCTCCACGGCCGCCGGAGCGGCCCGCCACTCGATCGACGAACGTCGCCCGATGGATCAGCGAGGCGCAACGGGCGGCTCGGGGCGTGCGCGAGCGCGCACCTCCACGTGCGCGCCCGCCACCATCACCGGCCGCAGCCGCGCGCCCGCGAGCGCCTCGAAGATCGCCCGCGAGACGACGCCGGGATCCTGCAGCAGATCGGCGACCACGGAGGCGGGGAAGACCTCGCACGTCCCGGCGTCCTCGGGGCGGCGATGGGGCTGGAAGCCGGAGCGCCGGAGCAGGTCGAAGGCCGCGCGGTACGGCGCAGGATCCGCTCCCGAGAGCGCGAAACGAATGACGGTCCACATGACCCTTGCGGCCAACCTCCGTCACGGCAGACGAGCCACCAAGTGCCCCAAGGGGAGCCGCCTCCGGGTGCGGCGAGGTGGGCGCACCCTGCCCGCCTGGGTTGCAGGCGCCGGCGGTGGCGTGGTCTGTTCCGTGCTCGTTTGCGAACGCTCGAAGAGCTCGTCGAATTCGTCCGGGAGCGCACTGCGCCCGCGCCCGTGCCCCTCGCCCCCGAGATCATGATTCACCAGGCGAGCGAGCTGACGCCGCTGTGGCATGCGACGGCGGCCGAGCTGGCGGGCTGGGACGACTCGCCGTTCTGGGCGTTCCCGTGGGCGGGGGGCCAGGCGCTCGCGCGCCACGTGCTCGACCACCCCGACCTCGTTCGCGGACGCTCGGTGGCGGACTTCGCGACGGGCAGCGGTCTCGTCGCCATCGCGGCCCTGCGCGCCGGCGCGGCGCGGGTCCTCGCGCTCGACCTCGACCCGTTCTGCGAGGCGGCCGTGCGGGTGAACGCTGCGCTGAACGGGGTCGCGCCGGAGTTCCGCGCGGGCGATGCGATCGAGGCGCCGCTCCCCGGCGTCGAGGTGGTGCTCGCGGGCGACGTCTTCTACGAGCGGTCGCTCGCCGCCAGGAGCCTCGCGTGGTTCCGCCGGCTCGCCGCGCGCGGCGTGAGCGTCCTCGCCGGCGACGCGGGCCGCACCTACGCTCCGCGCGAGGGCTTCGCCGTCCGGGCGTCCTACGACGTCCCGACGACGGTGGAGATCGAGGACGGCCCGCTCCGGCACGCGCGCGTGCTCGAGATCCTGCCCTGACCCGCGTCCGCTCGCCGGTACGGCGGCCCGGGCCGACGATCGACGGCGCGTGACCTGGCACGCGGCGGACGGGTCGCGCGGCTCCGCTCGCGTGGCCGCGACCGCCGGGACGGGTGGTACGCTCCGTCGCGATGCTCGACCTGCCCACCTCCGCGGCGCGGCCGGCCGCCGTCGTCTGCGGCCACGTGACGCTCGACCGTGTCGCCGGGCGGCTCGTCCCGGGGGGATCGGCGTGGTACGCGGCGCACACGTTCCGCGCGCTCGGCGCCCGGGCGCGCGTGCTCACGGCCGCCGGCGCCGACTATCCGGAGCGCGCGCTCGCCGGGGTGGAGTCCATCATCGCGCCCGCGGCGCGCACGACCCTCTTCGTCAACATGCACGCGCCGGGCGGCGCCCGCCGGCAGCGGGTCGAGGCCTCCGCCCCGCCGCTCGATCCGGCCACCCTCCCCGTGGCCTGGCGCGGCGCGGACGTGCTCCACCTCGCGCCCGTCCTCGGCGAGGTGGCGCCGCGTGCGTTCGCCGACGTCGCCGGCGCACGGGTGGTGGGGCTGGGCGTCCAGGGGCTCGTGCGCGCCGTGGCGGCGGACGGCACCGTCGTGCAGCCGCGCTGGTCCTTCGCGCCCGCCGAGCTCGCCGGCGTGACCGCCGCGTTCGTCGGAGAGGACGACCTCGCCGGCCAGGACGACCTCCTCGCGCGCCTCGCCGCGGCGGTGCCGATCGTCGTCTTCACGCGGGGCGCCGCCGGCTGCACGGTGACGACGCGCGACCGCACGTTCGTCGTGGGGGTGTTCCCCACGCGAGAGGTCGATCCGACCGGGGCCGGCGACGTGTTCGCGGCCGCCTTCCTGCTCGCGCTCGCCCGCGGTGACGACCCGGTCGAGGCCGCGCGCCTCGGCGCGGCCGCGGCGTCGATCGTGGTCGAGGGAGTGGGAGGGGAAACGCTGCCGCGGATCGGCGAGGCGGCGGAGCGCGCGAGGAGGGTGCCGGTGGGGACGTGAGACCGAGACCCCGACCTACCCCTCTCCCCTCCCCAGCGTCCGCAGCGCCGCCGACCAAAGCCTCGCCTCCCGCTGCGTGAGCCGCGCGCGCCGCAGGGGAGCGACGAGGTCGCGCACCGCGTGCCGCTCCGGTCCCGCGAGGAATCCGCCCGCCCGCAGCGCCGCGCGCAGCGCCGCCTCGAGGCTCCCGAGCTCCGCGTCCGTCGCGCCCGCGGGCGGGGACGTGGGAGCCCGCGCGTGCGCCTCGAGCGCCGCCCGCCTGAGCTCGTAGGCATAGAGGAGCACCGCCTGGGCGAGGTTCACCGAGGGTTGCGCCTCGTCCGTCGGGATGGAGGACAGGTCGTGGCAACGGAGGACCTCGTCGTTCGTGAGACCGCTGCGCTCGTCGCCGAAGACGATCGCCGTCCGCCCCGCCGGGGCGCGCTCGAGCGCCTCGCGCGCGACCGCCGCGGGGGCGAGGCGCCGCTTGCCGCGCACCCTCCGGGAGCTGGTGCCGACGACCCACGCGCAGTCGGCGACCGCCTCGTCGAGCGTCCGGACGAGCCGAGGCCTGTCGAGGAGGTCCTCCGCGTGCACCGCCACCCTGCGGGCCGTCGCGAAGTCGTGCGTCCCGAGCTCCGCGATGGCCCAGTCGGCGAGCCCGAAGTTCTTCATCGCGCGCGCGACGGCGCCGAGGTTCTCGGGGTTCCGCGGCCGGAGCAGGACGATCCGCACCGGCGCGGGGACGACGGGCATCGCTTCGGGCATGGGGCATCGTACGACGGCTCCTCGCCCGCTCGCTCGCCCGGCGGAGCCGGCGGGTCCGCGGCGGGTTGCCCGCCTCGACCGGAGCGCCCCGACGGTCCCCCTCGCGCCGCGCGACCGCGTGAGGTTCGATGCACGAGGAGGTAGACGATGCGCGTGCGCGAGGTGATGACCCGGAACGCCGCGACCATCGGCGTGGACGAGACGCTGGTCGCGGCCGCCCGGAAGATGAAGGAGCTCGGCGTCGGCGCCCTCCCCGTGCTCGAGGACGGCACGCTCTCGGGGATCGTGACCGATCGGGACATCGCCGTGCGGGCGACCGCGGCGGGCGCAGACCCGAGACGCACCCGCGTCCGGGAGGCCATGACGCCCCAGGTCGTCGCCTGCACCGAGGAGGACGAGCTCGCCGAGGCGGCGCACGCGATGGAGGCGTGCGCGGTGCGGCGGCTCATCGTGCTCGACGGCGCCGGGCACCTCTCCGGCATGCTCTCCGTCGAGGACATCGCGAACGCGAGCACCGCGCTCGCCGCGGAGGTGCTCCGCCACGCGCGCGACCCGATGCTCGGCGCCCTCTGACCGCGCGCTCCACCTCCGCCGACGTGCTAAGTAGCTCGCGTGCTGCGCGGCGGCTTCCATCTCCCCATCGCCTTCGACGTCGCCGCCTCGTTCCTGTTCGCGGTGACGGGGGCGATCTCCGCGGTCCGCAAGCGCTACGATCTCGTCGGCATCCTCGTGCTCTCGATCGCGACGGGGCTCGGCGGAGCGCTCCTCCGCGACGGGCTGTTCCTCCAGCAGGGGCCACCCGCCGTGCTCACCGACGGGCGCTACCTGCTCGGCGTGCTCGGCGGCGGCCTCGCCGGCGCGTTCTTCGGGCGGCACTTCCAGCGCGCCCGGCTCGCGATCGTGGTCATCGACGCGCTCGGGCTCGGCGTGTACGGGGTGGTGGGCGCGCAGAAATCGCTCGCCGCGGGCCTCCCGCTCGTCTCCGTGGCGCTCGTCGGCTGCGTGAACGCGGTGGGCGGCGGGATGCTGCGCGACGTCCTCGTCCGCGAGGAGCCGCTCATCTTCAAGCCCGGCGAGGCCTACGCCCTCGCCGCCCTCACCGGCGTGCTGTGCTTCATCGCCCTCGCGGCCGGCCTCCGCCTGCCGGAGGAGACGGCGGCGTTCGCGGGGATAAGTCTCGCGTTCATGGTACGTCTGCTCTCCATCCGGCTCGGCTGGCGCACCGGTGCGTTCGAGCCCGACCACGGCCCCTGATCCGAGCGCTCGCCCGGTTGCTCTCCATCAAGGCAGCCAGGCGACCCGTTTGCGTACAGTCCGCGCGCTTTCGCACCCATCGAGGGTGTCAACCCGCGGTACGCATCAGGAGCTTCACATGAACGGCGTTCGAATCCTCGTCCTCTCCCTCGCGGCCGCGCTGCCCATCTCCGCGTTCGCCTTCGGCGGGCACGACGGCGTCGGCTGCAACGGCTGCCACGGCATCCACACGGCGAAGGGCGATGTCATCTTCGCCGTGGCGCCGAACAAGGTGGCGCAGAACCCCCGCACGAAGGCTGCATACACCGGATCGACGGCGCTCTGCCTCGGCTGCCACGAGGAGACCTCGAAGGGCGGCCAGGGTTACGCCCCGGTGTCCGGCCACATGAGCCACCCCTACGGCCTCACCTCGGTGAACCCGAAGGTCGCGAACGTCCCCGGCGACCTCCTCCGCGACGGCCGGTTCGAGTGCGTCGGCTGCCACGACCCGCACCCGTCGAACGCCAACTACAAGTACCTCCGCGTCGACACGGCGAAGGGCCAGAGCATGGACGCGTTCTGCGCCGTCTGCCACTCGGCCAAGGCCGACGGGAAGGTCGTGGCGAAGAAGGCGGTCGTCTTCACCTCGATGGATCAGCGCGCCGGCGGCGCTGCGCCCGCGGCGGCCGCGCCCGCGAAGCCCGCGGCCGCGCCCGCGAAGAAGTAGCATCCGCTCTTTCGTGAGCCGTTCGAGGCCCTCCGGCGCGACGCGCCGGGGGGCCTCGTCGTCTGCGGGGGGCGGTCGCCGTCAGGGGTACTGCGCGTGCTGCGCGCCCTCGGGCCTGGGCCGCCAGATCTCGAGCATGCCGCTCGCCGAGTGGGCGATGGGCTCGTAGCGCGACCGCAGGTCGAGCGCCATCCGCGCGCCGCACGGGCTCGCGAGCGCGTCGGGGGTGACGCCGTACACGAGGACGTAGTCCACCTGCGCCGCCACGGCCGCGCGCAGGTCGATGCACGGGGGCGTCCCTTCCATCTTCGCGAGCGAGCCGGCGAGCATGAGGAACGGGTTGTGATCGTCGGGGAACCGCAGCGGACAGTGATCGGTGAACGCCTGGCTGTTCTTGAGGTCCACCCCGCCGTTGCGCGCCACCACCCAGCCGGTCGCGTGCAGGAGCGGCTTCACGCGGTAGCCGAGGTTGCGGCCGTTCTCGTCGACGGGGCCGTAGGGCGAGATGGCGACCGGCAGGAGCACGCGGTCCGGGCCGAGGCCGGCCGCCGCCGCGACGTACTCCTCGACGTAGGCGGAGATCTGGCGCTGCTTCTCGTAGCGGAGGCCCGTCGCCACTACCGCGATCCCCGCGAGCGCCAGGGCGAGGCGCCGCACGGCGATGGCGGGCGCCGCGCCGGTGGCGATCCAGGCGGCCACGCAGAGGAAGGTGAACAGCGCGAACCGGTCGGACACGTGCGCGCCCGCCGCCACGACCTCCGGGACCGCGAAGTACGCGATCGCGAACGCCACCGCGGCGAGGAGCCAGCCGTC
Organism: Anaeromyxobacter soli; assembly: GCF_022808855.1. Lineage (GTDB taxonomy): Bacteria > Myxococcota > Myxococcia > Myxococcales > Anaeromyxobacteraceae > Anaeromyxobacter > Anaeromyxobacter soli. The sequence continues at coordinate 143,030 of NZ_JAKZLF010000005.1, forward strand.
GTGCGGCCGGAACGCGCGCGTCGAGGTGGCGCGCACGAGGGCGAGGTGCACCACGCCGATGAACAGGACGAGCGACACCAGGCACGCGAGGAGGATCTCGCGCCGGTCGATCGAGACGAGCGCGTACGCGGTCGCGAGCTTGGCCGCGAGCTCGTAGATCGGGAGGCGCGAGGACGCGCGATCCGAGTGCGCGACGAGCCAGGCGCCGAGGAGGGCCGCCCCGGGCAGCGCCGCGAGCGCGACGGCGCCGGCGCGCACCGCGTAGCCGCGCACGACGAGCCGGCGGCGCGCCGCGTGCCCGCGGGAGCGGCGGACCGCGAGGGCGAGGCGCCAGGCCAGGAGGACCCCGATGGCGAGGCCAGCGCCCGCGAACGCGACCGAGTGGGCGAGGAAGAGCAGCACCGAGAGGAGCGCGAGCACGAGCCAGCGCGAGGGCCCGAGCCGGCCCCGGCTACGCAGCCAGAAGCCCACCGTGAGGAGCGCCAGCGCGAGCCCGTAGCAGAAGTTCCAGAAGCCCATCTGGAAGGGGAACGCGTGCACGAACGGGAACGCGGCGAGCGCGGCCCACCACCCGTCGCGACCCGGCGGGAGCAGGGCCCGGAAGCCCAGCGGGAAGAGCACCGTGTAGCCGGTCAGCACGAGCTTCTCGCCCGTGAGCGGGCCGACGACCTGCAGGAGCCCGGCGAGGAGCGCCTGCGTGAGCCAGTTCGGCTGCGCGCCCCAGTTCGCGAGGTACCAGTGCTGCAGGAGCGGCGAGTGACGGTAGCGCATGAGCGAGAGGACGTTCTCGACGTGCAGCGGTCCGTCCTGGGTCGGGAAGTAGTGAACGAGCCAGATCGGCAGGATGTGCAGGACGAGGATCCCGGCGAAGATCGTGGGGGCGATCCAGGCCCCCGGTCGCCGCAGCGACAGCGCCGGACGCGGCGCGCCCGCCCCGGGCGGCCCCCACGCGAAGCGGAGGCTCCCGAGGTAGTTCGCCGCGAAGGCGAGGGCGATGCCCGCGCTCTGGGCGAGGTACCGCAGGCCCCCGAGCTCCGCCCGGCCGAGGGTCCGCATGAGCGCCAGCGCGGCGAGCCCGAAGACCACGAGCTGCACCACGCCGCCCGCCAGGCTCACCGCGTGGTAGCGCACGAGGCGGCTCACCACCCCCGCGCCGAGCTCGCGGCGATCGCGGAACGTGAACGCGTCGTTCAGCAGGAAGTTCGTGACGATGCTCGTCTCGATGGCGAGGGCGGAGGCGACGACCTCCTGGATCCCGAGCACGCCGGCGAAGAGGTGCAGCGCGGCGAGGTTCACCCCGACCCCGGACAGCCCCACCAGGGCGAACCGCGCGAGACGACCCTTCATCGGGGATTCCCCTCCCGGTGCTCACGCTGGGAGCGACGCTCCCGAAGGGCATGCCCGTAACGGGGCGTCAAGCCCAATGAGGGTTTCTCGGCAGCAGCGCGAGCGTTCGCGCGGCGCGCACGCGCCAACGTCGGCGACCGCCGTGCGCTCGCTCAGGCGCGATCGGGATCGCAGAGCGACAGCACGAGCGCGAGCACGTCGTCGACGTCGAAGGGCGTGGGCCCCCTACGGTGGGGCCCGTCGCCGGCCATCGTGATGACCGGGACGTCGGCGTAGCGCGGATCGGCGCGGATCGCCCGCATGAACGCGTCGTCCCCGCGGCGTGGCGGGTGAAGACCGAGGAGCACCACCGCCGGCGCTTCGCCGCAGGCGAGCCTGGCGAGCCCGTCCTCGCCGTCGCTCGCGACGACGACCTCCGCCCCGCGCCCGGTGAGCGCCGTGGAGAGCGACGCGCGCACCGCCGCGTCTTGCTCGATGAGGAGGACTCGCCTGCTCGAGGGCATCGACTCGCGAGCCTACCCCGCGCGCGCGCGGGCCGGTCGCGCGACCGAGGTACGGCGCAGGCGTGCCGGTGAGGCGATGTCGGGCGACACGCCACCGCGCGCGGAGTGCGCCGGCCCGGGCGGGTCCCGCGCCGAACCGGCGGGGCCGGAGCGCGGGCCCCGTTGAAGCTGACTCAGTTCAGATAGCCGCCGCGCGGCCGCTCGCCGGAGAGGCCGAGCAGCTCGAGGCCCTGGCGCGTGAGCAGGTACCGGACCGTCCCGGCGCCGCGCTCGGTGTCGAGCTTCGCCTCGAACGCGGGGCCCGTGATCGCGCCGAGCTGCATCGTCCGCTTCAGGTTGACGACCCGGCCGTTCGCGAGATCGCCCGCGACCTGCCCCACGGAGTCGTCGCGCCGGTACAGCTCCACCGCCGCGTCGTGCAGCGCCGCGGCGAGCGAATCGGAGAGCGGGATGGACGAGAAGAGGACGGAGATGAGGGTCCAGGACGCGGCGGCATCAGCGGGCATCGAGAGGATTGTACCCGGTCGTCCGGCCCGGCGCCCGGCCGGGGCTCCGCGCGCGGTGCGCCGGAGCCGGCGCGGTGTAGTCTGGCGCTCCCGTGAACCTCCTCCTCCTCGAGCCCTCCGAGCTTGCGGCGGACGGCGTCGCCCGCCTGTCCGGCCGCCGCGCGCTGCACGTCCGCGAGGTCCTGCGCGCCGTCGCGGGCGATCGGATCCAGGCGGGCGTCGTCGGCGGTCGCATGGGAGAGGCGGAGGTGCTCCACGCCTCCGGCACCGAGGTGGTGATCGCGCCGCGCCTCGACCGCGCCCCGCCGCCGCCCGCGAAGGTGACGCTCCTCGCGGCGGTGCCGCGCCCGAAGATCCTCCGCCGCGTCCTGCAGGCGGTCGCCTCCATGGGCGTGAAGCGGCTCGTGCTCCTCGGCAGCTACCGCGTCGAGAAGAGCTACTTCGGCTCGCCGGTCCTCGCGCCCGAGGCGATCCGCGCGGAGCTCGTCCTCGGCCTCGAGCAGGGGAAGGACACGATCCTCCCCGAGGTGTCGCTCCGGCGCTTCTTCAAGCCGTTCGTGGAGGACGAGCTCGACGCGACGTTCCCCGAGCGGTCGCGGCTCCTCGCGCATCCGGCCGGGAGCGCGCCGCTCGAGACGCTCACGCCGCTCTCCGAGCGGGCCTGCGTCGCCATCGGTCCGGAGGGCGGCTGGACGCCCTACGAGGCCGAGGCGCTCCGCGCGCGCGGCTTCGAGCCGTTCTCGCTCGGGCCTCGCGTGCTGCGCGTCGACGCGGCGGTGCCCTACGCGGTGGGACAGGTGGAGCTCTGGCTGCGGGGCGGATGATCCACCCCGCGGTCGGACCCGAGCGCGAGAGCCCGCTCCACCGTCCGCGCGCGTGCGCCCCTCCCCCGGCCGGACGATCGGGCCCGCAGAGCCCCCATGACCCCTGGGCCGCGAATCTCCCGCTGGTGTATCTGTATCCGATTCGCGCTCTCGAAGAGGCGCGCCGCTCGCCGCCGCGCGCCCGCAACCACGAGGTCCCCGACATGAACGTCCCCGAGCTGTCGCCGCCCGCCCGCCTCCTCCTCGGCCCCGGGCCGAGCCCCGTCCACCCGCGCGTGCTGCGCGCCATGTCGACGCCGCTGCTCGGTCACCTCGACCCGAAGTTCCTGGAGATCATGAACGAGGTCCAGGGCCAGCTCCGCGCCGCGTTCCGGACCCAGAACCCGTTCACGATCGCCCTGTCGGGCACCGGGTCCGCCGGCATGGAGGCTGCGCTCGTGAACGTCGTCGAGCCCGGCGACACGGTCGTCGTCGTCGCGGCTGGCGTCTTCGGCAACCGCATGGCCGACATCGTCGGCCGCTGCGGCGCGAAGCTCGTGAAGATCGAGATCCCGTGGGGCCAGACCTGCGACCTCGGACGGGTCGAGGAGGCGCTGAAGAAGGAGCAGGTGAAGGCCGTCGGCATCGTCCACGCCGAGACCTCGACCGGCGCGCACCAGCCGCTCGAGGGGCTCGGCAAGCTCTGCCACGCCCACGGCGCGCTCCTCGTCGCGGACACCGTCACCTCGCTGGGCGGCGTGCCGGTGGAGGTGGACGCGTGGGAGATCGACGCGTGCTACTCCGGCACCCAGAAGTGCCTCTCCTGCCCGCCCGGGCTCGCGCCGCTCACCCTCTCGCCGCGCGCGCTCGACGCGCTCCGCGCGCGCAAGACCAAGGTGCAGAGCTGGTACCTCGACGCGTCGATGATCGCGGACTACTGGGCGGAGGGGAAGCGCGCCTACCACCACACCGCGCCCATCAGCATGGTCTACGCGCTCCGCGAGGCGCTCCGGATCGTCCACGAGGAGGGGCTCGAGGCGCGCTTCGCGCGCCACCGCCGCCACTCGGCCGCGCTGATGGCGGGCCTCGCCGCGCTGGGGTGCTCGCCGCAGGCACAGGAGGGGCGCCGGCTCCCGACGCTGAACTGCGTGCAGGTCCCCGCCGGGATCGAGGAGGCAGCGGTCCGCAAGTCCCTCCTCGCCGACCACGGCATCGAGATCGGCGGCGGCCTCGGCCCGCTCGCGGGCAAGGTGTGGCGCATCGGCCTCATGGGCGAGGGCTCGCGGCAGGAGAGCGTCCTCGTGGTCCTCGCCGCGATCGAGCAGGCCCTCGCGAAGCAGGGCAAGGGTCCGAAGCCGGGCACCGCGACGTCCGCCGCGCTCGAGGTCTACGCGCGCGGGTAGCTCGGCCCATTCGCGACGAACGATCGCCCCCGCCCGGCTGGCTCGGGTCGGGGGCGTACGCTTCCGGGCATCGGGGTCGCGATCGAACGCCGCCGTCCCCCGCTCTCCCCGCCCGTCGTCCCCCTTCCCGCCGACCCTGAAGCGACCGCCCGCCCGTTCCCCTAGTTCCCATGGCACCAGGCGGGCGCTCGCAGTGAACCTGGCAGAGCGAGGACACCGGCAAGCCCCCGTCACAGGCCCGAGCGATCGGCCGCGCGGGCACGCGAGGGGTGAGCTCCTCCGATTCTCCTTGCGCCGCAGCGATCATTTCGTCTTCGCGCGTCGCGCTCCGAAGCGCTCGCGCGGGCAAGGGCACGCTCGGTTTTTGCCCCCTCCCGCGCCGCCCGTACGTCTCTCCACCGAGCCCCTCCAGGCTCGCCCCGCCGGGTTGGCTTCCAGGGCTCGCTTGCCCTCCATAGGTTCGGCGACGGGTGGGGAACGGAGGCATCGAGTCCATGCACGTCGGTGACGACAACGTCGGCCTCGTGGCGGAGTTCAAGCGGCGGAAGGGTCCGGCCTGGCGCCGAGCGCTCGACCTCGCCCTCGAGGCGTCGCGGCGGCGCGCCGCAGCCCGCGCCGCGGCGAAGATGCCGAAGCCGCTGCCCGACGTGAAGGTCTCGCGGTCGCGGCTCGACGTCGCGGTCGAGGCGCGCCTCGCGGTCCGCTCGGGTGTCCGGCTCGAGGACTTCCTCCGCAACCGCCTCGCGAAGTACGCCTCGCGGCTCCCCGTCACGCTCGAGGACCTGCCGGTCGTCGTCGACGTGGAGGGCGGCGAGCCGGTGGTGCGCGCCCGCGTCCACGCGGCACCCGCCATCCCGGCCACCTACGGCGCGTCGTACGCCGCGTCGTACGCCGCGCAGCCCCGCACGGACGACCAGACCCGCTGGATGAAGGCCCTCGTCGAGCGCGAGGGCCCGTTCGCGGCGCAGGAGATCCGCGAGGCGCTGGCCGCGCTCGCCGCGCTCGACGCGCGCGCCGAGGCCGCGCGCTCCCGCGCCGACACGCTCGCGCGCGCCCTCGCCGACGATCTCGCCGCGGGCAAGGTGCCCGCCCCCGCCACCGTGGACGCGACCCCCGAGCAGCTCGGACGGCCGCCCGTCCCGTCTCCAGCGCCCGCCGCGATCCTGCGGGGCTTCGTGCTGGCGCTGGTGGTCGCCGAGGCCTTCTTCTTCTCCGGCCCGATCCTGTCCGCGCAAGGCGTCGACCCGGCGAGCATCGTCGAGGCGTTGAACGCGTCGCCCGTCCCGGTGGGCATGGCGCTCGTCTTCGCGCTCGGCGCCGCCGCCGCCGTGTTCGCGTTCGCGGCCGTCTCGCTCGACCGCGCCGCCCAGCTCGATCGCCCGGACGGCGCGAGCCGGCGGGGCCTCGGCGGCACCGCGGCGCTCCTCGCGGCGCTCCTCGCCGGAGGCGTCGCCGCCGCCGCGACCGCGCCCAACCGGCTCGCCCATGTGGCGCTCCTCGCCATCGTCCCCTTCGCGGGCGCCCTCCTCGTCCGGGTCGCGGCGCGCCTCCAGGCCACCCGCGACGCCGCCCTCGACGCGGCCCTCGCCTGGGATCGCGCCCTCGCCCGCGACGTCTCCGAGCGCGCGCGCCGGGTCGAGATCGTCGAGCAGGCCCGCGCCGACCTGGAGCGGATCGAGTCCGACCGCGCCGACGCCCGCCGCCGCATCCGCGCCCTCGAGCAGAGCGCGGTGAATGCCGAGCGGGCCTCCAGCGAGCGCAGCCGGCTCGAGGCGCGGCGCCTCGAGCGGCTCGCCGAGTCGCTCGCGGGCGCGCTCGAGCTCGACCGCTACGCCTTCCTGCGGCTCGCCACCGGCGCGACGCACGACGCGCTCGTCCGTCCGGTGCGCCGGCTCGAGCGCTCGTCCGAGCGGTTCGGCGTGGCGGGCTAGCGGGCCCTCGCGGCCTGCTGGCCGCCCCAGCCTGGCTCGGGCCGTCCGGGCGGCCCGAGCGTCTCGCGCGCTCCGGTATTGAGCTTGATCGAAATCAGGACAACCTTTCGATCAGGAGGAGCCTCCCGGATGCCCACCCCCGAGACCCCGCCGCTCGATCTTCCGCCCGGCATGGAGATCCGCGGCGCCCTGCCGCGACGCGCCCAGGAGGTGCTCACGCGCGAGGCGCTCGCGCTCGTCGCGGACCTCGTGCGCCGCTTTCGCCCGCGCGTGGAGCAGCTGCTCGAGCGGCGCCGCGAGCTGCAGCGCCGCTACGACGCCGGCGAGCGGCCGAGCTTCCTCTCCGCCACCGAGGACGTCCGCGCGGGCGACTGGACCGTCGCGCCGCTCCCGGCCGATCTGCAGGACCGTCGGGTCGAGATCACCGGCCCGCTGGACCGCAAGACGATCATCGACGCGCTCGGCTCCGGCGCGAACGTCTTCGTGGCGGACTTCGAGGACTCGAGCTCCCCCACCTGGCGCAACGTCGTCGAGGGCCAGGTGAACCTCCGGGACGCGGTCGAGGGCACGATCGAGCACGACGCCCCCGAGACCGCCGAGCGCCACCGGCTCGGGGACCGGACCGCCGTCCTCATGGTGCGCCCGCGGGGCTGGCACCTGCTCGAGAAGCACGTGCGCGTGGACGGGAGGCCCGTCAGCGCCGCGCTGTGGGACTTCGGCATCTACCTCTCGAGCGCCGCGCGGCGGCTCCTCGCGAAGGGCTCCGGCCCGTACTTCTACTGCCCGAAGCTCGAGAGCCACCTCGAGGCGCGCCTGTGGAACGAGGTGTTCACCCTCGGCGAGGAGCGGCTCGGCCTCCCGAGGGGCTCGATCAAGGCCACCTGCCTCATCGAGACCCTCCCCGCCGCGTTCGAGATGGACGAGATCCTGTGGGAGCTGCGCGAGCGCTCCGCGGGCCTCAACTGCGGGCGCTGGGACTACATCTTCTCGACCATCAAGCGCTTCCGCGCGGACGCGAAGCACGTCATGCCGGACCGCGCGCACATCACCATGGACAAGGGGTTCTTGCGCGCGTACGTGCAGCTCCTCATCCAGACGTGCCACCGGCGCAACGTCCACGCCATCGGCGGCATGGCCGCGCAGATCCCGATCGAGGACGATCCGGCGGCGAACGAGGCCGCGCTCGCCGAGGTGCGCGCCGACAAGCTCCGCGAGGTGACCGACGGCCACGACGGCACCTGGGTGGCGCACCCCGGCCTCGTGCCCATCGCCAGGGCGATCTTCGACCAGCACATGAAGACGCCGAACCAGCTCCACCGCAAGCGCGAGGACGTGCGCGTGACGGCGCGCGACCTGCTCGAGGTGCCGGACGGCCCGCGTACCGAGGCGGGCCTCCGCCACGACATCCGCGTCTCGGTCCAGTACCTCGAGGCCTGGCTCCGCGGGACCGGCTGCGTCCCGATCTACGGCCTCATGGAGGACGCCGCGACGGTGGAGATCTCCCGCTCGCTCGCGTGGCAGTGGATCCACCACGGCGCGACGCTCGACGACGGCGCGCCGCTCACGGTCGAGCGGTTCCGCACCGTGCTCGCCGACGAGATGGATCGGATCCGCCTCGAGGTCGGGGACGCCGCGTTCCAGGGCGGCCGCTTCGAGGAGGCGCGCGCGCTCTTCGAGCGCATCAGCACGCAGGGGGACTTCGTCGAGTTCATCACCCTCCCCTCCTACGAGCTGCTCGAGGCCGAGGGCGAGGAGAAGGCGCGCATGCTCGCCGGCGGCACGGAGGGCCTCGCCGACTCGCCCGCGCCGCACCACCCCGACCCGCGCCGCTGGGAGGGCATCGTCCGCCGCTACACGCGGGAGGACGTCGAGAAGCTCCGCGGCTCCGTGCGCATCGAGTACACGCTCGCGCGGCTCGGCGCGAACCGGCTGTGGGACCTCCTCCACGGCGAGCCGTACGTGAACGCGCTCGGCGCGCTCACCGGCAACCAGGCCGTGCAGATGGTGAAGGCGGGCCTCCGGGCCATCTACCTCTCGGGCTGGCAGGTCGCGGCCGACGCCAACTCCGCCGGTCAGACCTACCCGGACCAGAGCCTCTACCCGGCGAACTCGGTCCCGGAGGTGGTCCGGCGCATCAACCGCGCCCTGCAGCGCGCGGACCAGATCGAGCACTCCGAGGGGAAGGACGGAACGTACTGGTTCGCCCCCATCGTCGCCGACGCCGAGGCCGGCTTCGGCGGCCCCCTCAACGCCTTCGAGCTCATGAAGGCCATGATCGAGGCGGGCGCCGCCGGGGTGCACTTCGAGGATCAGGTCGCCTCCGAGAAGAAGTGCGGCCACCTGGGCGGCAAGGTGCTCGTGCCGACCTCGACGTTCGTCCGCACGCTCAACGCGGCGCGCCTCGCGGCCGACGTCATGGGGGTGCCGACGATCCTCGTGGCGCGCACCGACGCCGAGGGCGCGAAGCTCGTCATGAGCGACGTCGACCCGTACGACGCGCCGTTCATCGAGAAGGGCGAGCGCACCGCGGAGGGGTTCTACCGGATGCGGCCCGGCGTCGACACGGCCATCGCCCGCGGCCTGGCCTACGCGCCGTACGCGGACCTGATCTGGTGCGAGACCCAGACGCCGGACCTGCGCGAGGCGCGGCGCTTCGCGGAGGGGATCCACGCGAAGTTCCCGGGCAAGATGCTCGCCTACAACTGCTCGCCCTCCTTCAACTGGAAGAAGAACCTCGACGACGCGACCATCGCGAGGTTCCAGCGCGAGCTCGGCGCGATGGGCTATCGGTTCCAGTTCGTCACCCTCGCCGGGTTCCACGCCCTGAACCACGGGATGTTCCAGCTCGCCCGCGGCTACCGCGAGCGCGGCATGTCGGCCTACACCGAGCTGCAGCAGGCCGAGTTCGCCTCGGAGCGGCACGGCTACACCGCGACGCGCCACCAGCGCGAGGTCGGCACCGGCTACTTCGACCTCGTCGCGAGCGCGGTGTCGGGCGGCACCGCGTCGACGCTCGCCCTGGAGGGCTCCACCGAGGCGGCGCAGTTCACCGCCGCGGGCAGGACCGGCGCGACCCACGCCGCCGAGCAGGTCCAGGCGGCCCTCCACGAGGACCACGGGCGGATCGAGGCGGTGGTGGACCGGCTCGGCGAGGCGAAGGACGTCGCCGCCATCACCGCCGCCCTCGAGTCGCTGGCGGAGCTCCTCACCGAGCACTTCGCGCACGAGGAGCACCAGAAGGGCTTCTACGGGCTCCTCGCCGCCTCCCCCGAGTACCGCGCCGAGGTGCTGCGCATGACCGACGAGCACCGGGAGCTCATCGCCGCGCTCCAGCAGGTCCGCGAGCGCGCGAAGGGCCAGGCGACGGCGTCGGACCTGGCGCCCCTCACCTGCGCCCTCGGCGGCCGGATCCGCGACCACGAGGCGCGCGAGATGGTGCTCGCCCGGGCGCTACATTAGGGGCCGCCGGCGCCCGGCGTCCGGGCGCCCCTCCGGACGCCCGAACTTGGCGCGCGACGATCCCGCGGGAGGGGTTACCTTGTCTCTCGTGCTCGAGCCGTCGTCGCGCCCCAGCGAGCCCTCCGGGCCCGACGTGGTCGTCGGCGTGCCGGCCGAGCCGGACCGCATGGCGGCCACCGAGGCCGCGATCGCGCTGGAGACCGGGCTCAAGGAGGCCTTTCCCGGGCGTCCCGCGCTGGCCGTCGTCCTCACCGGCGATCCGAGCGGCGCGGCGACGCCGGAGACGGTGCTCGCGCTCGTCGAGCGGGATCACCCCCCGGCGATCTACACGGGGGGTCACACCGGCCCGCAGGCCGCCCTGCCCACCCTGCTCGAGATCGCGGTCGCCCGCGACGCGCCCGCCTGCGCGCTCCTCCAGCCCCTGCCCCGCCCGAGCGACCCGCGGTGGCTCCGCGCGCTGCTCGAGCCGGTGCTCACGGGCGGGTTCGACCTCGTGGTCCCGTCCTACGCGCGCGGCCGGCTCGACGGCGTGCTCGTCACCGGCATCGTCTACCCGCTCACGCGCGCCCTGTTCGGGCAACGCCTGCGGCAGCCGCTCGGGCGCGAGCTGGTGCTCTCGCGCCGCCTCGCCCGGCACCTGCTGGCGGACACCGAGTGGCGGACGGATCCGGCGCACGCGGGCGAGGACCTGTGGTGCGTGACGAAGGCGCTCGCGCGCGAGGTGCGCATCGCGCAGGTGTTCATCGGTCCCCGGCCCCGCCCGGCGCCCCAGCCCTCCGACGTGTCCCAGGCCCTCGCCGGCGTGCTCGACACCCTCTTCCACGAGATGGAGGTGCACGCGCACTACTGGCAGCGGGTGATCGGCTCGCAGGTGGTCGCGACCTTCGGGGAGGAGCGGCTCGCGGAGGAGCCCGCGAACGCGCCGGCGGTGGCGCCACTCGTGGACGCCTTCGCCCTCGGCTGGCGCGACCTGCGACCGCTGTGGAGCAGCGTCCTGCCGCCGCACACCCTGCTCGCGCTGCAGCGGATCCCGCGCGCGCCCCCGGAGGCGTTCCGCATGCCGGACGCGATCTGGGCGCGCGTGCTTTACGACTTCGCGGTGGCGTGGCGCTTCAAGCTGATGGAGCGCCGCCAGCTCCTGCGCTCGCTCACGCCCATCTACCTGGGCTGGGTCGCGAGCTACGTGAACGAGGTGGGACCGCTCGGACCGGACGCGGCGGACGAGCGCGTCGAGCGGCTCTGCTCCGCGTTCGAGGACGAGAAGCGGTACCTCATCTCGCGCTGGCGCTGGCCGGACCGCTTCAACCCGTGAGGACGAGGCCATGTGGGAACAGGTACGAGCAGTGCTGGGTGAGGCGTTCGAGCGGCTCGGGGCGGTGATCGCGGCGGACCTGCCGGGCATCGTGGCGATGCTCATCGTGCTCGTGTCCACGACCGTCGCGGCGTTCGTCATCCGGGCGATCCTGCGGGCGGTGCTCGGGCGCACCGGCTTCGATCGGCGCGCGCGAGAGTGGGGCGTGACCACCGGCCGGGACCTCGGGCCGCGCCAGGAGCCCTCCGCGATCGTCTCGCGCTTCGCGTTCTGGCTCGTGGTGGTGGCCGGCATCGCCCTCGCGCTCGAGGTGCTCGGCGCGAGCACGGTGAGCGCGTTCGGCCTCTCCCTGCTCGTGTTCCTCCCGAAGCTCGTGGTCGGGGCCATCATCCTGCTCGTCGGCATCGGCGCCGCCCGCTTCCTCGAGCGGAGCACGCTCATCAGCGCGGTGAACCAGCAGATCCGCCAGGCGCGCCTCATCGCGCTCGCGGTGAAGTGGCTCGTCCTCGTCCTCGCGGCGGCGATGGCCCTCGAGCACGTCGGCATCGGCGGAGAGCTCCCCACGCTCGCGTTCGCGCTCGTGGTCGGCGGCATCGTGCTCTCCGTCGCCCTCGCCGTGGGGCTCGGGGCGCGCGACGCCGTGTCGCGCGCGCTCGACCGGGAGACCCGCGGGGAGCCGCGGCCGGGCGAGCCAGGGCCGACCGGCCCCGAGGACAAGGTCCAGCACCTCTAGCCCGAGCGCCCCTTGCCCCGCGACCGCCGCAGCGGAATCCTGCTCCACCCGACCTCGCTCCCCGCCCCGCACGGCGTGGGCGATCTCGGCGCCGGGGCCCATCGCTTCGCCGCCTGGCTCGCCGAGGCGGGCCAGCGGCTGTGGCAGGTCCTCCCGCTCGGCCCGACCGGCTTCGGCGACTCGCCCTACCAGGCGCTCTCGTCGCGCGCCGGCAACACCCTGCTCGTCTCGCTGGAGACGCTCCGCAACGAGGGCTGGCTCGACGACGGCGACCTCGCCGGCGCGCCCGCCGCCGATCCCGAGCGCGCCGCGTACGACGAGGCGGGGCCCTGGAAGCGCGAGCGGCTCGAGCGGGCCGCGCAGGCCTTCGGGGCGCGCGCGGGCGCGGAGGCGCGCGCCGAGCTCGAGGCGTTCCGCGCCCGCGAGGCGGGGTGGCTCGAGGACTGGGCGCTATTCTGGGTCCTGAAGCAGGCGCACGAGGGGCGGCCCTGGACCGCCTGGGCGGAGCCGCTCGCCCGCCGCGACCCGCGCGCGCTCGACGCCGCCCGGGCCCGCTACGCGCGGGCGATCTTCGCGGAGGTGTTCGCGCAGTGGTGCTTCGCGCGGCAGTGGGACGCGCTCCGCGCGCGCTGCCGCGCCCTCGGGATCGCGCTCCTCGGCGACGTCCCCATCTACGTCGCGCACGACTCGGTCGAGGTCTGGTCGCGCCGCGAGCTGTTCCGGCTCGACGCCGCGGGACGGCCCGCCGCCGTCGCGGGGGTGCCGCCCGACTACTTCAGCGCCACCGGCCAGCTGTGGGGGAACCCGCTCTGGGACTGGGACGCCGTCGCGCGCGAGGGCTTCGCGAGCTGGATCGCGCGCGTCCGCGGCGCGCTCGCCCTCGTGGACCGGATCCGACTCGATCACTTCCGCGGCTTCGAGGCGTACTGGGAGATCCCCGCCGGCGCGTCCACCGCCGAGGAGGGCCGGTGGGTCCCGGGGCCGGGCGCGCGGCTGTTCGAGGCGCTCGAGGCCGCGCTCGGGGCGCTGCCGTTCGTGGCCGAGAACCTGGGCGTCATCACCCCCGAGGTGGAGGCGCTGCGGCGGCGCTTCCGCCTGCCCGGCATGGCGGTGCTCCAGTTCGCCTTCGGCATCGATCCCCAGGCGCCCACGTTCCTGCCGCACAACTACGAGCGCGACACCGCCGCGTACACCGGGACGCACGACAACGACACGGTGACGGGCTGGTGGGCGGGCGGCGCCGGCGACAGCGTCCGCACCCCGGAGGACGTCGCGCGGGAGAAGGCGCACGCGCGCGCGTACCTCGCGACGGACGGTCGGGACATGAGCTGGGTGATGATCCGCGCGGTCCTCTCCTCGGTGGCGGACACCGCGATCGCGCCGATGCAGGACGTGCTCGGGCTCGGCTCGCCGGCGCGCATGAACACGCCCGCGACCCTCGGCGGCAACTGGCGCTGGCGAATGCGGGAGGAGGCGCTCGGGCCGGAGCGCGCGGCGCGCCTCGCGGAGCTCACCCGGCTCTACGGCCGGTGAGGCCTCCGCCGCGCCGGCTACCCCGCGCGGAAGGTCCGGACGCCCAGGAGCGCCGACACGAGCCAGGACAGGACGGTGAGCGCGAGCGCGACGAGGAGCGCCCGCCAGAACCCGATCCCGTACGCGCCCATGATCACCGCGAGCCAGATCATCGCGTAGAAGAGCCACGGCAGGAGCAGGAACCAGAGGAACTTCGCGAGCGTGACGTAGTACGCGATCGAGAGGACGACCGAGACCGCCACCGCGCGCCCGAAGGTGTTCGCCGGGTTCGCCGGAGACACCCAGGCGACGGCGAGCCAGAGGACGCCGGCGGAGAGGACGAGGCGGAGCAGGAACGCGACGAGGTGGGCCATGGTCAGTGCGGTTTCCTGAGCTCGAACCAGTAGAAGCCGTACGGGCCGAGGGTGAGGAAGTAGGGGAGCTTGCCGATCCGCGGAAACTCCGTGTAGCCCAGCATCTCCACCGGGACGTAGCCCTCGAAGGCCGCGAGGTCGAGCTCCGCCGGCTGCGCGGAGCGGGACACGTTCGCGACGCACAGGATGACGTCCTCCTCCCAGCGCCGGACGTAGGCGAGCACCTTCCGGTTCGCGACCTGCAGGAACTCCATCGTCCCCCGCCCGAAGGCCTTGAAGAGCTTGCGGAGCGCGATGGTGTTCCGCATCCACTGGAGGAGCGAGGACGGATCGCGCGACTGCCCCTCCACGTTCACGGCCTGGTAGCCGTAGACGGCGTCGGAGATGGGCGCGCTGTAGAGGCGGCTCGGGTCGGCGCGCGAGAAGCCGGCGTTGCGGTCGGGGGTCCACTGCATGGGCGTCCGCACGCCGTTGCGGTCGTGGAGGTAGATGTTGTCGCCCATGCCGATCTCGTCGCCGTAGTAGACGACCGGCGTGCCGGGGAACGAGAACAGCAGGCTGTTCAGGAGCTCCATGCGCCGGCGGCTGTTCTCGACGAGCGGCATGAGGCGGCGGCGGATCCCGACGTTGAGCTTCATGCGCGGGTCCTGGCCGTACGCGAGGTACATGTAGTCCCGCTCGTCGCTCGTCACCATCTCGAGCGTCAGCTCGTCGTGGTTGCGCAGGAAGAGCGCCCACTGGGCGGTGTCCGGGATGGGCGGCGTGCGCCGCATGATCTCGACGATCGGCTCCACGTCCTCGAGCCGCAGCGCCATGAAGATGCGCGGCATGAGCGGGAAGTGGAACGCCATGTGGCACTCGTCGCCGTCGCCGAAGTACGGGCGGACGTCGTCGGGCCACTGGTTCGCCTCCGCGAGGAGCATGCGGCCTGGGAAGTGCTCGTCCACGTGGCGCCGGATCTGCTTGATCACCTGGTGCGTGCCGGGGAGGTTCTCGCAGTTCGTCCCGTCCTGCTCGATGAGGTACGGCACGGCGTCGAGCCGGAACGCGTCGACGCCCAGCTCCGCCCAGAAGCTCAGGGCGTCGAGCACCTCCTGGAGGACCGCCGGGTTCTCGAAGTTGAGGTCCGGCTGGTGGCTGAAGAACCGGTGCCAGTAGTACTGCTTCGCCTCGGGATCCCAGGTCCAGTTCGACTTCTCGGTGTCGGTGAAGATGATGCGCGCGTCGCGGTACTTCTGATCGGTGTCGCTCCACACGTAGAACGCGCGCTCGGACGAGCCCGGCAGCGCGCGCCGCGCCCGCTGGAACCAGGGGTGCTGGTCCGAGGTGTGGTTCACCACGAGCTCGATGAGGACCCGGATGCCGCGCGCGTGCGCCGCCGCGACGAGCTGGCGGAAGTCGTCCATCGTCCCGTAGTCGGGGTGGACGCCGCGGTAGTCGGCGATGTCGTAGCCGTCGTCCTTGAGCGGCGACGGGAAGAGCGGCAGCAGCCAGAGGCAGTTGATGCCGAGGTCCTGGAGGTAGTCGAGCTTCTCCACGAGGCCGCGCAGATCGCCGATCCCGTCGCCGTTGGAGTCGTAGAACGACTTCACGTGCGTCTCGTAGATGACCGCGTCCTTGTACCAGAGCGGATCCTGGCCGCGCCTTCGCTGGAAGATTGCCATCCGGCGTCCGTGACCTCCTGCCAGTTCTAAGATCGCACCGGGCACCCGCAAGCGGAGGATTCCGCGAGGGGTCCCGGATCCCGCGCGCTCCCGTGTATACGCCCGGACGGGCGGACGGGCGAGGGACCGCCGTCCCGGTTCTCGGAGCGTGAACGGGGCGGGGGCGGCCCGGCCGGGCGCGGGCCACGATGGGCCGGGGCGTTCGCGGCGGAGGTGGCGAGTCCTAGCTTCAGACGTGGTCGCTGCGCGGGGCGGGGGCATCGTGCGGATCTGGGCGGCGGCGATCGCGGCGGCGCTGTGCCTCGGCGCGTGCGAGCCCTGGCACTGCGACTTCTACGTCCGCGACGCGTGCATCGAGTTCGTGAACGATCCGGCCGATCTGGCCGACGCGGAGCAGCGGGTCTCCTCCCTGCTCGACCGCGAGCTTCCGTTCTGGGGGCTCGCGAACCTGGGCGGCTGGCGCATCCAGTTCCGCGAGGACGCCGAGTACGCCTGCTACCTCGCGTCGCACAACGACGGCTGCACCGACTACCTGGAGAAGACCCTCTCGGTGCGGGTGCCGCCGGACGCGGAGGGCTGCTTCGAGGCGTCGGAGCTCCTCCACGAGCTCGGACACTACAAGCTCGGCGACCCCATGCACTCGAACTCGCGCTGGGAGCAGGTGGACGCGCAGTTCGCGCCGATGGTGTGGGACCGTCCCGACGCCGCCCCCTCCTGCGTTCGGCGCTACACCGGTGTCGAGCGCGGGATGTGGCCGGTGCGGATCGACAAGTTCTGAGCGTCACGCACGCGGCGCCGCCCCGGGTCCCTCGCGGGCAAGCCCCGCTTTTTCCACGCTGCGTCGCGGCGCCTCGCCCCGCCCGCTCGTTACGGACCCATCCTCCCCAGAGAGGAGCGGCGCATGGCCTCGATCCACAAGCACGTGACCCGCGACGTCGTGGCGCTCGACGCCACGGCCCCCATCCGCCAGGCGGCGCAGCTCATGGCCGATCGGAGGATCGGCTCCGTGGGCGTGAAGGACGCCGGCGGCGTGGTCGGGCTCGTCACCGAGCGCGACCTCGTCATGACCGTGCTCGCCCGCGGCGGCGACGGCGGCCTCCCCATCCGCGAGGCCATGCGGACGGGCCTGCCGCACGTCCCGTCGAGCGCGAGCGAGGCGGAGTGCGCGGCGCTCATGCGCGACCACTACACCCGCCACCTGCTCGTCGAGGAGGAGGGGCGCGTGGTGGGCGTCGTCTCGATGCGCGACATCATCCAGCTCATGCTCGACGAGAAGCAGTTCGTGATCGAGCAGTTGCAGGACTACATCACGGGGAGGTAGCCCGGAGCCCGGTCGCGCGAGTTGCGCCGGCCCGAGGCGGTCTCCCCGCCCTGGCCGCCGGGCGTTCCTGCGCCGTCCCGCCCGCCGGGCGCCTTCACTCCCCGGGAGCGTTGGGATCCATCGGCGCCTCCGGCCGCTCCGGCCGGCGGCCGGGGAGCTCGGGCTCCGGCCGGGGGATGCCCGGCACCTCGCGGCCCGGCTGCGCGCCACGCCCCGGCAGCTCCGGTTGCGGCGGTGGCACGCGGGGGATCTCCGGCGCGTCCTGTCCTGGTCTCCGTTCTCCCATGGTGTCCTCCTCGGCGCGGCGCGTCGCTTTGCCCGGGCCTTTGCACCTTGCGCCGCGCCGTTGCCCGGTTAGAGGCTCCCCCGGCGACCGTGCGGCCTCCAGGAGGGGCCGGGCGGCCGCGTGTCGCCGCGGCGGACGCGGCGCGCGAGGGAACCATGCGCATCGCAGTGGCGAGGGAGACGTCGCCCGGGGAGCGCCGCGTGGCGCTCGTGCCGGAGAACGTGGCGCGGCTCGTGAAGCAGCAGCACGAGCTCCGCGTCGAGCGCGGCGCCGGGGTGGCGGCCGGCTTCCCCGACCAGGCCTACGAGGCCGCGGGGGCGGCGCTCGCGGACGGCCCCGCCGCGCTCGAGGGCGCCGAGGTGGTGGTGCGCGTGCAGCGGCCGTCGGAGGCGGAGGCCGACCTCCTGCCGCAGGGCGCGCTCCTCGTCGCGCTCCTCGCGCCGCACCAGGGCGGGCCGCTCCTCGCGCGGCTCGCGGCGCGGCGCGTGTCGGCGCTCGCCATGGAGAAGGTGCCTCGCACGACGCGCGCCCAGTCCATGGACGCGCTCAGCTCCCAGGCGACGCTCGCCGGGTACAAGGCCGTCCTCGTCGGCGCGAACGCGCTGCCTCGCATCCTCCCCATGATGACCACCGCCGCGGGCACGCTCGCGCCGGCCAAGGCGTTCGTCGTCGGCGCGGGGGTCGCCGGCCTGCAGGCCATCGCCACCGCGCGACGGCTCGGCGCGGTGGTCTCCGCCTTCGACGTGCGCCCGGTGGTGAAGGAGCAGGTGCAGTCGCTCGGCGCGTCGTTCGTGGAGGTCCAGGAGGTCGCCGCGGAGGGCGCGGGAGGCTACGCGAAGGAGCTCGGCGCCTCCGAGCAGGAGCGCGTGCTCGGCGCGATCGCGGCGCACGTGAAGGACATGGACCTCGTCGTCACGACCGCCCAGATCCCCGGCCGGCCGGCGCCGCGGCTCCTCACCGCCGACATGATCCGCTCGATGCGGCCCGGCTCGGTGGTGGTGGACCTCGCGGCGGAGTCGGGCGGCAACTGCGAGCTCACGCGCCCGGGCGAGGTGGTGGTCGAGGCGGGCGTCACCGTGCTCGGCCCCCTGAACCTCCCCTCCACGGTGCCGTTCCACGCGAGCCAGATGTACGGCCGCAACGTCACGACCTTGCTGCAGCACCTCGCGAAGGACGGCCGGCTCGTGCTCGACCCGCAGGACGAGATCACCGGCGCCATGCTCGTCGTCCACGACGGGCAGGTCCGCGGCTAGGGAGGATCATCCATGCCAGGCCTGGAGCTCATCGAGATCTACGTCTTCGTGCTCGCCGGGTTCGTGGGGTTCTTCACGATCACCCGCGTGCCCGCCCTCCTCCACACGCCGCTCATGTCGGCGACGAACGCCATCAGCGCGATCTCGCTCGTCGGCTCGCTCGTCATGGCGGGCGCGGACCGCGGCGCCCTCCCGACCGTCCTCGGGTTCATCGCGGTGACGAGCGCCACCATCAACGTCGTCGGCGGCTTCATCATCACCGACCGCATGCTCAAGATGTTCAAGCGGGCCGACCGCGGGGGGCCGCGCAAGTGAGCCCCCGCACCGTCTTCATCGAGGCCGCCTACCTCCTCGCCTCGATCCTCTTCATCCTCGGCCTGCGCAGCCTCACCCTCCCCGATCGCGCCCGGCGCGGCATGCAGCTCGCCGCGCTCGGCATGCTCGTCGCGATCGTGGGCACGCTCGTGAACCACGAGATCGTGCGCTACGAGTGGATCATCGCCGGGCTCGTGCTCGGCTCGCTCGTCGGCTACCCGCTCGGCGTGTACGTGCCCATGACCGCGATGCCGCAGCGGATCGCGATCTCCCACATGTTCGGGGCCGTCGCGGCCACGCTCGTCGGGGTCGCGGAGTTCTGGCACCTCGGCAACGGGGCGGAGGTCTCGCGGTCCGTCATGGCCGCGCTGGGCTTCGAGGTGCTGTTCGGCGCGCTCACCATCACCGGCAGCTTCATGGCGTTCGGGAAGCTGCAGGAGCTGCTCCCCTCCCGGCCGGTGACGTTCAAGGGCCAGAACCTCGTCTCGATCGGCATGTTCGCCGCGGCCGCCGCGCTGTTCGCCTGGCTCGTCGCCGACCCGGCGAACCCGGGCGCGTTCTACGCGATGGTCGTGCTCGGCCTCGTCTTCGGCGTCTCCCTGGTGCTGCCCATCGGCGGCGCCGACATGCCGGTCGTCATCTCGCTCCTCAACTCGTACGCCGGCCTCGCCTCCTCGGCGACGGGGTTCGCCATCGGCAACAACGTCCTCATCATCGCGGGGGCGCTCGACGGCGCCTCCGGCTTCATCCTCTCCATCATCATGAGCCGGGCGATGAACCGGTCGTTCGCGAACGTGCTCTTCGGCGCGTTCGGCGCCGCCCCCGAGGCCGCGCAGAAGACCGCGCAGGGGCTCACCGTCCACGCGATCACCCCCGAGGACGCCGCCATCCAGCTCGCCTACGCCCGGCTCGTCATCGTGGTGCCGGGCTACGGCATGGCCGTCGCGCAGGCGCAGCACCAGGTCCGCGAGCTCGCGGCGCTCATCGAGAAGAACGGCGGGACGGTGCTCTACGCCATCCACCCGGTCGCCGGCCGCATGCCCGGCCACATGAACGTGCTGCTCGCCGAGGCGGACATCCCCTACGAGAAGCTGAAGGAGATGGACGAGATCAACGACGAGTTCAAGAACGCCGACGTGGCGCTCGTGATCGGCGCGAACGACGTCGTGAACCCCGCCGCCCGCACGGACAAGGCCTCGCCCATCTACGGGATGCCCATCCTGAACGTCGACGAGGCGAAGCAGGTCATCGTGATGAAGCGCTCGATGAACCCCGGCTTCGCCGGCATCGAGAACGAGCTCTTCTACCGGGAGAACACCGCGATGCTCTTCGGCGACGCGAAGGCGTCGCTCGCGAAGCTCGTGCACGAGATCAAGCAGGCGTGAGCCCTCTTCCGCGGCCGTCGTGAAGAGAAGCTGGATGACGCATGCGGGAATTTGCCGTTTCCTCGCGCGGCGGTCCGGCGCACATTACCTCCCGTTCCCCGGAGCGCTCCTCGCGGAGCCGTCGAAAGGAAGCCCGATGTCGAAGACCCCCGCCTACGCCGCCCCCTCCCCCGGAGCGCCGCTCGCTCCCTTCACCGTCGAGCGCCGCGACCCGGGGCCGCACGACGTGCTCATCGACATCCTGTACTGCGGGGTCTGCCACTCCGACATCCACCAGGCGCGCGACGAGTGGGGCGGCGGGATCTTCCCCATGGTGCCGGGCCACGAGATCATCGGCCGCGTCCGCCAGGTCGGGAAGGCCGTGACGAGGCTCGCGCCGGGCGACGTCGCGGGCGTGGGGTGCATGGTCGACTCCTGCCGCGAGTGCGATCCCTGCCGGCACGACAGCGAGCAGTTCTGCGAGAAGGGCGCCGCCTTCACCTACAACGGGACGGAGATGGACCGGCGCACGCGGACGTACGGCGGCTACTCGACGCGCGTCGTCGTCGACGAGCGGTTCGTCCTGAAGGTCCCGGCCAGCCTCGATCCGGCCGGCGCCGCGCCGCTCCTCTGCGCCGGCATCACCACCTACTCCCCGCTGCGCCAGTGGAACTGCAAGCCCGGCGACCGCGTCGCCGTGGTCGGCCTCGGCGGCCTGGGCCACATGGCCGTCAAGCTCGCGGCCTCCATGGGCGCCGAGGTCACGATGCTGAGCACGTCCGCCTCGAAGGAGGCGGACGCGCGCCGGCTGGGCGCGCACGGGTTCGCGTCCACCAAGGACGCCTCCACGTTCTCCAGGCTCGCGGGCCGCTTCGACCTCATCGTGGACACCATCTCGGCGCCGCACGACTACAACGCGTACCTCGGCCTCTTGCGCCCGAAGGGCGCCATGGTGCTGCTCGGCGTGCCCCCCGAGCCGACCCCCGTCGCCGCCTTCTCCCTCATCTCCGGGAACAAGCGGCTCGCCGGATCGCTCATCGGCGGCATCGCGGAGACCCAGGAGATGCTCGACTACTGCGCCGCGCACGGCATCGTCTCGGACGTCGAGATCATCCCGATCCAGAAGATCAACGAGGCGTACGATCGCATGATGCGCGGCGACGTCCGCTACCGGTTCGTCATCGACGTCTCGAGCCTCGAGCGCGCTTGAGCCGACCCACCCCGGGCGCGGCCGACGCGCGGCGCTCGGCCAATCCCGTCACGCGTGCGGCCGCTTCTCGGTGGCGCGCGCCCCGGCGCCGGCCTGCGGCGCGGTCGCGACGCCGAGCTGGCGCATGAGCCCGAGCGCGTCCCACTGGGTCCACTCCTCGACGAGCTTCGCGCCCTTGAACTTCCCCACCGTGATCCCCTCGACCGTGCAGCGCGTCCCGGTGGGCTCGATGCCCATGAGCGCCGCGCGGTGCGTTCCCGTCATGCGCCACCGCGTGATCACCGTGTCGTGATCCGCGAAGGAGCCGAGGATCGTCGGGGCCATGTCGGGGAAGGCGTCCCGGTACTGGCGGCACAGCTCGCGCGTCTTCTCGAGATCGGTGTCTCCGGCCAGCGGATCGTGGCTCCGGTACTTGGGGTCGCAGAGCTCGTCGAAGATGCCGAAGTTCCCCTTCCCCCAGGCCTCCTCGAACATCCTGCGGTGAGACTGCTTGATGTCCACGGCCATGACTCGCTCCCTTCCACCTCCCCTGAAGACCTTCGAGGGGGAGGCGGGACTGACGTAGGCAACGGCCCGGTGGGGCGCGCGGTCAACGCTCGCTGACCCCCGAGATCACGGGGCGGTGGAGCCCAGCCGTCGGGGGCACGGCGGATGGACGCCGGTCCCGCGCGGGCGCCGCCCCGCCCGGCTGCTTCACGGCGCGCCCCTCGCGCAGCACCTGACGGAGCCGGCCGCGCCTGCCGCGTGGGCCTCGTCGTCCTCCACACGCAGCACTAAGAAAAGGTTTGCCACGGTCCGCCGCCTCGTTCGCGGCGCGAGGGAGAGAGAGATGGATCTCGAGAAGGAGGTCGCCGAGCTTCGCCGCTGGTTCGAGAGCCCCCGCTTCGCGGGCATCAAGCGGATCCACTCGGCGCGCGAGGTGATCGAGCAGCGGGGCACCATCCGGCCGGACTACACGGTGGCCCGGTCCGCCGCCGAGGCCTTCCACGCGCGCCTGCGCGAGCTGTTCGAGCAGAGGCGGTGCATCACCACCTTCGGCCCGTACTCGCCCGGGCAGGCGGTGGCGATGAAGAAGATGGGGATCGAGGGCATCTACCTCGGCGGCTGGGCCACCTCCGCGAAGGGCTCCTCGCACGAGGACCCCGGCCCCGACCTCGCGAGCTATCCGCTGAGCCAGGTCCCCGACGAGGCGGCGCCGATCGTCCGCGCCCTGCTCACCGCCGACAGGAACCAGCTCCACGCCCGCGCGCGCATGACCGAGGAGCAGCGCAGGGCGACGGCGGCGGTGGACTTCCGGCCCTTCATCATCGCGGACGCCGACACCGGCCACGGCGGTGACGCGCACGTGCGCAACCTCATCCGGCGCTTCGTCGAGGTGGGCGTGCCGGGCTACCACATCGAGGATCAGAAGCCGGGCGTGAAGAAGTGCGGCCACCAGGGCGGCAAGGTGCTCGTCTCCGAGGACGAGCAGCTGAAGCGCCTCTCCGCGGCCCGCTTCCAGCTCGACATCATGGGCGTGCCGGGCATCCTCGTCGCCCGCACCGACGCCGAGTCGGCCACCCTGCTCGACGGGCGCGGCGACGACCGGGACCAGCCGTTCATCCTCGGCGCCAGGAACCTCGCGCTGCCCACCTTCAAGGCCGCCTTCCTCGCCATCCTGCGGCAGTTCCAGCGGGCCGGCGTGGAGGAGCTCTCCGGCCACGAGCTCTACGCGCTCTGCGAGGAGGAGCTCGCGGCCGCCGACGCCTGGCTCGAGCGGACCGGGTTCGCGAAGGGGATCGCCGCCGCGGCCGCAGGCTACCTCCGGGGAGCGATCCGCTCCGTGGACGCCGCGCTCGACGAGGTCTTCGACGCGTTCGTCGACGCCTGGCAGCAGGAGGCGGGCATCTCCACCTACGCCCAGGCGGTGGGCGAGGCGATCGCCTTCCGCGAGAACGAGGGCGACCCGCCGGCGATGAGCAAGGCCGACTGGCTCGCGTTCGCCGAGCGCGCCCCGTTCTACCGGGCGCGGGAGCGGGCGCGCTCGATCGGCCTCGACGTCACCTGGGACTGCGAGCACGCGAAGACCCCCGACGGCTACTACCAGGTGCGCGGCGGCCTCGACTACGCGATCGCCAAGTCGCTGGCCGCGGCGCCGTTCGCGGACCTGCTCTGGATGGAGACCAAGACGGCCGACCTGCACGACGCGAGGCGGTTCGCGGACGCCATCCACGCCGCCTTCCCCGACAAGATGCTCGCCTACAACCTCTCCCCGTCCTTCAACTGGGACACCACCGGGATGGACGACGAGCAGATGCGGCGCTTCCCCGAGGAGCTCGGGAAGCTGGGGTTCGTGTTCAACTTCATCACCTACGGCGGGCACCAGATCGACGGCCTCGCCGCGGAGGAGTTCGCGAGCGCGCTCCGCCAGGACGGCATGCTCGCGCTGGCGCGCCTGCAGCGGAAGTTCCGCCTGCTCGAGTCGGGCTACCGCACGCCGCAGACGCTGGTGGGCGGGCCGCGCGCCGACGCCGGGCTCATGTCGATCTCGGGCCGCACCGCCACCACCAAGGCGATGGGCCAGGGCTCGACGCAGGTCCAGCACCTCGTGCAGACCGAGGTGCCGCCCAAGCTGCTCGAGGAGTGGCTCGACGCGTGGCGCGAGCACCACGGGGTGCAGGGCAAGCTGCGCGTCGCCCTCCGGCCGCACACCGCGGAGTCCGATCTGCTCGAGCTCGCGCTCGTCTCGGCGGACGGGGAGAAGAAGCTCGACGTGATCTTCGCGAGCATCCACGACCGGCGCGGGCGCAGCATCCTGTCGGTGCGCGACCAGAACAACTTCGATCTCGGCCTGCGCAAGAAGCGGCTGATGACGCTCGTGCTCCTGTTCCTGTTCCACCGCTACAAGGTGGACTCGGTGCACTTCGTGACGCCCACCGAGGACAACCAGCGCCAGGCGGAGGGCATGAGGGCGCAGGGGCTGTTCGGCACGGTCGTGCAGGAGGTCGGCGAGATCATCGTCGCCGACGTGAACAAGGCGCGGGTGAAGGAGCTGCTCGCGCCGGACCGGGCGGCGCTCAAGGCGCTCATCGCGAGGCGATAGGCGGGAGACCGGGCGAGCGCCCGTTCCGGATCGAAACGGCTTCCCCTCCCGGATCGGAACGGTCGCACGGGTTCGGAACGGTTCCGGCGCGGCCGCGTGTCGCGATCCGGCGCCGGACCCGCGATCTCGCCGGCGAGCGGGGCGTGGCACGACGCGCGCAATGGCGTCGTCCCGTCTCACTCACGACGAACGACGAAAGGCCCGGTGACGAAGATGACCGTTCAGAATGCCCAGCAGTCCGCTCGCGTCCGCTCCAGCCTCCTCCGCAGGATCTCCTTCGCCCTCGCAGCGCTCGCGCTCGCGGGCTCCGCCGCGGCGGACGTCACGTTCAATCCCGCGACCGGCCAGGGCTTCGTGGGGAAGGGCGACGTGCAGACCCCCTTCGCCTGGAACAACGCCATGCTCCAGTCGTACGCCAACGCCATCGCGTTCAGCTACGAGTCCGAGGCGGTCTACGACGTGACCTGCGAGAAGGAGGGGAAGAAGACCACCCTGACCAAGCAATTCAAGCGGAGCCGCGCCTCGGAGCTGAGCATCCAGTTCGAGACCCGCAACAACAAGAAGCAGGTGACCGGCTTCTTCCTCATCGGCTACGGCGACGAGGTCGAGAGCACCGTCGACGGCAGCGACATCTGCCCGGCCTCGGACAACGACATCGCCTGGGTGGAGGTGCCCGGAACCCGCGTGACGCTCTCCACGACGCCGGCCCGTCTCTACGTGACGTTCGGCGCGTCCCGGGCCCTGCTGTACTGAACGTCGGTTCGTGATTCGCGATCACCTTCGGTGATGAATCACGCTGGTCCCCTGCGCCGCCGCGAGCGGCGTCGCCCCAGCGGGCTCGCTGCACTCGCCGCCGCGCCTTCGCTCGACGCCGCCCCGGCCCGCCAGGCCGGGGCGGCGCTGCGTTCGCCGCGGGCCTCGAGGCCTCCGGCCCAGCTCAGCACGGGCCGAGCAGGCGTTCGCGCAGCCGCGCGACCTCGGCCGCGAGGGAGCCCAGCTCCCTCCCCGCCAGCAGCGCGTCCTCGAGCGCCGCGGCCGCTTCCGAGAGCGCGGGGAGCCCGAACGTCCCGGCGGTCCCCCGCAGCCGATGGGCGAGCCGACCCGCCGCGTCCGCCTCACCCGCGGCCACCTTCGCCTCGAGCTCCTGGGCCACGGCGTCGAGCGAGGAGACGAAGCCGGCGCGCAGCGACGCGACGTCCACGCGCGCGGCGGCGGGACGAGGAGGCGGCGCAGCCGGCTCCGCCGGCTTCTCCGGGAGAGCTCGCGGCGGCGCCGCTCGCTCCCAGATGGCCAGCACCTCGGCCGCGAGCGCCAGCGGATCGAAGGGCTTCGTCACGACGCCCGCCGCACCCATCGCGCCGTAGGCTGCCACCTCCCCCGGCTGCACGCGCGCCGTGAGGAACACCACCACCGGTGCCTGCGTCCCCGCGCACGCGCGCAGCGCGGCCAGCGTCGCCGGACCGTCGGTGCCCGGCATCATCACGTCGAGCAGGATCAGGTCGGGGCGGAGCTCGTCGAGGCGAGCGATGGCATCCGTCCCGCTCGCGCACTCCGCCACCTCGAAGCCGCCCACCGCCTCGAGCGCGATCCGCGCGACCGTTCGGATGTCGCGCTCGTCGTCGACGACGAGCACCCTGCGGAGCGGCCGCGCGGCGCTCACGTGGCCTCCGCGGTCGCGGCGCGCACCGCCGCTGGCTCCGCCGGGAGCTCCACGAAGAACGTGGTGCCCTCCCCGGCGGCGGAGACGTAGTCGATCCGGCCGCGCATGCGCTCCACGAGGGACCTCGCGATGGAGAGCCCGAGCCCGGTCCCCTCGCGCGCGCGGGTGCTCGACGCGTCGGACTGCGAGAAGCGCTCGAAGATGTGCTCCCGGAACGCCTCGGGGATGCCGGGGCCGCGGTCCCGCACCTCGATGCGGACGGTCCCCGCGCCGACGTCGACGGCGCGGACCTCGACGCGGCCGCCCGGGGGCGAGTACTTGCACGCGTTCGACAGGAGGTTCGACATGATCTGCTGGAACCGGTGGCGATCCACCGAGACGACGATCGGGGGGAGCGCACCGACCGTCGCGATCTCCACCTGCAGCCGCTGCGCGAACGCCTGGTTCAGCGCCACGGCCTCTCTCAGGAGCTCCGGGACGGGCGCCGGCTCGAACCTGAACTGCATCGCGCCGGACTCGATCTTCTGCACGTCGAGGAGGTCGTTGATGAGGCGCGACAGACGCTCGCCGTTCTCGTCGGCGATCGTGACGAGCTGGCGCTGCTTCTCGTCGAGCGCGCCGACGACCCCGCCGCGGAGGAGCCCGAGCGCGCCACGGACCGCGGTGAGCGGCGTCCGGAGCTCGTGGCTCACGACCGAGACGAACTCGCTCTTCATGCGCTCGATCTTCCGCCGCTCCGTGAGGTCGCGCACGAGGCCGACGAAGACCGGACGACCCCGCAGCCGCACCTCGCTCACGGACAGCTCCATCGGGAACGGGTCGCCGCTGCGGCGAAGGCCCTCGACCTCGCGGCCGCTCCCGATCACCTTGCGCTCGCCCGTCTCGAGGTACCGTCGAACGTAGCCGTCGTGGTGCGAGCGATCGGGCTCCGGCATGAGGCACGAGACGCTCCGCCCGAGGACCTCCGCGGCGCGCCACCCGAAGATCCGCTCCGCGCCGTGGCTGAACGACTCGATCCGGCCGTGCTCGTCGATGGTGACGAGCCCGTCGAGCATGTGATCCACGATCTCCCGGAGGCGCGACTCCGCGAACTCGAGCTCGAGGGTGCGCTCCGCCACCCGCGCCTCCAGCGACCCCTGCGCCGCGCGCAGGCCGTCCACCATGTGCTGGAGTGTCCGGGCGAGCTGGGCGGGCTCGTCCTCGCCCACGGTCTCGAAGCGCACGTCGTCGCTGCGCCCGCGCTGGACCGCGTCGGCCGCGAGGGAGAGGCGTCGAAGCGGAGCCAGGAGCCGGCGCGCCGAGATCCACGAGGCCGCGCCCGCCAGGACGAGGACGACCGCGCCGCCGATCGCGTACATGAGCGCGAGCCGGGAGAGCGGCGCGAGCGCCGTCGCGCGCTCCGTCTGGACCGAGACCGTCATGTCGAGCGGCAGCGCGAGGCCGGCCGTCCCCAGCGCGACGGCCACCTCCAGGGGATCGCCCGGGCGCGGCGGACCGGGGGCGACGATCTCGTTCAGCCGGTCGCCGCTCGTGACGCGCAGCGCGGCGACGTGGCCCGCCGGCAGCATGCGCGCAGCCCGCCCGAACACCGCCGAGATCGGCAGCTCCAGCACGAGCGCCCCCTCGGGCAGGCGGGTCGCGGGGTACACCACCGGATATGCGAGGACGAGCGTGGGCTCGCCGTGCTCGCCCTCGTCGAGCATGCCGGCGTGCTCCACGCCTCGCTCGACGAGGGCGCTCCACCACGGGCGACCGCCGAACCGCCCCGTCAGCTCGGCGCTCGAGGCGATGACCTTCCCGGTGTGGTCGGCGAGCCCGAGGCGATACGGCGTCACGTCCAGCGGGGCCGGGAGGCGATGGTCCCGAAGGAAGGGCTGGAGATAGCTCGCCCTCCCCGCGGAGTCGACGAGCCCGTTCGCGACGAGCGGGCTCCGCGCCAGCCCCGCGACGTCCGACTGCACTGCGAGCAGATAGCCCTCGAACCGCTGCGCGACGAGCGTCGCCTCGCTGGTGAGCGACGCCCGGACCCCGTCGACGACCACGGCGCGCGTGACGAGGAACGCGAGGGCCCCCGTGACCACGACGAACGAGGCCGCCAGCGCAGCGCCCAGGATCACGATGCGGTTCGCGATGCTCCGCCGGATCCAGCGCGCCGCGCGAGCGGTGACGCCGAGACGCTCCGTGGCGGTCCTGCGAAGGCGACCGGACGCGCTCATCTGACGGGCCCGTCCGAGCGCACGAGGGCGCCATCGGGCGCGAAGCGGGCGAGGAAGACGTCCCCCGGCCCGAGGGCCTCGTGACGGGTGGCCGTGAAGGGGTGGCGGTACGTCTTCACGAGGCCGTCGTACTCTCCGAGCTGCTCGAGGGCCCTGCGTATGGCTTTCCGGTCGGTGCTGCCCGCCCGGTCGATGGCCCTCGCGAGCAGGTGGACGAGGTCGTACGCGTGCGCGACGCCGACCGGGGCCTCCACCGCGCGCGGCCCGTGGACGCCGAACTCGTCGCGCAGCGCCCGCAGGACCCGCCGCGCGTTCGGATCGCGGGCGCCGACGAAGCTGTACGTCTGCACGACGTGGAGGGACACCTGCTGCAGCGCATCGCCCGCGAGCCTGGTGAACTGCCCGCCCGTGAGGCCCCAGTGGCAGAACAGGGGACGCCGCTCGTCCGGCGGGAGGCCCGCCATCTCCTTCACCAGGATCGAGCCCTCCCCCTCGTTCGCGACGAGCACGACCGCCTCCGCCCCGGCCGCGAGCAGCGTGCGGTATGGCGCCTTCAGCGAGGCGTCGCCCCAGTTGTACCAGGCGGTCGCGACCAGCGAGGACCGCCGGCTTCGCTGCGTGTACCGCTCGGCCGCGGCCAGCGAGCTGCGGCCCCAGCTGGTGTTCGGGAGGACGAGCCCGACGCGTTTGAGCCCCTGCCGCTCGATGCCTCGGAACAGCGCCTCCATGGCCCAGGTGTCGTTGAGCGACAGCCGGAACACGTAGTTGGGCGTGCGGCCGTTGTGGACGATCGCGTCCGAGGCGGACCAGGCCGCGAGGAGCGGGATGCCGAGCTCGTGGACGACCGGGATGAGCTCCTCCACGACGGGGCTGAACTTTCCCGTCATCACGGCGACCACGTCCGGGTTGGCCGCCACCTCCCTCACGTTCTCGATCGCGCGCGACGGGACCGAGCGGTTGTCCCGGGTGACGAGCTCGAGCGGACGTCCGTCCAGCACGCCGCCCTTCGCGTTGACCTCGGCCGCGGCGATGAGCGCGCCCCTGCGGATTGCCTCGGCGGAGGTGCTCGTCGCGTGCCCGAACTCGAGATCGAGGGCGAGGAGCACGGGGCGCGTCGAGGGGCCGCCCGCTCCGTGGCCGGGCGTCGTCGCGAGGGCGAGCAGCAACGCCACCACGCGATGCAGAGGAACCATGGCCTGCCTCTGCGCGGGCGAGGTCCCCGCGTCATCGCCACTCTACGCGCCAGGGCGCGCTCGAGCGCGCCAATCCTGGGAACCGGACGGAGTGGGCCGAAGGGGCGGCCACGGCGGACCCGGTCTCCGCGACGGTGACTCCGCGGCATTCAGCGCGGTGGCGGACGCCGGGGCGCCGTGCTGGAATGTCGGTGCGCCGGGGGCGGACCGATGGGCGAGGGTGAGCCGGTCAGGGTGTTCGTGGTCGACGACGACCCGCACCTCCGCGCGCTCGTCGGCGCGTGGCTCGAGGCCGCAGGCCTCTCCCCTGCCCTGGTGGACAGCGGCGAGAGCTGCCTGCTCGCGCTCGCGGACGAGACCCCCGCGGCGGTGCTGCTCGACCTGTCGATGCCGGGGCTCGGGGGGATCGCCACCCTCGAGCGCATCCGCGCCCACCACGCGCACGTGCCGGTCATCGTGCTCACGGCCGCGGCGGACGTCGCGACGATCGTCGAGACCATGCGCAAGGGGGCCTACGACTTCCTGTCGAAGCCCATCGAGCGGACGAAGCTCGT
Source organism: Anaeromyxobacter soli (assembly GCF_022808855.1). Taxonomy (GTDB): domain Bacteria; phylum Myxococcota; class Myxococcia; order Myxococcales; family Anaeromyxobacteraceae; genus Anaeromyxobacter; species Anaeromyxobacter soli. The sequence goes on from NZ_JAKZLF010000005.1 coordinate 173,031, forward strand.
GACCACCGTCGTGAACGCGATCGAGAAGCACGCGATGGAGCTGCGCATCGCCTCGCTCGAGCGGGACGCGGCGGGCGCGATGCCGGGGTTCACCGGCGAGTCTCCGCCGATGCGCCGGCTCTACCACCTCATCGACCGGGTGGCTGCGACGGACATCTCGGTGTTCATCCACGGCGAGAGTGGAACGGGCAAGGAGCTCGTCGCGCGCGCCATCCACGCGCGGAGCGGGCGCGCCGAGGCTCCCTTCGTGGCGCTCAACTGCGCGGCCATCCCGGAGTCGCTCCAGGACTCGGAGCTGTTCGGCCACGAGAAGGGGGCGTTCACCGGGGCGGCCGCGCGCCGTCTCGGGAGCTTCGAGCAGGTGGCGGGCGGGTCCCTCTTCCTCGACGAGGTCGCCGAGCTCTCCCCGGCGACGCAGGCGAAGCTGCTGCGCGTGCTGCAGGAGCGGCGCCTGCAGCGCGTCGGCTCCTCGCAGGAGATCCCCGTCGATTTCCGGCTCATCTCGGCGACGCACCAGGATCTCGGCGCCGCGGCGCGCGCGGGGCGGTTCCGCGAGGACCTGTACTACCGGATCGTCGTGTTCGAGCTCGAGGTGCCGCCGCTGCGGCAGCGAGGGGACGACGTGGTGCTGCTCGCGCGACGGTTCCTGGCGCAGGCGGGCCGCGAGCTGCGGGGGCGCGAGGTGACGATCTCGGAGGAGGCCCTGGCGCGGCTGCGCGCGCACCGGTGGCCGGGGAACGTCCGCGAGTTGCAGAACGTCTGCCAGCGGGCGCTCGTCACGTGCGAGGACGGCGTCGTGCGCCCCGGGGATCTGCCGGGCGGGCTCGGGCTGCCCTCCGCGCCGAACGGCCCGAGCGAGGGCGCCGCGGCGCCGGCCGCGCTCTCCCCGAGCGCGGAAGAGCTCCCGACGACCTCGGCGCCTTCGACCCTCGCGAGGGCTCCCGCGGAGCCCCTCGGATCCGCCGGCGAGGACGCCGGGCTGTCGCTCGCGGGAATGGAGAAGCAGGCCATCGTCGAGGCGCTGCGGCAGTACGGGGGCAACCGGGCGCGCGCCTCGAAGCAGCTCGGCATCGGCCGGACCACGCTCTACCGGAAGCTGCGCGAGTACGGGATCGAGTGATCGCGGGGGCGAGACCGGCCGGTCGTCGCGAGCGCTCCCGTGCACCGTCATCGCCCCGTCGCCCTGGCGACGGCCGGCGTCACGGACCGTGACGCGCCCGGGCGTCGGGCCGTGACGAGGAGCCCGACGGCCAGCAGCGACAGGATCGCCGCGTGGTAGGCGAGGTCGGGCGCGGTGCGGGGGCCGACGCCGACGGCGATGGTGAACAGGCCCACGAGCGTCCCCAGGAGCGCGAACGCCTGGGCCGCGAGCCCGATCGCGCGCGTGCGCGGCGCGCTCGCGAAGGTGAGCGCGAGCGCCGCGAGCAGCACCCCGCCGATCACGCTCTCGGCCGTGCCCGCCTTCTGGTGCTCGTAGCCGCGGGCGAGCACGCCGAAGTGAACGAGCGCCGCGGCCACGAAGCTCGTGCCCTCGAGGACTAGGAGGAGTCGAATCCGTCTCATGATCGTGCCTCGCCCGGGAGTCTGGCGAGCGAGTGCGTCCCGCGCTTTTCGCGATGACGAAGTTTCATTGCGCGCGGCGGCGAGGAGTCCGCCGCGCGGCGCGCTCCCCGCCCCCGGCGGACGCGCCCGCGCCCCCGGGCGTGGCGCAGGCGCATGCCCTGCGGTCAGGTGCCGGGGAGCCGCCCGTGCGCTCACTCCGCGAGCGCCCCGGTGCGCTGCCCCTACGGCCCCCGCTCGAGCGCCGCAGAGTCGATGCGGTCGAGGCGCAGGTGGCGCTCCTCCCCGGTGCTCGAGTCGACGCAGTGGACGAGCGTGGTGTGCCTCTCCATCACCACCCCGACCACCCGCACGACCCGCTCGCCGACGCCGCCGTCCGAGCAGCTCGCGCTGCGCCGACACCGACAGCGCACCTCGAACCTTGTCGAGCGCGGCCTCGAGCGTCTCGCCGAAGGGGAGCAGCCGCATGGCGCTCGCGTAGGCGCCGAGCGCGACGAGCACGGCCGCCTCGCGCGCGTTGAGGTTGACGGGCGGCAGCGAGTAGTGCCGGTCGAGCGCGTACCCGCCGCCCCGGCCCTGCTCCGCGTGCAGCGGCAGGTCTCCCGCCCGCAGCGCGTCGAGGTCGCGGTAGACGGTGCGGACGGTGACGCCGAAGCGCTCGGCGATCCGCTGCGCGGTCACCCCGGTGCGGCGGCCGCGCAGGTACTCGGCGATGGCGAACAGGCGAGCTTGTCGCGTCACGGGGCCTCGAGAGGAAACCTGACATAACGATGACACACCCGGCGCGCATCTTACGCCCACGACGACGGATTCCTCCGTTCGTCCTTCAAGGGAGACGAGGCGATGACGAGCGCGATCAACTGGTTCGAGCTGCCGGTCGAGGATCTGGAGCGGGCCCGGAGGTTCTACGAGACGGTGCTCGCCACCCCGCTCGGAGGTGGGGCCCGCGTGAACGACGGTGGGCTGCCGATGGCGTTCTTCCCGAGCTCCGACGGCGTCGGCGGCGCGCTCGTGAAGGACCCGCGCTTCAGGCCGGCCTCGGACGGGGCGGTGGTGTACCTGAACGCCGACGGCGTGCTCGACGCATGCGTGCGGCGCGTCGAGGCGGCGGGCGGCAAGGTCCTCGTGCCGAAGACGGACATCGGCGAGCACGGCCACTTCGCGCTGCTGCTCGACACCGAGGGCAACCGCGTCGGCCTGCACGACCGGACCCGCCGCGCTCCCGAGCGGGCCTGACCCACGTCGGGCCGCGGCTTCGCGCGGGACGCCGCTCGGTGCCCGATCCCGGAACGCACGCCCCGGCGCCCGTCCGGCGCCGGGGTCTTGCGCCTCGAGAAGGTGAACCCGGCGGCGACCGGCTGAAGTGAAGCTCTCGAAGCAACGTGCGCGCCGGTGAACACGCGACCCGTCGTCTAGCGGTCCACCGTCCTCATGCGCTCCTCGTCGTAGCGCGGCCCCGACACCTTGTCCGGCGGCAGCGCCGCGTCGAGCTCGGCCAGCTCCGCGGGGGACAGGGAGAGCGCCGCCGCGGCGACGTTCTCCTCGAGGTAGCTGCGCCGCTTCGTCCCCGGGATGGGCACGACGTCGTCGCCCCTGTGCAGGAGCCACGCGAGCGCGAGCTGGCCGGGCGTCGCGCCCTTGCGCGCCGCGAGCGCTCGCACCGCGTCGGCGGCGCGGACGTTCGCGTCGAAGTTCGCGCCCTGGAAGCGCGGATCGCGGCGCCTGAAGTCGGTCTCCGGGTACTCCTCCGCGCGCCGCACCGCGCCGGTGAGGAACCCCCGGCCGAGCGGGGAGAAGGGGACGAGCCCGATGCCGAGCTCGCGCAGGAGCGGGATGATCTCCGGCTCGAGGTTGCGCTCCCAGAGCGAGTACTCGCTCTGCAGCGCCGAGATGGGGTGGACCGCGTGGGCCCGGCGAAGGGTCCGCGCGCCCGCCTCGGAGAGCCCGAGGTAGCGCACGTTGCCTTGCCGCACCTGCTCCGCCATCGCCCCGACGACGTCCTCGATCGGCACCGCCGGATCGACCCGGTGCTGGTAGAGGAGATCGATCCGGTCGGTGCGCAGCCTGCGCAGCGAGGCCTCCACCACCTCCCGGACGTGCTCCGGCCGGCTGTCGAGGCCGACGCTCTGCCCGTCCTCGATCCGGAACCCGAACTTCGTGGCGATCACGGCGCTGTCCCGCCTCCCCGCGAGCGCACGCCCGAGCAGCTCCTCGTTCCGGAACGGCCCGTAGACCTCGGCGGTGTCGAAGAAGGTGACGCCGAGCTCGAGCGCGCGGTGGATCGTGGCGACGGACTCCGCCTCGTCCGCCGCGCCGTACGACTGGCTCATCCCCATGCAGCCCAGCCCGAGCGCCGACACCTCCAGCCCTTGCCGTCCCAGCCTCCGCCTCTCGAGCGCCATGCGTTCGCTCCTCCTGGTCCAGGCGTTCTTATGCCCGTGTTCCCCTTGACACCGGGCCCCGCATGCGCCAAATACGCATTCGGTGGCACCGAATATTAAATCAGCCCGTCGGGCACGAGAGATCGAGCACACCCGCCGCGACATCATCGACGCCGCGGCGCGGGTGTTCGCGCAGGCGGGGTTCCACGAGGCGACCATGCAGGCGATCGCCCGCGAGGTCGGCTTCACGGCGGCGTCGCTCTACACGTACTTCAAGAGCAAGGACGAGATCTACGAGGCGCTCGTGGACGAGTTCAGGGGCGCGTTCCTCGCGACCTTCGACGCCCACCTGCCCGCGGGACTCACCTTCGAGCAGCGGCTCGAGCTCCTCGTCCAGCGCCAGTTCGAGCTCGCCTTCGCGCGCCGCCAGGCGCTCCGCATCATCTTCGACCTGGGCCCCCGCCACCGCTGCCGCAACGACGAGGACGGCCCGCTTCCGCTCCTCCGCCGCATGACCGAGTTCCTCGCCGCGTCCGGGGCCAGGGAACACCTGCGCTTCCCGCCCGAGGAGGCGGCGCGCGTCCTCTTCGGCATCACCCAGGCGCTCTTCCTCCCCTGGATCGTCGCGGGCGCGGCCGCGGCGCCGGACCCGGCACGGGAAGCCGCGCACGCCGTCGAGCTCTTGTTGCGGGGGGCAGGCCGCCCGGCCGGCGGCTAGGGCCCCCACACTCGCTCCCACCGCAGCGCCTTGTCCGACCGGGCGCAGCGTGCTAAACGCCGCTTCAATTTGCCGAATGGAGATTCGGACGATGACTCGTACCCTCCCCCGTCTCGCCGTCCTCGCCGCCCTCACCCTCGCCTGCGGCCGCGGCGGCGGCGCCGCCCTCCCCGCCGCCGCGCCGAGCGACGCGCACCCCGACGCCATCGGCGTCCGGACCGTGAAGCCCCACGCCGGCTCCGCCCAGGTGACGCGCGCGACCGGCGAGCTGCGCGCGCGCCACGAGGCCGTGCTCTCCGCCGAGACCTCCGGCCGCATCCAGCGCTTCCTCGTGGACGTCGGGTCCCGGGTGAAGAAGGGCGACGTGCTCGCCGAGCTCGACGCCTCGACGGCGCGCATCCAGGTGCAGCAGGCGGAGGCCGCGCGCGCGGCCGCCGCCGCGGCCCACAAGGGCGCCGAGTCCGATCTCCGCCGCGCGCGCGAGCTCGCCCGCGGCGACGCGGCCTCGCCCGCGGCGGTCGAGCGGGCGGAGACCGTGGAGCTGCAGACGGCCGCCGCGCTCCAGCAGGCGAGCGCCGCCGTCGCGGCCGCGCAGGACCAGCTCTCGAAGCACGTGCTCCGGGCGCCGTTCGACGGCGTCGTCACCGCGCGGACGAAGAGCGCGGGCGAGTTCGTCGCGATGGTGCCGCCGACCCCGGTGCTCGCGATGGTGGACCTCGGCTCGCTCGAGGTGCGCGCGGGCGTGCCGGAGGCGGTCGCGGACCTCCTCGCGCCCGGCGCCGAGCTCGCCGCCACGGTCAGCCCGTCGGGCAAGCCGTTCAAGGCGCGGATCCGCTCGGTGGGCGCGGTCGTCGAGGCGGGCACCCGCACCGTCGACGTGCGCGCCGACCCCATCGGCGGCCCGCTGAAGGAGCTCCGGGCGGGGGCCATCGTCGAGATCGCGCTCGGCGGGAGCGCCGCCGCCGAGGGGCTCTTCCTCCCCGCGGGCGCGGTGGCGGAGGAGGCCGGCGCGCAGTTCGTCTGGACGGTCGAGGCCGACAAGCTGAAGCGCCAGCCCGTCAAGGTCGAGAAGCTCGGGCCCGGCACGGTCCGCGTCCTGTCCGGCGTCGGTCCCGACGCGCTCGTCGTCGCCGAGAGCGGCGCGGCCCTGAAGGACGGCGCGTCCGTCCGCGTCCTCCAGTGATCCGACAGAGAGCCGAGGCACGCACGTGAGCCCCATCCGAACGTTCATCCGCCGCCCCATCTTCACGAGCATGCTCCTGCTCGCGGTGGTGGTGTTCGGCCTGTTCTCGTACCCGCGCATCGGCGTCGACCAGATGCCCGAGGTCGACTTCCCCATCGTCACCGTCACGACGATCCTGCCGGGCGCCGACCCCGAGACCGTCGAGGAGAACGTCTCCAAGCCGCTCGAGGAGGCGCTCAACACCATCTCCGGCCTCGACACCCTCCGCTCCCAGAACTTCGAGAGCGTCTCGATGGTCGTCCTGCGCTTCGAGCTCTCGAAGCCCGTCGACGTCGCCGCCCAGGACGTGCGCGACAAGGTGCAGGCGACCCTCTCCAAGCTGCCGAAGGAGATCGAGACGCCGGTCGTCCAGAAGCTCGACCTCGGCGCCATGCCGATCGTCCAGCTCGCCCTCTCCGGCCCGGTGCCCATCGAGGAGCTCACCCGCATCGCCGAGGACGAGCTGAAGCCCGGCCTCCAGCGGCTCCAGGGCGTGGGCTCCATCGACGTGGTCGGCGGGCGCGAGCGCGAGGTCAACGTGGTCGTCGACCCGGTCCGGCTCCGGTCCTACGGCCTCGCCGCGACCGACGTGTCCCAGGCGATCCGCGCCCAGAGCATCTCCGTCCCCGGCGGCCGCACGCTCGAGCCCGGCCAGGAGCGCGTGGTCAAGCTCGAGACCGAGGCCCGCTCGGTCGAGGAGATCCGCGATCTCGTCGTGGCGAGCCCCGGCAACCGGCCCATCCGCGTGCGCGACGTCGCGAACGTGGTGGACGGCCCCGGGGAGGCGCGCTCGGCGGCGACCCTCGACGGCCGCTCGGCGGTCGCGCTCGTCATCCGCAAGCAGTCGGGCGCGAACACCGTCGAGGTGGCCGAGCGCGTGAAGGGGGACCTCGCCGCGCTCACCCAGCGCCTCCCGGCGGGCTCCAAGCTCGAGATCGTCACCGACAACTCCAAGTTCATCCGCGGCTCCATCTCGGCGGTGCAGCACGACCTCGTCATCGGCGCGATCCTCGCCGTGCTCGTCGTGCTCGTGTTCCTGCGCGACTGGCGCGCCACCATCGTCTCCGCGCTGGCGCTGCCGACCTCGGTCATCGGCACCTTCGCCGTCATGCACGCGCTCGGCTTCACCTTCAACACCGTGACGATGCTCGCGCTGACCCTCTCGATCGGCCTCCTCATCGACGACGCCATCGTCGTCATCGAGAACATCGTCCGCCACCTGGAGAAGGGCGAGCGGCCGCGCGAGGCGGCGCTGAACGGGACCGGGCAGATCGCGCTCGCGGTGCTCGCGGTGACCCTCTCGGTCATCGCGGTGTTCATCCCCGTGGCGTTCATGAAGGGGATGGTCGGCCGCTTCTTCTTCCAGTTCGGCGTGACGGTCGCGGTCGCGGTGGCCATCTCGTACTTCGTCTCGATGACGCTCACGCCGATGATGTCCGCGCGCATCCTGGCGAAGCACGGGCACGGCACGTCGCGGGTGGGGGCCGTGCTGGAGCGGTTCTTCACGGCCATCGAGCGCGGCTACCGCCGCACGCTCGAGTGGGCGCTCGCGCACCGCGCCCTCACCGTCGCGGCGGCGGTGGGCGTGCTCTTCGTGACGGTCGGCCTCGGCAAGTTCCTCCAGTTCACGTTCATCCCGTCGCAGGACCAGGGCGGCGTCACGGTGAGCGTGGAGCTCCCCGTCGGGACGCCGCTCGCGGAGACGCAGCGCGAGGCGGAGCGCATCGCCGGCCAGATCCGCGGCGTGCCCGGCGTCGTGAACGTCTTCTCCCTCGTCGGCGGCGGCGTGGACGAGGCGGTGAACAAGGCCGACCTCACGGTGAACCTCCTCCGGGTGAACGAGCGCCGCTACAGCCAGGAGGAGTTCAAGCAGCACCTCCGGCAGTCGCTCGCGGTGCCTCCGGGCACGGTGCTCTCCGTGGCCGACCAGCAGATGATGGCGGGCGGCGGCTCGCGCCCCCAGCCGGTGCAGTTCAACATCCGCTCGGACGACTGGGACGCGATCCTCGCGGCGGTGGAGAAGACCAAGGCCGCGATGCTGAAGAACCCCGGCCTCACCGACGTGGACACCACCTACCGCGCAGGGCGGCCCCTGCTCTCGGTGCAGGTGGACCGCGACCGGGCCGCCGCGGTGGGGCTCCCGGCGGCGGCCGTCGGCCAGACGCTGCGCGCGTTCCTCGGCCAGGACGCCTTCGGGACGTACCGCGAGAAGGGCAACCAGTACGACGTGAAGCTCCGGCTCCCGGACGAGACCCGCGCTGACCCGGACGCGATCGGCGCGCTCACCCTGCGCACGCCCAAGAACGAGCTCGTCGAGCTGCGCAGCGTGGCGCGGCTCCAGGGCGGCGAGGGCCCGTCGCAGATCGAGCGCCAGGCCCTGAAGCGCCAGGTGACGATGCTCGCGAACCTCAAGGGCTACTCGCTCGGCGAGGCGATCTCGTTCCTGAACGGGATCGCGAAGGAGTTCCCGCCGCAGGTGCAGACGGACTTCGAGGGCCAGGGCAAGGAGCTCGCGAACACCGGGCGCGAGTTCCTCATGGCGCTCCTGCTCGGGATCATCCTCATCTACATGATCCTCGCGGCGCAGTTCGAGAGCCTCCTCGACCCGGTCACCATCATGCTCTCCCTGCCGCTCGCGGTGATCGGCGCCATCGCGGCGCTGCTCCTCGCCCACGAGTTCATGTCGATGCTCGCCATGATCGGCATGATCATGCTCGCCGGCCTCGTGACGAAGAACGGCATCCTCATCGTGGAGTTCACGAACCAGCTCCGCGCCGAGGGCCGGACCACGCTCGAGGCGCTCCTCGAGGCGGGCCCGCTGCGGCTCCGCCCCATCCTCATGACGTCGATCGCGATGATCGCCGGCATGATCCCCGTCGCGTTCGCGCGCGGCGACGGCGCCGAGATGCGCACCGGCATGGCCTGGGCGATCATCGGCGGCCTCGCCGCCTCGACGGTCCTCACGCTCGTCGTGGTCCCGGTGGTGTACGCGCTCCTCGACGGCCTGCGCGGGCGGCTCGTCCGCGCCCTCCCGGCCGCCCCTCACGAGGAGGAGGAGACCGGGGACAAGGCCGCGTAGGACAGGCACTCGCACGAAAGCGGGCTCCCCGGGATGACCCGGGGAGCCCGCTCGAGGCCCGGGCGCGCCTAAGAGGTTGATCATGATTCGCGAACAGGCGAGCGAAGCGAGCCCGCCGGGGCGACGCCGCGGAAGCGGCGAAGCCGCTCGCGGCGGCGCACGGGACCCGGCGAGCAGGGGTGGGGCCCCGACGAGCTTCGCCCGGCGGGGCGGGGGCGCAGCCCCCGTTCGAACATGGCTAAACGACAGCGTGATTCGCGTCACCGAAGGTGATCGCGAAGCACGAACTGTCGTTTAGAACGCCTCCAGCACGAGCACGTACACCTCGACGCCCGTCCGGCTCGCGGCCAGGTCGAGCCGGATGTTGGCGCCCTCCTCCGTGAGCCGGAAGCGCAGGCCGGCGCCGCCGGTGACCTGCACGGTCCGCAGCGAGAGGTCCCGGAGCCCCGGGGCGACGGCGCCCGCCGCCGCGAAGGTGGTGGCGCTGATCCGCTGCCAGACCGGCACCCGCAGCTCCGCCTGCGCCGCCCAGTCGAGCCGGTCGCGGTAGCGGCCCTCCCGGACGCCGCGCAGGAAGTGGGTGCTTCCGAGCTTCGGCAGCAGCGTGAACGGTGGGTCGCCGTGGGCGCCCTCGGCGTAGCCGTCGAGCCCGAGCACGCGCCCGCGGCCGAGCCCCAGGAACCGGCTCACCTCCAGGACCCCGCGCCCGAAGCCGTGGCTCCGGCCGAACCCCTCCGGCGCGTAGACGTACCAGGTCTGCGCCAGGGTCCCCGTGGTGGGCCAGAAGGCGCTGTCCCGCGAGTCCCAGCGCGCGCTCGCGCCGAGCGCGGCCGCGGAGTAGCCGTTCCACCCGGTGACGTCGCCTTCCGCGAGCGCGCTTCCCGGCCGCCGGTCGCGGATCTCCTCCGCACGGAGGTCCAGGCGCGGCCCGGCGCTCAGGTGCGCGACGATCGGGAACTCGGCGGCGATCACCAGCTCGGCCGCGCGGCGGGTGAAGTCCTCGCGCTGCGCGGTCGTGGTGTGCGGGCCTATCCCGTAGAACACGTCGGGGAAGTGGACGACGCGCGCGCGCCCGGACAGGAGCGCACCGCCCGGGAGGTAGACGTCCCCCGCGACGTCCAGCGAGCCCTGCCGCTGCAGCGTGTAGACGGCGCCGGCGAAGAGGCTGCTCGTCCGCGGAGCGCCGTCGAGGTGGAGATGGAGGCCGCCGCTCACGCCGAAGCCGAGCCGGGTCTCGGGAAGCCAGAACAGGACCGGTAGCGCGAACCAGCGGCTCCCGCGGTGCGTCGCCTCGGCGGCTGCGACGTGCCCGGACTGATGGGCGGAGGTCTCGGCGGACCGCTCTCCGGGCTCGGTCGGCGGCGCCGGAGGAGGCGGCGGCGGAGCTGCTCGAGGGCGTGACTCCTGCGGCGCGGGGTCCGTGGCCTGCGACGCCGGCGCCGCCGGCGCGCTGCGCGGTGCGTCCCCCGCCTGCGCGCCCTCCGCGGGCGCCGCCGCGGCCGAGGGATCCGGCGGAGGCAGCTCGGGCGCGCCGGCGCACAGCGCTGCGGATGCGAGGAGGACCAGGGCGACGCTCATGGGTCGAGAACGAAGCTACCGCCGGGCCAGGCGCTGCGCAGGGCGAGGAGCGGGGCCTCCCTCATGGCGCAGAGAAGGCGTCCTCCGGCGCACGGCCCCCGCGGACACCCGCGAGGAGCGGGTCGAGGAGGAGGCCGCGGAGCCGGCGCTCGCGCCAGGCGCCTCGCAAATGCAAGGGGCTCCCCGGAGACGTCCGGGGAGCCCTTCGAGCAAACGCCGCCTGCGGCGCTACTTCATCTTCTCGGCCTTGATCTCCACGGCCAGCGGCTTGTCGTCCTTGAGGTTGAACGACGCCTTCACGTCCTGCCCCTGCTTCAGCTGGGACGCGGCGACGTGCTGGCCGTCGAGCTCGATCTTCGTGTTGTGATCGACGCTCAGCTTGGCCGCCGGCAGCTCGTCGCGACGGACGGTGATCGAGCTCGCAGTGACGGCCTCGATCTTGCCCTTCACCTCGTAGTTGTCCTTGCCCTCGAACATCGGGTGCTTCCGCTCGTCGCGCGCCGCCATCGAGCCGGTGCCCGTGCCCGCCGCGGTGCCCTGGCGCATCTCGTCCCTGCGCGCGTCCTGCACCTTCTCCTGAGCCTCCGCCTTCTCCTTGCGGACGTCCTTCTGCGCCTCGGCGGTCTTCTTCTGCGCGTCCGCCTGGGCCTCTGCGGTCTTCTCGTGCGCCTTGGCCTCCGCCTTCTGGACCTTCTCCTGCGCCTCGGCCTCCGCCTTCGCCGGATCCTCCGCCCGGACGCCCTGCGCCCAGGCGAGCGCGGCCAGCGCGCCCACGATTGCGATCTTTCTCATGGTCAACTCCCCTCCCTGTGGCGGGCGTCGCGCCCGCAAGCGAGAAGGTGCGCACTCTCCCGCCGTCCGGGAAACCTGGCGTCTGCGAGCGGGTCGATGCACGCCAGGGGGCGGAGGCGGACGCAGCGGCGCCCGTCCACCCCTCGACGTTCCATCCGCCCGCGCGGCGCGCGAGGGAGCGAGCCCCTTCTCCGAGCGTGCACCTTCGACTCGGCTCGCCGCGATCGCGACGGCAGGCGCGGCGCGCCTATTCAAGCGCCCCGCGGGCTCCCTCCGCCGCGGGGCTCGAGGGTCGAGGTGCTAGGCGGTTTCGATCCGGGCGGCCTTCTCGAGCCCGAGCTCCTGGATCGCCTGCTCGCGCATGCGGAACTTCTGGACCTTGCCGGTGACCGTCATCGGGAACGCGTCCACGAACTTGTAGTAGCGCGGGATCTTGTAGGTCGCGATCTTGCCGCGGCAGAGCCGCCGGAGATCGTCGCCCGTGAGCGTCACGCCGGGGCGCAGCTTCACCCACGCCATGAGCTCCTCGCCGTACTTCGCGTCCGGCACCCCGATCACCTGCACGTCGGAGACGCCGGGGAGCGTGTAGAGGAACTCCTCCACCTCGCGCGGGAAGACGTTCTCCCCGCCGCGCAGGACCATGTCCTTGATGCGGCCGACGATCTTCACGTAGCCGTCGGCGTCCACCGTGGCGAGATCGCCCGTGTGCATCCAGCGCCCGGTGTCGATCGCGTCGCGCGACGCGGGCGCGTCGTTCCAGTAGCCGATCATCACCGAGTAGCCGCGCGTGCACAGCTCGCCCGGCGTGCCCCGCGGCACGACGCGCCCGGTGGTCGGATCGACGACCTTGATCTCGACGTGCGGGTGGACCTGGCCGACGGTGGTGACCCGCTTCTCGAGCGGATCGTCCGGGCGCGACTGCGTGGACACCGGCGAGGTCTCGGTCATGCCGTAGCAGATCGTGACCTCCGGCATGTGCATGTCCCGCTGGACCCGCTTCATCACCTCGATCGGGCAGGGCGAGCCCGCCATGATGCCGGTGCGGAGCGACGAGAAGTCGAACGCGGAGAACTCCGGGTGGTCGAGCTCGGCGATGAACATCGTCGGGACGCCGTAGAGCGAGGTGCAGCGCTCCTCCTGCACGGTCCGCATCACCGACTGTGGCTCGAAGCTCTCCGCCGGGATCACCATCGCCGCGCCGTGCGTGGTGCAGGCGAGGTTCCCCATCACCATGCCGAAGCAGTGGTAGAAGGGCACCGGGATGCAGACGCGGTCCTCCTCGGTGTAGCGGAGGTACTGCGCGACGAAGTAGCCGTTGTTGAGGATGTTGTGGTGCGAGAGCGTCGCGCCCTTCGGGAAGCCGGTCGTGCCGCTCGTGTACTGGATGTTGATCGGCTCGTCGAACTGCAGGTCGCGCTCGACGCGCGAGAGCTCCTCCTCGGAGAGGCGGCGCGCGTCCTGCCGGAGGTCGGTCCACTCCTCGTCGATGACGATCGTCTGCCGCAGCTCCGGGCAGCGGAGCCGGACCTCCCGCACCATCGTGACGTAGTCGGCCTGGCGGAACGCGCGCGCGAGCAGGAGCGTCGAGACGCCCGCGTGCCGGAGCGCGTACTCGAGCTCGTGCACGCGGTAGGCGGGGTTCACGTTCACGAGGATCGCGCCCACGCGGGCGCAGGCGTACTGGAGCACCACCCACTCGAACCGGTTCGGCGACCAGAGCCCGACGCGGTCGCCCTTGCGCACGCCGCGGACGAGCAGCGCCCGCGCGATCTCGGAGGTCTGCTCCCAGAGCTCGCGGTACGTCGCGCGGTACCCCTGCTGGACCGAGACGAGCGCCTCGCGCTCCGGGAACCGGGTCACGGTGCGGCGCAGGTTCTCCCCGATGGTCTCGCCGAGGAGCGGCGCCGAGGACGGGCCGCTCAGGTAGGAAGGTGCGTACAAAGAGATGCCTCCCGCGCGCGGTTCGCGCAAAGGTCGGCATCGTATTTCGGCGGGCGAGCGGCCGCTAGACCCTGCGCGTCAGGGCAAGAGCACCACCGACCCGGTGGTCTCGCGCGCCGCGAGCGCCCGCTGCGCGTCGGCGGCCTCCGCGAGCGGCAGGGTCCGGCCGATCTGCACCCTCACCTTCCCGGTCCGCAGCATCTCGAAGAGCGCGGCGGCCCCGCGCTCGAGGTCCTCCCGCCGGGCGATGTACGTGAAGACCGACGGCCGCGTGAGGAAGAGCGAGCCCTTCCGCCCGAGCACGGCGGGGTCGAACGGCGGGACCGACCCGGAGGCGTTCCCGAAGAGGACCATCAGCCCGAGGGGCGAGAGGCAGTCGAGCGATCCGTCGAAGGTGGCCTTGCCGACGGAGTCGTAGACGACCGGGACGCCCGCGCCGCCGGTGATCTCGCGCACGCGCCTCGGGAAGTCCTCGCGCGTGTAGACGATCACGTGGTCGCAGCCGTGGGCGCGCGCGATCTCCGCCTTCTCGTCCGAGCCGACGGTCCCGATGACGGTCGCGCCGAGCGCCTTCAGCCACTGCACCGCGATGAGCCCGACGCCGCCGGCGGCGGCCTGCAGGAGCACCGTCTCTCCCGCACGGACCGCGTGCGTGCGCCGCACCAGCGCGTGCACCGTGAGCCCCTTCGTCAGGACCGCCGCGGCCGTGCGATCGGCGATGTCGTCGGGCAGCTTCACGAGCCGGTCCGCCGGGACGAGCCGCACCTCCGAGTACGAGCCCGGCGGCCCGGTGTAGGCCACGCGATCGCCGGCGTGCACGTGCGTGACGCCGGCGCCGACCGCCTCCACCACGCCGGCGCCCTCGACCCCGACGCCGGACGGGAGCGGCAGCGGGTAGAGCCCGGAGCGGTGGTAGATGTCGACGAAGTTCACGCCGATCGCGGTGTGGCGGACGCGCGCCTCGCCCGCGCCGGGCGCGCCGACCTGGACGTCCTCGAGCCGGAGCACCTCCGGCCCGCCGGTCTCGTGGAAGCGGATGGCCCTGGGCATGCCCGGCTCCTAACCTTGGGCGGCGCGGCACGCCAGGGCCCGCCCGGCGCGGGCGAGGCCGAGAAAATCAGGGGAGCAGGCAGGCGGAGCCCCATCGGCGTGCCGACACTGTCCCCGCCATGCGCCCCGCCAACCACCTCCTCGCACCTCGGCCGTCCGTCCTCCTCCTCGCCGCGTCGGCCCTCGGGGCGCTCCTGGCGTGCGGCGGCGCGGGCGGTCCGCCCTCCTCGGGCGCCACCGCCGGCGCGGCGGGTCCCGATGTGCCACCGCCGCCGTCCTCCAGCCCCATCGCCGCGTCGGGCGCGCCCGGAGCGGCCTCCCTGGACCTCGAGCGGCTCGACGCCGCCGCCGAGTGCGACGCGCTCGTCCCCACCGCTGCGCCCGAGCCGGTGACCGTCCGGCTGACCGCCCCCGCGGGCGGTACCTGCGTCGCCGGCAGCGCCGACGGGACCGGCGCGGTCGCGCTCGGCGTGCGCGACGCGGCGGGTGCGCTCACCTGGCAGGCGCGCTCCCGCGACGGTAGCCCGCTGGGCACCTTCGCGGCCGAGGCGCTCGTCGCCGCGCCGGACGGCTGGCAGGGGCTCGCCGGAGCGGCCGGCACGGTCGAGCACGTCTCGATCGCGCCCGACGGGCGGGTGCGCCGCGCCTCCCCGATCTCGCCGGACCCGGCGCTGCGCACCGGCTTCCGCTCGAGGCTGGCGCAGGATCCCCAGGGCGGGAGCGTGGTGCTGTTCCGCTCGGTCACGGTGGCCGGCAACCACTGGAACGCGCTCGACGCGTTCCGCTTCGACGCGAGCGGGGCGCCCCGCTGGCCCGAGGCGGTGCCGGTGTCGTCCGACCCCGACGCGGCGGAGCCGTACTTCATGGCCGCCGGCGTCTCCATCACCGGCGCCGCGCTCATGCTCTTCCAGGACTCCGCCTACCTCCGCGCGCACTGGGTCGAGCCCTCGGGCGCGGCGGTGGCCGACGCCGGCGAGCCCGAGGCCTCCGCCGCCGTCGTCGGCGAGGGGCTCAGCCACGACGTGGACGTCGCGCCGCTCCTCGACGGCGGGCTCGCGGTCCGCTCGGACGGGAGCTGGCTGCGCCGCTACGCGCCGCTCGCCGCGCGCTCGGAGCCCCTGCCGGCCTGGCTCGCGGAGCGCGCGCGCTGGGGGTACCGCCTCACGCGCGGCAACGCGGGCTACGCCGCCCTGGAGCCCGCCGGCGTGGCCGCGCCCGACTGCGTGCAGCGGATCGAGCTCGTCGCGCCCTCGGGCCGGCTCTGCGGTCGCATCACGATCCGTGAGGGCGCCCAGGGCTGCACGACCGGCGCCCTCGACCAGGGCTGGGACGGGACGGTGGTGCAGCAGTCCGGCAAGGACGCGTGCACGTTCCGCTGGTGGCCCGCGCTGCTCGCCCGCGGCTGAGGGCCCGACGGCCGGCCCCGGCCGAACCCTCCATCCCTCCCGCGGCTCTCATCGGGCGGCGGCCTCTCGCCGCCCCCGCAGCCGGAGGAACGCCGTGCGCTCGAGCCTCATCGCCGTGGCAGCCGTCCTCGCCGCGCTCGTCCTGCCGGGCGCGGCCGGCGCCCAGGTCAGGACCGTCGGCGCCGACGAGGTCCGGGCGCTCGTCTCCGGCGCGCGGAAGGCCGTCCTCGTGGACAGCCGCAGCCCCGAGGAGTACGCCGAGGCCCACCTGCCGGGCGCCATAAGCATCCCGGCGGCGTGGACGAAGGCGTACCAGGGCTCCCTCCCGAAGGACCGCGCGGCGCCCATCGTCTTCTACTGCCGCGGCGGCGGCTGAACGCTGAGCCAGGAGGCCGCCCGTGCGGCGGCCGAGATGGGCTACAAGAACCTCCACGTCTACCAGGGCGGCCTGCCGGACTGGCTCGGCCGTGGATTGCCGGTGGAGCGCGGCGGGCCGGCGGCGAAGCGCGGCTGACCCTCGACGTCCGCGCCGCGGCCGCCGGTGGCTCAGCGGAGCGCGTCCATGAGGGCGTCGAGCACCTCCCGCGGCGGCCGCACCGCCTCCGCGGGCAGCGTCGCGAGCGGCGCGTCCACGAGGTTCAGGAGATCGACGAGGCTCGGCGCCTTCGCGTCCACGAAGAGCACGCCGGTGAGCACGTCGCCGCCCGCCTGCGCCTCGACGAGGCGCGACATCGCCCGGCCGCGGTCGCGCGGATCGTACCCCTCCTCCAGCTTGCGCAGCCGCAGGTGCGAGCCGTCGTGCATCGTCACGTCCACGGTGGTCCCCGGGTCGTACTCGACCGCGAGGTCCTCGAACGCCGGCACGAACTGGAGCTCGTGCAGCGGGACGTCGTGCTCCTTCATGTACGCGTAGGACTTGGTCGAGCCCTCGTGGTCGTTGAACGTGACGCAGGGCGAGACCACGTCGAGCATCGCCGTCCCCCGGTGCGCGAGCGCCGCCCGCAGCATGGCCGAGAGCTGGCGCTTGTCGCCCGAGAAGGAGCGGCCGACGAACGTGGCGCCGAGCTGGATCGCGAGCGTGCAGAGGTCGATGGCGGGCAGGTCGTTCTGCACGCCGGTCTTGAGCTTCGCCCCGAGATCGGCCGTCGCCGAGAACTGCCCCTTCGTGAGCCCGTACACGCCGTTGTTCTCGACGACGTAGAGGATCGGGAGGTTCCGGCGCATGAGGTGCACGAACTGGCCGATCCCGATGGAGGCGGTGTCCCCGTCGCCGGAGACGCCGAGCGCGAGGAGCTCGCGGTTCGCGAGGACCGCGCCGGTCGCGACGGACGGCATGCGCCCGTGCAGCGCGTTGAACGCGTGCGAGCGGCTCATGAAGTAGGCGGGGCTCTTCGACGAGCAGCCGATCCCGGAGAGCTTGGCGACGCGCTCGGGGGGCACCCCCATCTCGTACATCGCCTCCAGGATGCGCTCGGAGATCGCGTTGTGGCCGCAGCCGGCGCAGAGCGTGCTCTTCGCGCCCTTGTACTCGACGACGCTGAGGCCGAGCCGGTTGGTGCGCGGGGCGGCGGGGGTCGCGGGGGTGGCCATGTCAGCGCGCCTCCTCGGCGCGGATCGCGTCGGACACCGTGCGGGCGTCGAGCGGCAGCCCGTCGAGGTGCGGGACGGGGCGGAGCCGCGGGACGAGCGCGGCCGGCAGATCGAGCTTCAGCAGCGCCGCGAGCTGCCCGTCGCGGTTCTGCTCCACCACGTACACCCGCTCGTGCGCCTCCACGAACTCGCGCACCTCGCGCGAGAACGGGTAGGCGCGCACGCGCAGGTAGTCGGAGTCGAGCCCCGCCTCGCGGCGGAGCTGATCGCGCGCCTCGCGGAGCGCCGGATCGGAGGAGCCGTAGGCGAGGAGGCCGAGCTTCGCCTCGCCGGAGCCCTCCCGCACCGGCGCGGGCAGGAGGTCGCGCGCGCCGTCGAGCTTCTTCTCGAGCCGGGCGAGGTTCCGCTCGAACGTGCGCGGGTCCTCGCTGTAGGCGGCCTGCTCGTCGTGGCCCGTGCCGCGCGTGAAGTAGGCGGCCTTCGGGTGCGGCGTGCCCGGCAGCGTGCGCCAGCCGATCCCGTCGCCGTCCACGTCGGCGTACCGCGCGAATCCGCCCAGCCGGTCGAGGTCGTCCTTCCCGAGCACCTTCCCGCGATCGAGCGGGCGCGCCGGGTACGGGAAGGGGTCGGACATCCACACGTTCATGCCGAGATCGAGGTCGGTCATCACGAACACCGGCGTCTGGAGGCGCTCGGCGAGATCGAACGCGTCCACCCCCATCGTGAAGCACTCCTCGACCGACCCCGGGAAGAGCAGCACGTGGCGCGTGTCGCCGTGGGAGAGGAACGCCGTCGAGAGCACGTCGCCCTGGGCGGTGCGCGTGGGGAGCCCCGTCGACGGGCCGACCCGCTGGACGTCGAAGATCACCGCGGGGATCTCCGCGTAGTACGCGAGCCCGGCGAACTCGCTCATGAGGGAGACGCCCGGTCCGGCCGTGGCGGTCATCGCCCGCGCGCCGGCCCAGCCCGCCCCGATGGCCATCCCCACCGCCGCGAGCTCGTCCTCGGCCTGCACCACCGCGAAGGTCGCCTTGCCGTCCGGGCCGATGCGGTACCTGCGGAGGTGGCCGATGAGCGTCTCGACGAGCGAGGACGAGGGCGTGATGGGGTACCAGGCGACGACCGTGACGCCCGCGAAGAGGGCGCCCATCGCCGCCGCGGCGTTGCCGTCCACCAGGATCTTCCCCGCCGTCCGGTCCATCCGGCGCACGACCAGCGGATCGCGCTTCTCGAGCGTCGCCGCGTGGTCGAAGCCGGCCCGCGCCGCCGCGACGTTCAGGTCGCGGGCCCTGGGCTTGCCCGGAAACTGCTTCTCGATGGCGTGCTCCACCTCGCCGAGGTCGAGGTCGAGCAGCCGCGCGAGGACGCCCACGTACGCCATGTTGCGGAGGAGCCGCCGGAGCTTCGGCTCCTTCGTGAGCGGCTCGACGAGCGCGTCGAACGCCACCGGGTAGTACACGAGGTCGGGCCGGAGCTCCGCGAGCGCGAGCGGCGCGTCGTAGACCACCGCCGCGCCGGCGGAGAGCCCGAGCACGTCGTCGCGCGCCGTCTCGGGGTTCATCGCGACGAGGAGGTCCACCTCCTTCTTCCGCGCGATCCAGCCGTCCCGCGAGGCGCGGATCGTGTACCAGGTCGGCAGGCCCGCGATGTTCGACGGGAACAGGTTCTTGCCGGAGACCGGCACGCCCATCTGGAAGATCGCCCGCAGGAGCACGGTGTTCGAGCTCTGCGAGCCCGAGCCGTTCGCGGTCGCGACCTGGATCGAGAAGTCGTTCACCCGCGCGCCACCGTCCGGCCGGGCGGCCGGCAGTGGCGCGACGGAGCTGTCCGGGGACGCCATCGTGCGCTCCTCCATCTGCTTCATAGAGGGAGCGACATCTGGCCGCAGGAGCTTCTGCTGGGCGGGGTCGGCGGGCGGGTCGAGCGGGCAATGCCGCCCGGAGTCCGCCGGGTGCGCGCTCCCTCCGAGGGGCGTCGCGATCGGGCCTCGCCGGGGAGGCCTAGCGCCCGAGATGCAGCGCCAGGTCCCGATCGAGCCCGGCGAGGTGCTCGCGCAGCCAGTCGGAGAGCCAGTTGTGGAGCGCGAGGCCGGCGGCGGCGCTGCCGCCGTCGCGCGCGTGGGCTCGGAGGTGGCCCTCGAGCTCACCCCGGAAGCGGGCGTGCGCGGCGCGGTGCTCCTCGAGGCGCGGGTAGCCGGCGGCGACCATGAGCCGCTCCTCCGCGAGGAAGTGCCGCTCCGCGTAGCCGGCGAGGTACGTGAACAGCGCCTCGACCCCCGCCCGATCGCCCGTGCGCAGCGCGCGCACGAGCCGCTCGGCCCGGTGGAACAGCTCGACGTGGTCGGCGTCGATCTCCGCGACCCCGACCGCGAGCGACGGGCTCCACTCGAGCGGCATGCCCGACGAGTGCGCCCATCGCGACGATCCGTCAACGTCGCGGCCGCGCGCCTTTCGGGCATGCGCCGCGGCGCGCAGCGCGGCCGCCTTCCCGGCCGGCCCGGCCGGTCACGCGAGCACGAGGAGGAGGTCCTCCTTCTCCACCTTGTCGCCCTCCTTGAAGCGGACCTCGGCGACGGTGCAGTCCGCCTTCGCCTTCACGTTCGTCTCCATCTTCATCGCCTCGGTGACGAGCAGCACCGCGCCGGCCTTCACCTGCTCGCCGGCCTTCACGTTCACCTTCACGACCTTGCCGGGCATGGGGGCGCCGACGTGGGCGGGGTTCCCGCGCTCGGCCTTCGGCCGGGCCTGGGCCCCCTGCGCCGCGGACTGGTCGCGCACGGTGATGGTGCGCGCCTCGCCGTTCAGCTCGAAGAAGAGATCGCGCGTGCCGTCCTTCTCGAGCTTGCCGACGGTCACGAGGCGCACGATGAGCGTCTTGCCGGGCTCGATCTCGATCGAGGTCTCCTGCCCCGGCTCGAGCCCGTAGAGGAACACCGGCGTCGGGACGACCGAGGTGTCCGAGAACTCCTCGCGGTGACGCACGAGGTCCGGCCACACGTTCGGGTAGAGCAGCCACGACACGAGCGCCTTGTCGTCCACCGGTACGCCGGCGCGCTCCGCCGCGCGCGCCCGCTCGCGCTCCAGGTCGGCGGGCTCGAGCAGCTCGCCCGGGCGGCGCGTGATGGGCTCCTGGTCCTTCAGGATCACCCGGCGGAGCTCCTCCGGGAAGCCGCCGTGAGGCTGGCCGAGCATGCCCCTCGCGAGGCCGACCACCGACTCCGGGAAGGCGAGATCCCTGCCCTTCTCCGTGAAGAGGTCCTCGGGCTCGAGGCCGTTCTTCACGAGGAACATGGCCATGTCGCCCACGACCTTGGACGACGGCGTCACCTTGACGATGTCCCCGAAGAGCAGGTTCACCTTCCGGTACATGTCCTTGCACTCCTCCCACCGGTCGAGGAGGCCGAGCCCGGCCACCTGCGGCTTGTAGTTGGAGTACTGGCCGCCGGGGATCTCGTGGCGATAGACCTCGGCGGTCCCGCTCCGCAGCCCGGACTCGAAGGGCGCGTACCACTCGCGCACCGTCTCCCAGTAAGCGGCGAGCTCCTGCAGGCCGCCCTCGTCGAGCGCCGGGTCCCGCTCCTCGCCGCGCAGGACGGCCGCGAGCGAGTTCAGGTTGGGCTGGGCGGTGAGGCCGGAGAGGGGCGCGAGCGCCGCGTCCACCACGTCCACGCCCGCCCGCGCCGCCTCGAGCAGCGTCGCGGACGCCACGCCGGAGGTGTCGTGGGTGTGCAGGTGGACGGGGATGCCCACCGCCTCCTTGAGCGCCTTCACCAGCTTCGCCGCGGCGAAGGGCTTCAGGAGCCCCGCCATGTCCTTCACCGCGAGGAAGTGTGCGCCCATGCGCTCGAGCTCCTTCGCGAGCTTCACGTAGTAGTCGAGCGGGTACTTGTCGCGCCGCGGATCGCTGATGTCGCCCGTGTAGCAGAGCGCCGCCTCCAGCACGGCGTTCTTCTGCCGCCGCACCGCCTCGCAGGCGACCGTCATGCCCTTCGTCCAGTTGAGCGAGTCGAAGACGCGGAAGACGTCCACCCCGCTCCTCGCGGCCTCCTCCACGAACCGCTCGACCACGTTGTCAGGGTAGTTCGTGTACCCGACCGCGTTCGAGCCGCGGAGCAGCATCTGGAAGAGGACGTTCGGGATCGCGGCGCGGAGCTTGTGGAGCCGCTCCCAGGGGTCCTCCTTGAGGAAGCGCATCGACACGTCGAACGTCGCGCCTCCCCACAGCTCGAGCGAGAAGAGCCCTGCGGCGAGGCGGGCGGTGGCGGGGGCGATGCGGACCAGGTCGTCGGTGCGCACGCGCGTCGCGAGCAGCGACTGGTGCGCGTCGCGCATGGTGGTGTCGGTGAAGAGCAGCCGCCGCTCCTCGAGCGCCCAGCGCGCGAGCCCCTCCGGCCCGCGCTCGAGGAGGAGGTCGCGCGATCCCTTCGGCGGGCGGCCCGACATCTCCACCTTCGGCAGGCGCGGCTCGCGGAGCTCCGCCGAGCGGAGCGGCTTCGCCACGCCGGGCGAGCCGTTCACGATCACCTCGCCGAGGTAGCGCAGGAGCTTCGTGCCGCGGTCCTTCTTGACCTTGGCCTGCATGAGCTCCGGGTGCCCCTCGATGAACGATGTGTCGCAGTCGCCCGCCAGGAACACGGGGTGGCGCGCGACGTTCTCGAGGAAGGCGATGTTGGTCTTCACCCCGCGGACGCGGAACTCCTGGAGCGAGCGGTCCATCACCCGCGCCGCCGCGCCGAGCGTCAGCCCCCAGGTGGTGATCTTCACGAGCAGCGAGTCGTAGTGCGGCGTGATAACCGCGCCGGTGAAGGCGCTGCCCGCGTCGAGCCGCACGCCGAACCCGCCCGGCGAGCGGTACGCCTTCAGCACCCCGTAGTCGGGCGCGAAGCCGTTCTGCGGGTCCTCGGTGGTGATGCGGCACTGGATGGCGAAGCCTCGGCGCTGCACGTCCTCCTGCCGCGCGATGCCGATCTCCGGATCGGAGAGCTTCTTCCCCTGGGCCACGAGGAGCTGCGCCTGCACGAGGTTGCGGCCGGTGATGCTCTCCGTGACCGTGTGCTCCACCTGGATGCGCGGGTTCACCTCGATGAAGTAGTGCCGCCCCTCGCGGTCCACGAGGAACTCCACCGTGCCGGCGTTCCGGTACGCCACGCTGCGCGCGATCTTGAGCGCGTCCTCGCAGATCGCCGCGCGCTGCGCCTCGGAGAGCGCGAGCGAGGGCGCGAACTCGACGACCTTCTGGTGCCGGCGCTGGATCGAGCAGTCGCGCTCGAACAGGTGGACGAGGTTCCCGTGGTGGTCGCCGAGGATCTGCACCTCGATGTGCTTCGGCCGCTCGATGTACCGCTCGAGGAAGACGGCCGGGTTGCCGAACGCCGCGCCCGCCTCGCTGCGCGCCGACACGAGCCCCTCGACGAGCTCGCGCTGGTTGCGGGCGACGCGCATGCCGCGCCCGCCGCCGCCCGCGCTCGCCTTGATGATGATGGGGTAGCCGTGCTCGCGCGCGAAGACGAGCGCCTCCTCGTCGTGCGCGATCGGCTCGGCGGTGCCGGGCACGACCGGTACGCCCGCCGCCTGCGCCGCCTTGCGGCCCGCCACCTTGTCGCCCAGCCGGCGCTGCATCTCCGGCGTCGGCCCCACGAAGACGATGCCGGCCCGCTCGCACGCCTCGGCGAACTCCGCGTTCTCGGAGAGGAAGCCGTAGCCGGGGTGGATCGCGTCCACCTCGAGCCGCTTCGCGAGCGCGACGATCTCCTCGATGCCGAGGTACGCGTCGATGGGCTTCTTGCCCTTGCCGACGAGGTACGCCTCGTCCGCCTTGTAGCGGTGCAGCGAGAGGCGGTCCTCCTCCGAGTAGATCGCGATCGTCTGGATCCCGAGCTCGGTGCAGGCGCGGAAGATGCGGATGGCGATCTCGCCACGGTTGGCGGCCATCACTCTCTTGAACGGGACGGGCATGTGCGGCTCCTCGAAGCGAACGGTGGACGCCCACCCGTCGCGGCGGCGCGGGCGTCGGGGTCTCGGGTGTCGTTCGCTGCTGGCCGCCCGGCCTGCCGGAGCAGGCGCGGTTGCGAGGAGGATCAAGTCGGGCTTGGCGAGCCTCGGCTCGGTCCAGCGCGTCCTACGTGCGGCAATGGAGCACAGTTCGACGCGACGTGTCGAGGGGTCCGTGAGCCACGCGGACGTGATTCTGGAGTCGAGCGGCGGGGGATGGGCGGGGCCGCCGCGCCGGCGGCCCGAGGACGGGGGAAACGGGCCGGCGAGCGGTGATTCCGGGCTTTGTCCGGGGATTTCGAGGCCCTGGGGCGGCCGGATGGCGCGGCGTCGGCCCCGCGGGCCATCGAAAGCCGGACGACGAATCTTCACCCATCGTGACTTGATTGAGCGGACGTCGACCGCCACCGTGCGCCGCCACCCTCGCGGCGCTCCGCGGGCAGCGCAGCTCTTTGCCGCACGACACGGCTGCACGGGCCTGACGGAGCGGCGTGGCAGGATCGCGCAGTGGGCAAGATCTCCGCTGCGATTCTCGACACCGCCGAGCCCTTCATCACGGCGCTACCAGATCACGCCTCGGCCGTGGCGCGCGAGGACGCCATCCGCCTCGGCGTCCTCATCTGGAATGCGCTCGTGTGCCAGCGCCTTGGCGATCCCGAGCCCTTTCGAGAAGCGCTCGCGCGGTTCCGCGCGCTGCCCGAGCCGCAGTGCACGGTGATGGCCACGCTCGTGGCCCAGGTCGTCGAGCGCAAGGTGGAGCGATACGCCGACGACGTACGGATGGTGCGCGACTGGAAGCTCACCCAGCGCGAGAACGGCGAGGCGACGCTCTGGGCCGAAGCCGTCACGTCACGTCCGTAGCCTGACCCCGCGCACAATCGCATCGAGATGGGGCGCGCGGCGGGGGGCGAGCTCTTCGATGCCGAACGTCAGGGGCACGTGGCAACGTTCGCCCAATCAAGTTGCTCAGGGTGAACCCCATGGCCTCCCGCACCCCTCAGCTGCCCCTCCTGCTCCCGCCCCGGCCAGGCTGGGGCGGTGCGCGTCCGAACGCTGGGCGGAAGCCACGCGGTGAGAAGCCGGGGCTGCCGCATCGGACGCGCGTTCAGGTCGACCCGCGCACGCCGCTCCACGTGACGCTTCGCACGCGAGCGCACGTGTGGAACCTGCGGAGCCGGCGCTGCTACGCGATCTTCGCGGGTGCGCTTCGCGCCGTCGCCGGACGAACGGACTTCCGCGTCGTGCACTTCTCCGTCCAGGGGAACCACCTGCACCTCGTCGTCGAGGCGGACGACGCGCGAGCGCTCGCGGGCGGGATGAAGGCGGTCTCGGGACGGGTCGCGCTGGGGCTCAACGCGCTCATGGAGAAGCGCGGGCCCGTCTTCACGGATCGCTATCACGCGCACGCCCTCCGCACGCTGGCCGAGGTCCGAAACGCGCTCCGGTACGTTCTCGGCAACTTCTCGAGTCACGCGTTGCGGCGCGGGGAGGCGGTGCCGGCGAGCTACGTGGACGCCTACTCGTCCGCCGCGGCGCGCTGCCCCGACGGCGAGCCGCCGCCGGTGGCGGCGCCGCGCACGTGGGTGCTGCAGGTGTGCGGCGGGCCGAGTTCCGCGCGGAGCCGGGCCGGCCTCGCGGCCGGCTCGTGAGGCGGAGGGAGGCGAGCGCGTCGCCCCCCTCCGCCCGAGCACGGCGCGCGGGCGCGGCCGCGTCAGCGCATCCCCATCACCGCGTCCGGGAGCCAGGTCGCGATCCCGGGGAAGACGCACAGGAGCACGACCGCCACCACCATGAGGCCCACGAACGGCATCACGCCCCAGACGACGTCGCGGAGCGGGATGTCCGGCGCGACGTTGTTGATGACGAAGATGTTGAGGCCGACCGGCGGGTGGATGAGCCCCATCTCCATCACCACGGTCATCACCACGCCGAACCAGACCAGGTCGAACCCGGCCGCCTTGAGGGGCGGCAGGATGATCGGCGCGGTCATGAGGATGATCGAGACCGGCGGCAGGAAGAAGCCGAGCACCACCACGAACACGAGGATGGCCGCGAGGAGCACCCAGCGCGAGAGGTGCATGGCCACGATCCACTCGGCGGCCGACTGGCTGATGTGCAGGTAGCTCATCACGTACGAGTACAGGAGCGACATGCCGATGATGAACAGCAGCATGGTCGACTCCTTGAGCGTCCCCGCGAAGATCGGCTTCAGGTCGCGCGGGCGCCACATGCGGTAGATGATCCCCACCAGCACGAGCGCCAGGATCGCGCCGAGGCCCGCGGTCTCGGAGGGCGTGGCGAAGCCGCCGTACAGCGCGACCATGACGCCGACCAGCAGGACCACGAAGGGGAGGACCTTCGGCAGCATCCGCGTCTTCTCGGCGAGCGAGAGCTCCGGCTCGTCGAGGTGCGCGGCGCGGACGCCGGTGCGCTCGTAGGTGGCGAGGGCGGCGCGGTACTCCTTCTTGAAGC
Organism: Anaeromyxobacter soli; assembly: GCF_022808855.1. Classification (GTDB taxonomy): domain Bacteria; phylum Myxococcota; class Myxococcia; order Myxococcales; family Anaeromyxobacteraceae; genus Anaeromyxobacter; species Anaeromyxobacter soli. The sequence goes on from NZ_JAKZLF010000005.1 coordinate 198,810, forward strand.
GGAACACCGTGTAGCCCGCGAACAGGAGCACGAGCAGCGCGCCCGGGCCGATGCCGGCCAGGAAGAGCCGCCCGAGCGACTGCTCCGACGCGACCGCGAAGAGGATCATGGTGATCGACGGCGGCAGGAGGATCCCCAGCGTCCCGCCCGCGGCGATGATCCCCGCCGCGAGCCGGGGGGAGTACCCGCGGGACCGCATCTCGGGGATGCCGGAGCTGCCGATGGCGGACGCGGTCGCCGGGCTCGACCCGGCCATGGCCGCGAACAGCGCGCACGCGAACACGTTGGCGATGCCGAGGCCGCCCGGGATGCGCCGGATCCAGGCGTGGATGGCGGAGTAGAGGTCCGCCCCGGCGCGCGACTTGCCGATGGCCGCGCCCTTCAGGATGAAGAGCGGGATGGAGAGGAGCGTGATGCTCGACATCTCCTCGTAGACGTTCTGGGTGACGGTGTCGAGCGCCGCGCCGGGCATGAAGAAGTACATGAAGACGACCGCCACCATCCCGAGCGCGAAGGCGACCGGCACGCCCGAGAACATCACGAGCAGGGTGGCCGCGCCGTAGAGACCGCCGACGACGGAGACGCTCATTCGGTTGCTCCTTCCGGCGCGAGGCGATGCAGGACCTGCAGCACGAGCTGGAGGGTGAGGAGGGTCATCCCCACCGTCATGAGCGAGTACGGGATCCACATCGGCGGGCCCCACGACGAGGACGACGTCTGGCCGTCCACGACCGCCTCGTGGAGGAGCGCCCAGGACTTCCAGGTGAAGAACGTGCAGAACAGGAGCGACACCAGGTCCGCGACGAGCGCGCGGGCCCGGTTCACGCGGGGCGGCAGGATCGAGGCGAGCGCCGCGATGGCCACGTGCCCCCGCTGCGCCTGGACCTGCGCCGCCGTCAGGAAGGTCGCGCCGACCATGAGGAACACGGCCGCCTCGTCCTGCCAGTCGGTCGGGACCTTGAAGAAGTAGCGGGTGACGACGCTGCCCGTGAGGACGGCCGCCGCGCCGAGGATCGCCAGGGCGGAGACGATCACGGTGTGGCGGTTCAGGGCGGCGAGCGCGCGCATGGCCACGCCGAGGGCGCCCGCGCGCGGCAGCGCCGGCAGCTCGGCTGCCCTGGCCTCGAGCTCGAATCCGTGGCTCACAGGGTCTTCTCCGCGAGCGAGAGGAGCCGGGCGCAGCGCTCGTTGCGCGCGGCGAAGTCCTTCCAGGCGGTGGCGCGGGCGATGTCCTGCCAGCGACGGACGGTGGCCTCGGACAGGTCCACGGGCTTCGCGCCCGCCTTCGCGAACGCCGCCGCGACGAGCTGGTCGTCCGCCTTCGCGGAGTTGACGCCGAACGACTCGAGCTCCGCGCCGACCGTCATGATCACCGACTGCAGGTCCTTCGGCAGCCCGTCGAAGATCGCGCGCGACATGATGAGCGGCTCGAGCATGAACCAGTAGGCCTTCCCGCGACCCGTGACGAGCTGCTTCGCGACCTCCTCCAGGCGGAAGGAGATGAGGCTCGTCGACGAGGTCATGGCCGCGTCGAGCGCCCCCGTCTGCATGCCCGCGTAGATCTCGTTCGAGGGGAGCGAGACCACGGTGGCCCCCGCCTCCTTGAGGACCATGTCCATCTCGCGGCTGCCGCCGCGGACCTTCTGCCCCTTCGCGTCCTGGGGCTCGACGATGGCGCCGCTGCGGCAGGCGACGCCGCCCGCCTGCCAGACCCAGCTCACGATCACGATGCCCTTGTCGGCGAGGAGATCGGTGAGGTACTTGCCCACCTCGCCGTGCTTCCAGGCCATGCCCTGCTCGTACGAGGTCACGACGCCCGGCATGAGGCCGATGTTGAGCTCGGGGACCTCGCCGCCCGCGTACGAGAGCGGGAAGAGGCTCATGTCGAGCGCGCCCTTGCGGGCGGCGCTGAACTGCGCGTTGACCTTCATGAGCGAGGAGCTCGGGTAGACCGTCCCGGTCAGCGCGCCGTTCGTCCGCTTCGCGATCTCGGCCGCGAACCGGCGGCACAGGCGGTCGCGGAAGTCGCCGTCCGTGAGGGTGCCGCCGGGGAACTGGTGCGAGATCTTGAGCTCCGTCGTGCCCGCCGCGAGGGCGCGCCGGCCGACGAGCGCCAGCGCCGGCGAGGCCAGCATTCCGAACAGCAGGTTCCTGCGGGTGAACTGGTGCACGATCGCCTCCGCGCTGCGGGTCAGTGGGTTGGGACGACGGGACGGGACGCTTCGACGGCATACGTTTCGCGCAGCGCGCTCTTCAGGACCTTCCCCATCGCGTTGCGGGGGAGGTGGTCGACGAAGTGCACGTGCTTCGGGACCTTGTAGGAGGCGAGCCGGGCCTTCAGCGCGCCCACGATCCGGCCGGCGTCGAGCGCCGGATCGCGCCGGACCACGACGGCGGTGACCGCCTCGCCGAGGTCGCGGTGGGGCACGCCGATGACGGCCGACTCGACGACGCCGGGGAGCGCGTCGAGGGCGAGCTCGACCTCCTTCGGGTAGACGTTGAACCCGCCGGAGATGACGAGATCGCTCGTCCGACCGACGAGCGTCACGTACCCGTCCTCCGCCACGGTGCCGAGATCGCCGGTGCGGAACCAGCCGTCGGCGGTGAAGGCCTCCGCCGTCTTCTCCGGCTGGCGCCAGTAGCCCTTCATCACCGCGGGGCCGCGGATCTGGAGCACGCCCACCGCGCCCCGGGAGAGCGGCCGGCCCTCGGCGTCGGCGACGCGCAGCTCGACCCCTTCGATGGCCCTCCCGACGCTGCCCGGACGGCGCTCGCCGTCGAGCGGGTTCGAGGTGATGACGACGGCCTCCGTCATGCCGTAGCGCTCGAGCACGGCGTGCCCGGTGCGCTCCGCGAAGGCGCGGCTCGTCTCCGCGAGCAGGGGCGCCGACCCCGAGGTGAAGAGCCGCACGGACCGGCACGCCTCCGGGCCGAACCCGGGCAGATCCAGCAGGCGGGTGTAGAACGTCGGGACGCCCATCATCGCGGTGGCGCGAGGCAGGAGCTCCGCGACGCGCTCGGCCGAGAACCTGGCGAGGAACAGCATCGCGCTGCCGGAGAGCAGCGCGCAGTGCGCGGCGATGAAGAGGCCGTGGGCGTGGAACAGCGGCAGCGCGTGCAGCAGCCGATCGCGTTCGGTGAACCCCCACAGGTTCGTCAGGGCCCGGGCGTTGCTCGCCAGGTTCCCGTGCGTGAGCATCGCGCCCTTCTGCCGCCCGGTCGTCCCGGACGTGTAGAGGATCGCGGCGACGTCGTCGCGCCCGCGGGGCGCGGTGGGGAACGCGTCGTCCTCGGCGGCGGCGCGCTCCGCGAGCGTCCCCTTCCCCGCGGCGTCCAGCGTGAGGCAGGCCGGGACGCCGCACGCGGCGGCCAGCGGCGCCTTGCCCGCCGCGTCGGCCGGATCGAACACGAACGCGGCGGGCGCGGCGTCCTCGAGGAAGTACCGGAGCTCCGCCACCGTGTAGGCGGGGTTCAGCGGGACGTAGATGCCGCCGCGCCGGAGCACCGCCAGGTACAGGCAGTAGGCCTCTGGCGACTTCTCGACCTGGACGGCGACCCGGTCGCCGGGCTCCACCCCGTGCGCGGCGAGCGCGTTCGCGTACCGCCCGATGAGCGACCGCAGCTCGGCGTACGTGAGCCGCCGCCCGCCGTCCGTCTCGATGAAGGTCGCGTCGTCGCGCCCGCGCTCCGTGAGGACGTCGAACAGGTTTTCGCTAGGTGCGTCCGTTCGTCGCATCGTCCCGTCCGTTCGGTCGGCATCGTGCATTCTGTACGCTGTATACAAAGCAACCTGCGACAAAGCGGTCAACCCCCCGTCCGCCCCCTTGTTGGGGCGGGCGGACGAGCGACTCAGGTCGGGATGGCGGGAGGGGCCGCGGCGGCGCGGCGGGCGTAGCGCTCGGCGAGGGCCGAGCACGCGAAGAGCTGAAGCTGGTGGTAGCACATGACCGGCAGCACGATCAGGCCGAGGCCGGGCTGCGCTCCGAACAGCACCTTCGCCATCCCCACTCCCGAGGAGAGCGCCTTCTTCGAGCCGCAGAACACCGCCGCGATCTCGTCCTCCTTCGCGAGCCCCACCCAGCCCGCCACCGCCGTCGTGAGGGCGAGCACGAGGGCGAGGAGCACGGCCGCGCCGGCGAGCGTCAGCGCGAGGACCCCGGGGCCGTGGTGCGACCAAAGGCCCGAGCTCACCGAGTCGCAGAACGCCACGTAGACGATGACGAGGATCACCGCCTTGTCGAGGCGGTGCGCCTGGCGCTCGTGGCGCGCGTAGAAGCCCCCGAGGAGCGGGCGGAGCGCGAGGCCGACGGCGAGCGGGACGAGGATGAGCACGCCGACGGTGAGGATGGAGCGCGCGAGCGGCGGCCGGCCGCCGCCGGACGCGCTCCCGGCGAGGGACACGAGGAGCGGCGTCACGAAGACGCCGAGCACGTTCGACGCGATGGCGTTGAAGATCGCGCCGGGGACGTTGCCGCGCGCGATGCCCGTCATGGCGACGGAGGACGAGATCGTGGACGGCAGCACGCTCAGGTAGAAGAAGCCGAGCAGGAGCGGCCGCGGGAGGAAGCGGCCGAACGTGGCGCCGAGCGCGAGGTACAGGACCGGGAAGACACAGAACGTGAACGCCTGCACGACGGCGTGGAGCCTCCAGCGCAGGAGCCCGGCCTTCAGGCGAGCGGTGTCGAGCCCGAGCCCGTGCAGGAGGAAGATGGCGAAGATCCCGGCGTCGGCCACGCGATCGCCGTGCATCGGACCGCCGGTCCTCCCCGCCCCCGGGAGCGCCGTCGCGAGCACCACCGCGCCGATCATCCCGGCGAGAAACCCGTGTCGCCGCAGCGCGTTACGCTGGCGACCCCCACCTGAGCTCCCGCCTGTCCGCCCGTTCTCCGGTTGAGCTGGCATGTTCTCTGTTGTATACAGCATGCAGAATGCTGAATACCACCACGCGCGCGCCGGTTCCCGCTTCGCCCTGGAGAACACGCCCCGCCGAGAAGGCCCGCCGGCTCGGGCGCGTCGCTCCCTTCGTGGACGGAAAGGCGCTCCGCGCCGACCGGCTGGTGGAGGCGCTCGAGGCGCTCGTCTCTCCCGGCGACCGCGTGGCGCTGGAGGGCGACAACCAGAAGCAGGCGGACTTCCTGTCGCGCTCGCTCGCGCGGGTGGACCCCGCGGCGGTGCACGACGTGCACCTGCTCATCTCCAGCATCAGCCGGCCCGAGCACCTCGCCCTGTTCGAGCACGGGATCGCGCGCAAGGTGGACTTCGCCTTCGCCGGACCGCAGAGCCTCCGGCTCGCGCAGCTGCTCGAGGACGGCAAGCTCGAGATCGGCGCCATCCACACCTACGTCGAGCTCTACGCGCGGATGTTCGTGGACCTCACGCCGAACGTGGCGCTCGTCTGCGCGGACAAGGCGGACGCGCACGGCAACCTCTACACGGGACCGAACACCGAGGACACGCCCACGATCGTGGAGGCGACCGCGTTCCGCCACGGCGTGGTCGTCGCGCAGGTGAACGAGATCGTGGACGAGCTGCCGCGCGTGGACGTCCCGGGCTCCTGGATCGACCTCGTCGTGGTCGCCGACAGGCCCTACGCGGTCGAGCCGCTCTTCACGCGCGACCCGCGGCACATCAACGAGCTGCAGATCCTGATGGGGATGATGGTCATCCGCGGGATCTACGAGCGGCACGGCGTCACCTCGCTCAACCACGGCATCGGGTTCGACACCGCGGCGATCGAGCTCCTCCTGCCGACCTACGGCGAGTCGCTCGGGCTGCGCGGCCGGATCTGCCGGAACTGGGCGCTGAACCCCCACCCCACCCTCATCCCCGCCATCGAGCGCGGCTGGGTGGAGAGCGTCCACTGCTTCGGCAGCGAGGTCGGGATGGAGGACTACGTGCGGGCGCGCCCCGACGTGTTCTTCACCGGCAAGGACGGCAGCCTGCGGTCGAACCGCGTGCTGTGCCAGCTCGCCGGGCAGTACGGCGTGGACCTCTTCATCGGCTCGACGCTCCAGATGGACGCGGACGCGAACTCCTCCACGGTCACGCTCGGCCGCCTCGCCGGGTTCGGCGGTGCGCCGAACATGGGCCACGATCCGCGGGGACGCCGTCACGCGAGCGCGCCGTGGCTCGACCTCATCACGGCGGAGGGAGACGTCGTCCGCGGGCGCAAGATCGTCGTCCAGCTCGCCGAGACCTACCAGAAGGGCGGCCAGCCGGTCTTCGTCGAGTCGCTGGACGCGGTGCAGGTCGGGAAGGCGAGCGGGATGCCGGTCGCGCCCGTGATGATCTACGGCGACGACGTCACGCACGTCGTGACGGAGGAAGGGATCGCCTACCTCTACCGCGCGGACGGGCCGACGGAGCGCCGCGCGGCCCTCGCGGCGGTCGCCGGGGCGACGCCCGTGGGGCTCGGAGCCGACGCCCGGCGGACCGAGGGGCTGCGCCGGCGCGGCATCGTCGCGTTCCCCGAGGACCTCGGCGTGCGCCGCCTCGACGCGAGGCGCTCGCTCCTCGCGGCCCGCAGCATCGACGACCTCGTCGCCTGGTCGGGCGGGCTCTACCGGCCGCCCGCCCGCTTCCGGTCCTGGTGAACGCATGATCGCGATCGCGCACGCGCCGCCCCCTCACGCCTCGCGGCGGGCCGACCGGCTCGCGGACCTGGCGGTGTCGGCGCTCCTCGACGAGGCGGAGCTCACGCCCAAGCCCGGCCTCGTCGACCGTCGCGGCAGCGGCGCGCACGCGGACCTCGACCTCCCGACGATGCGCCGCTCCGCCCACGCGCTCCGCGGCGCCTTCGCCGAGATGGCCCGGGCCGCCCGCGGCTCCCGTCCGGCGGACGCGCTGCGCACCACGCTCGGCGCGATCGGCCGCGAGGGCGAGGCCGCCATGCTCGCCGCCACCGGCGGCGCGAACGCGCACCGCGGCGCGATCTGGGCGCTCGGCCTCCTCGTCGCCGGCGCCGCCATCGAGGGCGCCCGCGGCGGGCCCGCGGCGATCGCGGCGCGCGCCGCGGAGCTCGCGCGCTGCCGCGATCGGCTCGCCCCCGTGCCCGAGACGAACGGCGCCCGCGCGTGCGCCCGCTACGGCGTGCGAGGCGCGCGGGGCGAGGCGGCGTCGGGGTTCCCGCACGTCGTCTCGTGCGGGCACCCTGCCCTGCTCCGGGCGCGCGCGCGGGGCGCGGCCGAGGACGACGCGCGGCTCGAGGCGCTGCTCGCCGTGATGTCGACGCTCGACGACACCTGCCTGCTGCACCGCGGCGGGCCGCGCGCGCTCCACGTCGCCCAGCGCGGCGCCGCGGCGGCGCTCCGGGCGGGCGGACCCGGCACCGCGGCCGGCCGGGCGGCGCTGCTCGCGCTCGACGCCGAGCTCCTCGCCCTGAACGTCTCGCCCGGCGGGAGCGCCGATCTGCTCGCCGCGGTCCTGTTCCTCGATGGCGTCGGCGCCGAGCTCGCGCCGCCGCGGAGGTGATGCATGGAGACCCTCGAGTTCCGCTACCCCGCCCGCGATCCCGTCGGGCGCCGCGCGCACGTCGGCGTCGTCGGCTCGGGCGACCTGGAGGTGCTCCTCGAGCCCTCGGGTGACGGCGAGGCGCGCGTCCGGATCCGCACGACCGTGGACGGCTACGGCCAGGTCTGGCGGAACGTCCTCGACCGGCTCTTCTCGCGCTACCACGGCGCGGCCGCCATCGAGGTGAACGACTTCGGCGCCACCCCGGGGATGGTGCTCCTCCGCCTCGAGCAGGCCATCGAGGAGAGCGCGCCATGAGCGCCCCCGTGACGGAACCTCGACCCCTCGCCCGCGAGAGCTTCATCGAGCTCACCGCGCGCGAGCGCGTGCGGGCCGTGCTCGACGCGGGGCGTTTCCGCGAGCTGCTCTCGCCCTTCGACCGGCTCCACTCACCGTGGCTGGAGCGGCAGGGGGTCGTGCCCCAGGAGGACGACGGCGTGGTGCTCGCGCGGGGCCGGATCGACGGCGAGCCGGCCGTCGTGGCGGCGGTGGAGAGCGCGTTCCAGGGCGGCAGCATCGGCGAGGTCGCGGGCACGAAGATCGCCTGCGCCCTGGAGCTCGTGGCGCGGGACCACGCCCGCGGCGTCCCGACGCGCCCCGTCCTCCTGCTCGAGACGGGCGGCGTGCGGCTGCAGGAGGCGAACCTGGGGCTCGCGGTCATCGCGGAGATCCACGCGGCCATCGTCGCCCTCCGTCCTCGCGTGCCGGTGGTCGGGGTCGTGGCGGGGATGGTCGGGTGCTTCGGCGGGATGTCGCTCGCGGCGGCGCTCTGCAGCCACCTCGTCATGACTCGCCAGGCGCGCCTCGGCATGAACGGCCCCGAGGTGATCGAGCAGGAGGCCGGGCTCGACGAGCTCGACGCCTCGGACCGCCGGCTCGTCTGGAGCCTCGTGGGCGGCGAGCAGCGCCACGCGACGGGCCTCGCCGACGCGCTCGTCGAGGACGACGTCGCCGCGGTCGCCGCCGCGGTCCGCGCCGCGTTCCGGAGCGGGCGCCCGGCCCGGCACCGCACCGAGCAGGTGGAGCTCTTCCTCGATCGCCTCGCGGCGATCGACCCGGCCGGACCGCCGGAGCCGGCGGCGCTCCGGCAGGCGTGGGGAAACGAGGAGGGCGCATGAGCGGATCGAGCTCCAGCGCGAGCCGCGGCGCGACGTGGCTCGCGGCGCTCACCGGCGCGGACGGCGCGGTGCAGGGCGGCCCCGCGTCGGTGCGGGTGGTGGACGCGCCGCTCGGTGACGAGCGCGCGCGGTTCCTCGCCGTGGTGCCGGACCCGGGCAGCCGCTTCCCGCGCGCGCGGAGCGGCGAGGTGGGCCTCGCGGAGGCCTGGGCGCTCGCCCGCCACGTCCGCGAGGCGATCGCCGCCGACGCCGACGGCGCCCGCCGCCCGCTCGTCGCGATCGTGGACGTGACGAGCCAGGCGTACGGACGGTGCGAGGAGCTGCTCGGGATCCACCTCGCCTGCGCGGCCGCCGTCGACGCCTACGCGACGGCGAGGCTCTCGGGCCACCCCGTCGTCGCGCTGCTCGTCGGGTCCGCCATGTCGGGGGCGTTCCTCGCGCACGGGTACCAGGCGAACCGGATCGTGGCCCTGGACGATCCGGGCGTCCTCGTGCACGCCATGGGCAAGAGCTCGGCGGCGAGGGTGACGCGCCGCTCCGTCGCGGAGGTGGAGGCGCTCGGGGAGAAGATCCTGCCGATGGCCTACGACGTCCGTGCGTTCGCGCGGCTCGGCCTCGTCGACGAGCTCGTCGGCGGCGTGAACGCCGACGCACCGATCGGCGACGACGCCGCGCGCGTCCGGCGATCCCTCGTCGCCGCCGTGGCGAGCGCCCGCTCCGGGGCGCGCCACCTCGGCTGCAGGCTCACCTCCGCGGCGGCGCGGGAGACGCGCGCCGCGTCGATCGAGGTGCGGCGCAGGCTCGTGGAGCAGTGGTCGGGTGCATGAGGGGCGCGAGGCCCGCGAGGTGGGAGGCATGAGTCACGCCGAGCCCGGCGGGCGAGCCGGCCCCGCGCGCCCCGAGGGGTCGGTGCTCCCGCACGATCTCCTCGTGCTCGCGCGCCCGGACGCCCTCGAGCCCGAGTCCCCGCCGCCGCCGTGGGCGCCGGCGCGCCTGCGCCTCGCGCCGCTCGTCGTCGTCCGGCGCGCGGCTCCACGCGGGACCGCGATCCCCGTGGGCGTGCGCGGCGCGGAGCGTCGCGAGCGCTTCGCGGCGTGGCTCGCGCCCCAGGCCGTCGCGGCCCGGGTGACGCCCGAGGAGCTCGCCCGCGCGGCGCGCTGGCGCGAGCGGCGTTCACGCCTGCCCGCGCTCGCGGCGCTCGACGCCGCCTTCGAGATCCTGGCGGCGACGGGGCTCGGGTGGGGACCCGTCGGCGCGGTCGGGTTCGAGCTCGCGAGCGGCGTCCCTTCCGTCTCGGCGACGAGCGACCTCGACGTGCTCGTGAGGGCCCCTGCGCGCGTGCCCGCGGCGAGCGCGCGCGCCCTGCTCGCCGCGCTCGCCGGCCTGGCGGCCCGCGTGGACGTGCAGCTCGAGACGCCCGCGGGCGGCGTGGCGCTCGCGGAGCTCGCGGCGGAGCCGCGGACGGTCGTCGCCCGGACCGCCGCCGGGCCGCGCCGCGTCGCCGATCCCTGGCAGCCCGGCGCGGGCGCGGAGCGCCTCCCGTGAGGATCGCCCTCCTCTGCCCGGGCCAGGGGGCGCAGTCGCCGGGGTTCCTGGATCGCCTCCCCCGCCACCCGGCGGTCACGGCGACGCTCGACGAGGCGAGCGCGGCGCTCGGGCAGGACGTCCGCTCGCTCGACGACGCGGCCGCGCTCGAGTCCACGGTCGCCGTCCAGCTCACCACGGTGGTCGCCGGCGTCGCGGCGGGCCGCGTGCTCGCGGCGGAGGACGGCGCGCCCGACGCGGTGGCCGGCCTGTCCGTCGGCACGTTCACCGCGGCGGTGCTCGCCGGCGCGCTGCCGCTCGCCGAGGCCGTGCGCGCCGTGCGCCTCCGCGCCGAGCTGATGGAGGGCGCGTTCCCGCGCGGCTTCGGGCTCGCCGCGGTCGTCGGTCTGCCCGAGCGGCGCGTCGCCGCGCTCGTCGCGGAGGTGACCGGGCGAGGTCCTTTGCACGTCGCCAACGTGAACGCGCCCGCGCAGATCGTCCTCGCCGGCGCCGACGCGGCGCTGGACGAGGTGCTGGACCGGGCCCGGGTGGCGGGCGCGCGCAGGACGGAGCGGATGGCGGTTGCGGTGCCGTCGCACTGCGCGCTGCTCGCGCCGGTCGCTGCGCGACTCGCCGCAGCGCTGCGCGACGTCGCGCTCTCCGACGCACGCGTGCCGTACGTCACCTCCGGCCGCGCCCGCCCGACCCGCGACCGCGAGCGGATCCGGGACGACCTGGCCCGGAACGTGATGGAGCCCGTGCGCTGGCACGACGCGACGACGGTGCTCGTCGAGCTCGGGGTGCGGCTCTTCCTCGAGGTGCCGCCGGGGCGCACCCTCGCGACGCTCGCGGCCGAGGCGTTCCCCGAGGCGCGGGCGGTCGCCGTCGAGGACGCCGGCGCCGCCGCGGCGGCCGCGCTCGCCCGGCGCGAGCGCCGCCTGGAACCCCTCTAGCCTGGCACCTTGCGCGCCGCGCTGCGGGCCGCGGCCGCCATGCTCGCGACGACGTCCGCGAAGCGCGCGCCCTGGATCTCCACGTGGGCCCGGACGTGCTTCGCCGCGAGCTCCCCGTCGCCTCGCCCGATCGCCTCGACGACGAGCTGGTGCTCCGCGAACGACGACTCCATCCGCCCGGGCACGCGCAGCTGCAGGCGCCGGAACGGGCGCAGCCGCCGGTGCAGCTGCGTCGCCTGCTCGGCGAGGAACCCGTTGTGGCAGGCGGCGTACAGCGCGAGGTGGAACTGCTCGTTCAGCCGGTAGTACGCGTCGGGATCGTTCGCGCGCATCGCCTGCTCGCAGGCCGCGTGCGTCGCGCGGAGCACCGCCCGGTCCTCGTCGCTGCTGCGCCCCGCCGCGAGCCGCGCGCAGGCGGCCTCGAGCTCGGCCATGACGTCGAACATCTCGCGCAGCCGCTCGGGAGGGATCTCCGCGACGACGGAGCCCCGCCGCGGACGCATCTCCACGAACCCCGCCGACGCGAGCTGGATGAGCGCCTCGCGGATGGGGGTCCGCGACACGCCGAAGGTCTTCGCGAGGTCCATCTCGTCGAGGCGCGCGCCCGGCGGGTACTCGCCGACGACGATCCGCTCCTCGATCCGCTCCCGGAGCTGCTCCGAGAGCTTCGTTCCGATGACTTGTTCCAATGCGCCCCTCTCGCCGTCCACAGCATACAGAATACACGAATGGACGGGCGCACGTGAACTGCGGTGTCCGCAGCGCCACGCTCGGGGCGAGCTCCGCTCCCGGGGCGAAGCGCGCTCACTCTCCGTTCGCCGTCCCCGTCCGCGGCGACGGCGCGATCGCGGGCTTCTCCTCCGCCGCCTTCACCACCTGCCCCGGCGCCGGCGCGGCGACGCCGCTGCCGGGCTCGATCGTCGGAGCCGCCGGCTGCGCCGCCGGGGCCGCCGTGGCCGCGGGGACGCACTCCGGGACCTTCGCCGCGATCACCGTCTTCTTCGACGTCGCCTTGCGCTTCGCCGCGGTCGTCGCCGGCTGCGACGGAGCGGGCGCGCACGCGAGGACGGCGGGCTCGGCGGGCGTGGCCGGGGCGGCGAGCCAGGGCGTCGCGTTCGCGAACGCCACGGGCGCGGTCGCCGGGCTCGCGCGCTCCGTACGCTCCTTGCTGTCCATCTGCGCACGCCCGTCGCTCGAGGCGGTGGCGGTCGCGGTCGCCGGCGGGGAGGCCTTCTTCGCCGCCTCGCCGAGCGCCGCGGCGAGCTGCTCGTGGCTCGCGTACATCCGGTCGTGCTCGAGCTCGGAGCGCTTGCGCAGCGCGTCCCGATCGCCGGCGACGTCCGCGAGGCGCTCCTTCGCGAAGGAGAGCCGCTCATCCGCGGCCTCGAGCCTGCTCTTCAGCGCGTCGTTCTCGGCGAACCCGGCGCGCGCCGCGTCGCTCGCGCACGTGGCGAGCACGTTCGCCTCGCGGTCCTGCGGCATCGGCTCGCCGCGGCTCCACGCGGCGAGCGCCCGCATCTGCCAGCGGTAGTCCTCGCGGGCGACGCACTCCTGCACGAGGCGGGTGAGGCGGTCGTCCGACCAGGGGGACGCGGTCCGCGCGCAGGGGCCGACGTCCTCGCGGACCTGGCCGAAGATCTTCTCCGTCCGGCGCACCCAGCAGCCGTCCCGCTGCGTCACCTTCACCGAGGTGCAGCCGCTCACCGCCGCGACGAGCACGATCGCGCTCAGAGCCCTCATGTGCGCCCCCCCATCGGCCGACCCGGACGGCAGCCGGCATTCATCTTAGGGAGCCGCCGGCACCCCGGGCAGCGCTCGGACTCCGCGTGAGACGCCACGGGCCCCACCGCGGACGCGCGGGCGCCGCGGCGGGGGAGTTGCCCGGAGACCCCCGCAGGCGGACGCGGCCGCGAGCGGGCAGTGCTCCGGCGAAAGAGTCCCTCCGGCCGACGGCTCGTCGCTCCGCCTGGTGAATCAGCGTCCGAGCTCGCAGCCGGGCCAGGCACGCGAGGTGTCGGGCCTCGCGCATCCAGGTCTCCTCCAGCCCGAGGCTGCATGACAGCGTGGCCAGGGAGGTACTCGGACGGGGCGACGGGCGGCGGAAAACCTGCTACCTTGAGGTGCTTCACATGCAGCGCCCCATCCTCGAAGCCGCGCTCGCCCCCGCTCCCGCCGTCCGGGAGATCCCCTTCAACTACACGTCCGCCGACGACCGGGCGGCGATCTCCCAGCTCCTCGGCCCGGAGCTGTGGGCGAAGCTCGAGGAGCTCCGCAGCCTCCGCGTCACCGGGCGCAGCGCCCGCCTGCTGATGCGGTTCTTCGGCGAGCTGCTCATCCATCGGCGGAACGCGTTCCTCTTCCAGGAGCTCGTGGACTCGGGGGCGCGCCGGCGCCGGTTCTTCCGCAACATCGAGAAGGACCTCGGCCTCGTCGGGCGGAACGCGAACGGCGAGCCGCGCGTGACGGAGGTGCTCGGCGCCTGCCGGAAGCTGCTCGCCGCCTTCCGCGCGGACGTCGAGGGCGCGGGTGAGCTGCGCGGCCGCATGCTGCGCGTGCTCGGCGCGGTGGTCGGCAAGGACAACGTCCTCTTCGACCCGTTCACGCTCGTCTCGCACGCGACCGACGCGACCGACTGGCGCCTCCACCTGCCCGTCGCCGTCGTGATGCCCGACGACGAGCGGCAGGTCGCGCCGCTCCTCGCCGCCATCGGCGGCCTCGGGCTCAAGGCGATCCCGCGCGGCGCCGGCACCGGCCTCACCGGCGGCGCCGTCCCCCTGCGGCCCGGCTGCGTGGTCGTGAACACCGAGAAGCTGAACCGGATCCGCGGGATCGCGGACCGGCCCTTCCGGCTCGGCGACGGGCGCGAGGCGACCGCCAAGGTGGTCGAGCTCGAGGCGGGGGTCGTCACCGAGCGCGCGATGGAGCACGCCGGCGAGCGCGGCCTCGTGTTCGCGACCGACCCGACGAGCGCGTGGGCCTGCACCATCGGCGGCAACATCGCGGAGAACGCGGGCGGCAAGGACTGCGTCCTGTGGGGCACCTGCATCGACAACCTGGTGTCGTGGCGGATCGCGATGCCCTCGGGCCGCCAGTGGACGGTGCGCCGCGTCGATCACCGCCTGCGCAAGATCCTGCCGGAGGACCCGGTCACGTTCGACGTCGTCGAGGACGACGGCCGGCTCGTGAAGCGGATCGCCCTCACCGGCGCCGACATCCGCAAGAAGGGGCTCTGGAAGGACATCACCAACAAGGCGCTCGGCGGCGTCCCGGGCCTGCAGAAGGAGGGCACCGACGGCGTCATCACCTCCGCCGAGTTCGTCCTCTACCCGGAGTACGAGGCGAAGCGCACGCTCTGCCTCGAGTTCTTCGGGCCCGACTTCGACGAGGCCTCGCGCGTCATCCTCCAGCTCGCCCGGGCCTTCCCCTTCCCCGACGGCGGCAAGGAGGCCCTCACCGCCCTGGAGCACTTCGACGACGAGTACGTCCGCGCCATCGACTACAAGGTGAAGGCGCCGCGGCCGGAGACGCCGAAGGCGGTGCTGCTCGTGGACGTGGTGGGCCACTCGGGCGAGGAGGCCGCGCGCGGCGTGGACCGGATCCGCCGCATCCTCGACGAGCACCCGAACACCGAGCTCTTCGAGGCGCGCGACGTGGCGGAGGCGAAGCGCTTCTGGGCGGACCGCAAGAAGCTCGGCGCGATCGCCCGCCGGACGAACGCCTTCAAGATGAACGAGGACGTCGTCCTCCCGCTCGAGGCGCTCGCCGAGTTCGCGCGCTTCATCGAGGCGACGAACGTCGAGGAGGAGCGGCACGCGCAGCGGCGGTTCGTCGAGCGCGCCGAGGAGATCCTGCGCGTCGCCCCGCCGCCGAAGGACGACCCCGAGTGGCTCGCGCGCAAGATCCCCGCGGCGCTGGCGCGCTGCGCCGCCGCGATGGCGGCCCTCGACGGCGCGGACGCGCGGGCGCTCCGCGCGCTCGAGGCGATCGAGGCCCTCAGGCGCGAGCTCGGCCAGCTCGTCCGCGGCTACGCCGGGCTCCTCGCCGCGCTCGACAAGGCGCACCGCGAGGTGCGCGACCGGCTCGTCGTGCTCGCCACCCACATGCACGCCGGCGACGGCAACGTGCACGTGAACGTACCGGTGCTCTCGAACGACCGGCCGATGCTCCGCCGCGCCGAGGAGGTCATCGACGGCGTGATGGCCAAGGTGATCGCGCTCGGCGGCGTCGTCTCCGGCGAGCACGGCATCGGCGTCACGAAGCTCAAGTACCTCGAGCCCGAGCGCATCCGGGAGCTCGCCGCCCACCGCCGCGAGGTCGATCCGGGCGGGCTCATGAACCCCGGCAAGCTCGAGGACCTCGACGTCCTCGGCCAGGTGTTCACCCCCTCGTTCAACCTCCTCGAGCTCGAGGCGCGCATCCTCCAGCACGGCCAGCTCGAGGCGCTCGCGAAGGCCATCGCGCACTGCGTCCGCTGCGGCAAGTGCAAGGCGGACTGCTGCGTCTACCACCCCGCGCGCGGGATGTTCTTCCACCCGCGCAACAAGAACCTCGCCATCGGCGCGCTCATCGAGGCGCTCCTCTACGACGCGCAGCGCGAGCGCTCGACCCAGTTCGAGCTCCTCCGCTGGCTGGAGGAGGTGGCCGACCACTGCACCATCTGCCACAAGTGCGCGAAGCCCTGCCCGGTGGACATCGACTCCGGCGAGGTGTCGGTGCTCGAGCGCGAGATCCTCGCGAGCTGGGGCTACAAGCGCACCAGCGTGGCGACGCGCGCGACGCTCGCCTACCTCGACAGCCGGTCGCCCGCCGCGAACGCCGCCTTCCACGGCGGTCTCGTGCGGCTCGGCGGCGCGATCCAGCGCGCCGCTTGCGCCGTCGCGGCGCCGCTCCAGCCCGAGGACGCCCGCCGCGCCCCGTACGCGCTCCAGGTGCTGCGCTCGCCGGTGCCCCCCGTGCCCGCCGAGACGCTGCGCGACGTGCTCCCGCCCTGCGAGCAGGATCAGGTGCTCGTGCTCGAGCCGGAGGGCGGGGACGCCGAGCGGAGCGTCTTCTACTTCCCGGGCTGCGGCTCGGAGCGGCTCTACTCGCACGTGTCGATGGCCGCGCTGCACGTGCTCGTCTCGCTCGGCGTGCGGGTCGTCGTCCCGCCGCCGTTCCTGTGCTGCGGCTTCCCGGCCCACGCGAACGCGAAGGCGGAGCAGCACTCGCAGACCGTGCTCCGCGACACCATCCTCTTCAGCCAGATCCGCGAGATGTTCAGCTACCTCGCGTTCGACGGCTGCGTGGTCACCTGCGGCACCTGCCGCGAGGGGCTCGAGGCGATGGAGGCCGGGAAGCTCTTCGGCGGGCGCATCGTGGACGTCGCGCGCTACGCCGCCGAGCGCGGCCTCTCGCTCGCGCCGGCCGCTCCCGGCGAGGCGCCGGTCCTCTACCACGCGCCCTGCCACGACTCGCTCGACGGCGAGGCGGGCGCGGTGCTCGCGCGCATCGGCGGGTTCGGCAAGGTGGAGGCGGTGCCGCACTGCTGCTCGGAGGCGGGGACGCTCGCCCTCTCGCGGCCCGACATCACCGACGCCATGCTCCACCGCAAGCGCGAGGCGATCGCCGAGGCGATCGAGGGTCGCCCTCGCGGCGCGGTGGTGCTGACGAACTGCCCCTCCTGCGTGCAGGGGCTCGGGCGCAACGCCGCGCTCGGCGTCGAGCCGAAGCACCTCGCGATCGCGCTCGCCGAGCGGCTCACCGGGCCGGACTGGCGCGAGCGGTTCCGCGCGCAGGCGGCGCGGGCGGCGGCGGTGCATTTTTAGAGCGGGGGACTGCGTCCCCCGCCCCGCCGGAGGGGCTTCGCCCCTCCCGCGCTTCGCGCGGGGCCCTCCCGCGGATTGCCCGGGACTGCCGTCCCTGCCTCGCGGCGGACCGCCGTCGCCGGGAACGCAACGCTGCTCGGCGAGGACGTGGGGTGCGCTCCAGCGCGCACCGCTGAACACGCACGCTTTGCACGCGCGCTCCGTGAACCCGGACCCAGAGTCCGTGGTCGCCGCGCCTGCGATTCGGGCAGACTGCCTCGCTTCCGGGCAGGGATCGCGCCCAAGCCCCAAGGAGCAGTCAAATGGTCATGAAGGACGAGAAGCTGGAGTCGATCTACCAGGACGTGCTGCGTCGCAACCCCGGCGAGGCCGAGTTCCACCAGGCAGCGCGGGAGGTCCTCGAGTCGGTCGGACCGGTGCTGGCGAAGTACCCCGAGTTCCGCGAGCGCAAGATCATCGAGCGGATCATCGAGCCCGAGCGGCAGATCATCTTCCGCGTGCCGTGGCAGGACGACAAGGGCGAGGTCCACGTCAACCGCGGGTTCCGCGTGCAGTACAACAGCGCGCTCGGCCCGTACAAGGGCGGGCTCCGCTTCCACCCGTCGGTCTACCTCGGGATCATCAAGTTCCTGGGGTTCGAGCAGATCTTCAAGAACGCGCTCACCGGGCTGCCCATCGGCGGCGGCAAGGGCGGCTCGGACTTCGACCCGAAGGGCAAGTCGGACGACGAGATCATGCGCTTCTGCCAGAGCTTCATGACCGAGCTCTGGCGGTACATCGGCGAGCACACCGACGTCCCCGCCGGCGACATCGGCGTGGGCGGCCGCGAGATCGGCTACCTGTACGGTCAGTTCAAGCGGCTCACCTCGCGGTACGAGGCGGGCGTCCTCACCGGCAAGGGGCTCGACTACGGCGGCTCGCTCGTGCGCACCGAGGCGACGGGCTACGGCGCCACCTTCTTCGTCGAGGAGATGCTCAAGGTCCGCAAGGACTCGTTCGACGGCAAGCGCTGCGTCGTCTCCGGCTCCGGCAACGTCGCGATCTACACCGTCGAGAAGATCCACCAGCTCGGCGGCAAGGTCGTCGCCTGCTCCGACTCGAACGGCTACATCCTCGACGAGAAGGGCATCGACCTCGAGCTCGTGAAGCAGCTCAAGGAGCGCGAGCGCCGCCGCATCAAGGACTACGTCGAGTACCGCAAGCACGCGCGCTACGTCGACGGCGGCAACATCTGGGAGATCCCCTGCCAGGTGGCCATGCCGTCCGCGACGCAGAACGAGATCAACGGCAAGGACGCCGCCCTGCTCGTGAAGAACGGCTGCATCGCCGTCGGCGAGGGCGCGAACATGCCGACCACGCCGGAGGGCATCCAGGTGTTCCTCCAGGCGGGCATCGCCTACGGCCCGGGCAAGGCCGCGAACGCCGGCGGCGTCGCCACCTCCGCGCTCGAGATGCAGCAGAACGCGTCCCGCGACTCGTGGACCTTCGAGTACACGGAGAAGCGGCTCGCCAACATCATGAAGAACATCCACCAGACCTGCTTCGAGACGGCCGAGGAGTTCGGCGCCAAGGGCAACTACGTCGTCGGCGCGAACATCGCGGGCTTCATCAAGGTCGCGAAGGCGATGGTGGCGCACGGGTTGATCTGATCTCACGGGGGCTGCGCCCCCGCCCCGTCGACGGCTGACCGCCGTCGACGGGGTCCCTACCCCTGCTCGGCGGGGCCCGTGAACGGTCGCGCCCGCTTC
>NZ_JAKZLF010000050.1 GCF_022808855.1 Anaeromyxobacter soli
CCGCGCTGCGGCCCGCGCGGACCAGGACCCGGTGGCCGCCCTCGCCGACGCCGAGGCCGCGCTCGCCTCGGACGCGCTCGACGCGGCGGCGCGGCCCGCCCTCCTCGCCCTCGCCGCCCGCTGCGCCGAGATCGTTGGCGATCCTGGCGCCGCGCGTCGCCACCTCTCCGCGCACGCCGCCCTCGTGCCCGACGACGACGCGTCCCTCGCGCGGCTCGCCCGGCTCGAGCGCGAGGCGGGGGCCACCGCGGAGCTCGCCCGCACCCTCGCGCGCCGCGTCCCGCTCGCGACGGGCGCCGACGCGGTCACCGTCCGCCTCGACCTCTCCGACGTCCTCGCGTCCGAGGATCCCGCCCGCGCGGCGTTCCTCGCGCGGGAGGCGCTCGCGCGCGATCCCGGCTCGCTGCGCGCGCTCCGTGCGCTGGCGGAGCCCCCCCGCGCGGAGCACCTGCCGCCCGCGGAGCGCGCCGCCCTGCTCGAGCGGCTCGTCTCGCACGCCGGGCTCGCGACGTCCGACCGCGGCCCCCTGCTCTCCGCGCGCGCGGCCCTCCTCGCCGCGGCGGGCGAGGCGACCGCCGCGCTCGCCGCGCTCCGCGACGCCGCTGCCCTCGGACCGCTCGACGACGCGGCGCTCGAGCTGCGCGCCGCGCTCGCCGCCCAGGCAGGGGCGCCCGCCGAGGCGGCGCAGGCGCTGCTCGCCCGCGCGGCGGTGGCCCGCGATCGCGACGAGCCCGGCGCGGCGGACCGCCTCGTCGAGGCGGGCCTCGCCGCCCTCGCGGCGGGCGTCGCAGGTGGCGAGGAGGCGCTGCGCGAGGCGATGGCGCGCCGGCCGGGCCGCGAGTCCGCGCGCGCGGCGCTGGAGGCGCTCGCGCAGCTCGCGCGCGAGCGGGGCGACGCGGCCTCCGAGCAGGAGACGCTCGCCGCGCTCGTGCCGCTCTTGCCCACCGGGGCCCGGCCCGCGGCGCTGCTGCGCCACTCCGCCCTCGCGACCGCCGCGGGGGACCTCGCGCTCGGACGGGCGAGCGCGGAGGAGGCGCGGGCGCTCGCGCCGCGGGATCCTGCCGCGATCGAGGCCTGCCGCGAGGCCGCCGAGCTCGCGGGGGACCTCGCCACCGTCGCGGAGCTCCTGCAGGAGCTCGCCCACGCCGAGCCCGAGCTCGCCGGGCTGCGGCTCCTCGCCCGCGCGCGCATCCTCGCCTCGATCGACGACGCGCAGGGCGCGGACCGCGCCTTCGCCGCCGCGCTCGCCGCGCTCCCGCCGGAGCGGACCCTCGCGGAGGAGCACGCGCGGCTCCGCCGGCGCTCGGCCCTGCCCGGCGCTTCCGCGCCGCTCGAGGCGTTCGCGCGGCGCGCGTCCCCCGCGGAGGCCGCGGACGCGCTCCGCGCCGCGGCCGCGCTGGCGCTCTCGGCGGGAGAGCCCGGCGCGGCCCTCCGCTGCGCCCGGGGCGCTCACGCGCTCGCCGGCGACGACCTCGCGTTCGCAGGTCCGCTCCTCGTGCGCCTGCTGTACCTCGGCGGATCGGTCACCGAGACGCTCGCCCTCGGCGCCCGCCTGCTCCGGGCGGAGCTCGCAGGGATCGACCCGGGCGAGGCCGTGGCGCTGTGCGACGAGCTCGCCGAGCTCGCCGCCGACGCGGGTGAGCCCGAGCTCGCGCTCGCCGCGCTCGACCGGGTCCTCGCGCTGCGGCCGGGCGACGTCTCCGCCGCGCGGCGCCGGCTCGCCGTGGATCCGGACAGGCGGCGCGCCGTGCTCGCCCTCGCCGTGGCGGCCGGCGCCTGCCGCTCGGAGCGGACCCGCGCGCTCGCGCTCGCCGACGCGGCGGCCGCAGCGCTCGACGAGGCCGGCGATCCCGAGCTCGGCGCCAGCCTCTTCGCGCGCGCCGCGGAGGCGGCGGCTCGCGCGCCCGCGGTCGCGGCGGAGGTCGCGCGGCGCCGGGTGGACGCGCTCCGCGGCACGGCGTCCGGCGACGGCCTCGTGGACGCCCTCATCGACGCGGCGGAGACCGCCCGCCAGGCCGGCGCCGCCACCGAGGCGGCGGCGCTCCTCGAGGAGGCCATCCCCCGCGCCCGGGAGGCCGGACGCCTCGCCGACGCGGCGAGGGCGCTCCACGGGCTCGAGCGGCTCTCTGTCGAGGGCGGCGATCCCGCCGGCGCTGCGGCGTACGCGCGGGAGGTGGCCGCGGTGCTCCTCGAGGCGGACGACCCCGACGGCGCCGCCGTCGCGCTGCGCCGCGCGGCCGCCCGTCACCCCGCGTCCGCCGAGGAGGGGCTGCCGCTCCTGCTCGAGGCGCTCCGCGGTCGGCCCCGGGAGCGCGCCCAGCTCCTCCTCGCGCGGGCGAGCGCCGCCGCCGAGGCTGCCCGCGCCGCCCTCCTCATCGAGGCCGCCGCCGACCTCGAGGCCGGCGGGGACGTCGCGCGCGCCGCCGAGGCGCGCCGCGCGGCGTTCGGGGCCAGCCCCGCCGACGACACCGCCTTCGCCGCGGCGCTCGCCGACGCCGCGGACGACCTCGAGCGACGCGACGCCGTGCTCTCCGCGCGGGCCGCCGCCGTGCCGGGCGAGGCCGGCGCCTGCCACCGGGCCCGGGGTGACGCGCTCGCCGCCGCCGGCGCGATCGAGCACGCGATCGCCGCCTACGACGAGGCGCTCGCCGCCACCCCCGGCGACACCGGCGCGCTCGCTGCCCTCGCCGGCTGCGTCGCGGCCGCGCGCGGCGACCGCGCCGCCGCCGAGCTGGACCTGCGCGTGGTCGTGCGGGCCGAGGTCGCGGGCGACGTCCCCGCCGAGGACGAGGCGCCCGCGCGCTTCCGGCTCGGGCTCGCCGCGGTCGCCGACGGCCGCGCCGACGATGGCATCCCCCACCTCGAGCGGGCCCTCTCGCTCGCGCCCTCCGATCCGCGCGCGGAAGCGGCCTGGGCCGCCGTCGCGGGCGGGCACGCTCGAGCGGAGGTCTTCGGCGCGCCGGACCCGCTCGCCGACGCGAGCGGCACCACCGCCGAGGCGGGCGCGGAGGCGCTCGGTGACCCGGCCAGGTGGCTCGCCGACGTCGTGGACGCGCTCCCGCCGTTCGAGCTCGACCTCGCCGTCGCGACCGAGGCCGCCGTCCCTAGCCTGAGCCCGACGACGATTTCGCTCGAGACCGAGATCCCGACGGCGACCGCTCCCGAGACGCCGGCAGGCGCCGGCTGGGAGGAGCTCGGGTTCCCGACCCCGATTCCGACTGCGACCGCGACCGGGACCCCGACCGCAACCGCGACTCCGACTCCGACTCCGACTCCGACTGCGACCGAGACCGAGACCGAGACCGAGACCGCGACCCCGACCCCGACCCCGACCGCGACCGCGACCCCGACCGCGACCCCGACCCCGACGGAAACGGCTCCCGGCACCGGCTGGGAGGATCTCGCGTTCGAGTCGGAAGCGCTCGAGCCGCGGCTGCCCGCCGCGAGCGAGGAACCCGAGCTTCCCGAGCTCGCGCACGACCTCGCGAGCGCGGCCGCGCTCGCCGCCCTCGCGACGGACGCCGCCCCTGCGTCCGCGGACGGCGCAGCCTCCGCCGCGGCGGTGGCGGAGCCCGCTCCCGCCCCCGAGCCGGGCGCGGCCCCCGAGGCCGTCGCCGCGCAGGGCCCTGCTGCCGCCGCGGAGGCCGCTCCTCCCGTCGAATCCGCTCCCGCCGAGGAGCCCGCCTTCGCGCCCGGCGACTACGACCCGCGCGGCGCGGCCCGCGCGTGCGTCGAGCGCGCGCTCGCGACCGACGATCCTGCCGACCGCGCCGCCGCGCTCCTCGCCGCGGGCGGCCTCCTCGCGCGCGCCGGCGCGCCCGCGGACGAGGTGCGCTCGCTGCTCGACGTCGCCTGCGAGACGGATCCCGACTCCGCGGGCGTCTTCCAGGCGCGTGCGCGGATCGAGGCGACGCTCGGGGACCCCATCGCGGCGGCCCGTGCGCTCCTCTCCGCGTCGATCCGCGCCGAGGGGGACGAGGCCGCCGCCGCGGCGCTCGACGCGGCGCGGATGTTCGAGGAGGCCGGGGCGCGCGGCGACGCGTCGCGCGCGTACCGCGCCGCGGTCCTCGCCCACCCCGGCTCCCCGCCTGCCCGCCTCGCGCTGGCGGACGCAGCGCTCGCCTCCGGCGACACGGGCGGCGCGGCCGAGCACCTCCGCGCGATCGATCCTTCGGCCGTGCCGGAGGCCGAGCGCACCGAGCACGCGCGCCACCTCGCCCACGCGCTCGAGCGCGCCGGGCTCGCGGACGAGGCCGCTCGAACCTGGCGCGAGGTGCTCGCGAAGGAGCCCGGCGACTCCGAGGCGTTCGATCGGGCCGAGGCGCTCGCGGTCGAGGCGAAGGTGGGAAGGGCCATGAGGCCGGCCGCGGCCGCGAGCTCGAACCCGACCTCGAGCGCTACGCCGCCGTCCCCGACCGCGGGGGCGACGGCGGCCGCCGCGACCGCGACCTCGACCTCGACCTCGACTTCGACTTCGGCCGCGAGCGCGAGCGCGGACCCCGACCCCTCCGATCCCGCCGCCCTCGGCCGTGCCCTCATGGCCGCGGGCGAGCTCGACCGGGCGCGGACCCTGCTCTTCGGAGCGTTCGAGGCGGACCCTGCCGACCTCACCCTCGCGCGCGATCTGTCGCGCGTCGCGGAAAAGCTCGGGCGCTTCGACGAGTACGTCGAGCTCGGCGAGGTGTGCGCGGACGCGATCGCCGCCTACGATCCGCTCGCCGCCTCGGCGCGCTACCGCCACTTCGCGGACGTGCTGCGCGGACGGCTCGGCTCGCCGGAGCGCGCCGCCGTGATGCTCGAGAAGGCCCTCGCCCTCGTCCCGGACGACGCCGACACCCGCCGCGCGCTGGTCGCGCTGCTCGACGGCCGTCCCGACTCCGCACCGCGCGCCCTCGAGGCCTGGCTCGAGATCGCCCGCTCGGAACCCTCCGACGAAGGCGCGCTTCGCCAGGTGGCCTCGCTCTCGAGCGCGGCCGCGCAGGCCGGCCCCGCGCCCGAGCGCGCGCGCCTCGGGGAGCGCGCGCGGCTCGCCGCGTCGCTCGCCGCGTTCGCCGCCGGAACCGGCGACGCGGCCCGCGACGCCACGCCTGCCGCTGCACCCCGCCTCGCGCCCGTCACGCCCGGGCTGCGCGAGCGCATCGCCGCCCCGGGCGCGACCGGCCCGCTCGCGCGGCTCCTCGCGCTGCTCACCCCGTACCTCGAGCCGCTCTTCCCTGCGGACCTCGCCCGCCACGGCGTCACGACCGCAGACCGGCTCGTCGGACCGCGCGGTCCCGCGGTCCGGGCCGCGCTCGACGCGGCGCGCGGCGCGCTGCACGGGCGCCCGTTCGCGGCGTTCCTCGCCGGCGCGCCCGGCGCGGGGATCGCGCTCGAGAACACGCAGCCGCCCTCGGTCATCGTGGCCGCCGGCGCCGAAAGGCTCGCGCCCGCCGCGCTCGCGTTCGCGGCGGCGCGCGCCGTGGATCTCCTCGGCCACGGCTGGGCGCTCGCGGGGAAGTTCGCGCCGCGCGACGTCGGGATCCTGCTCGAGCTCGCGTGCCGGTTCTCGGGCGGCTCCCCGCCCTCGCAGGGGCTCCCGCCGGAGCGGGCGGGCGCGTTCCTCGCCGCGCTCGAGCTCTCCGTCCCCCCGTCGGTCCGCGAGGACGCCCGAAAGCTCGCGCGCGACGCCTCCGGCGAGCTCGCGGCGACGGATCCCCGCGCGCTCGCCGCTGCCCTCCGTCGCACCGCGAACCGCGTCGCGCTCCTGCGCTGCGGCGACCCGGGCGCCGCGCTCCACGCGCTGCTCCTCGCCGACCGCAGGCTCGTGGAGAGCCCGCCCGCGCCCGCGCGGGCGCTCGCGCTTGCCGACCTGCGCGACGTCGCCCTCTTCGCCCTCTCCGATCCGTTCCTCGAGCTGCGCCTCGCGGCGCTGGGATGACCCGCGTGGTCCGCACGAGCTTCGCCGTCCTCGCCGCCCTCGCCGGCCTGGTCCTCGCCTGCTCGGACACGGGCGAGAGCACCTGCCCGGGCGAGCCGGTGGGCAGCTTCCGCCTCGAGGTCTCCCTCCCCGACGGCGCGCCGGAGTCCGCCTGCACCGCCGTCCCGCCCGTCACGGACCCGCCCACGCGGATCGTGGCGAGCTTCCAGGCGAAGCTCACCGCCGAGCCGGCGGCCGCGGGCTCCTGGCCGGCGGCGCTGTGCCCCGGCGGGCGCGGCGCGACGTACTACGGCTCGCGCGCCGCGGACGGGACGTACACGCTCGAGGCGAGCTCCGGCCTCGCGGTGCTCGACCGGTGCGGCCCGAACTGCTCGGTGTCGGCCGTGGAGCACGTCACCGGGACCGTCGCGGGCGAGGGCGCCGCGGCGACGTTCACCGGCACGCTCGAGGAGCGCTTCGAGTACCTCGCCGGGAACTGCGGCTCCTGTGCGCTGCCGTGCGCGGCCACCTACGCGCTCACGTCGGCCCCATCCCCCTGAGCCGGGCGCGCGACGCGCGGACACCGAAGGTGCTCGCGAATCGGGGGCCGTCGCTTAGAATCCCGGCCCTCATGACGAAGACGAAGCGCGCGGTGGTGCTCCTCTCCGGCGGCCTCGACTCGACGACCTGCCTCGCGGTCGCGCGGCGCGACGGCTTCGAGGCGCACTGCCTCTCGGTGGACTACGGCCAGCGGCACAAGGGCGAGCTCGCCCGCGCCCGGCGGCTCGCCCGCGTCCTCGGGGCGGCCGATCACCGGGTCGTCAAGGTGGACCTCTCGGCCTTCGGCGGCTCGGCGCTGACGGATCCCGCGATCGCGGTGCCCAAGCGGCGGAGAGAGCGCCGCGGGGCGCCCGAGATCCCGGTCACCTACGTCCCGGCGAGGAACACCGTGCTCCTCGCGCTCGCGCTCGCGCACGCCGAGACGATCGGCGCGGAGGACGTCTTCGTCGGCGTGAACGCCATCGACTACTCCGGCTACCCGGACTGCCGGCCGGCGTTCCTGCGGGCGTTCGAGCGCCTGGCGAAGGTGGCGACGAAGGCGGGCGTGGAGGGACGGCCGCTGAGAATCCACGCGCCCCTGCTCCGGCTCACGAAGGCGGGCATCGTGAAGCTCGGGACCTCGCTCGGAGTTCCCTACCGGCTCACCCTCTCGTGCTACGACCCCGTCCGCGGACGAGCCTGTGGCGCGTGTGATGCCTGCGTCCTGCGCCGGAAGGGGTTTGACGAGGCGGGTGTTACCGACCCAACTCTCTACATCGACGAGTGACAGGAGAACGGATGCCGCAGATCACGAGGAAGTACCCGGGCAAGAGCGCGGGCGAGATCTACGAGAAGGTCGACGAGGTGATGGAGCGCATCGCCCAGAAGCTCTCGCTCGACTACCAGAAGGACGGCGGATCGAAGACGGGCAAGGTCGCCAAGATGGGCGTCTCTGGCGCGTACCAGGTGCGCGACGGGGAGGTCACCGTCGAGCTCAAGTTCCCGATGCTGATCCCCGGCTCGATGCGCCAGAAGGTCCAGGAAGACATCGAGAAGAAGCTCGACGGGCTCTTCCCGTAGGTTCTCGTCGCGGGTGCCTCGCGCGCTGGATCACTCGAGCGGAACGACGATGGCCCCCGACCGCTCGTTCATCCGCTCCACGGCCGCGTAGATGGCCTGGAGGGGCGAGTCGCCGACGCCCGTCACGGCGCGGGGGGCCTCGCCCCTGCGGCGCTTCGCGGAGGGGCCGGGGACGATACGGGCGCTCGCCCGCCCCTTCAGCGCGTCGGGCCAGAGCCGGACCTGCATCCCCGCGCGGTAGAGCGCGAGCATCACCCGGCCCATCTCGGAAGCGACGCGTTCCTCGGCGTAGGTCATGGCGGAGTCCGGGCGCGACCGGTCCGTTCGACGGCGGGGCATGCCGCGATCCTGCCGGAACCGGTCGGAGTCGGCGCATCCTAGCCGGGGGGCCTGACCCCGCCCAATTTCCGGCTGCGCACGATATCGGCGCTGCGGCGGACGTCCTTCCGCCCGCGAGTCGTACGGGGGCCAGGGCGGTGCACCCGCTACTTCGACGGGGAGCTCCGGCCCGGGCGCGCCTCGCGCGGATCACGATCCCGGCGGCATGGCATGCGCTCGCCCGGTCGGCTGACCAGCAGCCCGCCCGGCGAGCGTGGCTTGAAAGAGCACGGGCGCGCCGCCACCTTCCCTTCGAATGTACGCGCGCTGGGCGAGCTTCGCGGTGGGCCTCGCGCTCATGCTGGCGCCGCTCGTGCTCGGGTACGGCGCGGTCGGGCCGATCCTGCACGACGTGGCGATGGGCCTGCTCGTGTGCATCGCCACGGTCGCCGCCCTGGAGTGGCCGCGCGCCCGCTTCGCGCTCGGCGTGCCCGCGCTCTGGCTCGTCTACGCGGCGCGTGGCGGCTCGGATCGCGCCGCCTCCGCCGCCGAGCTCTCGGCGGCCGCGCTCCTGCTCCTCCTCGCGCTCGTCCCGAGCGCGCGGCTCGTGCAGCGGGCCCCGTCGCCGCCCGGCCGCGCCGGCGCGCGGGCGTGAGCGAGCGGCCGGCGCGCGGAATTGGTACAACGGCGGCGCGTGCGCACGCCCCCGACGCCGATCGAGGCCGCCCTCGCCGCGCTCGCGCCGCTCGCGCCAGAGGCGCAGCTCGCGGCGGCGCTCGCGCGGCTCGGCGGGGCGCGCGGCGGTCCGCTCGCGGGGTTCCCGGTGGTCGCCCGCGCCGAGGCAGACGAGGCAGCCGGCGGCCCCGGCGGCGCCCTCGACGGCGCGCTCCTCGAGGCGATCTGCGCGCGCGCCCTGGCGGGAGCGCGCGGAGCGGTGTTCACCCCCGCCCCGGAGGCGCGTCTCCTCGCGGCGTTCGGGCTCGCTCACGCCGCCGCCCGGCGCGGCGGCCCCCGGCCCGCCGAGGCGCTCGCCGCGCTCCTCGCCGCGGCGCCCTCCCCGGACCTCGCCGGCGCCCTCGACGGCCTCGCCGTGCTCGACCCCGCGTGTGGCGGCGGGGCGCTCCTCTGCGCCGCGGA
Source organism: Anaeromyxobacter soli (assembly GCF_022808855.1). Classification (GTDB taxonomy): domain Bacteria; phylum Myxococcota; class Myxococcia; order Myxococcales; family Anaeromyxobacteraceae; genus Anaeromyxobacter; species Anaeromyxobacter soli. The sequence goes on from NZ_JAKZLF010000050.1 coordinate 8,972, forward strand.
GCGGCTCGCGCGCGCCGTCGGGGCCCGGCTCCTCCTCCGCGGCCTCGACCTCGCGCCGCTCGCCATCGAGGCGACGCGCGGGCGGCTCGCGCTCCTCGGCGCGCGCGCCGAGCTCCGCGCGCGCGACGCGCTCTCCGCGGACGGCTGGCCCGCCGCCGACCTCGTCCTCGCGAACCCGCCCTTCCTGCGCCACGAGTCCCTCCCCTCGCGGGAGAAGGCGCGCGCTGCCCGCGCGAGCGGCCTCTCGCGCCAGGCCGACCTGTCCGCCCACTTCGCCGCCGTGGCGCTCCGGCGCGCGCCGGTCGCCGCGCTCGTGTGGCCGCGCGCGCTCGACACCTCCCGCTCGGCCGCGCCGCTCCTCGCGGACGCCCGCACCCGGGGCGGCTTCGTCCTCCGGCTGCGCTCGCGCGCCGCCGGGAGCTTCGCGGCGTCGGTGGACACGCTCCTGTCCGTCTGGTCCGAGGGCGCCGGCGACGCGCGGCCCGCGGAGGCGACGGTACCGCTCGCGGCGCTCGCCCCCGCGGAGCTCGCGGCGCTCGCGCGGGGGAGCTCCTCGCCGCGGCTCCGGCTGGCACCGCGGACGCGGGCGGCGCCCGCGGGCGCGCGCACGCTCGCCGACGTGTGCGACGTCCGCTTCGGCACGAAGTCCGGCTGCAACGCGTTCTTCCAGCTCAGGCCGCTCGGCGGCGGCCGGTTCGAGTCGCCGCTCCTCGGCGAGGTCGCGCTCGCGCCCTCGGACGTGGTTCCGCTCCTCGCGTCGCTCAAGGAGGCGCGGGCGCCGGAGCGCGCCGACCCGGGCCGGGTGCTCTTCCGCCCGCTCGAGCCGTCCCGCGCGGCGCGCGCGTACCTGCGGCGCGGTGAGGCCGCGGGCGTCCACCTCCGCCCCACCTGCGCCGGGCGCGCCCCCTGGTGGCGGCTCGTGCCGGGCCGCGGACCCGCGCCCGTGCTCTACCCCGCCAAGGTGGCCGCGCGCGCGTTCGCGTTCCTGAACGCGGAGGGGCTGTGGGAGGACAAGAAGTGGCACGCGCTCTTCCCGCGCGAGCTCCCGCCCTGGCAGGTGGCGCTCGTCCTCGGCGCGACGCCGGTGCGGCTCGCGATCGACGCGGGCGCGCGGCAGCTCACCGGCGCGCAGGCCATCGCCGACGTCGACTGCCGCGTCCTCGCCGCGGCCCCCTTCCCCGCGCCGGCGGCGCTCGCGGCGGTCGAGGCGGAGCTCGCGTCGGTCCGCGCGGCGCTCGCCGTGGCGCCGGTCACGACCGACGTGCGGGCCATGCTCGCGCGGCCGGCGCAGCGGGAGCTCGACGCGATCGTGGGGCGGGCCCTCGGGCTCGAGCGGGCGGCGGTCGAGCGCGCCCGGCGCGAGCTCGCCCTGCGCGTGGAGCGGCGGCTCGCGCACGCGGAGGCGACCCGCAGGGTCATCGGCGCGTGAGCGCGGGAGGGGCTCGGCGCGCGGCCGGCCTCGGAGGAGCGTTCAGCGCCCGGCGGGTCCGCCCTCGGCGGGCCCGCTCGCGGCGGGGAGCTCGTCGCCCTCGGGAGCGCGGGCGACCGACTCCCGCGCGACGCACTCGGAGCAGGTACCGATGAGCTCGTGGTGGTGGCTCTCGAGCCGGAACCCGTAGCGCGTCGCCACCTCCCGCTGGAGGATCTCGAAGGCCTCGAACTCGAACTCGACCACCTTGCCGCACCGCCCGCAGCGCAGGTGGTCGTGGTGGTGGCGGCCGAAGGTCGTCTCGTAGCTGCGCGTCTCCCCGGCGAGGATGGCGGGCTCCAAAATGCCCGCCTCCGCGAGGAGCGGGAGCGTACGGTAGACCGTCGCCTTCGAGCCGCGGATGCCTCGCTGCTTCAGGTCCGCGATGAGCTCGTCGATCGGGTAGTGCCCCTCGCGCGCGAGCGCGGCCTCGACGATGGCGGCGCGGGCCTCCGTGAGGCGGAGGTCCTTCCCCGCGAGAAATCGCTCGAACCGGTCCAGCGCGTCCTGGACCCGTGCGTCCACGCCCTCCGTGCGACCCGGTCTCACGGCCCGTACGCTAGCGAGCGACCGACTCTCGTGTCAACGCACGTCCCCGGAAATGCCGGCGCCCTGCCGGGCGTTCTCCCCGCGCCTGGCGCCCCGCACGCTGTCCATGCGTCCGCCCTTCCGGTAAGAGAGAGCCTCCGTGACTGCCATCGTCAGGGCCGCCGCCGCGACCCTCGCCGTCCTCCTCTCCGCTCCCTCCGCCGCAGAGCCCCCTTCGCAGCGCGACCTCCAGGCCGCGCTCGACAGCATCGTCCAGGGCAGCGCCCTCGCCGGGGCCCGCGCGGGCGTGCTCGTCGCCGACGTGACGTCGGGTGACGTGCTCTACGCCCGCGAGGCGGACGTGCTCCTCAACCCCGCCTCGAACGTGAAGCTCGTCACCTCCGCCGCCGCGCTCGCGCGGCTCGGGCCGGGCTATCGCTTCGCGACCGAGTTCCTGGTGGACGCCCCCTCCGCTCGCTCGCCGCAGGTGCGCACCCTCTACGTCCGCGGCCGCGGAGACCCCACGCTCGTCACCGAGCGGCTCTGGGCGATCGCGGGCGAGCTCGCGCACCTCGGCATCCGCAGGGTCGGCGACGTCGTGCTCGACGACGGCTGGTTCGACGCCGAGCGGTACGGCCCTGGCTACGACCAGGAGGAGGGGGACCGGTCCTACCTCGCGCCCACCGGCGCGCTCTCGCTCAACTGGAACGCCGTCGCGGTCTACGTCGGTCCGGGCGCCGGCCGAGGCCAGAAGGGCCGCGTGGAGCTCGAGCCGCAGAGCCCGTTCTTCGAGGTGGTGAACCGCACCCGGACCGTCGGGCCCCGCGGCCGGCGCCACGTGACCGTCGAGTCCTCGCTCGCCGGCGGCAGGCAGCGGATCGTGATCTCCGGGCCCGTGCCCGCCGGCAGCCGCGTGCAGCCGGTGTGGCGGAGGGTGGACGATCCGCCGCGCTACCTCGGCCACACGCTGGCGCGGCTGCTCGAGCTGCGCGGCGTGAAGGTCATGGGCGCCATCCACACCGGCGCGGTGCCGCGCGGCGCGAAGCTCGTCCACGTCGCCACCTCGGACACGCTCGCGGAGATCGTCCGCAGGCTCAACAAGAACTCGAACAACTTCGTCGCCGAGCAGCTCGTGAAGACGCTCGGCGCGGAGGCGAAGGGGGCGCCCGGCTCCTGGCCGAAGGGGATCGAGGCGGTGGGGGAGTTCCTCGCCACGCTCGGCGTCCCGCGCGGCGCCTACGTGATGAAGAACGGCTCCGGGCTGAACGACACGAACCGCTTCAGCGCGAGGCAGCTCGTGACCCTGCTCCGCGCGATGTGGGGGCGCTTCCCGCTCCAGGCGGAGTACGTGACGTCGCTGCCGGTCGCGGGCCGCGACGGGACGATCCGCTGGCGCATGGACGGCACCGCCGCGGACGGCCACCTCCGCGCGAAGACCGGCACGCTCGAGAACGTGACGAGCCTCTCCGGCTACGTCGAGACCGCCGGGCGGCGGACGCTCGCCTTCGCCGTCATCGTGAACGACTACCCCGGCCGCCACGCGGGCGTCGTCCGCGCGGTGGACGCGCTCGGCACCGCCATCGCCGCGAGCGGCGGGACGCGCGAGGGGCTCGAGGCCGCGGTGGCGCTCGCGAACGCGCCGGAGGGGACCGCCGTCCCGGTGGCGACGCCCGCCGATCTCGCCGTCGCGGTCCGCACCTACTACGGCCTCGGACGCGCCGCCGACCCGCGCAACGTCTCGTTCCTCCGCACCGCGCTGCGCACCGAGAGCGACCCCGCCCTCCGGCTCGCGGTCGCCGAGAGCATCTACCTCTCCGAGCCGGACGGCGAGACGGCCCGGCGCGCCTTCCTCGACGCCGCGACCTCGGACCCCCAGGCGCTCGGGCGGCTCCTCGCCGCGCTCGGGCCCGACGAGCCCGTGCCGGTGCTCCCGTCGCTCGGGGATCTCGCCGCCGAGGGCGAGGCCGACGCGCTCGCGCGGCTCCTCGAGCTCGCGCCGGCGGCGGTGAGCGACGCCCGGCTCGGGGCCGCGCTCGCCGAGGTCATGGGGGCCGTGGCGTCGAGCGCGCCCGAGGAGATCCTCACGGCGCTGCGGGCCGCCCCCGCGCCGCTCCAGGAGGCGACGATCTCGGTCCTCGCGCGCGGGCTCGCCGCCGCAGAGGAAGGGGAGCGGCCGTTCCGCGAGGCGCTGCGCGCGGCGGGCGAGAAGCCGGGGGACGCGGGCGCGTTCGCGCGGGCGCTGGAGCCGCGCCTCGAGGCGGCGCTCCAGGCCGGCGCCGCCGTCCGCGCGGCGCCCGCCCTCCTGCCCGCCTCCACGGCCCCGGCCACGCCGCGAAGGTGAGGCCGCAGGCCCGCGCGCCGATCCCGGGGGCGACGTCAGAGCGCCCTGCTAGACCTACCTGCACGGCGTGCGACGCACGGTGCGCGGCCCGCCGAGTTCGACGAAGCCGGCCCACGAGCCGGCCTCACGACGCCGGCGGACATACCGCCGATTTCAGACGCCGGCGGACAAGCCGTCGGCCACGCGGAAAAGGAGAGCGGCGCCATGGTGAACAGGGTAATCCTCGTCGGGAATCTCGGGAAGGATCCCGAGGTCCGGTACACGTCCGGCGGCCAGGCGGTCGCGAACCTCCGCATCGCCACCTCCCGCTCCTGGACCGACAAGCAGTCCGGCCAGAAGAAGGAGGAGACGGAGTGGCACGACGTCGAGGTCTGGGGGAAGCAGGCCGAGCAGTGCGGTGAGTACCTGGCGAAGGGCCGCCAGGTCTACGTCGAGGGCCGCCTCAAGACCGACAAGTGGCAGGACAAGGCGTCCGGCCAGGAGCGCTACAAGGTGAAGGTCGTCGCCGAGACGGTCCGCTTCCTCGGCGGCGGCGCCGGCGGCGGCCGCGGCGGCGGGACGGGCGGCGGCGCGCGCGGCGGCGGTCACGGTCCCGACGAGCTCACGCCTCCCGGCGGCTTCGAGGACGACGGCGGCCACGGCGGCGGTGGCGGCGGCGGTGGGCCGGACGACATTCCGTTCTAGTCGGAACCCGAGCGAGAGGGTTCGAGGAGACGGCGGAGACCTCAGGGTCTTCGCCGTTTTCGCTTCAGGGGTCCCGTCGCGCAGGTGGACACGGATCCCGGGGCGCGCGCCCACTCCCCGCTACGCGTCCTTGAGGAGTGTCTCTCCCTTCACGAACCAGGAGACCCCGAACGCCCAGAGCGCGAGGGACTCCAGCCAGAACACGGGCTTCAGCTGCTGGACGGGAGTCTCGTCGAGCGCGAGCTTGTACAGGCCGATGAGGCCGATGCACGCGAGCATCACCACGCCGCACGCGCGATAGACGGCGTTGCGCGCCCGCTTCATGCGCGTCGGCGTGCCGCTCGTCTTCGTGAACAGGAAGAGCGAGAAGTAGGCGAGCACGAGGAAGAGCAGGCTGGCCGAGGCGAAGTGGGCGACCTGCTCGAGGCGCGTCCCCGTGTTCGGGAAGAGGGCGGTGCCGATCGCGAAGACGCAGGCAAGGTCGCCCGCGACGTCGTCCCGCTTCTCGTAGCCTCGATAGGTGAAGAGGAACCAGGCGATGGTGAAGAGCGTGCCGACGAAGACGTCCCGCGTCCGCAGGCCGTAGTAGTCGCTGATCGACGGCAGGACGCGGAAGACGCCGAGGATCGAGAAGCCCCAGAGCGCGATCACGACGGGGAGGGACACGCCCAGCACGCCAACGACCCGGCGCAGGGTCAGGTACGAGACGATGACGGGCTGATGCGGGTCGGGAGCCGGGGCCATCGGTGAGACGATTGTGACTGAACGCTCGGTCGCAGTCACCCGTGCCATCCGGGCTTCCCCTTCACCGGAGGTCAGCGCTCTTCGAAGCAAACGTCCCGCAACGGAGGTCTTGCGCCCTCCGGGCGCACGCCGATGAGTGCCGCCCCTGACGCGCACCGCGCTCGTGGTGATCGACGCGCAGAAGCATGTTCGCTGTCCGCGGGAGCCTGAGCGCGGAGTAGACTGCGGGTCGAGTATTCGACTCATCGCGGAGGGGGGAAGCGCATGGCGCAGCAGAGTCCTCGTGTCGTCGCGACCCTCATCTGGGCGGCGCTTCTCGCGGGCCCGACGGTGTTTCTCGGCGTCGCGCTCTTCCTCGTCGTGTCGCTACGCGGTGGGGCCGGGCTCGGTGCACCGCTCGCCGAGCCGGCGCTGATCGGGGGCTCGCTCGTCCTCTCCGTGGTCACCGTGGCTCTGTCGTGGCTCTGGGCCGTCCGGATGAGGATCGCGCGGCCTGCGCAAGGCGCCGTCGCCCAGCGGGGCGCGGCCGCCGCCTTTCCGCCGGGACCCGAGGCGGACGCGGTCGCGCGGCTCGTCGTGGCGTGCGCCCTCTGCGAGGGCGGTGCACTCGCCGCGGTCATCGTGTTCCTGCTGACCGGGAACACGCTCGCGCTCGCGCCGTATGCGCTCTCCTGGCTCGCCCTCGCGGCGCACTTCCCCGGAGACCGCCACTGGGCTCAGCTCAGCGGCCTGCCCGCCGGCGCGGCGCGGAGCCCGATGATCCGCGGCTGAGCCGCGGCAGGGCGAGTGAGGAGCCAGTCGATGACGTGCACCGCACTCCTGGTGATCGACGTGCAGAAGGGGATCTTCACCGGCAAGCGGCCCTCGCCGCGCTGGCCGGAGATCCTGGAGCGCATCGGCGCGCTCGCCGCGCGCGCCGCCGCGGCCGGCCTCCCGGTCATCTACGTGCAGCACGACGGCGGGCCGGGTCACCGGCTGGAGGTGGGCAGCGAGGGCTGGCAGCTCGACCCGGTGCTGGCTCGCACGCCCCCGTCGGCGGTGTGCCGCAAGACCGCCTGCGACGCGTTCTTCGGGACGGCCCTGCAGGCGGAGCTCGATCGCCGCGGGGTGAAGCGGCTCCTCGTCGCCGGCTGCATGAGCCAGTTCTGCGTCGACACCACCTGCCGTCGCGCCGTGTCGCTGGGCTATGACGTGGTCCTGGTCGGCGACGCCCACGCCACCGCGGACAGCGGCGCGCTCAGCGCGGACCAGATCATCGCCCACCACAACGACACGCTCGACGGGTTCGACGCCGGCAGCGCCGCGGTGACGGTGAGGTCCGCGGCGGGGCTGCCGCTGGAGGGCTGGGCCGGCGAGTAGAGCCCCCGAGAAAGACCGCTGCGAGATCTCTCGCTCACGCCGGGCCGCGGGCGTCCGCAGTGACGCGCAGCCCACCGAGCTCGACCCGGACGCCGCGCCCCGTCGCGCGCGCCCTGGCGTTCACGTGCTCGGCCGCCGCGAGGTCCTCGATCGCGAGCCCCAGCGACTTGAACACCGTGATCTCGCCGGCAGAGGTCCGGCCGGGGACGCGCCCGAGGAGCACGTCGCCCAGCTCGCCACGCAGGTGATCGGGCGTGATGGCCCGCTCCGCGAGCGGGATGAGGTACTCGCCGGCCTCGTGCTGGGCCGACTCGCGGCGATCCACGAAGAGGCGCGCGCGCCGCACCGCCTCGGTGTCCAGCTCGCGCGCGGTCGGGAGCGCGGTCCCGACCGCGTTCACGTGCACGCCCGGAGAGAGCCAAGCGCCCGCGAGGACGGGCGTCCGCGAGGAGGTGACGGTGCACACGAGGTCGGCGCCCGCCACGGCCTCGCGCGCGTCCGGCACCGGCTCGATGGCGAGCCCGTGCCGGGCGCCCTCGCGTGTCGCGAAGCGGCGGGCGTGCTCGACGTCGCGGCTCCAGACGCGCACCCGCCGCAGGCGCCGCACGAGCTTCATCGCCTCCAGATGGCTGGAGGCCTGCACTCCGGACCCGAGGAGCGCGAGATCGCCGGCGTCCGGCCGCGCGAGCACGCGGGTCGCCACCGCGCTCACCGCTGCGGTGCGGATGGCGGTGACCGCGCTGCCGTCCAGGATCGCGCGCAGGCTGCCGTGGCGCGCCTCGAAGAGGAGCACCGCGCCTTGGTGCGAGTCGAACGCGGTGCCCTCGTTCTCCTGCATCACGGCGACGACCTTCAGCCCGAACGCGCCCGCGGCATGGTGAAGACCGGGCATGACCGCGAGCAGCCCGCGGCCGTCAGGGAAGGCCAGCATCGACCGCACGGGCACATGCGCCTCACCTCGCGACAGCGCGCCGAGTGCCTCGGCCATGACCTCGATGCACTCCTGCATCGGCAGGAGCGCCGTCACGTCCTGCTGCGACAGGATCAGGACCTCGTGAGGATCCACCTCGAACCTCCGGGGGCGAGAGGCTCTCCACGTGCGAGTCCTTAGCGCGCCGCGGCCCCGGCGCACGCGTCTCGTCGGCGGGGATGCGCGCCGTGTACGCGCTCGACCTGAGGCAATACAGCGGCCGCCCTGGATCTCGCGGGCGGTTGCCGGCGAGCGACGTAGTAACATCCGGCCGAGCCAACGGTCGGCGCGGCCTCCGATCCCCCATGAGTCCAGGTCCGAAGAGCCGGCGAAACGCCTCCCACTGACGAACACCGCGTTGACGAGCCGCCACGCCGAGCCGCTGCTGGATCACGCCGACGCCCTCCTCTCCGTCGGGCGCCACGCCGAGGCGGAGCGCCTCGCACGCGACGCGCTCGGGGCGGCGCCGGAGAGCGAACGCGGTCACGGGCTGCTGGCCCGTGCACTCGGTGGCCAGGGCCGATTCGATGAGGGCGTGGCGGCCGTCGAGGCCGGTCTCTCGCTCCATCCGACGTCGGAGTGGCTCCATCGGGTTCGCGCGCTCGCGCTCTGGCAGGCAGGGCGCCACGAGGCCGCGCTCGCGGCAGCTGGCGCGGCCCTTCGGCTCGACCCTCGATCGCCCGGGGGGCACCACGTACGTTCCATGGCGCTCCTTGCGCTGCGACGGATCCGGGAGGCGCGAGCCGCTGCGGAGGAGGCGGTGATGCTCGCTCCGGAGGTGCACGAGTACCGTGCCCACCTGGGCGACACCTGGTTGAAGGAGTCCCCCGCGACGGCGGAGGCACACTACCGGGCCAGCCTGACCCTCGACCCCGAGCGGCCGCTCACGCTCAACAATCTCGGCGTGGCGCTGATGAAGCTCCGCCGACTCGACGAGGCGGCCCAGGCCTTCAAGGCGGCGCTGGCCATCGACCCGGGCCTGCGGCAGGCGAAGCTGAACGCGTTCGCCGTCTCCAACCCGGTCATGCGATCACGCTGGGTCGCCTGGCTCGGGCTCGCGGTCGGCGTGGGGGTTGCCGGACTCACCTGGCATCGCCTCCACTCGAACAGCGAGGCCAGCTGGACGCTCTGGGGCGCGGTGGGACTCGCGGCGACTTACCTCGTCGCGATGAGCTGGGTCGTGCGCTCGGGGTTGCGGCGGCTGGCCGCCGTCGACCTCGAGACTCACGCGCTCCGCGGTCGAGTCGCGGCCGACCTGCGTGCGGATCGGATCGCTGGCGGACCGTGGACTCGCCGCCTCGGCGCCGGCCTCGCAGCGTTCGGGGCGCTGACGCTGGCGGCCAGCCTGGTGCTCGAGGTCATGGTGGTGCGGCAGTGGCTCGCCTTCCCTTCGGAGCCGCGGCGCACCTCGCTCGAGGAGGCGCGCCCGGGAGAATGGGTGGCGCTTCGCGATGCCGCGCTCCTCTGCGACTCCCGCCGGGAGGTTCGTGCCGGCACCTTCTATGCGGGCCTGAGCACCGGCGGGCGGCCGTTCCTGGCGAGCTACGCCGACCCGGTGGACTGCTCGGTCGCGCAGGCCGGTCTGCGGGGCGTTCTCATCGAGCTGGTGCCGCGGCTCGCGGCGACGCTGGACGACGCCGGCTTTCCGGTTCCAGCGGGCGATCCGCCGAGGCTCTGCACCGAATGCGGCCCCTCCGAGAGCCGGCTGTTCGTGGTCGTGCTGCTCGGCTTCGCGGCGATCGCGGCCTTCCTCCTGCGAGAGGGGCTGAAGCAGTGGCGCCGCGGGCGGGCCGCAAGCAGCGCGTGAGCGATCACGTCAGCGTCGATTCCGGAGCTCACTGCTCGAGCAGCCGCTTCAGGGCGTTCAGGTCGCGCTCCACCCAGCGCGCGTCCTCCGCGAGCCTCTCGTCGGACATGCCCTCCTGACGGAGGAGCGTGAAGACGACCTCGCTCCCGTCGCCGTTCTCGACCACTCGCATCGAGACGTGAACCCGCTCACCGGACGCCAGCACGACGTCGTGGTCCAGGACTCCGAGGTCGTTCCGCGGCGCGAACCTGACCTTCACCTTTCCCGCCGGGGCGTCCGCGATCCACTCTCCGTTCACGTGGGCGATCGTGCCCGCGAGCCCCGTGGCCCAGCGCGGCAGGTTCTCCGGGTTGGACGCGAACGCGTAGACCTCGCCCGGCGGGCGATCGATCGAGATGCTGACGTGCCGGACCTCGTGGAGGGTGCCCATCGGCGGTCCTTTCGCCGGGCTCCGCTCGCCGTAACCGCAGGAGGTGAGCCCCGCCAGCGAAACGGGGCGCGCCAAAGGACGAGCCGCGGCGCCGTCCGCGCGGGTTCCGCTCCTCGCCGGACCCCAACGTCGCGTCCGCGAGAGCGAGCGCTCCGCCGCGAACGATCGCCGCGCCCCGCTCTGCAAGCGCCTCTGGCGGGCACTCCCGCCCACACACGCACGTGAACGGAGCGTGGCGGGGTGCCGCCCCCACCTCCGCCGACCTCCCCGGCCGGCGGGTTGCGGACGAAGACTGTCCGCACCGACCTTGGGTTGGTAGGCTCCAGGCCCCTCCGCATGCCCCCGTCCATCGTCGAGAAATACGAGCAGATCCTCGCCGCAGATCCCCGGTCGCGCATCTTCGTCGAGCTCGCGAAGGCGCTCGTCGAGCGTGGCGAGGCGACGCGGGCGGCGGACGTCTGCCGCCGCGGCCTCGAGCACCACCCCTCGTCGATCCTCGGGCGCGTGGTCTGGGGTCGCGCGCTCCTCGAGACGGGCGAGCCGGCGGGCGCGCTCGCGCAGTTCGAGGCCGCCGTCGCGGTCGACGCGTCGAGCCCGTACGCCTTCAACCTCGTCGGCGAGGCGCTGCTCGCGAAGAAGCTCCACGCCGAGGCGCTGCCGTATCTCGAGCGCGCCCTCGAGCTCCAGCCGGCCGACACACGCGTGCGCGGCTGGGTGGAGCAGGCGCGGCGGCAGCTCGGGGTGACGCCGCCGTCGGCGCCCGCGCGCGCCGCCGCCGAGGACGATGACGAGACGACGGTCGCGCTCGGGATCTCGAGGAAGGCGCGGACCGCGACGCCGACCGCGACCGGGACGCCGACCGCGACCGCGAGCCCGACCGCGCCCGCGACCCCGAACCCGACCCCGACCTCGACCGCTACTGGTGGCGACGAGGCGGAGCCCGGCGCCGAGAGCTCGCGCCCTCCCCCGCCCGTCCTCTCGCGCGTCGCGCCCTCCGCACCGGGCCCGTCGAGCGACAGCGACGCAAGCCCCGGCACCCCGGCGGCGCCGCCCACCCCGCCCCCGCTGCGCGCCCCGCCGACGCCTCCGCCGCTCCGCGCCGATGCGGAGCGGTCCGTCCTCTACATGATCCCGGGCGAGTCCACCCGCGACGTCATCGGACCCTCCTCCGCCTCCCGGCCGAGCGCGCCGCGCGCGGCCGCGCCGGCTCCGAGCGCCGCCGAGGCCGACCGGCTCGCGCAGCAGTTCGCCGAGGAGCTGCGGCAGAAGCTCCTCGCGGAGACGCCCGTGGCGCCCGCGTCCCGGGTGCGGCTGAACCGCCGCGTCCTCGGCGCCGCGGCGCTCGTGCTCGCGATCGGCGCCGCCGCCGCCGTCTACCTCGTGGCGGACGCCCGCCGCGCCACGGCGCTCGCCGCGACCGCGGCGGTCCGCGCGCGCGCGGGCCTCGGCCGCGACACCCTCGGCTCGCTCGGCGAGGCCGCCCGGCTCCTGTCGGAGGCCCGCCGCGCCTCGGACGACCCGGAGCTCGTCTCGCTCTCCGCGCAGGTCGCGGCGGTGCTCGCCGCCGAGCACGGCGACGACGGGGCGCGCCGGCTCGCGGCGGAGCTCGCCCGGGATCCGCGCTCCGGCGACGGTGGCCGGGCGGCGGAGTACCTGCTCGCTGCGACGCCCGACGAGGTGAAGGCCGCCGAGGCCTCGCTCCTCGACGCCCACCCGTCGTCCCCCCCGCTCGTCCAGGCGCTCGCGGGGCGCGTGCTCGTGGGCCGCGGCGAGCTCGAGGCGGGCCGCGGACGGCTGGAGATCGCGGCGCGCTCGAACCCGCCGCTCCTCCGCGCGCTCGCGGACCTCGGCGACCTCGCGCTGCGCGAAGGCGACGCGGACCGCGCGCTCGCCCTCTACGGCGCCGCGCTCGGCGCCCACGCCACCCACCCGCGCTCGGTCGCCGGCGCCGCCGAGGCGCGCCTCGCGCTCGGCAGGGACCTGGACGTCGCCGCGCGCGAGCTCGCCGCCGTGGAGGCGGACCCCGGCAGCGCGCCGCCGCGCGACCTCCGCCTCCGCTTCCAGCTCGTCGCCGCCCGCGTCGAGGTCGCGCGGGGCGAGCCGGCCGCCGCCGCCGCGCGGCTCGCGCGCGCCAGCGAGACGCTCGGGGAGACCGCGCCGCTCGCCGCCGCGCTCGCCGAGGCGCACCTCGCGGCGCGCGCCTGGGATCGCGCCGAGGGCGCCGCCGCTCGCGCCGTGGAGCTGGAGCCGCGCGAGGTCTCGCACCGCCTCCTCCTCGCCCGCGCCCGCATCGGTCGCGGCAAGCCCGCCGAGGCGCTCGCCGCGCTCCAGGGCGTCGACGGCCGCCCCGTCCGCATCCAGCGCGCCATCGCCCGCCTGCGGCTCGGTCAGCCCGCGGCCGCCCGCACGGAGCTCGAGGCGACCGGGCGCGATGGCCGCATGCCGGCCGAGGCCGCGGTCTGGTACGCCCTCAGCGACGTCGCGCTGGGCCGGGCAGCGCGCGCCCGCGCGCTCCTCGAGAAGCTCGCCGCGACGCGCACGCCGCCGCCGCTCGTCCACGCCGCGCTCGGGCGTGCTCTCGAGGCGGAGGGCGACCTCGCCGCCGCGGAGCGCGCCTATCGCGAGGCGATCGAGCGCGAGCCGCGCGCCCCGGAGGGGCTCGCCGGGCTCGGCCGCGTGCTCGTCGCGCGCGGCGACGCGAAGGGCGCGCTCGAGCCGCTCCAGGACGCGGTGAAGCTCGACCCCGCCGATCTCGAGACGCGCCGCGCGCTCGGCCAGGCGCGGCTCGAAGCCGGGCTCGCCGGCACTGCCCGCGCCGAGCTCGACGCGGTGCTCCTCGCCCGCCCGAACGACGTCCCGGCGCTGACGCTCCTGTCGGCGGCCTGGCTCGCCGACGGCGAGCCCGCCGAGGCGCGCCGCGCCGCCGAGCGCGCCGTGGCGAGCGCTCCGCGGGACGCGCGGGCGCTCCTCGCCGCCGCCCGCGCCGCGCAGGCCAGCGGAGACGGCGCCGCCGCGAAGCCTTTCGCGGTGCGCGCGCTGAAGGCCGGCCTCGACGCCAAGGACGCCGCCGAGGCGAAGCGCATCGCGGCGTTCGACGGCAAGCAGGTCGCGATGAACGATCCCTCGCCGGCGCTGAAGCGGGTCGCGAGCGGCGGCTCGAAGAAGATCCCCGCCGCGGTCTCCAGGCCGGCGCGGAAGCGCTGACGGCGCTCCCCGAGGGCCGTCCCGGCGGCCCCTAGAGGCCCTTCGGCACCCACTCGCTGCCTTGCTTCACGTAGAGCCGCTTCACCGCCCCCCAGGCGACGCGGTGCGCGGTCGCCTCGTCCCCGCCGTATTCCTCCCACGCGTGGTTGAACGCCTCGCGGTAGATGTCCTGCGCATGGGGCGGGAGGTGCGCCCGCACGGATTGTGGAAGGTCCTCGTTCGCCGCGTAAGGCATGGACCGCCGCCTCTCGACGCCTCGCCCGCGCGTCGCACTCGCCTGGGGGCGGCCACCGGGCGGGAGTGCCCTGCCGCCGCCCTCGCCAGTCTACGGCGCGCTGCGGGCTCTCCGGATTGCCAGTCGAGGCGGCGCTCCCGAGCGCGCCGGCCGCGCAAGCCTTCGGGTTGCCCCGAGCGCGGCGTGCCCGTGCTACCGCCTCCACCGCCTCGACGAAGCTCAGTAGCTGGCCGCCGCGACGACGCCTTGACGGGCACGCGCTGACGACGCTATTACTGCGACCTGTGAGGTGCTAGTTGTCTTCCCTCTACGGAGCCGGTGCCGAGTACGCGCTGCACTCCCTGCTCGTCCTCGCGGCGCGCTCGGAGCCGGTCAGCGTGCGTGATCTCGCGCGCTTCCAGGATCTGCCGGAGCGTTTCCTCGCGAAGCTCTTCACGCGGCTCCAGAAAGCCGGCCTCGTCGAGGCGACCGAGGGCGTGCGCGGCGGGTTCGTGCTCGCCCGCCCGCCGGCGCGGATCTCCGTGCGGGACGTGCTCGAGGCCGTGGATCCCAGCCGGACGCTGTTCGAGTGCGCCGAGATCCGGCGCCATTGCGCGCTGTTCGGCGCGGAGCCGCCGGCCTGGAGCGTCTCCGGGATGTGCCGCATCCACCTGTTCATGAGGGAGGCGGAGGGCGCGCTCCAGGGCTTCCTCGCCTCCAAGACGATCGCGGACCTGAGCCACGAGTTCGAGCGAAAGGCGCCGGAGCCGTTCCTCCGGGACGCCGAGGCATGGTTCCAGAAGCGCAGGATCGGGCGGACAGCGGCCGAGAGTGGCCGGCGCCGGGCAGCCAAGCCCCGGCAGTCCTGAGCTCGATCTTCCCTGAGTGAACGTAGACAAGGAGAGCCTCGATGAACAAGTGCATCTTTCTCGCGGGAGCGTCCGGCGCGATCGGCCGGCGCCTCGCGCCCCTCCTCGTGGCGGACGGCTGGCGGGTGGTGGGCACCACACGATCCGCCGACAAGACGCCGCTCCTGCGCGCGATGGGCGTCGAGCCGGTGGTCGTGGACGTCTTCGACGCCGTCGCGCTCCGGGAGATCGTGGCTGACGCCCGGCCCGAGGTCGTCATCCACCAGCTCACGGACCTGCCGTACGCGCTCGAGACGAGCAGGATGAACGACGCCCTCGCGCGCAACGCGCGCCTGCGGGACGAGGGCACGCGCAACCTCGTCGCCGCCGCCGTAAGCGCCGGCGCCCGGAAGCTCGTCGCCCAGAGCATCGGGTTCATCTACGCCGAGGGCCCCACGCCGCACCGCGAGGAGGATCCGCTCCTGCCGGAGACGCACCCTTTGTACGGCGGGACGGTGACCGGCGTCCTCAGCCTCGAGCGGCAGGTGCTGGAGGCGCCGCTGGAAGGCGTCGTCCTGCGCTACGGGAAGTTCTACGGGCCCGGAACGGGCTTCGATGCGCCCAGCCCCGCGGGGCCGGTGCATGTGGACGCCGCCGCGAAGGCCGCCCAGCTCGCGATCACGAGAGCGCAGCCGGGCGTCTACAACGTCGCCGAGGCGGACGGCTACGTCCACATCGAAAAGGCCCTCCGCGTCCTCGGATGGGACCCGGGCTTTCGGATGGCATAGCGGACGCGGCGCGCCGCGTCCGTGTGCTGACAGCGACGAGCTCTCGCATTCTCCGTCCTCCGCTCGTCAACGTCTCCAGCGCCCCGCCTCGACGAAGCTGTAGTAGCCGCCCGCCGCGACGATCACGTGATCGCGCGCGAGCACGCCCACGAGCTCGGCCGCGGCCCGCAGGCGCTCGGTGAGGTCCGCGTCGTCCGGGCTCGGGGAGGGGTCGCCGGTTATGCGTAGCTACGCGTAACTGGAGTTATGCGGACTCCGGCGTTATGCGCAGCGGCCTCCGCGATCGCGCGCAGGCGTGAGATCCCGGCGGCGGTTCGTCCCCATAATCAGGCCGCCGCCGAGGTGGCGTCGTGAGCCGGCGACCTGCCCT
>NZ_JAKZLF010000051.1 GCF_022808855.1 Anaeromyxobacter soli
CGGCTGACCGCCGTCGACGGGGACCCAGCGGTCATGCCGGGGGGACGCACGAGGCGCGTCCCCCCGGTCCCCCCGCTCGCTCCGGCGCAGCCTCATCCGGCTGCGCCTGCGCTCGCCAGTACCCCGGCCTTCCGCCCGCCGCGAAGGCTCCCGGCCGGGAAGCGCCCGTCGTAGACCGCCGGGAGCGGCGACGCTCACCCGGCGCGCAACGGCTCCTCGACGACGAGGACCCCCACGCCCACGATCGCGCCGCCGACGCGGACCGGGAACCAGCTCTCTCGCCAGCGGCGGCTCGTGCCCGGCGCGGCGGGGGTCTCCCCCAGCGTCACCGACTCGATCGACCGCCCGGTCTCGAGCACCGTCCTGAACCTGACCGCGAGCTGCTCTCCGGGGAGGCCCGGCAGCACCTGCAGCGGCGTCCGGCCCAGGTGCGCGGCCGCGGGGACCCCGTTCATCGCCTCGAGGCGCGCGTTCACGCGCGTGTAGCGCATCTCGCGGTCGAAGAGCGCGAGCGCCACCGGGGCCGCGCCGAACAGCGCGTCGAGCACCCCCGCGCTCCACTCGGTCTCGAGCCGGCTCCTCGCCACGGCCTCGTAGAGCCGGGCCCGCGCCAGCGCCTCCGCGCAGGGCGACGCGACGAGCCGCACGAAGGCGCGATCGTCGTCGTCGATCGCGCGCTCCTCCGGGAACGGCACGGTCAGCGCCCCGAGCGTCTCGCCCGACGCGAGCAGCGGCACCGCCGCCCAGGCGCCCTGCGCCTCTCGCGCCGGATCGGCGGCCTCCGCCGGAAAGCGCGCCTCGAGCTCCGCCCGCGACGAGAGCCACACCGCGCGTCCGGTGCGCACCACCTCGGCCGCCAGGGTGGGCGCGTCGATCGGGAAGACCGTGCGCGCCGCGCCGCCGCGCGGCACGTGCGTGAGCCGGTCGGCGCGGTCGAGGGCGTGCAGCTCCGCGCCTGCGGCGCCGATCGCCGCCATGGAGCCGGCGGCGATCTCCGCGACGTCGGTGGCCGTGGCGGCGCCGGAGAGCGCGGAGGCCGTGGACTGCACGCGCGCGAGCCGGCCTGCGAGCCGCCGCTGGGCGTCGAAGACGCGCGCCCGCTCGAGGGCCTGGGCGCACTGCTGGATGAGGGCGAGGGCGTCGTTGCGCGCGTCCTCGCCGAGCGCGCGCGCCACGTCGAGCCCGAGGACGACGACGCCGGCGTCCCGGCCCTCGACCCGCAGCGGCACCGCCGCCCATGGCTCCCCGGCGGGATCGAGCGCAGCCCCGAGCGCCGGCGACGCGGTCGAGATCGCCTCGCGACCCGCGATCCAGCGCGGCGCGTCCTCCGGTGGCGGCGCCGCCACGCGCGCGAGCGCAGCGCCGGCGACGCCCTGCGCCAGCACGAGCTCGAGCTCACCCGTCGCGCCCCGGTGGAGCACCGCCCCGCCGCGCGCGCCCATCGCGATGAGCTCGCGGAGCGCGATGGCCGCGACCTCCTCGGGCGTCACCGCCGCCGACAGCTCCGACGTCGCGCGCTGGAGGCGGGTGATGCGCTCGGTGAGCTGCCGCTGGACGTCGTACAGGCGCGCCCGGTCGAGCGCCTGCGCGCACTGCTGCGTCACCGCCTCGATGAGCGCGCGCTCGTCCGCGTCGAAGGCGCGGGGCCGCGAGAACCGGAGCCCGATCGCGCCCCGCCGGCGGTCCAGCACGAGCGGGACCGACGCCCAGGCACGATCCCCCTCCTCCGCCGCGAGGTCCGCCGCCGCCGGATACCGGGCCGCGATCTCCGCGGGGTCGCGCAGCCACACCGGCGCGCCGGTGCGGAAGGCGTCGACCTGCGGCACGGTCGCGTCCGGACCGACCCTCCGGTACCGGTCGCGGAAGCGCTCCGAGAGCCCGACCGAGGCGACGAGCTCGAGCACCTCCGGCTCCCGCTCCAGGAAGAGGGAGACCGCGCGGGCCCCGACGAGCGAGAGCCCGCGCTCGAGCACGATCGCGGCGACGTCCTCCCGGGTGATGGCCCCCGCGAGCGCCACGCCGAGCGCGTGCAGCTCCTCGTAGCGAGCGAGGCGCTGCGCCAGGGAATCGGACGAGTTGCTGGGGGAGCGCGGCACCACCTGCCGCAGGATTATCAGGTCCGTGAGAGGGCCAGCGGTCCTGATCGGGCTCTGTCCCCCGGCGCGCCCGCGCGGCGCGCGCCGCTCCCCGTCCCTGGCGTTACAGACCGCTCACCATGGCCTTCTACCAGGACCCACCTCGCCTCTCGAACGCGTACCTCGCGGACCCGCTGCTGCGCGAGATCGTCGCCCGCGCGCTCCCCGGGGCGCTCCAGGACGTCGAGCCCGAGCTCACGCACCTCGGCGAGCTCTCCGCGGGCCGGCTGTTCGCTCAGCAGGCCGCGGAGCGGCACCTCGAGCCGCGCGTCGAGCACTGGGACGCGTGGGGCCGGCGGGTGGACCGCATCGAGGTCACCCCGCTCTGGCGCGAGGCCGCCGCGCTCGCGGCGCGGCACGGCCTCGTCGCCGCGGCGTACGAGCGGCGCCACGGGCCGGCGTCGCGCGTGTACCAGCTCGCGCTCGTCCACGTGCTCGAGCCGTCGCTCGACGTGTATGCCTGCCCGCTCGCCATGACCGACGGCGCGGCGCGGGCGCTCCTCGACGGGGGCAACGCCGCGCTCGTCGAGCGCGCGCTGCCGCGCCTCACCTCGCGCGATCCCGACCGCATGTGGACGAGCGGCCAGTGGATGACGGAGCGCACCGGCGGCTCCGACGTGTCCCTCACCGAGACCGTCGCGCGCCGCGACGGCGACGGCTGGCGCCTCTTCGGCACGAAGTGGTTCTCGTCGGCGACGACCGCGGAGGTGGCGCTCGCGCTCGCCCGGCCGGAGGGCGCGCCCGCGGGATCGCGGGGGCTCGCGCTCTTCTACCTGGAGACCCGCGAGGCGGACGGGACGACGAACGGAGTCCTCGTGAACCGGCTGAAGGACAAGCTCGGCACGCGGAAGCTCCCCACCGCGGAGCTCACGCTCGACGGCGCCCGCGCGGTTCCCGTGGCAGGGCTGTCGGGCGGCGTCCGCGCCATCGCGCCGATGCTCACGGTGACCCGCACCTGGAACGCGATCGCCGCGGTGGCCGGCATGCAGCGCGCGCTCGCGCTCGCGCGCGACTTCGCCCGCCGCCGGACCGCCTTCGGCGCTCCGCTCGCGCAGAAGCCGCTCCACGCCGACACGCTCGCCGGCCTCGAGGCGGAGCGCGAGGGGGCGGCCCTCCTCGCGTTCCGCGCGGCGGCGCTCCTCGGCGCGACGGAGGCGGGCGCGGCGAGCCCCCCGGAGCAGCTCGCGCTGCGCGCCCTGACGCCGCTCGCGAAGCTCACGACCGGGAAGCAGGCGGTCGCGATCGCCTCGGAGGCGCTCGAGTGCTTCGGCGGTGCGGGCTACGTGGAGGACACGGGGCTGCCGCGGCTCCTCCGCGACGCCCAGGTGCTCCCGGTGTGGGAGGGGACCACGAACGTGCTCGCGCTCGACGTCCTGCGCGCGCTCGCCGGCGAGGGCGTCCCGGAGGCCCTGACGGCGGAGATCGTCGGGCACCTCGAGGCGGCCCGGGATCCCGCGCTCCGACCCGCGGTGGAGGCAGGCCGCGCCGCCCTCGAGCACGCCCGCGCCTGGCTCGGCGCCGCGGCAGGCCCCGCCCTCGAGGCGGGCGCCCGCCGGTTCTCGCTCACCCTCGGCCGCACCCTCGAGCTCGCGCTCCTCGTGTCCCATGCCCAGTGGTGCCTCGATCACGGGCGCGGCCCGCGCGCCGCGGCCGCGGCGCGTCGCCTCGCGCGGCACGGGGTGGACCTCGTCGCGGAGGAGCCGGGGGCGGAGGAGCTCGCGCTGCTCACCGGGCCGGCCGCGGACGGGGGCGCAGGCTGAGCGCGCGACGACGCTCCCCTCTCGACCCCTCCTCGCGCCTGCTACGCTGGCATTCCCATGCCCCGCGACCCGCTCCCCTCCTCGGGCCCCCCGCCCCGCGCCGCGACCCTCCGCGACGCGCTGCGCCGCGCGCTCCGCGCGGGCCCCGCCACGGCGAAGGAGCTGTCGATGGACGTGGGGCTGCGCGAGCGTGACGTCGCCGAGCACCTCGCCCACCTGGCGCGGTCGCTCGAGCACCGCGGGGAGAAGCTCGTCGTCGAGCCCGCGACCTGCGTCGCCTGCGGCTTCGTGTTCGAGGACCGCTCGCGCCTCGCGCGCCCGGGGGCCTGCCCGAGGTGCCGCAGCACACGGATCGACCCGCCGGTGTTCCGGATCGAGGGGGCGAGCTCGGACGGATGAGCGGCCGGAGCGACTACTCCATCGCCTCGCCGCTCGAGACGGGGTGCGCCGGATCCTCCTGTACCACCACCGCCTTCACGTTCACGAACTCGCGGATGCCCTCGCGCGCGAGCTCGCGGCCGTAGCCGGAGCGCTTCACGCCGCCGAAGGGGAGGCGCGGGTCGGAGGCGACCATCGCGTTCACGAAGGTCGCGCCCGCCGCGAGGTCGTCGATGAACCGGCGGCGCTCCTCGGCGTCGTTCGTCCACACGCTCGAGCCGAGGCCGAACGGGACGTCGTTCGCGACGGCGATCGCCTCGTCCACGCTCCGCACGCGGTACAGCGCCGCGACCGGCCCGAAGATCTCCTCGCGGTAGGCGGGCGACGACGGCGGGATGCCCGTGATGACGGTGGGCGGATAGTAGGCGCCCCGGCGCGCGAGCGGCGCCCCGCCGACGAGCACGCGCGCGCCGGCCTTCACCGCCGCGGCCACCTGCGCGACGAGCTTGTCGCGCTCCGCCTGGCTCGAGAGCGGCCCGACGTCCGTTCCCGGCTCCATCGGGTCGCCCACCTTCAGCTCCGCCATGCGGGCGACGAACGCCTGCGCGAAGCGATCGAAGACGGCGTCGTGGACGATGAAGCGCTTCGCGGCGATGCAGGACTGACCGTTGTTGATGGTCCGCGCGGTCACGGCGGTCGCGACCGCGTGCTCGAGGTTCGCGCTCGGCATGACCACGAAGGGATCGCTCCCGCCGAGCTCGAGCACGGTCTTCTTGATGACTCGCCCCGCGGTCGAGGCGACCGCCGCCCCCGCCGCCTCGCTGCCGGTCAGGGTCGCGGCCGCGACGCGGTCGTCCTCGACGATGCGCGCGACGCGGGAGGAGCCGACGAGGAGCGCCTGGAACGCGCCCTCCGGGAAGCCTGCCTCGCGAAAGACCTCCTCGATCGCGAGCGAGCACTGCGGCACGTTCGAGGCGTGCTTGAGGAGCCCGACGTTGCCGGCCATGAGCGCGGGCGCGGCGAACCGAAAGACCTGCCAGAACGGGAAGTTCCACGGCATGACCGCCAGGACCGGGCCGATCGGGAGGAAGCGGACGAAGGACCGCGTCGCGGCGGCCTTCACCTCCTCGTCGGCGAGGAAGCGCTCCGCGTTCTCGGCGTAATAGCGGCAGACCCAGGCGCACTTCTCCGCCTCGCCGACGGCCGAGCGGAGCGTCTTGCCCATCTCGAGCGTCATCGTCCGCGCCCAGTGATCCTTGCGACGGTCGAGCACGTCGGCCGCGCGGGTCATGAGCGCCGCGCGCTCCGCGAGCGGCCGGAGGCGCCAGCTCCGGAACGTGTCGGCGGCCCGCGCGAGCTTCGCCTCGAGCTCGGCGTCGGTGAGCTCGTCGAAGCGGGCGAGCACCTCGCCCGTGGCGGGGTTCACGGACGACATCGTGGCCATGAGATCCCTTCCTTTCCGCGCGTCGAACTTCGGCGGTAATGTCGGTGCGTGTCCCATAGCACGGAGCGAGCGACGTCGCCGCGCCCCTGGCACGTGATCGCGGCGTCGGCCGCGACCGCGCTGTGGGCCGGGCTCGTCGCCTGGAGCCCGCCCGACTTCTTCAGGATCGCGGCGCCCTTCAGCGTCGCCTGGATCGCCCTCTCCGCGACCGCCGCGCCGCCCGGCCTCTCCGCGCGCCTGCGGCCGCGCGCCGCGGACGTCATGCTCGGGCTCGGGACCGGCGCGCTGCTGTACGGGCTCACGCGTGCGTTTCTCTGGGTGACGTGCGGCGGCCTCTCCGAGGCGCTCTGCAGACCCCTCGTCGAGATGTACGTCCGGTTCGAGACGCGCGCGCTCTTCCCGGCGCTCGCGCTCCTCTTGCTCGTCGCACCCGCCGAGGAGCTGTTCTGGCGAGGGGTCGTGCAGGCCCGGCTCTCGGCGCGGCTCGGCGCGGGCCGGGCGGTGGCGCTCGCGACCGCGCTCGCGGTGGTGGTCGCGCTCGTGAGCGGCGAGCCGTTCCTCGCCCTCGCGACGCTCCCGACCTACGCGCTCTGGGGCGCGCTCGCCGCGTGGCGCGGCAGCCTCGTGCCGGCCATCGTGAGCCACGCGACGTGGAGCGTCCTGGTCGCCTCGCTCGCCCCGCCCGTGTGATCACGAGGGCTGCGCGCGGACCCGCGGCGCCGCGCCGGGCCGCGGGCCGCGTCACGCGGCGCCGCGCGGAGGGCCCGCCACCGGCAGGGTGAACCAGAAGAGGCTCCCCGCGCCGAGCCGGCTCTCGACGCCGATCCTCCCGCCGTGCGCCTCCACGATCGCGCGCGAGATCGCGAGGCCGAGGCCCGTCCCGCGGTACGCCGCGTCTGCGCCCCGGCGGTACGGCTCGAAGATCTCCCCGAGCTGGTCGGGGGCGATGCCGGGCCCGGTGTCCGCGACGGCGAACCGGACCGCCGCCTCCTGCACGTCGGCGCGGACCCCGATCCTCCCGCCCGCGCGCGTCACCTTCACCGCGTTCGAGACGAGGTTCCCGATGACCTGCAGGACGCGATCGTGATCCGCGCGGACGAGCGGGAGGTCCGGAGCGGCGTCGACGTCGAGCTCGACCCCGTGCTCGCGGACGACGGCCTGCATGGACTCGACCGCCTCGCGCACGAGCTCGCCGGGGCGCTGGGGCGCCGGCGCGACGGAGAGGCGACCCGCCTGGATGGCGGCCACGTCCAGCAGATCCCCGATGAGCCGCTCCATCCGGCCGGCGGACCTGCGGACGACCTCCGCGATCGAGCGCACCGCCTCGGGCGAGGCCGTGGCGGCGATGACCTTCAGGCGGTGAGCGCTCATGCTGATCGCGGAGAGCGGCGTCCGGAGATCGTGCGATACCACCGCGAGGATCTGCTCGCGCGCGCGCGTCTCGCGCCGCGCCGCCTCGAGCAGCCGGGCGTTCTCGATGGCGAGCGCGGCGCGCCGGGCCAGCTCGAGCGCGATCGGGACGGAGCGCTGGTCGAGGCGCCGGCCGGAGGTCGACATCCCGAAGGCGAACGCGCCGATCACACCCGCCGGCCCGCGCAGCGGCACCGCCAGGTAGGAGCGGATGCCGAGCCGCTCGAGCATCGCCCGCCCCTCCGCGGTGGCGCCCACGCGCTCGGGGAAGCTCGGGTCCGCGTCCTCCACGAGCTCCGTCGTGCCCTCCCGCAGGACGCGCCCGAGCCCCCGCGGCGCCTCGAGGTCGATCGGGTACCGCTCCAGCACCTCGCGGGCGAGCGCGCGGCGGTCGGGATCGGCCGTGTACACGGCGACGCGCTCGAGCCGCGGGCCCGGCTCGAGGAGCACGAGGGCGCACCAGTCGGAGAAGTCCGGCACCGCGAGCTCCGTCGCCCGCTCGAGCCGGGCCGTGAGCTCCGGCTCGGCGGCGAGCTCGTCGCTCACCCGGGACAGCAGCGCGAGCTCCTGCGCGCGAGAGGCGAAGAACCGCTCCCGCACCTCCGCCGCGGATCGCGCCGCCTCGGTGACGGCCTCGTGCAGCGCCCGCTCGAGCGCCGCGAGCGGCTCCACCGCCAGCGCGCCCGCGTCCGCCCAGGCGCGCACGATGCAGCCGCGCAGCGCGGACAGCTCCGCGATCACCGTCTCGACGTCCACGCCCTGCGCGGCGCGGCTGCGGCCGTGCTCGCGGGGATCGCCCTCGGGTTCGCCGCCCGCGAGCTCCGCGGCGACTCGATCCAGGATCGACGGGACGTCGTCCCGCAGCGCGGCGCGGTCGAGCCCGCGCGCGCCGGGGAGCGCGCGCGCCGCCGCCTCCCACGCGCGCAGGATGTCCTCCCTCCGGGCGCGGAGCACCTCGCCGGCGGTCACGGCGACGCTCGCAGGTGAGCCGTCGCGAGGCATCGGGTCAGCCCCGACGCGGATGCGGGGTGGGAGGGGCGGCGGCGGCCGGCGCGGCGAGCCGGCGTTGCCGGGGCGCGAGGCGGTCGACGAGGGCCTCCTCGGCGGAGACGACCCACCCGCGCGCGCCCCGAGGGCGCCGCCCCGCGTCCGTCGCGAGCGCCCGCCGCGCGGCGTCCTCGAACCGCGTGCGGGGCGGGAGCGACGCGAGCGCCCAGTAGCGATCGTCGCGCGGGAGGAGATCGTGCGAGAGCCCCTGCACGAGCTCGCGCACCACCTCCCAGGGCGCGTCCGAGACGAGCTTGAGCCACAGCGCGGAGATCCGCGGATGCGGGAGCGGCGCATCGATGGCCGGCAGCGCGCGGCCGCGCAGGGCCGCGACGCGCTCGAGGATCTCGCGCACCGAGAGCACCTCGGGGCCCGGGAGGTCGTACCAGGCGCTCTCGGGGAGCGGTACGTCGAGCGCGGCGACGAGCGCCCGGACCACGTCCTCCACCGCGATCGGGCAGGACCTCGACCGGGCCCAGGCCGGCAGCACCATCACCGGGAGCCGCATCGCCAGGTCCCGCACGATCCGCCAGGAGGCGCTGCCCGGGCCGACGATCATGGATGCGCGGAGCTCGAGCGCCGGCACACGGCCGGCGCGCAGGATCTCGCCCACCGCGAGCCGGCTCGCCAGGTGCCTCGATGGGCGGCCACGCGGCGCGACGCCGCCGAGGTAGACGATCCGGCCGACGCCCGCGTGCTCGGCCTCGCGCGCGAACGCGGCGGCGGACCGCCGCTCCGCCTCGACGTAGTCTTCACGCCCGCTCCCCATGCCGTGGACGAGGAAGTACGCCGCGCCGACGCCGCGCAGGACTGCCGGGAGGTCCGCCGGCCGCATCACGTCCGCGCGCACCCACTCGACTCCCGGGGTGCGATCGACCGGGCGGGAGCGGGTCGTCGCGCGGACGGCGATCCCGGACGCGAGGAGCGCGGGGACGAGCGCCCGCCCGACGAACCCGGTGGCGCCGGTGACGAGGACCGATCCCCCATCGATCTTCGCAGGCCCGCTCACACGGGAACTCTGCGATCCCGGACCGCGGCGCGCATGCCTCACCCGGGCCCGTGGCGAGCGAGGTAGCGCGTGACCGCCCATTTCCTCGCGCTGCGCTCGCTCGACATGTACCGGACCTTCCCGAAGATCGGCCGCTCGGGTCCCCAGGGCCGGTCGTAGCGGCCGAAGCACCACAGCACCCCCGACGCCGAGTTCGGATCGCGACCGTCGAGCGCAAGGCGATCGTTCAGCTCGAGCGCGACCGCGAGGGCAGCGCGCGGCGTGGGCGACCACTCGAGGATCTTCTTTCCCCACAGCATACGCAGCGCGTTGTGGATGATCCCCTCGGTCCGGAGCTGGCGCTGCGCCGCGTTCCACAGCGGATCGTGCGTCTCGGCGGCGGCGAGGACCTCGGGGCCGTAGAGTCGCGGGCGCGGATCGCTCGCGTGCGAGGCGAGGGTCGACCGCGCCCACTCCGGGAGCGAGGAGTACTCGCGGTGATCCGGGCGCGCGGCGCAGGTCGCGAACCCCAGCTCGCGCCAGGTGACGAGCTGATCGAGGAACGCCTCCGCCGCCTCGGACACGCCCCAGTACCCCGCGCGCCCGCCCGTCGCGGCCGGCGCGAGCAGCGCCGGCGTCCAGCCCTCGCGCCGCAGCACCGCTCCCAGCACCTCGAAGGAGGACAGGTGCCCGAAGTGAAGCCAGGGGGAGAGCCCGCTCGTGACGCCCTCCTCGTCGGGATCGTTGCGGCCCTCCGCGTAGCGGGGCAGCCCGTCGCGGAGCCAGCGCGCGAGGCGGTCGCCAGCGGCGCGGGCGCCACCGCGCGCGGCGGCCCGGGAGACGTGGTGATCGATGGGCAGCGCCCGGAGCGTGCGCTCCGGCCGCGCGAGCACCTCGAGGTCCGCCGCCGGCCAGCGCGCGGTGATGGCCCTGGGGAGGGCGGCGAGCAACGGAAGGCCGGTCCGCGCGAGCGGGTCTGCCACGGGGAGCCGGTCCAGCCACGTCGGGAGGAGCCGCTGCAGGTGACGCCGGTACGCCCGAGCGGTCGGGAAGTCCTTGCCGGCGAGCCGGAACGGAACGATGCAGCTTCCGTCCACCGCCTCGAGGCGCACGTCGAGCCCCTCCGCGGCCGCGGCGAGCATGCGAGGGAGGAAGGAGGTCGGGAAGTCGTCCGTGACGACGACGCACGCGCGCGCGGCGAGCGCCTCGAGGAGGCCCACCCCCTCCCCCGCCGCGCCCTCGACGTAGGCGTGGTGGAGCGCGCGCCCGGCGACCCTCTCGGCGTTGTCCGCCATGCCCTGCATCACGAACGCGTGCAGCCGATCGCTCGCGTACGGGTAACCGGCGCTGAGCGCCTCGAGGACGGCGACGGGCTTGCCGAGCTCGCGGGCGAGCTCCACCGCGCGCTCGAGCGCGGGGTTGAAGCGCACGCGTCGGGCGACCGTCATCCAGTAGAGCACGAGCGTCCGCTCGCGCCGGACGGGGGCGGCGTTGACGGCGCGGACGCGCTCCAGGGGGACGGCCACGGCGTTCAGACCCGGTTCCGGAGCATGAGCTCCTTCGGATCCGGATCGAGGTAGGTCTGGCCGGCGAGGTACGCGACCCCCTGCCGGCGCACGTGGTGACGGATGAGCGTCTGCGGGACGACGAGCGGGACGAGGCCGCGCGCGTAATCGTGGACGACGTCCTCGAGCTCCTTGCGGTCGTCCTTCTCGAGCGCGTCGCGGAAGTAGCCGAGCATGTGCTGGAGCACGTTCACGTGCCGGCCGCGCGTCGCCGGCACCCGCAGGGCGTCCATGAAGCCGCGCCCGTAGGCTTCCACGACCGCCGCTCCGGAGGCCTTCGCCTGGCCCGCGACGAGCGCGCCGAGCCGGCGGTAGGCGGCGGGGCTGTGGGCGAGCAGCGCGAGCTTGTGAGCGGTGTGGAAGGCGACGAGCTCCCGGCGCCGCATCCCGGCCGCGACCGCCGCCTTCCAGCGGGTGAAGGCGAAGATCCGCTCGACGAAGCTCTCGCGGAGCGCCGGGTCGTTGAGCCGCCCCTCCTCCTCCACCGGCAGGAGCGGCAGCCGCTCGAGGAGCACGCGCGCGAACGCGCCGACGCCGTCGCGTCGAGGCGCGCCGCCCGCCGCCGGGTAGACGCGCACGCGCTCCATGCCGCACGAGGGCGAGTCCTTCTTGGTGACGAACCCGGCGAGGTCGAGCCCCGCGAGCTCCGCGACGCGCGCCTCGGCGAAGCGCCGCATCGCCGCCGTATGGTCCTCGCCGCTCCGCTCCGCGACGAGGCGCGGCGAGGAGGCGGCCCCCACGAGCCGGATCGGCTCGCGCGGCACAGCCATGCCGACCTCCAGCTCGGGGCAGACGGGCACCCACTCGACGAAGTCGCCGAGGACGTCCACGAGGAACGCGTCGCGCTTGTGCTGGCCGTCGTAGCGGACCTTCCGGCCGAGCAGGCAGGAGGAGACGCCGAGGCGGGGCCGGGCCGTCTTCACGGGCGGATCGTACGCGCTGCGGGCGCGGAGCGCACCTCCACCGGTCCGCGCAGCGGCTCGTCAGGACGGACGGCGCGCCAGCAGCACCCCGGCCGCGAAGCCGGTGGCGATCGCCAGGACTCCTCGCAGGCGCGGACGATCCTGCGGCGGACCCCCGCGTGCGTAGGCCGGCGCCGTGACCCCACCCCGGGCGAGCGCGCCCTCGGCGGTCGGCGCGACCCCGGCCGCCGCGGCCGCCCCGGGGGCGGCGCCGGTCGGGATGGGCTCCTTGCCCGGGAGGACGGCGGCCGGCGTCGTGCCCGTGTCGGACTTCCGCTTCGCGCCCTGCCGCTTGCCCTCCGGCGAGCGGTGCTCGATGAGGGCGTTCGCCTCCGCGCCGACGAGCATCACGAGCGCGGAGATCCACATCCAGAGCAGGAGCACGATGACGCCGGCGAGCGGGCCGTACGTCTTGTCGTAGCTGCCGAAGCTCGTCACGTACTTCGAGAAGCCCCAGGAGGCGAGCACCCACACGACCACGCCGAACACCGAGCCCGGGGTGATGAACCGGAACTTCTGCTCGACGTCGGGCAGCACGTAGTAGGCCAGCGCCCAGAGCAGCATCATGAGGAGGCCCGCCACCGGCAGGCGCAGCCAGGTGATGGCGGTGCCGATCGGCCCGCCGAGCCACTCCGCGAGCGGCGCCGCTGCGACCGCCACCAGCGCGGCGACGAGCGCGAGGGCGCCCGACACGAGCGTCATGAGGATCGCGAGGCCGCGCACCTTCCAGAACGGCCGCCCCTCCTTCACGTCGTAGGCGGTGTTCAGCGCGCGCATGAGCGCGGTGACGCCGCCCGACGCGGCCCAGACGGCGGCGACGGCGCCGAAGCCGAGCAGGGTGACGTTCTGCTGCTGGCCGAGCTCGCGGATCCGATCGCTGATGATCTGCGTCACCGGACCGGGCGCCACGCGCCCGAGCTCCTGCACCATGCGCTCGGCGTCCGACGGCTGGATGACGAGGCTCGCGAGCGCGACGAGGAACAGCACGAAGGGAAACAGCGACAGCACCCCGTAGTACGTGACCGTCGCGGCGATGTCCGTGACCTGGTCCTTCGACAGCTCGGCCGCGAGACCCTTCCCGAACTCCTTCCAGCTCATTCCCTTTCCCGGCAGACGCACGGCGCACCCCCCCTCGACGCACCGGAAATCTGGTCATCCGCGCCCGCCGGGGTCGCGCTCGGCCCGGGCCGGCGCCCCGCACCCTGGAGCGGATCGCCCGGCCGCCGCGCTTGCCGGCGTGCGCCCGGACGCACCCCTCGACGAGGCGCAGGACGGCCCGGGAGGTTGTGGCCGGCATCCCCGGGCGAGCCGTCAGCGCCGGCGAGAGCGTCCGCGCCGGCTCGCCGCGGACTCGACGAGGAACCAGACGAGGAACACGACCGCGACCGGCACGAACAGCCGCGGCTTCCGCGCGACGATCGCGATGACGGCGGCGACGAGCAAGGCGAGCGGCCAGCTGATGCGGAGCATGCCGCAGCATCATACCCGCGAGTCAGCGCGCGTCGGCGATGTCCGAGAGCAGCGCCCGCGCCGCCCGGAAGTCGGCGATCCTGAGCGGCGCCCGGCTGGGCCCGGGACCCACGTGGACGGCCGCGCTCCCCGGCGGCAGCGCCGCGAAGAGATCCTCGTCGGTCCGGTCGTCCCCCAGCGCGACCACGAGCGCCTCCGGGCCCGCGCGCCCGATCGCGGCGGTGACCGCGCGGCCCTTGTGGATCCCCTGGGGCCGCACCTCGATGACCTTGTCTCCGGGGAGGATCTCGACCGGCACGTTCGCGAGGAGCGTCCGGAGGTCCAGCGTGAGCTCCTTCGCCTGGGCGGCGGCGTACTCGGGATCGGCGGTGCGGTAGTGCCACGCGACCCCGACGGTCTTCTCCTCGACCACGGAGCCGGGCGTCCGCTCCGCGAACTCCCGCAGGACGGCGAGCACGGGCTCGCGCCAGGCGACGGCCGGCACCTCGGCGCCCTGCCACTCGCCGCCGGCCGCGCGCGACCAGAACCCGTGCTCGGCGTGGAGACCCAGCGGGAGCGCGCCGAGCCAGCGCTGGAGCGTGCCGCGCGTGCGGCCGCTCACGACGTCCACCTGGGTCCGCGGCCGCGCCGCCAGGCGACGGAGCAGATCGAGCAGCGCGCCGTCCGGCGCGGCGAGCTCCGGCGTCGGCGCGAACGGGACGAGCGTGCCGTCGTAGTCGAGGAGCAGCGCCAGCCGCGGCGCCGCCCGGGCGCGCTCCACGAGCGACCGGACCGCCTGCGGCGGCGAGAGCGCGAGCGCCTCGCCCGGCGTGCCGACCCGCTCCAGGCGCGCCAGGAACGCGCGAGTCCAGGCGTGGACGTCGTAGCCGAACACCCGCTGGCGCAGGGCAGCCATGCGCGTCCTGCGCTCCTCCTCGGGCAGCGTCAGCGCGCGGTGGAAGGCGGCCGCCGTCTGCTGGACGTCGTAGGGGTTCACGAGGAGCGCCTCCGCGAGCTCGGCGGCGGCGCCGGCGAGCTCCGAGAGGACGAGGACGCCGTCGCCGTCGGGCCGCGAGGCGACGAACTCCTTCGCGACCAGGTTCATCCCGTCGCGCAGCGGGGTCACGAGCACCGCGTCCGCCGCCCGGTAGAGGGCGACGATCTCGGCCTGGGAGAGCCCCCGGTACAGGTAGTGGATGGGGGACCAGGCGGGCGTGGCGAACTCGCCGTGGATGCGCCCGACGAGCGCGTCCACCTCGTCGCGGTACTCGCGGTAGGCCTCGACGTTCTCGCGCGAGGGGACGGCGACCTGCACGAGCCGGACGCGCTCGCGCAGCTCGGGGTGCGCGCGCAGCATCGCCTCGAACGCGAGCAGGCGGCGCGGGATGCCCTTCGAGTAGTCGAGCCGGTCCACGCCGACGAGGAGCTGCTCGCCGGGCACCCGGTGCGCGTGCGCGACGGCCCGCACCTCCGGGGTCTCCGCGAGCTCCGCCAGCTGCGCCGCGTCGATGCCCATGGGGAAGACCCCGAGCCGCACCTCGCGCTCGCCCCAGGGGATCCGGTCCACCTCGCTCGCGGCGCCGAGCAGGCGCAGCACCGACGACGCGAAGTGGCGCAGGTACGTGGCGGTGTGGAAGCCGACGAGGTCCGCGCCGAGCAACCCCTCGAGGATTCGCTCGCGCTGCGGCAGCACGCGGAAGATCTCCGAGGACGGGAACGGGATGTGGAGGAAGAAGCCGATCCGCGCGTCCGGGATCCGCTCGCGCAGGAGCCGGGGCACGAGCATGAGCTGGTAGTCGTGGATCCAGACCAGATCGCCCGGCCGGTGGTGCGCGGCGACGGCGTCGGCGAACCGCGCGTTCACCGCCTCGTAGACGTCGAAGTCGCGCACCTCCTGCGGGAGGCGCGCGACCGAGTAGTGGAAGAGCGGCCAGAGGACGCCGTTCGAGTAGCCCTCGTAGTAGCGCGCGACCTCCTCGGGGGAGAGCGCCACGGGGGCGAGGCGGAGCTCGGCGAGCCGCCGCTCCACCTCCGCGCGCCCGTCTGCCGAGAGCCCCGTCAGGTCCCCGGGCCACCCGATCCAGAGCCCGCCGAGCCGCTCGTGCGGGCCGCTCATGCCGGTGGCGAGCCCGCCCGTGCTGGGCGCGACGGACACCGCGCCGTCCTCGGCCTTGACGGTCACGGGCAGGCGATTGGAGACGATGAGGAGGCGGGGCATCCGGCGGCGAGGCGGCGCGACGGAGCGCGCCTTGCTGGAAAGCTAAGGCGGGCCGTGCCCGGCCGCCTGCCATCGCGAGGTCCCGCCACGGGAGGGCCGCGCGCGGGGTGCGTCGCCGGCGGGCCTCCCGAGGTCGCGCCGGGGCCGGGGGGCGCGAGTGCACGTGCACCTCCGAGAGGTTCGGGAACGCCCCCGGCGCTCGTCGCCCGAGGATCCGGCCCGAACGAAGAAGGGGCCACGCGGCAGCGCGCGTGGCCCCTTCGATCCGATCTCGCCTCGCGAGGCGAGGCTATCTCACCTGACAGCTCCCGAGCCCCAGGCTCACGAGCGCGGCCTTCGCCTGGACGATGCCGTAGCCGTAGCTCGTGTCGCGCCCGGCGGCGCCGACGTCCTTCGCGGTCGCGTCGAGCGCGTTGCGGATATCCGCCGCCTTCCACGTCGGGTTGCAGCTCCACACGAGCGCGGCCACCGCGGAGACGTGCGGCGTGGCCATCGAGGTGCCGTCCCAGGCCTCGTAGCCGCTCGAGGGCGCCTCGAAGCTGCTCACGAGGAGCCCGCTCGAGCCGGCGTGCCCGAGGGCGGCGGCGCCGTCCTGACAGCTCAGGGTGATCGCCGGGAGGCTGGAGGTGACGCCCGTGCCGAGCGTGCCGCTGAAGACCCCGCAGGTCGCGTCGCTCGCGACGTTGTTGTAGATGGCGGCCGCGACGCCGCCGCCGGCCTGGACCTTGCTCACCTTGTCGGCGAAGGAGTTGGTGCCCCGCTGGCACAGCACGACCCGGCCCGCCCACGCGCCGGACGCCGTGCACTGCCCGCCGTCCACGACGCCACCCGAGACGCCGGTCGTGCGGGCGGCGCCCTCGATGCGCCCCCCGAACCAGGCGACGCCGTCGGCCGCGAGCGAGTTCCGGTCGTACCACGGGACCGTGGAGAGGACCGCCACGCCCGGCGCGGCGATCTCCACGTCGCGATTCGTCTGGGAGAAGCTCGCATGCGTCTCGTTCGCGTCCACCGCCGCGACCGACATCACGGAGTCGTAGCCCGCAGGGTAGGACGTCGTGTTGTTCCCGGCGTTCCCCGCCGCCGCGATGCTGAGCACGCCCTGCTTGTAGGCGGTCGCGAACGCGCGATCCTCGGTACGGCTGCGGCCGCCGCCGCCGAGGCTCATGCTCACCACGTTGGCGCCGGCGGCCACGCACTTGTTGAGCGCGTCGACGAGCGTCGAGGAGTAGGTCCAGCCGCAGTTGCCGCCGTCGACGAGCGCGTTGTCACCGAACACCTTCACGATGTGGAGCAGGACGCCCGGGTTCGCGCCCACGACGCCCACGTTTCCGGCGATCGCGGAGATCGTCCCGGCGACGTGCGAGCCGTGGCCGCAGCTGTCCTTGTCCCAGCTCCCCGAGCCCGTGTCGGTCGTGTTCGCGGTCACCGCGCCCGTCGTCGGGTCCTTCAGATCCTCGTGCTGCCAGGAGTAGCCCGAGTCGATGATGCAGACCTTGCGGCTCGCGGCGCTCGCCGAGGTGACGAGGTTCGCCTGCACCATCTGGATCCCGTACGGCAGGGTCTCGTTCCCCGTCGCGACGTCGTTCCAGAGCGCGTACGGCTCGCGGGTCGCGTCCACCTCGATGTACTCGATGTTCGGGTTCCGGCCGAGCGCGTCCACGGCGCGATCGGGGATCACCGCGGCGGCCGCGTTCTGGGGCCCGAGCGACAGCACCACCCGCGCCCCCGCCGCGCGCAGCGCCGCGTTCGCTCCGGCCGCGCTGCCCGGTCTGAAGGCGACGATGTAGCGGCCCTCCGCCTGGGCCGCCGACGCCAGGCCCGGACCGGCTGCTGCGAGGACCGCGGCCACGACTGCACCGCAGAGCTTGTGTCCGTTCACGTGTTCTCTCCTGGGAAGGTTTGCGCGCGAGTCCTGGCGACTCACCGAGGCGCTGCCGCGAAGCAGCGTCCGGGCAGTGTGACATGGGAGACGGCAGCGGACTCAATCCCCCCGCGCGGGGCCGATGCGCTCCGCGTGAACCCGATCGGACGCGCGCCTCCGGGAATACTCGCGACCGCGAGCCCGACCGGGCGACGCCCGCCCCCTACGTCACGCCCGGCGCCTGCTCCTCGGAGGCGCCGGCTTCGACGAGCCGCAGCCCCGCCGGGAGGCTCTCGCCGAAGATCCGCTGCTCCTCCTCCTCGGTGGCCTCCGCGACCTCGCGGACCGCGCGCGACGTCTCCGCCGGCGCGCCGCCTTCGGCGAGGGCCGCGAGCACGCGGGCGCGGAGCTCCTCGGGCACGTCGCGCACGCGATCGCCGCTGCGTCGGGCGAGCTGCGCGAGCGGGAACACGAGCTCGCGGCGCGGGACCGGGAGCGCGAGGAGCCGGGCGGTCCACGCGGCGGCGGCCTCGGCGGGCACCGCGAGGTGCGCGCTCGCGTGGAACGGCACGCGCGCGCCGAGCCGCCCGACGGACCAGAGGAGGTGCGGCGCCGGCCCCTCCGCCTCGACGCGCGCGAGGAGCCACTCCCCTGCCTCGACCTTTCGGCGAGGCTCCACCCGCTCGAGCGCGCCCAGGAGCCGGATCATCTCGTCCACCGCCTCCGGCTTCACGCCCGCCACCTTCGGCGGCGGCTTGCGCGGGTCGCGCGGCCGGACGAACGGCGCGACCGCGTCGAAGAGCCGCTCCTGGGCGACGGCGTCGAAGCCTCCCGAGATGCGCCGCCACATGACCCACCACGCTGCCCAGGCCCGCGGGTCGGCCTGGTACTGCAGGCCCTCGGCCCAGACGCTCCAGGTCTCGCCGGCGCGCCAGGGATCGAGCGGTGCGCCGAAGCCCGGGCGCAGGCAATAGCCGGTGAGCTGCAGCCAGACCCGCTCGTGGTCGGCGCTCCGCCGCCGGCGCGCCCGGCCCGCGTGCAGCGCCGCCCAGAGCTCGCGGACGAGCGGCGTGGACCACGCCTCGCGCGGCCCGAGCAGCTTCTCGAGCGCGCGCGGCAGCCCCTTCACCTCCTTCTTCTCGACGGCCGCCCGCTTCCCGTAGAAGAGCTCGACCTGGGCGCGCGCCTCCTCCAGCTTGCGAGGCGCCTGCCCCACCTCGCTCCTCGCCTGGCCCGCGCCGCCCTCCCGCTCGTCCTCGGCCTGGCGGAGCGCCCGCAGCGAGAACTCGAGCTTCCAGCGCGCGTCGCGGTCGGTCGCCGCGCACCACAGCTCGAGCGTGCCGATCTCGGTCAGCGCCGCCTCGAGCCTCACCGGCACCTCGCCCGCCGCCGACCCCTCGGCGCGGAGCACCGTCTCGACCGGCGGCAGCGGGACGAGGTCGTCCGAGACCTCGACCACGTCGCCCGGGCGCTCGAGCCGCGCGCGGGCGGAGGCGAAGAGCGGGAAGCGCACCGGCCGCCCCAGCGCGAGCGCGAACGGCCGCGGGACCGCGACCCGCGGCCCCTCCTCCAGGTGGCGCGGCACGACGCACAGCGCGCGCTCGCCCTCCGGCGCGGCGATCCCGACGTAGAACGCCCGCGGGCTGCCGCCGCCGATGCGCAGGCCGATGCCGCGCCGGACGAGGGCGGCGTAGGCGGCGCCGCGGGCGACCGCGAGGTCGAGCGCGGGGCTCGCGAGCACCGTCACCGGCGGCGCGCCCGGGAACCAGGAGGAGACGATCGCGGCGAGGCGATCGCGCGCCTCGCGCGGCGTGAAGACCCCGCCGTTCACGAGGATCGCGTCGGGCCGCGCGAGCCCCCCCTTCGCGCCCGCCTCTGCGGCGTGCGCGGCGAGGAAGGCGGCGACGTGCCGGGGGATGGCCGGCTCCGGCTCGTAGGGCAGCCCCAGCTCGGCGAGGCCGGCGGTGCGCGGCGCCCGGCGAGGCCGCTCCTCCGCGCCCGTCCGAGGCAGGAACCCGTCGAGGAAGACGCGCCGCACCTCCTCGCGCGTGACCTCCGCGGACACAGCGCTCGCGACGAGCCGGCTGCCGCGGCCCACCACCGCGATCGGGAGCGCCTCCGGGCCGCCCTCCGTCATGAGCCGCTCCTTCGCGAGGCGGCAGGCGTGCACGAGCGAGGCGAACCGGCTCGCGTCGAGCCGCTCGCCGAGGCGCGCCTCCACGGCGCGCGCGAGCGCGAGGTCCACGTTGTCGCCGCCGAGCAGGAGGTGATCTCCCACGGCCAGCCGGGTGAAGACCGGGCGCCCGCCCTGGAGCTCCGCGCGCACGAGCGTGAGGTCGGTCGTGCCGCCGCCGACGTCCACCACGAGGACGATCCCGCCGCGGGCGATGGGGCGCACCTCGCCGGCGAGCTCGCCCGCGCCCGCGGCCGCCAGGGCGGCGCGGTGGCGGCTCGCCCAGTCGTGGAACGCCGCCGACGGCTCCTCGACGAGCACGACGCGCGGCAGCCCGGCCGCGCGCGCGGCGGAGAGGGTGAGCTCGCGCGCGACCTCGTCGAAGGAGGCCGGGACGGCGAGGACCAGCTCCTGCGCGGCGAGCGGCGCGCCCGGGTGGCCGTGATCCCACGCGTCGCGCAGGTGGCCGAGGTAGAGCGCCGACGCCTGCACCGGGGAGAGGCGCGGCACGCCCTCGGGCGCTCCCCAGGGGAGGATGGGCGCGGTCCGATCGGCGCGCGGGTTCGCGAGCCAGCTCTTCGCGGAGGTGACGAGCCGGCCCGGCACCCGCGCGCCCTGCTCGCGCGCGAGCTCGCCCACCACCACCGGACGCTCGCCCCACGGGAGCCGCGTCGCCTCCGGCGCGAGCTCCGGGCCCGGCAGGTAGGCGCACGAAGGCAAGAGGCGGCGCTCCCGGACCTCGCCGGGCGCGACGAGCTGCGGGATCGCGAACGGCTCGACCGCGTCCGCGAGGTCGCCCTCCCGCGCGAGATCCACCGCGGCGAGCGCGGAGTTCACCGTGCCGAGGTCGACGCCGACGAGGTAGCGCGCCTCCGCCATCGCCTCACGCCGGCGCGCCCGCCTCCGCCACGCTCGCGCCCTCCGGCGCCTTGCGCAGGTTCCACTCGAGGCGCCAGGCCTTGCCGCCGCGGTCCACGCACTCGAGCTCGAGGGTGCCGATCTCGGTCACGTGGGCGCGGAGCCGGACCGGGACGACCTCCCCCGCCGCGCGCCCGTCGGGCGGCAGCGTCGTCTCGACCGGCGTCCCCTCCTCCAGCTCCGTCTCGTCCTCGACCGCGTCGCCCGGCCGGTCCTCGCGGCGGCTCGAGGAGCCGAAGAGCCGGAACTGCACCGGCTCGCCCACGACGAGGCCCATCTCCTCGCCCGGCAGATCGGCGGTCGTCCCCTCCTCCATGCCCATCGGCGCGAGGCACACCGCGCGGATGGGAGGCGCGTGCCCCGGCACCGCGGGCGTCGCCGCCTCGACGCCGACGTAGTACGCCCGGGCGGTGCCGCCGCGGATGCGGATGCCGTGGCCGGCGCGCACGCGGCCGTAGGTCGCCGCGCCCTTCGCCACCGCGAGATCGGGATCCGCCGCCGGCAGCACCCGCGGCGGCGGCGCGCGCTCACCGGCGAGCCACCCGCCGACGACCTCGAGGAGGCGCCCGACGAGCGGCTCCGCCTTCATCACGCCGCCGTTGAAGAGGATCGCGGTGGGGTGCAGGAACGCCTCGCCGGCGAGCGGCACCGGGGCGCTCGCGCCCGCGAGGCCGGCGCGGTGGCGCGTCAGGAACGCCGCGAGGTGCCGGGTCACCGCCGGATCGGCGGCGTAGGGGAGCCCGAGGGTGGTGAGCCCCACGCGCCGCGCCGCCACGGGGGCAGCCGAGACGTCCACCCGCGGGAAGAACCCGTCCACGAGGACGTCGACGAGCTCCGCGCGCGTGAGCTCGGTCCGGAGCGCGCCCCCCACGAGCGAGGAGCCGCGGCCCGGCACGGCGACCGGCGCCGCCGCGAGGCTCTCGTCGCCGAAGAGCGCCTCCTTCGCCTGGCGGGCGCCGTGCGTGAGCGCGACGAGCTGCCAGCGGTCGAGCTTGCGGCCCTCGCGCGCGAGCTTCTCCGAGAGCGCGTGCGCCAGGGCGAGGTCCATGTTGTCGCCGCCGAGCAGGATGTGGTCGCCGACCGCCACGCGCTCGAGCCCGAGGTCCCCGCCGCGATCGACCACGGCGATGAGGCTGAAGTCGGTCGTGCCGCCGCCGAGGTCCACCACGAGGACGAGGTCGCCCGGGTGCACCGCCTCGCGCCAGCGGTCGCCCATCGCCTCGACCCACGCGTAGAGGGCGGCCTGCGGCTCCTCGAGGAGCACCACGTCCGGCAGCCCCGCCTGGCGCGCCGCCTCGACGGTCAGCTCGCGCGCCACGGCGTCGAACGAGGCCGGCACCGTGAGCGTCACCCGCTGCGCGGCGAGCGCCCGCGCCGGATCACCCTGCGCGACCGCGTGATCCCACGCGTCGCGCAGGTGCGCGAGGTAGCGCGCCGACGCGTCGAGCGGGGACACGCGCGGCACCTCCGGCGGCGCGCCCGCCGGGAGCGTCGCGGAGCGCCGGTCGACGCCCGCGTGGGACAGCCAGCTCTTCGCGGACGACACGAGCCGGATGGGCGTCTGCGCCCCGAGGCTGCGCGCGAGCTCGCCCACGGCGAACTCCGGAGGCTCGGGCGTCCACGGCAGGCGCGTCGCGCCCTCGGGCAGCTCCTCTGCGTGGGGGAGGTACAGGAACGAGGGGAGGAGCGAGCGGGGGCGCACGTCGCCCGGCCGGACGAGCTGAGGGATCTCGAACACCTCGACGGGGCCGTCGCCGTCGAGCGGCCGGTGCGCGAGCGCGGTGTGGGTCGTGCCGAGGTCGATGCCGACCGCGAGGGTCACAGCTCGACCTCGGCGGGGGCGACCAGCGTCGGATCGCCCCCATCCTTCGCGAGCGGGAGCCGCACCTCGCGGGCGCGCCAGCCGTGGTGGCGGAGCGCGCCCTGGAACGGCGCGGCGCCCACGACGTTGCCCGTCAGCCGGATCGCGGCGGGATCGAACCCGGCAGCGACGGTGACGCGCGCGCCCTCGGGCTCCCGGAACACGGGCTCGAGGCGGAAGTACTCCTCGATGGCCCGCTTGCACCCGGCGTGAACGGTGCGCGCCGCGGCGCCGATCGAGGCGTCGGGGAAGCCGGAGAGATCCTCCTCGATGAAGTCCACGAGGCGGCCCTCTCGCTGGAGCACCGCGAGGAGCTGGAGCGCACCGCGAGGATCGGGCGCAGCGGGCGCAACGGGCGCGGCGACCGCGCGGACCGGCTCGGGGGCCTTCACCACCGCGGGGGCGGCCGGCTTCGCCGCCTCGGGCGCCACCTTCGCGCCCTCCGCCGGCCTCGGGGCCTCTACGGGCTTCGCCGTTGCGACGGGCTTCGGCGCCTCGACGCCCTTCGGCGGTTCGGCCGGCCTGGGCGGCTCGACGGTCTTCGGCAGCTCGACGGGCTTCGCCGCCGGCGCCGGGGCCGTCGCCTTCGCCTGCGGCGGTGCGCCCGCGGGCGCGGGCGGTGGCGCGGCGGGCGCGCTCGGCAGCTCCGTCACCCGCGGCGGCGTCCCCGGAGTCGGCTCGGGCAGCGGCGCGCCGGCTCGGCGCGCCTCGCGCACGCGGTAGAACGCGGCCGCCACGTCGGCCTGGAAGAGGATGGCGAAGAAGGCATAGAAGGCGAGGACGAGACGCTGGATGGGCGAGAGGTCGGGACCCTGCACGTGTGTTGCTCCGGGGAGTGGTGACGCGACCGCGGGCCGGCGCCGTCCGGCGCGAGCCCCCGAACCGCTGGAAGGCGGAGATCCGAAGAAAGCTGCACCGGCTCCGGCCCGGTGTCGAGCGTTTCGGGGGGGACCTACCGAGGGTCCAGCCGCCACCCGCCCCCCGCGGCGATCGGGCGCCTGCTCGCCAGGACGCTGCTCCGAGGGAGCCGTCCCGTCGCGAGGGGCGGCGGGGGCGCTCATCCCTGCGTATCGGAGAGCGATGCGCGTGCGCACCGGAACGAGCGGGTGGAGCTACCCCGCCTGGAAGGGGCGCTTCTACCCTCCCGCGCTCCCGGCGCGCGGGTTCCTCGGCCATTACGCCACCCGGCTCGAGACCGTCGAGGTGAACGCCACGTTCTACCGGATGCCGGTCGCGTCCACCCTCGCGCTCTGGCGCGCCCAGGTCCCCGCCGGGTTCACGTTCGCGCTCAAGGCCTCGCGGCGCATCACGCACCAGAAGCGGATCGAGGGCGTCGGCGAGGAGGTGTCGCGCTTCTTCCGCGCCGCGGTGGAGCTCGGTCCTTCGCTCGGCCCGGTCCTGTTCCAGCTCCCTCCCACGTTCGAGCGGGACGTGGCGCGTCTGCGCGACCTCCTCGAGCTCGTCCCGCCAGGCGCGCGCATCGCGTTCGAGTTCCGCCACGAGAGCTGGCAGGCGGAGGACGTCCGCCGGACGCTCGCCGACGCGGGCGCGGCGCTTTGCATCGCCGACACGGACGACGCGACCACGCCGCTCGAGGCGACCGCGTCCTTCGGCTACCTGCGCCTGCGCCGCACCACCTACGGCGACGCCGAGCTCGCGGGCTGGGCGGAGCGCGTGCTCGCGCAGCGCTGGGACGAGGCGTTCGTGTTCTTCAAGCACGAGGACGCGGCGCGCGGCCCGGAGTACGCGCTCCGGATGGCCGCGCTCGTCGCGCCCGCAGAGCGGTACCCCACGGCTCATTTCTAACGGGGGCTGCGCCCCCGCCCCGCCGAGCGATGCTCGGCGCGGGCCCCA
>NZ_JAKZLF010000052.1 GCF_022808855.1 Anaeromyxobacter soli
TGGCGGCCGGGGCCGCGGCGCGTCCGGGCGCAAGGCGGGCGGGCGGACCTCGCGCCGCTCGAGCCGCTGAGCGCCCTGGAGCCCGGCCGCACCCGCGCGGCCGGGCCGGGCTCAGGCGTAGCGACGCACCATTCGCGCGCAGAAGTCGGCGTGCTCCACCGCATCGCGCGGTGTCAAGCGAGCCCTCCGAGCGGCTCGGCGCTCGCGCCGGATCCGCTGCGGACAGGAGCGAGAGCCTCCTCCTCTTCGTCGGCGACGCCGCTCGCCGCCCGCTCGCACAGGGTGACCAGCTCCTCGGCCCGCGCGTCCGCGGTGTGCTCCGCGAGCGCGCGCTCCCGGGCCCGCTGCCCCATCCGCTCGAGCGCGACGCGCGGCAGCGCGACGGCGTGCATCGCCTCGTCCGCGTTGCGCGCGACGAGGATCTCCTCGCCGGGCGTGAAGAACGCGTCGAGGCCCTCGAACCCGTCGGAGAGGACCGGGACCCCGCAGGCCGACGCCTCGAACAGGCGCGGGGACGGGCAGTAGCCCATCGCCGCCATCTCGGCGCGCGTCACGTTCACCGTCAGCGGCGAGGAGCAGAAGAAGGCGGGATGAAGCGACGGCTCGAGGTGGCGCACGTAGCGGATGTTCTCGCGCCACGGGAACGAGGCGTCGTACATCGAGCCGGCGAGCACGAAGGTGCGGTTCGGCATGCGCGCTGCGGGCTCGAGGAACAGCGCCTCGAGCGACCGCTGGCGGCTCGGGGCGAAGGTGCCGAGGTAGGAGAGATCGCCCCGGAACGCGGCGGCGGCGGGCGCGGGGCGGTACACCGCCGGGTCCACGCTGCCGTAGAGCGGCGCGGCGTTCCGCGCCCCCAGCCGGTCGGTGAGCAGGCGGAGCGCCTTGCCCCCCGTGAACGACAGCACGAGATCGAAGCCCGCGAGGCCGCCTGGACCGACCCACTCGACGGGCTCCCCCGCCGCGAGGCGCGCGAGCGTGACGCCGGTGTCGAGATCGTAGAACGCCTTCACGCGCGCGGAAGAGTCGAGCACTCGCTCCGTCACGAGCGCCGCGTCCGGGCAGTAGGACGTCACCATCGCGACGTCCGCGCCGGCGAGCGCCGCCTCGATGCGCACCCGCTCCTCCGCGAGCCGCCCGTACAGGTGGAGCGCACCGCCCGGGAGCACGTCGAGATCGCGGTGGGTCGCGTACCAGGGCTGATCCTTCTCGAAGAACTCGAGCCTGTGCCCCTTCCGGCCGAGCGCGGCGGCCAGACCGCGCCACAGCGTCGCGTGGCCGTTACCCCAGGTGGAGCTGACGGTCAGCCCGAAGACGACGATCCTCATTCCACGCCTCCGCGGGCCCGGAGCGCCGACGGACCCTGTCGA
Source organism: Anaeromyxobacter soli (assembly GCF_022808855.1). Taxonomy (GTDB): domain Bacteria; phylum Myxococcota; class Myxococcia; order Myxococcales; family Anaeromyxobacteraceae; genus Anaeromyxobacter; species Anaeromyxobacter soli. Next base: position 1,368 of record NZ_JAKZLF010000052.1, read on the forward strand.
CCAAGGTAGGGCGTGCCCTGGGGGCGGGGCGACCCCCGCGAATCGAGGCCGAGCCCGGCGCGTGCGAGGGGGCGGCCGTCACCCGCCGCGCGCCCAGCGCGTGAGCAGGAACTCCTCCTCCTGCGGCCCGAGATCGTGTCGAGCGGAGGCCTCTCCCACGAGCTTCGCCCGGTCGAGCGTCGGATCCTGGCGGACCCGCTCGTCGAGCCAGCGCAGCGCCCGCCGCAGCGACTCACCGTGAGGCAGGATCCCACCCGTACCACCGCTCGCCTCGGCCATCGCGCACCTCCCACCCTTCCTTAACGGTGCGGCCCGGGCCCGCCCATGCCCGCCCGCCGGGGACCCGGAGGGCCCGGGGCCCCGGCGAGGCGTGAGCGCGCGATCACCGCTCCGGCGGCAGGTGGCCCTTCTGCGCAGACGACTCGGGCTGCGAGTAGCCCTCCTCCTCGCGGCGGTCGGTGCTGGCCTGGCGACGCGCGCCCTGCTCCTCGCCCGCCTTGCGACCGGCAGCCTCTCGCTCCTTCTTCTGCCGCTCCTTCTCTTCTCGTCGCATCACTTGCCTCCTTCGTCCTGGGTCCCCAACGCTGCGCAGCCCTCGCCGGGCCGGCCCGCCTGCCCGCGCGCGCGCCGGGCTTCCGCGGAGGCCCCGGACGCCGTAACGGTGTCGCATGCGAACGCGCGCGATTCCCCGCACCGGCGAGCCGCTGCCGTGCATCGGCCTCGGGACCTGGCGCACGTTCGACGTCGGAGAGGCGCCGTCCGAGCGGGCGCCGCTCGCGGAGGTGCTGCGTGTGCTGCGGGAGGGCGGCGGGCGCCTCATCGACTCCTCGCCGATGTACGGCCGCGCCGAGGCCGTGGTCGGCGAGCTGGTCCGCGCGCAGCCAGAGCCCCGCCCGTTCCTCGCCACCAAGGTGTGGACGACCGGCCGCGAGGCGGGCCTCGCGCAGCTCGAGGAGTCGGAGCGGCGCATGGCGGCGCCGGGGCGGCTCGACCTCGTGCAGGTGCACAACCTGCTCGACCTCGACGTGCAGCTCGCGACGCTCCGCGAGTGGAAGGCGTCCGGCCGGATCCGCTACGTCGGCGCGACGCACCACGCGTCCTCCGGGCTCGACCGGCTCGCCGCGCTCGCCGAGGACGGCGCCGTCGACTTCGTGCAGGTCCCCTACTCGGTCGCCGTGCGCGACGCCGAGGCGCGGCTGCTCGGGGCGGCGCGCGACGGAGGCGTCGCCGTGCTCGTCATGCGGCCGCTCGAGTCGGGAGACCTCGCCGCCCGCCTGCGAGCGGAGCCCCTGCCTGCCTTCGCCGCGGAGCTCGGGTGCTCCACCTGGCCGCAGCTCCTCCTCAAGTGGATCCTCGGACACCCGGCCGTCACGTGCGTGATCCCGGCCACCGCGGATCCGCGCCACGCCGCCGACAACGTGCGCGCCGGCGAGGGGCCTCTGCCGGACGAGGACCTGCGGCGGAGGATCCTCGCCGTCGTACGCGCGGTGTAGCCGCGCCTCAGGACGCGATCGCGATCGCGGCGGCCGCCCCGAGCGCCAGCGTCACGAGGCCGAGCCAGCGCGCGGCGAACCAGAACGCCGCCCGCGCGACCTCCCGTCCATCGTCCACCGTCGCACGCATGCTCGCCTCCCGAGGCGAATCTGCGGCGCAGGAGGGCGCTGCGGGAGTGGCGCACCAGGCGACGACCGAGGCGGGGCCACCCGCCGGATGGATCGGACCCGCGAGCGAACCGGGTCCGGACGAACCTCCATGCCGAGGATTGCGTCGCTCACGGCGTGTCGCGAGCGCAGGCGCAGCCGGATGCTGCGCCGGAGCGAGCCGGGGGTCCGGGGGGACGCGCCTGCTGCGTCCCCCCGGTACGACCGCCGGGGCAGCCCCCGCTAGCTGTGCTCCCGCGCCAGCGACGGCGCCGCGATCGGCGCCGCCTCGGGCGCGGGCCTCGGCGCCGCGCCGTGCTCCACCCCGGCGCCGGCCGCATACCCGAGCAGGCCCATCTCCGGGATGTCGAGGCCGAGCGCCTCGTCCTCCGCGGACGTGCGGTTCCCGACGAGCTTGCCGATGACGACGAAGGCGAGCGCCGCGACGGGAACGACCCACAGGATGTTGGCAGCGATGCCGACGAGCGAGGCGACGAGCTGGCCCGCGTCGCCGTACAGGAGGCCGGTCACGCCGTACGAAACGCCGTTCAGGCCCTGTCCGTACGTCCCGTTCGCGAAGAGCCCGACCGAGAGGATCCCCCACGCGCCGTTCACGCCGTGAACCGCGATGGCGCCGACCGGGTCGTCCACCCGGAGCTTCGTCTCGACGAACATCGCCGCCACGACCACGAGCACCCCGGAGACGAGGCCGATGAGCATCGCCGCCCAGGAGGAGACGAAGGCGCACGGCGCCGTGATCGCGACGAGGCCGGCGAGCATGCCGTTCGCGAGCCAGGTCGGGTCCGGCTTGCCGAAGCGGGTCTTCACGTAGAGGTAGGCGCCGAAGGCGCCCGTGGCGGAGGCGAGCATCGTGTTCGTCGCCACGATCGCGAGGCGCGTGTCGGTGCCGGCGAGGGTGGAGCCGGCGTTGAAGCCGAACCAGCCGAACGCCAGGATGAACGTGCCGACCATGACCTGCGGGATGTTGTGGGCCGGGATGGGGTTCACCCGTCCGTCCGGCCCGTACTTGCCGGCGCGCGGCCCGATGATCTTCGCGAGCGTGAGGGCCATGACGCCGCCGGTCATGTGCACCACCGAGGAACCGGCGAAGTCCACGTGGCCGTGGCCGAGGCCAAGGTTCGTGCCGAGCTGCGACAGCCACCCGCCGCCCCAGACCCAGTTCGCGTAGAGCGGGTAGATGACGGTCGAGATGACGAAGCTGAAGATCACGAACGAGCTGAACTTCCAGCGCTCGGCGAGCGCGCCGGTCGGGATGGTGCAGGTGGTGTCCATGAACACCATCTGGAAGAAGAACATGGTCGCCACCGCGGGCGTGAACATCCGCAGCGGCAGCATGAAGCCGCTCGTGCCGGCGAGGTTCCAGACGTGGCCGAACAGGCTCACCGACAGCGGCGCCGCCGAGAGGGACGCGTCGCCGCCGAACGTCGCCATCGGGCCGACCGAGCCCATCTGCAGGCCGAAGCCGACGAAGTAGAACCCGATGATCCCGATGGCGTAGACGAAGAAGTTCATGCCCATCGTGTGCGCGACGTTCTTCGCGCGCGTGAGGCCCGTCTCGACGAGCGCGAAGCCGGCCTGCATGAACATCACCAGGAAGCCGGCGATCATCGTCCACATGATGTTCACCGCGGCCTGCGTGTCTGCGAGCGTCTTCGCGACGTCCGCGAGATTCGGATCCATTTCGTTCCCCTTGCGAGAGTGAGTTCGCCGAGAGGTTCTGCAGCCGACATGCCGACCGCTCCGGGGCCCACCGCGGTCCTCCTCGAGCCCATCGCGCGTGCAGCTGCTCCCCGGGGCTGCCCGGAGAGGCGGCAGATCCCGGCGCGCCGAGCTCTGCCGGCGCGGCGCGCCGCCCGAGCCGCAGGCGGCGTGGTGCACGGCGCGCGAGCACGATCGCGGGTCTCGCGCAGGCGCGGTGCTCGGCGGTGGGCCGCGTCGGCTCTGCGCGAGGCCCCGCGAGCGAAGCGGGCGCGCCGGGCGCCCCTTCGAGCTACAGCAGCCGCAGGAGGTCCCGCCGGATCGCGCCGCGCGCGGCGTCGTCGGGGGCGGCCGGGAGCGCGCGCTCGAGCGCCTCGGCGGCCTTCCGGCGGAAGCCGGTCTCCTCGTAGAGGGCGGCGAGGGTGCGCAGCGCGGCGAGGTGCCCTGGGCGCAGCTCGACCGCTCGCTCGAGCTCCGTCATCGCGCGGAAGTGCTCGCCGCGCGCGCGGAAGGCGCGGCCGAGGAGGTGATGCGCCTCGGCGGAGAAGGGGGCCTCGCGCACGGCCTCGTGGAGGACGGCGATCGCCTCCGCGGCGTGGCCTGCGCTGAGGAGCTCGCGCCCGCGCGCGAGCTGCGGCGACGCGGGGGCCGCGACCGCGGGCGCGCGCGCCGCGCCGGCGTCGAGGGCCGCCTCGACGCGCCGGAGCAGGTCGTCGATCCGGAACGGCTTCTCGACGTAGTCCTCCGCCCCGTACGCCTCCCGGGCGTCCTCCGCGAAGCGCCAGCCGCGGTACACCGCGGTCATCATCACCACGGGGATGTTCCGCGTGTGCGTGCCCGCCTTGAGCCTCCGGCACGCCTCGAAGCCGTGCACCCGCGGCAGCATCGCGTCGAGCAGGACGAGATCCGGCAGGAGCCGCTCGGCCTTGTCGAGCGCCTCCGCGCCGTCCGCGGCGGTCTCGACGGCGTAGCCCTTGGCGGTCAGGGTCCGCTCCACCAGCTGCCGGATCTCCGGCTCGTCGTCCACGACCAGCACGAGCCGCCGCGCGTCGGCGCGCGCCGGCCGCGGAGGCGCCACGTCGAGCTCCACCTCGACGGAGACGTCAGCCGCGAGCGGGTCGGCGCTGCCGGGCGGGAGATCGTCCACGAGCTCCGCCTCGACCAGATCTCCGCCCGGCACGACCGCCGCCAGGAACGGACCGCCCGGCCCGGCGTCCGCGCCGCACCACAGCGGCTCGCCCTTCTCCCGGCAGTCGTACCCCTCCTGGATGGCGCGCGTGAGCGCGGCGCGGACGGCCACGTACGGTGACACCTCGCGACCGGTGACGAACCGGACCTCGGAGAGGACCCGCTCGTCCGCCGGTTGCGCCATGGCGAGGTGCAGGCGCCCGCCCTCGAGCGAGAGGGGCAGGATGAGGTCGCCCTCCGCGACGCTGCGCGGCACGACGTCGAGCACGGGCAGCGCGATCGCCGTGCGCGACAGGTCGACGCCGGGGACCCCGTGCTTCTCGGAGAGGACGGAGGCGAGCGCACCCTCGGGAACCCCGGTGGCGAGCAGCCGAGAGCAGATCGGCTCGCGCCGCGCGCGCCCCTCGCGCTGCGCCTCGATGAGTCGATCGCGCGTGGCGAGCCCACGCGCGATCAGGATGTCCCCCGTCCTCGACAAGTCCCCTCCCGTCGAACGGCGAGGACGATCTTACGCCGAGTCCGTGGCGGCGCCGTCCCACGAATGCGGCGTCACCTCCGCGAGGGGCGGACAGGGTAGGCGACGCGATTACCCGACGGTGTCCGCGTAGGTCATCACGAGGTACATGACCGACTCGCCGTCGGACCGGCTCCGGTAGACGTGGGGCACGTCGGCCTCGAAGACGATCGCGTCCCCGGCGACGAGGCTCTCCTTGCGTCCGCCGACCTCGATCTCCACCTCGCCTCGCGCCACGACGAGGTTCTCGGTCGTGCCGGGGTTGTGCGCATCCGCGCGCTCGACGCCGCCGGGGGAGAGGCGCAGCTCGTAGAACTCGACGCGCCGGGGCTCGTCGAACGGGAAGAGCGCCCGCGAGCTGAACGAGCCGTCGTGGCTGCGCAGGAGCTTCGCCTGCTCCCCGCGGAGCACGTGCGGGCCGGCGCTGCCGCGGGCCGTGATGAGGGCCGAGAACGGTACGCTGAGCGCCGACGAGATCTTCCAGAGGACGTTGATGGTCGGCGCGCTCTGGCCGAGCTCGATCTGGCCGAGCATCGCGCGAGAGACGCCCGAGAGGTGCGACAGCCGCTCGAGCGACAGCCCGCGCTGGTTCCGGAGCCTGCGCAGGTTCGCGCCCACCACCGGCGTGAGGTCCCGCTGCACGGCGTGCTCCGCCGACTCGTCGGGCTCGGGCACCGGGCGCGCCTCGGGCGCAGGGCTGGCCGGCCGCTTGCCACGCTTCGGGCTCTCTCGCGCACTCTTCATGTGGGGTCCCTTTTCCGTTACAACGGACGCCTTGTCAACGCACGCCTCGCGCGCTCGGTGCGCCCGCCCCCCCGGTGGCCCCGACGGGCCGTGGCGGCTCACCTTCGTCACCAACCCCGACGACTGCAATCTCGCCTGCGCGATGTGCGAGTGCGGGGCGGCGCGGGCGGCGGGCCGGGCGCGTGCGCCCCGGCGCATGGACCCGGAGCTGGCGCGACGCGTCCTCGAGGAGCGCCGCGGCTCGCCGCTCGCGGAGGTCATCCCCTCGACGCTGGGGGAGCCGCTCCTGTGGGAGGGGCTCGACGCGCTCCTGGAGCTCTGCGCGGCGAACGGCCTCGCGCTGAACCTCACGACGAACGGCACCTTTCCCGGGCGCGGCGCGGCGGCCTGGGCGGCGCGGCTCGTGCCCGTCGCCTCGGACGTGAAGCTCTCCTGGAACGGCGCCACCGCGGCCACGGCCGCGGCGGTGATGGGCGGGCTGCGCTTCGAGGCGGCGGTGGAGAACGTCCGGATGCTGGTCGCCGCGCGAGACGCGTCCGCGCGGGAGGGCGGCCGCCGCTGCCGGGTCTCCTTCCAGGTCACCGCCCAGGAGGCGAACGTCGGCGAGCTCGCCGGGATCGTCCGGCTCGCCGCCTCGCTTGGGGTGGACCGGGTGAAGCTGAACCACCTCCAGCCGCGGCTGCCCGGCCTCGAGGCCGGCTCCCTCCGCCGCTCGCCCGAGGCGATCGGGCGGTGGAACGCCGCCGTGCGCGCTGCCCGCGACGCCGCCGAGGCGACGCGCCTGCCGAGCGGCGCGCGCGTCCTCCTCCAGAACGCGGTCGAGCTCGCCCCCGATCCGGCTGCGCCCGCGCCGCGGGGGCCCTGCCCGTTCATCGGACGCGAGGCCTGGGTCCACCCGGACGGAACGTTCGCCCCCTGCCCGCACCCCGCCGCCGCACGGGGCGGCCTCGGCGCGCTCGGCTCCGTGGCGGAGGCGCCGCTCGGCGCGATCTGGGCCGGCGAGCGGTTCCGCGCGCTCGTCGCCGCGTACGAGGATCACCCGCTGTGCCGCGCCTGCGCGCTGCGGCGGCCGGGCGGCGCGTAGCGGGGACTAGCTCCCGTCCGCTGCCGCGAGCACCTCCTCGACGACGGCGTCCACGTCCGCCTCCGACGTCCGGTGGTTCACGAAGCAGGCGCGGAGCGCGAACGCCGCGTCGAGGACGGCGTTCGACAGGTACACGCGCCCGCGGCGGTTCACCGCGGCGAGCACCGCGGCGTTCCGCCGGTCGGCGTCGTCCCCGCGCACGCGGAAGCAGACCGCCGAGAGCTCGACCGGGGCGAGCAGCTCCAGCCGCGGCTCCCGCCGGACGAGCTCCGCGAGGCGCTGCGCGTGCGCGAGATCGCGCGCAATCGCCGCGCGGAACGCCGCGGCGCCGTGGAACTGCAACGACGTCCACAGGCGGAGCGCGCGGAAGCGCCGCGAGAGCTCCATCGACTCGTCGAAGAACGCGAACCCCTCGACGGGATCCTCCGTCGAGGTCTGCACGTACGCGCCCGAGTGCGAGAACGCCCGGCGCGCCCCCGCCCGATCCCGGTAGAGCAGGCACCCGCAGTCCACCGACTGGTACAGCCACTTGTGCGCGTCGAGCGAGAGGGAGTCGGCGAGCGCCAGCCCTTCGAGCTTCTCCGGCCGCGCGAGCGCCGCGAGCGCGCCGTACGCCCCGTCCACGTGCAGCCACGCCCCGTGCCGCCTCGCGACGCCGGCGATCTCGGCGAGCGGGTCGATCGCGCCGGTGGCGACCGTCCCCGCCGTGGCGACCACCGCGACGGGGACGCGTCCCGCCTCGACGTCGCGGGCGATCTCGCGCTCGAGCGCGTCGGGGCGCATCCGGAACGCCGCGTCCACCGGGACGAGCCGGAGGTTCTCGCGCCCGAGCCCGAGCAGCGCGACGGCCTTGCCGACCGACATGTGCACCTCGCGCGAGGCGTACACGACCCCGCCCGCGGCGCCCCGCTCGTTCGCAGGGGCGCGGGCCTCGCGGGCCATCGCGAGCCCCATCATGTTCGCGGAGGAGCCGCCGCCCGTGAGGCTCCCCGCGAACCCCGCGCAGCCGAGCGCGCCGGCGAGCCACGCGATGAGGCTCCGCTCGATCGTCACCCCGGCGGGAGCCGAGCGCCAGGCGGTGACGTTCTGGTTCAGCACGCTCGCCAGCAGGTCCGCGGCGGCCCCCGCCGGCTCGCCGGAGCCGAGCACGTAGCCGAGGAACCTGCCGTTCTGCGCGCGCGAGCCGGCGGCGATCTCGCGGAGGCCGTCCACCACGGCCAGACCGACCCCTTCCTCCGGGATCGGCCGTGCGAGGCGCGCCTCGAGCTCGGCGCCCGAGGCGCGAGGCGTGATGGACCGCTCGTCCAGCGTCGAGAGGTGCTCCTCGGCGAGGCGTTCCACGGACGCGTAGAGCTGGCGCAGCGCCTCGATCGAGAGGTCCAGGGACATGGCCCGTCATCTAGCCCGCGGCGCCCGGGAACACCAGGGGGGCGGGGCACCCGAGCGCGCGCGCGACCGCGGGGCGGTTCTCCCTTACCCTGGACGGAGTGCCGACGGAGCCGCTCCCCACCGCCCTCCTGCTCGCCGCCGTCGGGATCCTCCTGGCGGCGAGCGTGCTCGCCTCGCGCGCCTCGGGCAGGCTCGGCCTCCCCGTCGCGCTCCTGTTCCTCCTCGTCGGCATGCTCGCCGGCTCGGAGGGGCTCGGGCAGATCGCGTTCGAGGACTACGCGCTCACGTTCCGGATCGGCACGGTCGCGCTCACCCTCATCCTCTTCGACGGCGGCCTCAACACCGATCTCGCGAGCCTGCGCCGCGTCCTCGCCCCCGCCACGGCGCTCGCCACGGTGGGCGTCGCCGGGACCGCCGCGGTGATGGCGCTCGGCGCCCGCGCGCTCGGGCTCGGCCCGACCGAGGCTCTCCTCGTGGGGGCGATCGTCTCCTCCACGGACGCGGCGGCGGTGTTCTCGGTCCTCCGCGGGGCCGGGGTCAGCATCCGCCAGCGGCTCGCGCACCTGCTCGAGGTCGAGTCGGGCGTGAACGATCCCATGGCGGTGATCCTGACGCTCGCGGTGACGGGCGCGCTCGTCGCCGGCGAGCGGCCCGGCGCGGGGATCGCGCTCGACGTCGTCCTGCAGCTCGCCATCGGGCTCGCCGGCGGGGTCGCCGTCGGGTACGCCGGCCGCTGGCTGCTCGCGCGGGCGCGGCTCTCGGCGACCGGGCTCTACCCGGTGCTCACCATCGCGCTCGCGTGCTTCGCGTTCGGCGCGCCGACGCTGGTCCACGGGAGCGGCTTCGTCGCGGTGTACGCGGCGGCGGTGGTGCTCGGGAACGGCCCGCTGCCGTACGCGACCGGCCTCCGGCGCGTGCACGACGCGATCGCCTGGTTCAGCCAGGTGGCGATGTTCCTCCTCCTCGGCCTGCTCGCGTTCCCGTCGCGCCTCGCCAGCGTCGCCGGCCCGGGGCTCTTCCTCGGCCTGTTCCTCGCCTTCGTCGCGCGGCCGCTCGTGGTGATCCTGCTCCTCCTGCCGTTCCGGCTGCCGCTGCGCGAGATCGCGTTCATCTCCTGGGTCGGCCTGCGCGGCGCCGTCCCCATCATGCTCGCGACGTTCCCGGTGCTCGCCGGCCTCCCCGTCGCGCGGCACGTCTTCGACCTCGTGTTCTTCGTGGTCGTGGTGAGCGCGGTGGTGCAGGGCACCTCGATCGGCTGGGTCGCCCGCCGGCTCGGCCTCGAGGTCCAGGCCACGCCGACGCCGCGCGCCATGCTGGAGATCCACTCGACGCAGCGGCTCGCCGGCGAGGTGATCTCGTTCTACGTCGAGCGGGCCAGCGCCGTGGCGGGCTCGCGCATCTCGGAGCTCACGATCCCGGAGGGCTCGGCCGTGATGCTCGTCGCCCGGGGTCGCGAGCTCGTCGCCGCGCGCGGGCGGACCGTGCTCGAGCCCGGCGACCACGTCTACGTGTTCACGTCGCCTGAGGACAAGGCGTTCGTCCAGCTCCTGTTCGGCCGCCAGGAGGAGGACTGATCGGTCTTCACGAGGGCACCGGGGCCGCTCGGCGTCGCTCGCCCGAGCGGGGAGCGCTAGGTCCTCGACGCGCGGATCTGATCCTCGAGCTCGTTCCGCGGCGCGTGCTGCCCGGGCACGGCCGGGAAGTGCTCGGCGAGGCGAGCGCCGCTGAGCGCGATCGCGTCCACGAAGCCCTTGCCCGGATCCCCTGCCCGCATCCCCTCGACGAGCGCCGCGACGGCCCGGTCCCAGTCGGCGCCCATCTTCTCGTGGATGCCGCGATCCCCGAGCACGACCGCCTCGCGCTCGAACAGCGAGGCGAACACGAGCACGCCCGTGCCCTCCGCGGTCCGGTGCAGCCCGTGCTCGTGGAACGCGCGCGTCGCGCGGGCACGCACCGCCTCGTCCATGGAGCGCGCGCCGACGAGGAGGCGCTCGACGGGATCCCAGCTCGCGAGCAGGGCGCCGGCGATGCCCGCCGCGAGCTGGACGAGCGGGAGCTCCGCGAGCGTGAGCGGGAGGTGGAGGCCGACCACCGCCGCCGTCGCGAGGGCGGCGAGGAGCAGCGCGCCCCGGTAGCGGGCCTCCGGGTACGCATCGCTCTTCTCGACGACCACGGGGACGAGCTGGCCGCGCGAGAGCGCCTCCGCGCGCCGGACCGCCTCGGCGATGCGCGTGCGGACGTCCTCTCCGAAGTGCCGCTCGATGGTCACCGGTCCCTCCTACCAGCGCCCCGAGGCGCCGCCGCCCGAGAACCCGCCGCCGCCGCCCGACCAGCCGCCGCCACCGCCGCCGCCGAAGCCGCCTCCGCCCCAGCCGCCGCCCATCCACGGGCCGCCTCCCCACCAGAGGTGGCGGCGCCGCCGCGGCCCGAAGCCGGAGAGGCTCCGGACGAGGAACACGACGATGAACAGGAGGATGAACGCGAGCGAGGAGAAGCGCGCCCTCGGCGCCGCGCGGCGCACCGGCTCGACGCCCGAGGGCAGCGCGCCGAGCGCGCCGAGGATCTGGACCCCGGCGTCGTACAGCCCCTCTCCGAAGCGCTTCTCGCGGAACGCGGGCACGATCGTGCCGCGGATGATCCGGGACGACTGCACGTCGGTGAGCCCACCCTCGAGCCCGCCGCCGACCTCGATGCGCACGGCGCGGTCCTCGACGGCGACCGTGACGAGCACGCCGTTGTCCTTCCCGCGGGTCCCGACCTTCCAGGCCTCCGCGACGCGCATCGAGTAGTCCTCGATGGCTTCCCCGTCGAGGGACCGGACGACGAGGTACTGGAGCTGCACCCCCGTCCCGCCCTCCACGCCGCGCGCGGCGCGCGCGAGCCCCTCGAGGCGGCGCACGTCGTCGCGCCCGAGGAGGCCGGCCTGGTCCACCACCGGCCCCGAGAGCGGCGGGATGGGCGCCTCGGCGCGCGCCGGGGCGGAGACGGAGGCGACCGCGACGAGCGCGGCGACGGCGAGGGCGCGCACGTGGCCCCGCTAGAACTTCACGGCGGGCGCCTTCTCGGCGCCCTGCGTCGTCGCGGTGAACTGCGCCTTCGGCTGCTTCTTGTACATGAGCGCGTTCGTCCAGCTCGTCGGCGGGACGGTGACGAGGTTGTTGAACTGCTGCACCTGCTCGATGTAGCGGCGCCGGGCGATCCCGATCCGGTTCTCGGTCCCCTCGAGCTGCGCCTGCAGGTCGCGGAAGTTCTCGTTCGCCTTCAGGTTCGGGTAGTTCTCGGCGACCGCGAGGAGCCGCCCGAGCGCGCTCTGCAGCGCCCCCTGGGCCTGCTCGAACCGCTTCATGTTCTCGGGCGTGAGCTCTTCGGCGCTGAGCTTCACCTGGGTGGCCTGCGCGCGCGCGTTCATGACCGCCTCGAGCGTCTCGCGCTCGTGCGTCGCGTACCCCTTCACGGTCTCGACGAGGTTCGGGATCAGGTCGGCGCGCCGCTGGTACTGGTTCTCCACCTCGGCCCACGCGGCCGTGACGGCGTTCTCGGCTTGGGGGATGGACTGGAAGCCGCAGCCCGCCGTGAGGGCGAGCGCGGCCGTGGCGGCGACGAGGCGAGGCGTCTTCATGCCCGGAAGCTAGCGCGCCCCCGCCGCCACGCAAAGGAAGTTCGCAGGGCGGGCCGCCCGGAACGGGGCGTTCACCTGTGGTCGACCGCGATCACCTTCGGCGACGAGGGGCACCAGGAGCGCACCTCGAGGACGTAGTACGAGAGCGCCCGCTCGATGTCGCTCGGGCACACGTCGCACCCACCCACCGTCGCTCCCGCGAACGAGGCAGTGGCCGCGTCGGCGTGCCACGTCCACTGGGCGTCGCAGTCGGAGCCGGCCTGGAGGTCGAGCACCGGGATCCCCGAGACCGGCTCCCCGCGCAGGAGCGCCTCGGCGCTCGTGACGAACACCTCGTTCGTGATCCAGAGCTTCACGGTCTCGCCGCACTTCTCGAGCGTCACGAAGGCGCCCCCGCCGCGCGCGGCGCACGCGCCCCCGCCCTCCGCAGCACACTGCCCGTCACTGCAGGTCAGGCCCGCTCCGCACGCGTGACCGCAGGCGCCGCAGTTCCGCGGGTCCGAGCGGATGTCCATGCAGGTGCCGCCGCAGACCTCGAGCGGCATGGGGCACGGCCCCGCATCTGCGCAGGCGGCGGCGCCGGCGAGGAGTGCGACCGCGAGGAGGAGGCGACCCATGCGCGACGCAGGGTACGCGACCCTCTCACTGAAAGGCAATGTGGCGATCCGCGGTCCGGCCGCCGTGCTCGCGCGCCGGCCCGCGCTTCCCGCGGAGAGGTCCCTCGTCTAACCTTCACCGCGTGACGCTCCCCTCTGGCTGGTCGCGCATCTACCGGGTCGTGCGCCGCATCCCGCGAGGGCGCGTCGCGACCTACGGCGAGGTCGCGCTCGCGGCGGGCAAGCCGCACGGCGCCCGGCAGGTGGGGTACGCGCTCGCCGCGCTCCGCGGCGCGCGCCACGACGTGCCCTGGCAGCGCGTCCTCGGCGCGCGGCCGCGCGGCCACGCGGCCATCTCGATCCTCGACCCGATCGGCGCGGCGGTGCAGCGGGACCTGCTCGAGGCGGAGGGGATCCGCTTCGACGAGCGCGGCCGCGTCGAGCTCGCCCGCTACGGCTGGAAGCGGCGGGCGCGCGCCACGCCCGCGCCGGGCGGACGCCGGCGCGGGGCGCGCGCGCCTCGCCGGCGAGCCCGCGGCGAATCCTGATCGGCCGCTCTAGCCGCGGCGGACCGGCGCGATCTTCCAGATCTGCTCGGCGTAGTCCCGGATCGTCCTGTCGGAGGAGAACTTGCCGGTGCGCGCGACGTTCAGGATCGCCATCCGCGTCCAGCCCTCCGGGTCGCGGTACGCCCGCTCGACCTCCTCCTGGCACGCGCAGTACGCGGCGAAGTCGGCGAGCACGAGGTAGGGATCGCCGCCGTTGAGGAGCGAGTCCACCACGGGACGGAACAGGGCCGGCTCGCCGGGGGAGAAGACGCCCGACGCGAGCGCGTCGAGGACCCCCTTCAGCCGCCGGTCGCCGCGGTAGACCTCCCACGGATCGTAGCCGCGCCCCCGGAGCGCCTGCACCTGCTCGACGGTGAGCCCGAAGAGGAAGAAGTTCTCCGCGCCGACCTCGTCGCGGATCTCCACGTTCGCCCCGTCGAGCGTGCCGATGGTGAGCGCGCCGTTCAGGGCGAACTTCATGTTCCCCGTGCCGGACGCTTCCTTGCCCGCGGTGGAGATCTGCTCGGAGACGTCCGCGGCCGGGAAGATCCGCTCGGCGAGCGACACCCGGTAGTTCTTGAGGAACCCGACGGTGATCCGCCCCTGCACGTCCACGTCGTGGTTCACCACGTCCGCGACCGAGCCCACGAGCTTGATGACCCACTTCGCGAGGGCGTAGCCGGGCGCGGCCTTCCCGCCGAACAGGTAGGCGCGGGGGTACGGCTGGTACGAGCGGTCCTCCTTGATGCGCAGGTACTCCGCGGCGACGCGGAGCACGTTGAGGAGCTGCCGCTTGTACTCGTGGATGCGCTTCACCTGGACGTCGAAGATCGAGTCGAGGTCGAGCGTGAGCCCGTTCTCCGCGCGGACGATCTCGGCGAGGCGCGCCTTGTTGTCGCGCTTGATGCGCCGGAACAGCCGGCGGAAGCCGGCGTCGTCGGCGAGGGGCTCGAGCGCGCGGAGCTTCTCGGCGTCGGTGATCCAGCCCGGGCCGATCGCGTCGGTGATCGCCGCCGAGAGGTCGGGGTTCGACTGGAGGAGCCAGCGGCGCGGGGTGACGCCGTTCGTCTTGTTGTTGAACCGCTCCGGCCAGAGCGCGTGGAAGTCCTTGAAGAGCTCGCGCTTCAGGAGCTCGGTGTGCAGCGCGGCCACGCCGTTCACCGACCGCGAGCCCACGACGGCGAGGTTCGCCATCCGGACCTGCTTCACCGGCTGCTCCTCGATGATGCTCATCCGCGCGAGCGCGCCCTCGTCGGCGCGGCTCGCGGCGCGGACGCCCTCGAGGAAGCGCCGGTTGATCTCGTAGACGATCTCGAGGTGGCGCGGCAGCACGCGCCCGAACAGGTCGACGGACCAGCGCTCGAGCGCCTCCGGCATGAGGGTGTGGTTCGTGTAGCCGAAGGTCGCGCGGCAGATCTCCCACGCCGCGTCCCACTCGAGCGCGCGCTCGTCCACGAGGACGCGCATGAGCTCGGCGATGGCGACGGCCGGGTGGGTGTCGTTGAGCTGGATCGCGACCTTGTCCGGGAAGCGCGAGAAATCCTCGTGCGTCCGGAGGTAGCGGAGCACGATGTCGTGGATGGAGCAGCACACGAAGAAGTACTGCTGCTGGAGCCTGAGCTCCTTGCCCATCACCGTGAGATCGTTCGGGTAGAGGACCTTCGAGATGTTCTCGGAGAACCCCTTGTCCTCGACGGCGGCGAGGTAGTCGCCCGCATTGAAGTCCGCGAGGTCGAGCTCCTGCGACGCGCGCGCCCGCCAGAGCCGCAGCGTGTTCACGGTGTCGTTGCGGTACCCCGCCACCGGCACGTCGTACGGCATGCCGAGCACGTGGCGCGCGTCCACCCACCGCACCCGCAGCCGGCCGCGCTCGTCCGCGCCGTGCTCGGTCCGCCCGTAGAACGCGACCGGGACGACGCTCTCCGGGCGCGGGATCTCCCAGGCGTTCCCGAAGCGCAGCCACTCCTCGGGCCGCTCCACCTGGTAGCCGTTGCGGATCTCCTGGTCGAAGATCCCGAACTCGTAGCGGATGCCGTAGCCGGTGGCCGGGTACCCGAGCGTCGCGAGCGAGTCGAGGAAGCAGGCCGCGAGCCTGCCGAGGCCGCCGTTGCCGAGGCCGGCGTCGGGCTCCTGCGAGAGGAGGTCGGCGAGGTCGAGCCCGAGGTCCTTCAGGGCGCCGCGCATCGGGTCGTAGAGCCCGAGGTTGAGGAGATTGTTCTCGAGCGCCCTGCCCATCAGGAACTCGAGCGAGAGGTAGTAGACCCGCTTCGCGTCCTCCCGGTAGTACGCCTGCTGCGTCTGGATCCAGCGGCGCATCATTCGATCGCGCACGGAGTAGGCGACCGCGAAGTAGCGGTCGAGCGCGGTGGCGCTGTGCTCGTCGGCGCCCTGCGAGTACTGCAGGTGGTCGGCGAAGGCTCGCTTCAGCGCCTCCACGTCCGTGGCGGTGCGCGCGTTCGGGACGTCCCGGGCGCGCTCGAGCGCCCGGGCCTCCGCGGGTGCGGTGCTGCCTCTCCTCGGCGGAACCATCCGTTCTCCTTGGAATCCGTCACGGCGGCGCCGCGACTCCAGTGCGCCCCCGGGCGACGCGCGACGGCCCGGAGACGCCGCGCATGATACTCGGGCGGGTCCCCGGGCGCCGCGCGACCTCCGGCGCCCACGCGCGGGCGCCCTGCGTGCTTACCCCCACCTGCCGGTCGAGCGGGTGCGCGCCGGCCGCTGTCTACGCCTTTCGAGCGAGCGCCGAGGCGAGCTCGGCATAGAGGTGGATCGCGCTCCGGATCGCCTTCTGGAAGTCGCCGAGGTGGAGGCTCTCGTTCTCGGAGTGAGCGTTCGAGGCGGGATCCTCGACGCCGATGAGGAGCGCCGGGACGCCGCCGAGCGCGTCGGCGAACGGCTGGACGAAGCCGATGGAGCCGCCGCACCCGATCGCCAGCGCCTGCCGGCCGAATCCCTTCTCGAGCGCGCGGAACGCCGCGTCGAAGGCGGGGTGACGCACGTCGGTGATCCAGGGCGCGCCCGCGGTCTCGACCTTCACGTGCACCTCGACGCCCCACGGCGCGGCGGCCTGGAGGTGCTGCACGAGCGCGTCGCGCGTCTCCACCGGGTCCATGTCCGGCACGAGCCGGATCCCCACGCGCGCCCAGGCCACGTCGTTGATGATGTTGCGCGCGTCCTTGCGCGACGACGCCTGCAGCGCGTTCACGGCGAGCGCCGGCTCCCACCAGTTCACCTCGAGGGGGTGGTTCCCGCCGAGGAGCTGCACCCCGGGCCGCAGCCGGGCCTGCTTGCGGAACTCCTCGACCGTGACGGGGAGCTGCTCGATGGCGCGCCGCTGCTCGCGCGTCATCGGCCGGACCTTGTCGTAGATCCCGCGGATGGCGATGCGCCCGTCGCGATCGACGAGCCCCGCGAGCATCTTCGCGAGCGCCATGGCCGGGTCGGGCACCGGGCCCCCCCACATGCCGGAGTGCAGGCTCTGGTCGAGCGCGCGCACCTCCACGTCGGCGGTGACGAGGCCCCGGAGCGCGATCGTCACCGAGGGCAGCCCGACGTCCACGTTGCCCGTGTCGGTGAGCACCATCGCGTCCGCGTCGAGCTTCGAGCGGTAGCGGCCGATGAAGGCGGCGAGGTGCTCGGAGCCGATCTCCTCCTCGCCCTCGATCACGATCTTGACGTTGAGCGGCATCTTCCGCGCCCCGCGCACCCAGGCGTCCACCGCGGCCGCGTGCACGAGGATGCCGGCCTTGTCGTCCGCGGCGCCCCGGCCGAACAGCCGGCCGTCGCGCTCGGAGGGCTCGAACGGCGGCGACTTCCAGAGCTCCGTCTCGCCGGGCGGCTGCACGTCGTGGTGCGCGTAGAGGAGGAGCGTGGGCGCGGCGGGATCCTCGATCCGCTCGCCGAAGACGTAGGGGTGCGCCCCCTCCACCTTCAGCACCTCGACCTTCTCGAAGCCGCGGCGCCTCAGGAGCTCGGCGACCGCGTCGGCGCTGCGCGCGACCTCGACCTCCGGGAACCCCGCGAACGAGACGCTCGGGATGCGGACGAGCCGCTTCAGCTCGTCGAGGTAGATGGCAGCGTTCTTCTCGTAATGGGCGAGCGCCAGGTCGACCGGGCTCTCCGTCATGGAGGTCTCCTCGTTGGGGATGCGGCGGCCTGCCAGCGGGCGGCCTGCCCGAGATATAAACCCGCGCATGCCCAAAGCCCTCCGTCCCCTTAGGGACGGCTCACTCGCCGTGGCGCTCGGCGTGACCCGCATCGCGCGCCTGACCGGGCTCGACCGCACCGGCGTGGAGGTGGCGAGCGCGGTGCGGCCCGGAGCGCACGTCCTCCAGGTCACGAACGGCAAGGGCGACACGTTCGAGCGCGCCGCCCAAGGCGCGCTCCTGGAGGCGGCGGAGCTGTGGGCCGCGGAGCGCGCCGAGGTGGAGGCGTGGGGCGCCGCGACCGACCTCGCCGCACATCACGGCGAGGCCGCCGTCGTGCGACCGGAGGCGCTCGCGCCGGAGCGGACGGAGCCGGGGGCGTCGGAGCTCCGCCTCGCCTGGCGCATCGGCCAGGACCTGCTCGGCGGCGCGCCCGCGCTCGTCCCGGCCTGCGCCGTCCACTGCCCGCCCGCCGGCGGGCCGCTCCTCGGCGCCGCGGTGGTCCCCTGGACCTCGAACGGCATGGGGGCGCACGAGGACCTCGCCGCCGCGCTCCTCCACGCCCTCCTCGAGGCCGTCGAGCGCGATCTGCTCGCCCGGGCCTTGCCGGAGGGCTTCACGGAGGAGGCGGTCGCGGCGCGGCTCCTCGATCGCAGCTCGCTGGCGCGGGCAGCGCCCCGGGCCGCGGCGCTCGCCGGGCGGCTCGAGGCGCGGGGGTTCCAGGTCCACCTCCTCGACGCCTCCGCGGCCGCCGACGGGCCCACCCTGCCTTGCGCCGCCGCGCTGGTCGCGGACGTCGAGCACGGGGCGGTGCCGCTGGCGGCCGGCTACGCCTGCCGGCTCGAGCCGGACGAGGCGCTCCACGCCGCGCTCCTCGAGGCCGCGCAGTCGCGCGCCACCGAGATCCACGGCGCCCGCGAGGACGTGGCGCTCGGCGACCGCCGCGCGGCGAAGGGGCTCGCCGCGCTCCTCGGCGGGACCCGGGCGCGGCGCCACGCGGGGCGGATGCCCGGCGTGCGAGGCGCGGGCGCCGCCGCCGCGGGCGTGCGCGCGGTGCTCGCCCGGCTCCGGCGCGCCGGGATCGCCCGGGCCGTCGCGGTCGAGCTCTCCGCTCCGCCCGGCGTGCACGTCGTGAAGGTCGCCGTCCCCGGCCTCCTCCTCTCGGAGCTCCTCTGATGACGACCCGCGCGCGCCCGGACGATCTCGTCGTCTTCCTCGGCCCGTCGCTGCACGCCGCCGAGGCGAGCCGCCTCGCGCCATGCCGGGTCCTCCCGCCCGCCCGCGCCGGGGACGTCCTCGCGGTCCTCCCCGCCCGGCCGCTCGCGATCGCCCTCGTCGACGGCCTCTTCGATACGACGCCCTCGGTCTGGCACCACGAGCTCCTCGCCGCGCTCGACGCGGGCGTGGCGGTCTTCGGCGGCGCGAGCATGGGCGCGCTGCGCGCCGCGGAGCTCGAGCGGCATGGCGTCGTGGGGGTCGGGGCGATCTTCCGCGCCTACCGGGACGGCGTCCTCGACGACGACGCGGAGGTGGCGCTCCTGCACGGCGACGCGGAGCACGCGTTCCGGCCGCTCACCGTCCCGCTCGTCGCGGTCCGCGCCGCCGCGGACGCCGCCCGCGCCGCCCGGCTCCTCTCGCCGCGCGAGGCGCGCGCGGTCGTCGTCGCGGCGGCGGAGCTCCACTACACCGGGCGGACCTGGCCGCTCGTGCTCGCCGGGGCGAAGCTCCCGGAGCCCGCGCGCGAGCGGCTCCGGGCGTTCCTGCCGGACGCTCCGGACCCCAAGGCCGACGACGCGCGCGCCTGCGTCGAGGCGGCTGCGGCGTTCGTCCGCGCCCGGCGCGCGGGCGCCCCCGCGCCGCCCGGCCCGGGCCTGCCGGTCCCCTCGCACGTGCGGCGCGCGCGGCTCGCGCACGCCCGCGCCATCCTTCCCGGCGGTGGGGAGCTGCCGTCCGGCGAGGTGCTGCGCGCGCTCGCGCGGCGCCCGGACGCGGGCGCGCTCGCCGCCGACGGGCTCCGCCGGCTCGTCGCGAGCGGGCTCGCGCGCTCGCTCGGGCTCGCCGCGCCGGCGGAGGAGGCGGAGGCCGCGCTCGCGGCGTGGCTGGCGCGGGCGGGCGTGCCGGCGCGCCGCCGGGAGACGTTCCTCGCCGCGTGCGGGCTCGACGCGGCCGCGGCGCGGCGGCTCGGCGAGGATCTCGCGCTCGAGGCGCGGCTCCTCGACGCCGCCGCTCGCGTCGTGCCGGACGGGCCGTCGTGGGAGGAGGGGCTCGCGCTCGCTGCGCGGCTCTCGGGGACGTGGATCGACGAGGCGCTCGCGGCGGTCGGGCGCGGAGGAGCGCGATGGGGAAGCGAGACCGGGACGAAGGCAAGCCGGCGCCGCAGGCGCCGTTCAACGCGGCGCTCGCGCGGCTGAGGGAGCGGCTTCCGGAGGGGTGGGCTCCGCCCGCGGAGGCGGAGCGCGCAGAGGAGGCGAGCGCCGCGCCGCCGCCGAAGGGGCCGGCGCGCGCAGTGGTCCGGCTCGAGCGCAAGGGGCGGGGCGGCAAGGAGGCCACGGTCGTCGAGAAGCTCGCGCTCGCGCCCGCGGCGCTCTCCGCCTGGGCCGACGAGCTCAAGCGCGCGCTCGGCTGCGGCGGCGCCGTGGAGGAGGACGCCATCGTGCTGCAGGGCGACCAGCGCGAGCGCGCGCGGCGCTGGCTCGAGGCGAAAGGTGTGCGGAAGGTGATCCTGGGTTAGGACTCGCCCGCGCGGCGGCGGCCGCGGCGGGAGGACCATGGCGACGAGCGTCTTCGAGCTCTTCAAGATCGGCATCGGGCCGAGCTCGTCCCACACCGTCGGGCCGATGAAGGCGGCGCGCCGCTTCGCGGAGGCGCTCGCCGGGCGCGGGCTCCTCGAACGCGTCGAGGCGGTCGCGATCGACCTGCACGGCTCGCTGGGTGCCACGGGGCGGGGCCACGGCACCGATCGCGCGGTCATGCTCGGGCTCATGGGCGAGACGCCGGAGGGGGTGGAGGTGGACGCCATCCCGCGGCGGCTCGAGGAGGTCCGCGCCCGCGGAAGGCTCGCGCTCCTCGGGCGGCGCGAGCTCGCCTTCCGCGAGGCCGAGCACCTCCGCTTCCTGCCGCAGCCGCTGCCGTTCCACCCGAACGGCATGCGCTTCGTCGCCCGCGGCGCGGGCGGGGAGGAGCTCCTCGCGCGGACGAGCTACTCGGTGGGCGGAGGGTTCGTCGTCGACGCGGAGGACGCGGAGCGGCCTGCCGCCGGGCGCGCGCGGCGGCCCGGCGTGCCGCTGCCGTTCGCGTCGGCGGCGGAGCTGCTCGCCCGCTGCGCCGAGCGCGGCACGACGCCCGCGGGCGTCATGCTCGAGAACGAGGGCGCGCTCCGGCCCGAGGCCGAGGTGCGCGAGGGGCTCCTCCGGATCTGGCGGACGATGGAGGCGTGCGTGGAGCGGGGCTGCCGGACGGAGGGCATCCTGCCCGGCGGGCTCGCGGTGCCGCGCCGCGCGCCGGGGCTCTCCCGGCGCCTCTCCGCGCGCGCGGGCGCCGAGGCCGATCCGCTCGAGGCGATGGATCGGGTGAACCTCTGGGCGCTCGCGGTCAACGAGGAGAACGCCGCGGGCGGGCGCGTCGTGACGGCGCCCACGAACGGCGCCGCCGGGATCGTCCCCGCGGTGCTGCACTACTACAGGCGGCTCGTGCCCGGCGCGGACGACGGCGGGGTGGTGCGCTTCCTGCTCACCGCCGGCGCGATCGGCGCGCTCTACAAGGAGAACGCGTCGATCAGCGGCGCGGAGGTGGGCTGCCAGGGCGAGGTCGGGAGCGCGTGCTCGATGGCGGCGGCCGGGCTCGCCGAGGTGCTCGGCGGCTCGCCCGCGCAGATCGAGAACGCCGCCGAGATCGCGATGGAGCACAACCTCGGGCTCACCTGCGATCCGGTGGGCGGGCTCGTGCAGATCCCCTGCATCGAGCGCAACGCCATGGCGGCGGTGAAGGCCATCAACGCCGCGCGCATGGCGCTGCGCGGCGACGGCCGGCACCTCGTCTCGCTCGACGAGGTGATCCGCACGATGCGCGAGACCGGCGCCGACATGCAGGCCAAGTACAAGGAGACCGCGCTCGGCGGGCTCGCCGTGCACGCGGTCGACGCGCCGGTGCGGATCGGGGTGAACCTGCCGGAGTGCTAGTGGTCGCTGACCGGAGGAGCGGAGAGCATTGAGCGTCACGACGTCGTGGGCTCGGAAGTCTCGAGGTTCGCGAGCGCCCACATGCCCAGCTGCATCCCGGGACGCAGGGGCACCGCGCCAGCGCGCGAGAGTATCGATGGCCTATCGCCCGCGTCGCGGCGGAAGCGATCCATGTGCTCGCGCCCGAAGGTGCTCTCTGCGTGAAGCAGGTTGTGAGCTCGGCAGGCGAGTCGAAGATTCTCGACCGTGGACGGTCCCCCGAGGGCGGCGGGCTGGATGTGGTCGAGCTCGAGCTTCCAGCGTCTGTTGCAGCGGCAGCCGTCCGGGCCCACCCAGGCGCAGCGCCCGCCATCGCGCGTCCACACCGCGCGGCGCACTATCGCCGGGATCGTGGTCCTCTCCGCCGGCGGCTTCGCCGCGGTCTTCTTCGTCGCGGCGGCATTCGTCGTCCCGGCCTGCTTCGCTCCCTTCGTCTTCCGCTCCGGCGCGACCGCGCCCTTGCGCTTGCCGTGCTTCTGGATGGCGCAGCGGATCGCCTCGTGAAGCACCGCCGCGAGGTCGCCGTCCGGGACC
>NZ_JAKZLF010000053.1:0-4044 GCF_022808855.1 Anaeromyxobacter soli
CGCCGGCGGGCGAGCCGCCGGCGAGGCCGGACCCTGCGCGGCGGCTGGCATCGCCGGCGCGGTGGGCGCGGAGGGAGCCGTGGTCGGCGCGGCCGGAGCCCCGGCGGGCGCGGCCGGCGTCTCCGGCGCCGCCACCGGCTCGGCCGGCGCGGCACCGACGGGCGCCTGCTCCTGCTCCTGCTCCGCAGCGGGCGCGGCAGCCTCTTCGGCGGGAGCCTCGGCCTCGTAGGCCTCGTAGGCCTCGACGGGCTCCTGCTCCTGCTCCTGCTGAGGCTCCGGCGACGCGGCGACCGGCGCGGGCTGCGGGACCTCCGTGTGCACGCGCTTGCGCACCACGAACCCGGGGCCCGCCGGGCGCACGGGCGCCGGCTTCGGCTTCCGCTCGCCGACGATCTTCTCGTACGCCGACGCGGCCTGGTCGTCCTCGAGGGAGGACGAATGGCTCTTCACGTCGTAGCCGAGCTGGTGGAGCTTCTCGACCAGCTCCTGGTTGGAGAGCTCGATACCCTGCTCCTTAAGCTGCTTGCCGAGCTCGTGAACCCGCTTCTTGGACATTTCGTAGACTCCTAATCCTTACGGGCACTTCCCGTCAACTCGACACGCAGCGCCGCCGCGTCGACCACCGCTTCCGGGCGGCGGAGCGCACGCGGGAGCGCACGACGCCGGAGCGCCTTCTCCAGGCACCCGACGCTCGCGTGGAGCCACGCTCCACGGCCTCCGCCACGCCGACGATCGAAGATCACCCGTTCACCATCCGTCGTGAGCCGTACGAGCTGCCGCTGCGCCGCCCGCTCCCCGCAGCCGACGCAGGTGCGGACGGGCTCGCTCAAGCGCCGGCGCCTCCCTGTGCGGCCTTCGCCTTGGCCGCGTCGAGCTCTGCGCGGAGCTTCGCCTCTTCCTCGAGGTAGACGCCCACCGCGTGCTTGATCTGGCGCGCCTTCTTGATGCCGAGGCCGCTCGACTCCGCGAGCCGCATCACGTCCGCCTCGTTGTGGACCGCCTCCACCGTGCCGTAGCCGGCGCCCTTCAGCTGGTCGACGGTCTTCTCGCCGACGCCGCGGACGCGCGCGAAGCGCTCCTCCTGCGTGAGCTCGTCCGGGTGGCGCCGCGCCTCGGCGATGCGGGCCGCCTCGCGCTCCTGCTCGAGCTGCATCTCCTTCTCGGCGTCGACGATCGACTGCTCGCGGGCGCGCTTCTGCAGGTCCGGGATCATGTCCATCGTGAAGCCCGGGAACTGCGTGAGCATCTCGGCGGCGGCGTTCGCGACGTCCTGCGCCTTCCGGAAGCCGTGCGAGTACAGCATCTCCTGCGTGGGCTCGGGGATCTCGAGCGCGCCGAAGCTCTCGGTCGCGAACTCGCGCATCTCCTTCACGCGGGACTCGGAGTTGATGTCGAGCTTCCAGCCGGTGAGCTGGGAGGCGAGGCGCACGTTCTGGCCGCGGCGCCCGATGGCGAGCGAGAGCTGGTCGTCGGGGACGATGATCTCCATCGCCTTGTTCTGCTCGTCGAGGAGCACGCGCGAGACCTCGGCCGGCGCGAGCGCGTTGCACACGAAGCGCGCGTAGTCGTCGTCCCAGGGCACGATGTCGATCTTCTCGCCGCGGAGCTCCTGCACGACCGCCTGGACGCGGCTGCCCTTCATGCCGACGCAGGCGCCGACGGGATCCACGTCCGAGTCGCGCGACGACACCGCGATCTTGGCGCGGCCACCCGGCTCGCGGGCCGCCGCCTCGATGACCACGACGCCCTCCGCGATCTCGGGCACCTCCATCTCGAAGAGCTTCTTGAGGAGGTCCACCGAGGCGCGCGAGAGGATGATCTGCGGGCCCTTCGACTCGCGCAGCACGTCCATCACGTACGCCTGGATGCGGTCGCCGGCGCGGTAGCTCTCGCGCGGCACCTGCTCGCGCACGGGCAGCACCGCCTCGGCGCGGCCGAGGTCCACGATCACGTTGCCGCGCTCGAAGCGCCGGACGATGCCGGTGATGACCTCGCCCTTGCGGTCCTTGTACTCGTTGAAGACGTTCTCGCGCTCGGCGTTGCGGGTGCCCTGGATCATCACCTGCTTCGCGGTCTGCGCCGCGATGCGGCCGAAGGAGCGGCGGAAGGTCTTGAGCTTGAGGAGGTCGCCCCACTGCTCGTCCTGGGCCTTCGCCTCCGCCTCGTCCTCCGCGCGGTAGTAGATGGGGAAGTCGAGCTCGTCGCCCGGCTCCACCTCGATGCCCTTCTCGTGCGCCACCGACACCGGGATCATGTTCACCGGGTCGGGGATGGGCGCCTCCTCGGTGGCATCGGCGACGATGGTGAGGACCTGGAAGAGATCGACCTGGCCCTTGTCCTCGTCGTAGCGGGCCTTCAGGTTCCGCTCCATCCCGAAGTGGCGCTTCGCGGCGCTGCCGATGGCCTCCTCGAGGATCTCGACGAGCCGCGCGCGGTCGATGCCCTTGTCCTTGGCGACCTGGTCGAGGATGAGGTTCAGGTTCACGTTCTGCTGCATCGGTCAGTCCTTCCTCCGAAGGTCCGCCTCGAAGTCGTACTCGAGGTGGGCCTTCGCGATCTGATCGTGGGGGACGCGGTGGACGACGCCGTCCACGTCGATCTCGACGGCGCCGTCGCGGTAGCCCACGAGGACGCCGGTCCAGTTCTTTCGCGGGGGGGAGCCGGGCGCCGTCTCGGGGACGGGCCCGTACGCCTTCACGTGCGCGCGCTGCCCCGCGTAGCGGTCGAAGTCGGCCGGCTTGCGCAGCGGCCGATCGAGGCCCGGCGACGAGACCTCGAGGTCGTAGGCCGGCTCGATGAAGTCCTCGACGTCGAGGATGGGCTCCACGAGCCGGGACACGGCCTGGCAGTCCTCGATCCCGACGCCGCCCGGCTTGTCGACGAAGAGCCGGAGCGTCCAGCGAGCTCCCTGGCGCGCCCACTCCACCTCGACGAGCTCGTAGCCGTCGCGTACGAGCACGGGCTCGAGCACCCGGCGCGTGCGGTCGGCGATGGACTCTTCTCCGATACCCGTCATTGACCCCTAAAAAACGAAAAGTGGGCGACGCGGCCCACTTTCGAGACCCGGCATTGCCCGGGCGCGAAAATGTCGGCGTGTCAGTAACAGACCGGGTGGAGGCGGTCAAGGACGACCGGGCCGCCTGGCGGGCCCTTCCACGAGCTCGCACGGCCTACCCCGGGTCGGGCGGGAGACGGAGCGCGAGGAGCCACTCCCGGTTCCCCGCCGGGCCCTCGATGGGTGACTCGGCGTGACCCAGGATCTCGAACCCGAGCTCCCGCGCCGCGGCGGCGATGCCGTCGAGCGCGGCCCGGCGCTTGGCCTCGTCGCGCACCACGCCCCCCTTGCCGACCTCGCCCTTCCCCACCTCGAACTGCGGCTTCACGAGCAGGATCGCCGCGCCGCCCGGGCGGAGGATCGCCTTCACCGCCGGCAGGATGAGCCGGAGCGAGATGAACGACAGGTCGCCGGTCACGAGCTCGACCCGGGTGCCGAGCGCCTCGGCGGTGAGCGCCCGCGCGTTCTCGCGCTCGCGGACCACGACGCGCGGGTCGCCGCGGAGCCTGGGGTGGAGCTGGCCGTAGCCCACGTCGATGGCGTAGACCCGGGCGGCGCCGCGCTGCAGGAGCAGGTCGGTGAAGCCGCCGGTGGACGCGCCCAGGTCGGCGCACGTCTTCCCGGCCGGATCCACGGGGAACACGTCGAGCGCTCGCTCGAGCTTGAGCGCGCCGCGCGACACGTACCGCTGCGGCCCGGCCCCCTCCTTCAGCCGGATGGGCGCCTGCGGGTCGACGAGCGCGCCCGGCTTGTCGACGCGCGTCTCACCCACCACGACGGCGCCGGCCATCACGAGCGCCTGCGCCTTGGCGCGCGACTCCGCGATCCCCCGCTCGACGAGGACGACGTCGATCCGCTGCCTGCGCGAGGTCATGGCGGGGGCTGCGCCCCCACGCCGGCTCCCCGGGGCCCGCGCGCCATCGCGGGCGGCCGCGCCGCGCGCGCGATGGCGCGGCGGCGGGGGCCGCGCTCGCGCCGGGCCCCGCAGG
>NZ_JAKZLF010000053.1:4054-23229 GCF_022808855.1 Anaeromyxobacter soli
CCGCCCCCCGGGGGCCCGCGGCCCAGCGGGGGCGGCCGCGCCGCGCCGCGGCGTCGCCCCCGGCGGGCTCGCTTCGCTCGCTGACCGACGTTCACGATCGTCGCAGCTTACCTACGCCGCCCCGCGCTTCGCCCGCTCGCCGACGACCTCGCGGCACGCGCGCGCGATGCCCTCGGCGTCGAGCCCGAGCTGCGCCCGCTGGCGGCCCTGATCGCCGTGCGTCACGAACTCGTCGGGGAGCCCGAGCCGCTTCACCCGCAGCCCCTCCGCCACGAAGCCGCGCCGCTCGAAGAGCTCGAGGCAGGCGGCGCCGAAGCCGCCGGGCAGGCACCCCTCCTCCACGGTCACGACTCGGCGGGAACGCTCCGCCTCGCCGGCGATGAGCTCCTCGTCGAGCGGCTTCGCGAAGCGGGCGTCGACGACGGAGGCGGCGATGCCCTCCTTCGCGAGCGCCTCGGCCGCGCCGAGCGCGGGGCGGACGGTCGCGCCGAGCGCGACGATGCACACGTCCGGCTTCCCGGCCACCGCGCGGGCGAGCCGGCCCTTCCCGATGGGCAGCACCTGCGGCGGCTCGAGCGCGACGCCCTCGCCCGCGCCGCGGGGGAAGCGGAACGCCGCGGGGCCGTCGTGGTGGAGCGCGGTGTGGAGCATGTGCCGGAGCTCGTTCTCGTCCGAGGGCGCCATCACCACGAGGTTCGGCACGCAGCGCAGGTACGCGACGTCGAACGCGCCCTGGTGCGTCTTGCCGTCGGCGCCGACGAGGCCGCCGCGGTCGAGCGCGAACGTCACCGGCAGCCGCTGCAGGGCCACGTCGTGGATGATCTCGTCGTAGGCGCGCTGGAGGAAGGTGGAGTAGATGGCGACGACCGGGCGGACGCCCTCGCAGGCGAGGCCGGCGGCGAAGGTCACGGCGTGCTGCTCCGCGATGCCGACGTCGTAGGTGCGCTCCGGGAAGCGCGCCTTCGCCTTGATGAGGCCCGTGCCCTCGAGCATCGCGGCGGTGATCGCCACGACGCGCGGATCCCGCTCCATCTCCTCGCAGAGCGCCTCGGCGAAGAGGTCCGTGTACGCCTTCGCCGACGCCTTCTTCACGGGCTTGCCGGTCGCGACGTCGAAGAACGAGAGGCCGTGCCCGCGGGTCGCCTTGTCCGACTCGGCGGGCTGGTAGCCCTTGCCCTTCGTGGTGATGGCGTGGAGCAGCACCGGGCCGTCGAAGATCGCGAGCTTCTGGAAGGTCTCGACGAGGCCCCGCACGTCGTGCCCGTCCACCGGGCCGACGTAGTGGAAGCCGAGCCCCTCGAAGAGGATGCCCGGCGTGACGAGCGCCTTCGTCGCGTTGATCCCGTGGCGGATCATGTCGATCGCCTCGGGCCCCTTGGGCACCTGGGAGAGGAAGTCCTTCACCGCGCGGCGCCAGCGGTTGTACGTGCGCGAGGCGAACTTCTTCGAGAACCACTCGGACAGCGCGCCCACGTTGGGCGAGATCGACATCTCGTTGTCGTTCAGCACGACGAGGAGGTTGCGGCCGAGGTAGCCGGCCTGGTTCAGCCCCTCGAACGCGACGCCGCCCGTCATGGCGCCGTCGCCGACCACCGCCACGACCTTGCCGGGCGCGCCGGAGAGCCGCTTCGCCTCGAGCATGCCGAGCGCGGCGCTGATGGCGGTGGAGGCGTGCCCGACGCCGAACGCGTCGTGCTCGGACTCGTGCCGCTCGGGGAAGCCCGCGAGGCCGCCCTCGGTGCGGATGGTGCGGAACCGCTCGCGCCGGCCGGTGAGCAGCTTGTGCGCGTAGGCCTGGTGGCCGACGTCCCACACGAGCTTGTCGGTCGGCGACGCGTACACGTAGTGCAGCGCGACGTTGAGCTCGACGGCGCCGAGCGACGAGCCGAGGTGCCCGCCGTTCTTCGCGCAGGTCTGGATGATCTCCTCGCGGAGCTCGTCGCACAGGCGCGGCAGATCGTCGACCGGCAGGCGCTTCAGGTCGGACGGCGAGTCGATGCTGTCGAGCAAGCGGCTCATTCGTGGAACCTCCGTTCTCGGGTCCTGCTACTTCTTGCGCGAGAGCACGTAGCGCGCCACCGCGCGGAGCGGCTCGGCGGGCGGTCCGAGCGGGGCGAGCGCGGCGAGCGCCTCGTGGAGGAGCGCCTCCGCGCGGCGGCGCGCCTCCGGGATCCCAACCAGGCCCGGAAGCGTGGACTTCCCGGCCTCGGCGTCCTTGCCGGCCCGTTTCCCCAGCGTCTGGGTGTCGGCGGTGAGATCGAGGAGGTCGTCCGCGATCTGGAAGGCGAGCCCGAGCTTGAGTCCGATGGGGTAGACGCGGTCGATGGGGGCGCCGCCGCACGCCGCGCCGCCGGCGACGGCGCTCGCGAGCAGCGCCCCGGTCTTGGTGCGCATGAGCTCGAGGATCTCGGGCTCCGCGAGGCGCGCGTGCTCGCCCTCGATGTCGCGCGCCTGCCCCTCGACCATGAGGTAAGCGTTGTCGGCGAGCAGGCGGGCGAGGGCCGCGGCGCCCGGCTGCGGCGCGGCGAGGAGGTGCCCGAACGCGAGGGATTGCAGCGCGTCGCCCACGAGCACCGCGGTCGCCTCGTCGAACGCCTTGTGGACCGTGGGGCGGCCACGGCGGAGGTCGTCGTCGTCCATCGCGGGCAGGTCGTCGTGGACGAGGGAGTAGGTGTGGATCGCCTCGAGCGCGACCGCGAAGCGCATCGCGAGCGAGCCGTCGGAGGCGTCGCCGCCGTGCGCCTCGCACGCGGCGAGGACGAGCGCCGGGCGGAGCCGCTTCCCGCCGCCGAGGAGCGCGTAGCGGACGGCGTCGAGCAGCCGGCCCGGCCCCTGGCCGCGCCGCGCCTCCACGAGCGCCACGAGGTGGGGCTCGAGGCGGGCGGAGACCTGTCGGAGGTAGGCCTGGATGTCGAGGTCTTCGGCCACGGCGGAGCCCTTGTAGCACAAGGCAGCCCGGGCGCTCACGCCACCGGCGGAGCCGCCGCCAACCGGGTTCACGCCGGGGTGGGGACCGCCCCGGCGCGCCGGTCGAGGATCTCCCGGATGCGCGTGATGAGCCGGTCCATGTCGAGGGGCTTCGGGAAGTAGTCGACGGCGCCCGCCTCGATGCCGCTGCGCTCGTCCTCGACGCTCTTGCGCGCCGAGATGAAGATGACGGGGATGTCACCGAAGGTGGGGTTCTTCTTGATGGCGCGGCACAGCTCGAAGCCGTCGATCCAGCTCATCATCACGTCGAGCAGGATGACGTCCGGGCGATCCACGTGCATCGCCGAGATGAGCCTGAGCCCGTTCGCCGCCTGGCCGACGTCGAACCCCTCGAGCTCGAGCGCGAGGGTGAGCATCTCCCGCGTGTCGCGGTCGTCGTCGACGATGATGACCTTCGGCTTCTTCATGCGCTCTTGGGCCGGCATCGGTCGTCAAGATCCTCGGCCGGCCTCGGGCTCGAACGGCACCGCCTCCTCGTCGCCGTCGGCGTCGCGCACGAGCAGCTCGACCCTGCGCTCCGCGTCGTCGAGCTTGCGGGACGCGTCCTTCGCGAGCCGCACGCCCTCGGCGAACTTCTCGATCGACTGCTCCAGCGTGAGCTGGCCGGACTCGAGCTCGGCGACGACGCGCTCGAGCCGCGTGACGAGCGCGTCGTAGGACTCCTCTGCCACCGACTGCTCCTGCCGCTCGCTCGCCTGGCTCACGCGACCTCCGAGTCCACCTACTTAACGACGCCGCGAAAGGGGGTCAACGGCCGCCCCGCCGGAGCCGCCGGCGTCGCCCTCCCGCGCGGGCGCCGCGCGCCCCGGCAGCGGGTCGTCCCCTGCATCCCTGCGGGTGACCTGCGCGTCGAGCCAGCCCTCTCCGAGGACGATCCTCAGCGCCTCGCCCTCGGACGCCTGCGAGCTCCGGGCCACCACGTGGCCCTCGCGGAGCACGAGCGAGAAGCCGCGCGACAGGAGCTTCGCCACGTTCGACGGCCCGAGGCGCGCCTCGAGCCGCTGGAGCCGGAGCGCCTCGCGGCGGAAGGTGGCCGCCTGCCACGCGCCCAGGCGGCGCGTGCTCGCCTCCATGCGCGCCCGGATCTCGCGCACGCGGCGGCGCGGCTCCTGGCGGCCGAGGCGGGCGCGGAGCGGCTCGAGCCGCGCGCGCTCCGAGCGGATCGGCGCCCGCACGTGGCCCAGCGCCTCGCGGAGCAGATCCTCGACGCGGTGGCGCTCGCGCGAGAGGAGGTGCGCCGGATCGGCGAGCTCGGCGTGCAAGGCGCGCAGCTCGCCGCGCCGGAGCTCCAGCGCGCCCCGCGCGGTGCGGTCGAGGCGGGCGCGGAGCGCCGCCACGCGCGCCGCGAGCTCGTCCCGCACCGGGGCCACGAGCTGGGCGGCGTGGGTGGGGGTCGCGGCGCGGACGTCCGCCACGAGATCCGCCACCGTGACGTCCACCTCGTGACCGACCGCCGAGACCACCGGGACCGGGCAGGCGGCGATGGCGCGCGCCAGCCGCTCGTCGTTGAACGCGCCGAGCTCCTCCTGCGAGCCGCCGCCGCGCGTCACGACGATCACGTCCACGCCGGCGCGGCACAGCGCGCGCACGGCCGAGACCACCGTCGACGCGGCGCCGTCCCCCTGGACCCGGCACGGCGCCACCAGGACGGAGAGCGAGGGGAAGCGGCCGTGGAGCACGCGGAGGAAGTCGCGGACCGCGGCGCCCGTGGGGCTCGTGGCGACGCCGATCCGCCGGGGCACGAAGGGCAGCGGCCGCTTGCGCGCGGGGTCGAGGAGGCCGTCCGCCTGGAGCCGCTCCTTCACCTGCTGGAGCAGCAGCGCCGCCGCGCCGGCGCCGCGCGGCTCGAGCTCCTGCACGATGAGCTGGTACTTGCCGTGCGGCGCGTAGATCTCGACGAAGCCGCGGGCGATCACCTCCTGCCCCTCGGCGAGCTGGAACTTCACCCGGCGCGCCTGCGACGACCAGACGACCGCGCCGATGAGGCCGTCGGCGTCCTTGAGCGAGAAGTAGACGTGCCCGCTCGACTGGCGGCGCAGGTTCGCCACCTCCCCGGCGACCCAGACGTCGCGGAACTTCGGCTCGACCGCGTTCTTGAGCGCGCGGGTGAGCTCGCCGACGGACCACGGGCGCGGCAGCTCCCGCGGCGCGAACAGGTCCCCGGTGGTCCCGGGCTCGGGGCGGCGGGGCGGCCTCATCGCCGCCCTCCCGCCCGGGCGGGGAGCGGCCGGAGCGGGCGCGCCCGGCGGATCCGGGGCGCCGCGCCGCTCGCCTCGCCGGCGGCGCGGACCGAGCCGAGCCGGACGAGCAGCTCGAGCAGCTCGGGGACGTCGCGCTGCTCGCGGATCCTCCACGGGGCGAGCGACGGCCCGCCGCCGACGTGCACGCCGAACACGAGCGGCGGCCCGACCGCGAAGGCGTCCTCGTCCGTGACGTCGTCCCCCGCGTAGAGCGCGGCGGTGCAGCCGAGCCGCGTGACGAGCGCGCGCACCGCGTCGCCCTTCGACGGGAAGTCGTGCGGCAGGACGTTCAGGACCTTCTTCCCAGGGATGAGGCGGGTCCCCTCGAGCTGGTTCGCGGCCTCGTAGACGGCGCGCTCGGAGGCGCGCCACGTCCGCGCGAGGCCGTAGTGGATCGCGAGCGTGGAGCGCTTGTCCTCGAAGTGGATGCCGGGCACGCCCGCCAGGGCGACCTCGAGCCGGCGCCGCCAGCCGCGGACGCTGCGCAGGACGCGCTCCGGCACGGCGATGGGCCGCCCGAGCTCGAAGCCATGGTTGCCGACCACGAGGGGGACCGCTGGACCCACGAAGCGCGCCACGTCGCGCCAGGCGCGGCCGGACACGACCGCGACGGGGTAGCTCCGCCCGAGCCGCTGGAGCAGGCGGCGGGTCGTCCGGTCCATGCGCGCCCCGTGGGGATCCCGCACGACCGGGGCGAGCACGCCGTCGTAGTCGAAGGCGAGGAGGACCTTCGCCGGCGTGTGCTCGCCGACGAAGCGCGCCAGCGCGGCGCGGTGGCGCGGGTGGAGGAGATCCTTCATCGGCCGGGACTGATGAGCATAACATTCGTCCCGGGGGGACACACACGACGTGCCCTCCCGGATCGGAGGTCGGCCGCGGTCCCCGCGGCGGCGCAGGGGACCCCGACGAGCAGGGGTGGGTCCCCGACGACGGCGGCCAGCCGCCGGCGGGGCGGGGGCGCAGCCCCCGTTCGAACATGCCTGGACGACAGCGTGATTCGCGTCACCGAAGGTGATCGCGGATCACGAGCCGTCGTTCAGGCGGCGGGCCGGCTCGCGTGGAGCCCCGCGCGGACCACGTCCGCGAGCGCCGCGACGAAGTCGGGGCGGACGCCGAGCGCCGGCACGCGGAGGTAGGCCGTCGCGCCGCCCTCGGCCGCCGCCTGCTTGGCGAGGATGTCGAGGTCGTAGAGCGTCTCGAGGTGCTCCGACACGAACGCGATCGGCACCGTCACGATCGCGCGCCCGCGCGCGTTCCCCCGGAGGAACTCGACGGTGTCGGGCCCGAGCCACTTCGCGGGCCCCACCCGGCTCTGGTAGGTGACCCGGAACTCCGCGGCGCCCGCGCGCCGGGCGGTCTCGCGGGCCGAGTGCTCGATGTACCCGGGGTACGGGTCGCCCCTGCGCACCTGGCTCATCGGGAGCCCGTGCGCGCTGAACACGACGAGCGCGGTCTCGCGCGCCGCGGCGGGGAGCTCGCCGAGCGTCTCGCGCAGCGCGGCCGCCGAGGCGTCGAGGTAGCCCTCGTGATCGTGCCAGGTGCAGATCTCGGCGAGCGGCAGGTGCTTCGGCCAGAGGCGCCGGAGCTCGACGAGCGAGCTCTTCGTGGTCGCGTTGGCGTACTGCGGGTAGAGCGGGAGCGCGACGGCGCGGGTGGCCCCGGCGGCGATCGCCTCGCGGACGCCCTCCTCGGTGTTCGGGTGGCCGCAGCGCATCGCGAGGTGGCACGACCAGCCGGGGCCGAGGACGCCCTCGAGCGCGCGCGCCTGCCGTTCGGTCCCCTCGACGATGGGCGACTTGCCGCCGATGAGCGCGTACTTCTCGGCGGAGGACGGGGCGCGCAGCCGGGAGATGAGCCGCGCCACGAGCGGCCGCAGCGGGCCGAACGGCGCGGAGATGAGGAGCGGATCCGAGAAGAGCTCGTAGAGGTACGGCTCGACCTCCTCGAGCGTCCTCGGCCCGCCGAGGTTCATGAGGAAGACGGCGGTGCGCTCCATCTAGACCGTCCGCGAGAACGTGGGCTTCTTCTCGCCGGCGTGCTTGCCGAGGTACGCGTCGAACAGCATGGCGACGTTGCGCACGAGGAGCTGGCCGAGCGGGGTCACCCGGAGCAGATCGCCGTCGAAGGTCACGAGCCCGTCGCCCTCGAGCTCGGCCACGCCCTTCGAGAGGTCCGCCTCGATCGCCTTCCGCGCGGCCGGCCCGAACTTCTCGGCGACCTCGCGCAGGTCGAGCCTGAGGAGGCACATGACCCGGTTGATGACGAAGCGCCGCATGACGTCGTCGTCCGTCACCGAGGCGCCGCGCTCGACGGGGATGATGCCCTGCGCGACCTTGTCGCCCCAGTCCTTCAGCTTGTGGGCGTTCTGGGCGTACGCGCCGCCGATGTCCGAGATGGACGTCATCCCGAACGCGACCGTGTCCGCCGCCGGCCGGACCGTGTACCCCTGGAAGTTCCGGTACAGGTAGCCGGCGTCCTGCGCGCGCGCGAGCTCGTCCGACTCGAGCGCGAAGTGGTCGAGGCCGATGAGGCGGTAGCCGCCCGAGGTGAACGCCTCCACCGCCTGCAGGAACAGCTCGACGCGCTGCTCCGTCTTCGGGAGCGCCTCCTGCGGCAGGAGCCGCTGGTGCGGCTTCGACCACGGGACGTACGCGAAGCCGAACACCGCCATGCGGTCCGGGTGGATCTTCAGGATGAGGTCGAGCGTCTTCTGCCAGGTGTCCCGCGACTGGAACGGCAGCCCGTAGATGAGGTCGAGGTTCACCCCGTGGAAGCCGTTGTCGCGGGCCGCCTGCACGAGCTCGGCGGTCTCCTTGAAGCCCTGGATGCGGCCCACCGTCTCCTGGACCTGCGGATCGAAGTCCTGCACGCCCATCGAGATGCGGTTGAAGCCGAGCTTCGCGAGCGTCTCGATCTGGGAGCGGGTGGTGATCGCCGGGTCGATCTCGATCGCCATCTCGCCGTCCTTGGCGAAGTCGAAGTGGCGCGCGAGGAGCGCGTGGCACTGCTCGAGCTGGCGCTCGTCGAGGAAGGTCGGCGTCCCGCCGCCCCAGTGGAGCTGCGTCACGCTGCGGCGCCGGGGCAGCCGCTTCGCCACGAGCTCGACCTCCTTCTCGAGGAGCTCGAGGTACGACTCGGCGCGCGTGCGGTCGTGGGTCGCGATGACGTTGCACCCGCAGAAGCGGCACATCTCGCGGCAGAACGGGAGGTGGACGTAGATCGAGAGCGGCCCGCCCTGCGCATCGGCACGCGCGAGGTGCTCCTCGTAGTCCTTCGGCCCGAAGGTGTCCGACCACTCCGGCGCGGTCGGGTAGCTCGTGTAGCGCGGGCCGGGACGGTCGTACTTCTTGATGAGCTCCCAGGACGGGATCTGGATCACGTCTTCCTCACTTCCAGGCGAAGGCGTGGACCGCGTCCACTACCGCCTTCACGGTCTCGGTCGGCGTGCCGGGCTGGATCCCGTGGCCGAGGTTGAAGATGTAGCCGGGCTCCCGGCCCGCCGCCCGCACGATGGAGAGCGCGCGCTCCACGGCGACCTCCTTCGGCCCGAGCAGGAGGGTGGAGTCGAGGTTGCCCTGGATGGCGACGCCGGGAGCGCGGCGGCGCGCCTCGTCGATGGGGATGCGCCAGTCCACGGAGACGACGTCGTAGCCGAGCTTGGAGATCGGCTCGAGGTGGGAGCTCGTGCCCGTCGAGAAGAAGATCGCCGGCACGCCGGTGCGCTTCACGGCCTCGGCGATGCGCGCGAGGTACGGGAACGCGAACTCCTCGAGGTCCGCGCGATCGAGCTCGCCGAGCCAGCTCTCGAAGATCTGCGCGGCCTGCGCTCCGGCCGCGATCTGCTCCTCGATCTGCACGATGGCCGCGCGGGTGAGCTTCTCGAAGAGCGCGTGCGCCGTGCGGGGCTCGGCGTACAGCATCGTCTTCAGGCGGGTGAAGCCCTGGCTTCCGCCCTCGACCGCGTAGCTCGCGACGGTGAACGGACCGCCCACGAAGCCGATGAGGGGGACGCGGTCGCGCAGCGCGGCGCGGATGGCGCGCACGCCGTCGAGGACGTACGGCAGGTCCTTCTTCGGCTCGGGGACGCGCAGGGCGTCCACGTCGGCGCGCGTGCGGACGGGGTTCGCGATCTTGGGGCCGCCGTCGCCCTTGCCCTTCTCGCCCTTCTCGAACGTGAGGTCGAGCCCCATCGCCGGCAGGTGGACGAGGATGTCGGAGAACAGGATCGCCGCGTCGAACCCGAACTCGTCGATCGGCGCCACGGTCACCTGGGCGATGAGCTCCGGCGAGCGGCACAGCTCGAGGAAGCCCACCTTCTCGCGGACGGCGCGGTAGGAGGGCTGGTACCGGCCGGCCTGGCGCATCATCCAGACGGGCACGCGGTCGACGGGCTGCTTCCGGCAGGCGGCGAGGAATCGCTGGGTCATGGGGGGCGCCATCTTATTCGACTTCCAGCGTCCGGAACACGGGCGAGACGCCGCGTTGTTCCCGCAAGGATTGCGTCTCCGTGCTCCCGCCGCGCTGCGGCAGCGGCGTCAGCGGCGCAGGACGGCGAACGCCACGAGCACGACGCCGAGGGCGACCATCGCGAGCCCGTACACGACGAGCATCGCGCCGGCCGTGCGGGCGCCCGCGCCGACGACCTCGCGGCCGTGCACGACGACGCGCTGGCGCCGGAGCGCGGCGAGCCCCTTCGCGGCGACGAAGAGACCGGGGACGGCGAGGAGGGCGGCGGCGAGGGCGAGGAGGGCGCGGGCCATGGGGGCTCTCAGGGGGCGAGCGCGGCGACGGCGCGCGCCGCGGAGACGGTAGCGACCCGGACCGACTTGCGCCGGCCGGCCTCGCCGCGGAGGACGGACACGTCCTGCTTGCGGACCGAGAGCGCGCCGGCGAGGAACTCGACGAGGGCGGCGTTCGCCTCCCCGTCCACCGGGGGCGCCGCGAGCTGGATCTTGAGCCGGCCGTCGTGCTCCCCGACCACGCGGGTGCGCGACGCCCGCGGCTGGACGAGGAGCTCGAGCACCACCCCGCCCGCCTCGTCGCGCGCCCAGCTCACCCCTTGAGCCCCATGAGCACGAGCCTGGCCTTGTCCGCGCGCGCGACCATCCGCTCGAGATCCATCACGAGCGTGGCGCCCGCCTCCACCGCGAGCACCCGGCCGCCCGCCTCGCGCAGGGTCTCGAGCGTGTCGGGGCCGACCGCCGGGAGGTCGAAGCGGCGATCCTGCCCCGGCTTCACCGCCTTCGCGACGACGAACCCGCCGGAGCGGGCGAGCTCTCCGCCGCGCCGGATGCACGCGTCCGTGCCCTCGAGCGCCTCGACCGCGAGCGCCACCCGGTCCTTCACGACCACCGTCTGGCCGAGGTCCAGCCGCCCGATGCCGCGCGCGAGCTCGATCCCGTAGGCGGCGTCCGCGCGCTCGTCGTCGGTCGGCTGGTGCCTGCCCAGCACGCCCTCGGGCGCGAGCCGGTCCTGCAGGAACGGCGTGGGATCGGTGATGGGCACCCCCTCCTCGTCGAGGAAGCGCGCCATCGCGCGGAGCAGGTTGTCGTCGGACCGGATGCCCACGCGCGCGAGGACGCGGAGCCCCGTCGCGTCGAGCATCGCGTCGGTGAAGAAGCGCTTCTTCGTGATGGCGCCGAGCATCACGCTCTGCGTCGCGCCGCCCGCGCGGAGCGCGTCGAGGATGTGCCCGATCTGCCCGAGCTTCACCCAGGTGAGCGCGTCCACCGCGCCCTCGAGCGCGGGGTCGGTCTCGTTCCGGTGCGCGACGGCCACGACGCGGTGCCCGGCGCGGCGGGCGCTCTCCGCGAACAGGATCGGGAAGCGCCCGCCCCCCGCGATGAGGCCGATGGTCGCCATTTACCGCGTGATGCCGCGCTGCGTCCCCTTGAGGAAGCGGACGAAGTGCGCGACGTCCTCGTACATCCCGAGCTCCGCCTCGACCTGCGCGATCGCCTCGGCGAGCCCCAGGTTGGAGCGGAACACGATCTTGTAGGCCTGCTTCACCTGCCCGATGCGCTCCTCGCTGATCCCCGCGCGCTGCATGCCGACCGCGTTCAGGCCGGCGAGCTCGGCGCGCGGGCCCGCCACCGTGCAGAACGGCGCCACGTCCATGGTGACGCCGGTGAGGCCCGAGACGAACGCGAGCCGGCCGATGCGGCAGAACTGGTGCGCCGCGGCGAGGCCGCTCACGTGGACGTGGTCCTCGAGGACGACGTGCCCGGCGAGCGCGACCGAGTTCGCGATGATCGCGCCGTCGCCCACGTCGCAGTCGTGCCCGACGTGGCTGTTCGCCATGAACAGGCAGCCCGAGCCGATGCGCGTGACGCCGCCGCCCTGCAGCGTGCCGGTGCTGATGGTCACGCCCTCGCGGAACGTGTTCCGGTCGCCGACCACGAGCTCGGTCGGCTCGCCCCGGTACTTGAGGTCCTGCGGCACCTCGCCCACGACGGCGTGCGGGAAGACCCGGTTCGCCTCGCCGAGCGTGGTGCGCCCCGCCACGACCGCGTGCGCGCCGATCACCGTGCGCGCGCCGATGCGGACGTGGGGCCCGATGACCGCGTAGGGGCCGATCTGGGCGGACGGATCGACCTCGGCGCCCGGCTCGAGGACGGCGGTGGGGTGGATGGACATGCTCGGTGCTCCTGTCAGCTCGCGACCTCGCGGTCGGCGAACATCGCCATGAACTCGGCCTCGGCGACGGTCTGCCCGTCCACGATCGCGGTCCCCTTCTCCTTCCAGACCGCGCCCTTCTGCTTCGTCACCTCGACGTGCAGCTCGAGCCTGTCCCCCGGGACCACCGGCCGGCGGAACCTCGCCCCGTCGATCCCCATCAGATAGGTGATCTTCGAGGCGGTCTGGTCGGCCGGCAGCGACTTCAGCGCGAGGAGCGCGCCGGCCTGCGCGAGGGCCTCCAGGATGAGCACCCCCGGCATCACCGGGTGGCCCGGGAAGTGTCCCACGAAGAACGGCTCGTTCATCGTCACCGACTTCCAGGCGACGAGGCGCACGTTCGGCTCCACGAGGACCACCCGGTCCACGAGGAGGAAGGGCGGGCGGTGCGGCAGGAGCTGCTGGATGGCCTCGATGTCCATCACGACCGGCGCGCGCTCGGCGCTCATGGCTTCTTCTCCCCGGCGGCGCGAAGCCGCTCGAGCTCACGGCGGAGCTCCTTCACCTCGCGGCGGAGCTCCGGGAGCGTCCGCAGGGCCGCCTGCGTGCGCAGCCAGTCGGCGTGCGGCTGCGACGGCGACCCGCTCACCGTCTCGCCCGGCGCGAGGTCGGTCATGACGCCGGCCTGGGCGCCCATCTTGGCGCCGTCGCCGATGCTGAGGTGGCCGACGATCCCGGCCTGCCCGGCGGCGACGACGCCCATCCCGAGCTTCGTCGAGCCGGCGATGCCGACCTGCGAGACGATGAGGCAGAGCGGCCCGAGCTCCACGTTGTGGGCGATCTGGACGAGGTTGTCGATCTTGGACCCACGCCCCACGCGCGTCGCGCCGAGCGTCGCCCGGTCGAGGCAGGTGTTGGCGCCGATCTCGACGTCGTCCTCCACGATCACGATGCCGATCTGCGGCACCTTGAAGTGGCGCGGCCCGTGGCCCTCGCCGTCGGGATCGAAGGCGAACCCGAACCCGTCCGACCCGATGACGCAGCCCGGCTGCAGGATCACGCGGTTGCCGATGCGGCAGCGCTCCCGCACGACGACGTTCGGGTAGAGCAGGCAGTCCTCGCCGACGCGGGCGCCCTCGCAGACGTGCACGCCGGGGTAGACGATCGTGCGCGCGCCGATCTCGGCGTCGGGGCCGACCGAGGCGAGCGGCATCACCTGCGCGCTCGGGTGGACCCGGGCGCTCGGGTGGATCGCCGCCTCCGGCGCGATCTCCGGCGCGGGCTCGCGGGGAGGATGGAACAGGGTCGAGATCTTCGCGAACGCGAGGTAGGCGTTCGGCGCCCGGAGCACCGTGCGCCCGGCGGGCACCTCTGCGTCCGGCTCGACCACGACCGCGCCGGCGCGCGAGGCCTCGAAGGCCTGGCGGTACTTCCGGTTGGAGAAGAAGGAGACGTGGTGCGGGCCGGCGTCCTCGAGCGGCGCGACCCCCTCGCACGTCAGGGTGCCGTCGCCGACGACCTCGCCGCCGACGCGCGCGGCGAGCTCCGCGAGCGTGAACGTCACGTCCGCCTCACTTCTTCCCGGCGGGGGCCGCGGCCGGCTTCCCGGCGGGCTTCGCCTCGGCCGGCTTCTTCGCGGCGCCGCCCGGGAACTTCGCGTTGTACTTGCGGATGAGCTCGTTCGTGAGGTCGAGGGCGGGCAGCGCGAACACGATGCCGGAGTCGCTGCGCTCGAGGACCATCGTGAAGCCGTCGGCCTCCGCGATCTCGCGGGTGATGTTCGCCATCTTGTCGAAGATGCCGCGCGTCACCTCGCGCTCGCGCTCGGAGAGGTCCTTCTGGAGCTGGCCCCAGAACTGCTGCAGCTCGTTCGCCTTGCGGTCGAGCTCCGCGGCCTTGTCGCGCCGCGCCTGCTCGGCCATGACCACGGACTGCTTCTCGAACTCCTGGCGGAGCTTGTCGAACTCGACCTTCCTCGCGTCGAGCTGCTTCTGCTTCTCGTCGAAGTCGCGCTTCAGGGTGGCCTTGGCGGACTTGCCCTCGTCGATCTCGTTGAGCGCGCGCTGCAGGTCGACGAAGCCGATCTTGGGCTCGACGGCGTGGGCGGCCGAGGCCGCGAGGAGGGCGAGGACGGCGGTGAGGCGGAGGGCGTGACGCATGGGGGCTCCTTGGCGACCGGCGATCAGAAGAAGTTGCCGATCGTGAACTGGAAGTCGAGGGCCTGATCGATGTACGCGCCGCCGTTCTCCGGGGCCTCGCGCCGGCGGTCGAGCGGGATGCCCCACTCGAACCGGAGCGGGCCGATCGGGCTCTGCCAGCGGAAGCCGAAGCCGACGGACTTGTAGAGCGACAGCGGGACGGCGGGGTCGGAGAACTTGCCGGGCGCGAACGCGTTGCCCCAGTCGCTGAAGAGGACGCCGCGGACGCCGACCGCCTTGAACAGCGGGAACTCGAGCTCGAGGTTCAGCACCGCCTGCTTGTCGCCGCCGATGTAGAGGGCGCCGCGCCGCGCGCTCGGGTCGAGCCAGGTCGGGACGTACTCGACGGGCGAGATGGACAGGTACCGGTAGCCGCGGACCGAGTTGATGCCGCCGACGAAGTAGCGCTCGGAGATGGGGACGCGGTGCTCGGAGTCCCAGTCGCGGATGTAGCCGAGCGAGAGCTTCGCCCGGCCGATGAGGCCCAGCCAGACCGGGTGGTAGGCGCGGGCGTCGAGGGCGTAGCGGGTGAAGAGGTTCACCTTCCCGAACAGTGACTCGGGCGCGAGGACCGGGGGGGCGACCTCCGCGCTTCCCGAGAGGAAGAGGCCGCGCGTCGGGAAGAGCCGGTTGTCGCGGCGGTCCCACTGCAGCGACAGGCGCAGCGCGCTCGTCGTGCCGGACTTGAACTGCTGGCTCGCGGCGACCGCGGCGAGGCCGGACGCGGTCACGTCCACGCGCTCGTTCGTGTACGTCGCGAAGAGCCGCATGTCCTCGAGGTTGCGCGCGAAGGACCACCAGGGCGCGAGGCCGTTCAGCTCGTAGCCCCACGTCATGGACCCGCCGATCGCCCGGCGCGTGAAGGTCGTGTAGATGCCCTCCGTGGCGTAGAGGTCGAAGGCGAAGGTCCACTTGGTGTCGAGGAAGTACGGCTCGACGAACTGGATCTGGCCGAGCTGGCGGATCGACGACCACTGCACCTGCAGCGAGAGCGTCTGTCCCCATCCGAAGAAGTTGTTCTGCGAGATCTGCCCGGTGAGGATGAAGTTCTCGTACGAGGAGAAGCCGGCGCCGATCTGGAAGGTCCCGGTGGCCCGCTCCTTCACCTCGACGACCGCGACGATCGTGTCCTCGGAGCTGCCCTGCTTCGTGGTGATCTCGACCGTCTCGAAGAAGCCGAGCGCGTTCACGCGCTGCTTCGACTGGCGCAGGCCGGTGCCCGAGTACAGCTCGCCCTCGTAGATCCGGAGCTCGCGGCGGATCACCTTGTCGCGGGTCTTGTCGTTGCCGATGACGTCGATCCGCTCGAAGCGGACCTTCGGCCCCGGCTGGATCTCGTAGGTGAGGTCGAGCGTGCGGGTCTTGGGATCGGTCGCGGTGAGGGGCGTGACGTTGGCGTACGCGTGGCCCAGGTCGCGGTAGACGTCGCCCACCGCGAACAGGTCCTGCTGGATCTTGCTCCGCGAGAAGATCTCGCCCGCCTTGGCGCGCACGATGCGGCGCAGGAGGGGCTCGCGGTCTAGGAGCTGGCCGGTGAAGGCGATCTTGCCGATCCGGTACTGCTCGCCCTCCTCGACCGGGATGGTGATGTGCAGGAACCGCTTGTCGGGCGAGAGCGCGACCGACGGGTTCCCGACCTTCACGTTCACGTAGCCGCGGTCGAGGTAGACGGCCTGGATGCCCTGGAGGTCGTGCTGGAAGGCCTCCTCGCGGTACGTGCCGAGCGAGCTCAGGAAGGAGAGGTAGCCGCCGGGCCGCGTCTGCATCACCCCGAGGAGATCCGCGTCCGGGACGTGCGCGTTCCCGATGAACCGCACCTCCTTCACCTGGACCTTCGCGCGCTCGTCGATGACGTAGACGACGTCGACCTGGTTGTCGGGCCGCTCGTCGAGCCGGTAGGTGACCTCCGCGAGGTAGTAGCCCTTCTCCGCGTACTTCTCCTTGATCTTCTTCACGTCCTTCCGGACGGCGACGAGATCGAGGATCGCGAACGGCTTCAGCTCGACGGTGTCCTTGAGATCGTCCTTCGAGAGCGCGTGGTTGCCCTCGATGCGCGCCTCGTGGACGGTGGGCCGCTCCGTGACGCGGTAGACGAGGACGGGCGCGCCGGCCGGCCCCTGCAGCTCGACGACGACGTCGGAGAAGAACCCGAGCTTCATCACCGCCCGGATGTCCTTCTGGACGCCGCGCGGATCGTAGGGCTGACCCTTGCGCTGGGTGATGGCGGCGCGGATCGCGTCGACCTCGACGCGCCGGTTCCCCTCGACGCGGACGTCGGCGAGCACCTCGCCCGCCCTCACCTCCGTCGAAGGAGACGCGGCCTGGGCCACGGCCCGGACAGGAACGAGGGCGGCACCGGCGGCGATGAGCAGCGCGGCGAGCGCGGCCGTGGGATCGGTCAGGCGCTTCACGGAGCCGCGGAATCTAAACCGATGCCCCGAAAAGCTCAAACGTCTTCCTTCCGGCCGCCGACGCGGCCCCCGGGAGCCGCCCGCCGGAGCGCTCACGCGAGCCGCCCCCGCTCCAGGCGAAGCCGGCGCGGCAGCGCCGCGGCGAGCCGCTCGTTGTGCGTGACGACCACCGCGGTGATCCCCATCCGCGCGTTGAGATCCGCGAGCAGGGTGTGGATGCCCTCGGCCGTCGCCGGATCGAGGTTGCCGGTCGGCTCGTCCGCGAGCAGGAGCCGCGGCCGGAGGCACAGCGCGCGCGCCAGGGCGACCCGTTGCTGCTCGCCGCCGGACAGCTCCCCGGGGTGGTGATCCACCCGCTCGGCGAGGCCGACCAGGGCGAGCATCTCCGCCGCCCGCCGCCGCGCCTCCGCCCGCGGCACGCGGCGGATGAGGGCCGGCATCATCGCGTTCTCGAGGGCGGTGAACTCGGGCAGCAGGTGGTGGCTCTGGAACACGAAGCCGACGGTCTCGTTGCGGAACGCGGCGAGGGCCTCCTCCCCGCGCTCGAAGGGATCCGCGCCGTCGAAGAGGATCCGCCCGCCGGTCGGCACGTCGAGGGTGCCGAGGAGGTGGAGGAACGTGCTCTTCCCGGCGCCGGAGGGCCCGGTGAGCGCGACGAGCTCGCCGGACCCGATCTCGAGGTCGATGCCGCGCAGCACCTCGAGCCGCCGGTCGCCCATCAGGTAGGTCTTGGTGAGCCCCTGGATCCGCACGAACGGGGAGGTCATCACTCGCTCCGGAGCCCGTCCACCGGGTTCAGGCGGGCGGCCTTCGTCGCCGGGTAGAGCGTCGCGAGGTACGACAGCGCGAGCGCGGCGAAGGCGACGAGCGCGAACTGCGAGGGATCGATCACCACGGGCAGGTTCGAGATGTAATAGACCTCGGGGTCGAGCGGGATGCCGACCTTGTCGATGAGCAGGCAGCTCCCGTAGCCGAGCAGCAGGCCGAAGGCGGTGCCCACCGCGCCGATGGTGACGCCCTCGGCCATGAAGATCTTCATCACGCTCGGCACCCCGGCGCCCATCGACTTGAGGACGCCGATCTCCTTGCGCTTCTCGAGGACGAGCATGACGAGCGTCGCGACGATGGTGAACGTCGCGACGAGCACGATGAAGCCGAGGATCACCGCCATCACGACCTTCTCGGTCTGCAGCGCCGAGAAGAGGCTGCGGTTGAGCTCGGTCCAGTCGCGCGCGCGGAAGGGCCAGCCGCCGAGCTCGAACACCACCCGGCCCATCACCGCCCGCGCCGCGTCCGGCTCGCGGACCTTCAGCTCGAACGCGGTGACCGCGTCGCCGGTGCCGAAGAACCTCTGGCCCTCGGCGAGGTCGACGTACGCGAACTTGGAGTCGTACTCGAACATCCCGCTGTGGAAGATGGCCGCCACGCGGAACGGGCGGCTCTTCGGCTGCGGGCCGGCCGGGCCGAGGTCGCCGAACGGCGAGACGACGTTCACCTGGTCGCCGACGAACACCCGGAGCGCCCGCGCGAGCTCGCGCCCCACGACGATGCCGGGCAGGGTCTTCCCGGCGCGGGGCGGGGCGCGCTGCTCGTCGGGGGACTCGGACTTGCCGGGCGGCGGGATGAGCTCCGGCTTCTCGAGCCAGCCGAGCTTCCCCTCCTCGATCGACTTCGGCAGCTCGGTCACGGTGCCCACCGAGCCGACGTCGATGCCCTTCACGATGGCGCCGGTGAGGTTCTGGCCGGCCGAGAGCATCACCTCGTTGTAGAGGATGGGCGTCGCGCCCACGACGCCCGGCACGTGGAGCACGCGCTCGCGCGTCGTCCGCCAGTCGGTGAGCTCGTTCTGGCCGTACGTGAGCAGCATGCCGTGCGCGTTCTGGCCGAGGATCTTGCTCTTGAGGTCGGCCTCGAAGCCGCTCATCACCGAGAGCACGACCGTGAGCGCCCACACCCCGATGGCCACCCCGCCGATCGAGATGAGCGTCATGAGGAGCGTCGCCGGCATGCGCGGGCGCACGAAGAGCTCGCCGCGCCGGTAGGCGCGCCGCTCCTT
This sequence comes from Anaeromyxobacter soli, assembly GCF_022808855.1. Classification (GTDB taxonomy): domain Bacteria; phylum Myxococcota; class Myxococcia; order Myxococcales; family Anaeromyxobacteraceae; genus Anaeromyxobacter; species Anaeromyxobacter soli. The sequence continues at coordinate 22,563 of NZ_JAKZLF010000053.1, forward strand.
CGCGTCGCGCAGGAGGGACCAGACGAGCCCGAGCACGATGCCGGGCACGAGCCCGGTGACGACGAGGGCGAAGAGCGCGGCGAGCGTGCGCGGGCTGAGCCGCAGGTGGCTGCGCGCCACGAAGAGCTCGTACGAGAACGACGCGTCGAGGCGCCCGGTGCCGACCGCCAGGTACGCCAGCGTCGAGCCGATGAACACGGCGGTCGCCGCGAGGAGGCCCACGCCGAGGAGCCCGAGCACGAGCACGAGCTTCCCCTGCGCCTCGAGCGCCTGGAGCGCCGCGGAGCTCTCGCGCACCCCGGGCAGGAAGGCGACCAGCACCGCCACCCCGAGCGCCCAGAGCAGGAACGCGGCCGAGAGCTCGTAGAAGGCGATCCGCCGGCCGACCCAGGCGCCGGCCCCGCCGAGCGCGGCGCCGGCGAGCGCACCCGTGAGCGCGGCGAGGCCGATCGCGAGCGCGCCCGGGAGCGCGAGGCGGTCTCCGAAGAACGCGTGGGCGAGGGGCGCGACGGCGGCCGCGCCGAACAGGCCGGTGAGGACGAGGACGAAGGCCGGGACGGAGAACACCGGCGGGGCGGGGTGGCCGGCGCCGAGCGCGCCGCCGCGGGGGCCGGGGCCCTCCGCCGCGGGGCCGGGCACGCCGGGCACGCCGGGCGCGGGGGCCGCG
>NZ_JAKZLF010000054.1 GCF_022808855.1 Anaeromyxobacter soli
GCGGGATCGTCAAGGTGGGCGAGGAGATCGAGGTCGTCGGCCTGAAGCCGACGGTCAAGACGGTGGTGACGGGCGTGGAGATGTTCCGCAAGCTGCTCGACGAGGGGCAGGCGGGCGACAACATCGGTGCGCTGCTCCGCGGCCTGAAGCGCGAGGAGGTGGAGCGCGGTCAGGTGCTGGCGAAGCCGGGCTCGATCACGCCCCACACCAAGTTCAAGGCCGAGGTGTACGTCCTGACGAAGGAGGAGGGTGGGCGCCACACGCCGTTCTTCAACGGCTACCGCCCGCAGTTCTACTTCCGCACGACGGACGTCACGGGTTCGGTTCAGCTTCCGCAGGGTGTCGAGATGGTGATGCCCGGGGACAACATCGCGATGGAGGTGGAGCTCATCACCCCGATCGCGATGGAGAAGGAGCTTCGGTTCGCGATTCGCGAGGGTGGCCGCACGGTCGGCGCCGGCGTCGTGGCCGAGGTGATCCAGTAAGGAAGGGATCCCATGGCCGGGAATCGCAGCATCATCACGCTCGAGTGCAAGACCTGCAAAGAGCGGAACTACACGACCACGAAGAACAAGAAGAAGACGCAGGACAAGCTCGCGCTGTCCAAGTACTGCCCGCGCTGCCGCAAGCACGTGGAGCACAAGGAGACGAAGTAGCGCGAAGCCGCCGGGGATAGGCCAGTAGCTCGAACGGTAGAGCAGCGGTCTCCAAAACCGCGGGTTGGGGGTTCGAATCCCTCCTGGCCTGCCAATCGAGGCAGGACGAACCGAGCAGAAACCGACGGGGGCGGGGCGCCGAACGCGTCCCGCCCCCATGCCGCACGAAGGCCGAAGGGCGAGCCATGGAAAACGTGGGCGGGGTCGAGCAGCCGAAGCGGATCGTCGTGATCTTCTACGTGCTCGCCGCGATCGCGGTCGGGGTGTTCTTCGAGCGCATCCTCGCGCTCGCGTTCTCGTATACCCGCGTGAACGACTTCGCGGTGCTCGGGGACTGGACGCTCTCGACCGTCGTCGGGTTCGCGCTGGCGGTCGTGCTCGCGATCGGGGTGTGGCGCTACCCGAAGACCCAGCAGGTCTCGTTCGAGATCGCGCTGGAGCTTCGCCGGGTCACGTGGCCGAGCCTGCGCGAGACGCGGGCCGCCACGGTCGCGGTGATCGTGGCGTCGGCCGTCGCGGCGGTGGTCCTCGGCGTGTTCGACTTCGTCTGGAGCTGGCTCAGCTCGAAGGTCTACTAGGTCGCTCGCGGCCGAGCGGTTTCGACAGGCTCACGAGCGACGGGAGCCCTGGGCGGCGGAAGGCCGCCGGTGGCTCCCGCGGCGTTTAGGCGGGGCACGGGGCGACCACACGGAGACGCGCAAATGGCGAAGAAGTGGTACGTCGTCCACACCTACTCGGGCTTCGAGAACAAGGTGAAGAAGTCGCTGGAGGAGCGCGTCCGGCAGCACAGCCTCCAGGAGCAGTTCGGCGAGGTCCTCATCCCCATGGAAGTGGTCCAGGAGATGGTGAAGGGGGAGAAGAAGACCTCGAAGCGCAAGTTCTTCCCGGGCTACATCCTCGTGAACATGGAGATGACGCTCGACACCTGGCACCTCGTGAAGGGGACGCCCAAGGTGACGGGCTTCGTCGGGAACGCGAAGACGCCGAACGAGGTCCCGGCGGTGTCGGACATCGAGGTGCAGCGGCTCACGACGCAGATCTCCGAGGGCTCGCTGAAGCCCAAGCCGAAGGTGCAGTTCGAGGAGGGCGATCAGGTCCGCGTGATCGACGGCCCGTTCTCGAACTTCAACGGCACGGTCGAGGAGGTCAAGCCGGACAAGGGCAAGCTGCGCGTGCTCGTCTCGATCTTCGGGCGCGCCACGCCGGTGGAGCTCGACTTCATGCAGGTGGAGAAGACGTAGTGTGGCACCGCCCGCGGTGAGTCACCGCGGGCGAATACGTGGGAGAGCCGAGTCAACGGCTCGTTCGACCACGCGGGGCCGCCTCTGCGGCCTCGAGGAGCAGCGATGAAGAAGGTCACTGGACAGATCAAGCTGCAGCTCCCCGCCGGCAAGGCGAACCCGGCTCCGCCCGTGGGCCCGGCGCTCGGCCAGCACGGCGTGAACATCATGGAGTTCTGCAAGCAGTTCAACGCGGCGACGCAGGCGCAGGCGAAGGAAGCGCTCATCATCCCGGTCATCATCACGGTGTACCAGGACCGCTCCTTCACCTTTCAGCTGAAGACCCCGCCCGCGGCGATCCTCCTGAAGAAGGCGGCCGGCCTCCACACGGAGAAGAAGAAGGGCTCCGGCGCGCACAAGCCCGGCAAGGAGAAGGTCGGGCAGGTGACGCGCAAGCAGGTCGAGCAGATCGCGAAGACGAAGATGCAGGACATGACGGCGGGCAGCCTCGAGGCCGCGATGCGGACCGTCGAGGGGACCGCGCTGTCCATGGGCATCGACGTCGTCGGCTAGCCGCGAGGAGGACACGGACATGGCTCACGTTGCGAAGAAGTACAAGGCGGCGGTCGCGAAGGTCGACCGGGTGAAGCGGTACAAGCTCGACGAGGCGATGAGCCTCGTGAAGCAGACCGCCACGAAGAAGTTCGACGAGACGGTGGACGCCGCGATCAACCTCGGCGTCGACCCCAAGCACGCCGATCAGGTGGTCCGCGGCGCCGTCGTGCTGCCGCACGGCATGGGCAAGGCGGTCAAGATCGCGGTGTTCGCGAAGGGCGACAAGGCGCGCGAGGCCCAGGAGGCCGGCGCGGACATCGTCGGCGCCGAGGATCTCGCGGAGAAGGTCCAGGGCGGCTTCATGGACTTCGACAAGGTGCTCGCGACGCCGGACATGATGGGCGTCGTCGGCCGCCTCGGTAAGGTCCTCGGCCCCCGCGGCCTCATGCCGAACCCCAAGGTCGGCACGGTCTCGGCGGACATCTCCCGCGCCGTGAAGGAGCAGAAGGCCGGCAAGGTCGAGTTCCGCGTCGAGAAGGCGGGCATCGTCCACGTGCCGTTCGGCAAGGCCTCCTTCGACCCGGAGAAGCTCAAGGCGAACTTCTCGGCGATCATGGAGATCATCTACAAGGCGAAGCCGCAGACCGCGAAGGGCGTGTACGTGAAGAACGTGACGCTCTCCACGACGATGGGCCCGGGCATCAAGCTCGACCTCGCCGAGCTCGCCGCGCAGCACGGCTAGCGACACGTTTCTGGAGTTCCCGGCGGCATGACGCCGCCGGGGTTTCTGGTCCAAGACAGCGGGCCCGCGAACGGCCCCGGGTGCGAGCGCAGTTCCGGGGCGAGCGAGCGGCCAAGCGGATCCGCGAGGGTCCGACCCGCCGAGACGGGAACCTGCAGCCTCTCCGCAGCGTCCCCTGCTTGGCCAGGGGGTCTTCGTACCGGACGTCCGGTCCGAACCCCGAGCGAAACCGCGCCGGCGAACGCCGGCCGGTCCGAAAGGTGGTGAGACTAATTGAACCGGACGGAAAAAGAGCAGGTCATCGGTGAGCTCCACGAGAAGATGGCGAAGGCGAAGGCGGCCATCCTCGCGGAGCCCAAGGGGCTGAACGTCGCGACGGTCACCGAGCTTCGGCGCAAGCTGCGCGAGGCGAAGGTGGAGTACCGCATCGTGAAGAACACCCTCGCCGCGCGCGCCGCCAAGGGCACGCCGGTGGAGCCGATCGCGGAGAAGTTCGTGGGGCCGACGGCGCTCGTCATGAGCTACGGCGACGTCGTCACGCCGGCGAAGCTCCTCGCGGAGTTCATGAAGGACCGCGAGAACTTCACCATCCGCACCGCGGTGATCGAAGGTCGGGTCGTCGACGCGAAGGGGATCCAGTCCCTCGCGAAGCTGCCGGGGCTCCTGGAGCTCCGCGGCCAGATCGCCGCGATGATCGCGCAGCCCGCGACCCAGCTCGCCCGCATGATCGGGGCCCCGGGCCAGCAGCTGGCCCGTGTCCTCGGCGCGCGCCGCGAGCAGCTCGAGAAGCAGTCTTAAACGGTACGTGAACCGCCCGCGCGGAAGGTCGCGCGGGCCAGACGCTGCGGGCGCCCCGAAGGGCGCCCCGGAACAAAGAGAAGGAAGAAGGAAATGGCCGATCTCAACACGATCGTGGAACAGCTGTCGGGCCTCACGGTGATGGAGGCCGCCGAGCTCGTGAAGCAGCTCGAGGAGAAGTGGGGCGTCTCCGCCGCCGCTCCGGTGATGGTCGCCGGCGCGGGTGGCGGGGCTGCCGCCGCGGCTCCGGTCGAGGAGAAGACGGAGTTCTCCGTCGTCCTCGCGGACGCCGGCGCGAACAAGATCAACGTGATCAAGGAAGTCCGCGCGATCACGGGCCTCGGCCTCAAGGAGGCGAAGGACCTCGTCGAGGGCGCCCCCAAGGAGGTCAAGGGTGGCGTCGCGAAGGCGGAGGCCGACGAGCTCAAGAAGAAGCTCGAGGCCGCCGGCGCCAAGGTCGAGATCAAGTAGCGAGGCGTGCGCACGGCGGGGCGGAGTTGCAAGCCGCCTCGCCGTGGCTCACGTTGGAATCTTTGACGGGTGAGGGTGGAGTCGTTAAGAACCCGTATCCCTTTCACTGATTCCGGAATCCCGGCCGTTTCGGCCGGACGCAGTTGGGTAGCCGGCCTGCTGGCCGGCTAGACCTGTTTGTACGGGTCTCGAAGGGACAGAGGACCGAACTCGATGGCGACGACGATCCAGAACAACTTCAGAATCCGGCGAAACTTTGGGAAGATCAACAAGATCGCCGAGATCCCCAACCTCATCGCCATCCAGAAATCGTCCTACGACAAGTTCCTCCAGGCCGACGTCCCGCCCGAGAAGCGTGAGGACACGGGCCTGCAGGGCGTCTTCAAGTCGGTCTTCCCGATCAAGGACTTCAACGAGACGAGCTCGCTCGAGTTCGTCAGCTATCACCTCGAGAAGCCCAAGTACGACGTCGACGAGTGCCATCAGCGCGGCATGACGTACTCGGCGCCGATCAAGGTCGTCGTTCGCCTGGTCGTCTGGGACAAGGACGAGGAGACGGGCGCGCAGTCGATCCGCGACGTCAAGGAGCAGGAGGTCTACTTCGGCGAGATCCCGCTCATGACGGAGAACGGGACCTTCATCATCAACGGCACGGAGCGCGTCGTCGTCAGCCAGCTCCACCGGTCGCCGGGCGCGTTCTTCGACCACGACAAGGGCAAGAGCCACTCGTCGGGCAAGCTCCTCTTCAACGCCCGGATCATCCCGTACCGCGGGTCCTGGATCGACTTCGAGTTCGACCACAAGGACATCCTCTACGTCCGCATCGACCGCCGCCGGAAGCTCCCCGCGACGGTGCTGCTGCGCGCCCTCGGCGGCGTGCCGGACACGGCGAAGAAGAGCCCGGTCGAGTTCCACGGCTCGGCCGAGGAGATCCTCAAGTACTACTACGACACCGAGACGATCCGGGTCGAAGGCAAGGGCAAGTTCGAGAAGGACCTGAACCCGGACCTGCTCAAGGGCCAGCGCGCGACGCGCGACATCCGCGACCCGAAGACGAACGAGATCATCGTCAAGAAGAACCGGAAGTTCACCGAGAGCGCGATCAAGAAGCTCGTCGCGGCGAAGATGAAGTCGCTGCCGATCGAGCCGGAGGAGGTCTACACCAAGATCTCCGCCGAGGACGTGGTGGACGCCGACACGGGTGAGGTGCTCCTCGAGGTCAACGAGGAGGTCACCGAGGCCAAGATCGAGGAGCTCCGCAAGCGCGGCATCCTCGAGTTCAGGGTCCTCTTCATCGACAACCTGAACGTGCTGCCGTCGCTCCGCGACACGCTCATCCAGGACAAGATCTCCACGCCCGAGGAGGCGATCATGGAGATCTACCGCCGCCTCCGCCCCGGCGATCCGCCGACGCCCGAGACCGCGACGAACCTGTTCGTCAACCTGTTCTTCAACGCGGAGCGGTACGACCTCTCGAAGGTCGGGCGCCTGAAGCTGAACCACAAGTTCGGGATCGACGAGCCGCTCGACAACACCGTCGTGACGAAGCGCGACATCCTCGAGGTGGTCCGCTTCCTCATCGACCTCAAGAACGGCACGCCGAACAAGGACGTCGACGACATCGACCACCTCGGCAACCGCCGCGTCCGCGCGGTCGGCGAGCTGCTCGAGAACCAGTACCGCATCGGCCTCGTTCGCATGGAGCGCGCGATCAAGGAGCGCATGAGCCTCCAGGAGATCGAGACGCTCATGCCGCACGACCTCATCAACGCGAAGCCGGTCACGGCGGTCATCAAGGAGTTCTTCGGGTCGAGCCAGCTCTCGCAGTTCATGGATCAGACGAACCCGCTCTCCGAGGTGACGCACAAGCGGCGCCTCTCGGCGCTCGGGCCGGGCGGCCTCACCCGCGAGCGCGCGGGCTTCGAGGTGCGCGACGTCCACTCCACGCACTACGGCCGCATCTGCCCGATCGAGACGCCTGAAGGCCCGAACATCGGCCTCATCGCGTCGCTCTCCACCCACGCGCGCGTGAACGAGTACGGCTTCGTCGAGACGCCGTACCGCAAGGTCGAGAAGGGGAGGGTGACCGAGGAGGTCTCCTTCTACTCGGCGCTCGAGGAGGAGAAGCACATCATCGCGCAGGCGAACGCGCCGGTGGACAAGAAGGGCGTGTTCACGGGGAACATGGTCTCGTGCCGCAAGGAGGGCGAGTACATCAACGCCCGCCCGGACGAGGTCGACCTCATGGACGTGAGCCCGAACCAGCTCGTGTCCGTCGCCGCCTCGCTCGTGCCGTTCCTTGAGAACGACGACGCGAACCGCGCCCTCATGGGCTCGAACATGCAGCGCCAGGCGGTGCCGCTCCTCCGCACGCGGGCGCCGCTCGTCGGCACCGGCATCGAGGGGATCGTCGCGCGCGACTCGGGCGTGTGCGTCGTGGCGAAGCGCGACGGCGTCATCCAGTCCGTCGACGCCGCCCGCATCGTGGTGAAGGCCGACGTGCCGACCTCCGCGACCGACGTCGCGAACGAGGTCGACATCTACAACCTCATCAAGTACCAGCGGTCGAACCAGAACACCTGCATCAACCAGAAGCCCATCGTGAAGCCGGGCGAGCGGGTGAAGAAGGGCGACGTCATCGCGGACGGGCCGGCGACGGAGATGGGCGAGCTCGCGCTCGGCCAGAACGTGGTCGTCGCGTTCATGCCCTGGCAGGGCTACAACTTCGAGGACTCGATCCTCCTCTCCGAGCGCTTCCTCAAGGAGGACGTGTTCACGTCGGTGCACATCGAGGAGTTCGAGTGCGTCGCGCGTGACACGAAGCTCGGCAAGGAGGAGATCACCCGCGACATCCCGAACGTCGGCGAGGAGGCCCTGAAGGACCTCGACGAGTCGGGCATCATCCGCATCGGCGCCGAGGTGAAGCCGGGCGACATCCTCGTCGGCAAGATCACGCCGAAGGGCGAGACCCAGCTCTCGCCCGAGGAGAAGCTCCTCCGCGCGATCTTCGGCGAGAAGGCGGGCGACGTCCGCGACAGCTCGCTCCGCGTCCCGCCGGGCGTCTCCGGCACGGTCATCAACGCGAAGGTCTTCAGCCGCAAGGGCGTCGAGAAGGACGAGCGCGCGAAGGCCATCGAGGAGATGGAGGAGGCGAAGCTCCTCAAGGACCAGAACGACGAGATCCGCATCATCCAGGACTCGGCGTTTCAGAAGATCCGCCGCCTGCTCCTCGGCAAGGAGGTCTCCGGCCGCCTCGTCGACGACAAGGGCAACCAGCTCCTCAAGAAGGGCGACGTCCTCGACGACGCGCTCCTCGACACGATCCCCCAGCGCTACTGGGGCGAGATCGCGGTCGAGGGTGACGTGCAGGACCTGGCGCGGAAGATCGTCGAGAACTTCGAGGAGCAGAAGGAGCTCGTGAAGCTCCTCTTCGGCGAGAAGATCGGCCGCCTGAAGAAGGGCGACGAGCTCCCGCCGGGCGTCATCAAGATGGTGAAGGTGTACGTCGCCATCAAGCGCAAGCTCGCGGTCGGCGACAAGATGGCCGGCCGCCACGGCAACAAGGGCGTCGTCTCCCGCGTGCTCCCCGAGGAGGACCTGCCGTACCTCGAGGACGGCCGGCCGGTGGACATCGTCCTGAACCCGCTCGGCGTCCCGTCCCGCATGAACGTGGGCCAGATCCTCGAGACGCACCTCGGCTGGGCGGCGAAGAACGTCGGCTGGCGGCTCCAGGAGATGGTCGAGAAGAACTTCGGCCCCGATCAGCTCCGCAAGAAGCTGAAGAAGGCGTTCGAGGGCGTCGACGGCGCCTCCGAGCGGCTCGGGCTGCTCATCGAGGAGCTGCCGGAGAAGGAGCTGCCGAAGCTCGCGATGAAGCTGCGCGACGGCATGCACGTCGCGACGCCGGTGTTCGACGGCGCCCGCGAGGACGAGATGAAGGCGCTCCTCGGCGAGGGCTCGGCGACGATGCAGTCGATCCTCTTCGACGGCCGCACCGGCGAGCCGTTCGACCAGGACGTCACGGTCGGCGTCATGTACATGCTGAAGCTGCACCACCTCGTGGACGAGAAGATCCACGCCCGCTCCATCGGGCCGTACTCGCTCGTCACGCAGCAGCCCCTCGGCGGCAAGGCCCAGTTCGGCGGCCAGCGGCTCGGCGAGATGGAGGTCTGGGCGATGGAGGCCTACGGCGCGGCCTACTCGCTCCAGGAGTTCCTCACGGTGAAGTCCGACGACGTGGTCGGCCGCACCCGCATGTACGAGGCGATCGTCAAGGGCGAGAACACGCTCGAGTCCGGCCTCCCCGAGTCGTTCAACGTGCTCATCAAGGAGCTCCAGAGCCTCGCGCTCGACGTCGAGCTCCTCGAGACGCCGGAGGCGAAGGCGGCCCGCGAGCAGGCCGAGGGCGACCTGGGCGGGCCGCTCGGCACGCCGCGCGGCGCCGCGGCCGAGAAGAACACCGCGTAACCCGGGCCCGGGGCCGGCGGCTTGGAGCCGCCGGCCCCAGCGCCCGGTCCGCGCGGGCGCGCGGGCCGACGGGACGGTTCAGAGACCCTTCTTGCTGGACGAGGTCAAGACGTGAAGGACATCTTCAATTTCTTCGAGAAGCCGAAGGATCCGCTGTCGTTCTCCGCGATCCGCATCTCGCTCGCGAGCCCGGACAAGATCCGCCAGTGGTCGCACGGCGAGGTGAAGAAGCCGGAGACGATCAACTACCGGACCTTCAAGCCGGAGCGCGACGGCCTGTTCTGCGCGAAGATCTTCGGCCCCGTGAAGGACTACGAGTGCAACTGCGGCAAGTACAAGCGCATGAAGCACCGCGGGGTCGTCTGCGAGAAGTGCGGCGTCGAGGTGATCCAGTCGAAGGTCCGCCGCGAGCGGCTCGGCCACATCACCCTCGCGACGCCCGTCGCGCACATCTGGTTCCTCAAGTCGCTGCCGAGCCGCATCGGCAACCTCCTCGACATCACGCTGAAGGACCTCGAGAAGGTCCTCTACTGTGAGTCGTACATCGTCATCGACCCCAAGGAGACGACGCTCCAGCGCGCCGAGCTGCTCTCCGAGGAGCGCTACCACAAGGCGATGGAGGAGTTCGGCGAGGAGGCGTTCCTGGCCGGCATGGGCGGCGAGGCCGTCCTCGAGCTCCTCAAGGTCGTCGGCCCCGCGGACAAGGGGCACGGCGAGGGCGTGCACGGCCTCGCGGCCGAGCTGCGCGCCCAGATGAAGGAGGCGACGAGCGACGCGAAGCGGAAGAAGATCGCGAAGCGGCTCAAGGTCGTCGAGGCGTTCGTCGCGTCCGGCAACAAGCCGGACTGGATGATGCTCGAGGTCATCCCGGTCATCCCGCCCGACCTCCGCCCGCTCGTCCCCCTCGACGGCGGCCGGTTCGCGACCTCCGACCTCAACGACCTGTACCGCCGCGTCATCAACCGCAACAACCGCCTGAAGCGGCTCCAGGAGCTGAACGCCCCGGACATCATCATCCGCAACGAGAAGCGGATGCTGCAGGAGGCGGTGGACGCCCTCTTCGACAACGGGCGCCGCGGCAAGACCATCACCGGGCCGAACAAGCGCCCGCTCAAGTCCCTGAGCGACATGCTCAAGGGCAAGCAGGGCCGCTTCCGCCAGAACCTGCTCGGCAAGCGCGTCGACTACTCGGGCCGCTCCGTCATCGTGGTCGGCCCCGAGCTCAAGCTGCACCAGTGCGGCCTGCCGAAGATCATGGCCCTCGAGCTCTTCAAGCCGTTCATCTACAACAAGCTCGAAGAGAAGGGCTACGTCACCACCATCAAGAGCGCGAAGAAGATGGTGGAGAAGGAGCGCCCCGAGGTCTGGGACATCCTCGACGAGGTGATCCGCGAGCACCCGGTGCTCCTGAACCGCGCCCCGACGCTGCACCGCCTCGGCATCCAGGCGTTCGAGCCGGTCCTCATCGAGGGCAAGGCGATCCAGCTCCACCCGCTCGTCTGCACCGCCTTCAACGCCGACTTCGACGGCGACCAGATGGCCGTGCACGTGCCGCTGTCCATCGAGGCCCAGATGGAGGCGCGCGTGCTCATGATGAGCACGAACAACATCCTCTCGCCCGCGCACGGCAAGCCCATCATCGTGCCGAGCCAGGACATCGTCCTCGGCATCTACTACATGACCCGCGAGCGCGCGTTCGCCCGCGGAGAGGGCAAGGTCTTCGCGAGCGCGGAGGAGGTCCGCGCCGCCTACGACCAGGGCGAGGTCGAGCTCCAGGCGAAGATCTGGGTGCGCCTCGACGGCACCCGCGTCGAGAGCACCGTCGGTCGCGTGCTCCTCTACGACATCGTGCCGAAGCGGCTGCCGTTCGAGTCCATCAACAAGGTCATGGACAAGAAGCAGCTCCAGAACCTCATCGACCTCACCTACCGCCTCTGCGGCGAGAAGGAGACGGTGCTCCTCGCGGACCGCGTCCGCTCGATGGGCTACGGGAACGCGACGCGAGCCGGCATCTCGATCGCGCTCGAGAACATGATCATCCCGAGGAGGAAGCAGGAGCTCCTCGACCGCGCGATGGGCGAGGTGGAGGACATCCAGACCCAGTACACCGAGGGTCTCATCACCATCGGCGAGCGGTACAACAAGGTCATCGACATCTGGGCGCAGGTCACGGAGGAGGTGGCCCAGGAGATGATGTCCCAGATCGGCCAGGAGACGGCCGTCGGCCCGGGCAAGGACGGCAAGCGCGAGGAGCGCAAGCAGCCGTCGTTCAACCCGATCTACATCATGGCCGACTCCGGCGCCCGCGGCTCGGCGCAGCAGATCCGTCAGCTCGCCGGCATGCGCGGCCTCATGGCCAAGCCGTCCGGCGAGATCATCGAGACGCCGATCACCGCGAACTTCCGCGAGGGCCTGAACGTCCAGCAGTACTTCATCTCGACGCACGGCGCTCGAAAGGGCCTCGCCGACACGGCGCTCAAGACGGCGAACTCCGGTTACCTCACCCGGCGCCTCGTCGACGTCGCGCAGGACGCCATCATCACCGAGTACGACTGCGGCGCGATGGACGGCATCACGCTCGGCGCGCTGGTCGAGGGCGGCGAGATCATCGAGCCGATGGGCGAGCGCATCCTGGGCCGCGTCGCGCTCGACGACATCCACGACCCGTTCGCCACCACCGTGCTGGTGAAGGCGAACGAGGAGATCGACGAGAACCGGGTCAAGCTCATCGAGAACTCCGGCATCGACAAGGTGAAGATCCGCTCGGTGCTCACCTGCCAGGCGCGGCGCGGCATCTGCGTCGAGTGCTACGGGCGCGATCTCGCCCGCGGCCGCAAGGTGAACATCGGCGAGGCGGTCGGCGTGATCGCCGCGCAGTCGATCGGCGAGCCCGGCACGCAGCTCACGATGCGCACGTTCCACATCGGCGGCGCGGCGTCCCGGCGGGCGGAGCAGTCGACCATCGAGAACCGGAACCCCGGCCTCGTGAAGTTCCACAACGTGAGCGTGGCGAAGAAGAAGGACGGCACGCTCATCGTGATGAACCGCAACGGCGAGATCATCGTCACCGACGATCAGGGCCGCGAGCGCGAGCGCTACGGCGTCGTCTACGGCGCGAAGCTCCTCGTGCGCGAGGGGCAGAAGATCGAGACGAACACGCTCCTCGCGGAGTGGGACCCGTACTCGATGCCGATCATCACCGAGGTGGCCGGGCGCGTGAAGTACGGCGACCTCATCGACGGCGTCACGATCTCGGAGCAGGTCGACGAGATCACCGGCCTCGCCCGCAAGGCGGTCATCGCCTCCAAGGATCCCGACGCGCGCCCGCGCATCTCGATCAAGGACGCCGAGGGCAAGACGCGGAAGCTCGCCAACTCCGAGGCCGACGCCCGCTACATGCTCCCCGAGGGCGCGAACCTCGTCGTGAACGACGGCGACGAGGTCGACGCCGGCGACGTCATCGCGAAGATGCCGCGCGAGACCACGAAGACGAAGGACATCACCGGCGGTCTCCCGCGCGTCGCGGAGCTCTTCGAGGCCCGCAAGCCCAAGGAGCACGCGGTCATCTCCGAGATCGACGGCGTGGTCGCCTTCGGCAAGGACACGAAGGGCAAGCGCAAGGTGGTCATCACGCCCGAGGTGGACGGCAAGCTCCGGCCCGACCTCGCGAAGGAGTACCTGATCGGGAAGGGCAAGCACATCTCGGTGCACACGGGCGACCGGGTGCGTGCGGGCGAGGCGCTCATGGACGGCGCCGCCAACCCGCACGACATCCTCCGCGTGCTCGGCGAGAAGGAGCTCGCCCGCTGGCTGGTGGACGAGGTCCAGGAGGTCTACCGGCTCCAGGGCGTGAAGATCAACGACAAGCACATCGAGACGATCGTCCGGCAGATGCTGCGTCGCGTGCGGATCGTCGACGTGGGCGACACGAACTTCCTCGCCGACGAGCAGGTCGAGAAGTTCGTGTTCGAGGAGGAGAACGAGAAGGTGATCACCGCGGGTGGGCGCCCGGCGCAGGGCGAGCCCCTCCTGCTCGGCATCACCAAGGCCTCGCTCTCCACCGAGTCGTTCATCTCGGCGTCCTCGTTCCAGGAGACGACCAAGGTGCTGACCGAGGCCGCGATCAGCGGCAAGGTCGACCACCTCCGCGGCCTCAAGGAGAACGTCATCATGGGCCGGCTCATCCCCGCCGGCACCGGCCTGCCGCACTACAAGCACCTCGACATCGAGGTCGAGACGCCGGTGGACGCGGTGGAGGAGGCCGAGGAGGCCCTCGCCGTCGCGAGCGGGGAGGAGTAGCCGCTCCGCCGCGCGTCAGCTCGAGCCCGGAACCGGGCCCGGTCCCAAGAGGGGCCGGGCCCTTTCCTTTTTGATCTGGCGCAACGCAGTGTTTCGAGATGGCGTAAGCAGCCGCTTAGCTCCAGGCGCCCGCACGGACGGTGAGTCTCGGACGGGTCGGTGCCGGAATTGATGTGGAGCAATATTCGGCACTTGTCTGGGGGTCGTGGGAGGGGGCACGCGCTTGACGAATGCCAACTCCCAAATCGTGTTCATATTCTGCGGCACTTCGGACTTGCGTGGTGTGCGGTTCCCCGATGTCGCCGAAGACTTCCAGGGTCTACGGGCATATGGGGGATACTTGACTCGATGAGTCCGCTTTCATAAAGTCACGTTACGTAACCTACCCGGGACACTTCGACGCAGGCCAGAGAGGCGACCAGTAAATGAGGACGGCGACCACTCAGAAGAGCAGCAGGGAGTTCGAAGAGCTCGCTCCCTACCTCAAGGCGGTCCGCGACTATCCGCCGCTGAACCGCGAAGAAGAGCACGCGCTCGCGCTCCGCGCGCGCAAGGGCGACGTCCGCGCGAAGCAGAAGCTCGTGCGCCACAACCTGGCGTTCGTGGTCGCCATCGCGCGGAAGCAGCGCCGCGGCACGGTGCGGCTCGACGATCTCATCCAGGAAGGCAACGTCGGCCTCATGCGCGCCGTCGAGAAGTTCGATCCGCACGCCGGCACGCGCTTCTCGACGTACGCGGTCTGGTGGATCCGCGCCTACATCGGGAAGTATCTGAAGGAGGCGCGCTCCACCGTGCGCCCGCAGAGCGGCACGGTCGCGCAGCCGGACCTGTCGCTCGACAGCGCCATCGACGAGGAGGGTGACGCCACCCACCTCGAGCGCATCGAGGACGAGGGCCCCGGCCCCGAGGACACCTACCTGCAGGGCGAAGGCGACCGCGACGTCCGCGACGCGCTCGGGAAGGTCCGCAAGCGCATCGGCGAGCTGGGCTGGGACATCGTCCACAACCGGCTCGAGCAGGATCAGCCGCGCACGCTCGAGGAGATCGGCAAGCGCTGGGGCGTGTCGCGCGAGCGCGTCCGCCAGGTGGAGCTGAAGACGAAGCAGTTCCTCCACCGCTACCTGCAGCCCGGCGAGCGCGACGCCGCGTAGCCCGTCGCCCGGAGATCCGGCGAACCCGCGAGCCCGCCCCCGTGTCACGGGTGGCGGGCTCGCTCGTCCCGGCGGCCGGCTTGCGGCTCGCCGGGCGCGCTGCTAACGATGCCGCCATGCTGGAACGGATCGGCATCTCGCTCGAGCGCAGCCTGCTCGAGCAGTTCGACGAGCTCATCGAGCGCAAGGGCTATGTCAACCGCTCCGAGGCCGTGCGGGACCTCATCCGCGACCAGCTCGTCCAGCGCCAGTGGTCCGAGTCGGAGCGCGGCGAGCAGGTCGCGGTGGTCGCCGTCGTGTACGACCACGAGTCCTCGAGCCTCGCGCAGAAGCTGACCCACATCCAGCACGAGAACCACCAGGCGGTCGTCTCCGCGCTCCACGTCCACATGGACGCGCACAACTGCCTGGAGGTGCTCGTGCTCCGCGGGCGCGCCGGCGAGATCCTGCAGATGGCCGAGAGCCTCGTGGCGACACGTGGCGTGAAGTACGGCAAGGTCCTCCCTGCGACGACCGGCGAGGCCCTTCGCTAAACGACAGTTCGTGATTCGCGATCACCTTCGGTGCCGCGAATCACGCTGTCGTTTAGCCATGTCCGAACGGGGGCTGCGCCGGCTGCGCCCCCGCCCCGCCGAGCGAAGCTCCGCGCGCTCGTGCGCGCATGTCAATCGATGCCCCACCCCGACAGGCGGGTCCCGTGCGACGCCGCGAGCGGCTTCGCCGCGTCCGCGGCGTCGCCCCGGCGGGCTCGCGTCGCTCGCCTGTTCGCGCTCCGCCCTGGGGCGCCGTGCGGCGCGCGACTTCACGAACCGTCCGCCCTCCCGCGCGCTACAATGCGGGCCCGAGGGGAGGGCGCTTGGCCAAGATCCTGAAGGGGCAGCCGCCGGCGGGCGCCGGCCGCATCGAGGCCGCGGCCTTCGACGCGCGGGAGCGGGCGCGCGCGCTCGTCGCCGCCGCCGAGGAGGAGGCGCAGCAGATCCGCGCCGAGGCCGAGGCGGCGCGCGAGCGCATCCGGTCCGAGGCGGTGGAGGAGGGGCGGCGCGAGGGGCTCGCCCGCGCCGCGGCGACGCTGGCCGCGGCGGCGGCCGCGCGCGATCGCCGGCTCGCCCTCGCCGAGCGCGAGGTCTCGGCCGTCGCGGTCGACGTGGCGCGGACGATCCTCGGGCGCGAGCTCTCTCACGATCCCGGCGCCGTCGCCGATCTCGCGGCGCGCGCGCTGGCGGCCGCGCGCGATCGCCGCGAGGTGACGCTGCGGGTGAACCCGGGCGACGCGGAGGCCATCCGCACCGCTGCCGGCCGGCTCGCGGCGGTGCTCGCGCGGGCGCCGGGGCTCACGGTGCGCGAGGACGCGGCGCTCGCCCGGGGCGACGCGGTGGTCGAGACCGAGGCGGGGCGGGTGGACGCCCGCGTCGAGACGCAGCTCGCCGCGCTCGCGCGGGCGCTCGAGGACGACGGGCGGTGACGGACCCCGGCCGCGTGCGCGAGGCGCTCGACCGGGCCGCGCCGCTCCGGTTGCGGGGCCGCGTGACCCGCCTCGTGGGCCTCGTCGTCGAGGCCGAGGCCGCGGGCGTGAGGCAGGGGGAGGCGGTCGAGATCCACACTCCGGGCCGCCCGCCGCTCCTCGCCGAGGTGGTCGGGTTCCGCGACGACCGCGCGGTGCTGCTCCCGCTCGGCGATCCCGCCGGGCTCGGCGCGGACAGCGAGATCCTCCCCACCGGGCGACCGCTCGCGATCCGCGCCGGCGACGCGCTGCTCGGGCGCGTCCTCGACGGGCTGGGCAGGCCGATCGACGGGGCGCCGCCGCCGGCCGGGCTCGCGGAGTGGGCCGTGGAGCGCGCGGCGCCGGCCCCGCTCACGCGCCGCCGGATCACCGCGCCGCTCGCGCTCGGGGTCCGCGCGATCGACGGGCTCCTCACGATCGGCGAGGGGCAGCGCGTCGGGATCTTCGCCGGCGCCGGCGTCGGCAAGTCGACCCTGCTCGGCCAGATCGCCCGCAACACGCGGGCGGAGCTGTCCGTCATCTGCCTGGTCGGGGAGCGCGGCCGCGAGGTGCGGGACTTCGTCGAGGAGGCGCTCGGGCCGGAGGGGCTCGCGCGGAGCGTCGTCGTCGCGGCGACGAGCGACGCGCCCGCCCTCGAGCGGCTCAAGGCCGCCCACGTCGCGACGGCCATCGCGGAGTGGTTCGCGGACCGCGGCCGGCGCGTGCTCTTCATGCTCGACTCGCTCACGCGCTATGCGCGCGCCCAGCGCGAGGTGGGCCTCGCGGCCGGCGAGCCCCCCGCGCGCCACGGCTACCCGCCGAGCGTCTTCGCCGCGCTGCCGCGTCTCCTCGAGCGCACCGGGAACCGGGCCGAGGGCGGCATCACCGCCCTCTACACCGTCCTCGTCGCGGGCGGGGATCTCGACGAGCCCATCGCCGACGAGGTGCGCGGGATCCTCGACGGCCACGTCGTGCTCGACGCGCGGCTCGCCGCCGCCGGGCGCTACCCCGCGATCGACGTCCTCCGGAGCCTCTCGCGCGTCATGCCCGCCGTCACCACCCCGGCGCACCGCGCCGCGGCGGACCGGCTGCGCGCGCTCCTGGCCGCCCACGAGCGTCATCGCGACCTCATCGCGCTCGGGGCGTACGCGCCCGGCTCGGACGCGGACACCGACGCCGCCCTCGAGCGGCTCCCCGCCATCGAGGCGTTCCTGCGGCAGGGCGCCGGCGAGGCGGAGGAGCCCGAGCGGACCCGCGCCCGGCTCGAGGAGCTCGTCCGGTGACGGACGCCTACCCCCTCGCGGCGCTGCTCGGGCTGCGCGAGCGCGAGGAGGAGGCGGCGCGCGCGGCGCTGGCCGCGGCGCTCGCGGAGGAGGGCCGCGCCCGCAGGGAGCGGGACGAGCAGAGGGCGCTCCTCGACGACGTCTCCCGGCGGGCGAGCGCGAGCGGCGTCCCCACCGGCGTGGCTGCGCCGGCCGCGACGCTGCAGACGGCGGCCGGCCACTCGGCGCGGCTCCGGCGCGAGGAGGCGGAGTCGCGCGCGGCGCTGGCGTCCGCGGAGCAGGCGCTCGCGGCGGCGGAGGAGGGCGTCGCGGCGGCGCGCGCGGGGCTCGGGGACGCCTCCGCGGCGCGCGAGGCCATCGCACGCCACCGCGCGAGCTGGCAGGAGGGCCTCCGCCGCGCGAGAGAGCGCGCGGAGGACGCGGCGCAGGACGATCTGGCCGCGGCGCGGGCGCGAAGGCGCTAGCGGCGCGGGACCGAGAGGTGGCTCCGGAGGAGCGCCACGAGCTCCGCGTTCTCGAACGGCTTGCGCACGAAGCCGTTCGCCCCGGCCTCGACCGCCCGCCGCGGGAGATCGGGCGAGGGGCGCGCCGAGACGATCAGGATGGGACCCGCGAAGCCGGCGGCGCGCATCCGCCGGCAGAGCTCGAGCCCGTCCATGCCCGGCATGGCCACGTCGAGGAGCACCGCCGCGGCCGTGGAGACCGCCGCGAGCGCCTCGTCGGCCGTCGAGGCGGCCGCGGAGGCGAGCCCCTCCGTCGCGAGCAGGATCCCGAGGAACTCGCAGATGTCGGGGTCGTCGTCGACGAGCAGGACGCGCGGGCCGTCCACGGTCACTCCGCGGCGAGGGAGAGGGTCGCGCGCCCCTCCACGCACTCGATGGTGATCGCCCGCGGTCTCAGGTCCCTGGGCGCCGCGGCGCCGTCCTCGCGCCGGAACGCCGCGAGCGAGAGCACCACCTTGTCCCCGGCGCGGACCGTCTTCCGGTCGCACCGCCAGCCGCCGTCGAGCGTGAACGCGACCTCGGTCCAGTGGCGATCGGAGCCGTTCTTCACGAGGAGCTGCGTCCCCATGATCGACCCGGGGAGGAGCTGCGCCTCGGCGTCGAGGCGGTTCGTCGGCCCGCCGGCCGGGCAGGACGCCCAGATCGCTCCCGCGGAGAGCAGCACCCACGCGCCGATCACGGCGGCCCGGAGGCGCATGTAGCGGGTCGAGCGGCGGTAGCCGCCGGCGAGCTCCTGGGCGAGGTCGCGCGCGACATCCTTCACGCGGTGCGCCGCGGGGAGCGGATCGGGGCGGGCCGGCTCCTTCATCGTGCGAGAGCGTACCGCCCGCCCGCCGGGGCGGACAAGGCGCAAGGGCTCCTACACCGGCGCGCCGTCGGCGGACGCGCTCGTCCCCTCGCGCCCCGGCGCCGCCACGGCGTCGCGCGTGTCGCCTCCCGCGCCGCCGATCGCGAGGTGCTGCTCGATCACCCGGCGGCGCACCTCGACGAGGAGCGCCGTCTTGTTCGGGAAGGCGCGGGGGTCGACGGGGTCCCCGAGGGCGATCCGGATCTCCCCGGGGTACACCGCGATGGCGCGCTTCGGGGTGATGCGCCCGGCGCCCGAGATCGCGACGGGGACGACCGGCACCCCGGCCTCCATCGCCACCACGAACGGCCCCTTCTTGAAGGGGTGGACGCGCAGGTCGGTGGAGCGCGTCCCCTCGGGGAACACGATGAGCGAGGTGCCGCCGCGCACCGCCGCGCCCGCCTGGCGGAGCGACTCGATGGCGCGCGCATGGTTCCCGCGATCGACCGGGATGTGACCGCCGAGCCGCATGTACAGGCCGAAGACCGGGATCTTGAACAGCTCGAGCTTCGCGATGAACCGAACGGTGCGCGGCAGCCGGGCGACGAGCGCGAGGATGTCGAGGGCGCTCTCGTGGTTGGACGCGAAGATGAGGGGTCCGTCGGGAAGCGGCGGGAGGCGGAGCACCCGGACGCGGGCCCCCGCGAGCCGGAGGATCGAGCGGGACCAGGCGAAGCGGGCGAACCACATCGCGAGCTGACCGCGGCCGAGCAGGGTGTCGGGCAGGCTGAGCAGGAAGAACGTGACCATCGAGGCCGCGGTGTAAACGAGCACCACCCAGCCCCGGATTCGCGCCCTCATTCGATCCTCGTCGCGCCGCCCGCCCGGACGGTCCCTGGCGAGGCTTATAGCACGCGCCCGGTGCACGGCCCGGGCTATGCTCGGTGCATGGAAACGCCTCTCCGCATCGCCGAGGAGGTCCGCGAGGCGCTCGCCGCGGGCAGGCCGGTGGTCGCCCTCGAGACGAGCGTCGTCGCCCAGGGACTGCCGCCGCCGCACAACCTCGACGCCGCCCGCCGCTGCGCGGCGGCCGTGCGGGCCGGGGGCGCCGTGCCGGCCGCCGTGGCGGTGCTCGACGGGCGGATCGTGGTGGGGGCGTCCGACCAGGAGCTGGCTCGGCTCGCCGATCCCTCCCGGCCGGCCGCCAAGGCGGCGGTGCGGGATCTCGCGGCGCTCCTCGCCGCCGGACGCGACGCAGGCACGACGGTCTCCGCGACCGCCGCCGTCGCCGTGCGCGCGCGTATCCCGGTGTTCGCGACGGGAGGGATCGGCGGCGTCCACCGGATCCCCGACGGCGAGCCGGCCGCCGGCGCGGCGGACGTCTCCGCCGATCTGGGCGAGCTCGCCCGCTCGCCCGTTTGCGTCGTCTGCGCGGGGCCGAAGGCGATCCTCGACGTTCCTGCGACCGCGGAGGCCCTCGAGACGCTCGGGATCCCCGTGCTCGGCTGGCGGACCTCCGAGCTGCCCGCGTTCTACTCGGAAGCGAGCGGGGTACCCCTCGAGCACCGGGTGGAGGACGGCGCCGGGGCGGCCCGCGTGCTCGCGATGCACTGGGGCGGCCTCGGGCGGCGCGAGGGCGTCGTGCTCGCGATCCCACCCCCGGAGGCCGTGCCGCGAGAGGTCATCGAGGCCGCGATCGCGGCGGCGCTCGCCGACGCCCGGGACCGCGGCGTGCGCGGCAAGGCGGTCACGCCGTTCCTGCTCGAGGCCGTCGCGCGGGCGACGCACGGGAGGGCGCGGGCGGCGAACGTCGCGCTGCTCGAGCGAAACGCCGGCGTCGCCGCCGAGGTCGCGGCGGCGCTGGCCCGAATTGGATACAATCCCGCCGGATGACGCCCCCTTCAGCGGGCGCCACCCCGATCCTCGTCGCCGACCCCGCCACGCTGTCGCAGCTCGTGGAGGCGGTCCGAGCGGAGCCGGTGGTGGCCCTCGACACAGAGTCGAACAGCTTTCACGTGTACCGCGAGCGGGTCTGCCTGCTGCAGATCTCGACGCGGTCCGCCGACTACATCCTCGATCCGCTCGCGGTGGATCCCCGCCCGCTCGGCGAGGTGCTCTGCGACGGACGCGAGACGGTGCTGCACGGCGCCGACTACGACGTGCGCTGCCTCAAGCGCGAGTACGGCTGGCGGCTGCCGCGCCTGTTCGACACGATGCTCGCTGCCCGGCGGCTCGGACGGGAGGGGCTCGGCCTGTCCGCGCTGGTGGAGGCGCACTTCGGGGTGAGGCTCTCCAAGGCGTTCCAGCGTTCGGACTGGGGACAGCGGCCGCTCAGCGCCGCGCAGCTCGCCTACGCCGCGCTCGACACGCACTTCCTGCTCACGCTCCGCGATCTCCTGGCGGCCGACCTCGAGTCGCGTGGCGCGACGGACGACGCGCGGCGCGAGTTCGACCGGGTCGCCGCGGTGGTGCCGCGCGAGCGCGTGTTCGATCCGGAGGGGTTCCGCCGCCTGCGGGGCGCGCGCGAGCTCGAGCCCGCCGGCCGGACGGTCTTGCGCGCGCTGTACCTCGCGCGCGAGGAGCGCGCGCAGGCCCTCGACCGTCCGCCGTTCAAGGTGCTGGGGGAGGACGCGATGCTCGCGATCGCGCGGCGCCTGCCGCGCGACGCCGAGGCGCTCGGCCAGATCCCGGGGGTCACGCCCTCGGTGCTGCGCCGCCTCGGCGACGAGATCCTCGCGGCCGTGCGCGCGGCGTTGATCTAACGGGGGCTGCGCCCCCGCCCCGCCGACGGCTGGCCGCCGTCGTCGGGGCCCCACCCCCGCTCGGCGGGGCCCGTGAACCTTCGCGCCCGCTGTCGCGGGTGCGCGCCTCCCTCAGAATGCCACCCCGCCGTCCGGCGCCGTGACGGCTCGCTCGGGCGCGATCGGCGCTGCCGGCTCGCCCGCCAGGGCGCGGTACACGTCCCAGTCGGCGAGCACGATCCGCACGTAGCCGCGCGTCTCCCGGTACGGGATGGACTCCACCCAGGCGTCGAGCGGCATCCCGGCGCGCGCCCGGGCCCACTCCGCCGCGGCGCCGGGGCCCGCGTTGTACGCCGCGACGGCGAGCGCGGGATCGCCGAAGCGCGCGAGCAGGAGGCCGAGGTAATGGGCACCGAGCGTGATGTTCACCTCCGGCTCCGCGAGCCGGGCGCCGAGCCCGCCCGGCAGCCCGAGCAGCGCGGCGACCCGCTCGGCCGTGGCGGGGCGCAGCTGCAGGAGCCCCTCGGCGCCCGCGCCGCTCCGGATGCCCGGCCGGAACCCGGACTCGCGCCGCATGACGGCGAGCAGCAGCGAAGGATCGACGCCCACCGCGCGGGCGCGCGACGGGACGAGCTCGGGGTAGGGCTCGGGGTGCGCCCAGCGCAGCGCGCGCCGCGTGGGGAGGAGGTGGTCGCGCGAGATCCGGAACGGGACCTCGGCGTCGCCCGCGAACGCCGCGAGCTGCGCCACCACCGGCGCGGACGCGCGGGCGCGCCAGGAGCGGGTGAGATCGGCGAGCTCCTCGAGCGCCTCGGCGCGCATCCCCAGCCCGAGCAGCTCGACCGCCACCGCGAGCCGCGCCGCGGCGGCGGCGTCCTGCAGCTCCGGCAGGGGGCGTGGGTCGGGGGGCGGCATCCTCGCGGCGGACTCGCCGAGGGCGGCGAGCCGCGCCCGCGCGAGCAGGCCGTACCACCCGTCCCCTCCGGCCGCGATCGCCGCACGGTAGAGCCGCCGCTGCTCCGGACCGGTCCGGGCGAGCCGCGCCCGCCAGTACGCCGCGGCGTCGGCGTAGGAGGTCCGATCGAGCTTCGCGAGGGCGCGCGCCGCCGCCGGGAAGCGCCCGAGGCGGTAGAGCGACCAGGCGGAGAACCAGCGCGCGTCGTCGGCGCGGCGCGAGCGCCGGTTGGCCTTCGCGAACGCCTCGAGGGCCGTCGCGGCGCGCGCGAACTGGCCGGCGTCGTAGTACAGCCACGCCGAGAGGTAGGCGGCCTCGTCTCCCAGATCGCGCTGGCGCCACTCGGGGATGCCCGGGATCGGCGCGCGCAGCGCCGCGAGCTCGGCGTAGCGGCGGCTCGCCTCGTCCACCCGGCCGGCCCTCGCCGCCGCGCGCGCGAGCACGAGCAGCGCGCCCCGCCGGTCGCTCTCGTCGGGCGCCGCGGTGAACTTCGCGGCGAGACGCTCCGCGTCGCCGTGGCGTCCGAGGGCGAGCAGCGCACCGGCGCGGAGGATGGCCGCGCGCTCCGGCGCGGCGGGCGGCTCCGCACGCTCCGCGGCGTCGAGGGCGAGGAGCGCCGCGTCGGGCCAGCCCGTGGCGAGGAGCCGGTCCGCGCGCGCGAGCTGCTCGGCCGCGGTGGCGGTCGGCACCGGACCGCCCGCCGCGCGCCACGTCTCGAGGGCCTCGCCGGCAGCGCGGCCCGCCGCCAGCTCGGGCCGCTCGAGCCAGAGGCCGCGGTACACCTCCGCGGCGCGCGCGTCCTCCCCGAGCTGGCGGAGCCCTCGCGCGAGCGCGAGCCGCGCTCCGGGCGCGGCGCCGTCCCCGGGGAGGTCGCGCAGGAGGCCTTCCAGGAGCGGGACCGCCTCCGGCGCGAGCCCCGCCGCGAGCAGCGCCTCGGGCTCCCGCCAGCGGACCCGACGCGCCACCGCGAGGTCCCCCGACGCGGCGACGTCGCCGAGGAGCTTCGCGGCGCGCGGGGCGTCCCCGGCGGAGAGGAGCGCCTCGGCGCGCGCCGCCGCGAGGTGAGCCCGCGCGGGCTGGGTCGAGCCGGCGAGCGCGGTCTCGAGCG
>NZ_JAKZLF010000055.1 GCF_022808855.1 Anaeromyxobacter soli
GGGACGGAGTCCCCCGCTTCTAATGATTCACGAAGTGAAACAGACGGTCCCAGCGCGGCCCGCCCGGACCCCAGGACACGAGCGCGAGCCAGGCGCGGCCCTTGATGCGGCCGACCGGCACCGGGCCGAACACGCGGCTGTCGGCGGAGTGGTCGCGGTGGTCGCCGGCGAGCCACACCGTCCCGTCGGGCACCTTCACCGACGGTACGTCACCGCACGGCAGGTAAGGCGTGCAGAAGGTGTGGTAGCGGTGATCGACGAGCGACTCGACGAAGTCGACGCACGGCTCCTCGCGCCACGGGCCGCCCTCGTTCTTGTTCCAGTAGCTGCAGCGTCCGGGGACGCGCTCGCGCGCCACCGGCGCGCCGTTCACGACGAGGTGGCCGTCCCGGATCTCGACCGTGTCGCCGCCCACGGCGACCACCCGCTTGATGAGGTCGTCGTCGCGCGGGTTCCCGGGCGGCGCGAGGAGCACGACGATGTCGCCGCGCGCCGGGCTGCGCCAGGTGGCCTGCGCCGTCTCGGTGAACGGCAGGCGCGCCCCGTAGGCCCACTTCTCGACGATGACGTAGTCGCCGATCTGCAGGGTCGGGATCATCGAGCCCGACGGGATGTAGACGGCCTCGTAGAGGAACGTCCGGAACGCGAGGACGGCGAGGATGGTGAACGTCCAGCCCCGCACCTCTTTGACGAGCTTCGACCGGTCCACGCGTCCCGCGTCTCCTATTCGGTCCGCATCGCCTCGACGGGGTCGAGCTTCGACGCCCGGGCGGCGGGGTAGATGCCGAACAGGAGGCCTGCCCCGCCCGCGGAGGCGAGGGAGACTATCACCGCCCACGCCGGGATGCTCGCGGGAACTTGCCAGATCTCCCGCGCCCCGAGCGCGAGGCCCGCGCCGAGCAGGACGCCCACGAGCCCCCCGAGGGCCGAGAGGAAGACCGACTCGACGAGGAACTGGGAGAGGATGCGCCGGCGGCGCGCGCCGAGCGCCATGCGGATGCCGATCTCGCGCGTCCGCTCGGTCACCGACACGAGCATGATGTTCATGACCCCGATGCCGCCGACGAGGAGCGCGAGCGCGCACACGCCGAACGTCGCGGCGCCCACCATCTTGGCGAGGTTGTCGAAGAGCTGGGCGGAGGTGTCGTTCGAGAAGATCTCGAAGTCGCTCTCCTCGTGCGGCGCGAGCCCGCGGATGCGGCGGAGCTTCGCCACCACCTCCTCGAGCGCCCTGGGCGCGTCGTCCGGCGTCGTCGCGACCACGGCGATGTTGTTGTTCCGCACCTTCCCGAGCGCGCGCTCGTAGGCGGTCCACGGCACGACCGCCCATCCGTCCTTCGACTGGCCGAGGAGCGAACCCTCGCGCTCGGCGACCCCGATGACCTCGAAGGGCACGCCGCGGACGCGGACCTCCTGGCCGAGCGGATCCTGGCCGGGGAAGAGGATGTCCTGGACGTCGGCGCCGATGACGATGACCCGCCGGCCGAGCTGGACGTCGGTGTGGCTGAGGAACCGGCCGAGGGCGATGTCGACGCCGTTCGCGCGCTCGTAGTCCGGCAGCGCGCCGCAGACGCTGATGTTCTGCTTGGTCGTGCGATCCCGGGTGGCGAGGGCCTCCGGCCGGCGCGCCCACTCCTCGATCGACACGTAGGCGACGTGCGGCAGCTCGCGGAGCGCCTCGCCCTGCTCGCGGGTGAGGTCCGGGCGCCGCTCGTACTTCCGGTGGTCGTGCGGGCCGAACTGGAGCGCGGGCCACTTCTGCACCTGGAAGGCGCCCGCGCCGAGCGCGGCGAAGTCGCTCGTGAGCTTCAGGCGGAACCCCTCGGTGAGCGACATCATCGCGACCACCGTGGACGCGCCGATGACGATGCCGAGCAGGGTGAGCACGGAGCGCAGGACGTTCGCGCGGAGCGTCCCGAGGGCCATCGCGATGGTGTCGAGGAGGGCGGTCATTCGTAGCGCAGCGCCTCCACCGGATCGAGCCGCGCGGCCCGCCAGGCGGGCCACGAGCCGAAGAGGAGCCCCACGCCGGCGGAGAAGCCGATGCCGAGCGCCACCGCCGAGGGCGTCGCCGCGGCGGCGAGCGGCGTGAGGAGCGCGACGAGCTGGGCGACGCCCAGGCCGAGCGCCGTCCCGACCGCCCCGCCGAGCGCCGCCACCACCGAGGACTCGATGAGGAACTGGAGCAGGATCGTGCGCCGCCGCGCGCCCAGGGCGCGCCGCACGCCGATCTCGCGGGTCCGCTCGGTGACCGACACCAGCATGATGTTCATGATGCCGATGCCGCCCACGACGAGCGTGATCATGCCGACGCCGATGGCCACGCCGTAGAGCGCGCCGGTGAGCTGCCGGTACACCTTGAGGAACTGCTCCTGCCGGTTGAGGGCGAAGTCGTCCTTCTTGTCGGGCGGGACCTGCCGCACGCGGCGGAGGATGCCGACGAGCTCGTCCTCGAGCGCGGGGAGGTCCTCCGGCGCGGCGGCGACCGCGATGTTGAGCGAGCGCTTGCCGCCGAGGTCGCGCAGGAAGGTGGTGTAGGGGACGATGACGTTCGCGTCCATGTTCATGCCGAGGAGCTGCCCGCGGCGTCCGATGGTGCCCACCACGGTGAACGGGATCCCGTTCACGACGACCTTCTTGCCGAGCGCGCCCTCCGCCGTGGCGCCCGGGAACAGGCGATCGACGAGCTCCGCGCCGAGCACCACCGTGTTGCGCGAGAGATCGACGTCGATCTCCGCGAGGAAGCGCCCCGCTGCGACGGAGCCCGCGCCGGTCTCGAGGTACTGCGCGTTCGTGCCGATGATCTGGACGGACGAGACCTCCTTCTCGGCGCGCGTCACCGGACCTCTCGTCATCGCCATCGGCGCGATGGCGCTCGCGTGCAGCGCCTCGCGCTGGATGGCCTCGAGCTCGCGGCGGCCCAGGTCCTTGCGGTTGCGCATCTCCCACCACGCGTCGCGCCCCGCCACGAACCAGCCGAACTTGGAGACGTAGACCGTGCCCGCCCCGAGGGTCGAGATCTGCGACTCGAACGACGCGTTGAGGCCCTGGATGATCGCGACGATGGCGATCACCGTCATGACCCCGATGACGATGCCGAGGGTGGTGAGGAAGCTCCGCAGCCGCGCCCCGACGAGGTTCGCGAGGGCGATGCGGACGCCCTCGGAGATCTCCGAGGCCGCGCGGACGAGCCCGCGCCGCAGCCGCCTCATGCGTGCACCACGCGCGCCGCCGTGAGCGTGGCGACCTCCGCGCCCGGCCCGTCGCCGACCACCCGCCCGTCGGTGAGCCGGATGGCGCGGGGGCAGCGCGCGGCGAGCCGCGGCTCGTGGGTGACGAGCAAGATGGTGTGGCCGCGGCGGTGGAGATCGTCGAACAGGCGGATGATCTCCTCGCCGGTGGAGGAGTCGAGGTTACCGGTGGGCTCGTCCGCGAGCAGGAGCGACGGCTCGCCGACGAGCGCGCGCGCGATGGCGACGCGCTGGCGCTGCCCGCCGGAGAGCTCGTTCGGCCGGTGGTGCATGCGGTTCGTGAGGCCGACCGCCGCGAGCGCCGCCTCGGCGCGGTCCCGGCGCTCGCGCCGGGAGACGCCGCGGTAGACGAGCGGGAGCTCGACGTTGGCGAGCGCGGTGGCGCGGGGGAGGAGCTGGAACGTCTGGAAGACGAAGCCGATCTCCTTGTTGCGAAGGTCGGCGAGGGCGTCGTCGGCCAGCCCCTGCACGTCGGCGCCGTTCAGCCGGTAGCTGCCGGAGCTCGGCGTGTCGAGGCAGCCGATGAGGTTCATGAGCGTCGACTTGCCCGATCCCGACTGGCCGACGATCGCCACCCACTCGCCGCGCTCGATCGCGAAGGAGACGCCGTCGAGCGCGCGGACGGTCTCTCCGCCCACCTCGTAGTACCGGCAGAGGTCCTCGACGAGGATCAGCGCGTCGTCCACGGCTAGCCCTTCCCCTTCGGCCCCTTCGCCCCCGGGACCTCCTCGGTGACGGGCTTCCCGTCGGCGAGCTCTCGCGAGAGGACGCGGTACGGCCCCTCGACGACCTTGTCGCCCTCCGCGAGCCCCTTCACGATCTCGATCTCGGTGTCGCTCGCGAGCCCGGTCTCGACCTCGCGCACCTTCGCGACGCCGCCGTCCACGACGAAGACCACCTTGCGGAGCGGCTCGCGGCGCGGCTTCTTGCCGGGCTTCGCCGGCGCGCCGCCGTTCTCCTGCGGCGGGTCCTCCTGGGCGGCCCCCTTCCCGCCGGCCCGCAGCTCCTTCTCCGGCCGCACGGTGACCGCCTGGATGGGCACCACCACCGCGCCGTCGCGGGTGTCCGTGGCGATCGCGGCCTGCGCGCTCATGCCGGGGAGCGCCCCCGGCACGCGCTCCGTGAGCGCGAGCCGGACGACGAACGTCGTCACCTCGCCCTCCGTGCCCGCGTTCTTCACGGTGGCGTTCCGCGCGACCTCGACCACCTGGGCCGGGAACTTCCGCTCCGGGATGGCGTCGATGTCGATGTCGGCGGTGTCGCCCTCCTTCACGAACACCACCTCGTGCTCGCCGACCTCCACGTTCACCTCCATCTGCGACAGGGTGGAGATGACGACGATGACGTCCTCGGAGAAGTCGGAGCCGCGCACGCGCTCGCCGACCTGCTTCTGGCGCTTCGTCACGACGCCGTCGATGGGCGCCGTGAGCGTGGTGAGCGAGAGGAGGTGGCGCGCCTCGCGCAGCGCCGCGTCGGCCTGCTCGATCCGCCCGCGGGCGGCGTCGGCCCGGGCGCGCTCGCCCTGGACCTTGGCGCGGGCCTGCTCCACCTCCGCCGTGCTCGCGTTGCCGCTCTGCGCGAGCCGCTCGACGCGCCCGAGCTCCTGCTCGAGCTGCGTCACGTTCACGTTCTGCGACTGGAGGTCGGCCGCGGCCGAGGCGCGCGCCGCGTCCTGCTGCGAGACCTGGGCCGTGTAGCGGCGCGCGTCGATGCGACCGAGCACCTGCCCCTTCTTGACGAGATCGCCCTCCTTCACGTTGAGCTCGAGGAGGTCGCCCGAGATGTTGGAGGACAGCTTCACCTCGGTCGCCGCCTGGAGCTTCCCGGCGGCGGTGACGATGCGGGTGATGCTGCCCTTGCGCGCGGTGATCGCCTGGATCGCGACCGGCGGCGCCGGGCGCGGCCGGAGCGAGAGGACCGTGATCGCGGCGACCGCGAGGACGAAGAGGGTCGCGACGATCCGCTTCGTCCAGCTCATGCGGATCCGCGGCGGAGGGCGGGCGAGGACGGGCCCCTCGGGCGCGGGGCGCTCGGCGGGCTCGGGGGCGGGCATCGATGCGGGGTTGTGCGTCGCCATCTAGATGGGTCCTCCCGCGGCGCGCGCGAGATCCGCGATCGCGACCGCGTGATCGATCCTCGCCTCGACGAGCGCGAGCTCGGCCTGGGTCAGCTTCAGGGAGGCGTCGCGCAGCTCGAGCTGCGTCGCGAGGCCGGCGTCGAGCCGCTCCCGCGCGAGCGCGAGCCCCTGCTCCGCCATCCGCAGGTTGTCGGTGGCGAGGGAGACCTGCCGCGCGCGCGCCTCGGCGAGCGCGCGGGAGTCGGTGATCTCCTTCGCGACCGCGTCGAGGGTCCGCTCCGCCGAGGCGCGGGCGCGCCGCGCGAGGCTCTCGGCGCGCTGCACCTCCGCGGAGGTGCGGCGGCCCTCGAACAGGTTCCACGACGCGACGAGCTGCACGCTCGCCGTGTAGTCGCGCGAGGGGTCGGAGTACACGCCCCCCTTGCCCGCGAGCTCCACGCCGTTGCGGTTGTAGCCGGCCTGCACGTCCAGCCGCGGCAGGTAGCCCGCCTGCGCGATGCGGATCGCCGCGTCGGCCGCCTCGACGCGCGCGCGCTCCGCGGCGAGCGCGGGGCGGCGCTCGCGGGCCGCGGCGAGCACCGCCTCGGCGGGCGGCGGCGCGCCGGGGGCGCCGGCCGCAGGATCGAGCGTCGCGGGCGGCACGACGCGCGCCAGGAGCGCCTCCTCGCCGAGCACCTGCGCGAGCGCGGAGCGCGCCTGCGCGACGAGGGCGCGCTGGCGCTCCACGTTGATGAGGTCGTTCCCGAGGTTCACGCGCGCGCTGTAGGTGTCGCTCTTCGGCGCGCGGCCCGCGGCGTAGAGCGCGTCGGAGCGATCGACGAGGTCCTTCGAGCGGGCGGCGGTGTTCTCGAGCACGGCGAGGCTCCGCTCCGCGCGGACCACCTCGTAGAAGCGGCGCGTGACGTCGAAGGCGGTGGCGAGCGCGGCCTCGTCGTACTGCCGCTCGGCGGCGCTCCGGCTGAAGCCGGAGCGCCGCACGTCGTTCAGGGTCGCCCAGTCGAACACGGGCTGGGTGAGCTGGAGCCCGAGCGAGTAGGCCTCGGTGTCGGAGGCGAGACCGGTCTGGACCACCTGGCCGGTGCTGGGGTCGTAGATGGCGCCCGCCTCTGAGGAGCGGCCGATGAAGCTGTGGCCGACCGACGAGGAGAGGTCGAGGCGCGGCAGCGCGCCGGCGACGCTCGCGGTCCGCTCGGCGCGGGCGAGGTCCGCGTCGGCGCGGGAGATGGCGAGCTCGGGGTTCGCGCGCGCCGCGAGCGCGAGCGCGTCGTCGAGCGTGAGGGCGCTCTCGGCGGCCGCGGGGGCGGCGAGCGCGAGCGCGAGCGCTGCGGCGATGGGACGGGCCAAGGCGGCTCAGCCTCCTCTCGGGCCGCCGAAGGCGGCGGCAGGGACGACCTTCAGCAGGGCGACGTAGGCGGCGTAGAGGACGATGGTGACGGTGAAGGCGCGGGCGCGCGAGGCGCCGGCGGCGCGCGCCATGCCGGTCGCGACGAGCACGACCGCCCAGAGCGCGAAGAGGTCGACGGCGGAGAGCGCGGCCGCGAGCGGCGGCGCTGCCCCCGACGCGAGGGCCGCCAGGCTCGAGGGCAAGAGCCGCGGCACCTCCTCCGGAGCGAGGGGCGCCCGGGCCACCGCGGCGGGGATCGCGAAGAGGCCGCCGAGCCACACGGGCAGCATCCCGTGCGAGGCGACCGCGAACGTCTCCTTGAAGCCGGGGCGGGTCCCCGCGACGCGGAAGCCCGCGAACAGGCCCGCCGCGGCGCCGAGGGCGAGGAGCGCCGGCGAGAGCGCCGCGCCGGCCCAGCCCGCGATGTGCCCGAGCTTGCGCGCGGTCGCGACCGCCTCCTCGCGCTGGAACTGCGTCATCTCCTGCGCCTCGGGGCCGCGCGCGCCCCGCTCGGCGGCGGCGGCGTAGTCGAGGCGGGGGAGCAGCACCGCGGCGAGGACGAGCGAGGCCAGGGTGGCGACGCCCAGGGCGGTGAGCGAGCGGCGCCGCTCGGCCACCTCGGCGATGCCGGCCGCCGGGGAGGTGAGCGCGCGAGCGACGACGGATCCGTCCTGGAGGAGCTCGGTCGTGGTCATGGCGAGGGGTGCGTACGGGCCCTTACGTAGCCGGTGCGGGGCGTATTTCACGCAGCCCCGCCCGGCTGTCAAAAGAACAGGGAGACGGAGCGACCCTCGGCGTGACGGCGGGACCGCGCCCGCGCAGCCGGGCCAGCGGGGAGGCTCGTCCCGGCCGCTCGCGGCCGCGTGCTCTCAGTGAAGCGGGGGAACGGCGAGCTCATGGTGGCGGAGCATCCCCCGGCGCGGTTGCGAACGCACGTCCTCGACGTGAAGAAAAGTGAAGGGCGGTGGGCCTTCCGGCCTCACCGCCCTCCAGCCCGTGAGGGCGACGGGCACGTTCTCGCGCCCACCTGCCTCACTGGTCCCCCCCGGTTCCCCTCGCACGAGAATGATCGACACCCCTCAGGCATCGGGCAACCGCCTACACTTGCGGCTGCAGCCACGCTGCCGTGGGCCGGCGCAGCGCACCACCGGGCGTGCGCTCCCAGTGCTCAGTGACGTCGCGAAGCGGCCGCTCGCTCGTCCGCCGCATCCTCCGCCTGGCGGCGCGGCGAATCGTCGCCTCCCTCGCGCAAGGCCTCCGCCCGCTCGCGCACGAGCCGCGTCGCCGCCTCCTCCGTCCGCTGCTGGCGACGCACGAGCCCCTGGCTCTCATCCACGAACCAGAAGGCGACGCGCATGAACGCGGCGATCACCACCACGAGGACGGACGAGAGGAACACGTCGAGGATCGTGGAGGCGAGACCCCAGCGCGGCGTCACGCGGACGTAGACCGCGCCGGTGAGCGGAACGAGCACGAAGGCGATCCAGTGGGACACGCAGTAGGGGCACGAGACGAGGTAGCCGAGCCACGTCTCCTTGCCGCCGAGCGCGTTGCGGAGGGGCTCGAACACCTTCTCCTTCGCGATCGTCTGGGCGAGGCCCATCACGACCGCCGACACGACGAGGAGGTGGAAGACGCGTTCCGCCATGGCCTCCTGCACAGGTAGCGACGCGGACCGCGCGCGGCATCACGCGGCGCC
Source organism: Anaeromyxobacter soli (assembly GCF_022808855.1). Taxonomy (GTDB): domain Bacteria; phylum Myxococcota; class Myxococcia; order Myxococcales; family Anaeromyxobacteraceae; genus Anaeromyxobacter; species Anaeromyxobacter soli. Next base: position 8,412 of record NZ_JAKZLF010000055.1, read on the forward strand.
TGCCCGCACGGAGGGCGCTCCGGCGGCTCCGTTCTCCGCGAGGCCCGCGGCCCGGCGGATCAGCGGCCCGCGCCCGCCTGCGGAGGCGCCGCGGCGAGGGTGCGCGTGAGCGGCAGCCCGCTCGCCCCGCGGGACGGCTTCACGTAGAGCGCCTGGAACACCGTGTTCTGCGCGCGGTCGAAGTCGTCCGCGGCGCCCGCCATGTACAGACGCCAGATCCGGTACGCCGCGGGGCCCACGAGGCGCTGGGCCTCCTCGCTGCGGCGCTCCAGGCGCGAGATCCAGTGGCGCAGTGTGAGCGCGTAGTGCTCGCGCAGCGACTCCACGTCGCGGAGCTCGAGCCCCGCCGCGACCGCCGCGGCCGCGGTCTCGTGCAGGAACGGCAGCTCACCGTCGGGGAAGACGTACTTCTGCACGAACCCGCCCACGCGGAGGAGCCTCGAGCGCAGCCCGTGATCGCGCGGCACCGCGGGCGAGATGCCGTGGTTCAGGAACAGGCCGCCCGGGCGGAGGAGCCCGAACGCCTGGCGGAAGTACGTCTCGAGGCGCGCGACGCCGACGTGCTCGACCATCCCGACGCTCACCAGCTTGTCGAAGCGCTCGCCGGAGAGCGCGCGGTAGTCGGCCACCTCCACGCGGCAGCGGTCGCCGAGACCGCGCGCGGCGATCCGCTCGCGCGCGAGCGCCGCCTGGGCCGGGCTGAGCGTGATCCCCAGCGCCGAGACGCCGTGGCGCTCGGCCGCCCAGGTGACGAGCCCACCCCAGCCGCAGCCGATGTCGAGGAGGCGATCCCCGGGCGCGAGGCGGAGCTTCCTGCAGACGAGCTCGAGCTTCGCCTCCTGCGCCTCGTCGAGCGAGCGGGTGGGCTCCTCGAAGTAGGCGCACGAGTAAACCATCCGCGCGTCCAGCCACAGCGCGTAGAAGTCGTTGCCGGCCTCGTAGTGGTGGCGCACCGCCTCGGCGTCGCGATGCGGCGTGTGCTTCCCGCCGCGGAGGTGCGCCGCGCGCGCGAGCGGCGCGGCCGAGGCGCGGCGGAAGAGCGCGGTCGCGAGCGGCGCGAGGGCGAGGAGCTCGCGCGGGCCGACGCGCAGCCGGTCCCGCAGCGAGATCGCGTGGACGAGGTCGCCCTCGACGTCCCAGTCGCCGCGGACGAACGACTCGGCCAGCGTGAGCTCGCCCGGCGGCCAGAACATCCGCAGGAGCGAGGCGGGGTGCGTGAGCACGAGGACGAAGCGCGCCTCGAGCCCCGCGGCGGGGGGGAGTGTCTCGCCGGTCCAGAGGCGGACGGCGAAGTCGCGGGGGCCGAGCGGCGCGAGCAGCACCTCGAGCGCGCGGAGCGTGCTCCGAGTGTCCGAGGCCGCCGGGATGCGGTGGCGCTCGAGGGCTCGCGCAGGGGTCGCCATGGCGTCCTCCGATGCGGTGGTCGATGAGCGCCGCGGCGGCGGCGCGCAGGGGCCTTCCGGGTCGCCCGTGCGAGGTTCCCCGCCGGACGGGCGAGCGCGCGCCCGATGGGCCGGGGGCGCGAGCGCAGCGGGAGGGATCCGCCCGCGCTGGCAGCGCCGCCATCACGCCGCGTCGTAGCGGATGTCGCCCGCCCCCGCGGCGTCGTAGCCCGGGACCTCTCGCGCCGCGAGCGCGAACGCCGCCGACTGGGCCACCTCGCACAGCCGCACCACGCGCGGATCGCCGAGGTCGCTCGCGCGCACGAGCAGGCCGTACGGCTCGCGGGCGAGCGGGCGGAACGCGAGCCCGAGCCGCGCGGCCCACGCAGCCGAGGCGAGGCCGACGTCGGCCCGGCCCGCGGCGACCGCCGCGGCGACCTCGGCGTGCGAGGCGAGGAGGATCGCGCCGGCGTGCGCGGCGGAGGGGTCCAACCCGGCCTCCGCGAGCGCCGCGTCGAGGTGGGCGCGGACGCCGGCGGTGGGTGGGCGCGAGACGAGCCGGAGCCCGGCGAGCGCGGAGAGGGGAGGCACCTCGCGGCCTGCGCGCGCGACGAGCCCGACCTCGCGAGAGACGAGGTGCACGCGCGCGAGCCGCTCGCCGTCGAGCTCCGGCGGGAACGCACCGGCGTGGGCCCCGGCCGCGAGCACGGCCCGCCGGCGCAGGAGCGCGAGCCCCTCGCCCATGTCGGCGGGGACGAGCCCGAGCACCGGCTCGCCGCGGTCGCGCGCGAGGCGCAGGAGGAGCTCGACCGCGACGTCGCCGTTCGCGGCGACGAGCGGCGGCGCGAGCGGGGCCGCGCCGCCCCTCGGGCCAGAACCGTCGGAGCCTGTCGCCTGCGCGCCCGTGCGAGCCGCCCAGCCGAGGACGTCGTCCCGCTCGAACCGCCACTCCGCCCCCACCCGGCGGGCTGGCAGGCCCCGCTTGAGGAGCCTGTAGACCTGCTTCGGGTGGACGCGGAGGAGCTGCGCGACCTCTTCGGTGGTGAGGAGCGAGTTCGCCACGAGGAACAACATGCTACCATGTTCTCCGAATGCGTTACCTGATGCTCCTCCTGGCGGTGCTGGCTGGTCCCGCCCGGGCCGTCGCAGAGCGCCAGCCGCTCGCCGTCGCGGCCGCCGCGAACCTGAAGCCGGCGCTCGACGAGCTCGTGCAGGCGTTCCAGGCGAGCCGGCCGGAGGCGACGGTGAGGGTGACCTACGGCGCCTCGGGCGCGTTCTTCGCCCAGATCCGGAGCGGCGCCCCGCTCGACCTGTTCTTCTCCGCAGACCGCGAGTACCCGCAGAAGCTCGTCGAGGCGGGGCTCGCGCAGGGGGAGGTCGTCTACGCCATCGGCCGGCTCGCGGTGTGGGTCCCCGCACGCTCGCGCCTCGACCTCGAGCGGCGCGGCCTCGCCGCGCTCGCGGATCCCGCCGTCCGCAAGGTGGCGCTCGCGAACCCGGCCCTCGCGCCCTACGGGCGGGCGGCGGAGGCGGCGCTCCGGGCCGCGGGCGTGCTCGACGCCGTGAGGCCGAAGCTCGTGCTGGGGACGAGCGTCGCGCAGGCCGCCCAGTTCGCCCTGACGGGCGCCGCGGACGCGGCGCTCCTGCCGCGCTCGCTCGCGAGCGCTCCGGAGCTCGCCGCCGCCGGCCGGAGCGTCCCGGTGCCGGACGCGCTCTCCGCGCCCATCGAGCAGTCCGCCGTCGTGCTCGGAGCCGCGCACGCCCCCGCGCTCGCCCGCGACCTCCTCGCCTTCGTGCGGGGCGCCGAGGGCCGGCGCATCCTCGCCCGCCACGGCTACGCGCTCCCCTGAGGCATGGATCTCCAGGCCCTCAGGCTCTCGCTCTGGCTCGCGACGCTCACCACGCTCGCGCTGGTCCTGCTCGGGCTCCCGCTCGCGCACTGGCTCGCGACCACGCGCTCGCGCCTGCGCTTCGCGGTCGAGGCGGTGGTGGCGCTGCCGATCGTGCTGCCGCCGACGGTGCTCGGCTTCTACCTGCTCGTCGGGCTCGCGCCGCGGACCGCCGCCGGGCGCGGCTTCGAGGCGCTCCTCGGCCACCCCTTCCCGTTCTCGTTCGCGGGGCTGCTCGTCGCCTCGGTCCTCTACAGCCTGCCCTTCGCCGTGCAGCCGTTCGCCGCCGCGCTCTCGGGCGTGGACCGGCGCCTCGTCGAGGCCGCGCACACGCTGGGAGCCTCTCCGCTCGCCACCTTCTTCCGCGTGACGCTCCCGCTCGCCTGGCACGGCGTGCTCGCCGGCGCCGTGCTCGCCTTCGCGCACACCCTCGGCGAGTTCGGCGTCGTGCTGATGGTGGGCGGGAACGTGCCGGGCGAGACGCGCACGCTCTCCATCGCGCTCTTCGAGCAGGTCGAGGCGCTCGACTACGCCGCCGCGAACCGCACCGCGGCCTTCCTCCTCGCCGCCTCGTTCCTGGTCCTCGTCGCCGTCCACGCGCTCCAGCAGCGGAGGTTCCCGCGATGGGACGCACGCTGAGCCTCGACGTCGAGCGCCGCTTCGCGGCCGGCCCGGTCGTCCGCGCCCGGGTGGAGCTCCCGCTCCAAGGCGGGCTCGTCACCGTGCTCTTCGGCCCCTCCGGCTCGGGCAAGACGACCGTCCTCCGCCTCCTCGCCGGCCTCGATCGGCCGGACGCGGGCGAGATCCGCATGGCGGGCGAGACCTGGGCGGACGCGGCGACCGGCGCCTTCGTGCCGCCGCAGCGCCGCGGCGTCGGGCTCCTCTTCCAGGACCACGCGCTGTTCCCGCACCTCACCGTGGCGGGGAACGTCGCCTTCGGGCTCTCGGCGACGCCGCGCGCCGAGCGCGCCGCGCGGGTGCGGGAGGTCGCGCAGCGGATGGGGATCGCGGAGCTGCTCGACCGCCGGCCCGCCGCGCTCTCCGGCGGGCAGCGCCAGCGCGCCGCGCTCGCGCGCGCCCTCGCGCCGCGGCCGCGGCTCCTGCTCCTCGACGAGCCGCTCTCCGCCCTGGACGCGCCCACCCGCGAGCGGCTGCGCGGCGAGCTGCGCGCGCTCCTCGAGTCCTCTGGCGTACCCGCCATCGTGGTCACGCACGATCGCACCGAGGCGCTCGCGCTCGGCGACCGCATGGTGGTGCTGGCGCAGGGCGGCGTGCGCCAGGTCGGGCCGGTGCACGAGGTGTTCAGCGCGCCCGCCGACGTGGAGGTCGCGCGCATCGTCGGCACGGAGAACGTGCTCCCGGGGCGCATCGCCGCGCGCGAGGGCGGGCTCGCGACCGTGCTCGCCGGCGCGGTGGTGCTCGTCGGCGTCGATCCCGGCGGGCTCGAGGGCGAGGCCTACGCCTGCGTGCGCGCGGAGGACGTGGTGCTCGAGGACGCGGCGCCGCACGGCTCGTCCGCGCAGAACCGGTTGCCCGGGGTGGTCGTCGCGCGCCTCGAGGAGGGCCCCCTCGTGCGCGTCGCGGTGGACTGCGGAGCGCGCCTCGTCGCGCTCGTCACGCGCCGCTCCGCCGACGCGCTCGCGCTCGTCCCCGGCCGCGCGGTCGTCGCGCGTGTGAAGGCACCCTCGGTACGGATCGTGCCGCGCGCGCCGGCGGCGGGCGGGTAGCGGCGCCGGCTCCTCGCCGCGCGGCGCGTTCGCGGTGCGCGTTCGCGCACGCTCCTCGCACGCCGAACCCATCCCACTCGCATCGGCTCCCCCGAACGCGGCCGAGCAGGCGCGACCCCGACATGCCGGGGAGCGGGTGCACGACCACTCGGCCCCTTCCGCCGCGGCGCACCATGCGATAGAAACCGCGCTCAACCGTCGGCCGTGCCCCTTCCTGGTGCAGGAGCAGGCGGTCAGCCTACGAGGAACCACACATGAAGACCGGTTTGGGGGTTAGGCCCGTGCGGAAAGGCGAGAAGCTCGCCGTCCTTCTGCCCGGCATGGGTGCCGTGGCGACGACCGCTGTCGCCGGCGCGATCGCCGTGCGGCGGAAGCTCGCTTCCCCGATCGGCTCGCTGACGCAGCTCGGCCACCTGATCGACGAGCGGGGCGAGGTCGGTCCGCGCGTCTCCGACGTGCTCCCGCTCGCGAGCCTCGACGACCTCGTGTTCGGCGGCTGGGATCCCATCCCCGACGACGCGTACGCCGCGGCGAGCCGCGCGAAGGTGCTCGGCCACGAGCACCTCGACCCGATCCGCGCCGAGCTCGAGGCGGTGAAGCCCATGCCGGCGGTGTTCGACAAGGAGTGGGTCCGCCGGCTCGACGGGCCGAACGTGAAGAAGGGCTCGCTGCGCCAGAAGGCGGAGGAGCTCCAGGCCGACATCCGCGGCTTCATGCAGAAGAACGGCTGCGCGCGCGGCGTGATGGTGTGGACCGGCTCCACCGAGGTCTACGCGCAGGTCGGCGCCGCCCACCTGTCCTTGAAGGCGTTCGAGGCGGCGCTCGACAAGAGCGATCCGACCATCGCGCCGTCGATGATCTACGCGTACGCCGCGCTCAAGTGCGGCATCCCGTTCATGAACGGCGCGCCGAACCTCTCGCAGGACACCCCCGCGCTCCAGGAGCTCGCCGAGCGCGAGGGCGTCGTCACGGGCGGCAAGGACTTCAAGACCGGCCAGACCCTGATGAAGACGACGATCGCGCCGATGCTCCGGGCGCGGCTCCTCGGCCTCGACGGGTGGTTCTCCACGAACATCCTCGGCAACCGCGACGGCGAGGTGCTCGACGACGCCGCGAGCTTCAAGACGAAGGAGGTCTCGAAGCTCGGCGTGCTCGACCAGATCCTCGACCCGCGCCGCCACCCCGAGCTCTACGGGGACATGGATCACAAGGTCACGATCCACTACTACCCGCCGCGCGGCGACAACAAGGAAGGCTGGGACGCGATCGACATCGTGGGGTGGCTCGGCTACCCCATGCAGATCAAGGTGAACTTCCAGTGCCGCGACTCGATCCTCGCGGCGCCCATCGTCCTCGACCTCGCGCTCCTCGCCGACCTCGGTCAGCGCGCGGGCGAGAAGGGTGCGCAGGAGTGGCTCTCGTTCTTCTTCAAGAGCCCCGTCGTGGCCCCCGGCCACTCGCAGGTGCACGACCTCTTCCAGCAGCAGACGAACCTGCACGCCCAGCTCCGCCGCTACGCGCAGGCCGTCGCGGCGGCGTCGCAGAGCAAGGTCGGGTAGCCGCGCGCGGCCGCCCCTCCTGCTAGAGTGGGCCCCGCCCGCCTTCGCGGGCGGCGGGGCCACCTCGGCGCGGCGGCCGCTGCGCGCAATAGCTCCGGGTGTCCCCCCGTGCGCATCTGCATCGTCACGCCGTACGACCTCTCGCACGAAGGCGGCGTGAACCGGCACGCGCAGGCGCTCGCCCGCGCCATCGGCGGCGAGGGGCACGAGGTGCGCGTCCTCGGTCCCGCGAGCGGGGCGGTGCCGGACGGCTGCGACGGCGTGCCGGGCGTGGTCCCGGTGCCGGCGAACGGCTCGGTGGCCCGGATCGGCCTGCTCCAGTCGGCGAGCGCGACCCGCGCGTACCTGGAGGCCGGCCGCTTCGAGCTCCTCCACGTGCACGAGCCCATCGTCCCCGGGCCCGGACGGCACGCCCTTCGCCTGGCGCGCGTCCCCGTGGTGGCGACGTTCCACGCCAACGCCGAGCGTGAGCTGCCGCTGCAGCGTGCGCTCCGCGCCGTCGCCTCGGCGGGCCTCTCGCGCATCGACGCGGGGATCGCCGTGTCCCGGGCGGCCAAGGCGTTCTCGCGCACCATCTACCGCGGCCGCACCGCGGTGATCCCGAACGGCGTGGACCTCTCGCGCTTCGCCGCCGCCTCGGCGGCCCGGCCCCCGCGTCCGGCGGACGAGCCCGCGGGCGGGGCGGTCCGCGTGCTGTTCGTGGGGCGCTTCGCCGAGCCGCGGAAGGGCTTCTCCGTCCTCCTCGACGCGGTGGCGCTGCTCCGCGCGCAGGGGCGCGGCGTCGAGGTGGACGTCGTCGGCGCCGGCGCGACGGAGCGGTTCCGCGCGCGCGCCGCCCACCTCGGCGTGAGGTTCCGCGGGCGCCTCGAGGACGCCGCGCTCGCCGAGGCCTACGCGCGGGCGGACGTGTTCTGCGCGCCGTCGCTCGGGGGCGAGAGCTTCGGGATGGTGCTCGTCGAGGCGATGGCCGCGGGCTGCCCGGTGGTCGCGAGCGACCTGCCCGGCTACGCGGAGGCGGCGCGCGGCGCCGCGCTGCTCACGCCGCCCGGGGATCCCGGCGCGCTCGCGGTGGCGCTCTGGCGCGCCGCGGTGGATCGCGACCTGCGCGCGAAGCTCGCCCTGCGCGGTCGGGCGCGCGCGAACGCGCTCTGCTGGAGCCGCGTCGCCGCCCGGGTGCTGCACGTCTACGCGCAGGCGGTCGCGCGGGCCGCGCTCCCGGGCGCGGCGAGCACCGCCCTCGAGGAGGCCCGGCCGCGCGCGGCGGTGCGGCCGGTGTAACGACCGAGCATGAGTCGGAAACAGTCAACGAGCGAAGCGAGCCCGCCGGGGCGCCACCGCGACAGCGGCGAAGCCGCCCGCGGTGGCGCACGGGACCCGGCGAGCCGGGGTGGGCCCCCGACGAGCTCTGCTCGGCGGGGCGGGGGCGCAGCCCCCGTCAGAACATCTCGCTTTCCCCGGACCTGGCGGCAGACGGCGGTGCTCGTGCCGCTCGCGCGCGCGCTCCGCCTCTACTACCGCCCGCGCGTGCACGGCCTCGAGGCGGTCCCCGCGGACCGGCCGGTGATCTACGTCGCGAAGCACCCCCGCACCTGGCTCTACCTCGAGACGATGCTGCTCGGCCTCGTGTCGTTCTGGGACACGGGGCGCGTGCCGTTCCGGCCGATGGAGAAGCGCGGCACCTCGCTGCATCGGCTGCCGGCGCTCGGCTGGGTGCGCCGGCACGTCGGCACCATCGAGGCGACGGAGGAGGCCGCGCTCGCGGCGCTCGCGGGCGGCGAGTCGGTGCTCGTCTTCCCCGGCGGGGCGCGCGAGCTGTACGGGCCGGCCGACGCCCTCGACTGGAAGGGGCGGCGCGGCTACGCGCGCATCGCGGCGCGGGCGGGCGTGCCGGTCGTGCCGGTCGCCATGGCGGGCGCGGACCAGCAGCACCCGCTGCGCCTCCCCCTCGGCCGCGGGCATAGCGCGTGGCTCCCGCCCCTGCCGCTGCCGGTGCCGCTCGACTACTGGTTCGGCGCGCCGCTCGCCCCGCCCGCGAGCGCCGAGGCCACCCTGGTCGGCGCCTTCGCCGACGCGGTCGCCGCGGCGACCGAGGCGCTCGTCGGCCGCGCGTCGGCCGCGCGCCGCAGCCCCTGGAGCCTCACGTGACGTATCCCGCCGCGCCGCCGCCCCCCATCGACGCCGAGCGCTGGTACTACCGGGGCGCCTACCTCCCCTGGGCGCGGGCGCTCTCCAGGTACCACCGGATGACGCTCGAGGGGCCGCCGCCGCCGGAGGGGCCGTGCATCTACGTGGCCCTGCACGGCGCGGGCTACCTCGTGCTCGACCTCGTGCTGGCCGGCTACCACATCGCCTGGAAGCGCTGGCACGAGCGCGGCGGCCCGCGCACGCCGCTCCGCATCGTGGCGGCCGAGTCGCGCATCGAGAAGGCGCTGCCGGGCCTGCCCGTGCTGAAGCGCCACTTCGGCCTCATCGACCCGAGCGAGGAGAGCTGCCTCGCCGTGCTGCGCCGCGGCGAGCAGCTGCTCGTGACGCCCGGCGGGATGCGCGAGGCGCGACCGGCGCGCGACTTCTACCGGCTCCGCTGGGACGGCCGCCACGGCTTCGTCCGACTCGCCCTCGAGGCCGGCGTGCCGATCGTGCCGCTCGCGGTGGTAGGCGGCGCGGAGGCGTACCCCGGCTTCCGCGTGAAGCGGCTCTCGTTCTGGTCGCCGCTGCCGCTGCCCGCCCGGCTCCAGGCCGCGCTCGGTGAGCCGATCCCGGTGCCTCACGCGCCGGGGCGCGGGCGGGAGCGTGCGCTCGTCGAGCCCCTCCACGCGCTCGCGCGCGAGCGAACGCAGGCGCTCTACGACGCGCTCCTCGCGCGGCGAGGAGCGAGCGGGCGGTGACGATCTGGATCGCGAGCGACTGGCACCTCGCGCCGCAGACCCCGGTCGCGTCGCGAGGGCTCGCGCGCGCGTTCCTCGCCCGGGCGCGGGAGGCGGGCGTCCGGGTCGTCCTCAACGGCGACGTCTTCGACGTCCTCTTCTCCGGCGAGGGGAGGGCCGAGGCGGCGCACCCCGAGGTGGTCCGCGCGATCGCCGCGCTGTCGGCCGAGGGGAGGCTCGAGCGCACGGCGGGGAACCACGACCCCGCCGCCGGTCCCGAGCAGCTCGTGCTCGACGCGCCGGCGATCGGGCGCGTGCTCGTCGCGCACGGCCACGCCGCGGACCCGATCAGCCGCTCGCCCATCGGGCGGCTCGGCGACGGCATCTCCCGCCGCTTCGGGCGGCTGACGCTCGTCCGCGGCGCCGCGCGCACCGTGGAGGCCCTCGCGCGGGTGGTGGCCGAGGAGCGGATGCTCGCGATGTTCCGGCGCCGCTGCCTCGCGCTCGTCGCGCGCGAGGGGTGCGCGCTCGGCGTGTTCGGCCACGTGCACGTCCCCCACCTCCGGCCCGGCGACGCCTACGCGAACGCCGGCGGGCTCACCCCGGACGCGCTCTCGTACGTCGTGCTCGGCGAGGAGGGGGGCGCCCGGCTGGCGCGGCTCGACGCGAAAGAGGCCGCGCGCATCCTCTCCGGGTGACCGGGCGACCCCGGGAACAGCGGGGGTCTGCTGGAATCAAACCGGGGTGAAATGCGGTAGAACACCTGCCCCTGGCGCGTGTGCCCACCGGACGCCCGGGAGAAGGATACGTACCCGACCATGCGACCGTTCGAGCGCTGGGTCTGCTTCGCAGACCGCCACCGCACCCTCCTCCTCACCGTCTGCGCCGTGCTGGCGCTGGCGGGGGGCGTCGGCGCGGTGCGGCTCTACAGCGACCTGCGCCCGGACCTGTCGGAGCTGCTCCCCGCCACGAGCAAGAGCGCGGTCGATCTGGAGAACGTCACCGCGCGCGTGGGCGGGTTCGCCGAGCAGACGGTGATCCTCTCGGGCGCCGACGCGGTGACGCTCCAGCTCTTCGCCGACGATCTCGCCGAGAAGCTCGACGCCGCGCCGAAGGAGCTCGTCCGCTGGGTGGAGTACCGGGTGGACGAGATCGCCGACTTCTACCGGCCGCGCCTGCTGCTCTTCCCGCCGAAGGCGGAGCTCGAGCAGCTGCGCGACGTGCTCGCGGGGCGCGTCGCCTGGGAGCAGGCGAGCCGGGAGGGCAAGGCGGAGGGCGCGGCGCCGGACGTGGAGGGGCTCATCGCGAAGCTCGGCGGCGACCGCAAGGAGCTGCTCGGCCGCTTCCGCGAAGGGTACACGATGGGTCAAGTGCCGGTCCCCGGAAGGCCCGGCGAGAAGATGACGATCCTCGCCATGATCGTCCGGCTCGGCTCGACTCCCGGAGACTACGGCAAGGTCGCGGCGCTGAACGAGCTCGTCCGCAGGACGGTGAAGGAGCTCGATCCGAAGAAGTACGCGCCCGCGCTCGAGGTGAACTACGGCGGGTACGTGACCTCGACCGTGATGGAGCACGACGCGCTCGCCGAGGACCTCGTGTGGGCGACGCTGCTCGTCATCCTCGCCGTCGCGGCGGCGGTGGCGATCTACAACCGCACCTGGAAGGCCGTGCCGGCGGTCGGGATCCCGCTCCTCGCCGGCGTGCTCGCGACGTTCGGCGTCGCCGAGCTCGCGGTGGGGCACCTCAACTCGAACACCGCGTTCCTCGGCTCCATCGTGGTCGGGAACGGCATCAACGTGGGCCTCATCCTCTTCGCGCGCTACCTCGAGGAGCGGCGGCACGGGGCCGGGCCGATCCCGGCCATGCAGACCGCGGTGGGGGCGACCTGGCTCGCGACGCTCACGGCCGCGCTCGCGGCCGGCGTCTCCTACGCCTCGCTGCTCTCCACCGACTTCCGCGGCTTCAACCAGTTCGGGCTCATCGGCGGCGTGGGGATGGCGCTCTCCTGGCTGTTCTCCTACGTCATGACGCCGCCGCTCGTCCTCGCCTGGGAGCGGCGCTCGCCCATCACGCGCGAGGGCCAGCGGCCGTCACGCCCGATCTTCACGCTCGCGCTCTCGCACCTCGTCGAGCGCGCGCCGCGCGTCACCGCGCTCGTGGCGGTCGTGCTCTCGGCGGTCTCGGTCCTCGCCATCGCGCACTTCGCGAAGGACGCGCTCGAGTACGACTTCCGCAACCTGCGCGACGCCTCGGCGATGGAGCGGGGCGGCCCGGGCTGGTGGGACGCGCGCGTCGACGACCTGTTCGGCGAGCACCTCACCCCCACCGCCCTCCTCGCGAGGGACGAGGCCCAGGCGCGCGAGCTCGCGCGCCGCATCGAGGACCACCGCCGCGCGACCCCGGCGACCACCATCGGCTCGGTGATCTCGATCGAGGCCTTCGTCCCCCCTGACCAGGAGGAGAAGCTCCCGGTCGTGCGCGAGATCCGCGCGCTCGCGACGCGCGAGAACCTGTCGTTCCTCCCGCCGGACAGGCGGATGGCGGTCGAGGCGGTGCTCCCGCCCGCGGACCTCCGGCCCTTCGGCGTGATGGACCTGCCCGACGTGCTGCGGCGCCAGCTCACCGAGCTGGACGGGCGCGTGGGTACGCCCGTGCTCGTCTACCCGTCCGGAAAGATCGACGTCTGGAACGGGCGCGACGTGCTCCGCTTCACCCAGGAGCTGCGCGGCCTCGGCCTGCCCGCCGACGCGCCGGTGGCGAGCTCGCTGCTCGTCTTCGCGGACGTGCTCTACGCCATCCAGGCGGACGGCCCGCGCGCGACGGTCCTCTCGCTCGCGGGCGTCGTGCTGCTCGTGCTCGTGGCGTTCGGCCTCGGCAAGCGTTCGGTGCGCTCCCTCGCCGACGCCGGCTGGGTGCTCGCCTCGCTCGCCGTGGGCGTGCTGTGGTTCGGCGGGCTCGCCGGCGTGCTCCACCTGCGCCTCAACATGCTGAACTTCATCGCGCTCCCGATCACCTTCGGCATCGGCGTCGACTACGCCACGAACATCTTCCAGCGGCGGCGCGTCGACAACGCGCGCTCGATCTCCGACATCCTGCGGACGACCGGCGGGGCGGTGGCGCTCTGCTCGCTCACCACGATCATCGGCTACGCCTCGCTCCTCGTCGCGCGCAACCAGGCGCTGTTCTCGTTCGGCCTGCTCGCGGTGCTGGGGGAGCTCGCCTGCCTCGCGGCCGCGCTCGTCGCGCTCCCCGCCGTCTTGCGCTGGCGCGAGCGGAGCGCGGAGCGCCCCGGCGCGGACGCCGGCCGGGGCGCAGGGTCGGACGAGACCGGCGTCGATCTGCGGGCGGCGCGGTGAGCGCTCGGCCGCCGGGTGAGATGCCGGTGAGAGCTCGCGAACGGGCGAGCGAAGC
>NZ_JAKZLF010000056.1 GCF_022808855.1 Anaeromyxobacter soli
GCGGGATCGTCAAGGTGGGCGAGGAGATCGAGGTCGTCGGCCTGAAGCCGACGGTCAAGACGGTGGTGACGGGCGTGGAGATGTTCCGCAAGCTGCTCGACGAGGGGCAGGCGGGCGACAACATCGGCGCGCTGCTCCGCGGCCTGAAGCGCGAGGAGGTGGAGCGCGGTCAGGTGCTGGCGAAGCCGGGCTCGATCACGCCGCACACCAAGTTCAAGGCCGAGGTGTACGTCCTGACGAAGGAGGAGGGTGGGCGCCACACGCCGTTCTTCAACGGCTACCGCCCGCAGTTCTACTTCCGCACGACGGACGTCACGGGTTCGGTGCAGCTCCCGGCGGGCGTCGAGATGGTGATGCCCGGCGACAACATCGCGATGGAGGTGGAGCTCATCACCCCGATCGCGATGGAGAAGGAGCTGCGCTTCGCGATTCGCGAGGGCGGCCGCACTGTCGGCGCGGGCGTCGTGGCCGAGGTCATCCAGTAGGTAGCACCACCGGCGAACGGCGGGGCCTCCGGTCCGCAGACGTTGCGGGCCGGCGCTCCGCGCCGCGCCGAGTGATGGAGAGAAGGCTTTCCGATGGCGACTCAGAAGATTCGGATCCGGCTCAAGGCCTACGACTACAAGCTGCTCGACCAGTCGGCCGGGGAGATCGTCGAGACCGCGAAGCGCACGGGCGCGAAGGTGGCGGGACCGATCCCGCTCCCCACCCGGATCAACAAGTTCACCGTTCTCCGCAGCCCGCACGTCGACAAGAAGTCGCGCGAGCAGTTCGAGATCCGCACGCACAAGCGGCTGCTCGACATCCTCGAGCCGACGCCTCAGACGCTCGACGCGCTCATGAAGCTCGACCTGTCGGCCGGCGTGGACGTGGAGATCAAGTAGTCGAGGACCCTATGGCCAAGTTCGACGTCTACGACCTCGACAAGAAGAAGGTGGGCGAGATCGAGCTCGCCGACGCCGTCTTCGCGGGCGAGGTGAACGAGCACCTCTTCTACGAGGTGGTGAAGGCGAAGCTCGCCTCCGATCGCTCGGGCACCCACGCCGTGAAGAACCGGTCCCTCGTGTCCGGCGGCGGCAAGAAGCCCTGGAAGCAGAAGCACACCGGCCGCGCCCGCCAGGGCTCGACCCGGGCGTCGCAGTGGGTGGGCGGCGGCAAGGCGATGGGGCCGAAGCCGCGCGACTACTCCTACGACGTGCCGAAGAAGGTCCGGAAGGCGGCCCTGCGCGCCGCGCTCGCGCTCCGCAGCCAGGAGCAGAAGCTCGTCATCGTGCAGGAGTGGAAGCCGGCGGAGCCGAAGACCTCCGCCGCGGCGAAGGTGCTCGCGAAGCTCGGCGCGAAGAAGGCGCTCGTCGTCGACGCGGCCGCGAACGCCTCGCTCGCGAGGAGCGTGCGCAACCTCGACGGCTCGGACTTCCTCGCCGCCGAGGGGCTCAACGTCTACGACATCCTGAAGCACGACGCGCTCGTGCTGACGGCCGAGACCGCGAAGAAGCTGGAGGCCAGCCTCTCATGAACCTCGCCATGCAGGACGTGGTGAAGCGTCCGCTCATCACCGAGAAGGCGGAGCAGGCCCGCGAGGCGTACCGCCAGTACGCCTTCGAGGTGCACCGGGACGCCACCAAGATCCAGGTGAAGCAGGCGGTGGAGAAGCTCTTCAACGTGCACGTCCTCGACGTGCGGACCGCCATCGCGCGCGGGAAGAACAAGCGCGTCGGCCGGAACGTCGGCCGCCGCCCCAACTGGAAGAAGGCCTTCGTGACCCTCAAGGAAGGCGAGACGATCGCCCTCTTCGAGGGGACGTAGAGGCGAGGGGACGGAGACCAACATGGCCCTCAAACAGTACAAGCCGACGAGCCCCGCCCGGCGGCTCATGACGGTGTCGGACTTCGCGGAGATCACGAAGTCCAAGCCGGAGAAGAAGCTCACGCAGCCCGTCCGCAAGTCGGGCGGCCGCAACGCGCACGGCCACATCACGACCCGCCACATCGGCGGCGGCCACAAGCGGCGCTATCGCGTGATCGACTGGCGGCGTGACAAGGACGGCGTGCCGGCCAAGGTCGCGGCGGTCGAGTACGACCCGAACCGCACGGCGCGCATCGCGCTCCTGCACTACGCCGACGGCGAGAAGCGCTACATCCTCGCGCCGGTGGGCGTGAACGTCGGGGACACGCTCGTCTCCGGCGAGACGGTCGACATCCGCCCGGGCAACGCGCTTCCGGTCAAGGCGATCCCGCTCGGCACGGTGCTCCACAACGTCGAGTCGCAGCCCGGCTCCGGCGGTAAGATGATCCGCTCCGCGGGCTCCTTCGGCCAGCTGATGGCGAAGGAGGGGCTGTACGCCCAGATCCGCATGCCCTCCGGCGAGGTCCGCAAGGTCCTCCAGGAGTGCCGCGCGACCATCGGCCAGCTCTCGAACGTCGAGAGCTCGAGCGTCAGGCTCGGCAAGGCGGGCAAGAGCCGCTGGCTGGGTAAGCGCCCGACCGTGCGCGGTCTCGCGATGAACCCGGTCGATCACCCGCACGGCGGCGGCGAGGGCAAGTCCGGCCAGGGCAACCCGCACCCGGTCTCGCCGTGGGGCCAGAAGACCAAGGGCCAGAAGACTCGCAATAACCGCCGCACTGACAAGTTCATCGTCTCGCGCCGCAAGCCCGGGCCGCGCAACACGCCCCAGTAGCGAGCGAGAAGGGACAGCGACTCATGGCGCGTTCGATCAAGAAGGGCCCGTTCGCGGACAAGCACCTCACGAAGAAGGTCGAGGACGCGAACAAGGGCAACAAGAAGTCGGTCATCAAGACCTGGTCGCGGCGGAGCACGATCCTGCCGGACTTCGTCGGCCACACGTTCGCGGTCCACAACGGGCGGAAGTTCGTCCCGGTGTTCGTGACCGAGAACATGGTCGGCCACAAGCTCGGCGAGTTCGCCCCGACGCGCACCTTCCACGGCCACTCGGCCGAGAAGAAGGCCGCGGCGGCGCCGGCGCCGGCCAGGAAGTAGCGAGGGAACGGACATGGCCGAGACCCAGACCACGAAGAAGGGCGCCAAGCGCGTTCGCCAGCCGGTGCCCGCGCGCCGTTCCAAGCCGAACCGGCCCGCGAAGCCGGCGCCGGGGCCGCACGCATCCCTCAGCTTCCTCCGCGTCGCGCCGCGCAAGGTGCGGCTCGTCGCGAACGAGGTGCGGGGCATGCCCGTCGGCGACGCGCTCGCGGTGCTCAAGTTCACGCCCCAGGCGGCCGCGAAGCACCTCTCGAAGCTCATCCGCTCGGCGGTCGCGAACGCGGAGCAGAACGGCGGCCGCGTCGACGTCGACGCGCTCGTCGTGAAGACGCTGACGGTGGACCAGGGCCCGAAGATGCGGCGCTTCATGCCGCGCGCGATGGGCCGCGCCTTCCGCATCGAGAAGAAGACGAGCCACGTCTACGTCGAGCTCGGAACCGCGCAGTAGCCTGGAACCCAAGGGAATCGAGGAGAGCACATGGGACAGAAAGTCCATCCGATCGGGTTCCGGCTCGGCGTCATCCGGTCCTGGGATTCGAAGTGGTACGAAGAGAAGAACTACGCGAAGTGGCTCCACGAGGACATCCACCTCCGCGAGTACGTGAAGGAGAAGCTCGGCCAGGCCGGCATCTCCCGCATCGAGATCGAGCGCGCCGCGAACAAGGTGAAGATCAACGTCCACACCGCGCGGCCGGGCATCGTGATCGGCAAGCGGGGGGCGGGGATCGAGACGATCAAGAAGGAGCTGCAGGGCAAGACCGAGAACGAGGTCTACCTGAACGTCGTCGAGGTCCGTAAGGCCGAGACGGACGCCCAGCTCGTCGCGGAGAACATCGCGACCCAGCTCGAGCGGCGCATCGCGTTCCGCCGCGCCATGAAGAAGGCGGTCCAGACCGCCCTCAAGTTCGGCGCGAAGGGCATCCGCGTGGCTTGCTCCGGCCGCCTCGGCGGCTCCGAGATGGCGCGGTACGAGTGGTACCGCGAGGGCCGCGTCCCGCTCCACACGCTCCGCGCGGACATCGACTACGGCTTCGCCGAGGCGAAGACCACCTACGGCAAGATCGGCTGCAAGGTCTGGATCATGCGCGGCGAGGTGCTGCCGCAGACCACCCCTGTGCGCCAGCCGCGGAGCAGCGGCGGCGCCCGGCCCTGAGCCGCGCCCAGGACACCTCTAGGAGACGCACATGCTTCAGCCGGCGCGAACGAAGTACCGCAAGATGATGAAGGGCCGCATGCGGGGGAAGGCCTACCGCGGCTCGGATCTGAACCAGGGCGAGTACGGCCTGCAGGCCACCGAGTGCGGCTGGCTCACCTCACGCCAGATCGAGGCCGCGCGCGTGGCGATCACCCGCTACGTGAAGCGGGGCGGCAAGCTCTGGATCCGGGTCTTTCCGGACAAGCCCATCACGAAGAAGCCCGCCGAGACTCGAATGGGCACCGGCAAGGGCAACGTGGAGTACTACGTGGCCGTCGTGAAGCCGGGCCGCGTCCTCTACGAGCTCTCCGGCGTCGACGACGAGTCTGCGAAGAAGGCGTTCCACCTCGCCGCCCACAAGCTGCCCGTCGCGACCAAGGTCGTGAAGCGCGGCACCACGCTGTAGGAGGGAACGAGCGATGGCGACCGTCAACGAGCTGCGCGACCTGGAGCGGAAGGATCTCCTCGCCCGCGCGGCGGAGCTGAAGCAGACGCTCTTCGATCTCAAGAACAAGCACTCGACCGGCGTGCTCGACTCGACCGCCGACCTCGCCAAGACCAAGCGCGAGATCGCGCGCATCCTCATGGTCGCGCGCGAGAAGGAGCTCGCCGCGGCCCAGGCCGGGAAGGCGAAGGAGTGATCGACATGGAGCGCGGCAACCGCAAGTCCCGCATCGGCGTGGTCGTCTCGAACAAGATGGCGAAGACCGTGGTCGTCAAGGTCGAGCGCCGGGTGACCGACCCGAAGTACGGGAAGATCGTGAAGCGCGCCGAGAAGTACAAGGCGCACGACGAGAACAACGACTGCCAGATCGGCGACAAGGTCCGGATCGTCGAGACGCGTCCGATGTCCAAGGACAAGCGCTGGCGCGTCGCCGAGACCCTCGAGAAGGCGGAGGTCTAGGCCATGATCCAGCAGCAGACGATGCTCGACGTCGCCGACAACTCCGGCGCGAAGAAGGTCCAGTGCATCAAGGTGCTCGGGGGCACCCGCCGCAAGTACGCCTCGATCGGCGACGTGATCGTCGTCTCGGTCAAGGAGGCGATCCCCCAGGCCAAGGTGAAGAAGGGCGAGGTCGCCCGCGCCGTCATCGTGCGCACGAGCCGCGAGGTCAAGCGGCCGGACGGCAGCTACATCCGCTTCGACGGGAACTCGGCGGTCCTCATCAACAAGGACCTCGAGCCCATCGGCACGCGCATCTTCGGGCCGGTGGCGCGCGAGCTCCGCGCCCGGAAGTTCATGAAGATCATCAGCCTCGCGCCGGAGGTGCTGTAACCATGCCGGGCATCCGCAAGGGCGACACGGTCAAGATCATCGCCGGCAAGGAGAAGGGGAAGCAGGGCAAGGTCCTCGAGCTCCTTCCCGAGAAGGGCCGCGTCCGCATCGAGAAGCTCATGACCGTGAAGCGCCACCTGAAGAAGGGGCGCAGCCAGGCCACGCCGGAGGGCGGGATCCTCGAGAAGGAGGGCACCGTCGCCATCTCCAACGTGATGGTGCTCCAGGGCGACAAGCCCGTCCGCCGCGAGAAGATCGCGCGCGACCTCGGCGCCAAGGAGAAGGCCCGGTCCGACAAGAAGAAGGCCGCGAAGTAGGCGGGGTTTCCGCCGTCGGGATTTGGACGGCGCGGAGAGTTCGTAGGAAAACGCATCGCCCGGCACGGGAAGAGGCCGGCCGAAGGCAAGGAGAGCACGATGGCAGCGCGTCTGAAGGAGCGGTACGAGCAGGAGGTCCGCTCCGAGCTGATGAAGGAGTTCGGGTTCACGAACCCGATGCAGGCCCCGAAGCTCGAGAAGATCGTCGTGAACATGGGGCTCGGTGAGGCGATCAACAACGGCAAGATCATCGACGCCTCCGTCGAGCAGCTGTCCTCCATCACCGGCCAGAAGCCGGTCGTGACGAAGGCGCGCAAGTCCATCGCGAACTTCAAGCTGCGCCAGGGCCAGTCGATCGGGGCGATGGTCACGCTCCGCGGCGATCGCATGTACGAGTTCTTCGACCGCCTGGTGTCGATCGCCCTCCCGCGCGTGCGCGACTTCAAGGGCGTCTCGCCCAAGGCGTTCGACGGGAAGGGCAACTACACGCTCGGCGTGCGCGAGCAGATCATCTTCCCCGAGATCAACTACGACAAGGTCGAGAAGATCAAAGGGATGAACATCACGGTCGTCACGACCGCCCGGAACGACGAGGAGGGCCGAGCGCTCCTTCGCCACCTCGGCATGCCGTTCCGTCAGTAAAAGGAGATCCCATGGCGAAGCTTTCGAAGATGGCGCAGGCCAAGCGCAAGCTGAAGTTCCCGGTCCGGCAGTACAACCGCTGCCCGCTGTGCGGCCGGCCCCGCGCGTTCCTGCGCAAGTTCCAGATGTGCCGTCTCTGCTTCCGCCAGCGCGCGCTGCAGGGCGAGATCACCGGCGTCATCAAGTCGAGCTGGTAAGGGAGACGCGAATGAGCTTCACCGATCCCATTGGCGACATGCTGACGCGCATCCGCAACGCCTCGAACGCGCGTCACGAGAAGGTCCTGGTCCCCACGTCCCGGCTGAAGGTCCGCATCGCCGAGGTCCTCCGCGAGGAGGGCTTCATCAAGGACTTCGTCCTTCACCAGGACGGGCCCCAGGGCGCGATCACCATCGTCCTCAAGTACAGCGGCGACCGTGAGCCGGCGATCAGCGACATCAAGCGGGTCTCGAAGCCGGGGCTGCGGCGCTACGTGCCGACCGACTCGATTCCACGCGTGCTGAACGGCATGGGCATCGCGATCCTCTCCACGTCGAAGGGCGTGATGGTGGACCGCGAGGCTCGCAAGCAGAAGGTCGGCGGCGAGCTGATCTGCACCGTCTGGTAAGGGAGCGACCGAGATGTCTCGCATCGGCAAGCTGCCCGTCAAAATCCCGGAGAAGGCGAAGGTCTCCGTGGACGGCCACCTCGTGAAGATCGAGGGGCCCAAGGGCAAGATGTCCTTCCCCACGAACCCGCGCGTGAAGGTCGCGGTCGACAAGGGCGAGGTGACGGTCACGCGCCCCGACGACTCCCCCGAGTCGAAGGGTCTGCACGGCCTCACCCGCACGCTGGTCAAGAACGCGCTCGATGGCGTCGTGAAGGGCTACGAGCGCGGCCTGGAGATCAGCGGCGTCGGCTTCAAGGCCGAGGTGAAGGGGAAGGATATCCACTTCGCCCTCGGCTTCTCGCACCCGGTGGTGTTCAAGCTGCCGGAGGGCGTGACCGCCGAGGTCGACGCGAAGCAGACGAAGCTCACGGTGAAGGGCGTGGACAAGCACCTCCTCGGCCTCACCGCGGCCAAGATCCGCGCGCTCCGCCCGCCCGAGCCGTACAAGGGCAAGGGCATCAAGTACGCGGAGGAGATCGTCCGCCGCAAGGAAGGCAAGACCGGCGCCGCCTAGGCCGGCATCCACCCCGCTCATGCGGCGGCTGAACCGTCGCCGCCGCAAGGAGGAACGTCATGGCGCAGCACGTCACGTCGCGCGAGAAGCGCAGGGCTCGCATCCGCCGGAAGATCTCCGGCACCGCCGCGCGCCCCCGGCTCACCATCTACAAGAGCCTCAAGCACATGTACGCCCAGCTCGTGGACGACACGACGGGCACCACCCTGGTCTCCGTTGCCACGAACGCGAAGGCGATCAAGGACGAGATCAAGGACGACGACAAGACCGCTGCGGCGAAGCGCGTGGGCGCGGCCCTCGCGAAGGCGGCCATGGCGAAGGGGATCGAGGCGGTCGTGTTCGACCGCAACGGGTTCGACTACCACGGGCGCGTCGAGGCGGTGGCCGCGGCCGCGCGCGAGGCCGGGCTCAAGTTCTAGGTGACGGAAAGGTTTCGAATGGCTACTCCCATCAACGCGAACGAGCTCGACCTCCAGGACAAGGTCGTCCACATCAACCGCGTGGCGAAGGTCGTGAAGGGCGGCCGCCGGTTCAGCTTCTCGGCGCTCGTCGTCGTCGGCGACGGCAACGGCTACGTCGGCGTGGGCCTCGGGAAGGCGAACGAGGTCCCGGAGGCGATCCGCAAGGGCGGCGACCAGGCGAAGAAGAACCTCTTCAGGGTTCCGCTCGTCGGGACGACGATCCCCCACGAGGTGCTCGGTCACTTCGGCGCGGGCTGGGTGCTCCTCAAGCCCGCGGGCGAGGGCACCGGCGTCATCGCCGGCGGCACCGTTCGCGCGGTCCTCGAGGCGGCCGGCATCCGCAACGTCCTGACGAAGTGCCAGGGCTCGCGCAACCCGCACAACGTCCTCAAGGCGACCGTGGCGGGCCTGAAGAGGCTGCGCTCCGCGGACGACGCCGCCCGCGCGCGCGGCAAGCAGGCCGCCGAGCTCGGCGGGGCGTAAGGAGACATCATGGCTGCCATCCAGGTGAAGCTCGTCCGCGGGCTCGCGGGCTGTCCCGCCGCGCATCGGACGATCGTCGCGGGCCTCGGCCTCAAGAAGCGCGATTCCACGAAGATCCTGCCCGACACGCCGCAGACGATGGGGATGATCGCGAAGGTCTCCTACCTCGTCGAGTGGGAGCGGGTAGACCAGCCTGCGCCCGAGGGGCGTAAGGCCAGGAAGGCGAAGGCGACGGCCCGGCAGGGTTAGACAGCCGTCCGCCCCGTGATAAAAGGAGAACGCTCCATGTCGCTTTCCAAGCTCAAGGCGCCCAAGGGCGCGAACCGCGAGCGCACGCGCGTCGGCCGTGGCCAGGCATCCGGCCTCGGCAAGACGGCGGGCCGCGGCGGCAAGGGCCAGAAGGCCCGCTCCGGCAACATGCACTTCGAGGGGTTCGAGGGCGGCCAGATGCCGCTCCAGCGTCGCCTCCCGAAGTTCGGCTTCAAGAACGTCTTCCGCCGCGACCTCGAGGAGGTCAAGGTCGGCGATCTCGAGGGCCTCACCGGCCTCGTCGATCCCGCCGCGCTGAAGAGCGCGGGGCTCGTGCGCGGGAACCGCGACGGCGTCGTCCTCCTGGGCGGCGGCGAGCTCAAGAGCGCGGTCACCGTCAAGGTGCACCGCGTGACCGCCGGCGCCCGCGCCGCGGTGGAGAAGGCGGGCGGCAAGGTGGAGGTCATCCCCGCGCCCGTCACGATGTACGAGAAGGCCAAGGCCGCGAAGAAGGCTCAGGCGAAGAAGTAGGGCGGGGATGGCACGACGGCGGCCGCGCCACGCGGCGCGCCGCGCGTCGGGCGCAGGGCGAAAGGGGACCGCATGGCAGTCAGCGGGCTTGTGAACATCTTCAAGATCGCGGAGCTCCGGAAGCGGCTCCTCTTCAGCCTCGGGATGCTCGCCGTCTACCGGCTCGGCATCTACGTCACCACTCCCGGCGTGGACCGGCAGGCGATGCAGAACGTCGTCTCGTCCGGCAACCTGCTCGGGCTCCTGAACTTCTTCTCCGGCGGCGCTTTCGAGCAGCTGTCGATCTTCGCGCTCGGCATCATGCCGTACGTGTCGGCGTCGATCATTTTGCAGCTCCTCACCGTGGTCGTCCCGGCCCTCGAGAAGCTGCAGAAGGAAGGCGAGCTCGGGCGGCGCAAGATCACCCAGTACACGCGCTACCTCACGGTCGTGCTCTCGGCCATCCAGGGCTACGGGATCGCCACCTACCTCGAGACGCTGCGCGACCCCGCCGGCATCGCGGTGGTCGCCGATCCGGGCTGGGGCTTCCGGCTCCTGACCATGATCTCGCTCGCCGCCGGCACCTCGTTCATCATGTGGATGGGCGAGCAGATCACCGAGCGCGGGGTCGGCAACGGCATCTCGCTCATCATCTTCGCCGGCATCGTCGCGCGCGCCCCCGCCGCGGCGTGGAACACCTACCGCTCCTTCCGCGCGCCGGGCTCCCAGATCAGCGAGCTCGGAGTCGTCGTCCTCCTCGCCATCATGGTGGTGGTGATCGGGGCGATCGTCTTCGTCGAGCGCGGGCAGCGCCGCATCCCCGTCCAGTACGCGAAGCGCGTCGTCGGCCGGAAGCTCTACGGCGGCCAGTCGACGCACCTGCCGCTGAAGGTGAACACCTCGGGCGTCATCCCGCCGATCTTCGCGTCGTCGCTGCTGCTCTTCCCGGCGACGCTCGCGGGCTGGTTCCCGGCGCTGAGCCGCGTGTCCACCGCGATCCAGGCGGGCAGCTGGATCTACAACGTGCTCTACGTCGTCCTCATCATCTTCTTCGCCTACTTCTACACCGCGGTGACGTTCAACCCGGTGGACGTCGCCGACAACCTCAAGAAGTACGGCGGCTACATCCCGGGCATCCGGCCGGGCAAGAAGACGGCGGACTACATCGACTACGTCCTGTCGCGCATCACGTTCGGCGGCGCGATCTACCTCGCCGCGGTGTGCGTGCTGCCCACGATCCTCACCAACGAGTTCAACATCAACTTCTACTTCGGCGGCACCTCGCTGCTCATCGTGGTGGGCGTCGCGCTCGACACGGTGCAGCAGATCGAGGGACACCTCATCACGCGGCACTACGAGGGCTTCACCGGCCCCCGCGGCCCGCGGATCCGTGGCCGCAGGCTCTCGACAGGACAGGCCGTCAACGCCTGACGCACGGTGGGCCTCGCGAGGCGCGAGGCCCGCTGCGTCTCGGAGGTCGCGATGATCCTCATCCTGCTCGGACCGCCGGGGGCCGGCAAGGGCACCCAGGCGAAGCTGCTCTCCGCCGAGTTCCACGTCCCGCACATCTCGACGGGCGACATGTTCCGCGACCACAAGGCGCGCGGGACCGAGCTCGGCAAGCAGATCCAGGCGATCATGGACGCAGGCGGCCTCGTGACGGACGACGTCACGAACGCCCTCGTGAAGGACCGCCTGTCCCGGCCCGACGTCGCCGACGGGTTCATCCTCGACGGCTACCCGCGCACGATCGCGCAGGCGGAGTACCTCGACGGGCTGCTCCAGTCGATGGGCCGCTCCCTCACGCGCGTCGTCTCGTATGACGTCGCCGAGGAGGCGGTCGTCGAGCGCATCAGCGGCCGGCGAAGCTGCCCGAAGTGCGGCGCCGTCTACCACGTCTCGGCCAATCCGCCGCGGCGCATGGGCTACTGCGACCGCGACGGCGAGGGGCTCGTCCAGCGCGACGACGACAAGCCCGAGAACGTGAAGAAGCGGATGGCCGAGTACGGCAACAAGACCGAGCCGCTGAAGCGCTTCTACCGCGAGCGCGGCCTGCTCGCGAACGTCGACGGCATCGGCACGCCGGAAGGCATCCTCGCCGCCACGAGGGCGGTCCTCCCGAAGTAGGGCCGCGGCGACGCGAATGATGGACGGGCGCGCACGCGAGCGCATCGACCTGCGCACGCGCGACGAGATCGCGCGGATCCGCGAGGCGTGCCTCGTCGTGCACGCGGTGCTCGACGAGCTGGAGGCGGCGGTGGCGCCGGGGGTCACGACGGCCGAGCTCGACCGGCTCGCCCGGACGCGTGCCCGCGACCGCGGCGCCGAGCCGGCGTTCCTCGGGTACCACGGCTACCCGGCGTCGCTCTGCGTCTCGGTGAACGACGAGGTGGTCCACGGTATCCCCTCCGAGGGACGCGTCCTGCGGGAGGGCGACATCGTCGGCCTCGACTTCGGGGTCGTGCTCGGCGGCTGGTTCGGCGACTCGGCGCGCACGGTGCCGGTCGGCCGGGTGAGCGCGGAGGCGACGCGGCTGCTCGAGGCGACGCGCGAGTCGCTGCGGCGCGCCATCGCGGCGGCGGGGCCGGCCGCCCACGTCGGCGATCTCGGCGCCGCCGTGCAGGCGTGCGTCGAGCCGCAGGGCTATTCGGTCGTCCGGGACTTCGTGGGCCACGGCATCGGGCGGCGGCTCCACGAGGCGCCCCAGGTCCCGAACTTCGGGACCCGCGGCTCCGGGACCGCGCTGCGGCCCGGGATGGTCCTCGCCATCGAGCCGATGGTGAACGCGGGCGGGCGCGCGGTGGAGACGCTCGAGGACGGCTGGACCGCCGTGACCGCCGACGGCAGCCTCTCGGCGCACTTCGAGCACACGGTGGCGATCACGGAGGATGGGCCCGAGGTGCTCACCCTCGGGAGGGGCGGGCCGGTCGGGGGGAGCAGATAGGGCAAGTACCGGGGCGGATCCCGGGCAGGCCCACGCGGAGCCGCTTGCAGCCGCGGTTTCGCTATGTTATAGGGCCCGCTTCGTTGAGGCCGCTCGAGTCGGGTGGCCTCCCGGGAAAGCCCGGAGAATACGGGCGGCTACGCCGGGCGCGCCACGGAGCGCTACCGAGCCGCCAGGCCCGCCGGCCGTAGCGGCGGGGTTTTTCGTCTTTGGAGCAGGACTTCGTGGTTCGAAACCACGAGCGGAAGGGAACGGGTCATGAAGGTCCGCGCGTCGGTCAAGAAGGTTTGCGACAAGTGCAAGGTCATCAAGCGCAAGGGCACCGTGCGGATCATCTGCCCGGCCAACCCCCGCCACAAGCAGCGCCAGGGCTAGGGCCCGGCGAGTAACGGAGAGACGAATGGCTCGCATCGCCGGCGTCGACCTCCCCCGCGAGAAGCGGATCGAGGTCGCCCTCCAGTACATCTACGGCATCGGCAAGACGACCGCGCAGGCCGTCTGCGACCGCGCCAAGGTGGACGTCACCACGCGGACGAAGGACCTCACGGACGACGAGGTCCGTCGCATCCGCGAGACCATCGAGCAGAACGTGAAGGTCGAGGGCGACCTCCGTCGTGAGATCTCGCTCAACATCAAGCGGCTCATGGATCTCGGCGCCTACCGCGGCCTGCGTCACCGCAAGGGCCTGCCGGTCCGCGGTCAGCGCACCCACACGAACGCGCGCACGCGGAAGGGTCCGAAGAAGGGCCTCGTGCGGAAGCCCGCCGCCGCCCCGGCGCCGAAGTAACCGAACGCCTCAAGACCGGAGAGCTCAGAGTGGCTGACGAGAAGCAGCAGACGAAGAAGCCGGAGGAGGCCGCCGCCGCACCCTCGGCGCCGAACCTCGGCGGCATCGAGCCGGTGACCGCCTCGCCCGTGACCCCGAAGAAGGGGAAGAAGCGGGTGAAGAAGAACATCGCGGCGGGCATCGTGCACATCGCCTCGACCTTCAACAACACGATGATCACGATCTGCGACGCCTCCGGGAACGTGATCTCGTGGTCGAGCGCGGGCGCGCGCGGCTTCAAGGGCTCGCGCAAGTCGACCCCGTTCGCCGCCCAGGTCGCCGCCGGTGACGCCGCCGCCAAGGCGATGGAGCACGGCCTCAAGACCGTCTCGGTGCTCGTGAAGGGGCCGGGCGCGGGCCGCGAGTCGGCGCTCCGCGCGCTCTCGGCCGCCGGGCTCAAGATCACGCTCATCCGGGACGTGACCCCGATCCCGCACAATGGCTGCCGGCCGCCGAAGCGCCGCCGCGTCTAGTCAGGAGAACGAACGTGGCTCGCTACAACGAAAGCGTCTGCCGGCTCTGCCGCCGGGAGAACCTCAAGATGTACCTGAAGGGCGACCGGTGCTACACCGACAAGTGCGCCATCGAGCGCCGCCCTTACCCTCCCGGCCAGCACGGCCAGGGGCGCGTGAAGTTCTCGGAGTACGGCGTCCAGCTCCGTGAGAAGCAGAAGGTGAAGCGGATGTACGGCCTCCTCGAGGCCGGGTTCCGCCACGCCTACCAGAACGCCGCCGCCGCCAAGGGCAAGACCGGCGAGAACCTGCTCCAGACGCTCGAGCTCCGGCTCGACAACGTCGTGTTCCGCCTCGGCTTCGCCGACACGCGCAACGAGGGGCGGCAGCTCGTCCGGCACGGCCACTTCAAGGTGAACGGCCGCAAGGTCAACATCCCGAGCTACATGTGCCGCGCGGGCGACAAGATCGAGCTGCGGGATCGCTCGAAGAAGGTCGTCCGGATCAGCGAGGCGCTCGAGGCGGTCGACCGCCGCGGCGTCCCCGGCTGGCTGGAGCTCGACAAGGGCGGCTTCAAGGGCACGGTGAAGACCCAGCCTTCGCGCGAGGACATCACCATGCCGATCCAGGAGCAGCTCATCGTCGAGCTGTACTCGAAGTAGTCGAGCGCCCTTCGGCAGGCTCAGGGCGAGCGGTCCGGCGCGCCGGACGCGGTCAGAGCCTTCGAGCGGGTCGGCGAGCAAGAGACGCCGGCCCGCTCATCACATCCAAGGAGTCGCGCGTCCCACGGATCCCCCACCGCCTGGCTGAGCGGACGAGGGGAGGGGGCGGCGGCAGAGGAGACAGCCCATGGTCGATCCGATCGTCACGAAGAACTGGCGCGATCTCATCAAGCCGCGCGGCCTGGTCGTGGACCAGGAGAGCCTCTCGAACACCTACGGGAAGTTCGTCGCCGAGCCGCTCGAGCGCGGCTTCGGCATCACCCTCGGCAACTCGCTCCGGCGCGTGCTGCTCTCGAGCCTGCAGGGCGCCGCGATCACCTCGGTGAAGATCGAGGGCGTCGAGCACGAGTTCATGACGATCCCCGAGGTCGCCGAGGACGTCACCGACATCATCCTCAACCTCAAGGAAGTCCTCCTCCAGATCCACACCAACGAGGTGAAGACCCTCCGGATCGAGGCGGACGGGCCCCGCGAGATCAAGGCCGGCGACATCATCGCCGACGGCCAGGTCGAGGTCCTGAACCCCGGCCACCACGTCCTCACCATCAGCGAGGGCGGCCGGGTCCGGATGGAGCTCACCGCGCGCCGCGGCCGCGGCTACGTCCCGGCGGACAAGAACAAGGTGCCGGGGCAGCCCATCGGCACCATCCCGATCGACGCGCTCTTCAGCCCGATCCGGAAGGTGAACTACCAGGTCACGAACGCCCGCGTCGGCCAGCAGACCGACTACGACAAGCTGACGCTCGAGGTCTGGACCGACGGGTCGGTCGCGCCGAACGACGCCGTGGCCTACGCCGCCAAGATCGTGAAGGAGCAGCTCTCGATCTTCATCAACTTCGACGAGGCCGAGGAGCCCGCCGAGGAGCTGAAGCCGGTCGAGGAGCAGAAGCTCAACGAGAACCTCTTCCGCTCGGTGGACGAGCTCGAGCTCTCCGTCCGCAGCGCGAACTGCCTCCAGAACGCGAACATCAAGACCATCGGGGATCTCGTCCAGAAGACCGAGGCCGAGATGCTGAAGACGAAGAACTTCGGCCGGAAGTCGCTCAAGGAGATCAAGGAGATCCTGGCCGAGATGGGCCTCTCGCTCGGGATGAAGCTCGAGAACTGGCCGCCGAAGGCGGCGCCGCAGGGCGCCCCCAAGGTCTAGCGAACCTGGACCGATAGGAGACACCCAAGATGAAGCACCGCGTCGTCGGCCGCCGGCTCGATCGCACCACCGAGCACCGCACGGCCATGCTGAGAAACATGGTGACGTCGCTCTTCCGCCACGAGCGCATCGTCACGACCACGCCCAAGGCGAAGGAGCTGAAGCGCTTCGCCGACAAGGTCATCACGCTCGCCAAGCGCGGCTCCGCGCACCACCGGCGGCTCGCGAACCGCGAGGTGAAGGACGTCGAGGTCCTGAACAAGCTCTTCGACTCCCTCGCCGGGCGCTTCAAGGCGCGGCCCGGCGGCTACACGCGGATCGTCCGCGTCGGCCGCCGCGTCGGCGACAACGCCGAGATGGCCGTGATCGAGCTCGTCGACCGCGCCCCCGCGCAGGCCGAGGGCGAGGGCGAGGGCGAGGGCGAGGGCGAGAAGAAGACCGCCAAGGCGAAGGAGCCCAAGGCCCCCAAGGCGAAGGCGCCGAAGAAGGCCGCCGCCGCGAAGCCGAAGGCCAAGGCCAAGGCCAAGGCCAAGAAGGGCGCCGAGGAGTAATCCGGGCGCTCCCCCGCAGGGCCGCCTGGGCCGCGCGCGAGCCGTTCGCGCGCGGCCCTTTCGTTTTCGCCGTCCCGCCTTCCGCACAGGGGGCCGCGCTGGTACAAACGGACCGCCCCGATGCCGCCGCTCTACGCCCAGGATCCGCTCGGAGCCGCGAACGCCGCGCTCCAGTCCCGAGCGCTCGAGCTGCCCATGGCGGCGCTGCTCGTGGCGTGCGAGCCGTGGATGCTCGTCCTCGTCGCCCTCGCGCTCTACTCGTGGCTCGAGGGGGAGGTCCGAGGGGTCCTGAAGGCGGTCGCGCCGGCAGCGATCTCCATCCTCCTCGCGGTGGGGGTCGCGCTCGCCGCCCGCGCGGCGGGGGCCGCGCCCCGTCCCCTGGAGGCGAGCGGCTTCGCGCCGCTCCTCCGCGCGGCGTTCCCAGCGCCTCACGCCGCCGGCGTCGCGGCGTTCGCGACCTTCTCGCTCCTCGTCTACGGCAGGCGAGCGCTCACCGTGCTGGCCCTCGCGGCGCTCTGCGCGATGGCGCGGGTCCGGATGGGGTCTCACTGGGCCGCCGACCTCGCGGCGGGAGGCATGCTCGGCGTGCTGGCCGCGGGGGTGACCTACGTCGCGGCGCTGCGCTTGCTCCCCCGGGGGCACCTCTCGGCGCTGCGTGCGCGCCGCCTGCCGCGGGCGCCCCGCCAGCGTGGCGCGGCGAATCCGGGGGGCGAGGCGGCCGAGCGGGACGCAGAGCCCGGCGCCGGCTCGTCTTGACACCCAGCCTAAGTTGGCGTAAAGAAACCCACTTTTCGTGGAGTCCCCGCCGCGCCTGGCCGGGGAAAACGCTCCGCGTTCCAAGGATTTAGGAGGCAGGACACATGGCAGTGGTTCTTCGGCTGTCGCGCGCGGGCACGCACAAGGCGCCCTTCTATCACGTGGTCGCCACCGACTCGCGCAACTCCCGCGACGGCAAGTACATCGAGGACGTCGGCATCTACGATCCGACGCTCGTGCCCGAGCGGATCGAGCTCAAGGTCGAGCGCATCGAGCACTGGCTCAAGGTCGGCGCGAAGCCCAGCGAGACCGTCGCGATGATCCTCAAGCGCGCCAAGGGCGCGGCGCCGGCCGAGAAGAAGGCGTAGGGCGGCTCCGATGCGCGACCTCGTCCTCTGGCTCGCCAGCGAGCTCGTCGAGCGGAAGGACGCGGTGAAGGTCGAGGTGCTCGAGCGCGATCGCGCGACGGTCCTCGAGCTCTCCGTCGCCCCCGACGATCTCGGGCGCGTCATCGGGCGAGGTGGCAAGACCGCGAAGGCGCTCCGGACCGTGCTCGACGCCGCCGCCCGCAGGGAGGGACGCCGGGCGGTGCTCGACATCCTCGACTGACGTGGCGCTCGTCCGGCTCGGCAAGGTCGTCCGGGTCATCGGCCTGAAGGGCCACCTCGGGGTGGCCGGGACCGAGGGCGCGCTCACGACGGTGACTCGGATCGCGCTCCGGCGCGGAGACGAGCCCGAGCCGCCGATGCGGGAGGTGGTCGAGGCGCGGCCGCAGGGCCGGGTCTGGGCGGTGAAGGTGGAAGGGGTCTCCGACCGGACGTCGGCGGAGGCGTGGGTCGGGGCGGAGGTGCTCGCGCATCGCGAGGACCTGCCGGAGCCAGGCGAGGCGCGGCACTACTGGGCCGACCTCGAGGGCCTGCCGGTGGTCACGGCGGCGGGCGCGGCGGTCGGGACGGTGACAGGGCTGTACGACACGGGCGGCGTGGACGTGCTCGTGGTGACGACGGAGGACGGCGGAGAGAAGCTCGTGCCGCTCGCGCCGTACGTCGAGGTGGACGTCGCGGGGCGGCGCGTGGTGGTGGATCCGCCCGAAGGGCTTCTGGACTAGAGCGCAGAGACGGAAGGAGGCCGCAGGAGACGAGGACGTGAGGTTCGGCCGGTTCACGACGAGCGGGGATCCCGCGGAGGCGCGATGAGCGCGCGGCTCGAGGTGGAGATCCTGACGCTGTTCCCGCGGATGTGCGAGGGGTACCTCGCGGAGAGCATCCTCGGGAAGGCGCGCGAGGCAGGGCTCGTGTCGGTGACCGTGTCGGACGTCCGGGAGCACGCCCGGGGCAAGCACCGCGTGACCGACGACGCGCCCTACGGCGGCGGCGCCGGCATGGTGATGAAGCCCGAGCCGCTCACGGAGGCCATCGAGGCGGCGCGGTCCAGGCTGCCCGGCGCGCTCGTCGTGATGACGAGCCCGCGGGGCCTGGCGCTGGACCAGGCGCTGGCGCGGCGGCTCTCGACTCACGGCAAGCTCGTCCTCGTCTGCGGCCGTTACGAAGGGGTGGATGAGCGGGTGCTGGCGGCGGTGGACATGGAGGTCTCGATCGGAGACTTCGTCCTGACGGGCGGCGAGATCGCGGCGCTCTGCGTCGTCGACGCCGCCGCGCGGCTCGTGCCGGGCGTGCTCGGCAACGAGGCGTCCGCCGGCGCAGAGAGCTTCGCGGGCGAGGACACGTTCCTCGAGTACCCGCAGTACACGAGGCCCCCGGAGTTCCGGGGGATGAAGGTTCCGGAGGTCCTCCTCTCGGGAGACCACCGGCGCATCGAGCGGTGGCGGCGGCGCGAGGCGCTGCGCGTCACGCGCGAGCGGAGGCCGGACCTCTTCGCGAGGGCGCGCCTCACGGAGAACGACCTCCGGCTCATCGACGCCGGAGACGACGAGCTGTAAAGGAGAGCATCGATCATGCTGCGCAAGGCGATTGCCGACATCCAGGCGAAGTACGTGCGGAACGACGTCCCCGAGCTCCGCTCCGGGGACAGCGTCCGCGTCCACACGAAGATCAAGGAGGGCGACAAGGAGCGCATCCAGATCTTCGAGGGCGTGGTCATCGCCTACCGGCGGGGCACCCCCGGGTCGTCGATGTTCACGGTCCGGAAGATGAGCTACGGGGTGGGCGTGGAGCGCATGTTCCCGGTCCACAGCCCGCGGATCGACAAGATCGAGGTCCTGGGCCACGGCGAGGTCCGCCGCTCGCGCCTGTACTACCTGCGCGAGCTGCAGGGGAAGGCGGCCCGCCTCCACCAGGAGGAGGGCCCGACCCCCGGCGCCGCCGTCGCGGCTCCGCCCCCCGCGGCTCCGCCGCAGGCCTGACGTTCCCCTCTGGCGACGAGGTGGGAGCGCGCCTCCGGTGCGCTTCCACCTCCTCGCTCGTGCGCGTGCGCGCCTTCCCGGGCCGCGCGTCGGGCGCTAACATGCGCCCCCGAGCGTGATCCTCCTCGAGTTCGCAGCGCAGGGCGTGCGTGGCGTGGCGCCTTCGGGCGGCCGCGCGACGCTTCGTCCCGGCTACAACGTCGTCGCCGCGGACGGCCCCGCGCTGCGGCGCCTCCTCGAGGCGCTGCTGCACCCGGATCCGCGCGACGCGGAGGCGCTGCCGCGTGCGGGCACCGGCCCCGCGGGCGCGGGCATGCGCGCGGGGCTGACCCTCGTCGGCGACGACCGCGTCACCTACCGGCTCGTGCGCGACTTCGCGGTCGGCTGCCAGCTCCACCGGTTCGACGCGGAGAAGCGGGCGTTCGCGCCGGTCTCGCAGGAGCTCGCCGAGATCCGCGAGCTCCTCCGCTCGACCGTGGGCGTCCCCACCCCGGCGCGTCTCTCCGCGCTGCTCTCGCTGTCCGCGGCGGAGCTGCCCTCGCGGCAGGGCCCGGGCGTGGAGCCGTCCCGCGCCGCCCCCCCGCGCGCGACGCTCTCGCCTGAGCAGGCGCGCCGTCGCGTCGCCCAGCTCGAGGCGGAGCTCGCGCAGGCGCGCGTCGCCGAGGGGCTCCAGGAGCGCCTGGATCGGCTGCAGGCGCGGCTCGCCGCGCTGGGGGAGGCGCTCCGCGCCGGAGATCGCCTCCGCGACGGTCTCGAGCGCGCGCTCGAGGCGCGCGCGGAGCTCGACGCGGCGGCGGCCGCCGGCGCCGCGCTCGGCGACGCGGAGGCGAAGCTCGTCACGTACGAGCGAGGGAGCGCGCGCCGCGCGGAGGCGCTCGAGCGCGCCGCGGCGGAGCGCGCCTCGCTCGACGAGGTGGACGCGCGGGGGGCGCCGGTGGCGCCCTGGCGCGGGATCCCGTTCTGGGCCGGGGCAGGCGCCGGCGCCGCGCGCGCGGTCGGCGGCGGGGCCGCGGCGGGCGCCGGGGCGGGGCGCCGCC
>NZ_JAKZLF010000057.1 GCF_022808855.1 Anaeromyxobacter soli
CCCGCGAACGCGGGCGCGCAGGTTCACGGGCCCCGCCGAGCAGGGGGTGGGGCCCCGTCGAGCTTCGCTCGGCGGGGCGGGGGACGCAGTCCCCCGTTCGAACATGTGTGGGGGCGGGTCGTCTCCCCGGGCGCTACCGGTCGATTTCTGGACGGCGCGGCCGCCGCTGCTAGCGTCCGGAGCGGATGTCCGGGAGACGCGGCCGACTCTGGGGTTGGAGGGCGTTCGTCGGCGCGCTCGCGCTGCTCGGGGCGGTGTCCGCCGTCGATCCCGACGGGATCCGCAGGTACGTGCGGCTGGACGCGGACGCCAGGCGCATGGAGGACGAGAACGCGCGGCTCGCCGCCGAGAACGCACGGCTCGCGCGCGAGGTCCACGCGCTGCGCACGGACGCGTCCGCGCTCGAGCGCGCCGCGCGCGAGGAGCTCCGCTTCGTGCGGCCCGGTGAGCGCGTCTACTGGGTGGGCCAGGGCCGGGAGGCCGGGCCATGACCGGCCCGCCGCCCGGCGCGGCGCAGCGAGCCCCCATCGGCGCCACGCCGACCGTCCGGCGCCGGCTCGCGCTGCAGCGCCCGCGGCCACTGCTCGTTCGCCTCTACGCGGCGCTCTTCAGCGACGGGGGGACCTTCGGTGCGCCCGCCCGCCGCCGCGCCGGGCGCCTCCTGGTGCGCAGCCTGACTCCGGCGGTGACCGTCGGCACGGGGGCGCTCGTCGTGCTCGGCGCGTTCGACGCCGCCGCGCCGGGCTGGCCCCAGACCGCCGGCACGGCGGCGCTCGCCCTGGCCCTCGGGGCCGGCGTGTGGCGGCGCACCGCCCGGGCCGCCGCCGGCGAGGCCGCGACCTTGCGCGAGCAGCTCGAGCTCGGCGCGCTCTTCGTCGTGGCCGCCCACGCGATGGCGCAGACCGCGAGCGCCGGTCACCTGGACTCGCCGCTCCAGCCGCTCATCTACCTCGTGATGGCCTTCCTGGTCGCGTTCCTGGCGCGGCAGATCGGGCTCGCGCTCGTCGTGCTGGCGGTCGCGCTCGAGCTGCTCGTGTGGCTCGGGCGCGGGGGTCACGCCGACGAGCTCCCCTCCGCCGTCGTGCGCGCCGGGTTCGTCACGCTGTTCGCGGTGCTCTACCACGCGGTGCTGGCGGCGCAGGTGGGCTCGTCGAGGCGCGCCGAGGAGCGGGCGGTGGAGCGCCGGGTGAAGGAGCTCGAGCAGCGCGCGCGCGAGTTCCGGCTCACGGCCTCCGGCACGGCCGCGCCCGCGGTCGACGGCGACGGGCGCTGGACGGCGGCCTCGGTGCTGGAGGTCGAGAACGCGATGCGCGGCGCGCTCGAGGTCGCGGAGGTCGCGCTCCGCAGCCGCACCTGCGCGGTGTACCTCGTCGACGACGCGGGCGAGCGGCTCCAGCTCCGCGAGTGCCGGACCGCGAGCGACTCCGTCGCGCGCACCGTCTCGGCCCGCGAGGGCGCCCTCGGCGCGGCGATCGTGCGCCGGACCTCGATCCGGCTCCACGGCGAGGTCAAGGTGGCGACCTACTACGAGGACGGGGCCCGGCCCGGCGCGCTCGTGGTCGTGCCGCTCATCGACCGCCGCGGCGGGCACGTGCGCGGCGTGATCGTCGCGGACCGAAGCGAGCCCATCCCGTTCTCCGACGAGGACGAGAAGCTCGTCCAGACGCTGTGCGCGGAGATCTTCCGCGCGCTCGAGGCCGAGCGGGTGATGGTCGACATCAAGAGCACCCGTGACGAGAAGGAGCGGTTCTACGAGGCGATCGAGCGCCTGAACCGCACCCAGAAGCCCGAGGACGTGTGCCGGGAGATCGTCCAGGTCGCGGGTGAGCTCGTGCCGCTCGCCTTCGCGGCGGCGACGCTCGTCGAGCGGAGCGACGGGGGGCGCGTGCACCGCGTCGTGGCCGTCCACGGAGAGCGCTGGAAGGCGATCGAGGGCAAGCGGTTCGGGCCGGGCGACGGGCTCGTCCAGAAGGTGGTCGAGGTGAACTCGCCCCTGCCGGCGCAGAGCGCGGACTTCTCGCGCCAGACGCTGCTCGACGCGTCCACGCCGCTCAAGGGCGTCGGCTGGGTGCGGGTCGTGCCGCTCCGCGTGGGCGACGAGGTCCTCGGCACGGTCGCGCTCGCCGGCGGTCCGCGCGACGACCGCGCGCCGGCGAAGGACAAGATGCACCAGCTGCTGGTGGTGGGCGGGGCGGCGGCCCAGTCCATCCTGCGCGCCCGCCTCTACGAAGAGGCCGAGCGGCTCGCCACCACCGACGGCCTCACCGGGCTCACGAACCACCGCACGTTCCAGGCGCGGCTCGACGAGCACCTCGCGCTCGCGGCCCGCGGCGGCCAGCGCCTGTCGCTCCTGCTGTGCGACGTCGACCACTTCAAGTCGGTGAACGACACCT
Source organism: Anaeromyxobacter soli (assembly GCF_022808855.1). Taxonomy (GTDB): domain Bacteria; phylum Myxococcota; class Myxococcia; order Myxococcales; family Anaeromyxobacteraceae; genus Anaeromyxobacter; species Anaeromyxobacter soli. The sequence continues at coordinate 2,394 of NZ_JAKZLF010000057.1, forward strand.
ACGGGCACCCGGTCGGCGACGAGGTGCTGCGCGGGGTCGCGCGCGTGCTCGCGGGCGAGGCGCGCCAGACCGACGTGGTGGCGCGCTACGGCGGCGAGGAGTTCGCGATCGTCATGCCAGGGACGGACGGGCCCGGCGCAGGGGTCATCGCCGAGCGGATCCGGGAGCGCCTCGCGGCCGTGACGTTCCAGACGGAGCAGGGCCCGCTGCGCGTCACGATGTCGCTGGGCGTGGCCACCTGGCCCGAGGACGGCGCGAAGAAGCCGGAGCTCGTCGAGCGGGCGGACGCGTGCCTTTACCACGCGAAGCGCCACGGCCGGAACCAGACCGTCCTCGCCGCCGCGATCGGTGCGCCCCGGCGCGCGGCGGGGTAGCGGCGGCGCCCTCGACCGGTGGCCGCTCGACCCCGCACCGGGTTACACTGCCGCTGCGGCGCGAGGCGGATGCCGCGGGGGGCCGGCCAGGCTTGAAAAAGAACTTCGTCCTCGACACCAACGTCCTGCTCCACGATCCGCGCAGCATCTTCGGGTTCGGCGACAACGACGTCATCATCCCGATCTACGTCATCGAGGAGATCGACAACTTCAAGCGCGATCTCTCGACGCTCGGCCGCAACGCGCGCCAGGTGTCCCGGTACCTCGACGAGTTCCGCGTGCAGGGGAAGCTGCGCGAGGGCGTGTCGATCGGCGACGGCAAGGGACACATCCGCGTGCTCGTCGCCGAGCGGAAGCTGCCGCCCACGGTGGCCGTCGACGGGCACTCGGTCGACGACAAGATCCTCGCCGTCGCCCTCGAGCTGCTCGACCGCGATCGCGGCGTCCCCACCGTGTTCGTCACCAAGGACACGAACCTCCGGATCCGCGCGGACGCGCTCGGGCTCCACGCTGAGGACTACGACGTCGAGGGGGTCGAGCTCGACGAGCTGTGGAGCGGCGTCGCCGACGTGGAGGTGTCGTCGGAGGCCGTGAACGAGTTCTACGGCGACGGCGCGCTCGCGTGGCAGCCGGAGGGGGACCCGCCTCCGCCGAACGAGTTCGTCGTCCTGCGGGATCGCGCGAACCCCCAGCACTCCGCGGTCGGCAAGTACAGCGCCCCGCGGCAGGCGTTCGTGCAGCTCATCAAGACGCCGAAGGAGGGCGTCTGGGGGATCCGCCCGCGCAACAAGGAGCAGTCCTTCGCCCTCGATCTGCTCCTCAACGACGACATCCGGCTCGTGACCATCGTCGGGAAGGCGGGCACCGGCAAGACGCTGCTCGCCATCGCGGCGGGGCTGCAGAAGACGATGGAGGACGGCGTCTACCAGAAGCTCCTCGTGTCGCGGCCCATCTTCCCGCTCGGGCGGGACATCGGCTACCTGCCGGGCTCGGTCGAGGAGAAGCTGAACCCCTGGATGCAGCCGATCTTCGACAACGTCGAGTACCTCATGAACCTGTCGCGCTCGGAGAAGAAGGCCGGCCGCGGCTACCACGAGCTCCTCGATCTCGGGATCCTGGAGATCGAGCCGCTCACCTACATCCGCGGCCGATCGATCCCGAACCAGTTCATCATCGTCGACGAGGCGCAGAACCTGACCCCGCACGAGGTGAAGACGATCATCACGCGCGTGGGCGACGGGACGAAGATCGTCCTCACCGGCGACCCCTACCAGATCGACAACCCGTACGTCGATCAGACGAACAACGGCCTCATCCACGTGGTGAACCGGTTCAAGAGCGAGCGTCTCGCCGGGCACATCACGATGTCGAAGGGCGAGCGGAGCCCGCTCGCGGAGCTCGCGGCGAACTTGCTGTGACGAGGCCGCTCGCCGCGCCCTCCGCGAGCCTGCCTGGCGAGCCGCTCGCCGGACGCGCGCCGGCGCATTCGTCCCGGGTGGCCTCGGCGTCCGCCGCTCGCTAGGCTACGGGCATGCAGGACGGCTCAGGAACGCGGGACGTGCCGGCGCCGGCGCTCGACTACCCGCTCGACTACACCTTCAAGATCATGGGGCACGCCGCCGACGACTTCGCGGAGTACGCGCGCCGCCTGGTGGCGCGGATCGTCGCCGACGCGCCGCCGGAGGGCGTGCGCGTCCGCGCGAGCGCGGGCGGCAAGTACCACTCCGTCTCGGTCGCCGTTCGCCTGGACTCCGAGGAGCAGCGGCGCGCGGTCTACCAGATCCTCTGGGAGGACGAGCGGGTCGTTTACTACCTGTGAGCGCGGCGCCGCGGCGCCGTCACTGCGGCGGGCCCGCCCGCTCCGCGCGCGCGTCGAGCAGGTTCAGCTTGTTCCGGGCCGAGAGCAGCTGCTGGCGCAGGCCGTCCGCCTGGCGCGAGAGGTCCTCGAACCCCTGCTCCACCGAGGCGCGCGCCACGGCCTCGGCGTCGCCGATGAGGCGCGTCATGGTCTCGCGGACCGCGTCGAACGAGGGGGGCTCGGCGCCGCCCGCGCCCGGCTGCGCGCCGCTCGCGAACGCCTGGACCATCGCGTTCAGCTCCTGGGCGTCGCGGCCGAGGCCGGCGTAGCGGCCGAGGAGCTCGCGCAGCACCTCGCGGCGAGCGCGGACCTCCTCGGCCCGCGCGGCGAGCGCCACCGCCTGATCGTGCTGGCCCTGCACGAGCGCGCTCACCGCGCTCATGAGCTCCTGCACGAGCGGTCCGAGCTTCGCGTCCACCGCGCCGAGCTCGGCGAGCTTCTCCGCCGTGCGCTCCACGTTCCGCTGCGAGTCGAGCGGCAGCCGCTGCGCCTCGCGGGCGACGCTCGCGATGCGCTCGAGCTCCGCCTCGAGCGCCGTCGCGGCCGCGACGAGCGGGGAGAGGGGCTTCTTCACGGTCTTCGTCACGCGTCCCCCCGCCGGAGCCAGCCGTGCATCACCGCGAGCAGGCGGTCGGGGTCCACGGGCTTCGCCACGTAGTCGGAGGCCCCCGCCTCGATCGCCTTCTCCCGGTCGCCCTTCATGGCCTTCGCGGTGAGCGAGATGATGGGCAGATCGCGGTGCTGCGCCACCTTCCGGATCTCCTGGATGGCGGTGAGCCCGTCCATCTCCGGCATCATCGTGTCCATGAGGACGAGATCCACCGCGGGGTTCTCGCCGAGGAGGCGGATCGCCTCGCGCCCGTTCTCGGCGTGGATGACGCGCATCCGGCGGGCCTCGAGCACGCTGTTGATCGCGAACACGTTCCGGATGTCGTCGTCCGCGAGGAGCACCGTCCGGCCGGAGAAGTCGGCCTCGGGCGGCAGGGGGTTCACGTTGAGGTCCTCCTCCACGCTCACCGGCGGCCGCGGCGCCGCGTCCGCCCCCGCGTAGCGCACCGGCAGGACGAGCGTGAAGGTGCTGCCGACGCCCGGCTCGCTCTCGACCTGGATCGTCCCCCCCAGGAGCCGCGCGATCTCCCGGCTGATGGTGAGGCCGAGCCCCGTGCCGCCGTACTTGCGGCTCGTGGTGCCGTCCGCCTGCTGGAAGGCCTCGAAGATGAGCTTCTGCTTCTCCTTGGGGATGCCGATGCCCGTGTCCGAGACGGCGAAGGCGATCGCCTCGCCGGCGACCTCGGGGCCCGGCGCGCTCAGGGTGACGGTGACCGACCCCCGCGAGGTGAACTTCACCGCGTTCGAGAGCAGGTTCTTCAGGATCTGCTGCAGGCGCGTCACGTCCGTGAAGATCGTCCGCGGCAGGGCGGGATCGACCGTGACGGAGAAGGTGAGCGCCTTCTGCTCGGCGACGTGCCGGAAGTTCTGCTCGAGGTACTCGCGGACCGTCTCGACGCGCGACTCGCGGGCGTCGATCTGCATCTTGCCCGCCTCGACCTTGGAGAGATCGAGGATCTCGTTGATGAGCCCGAGCAGCTCGTTGCCCGACGTGTACACCGTGCTCGCGAACTTCACCTGCTCCGGCGTGAGGTTCCCTTCCTTGTTCTCGGCGAGCATCTTCGAGAGGATGAGCAGGCTGTTGAGCGGCGTGCGGAGCTCGTGCGACATGTTCGCGAGGAACTCCGACTTGTACTTGGAGATGAGCTGGAGCTGCTCGGCCTTCTCCTCCAGGCTGCGGCTCGCGAGCTCGACCTCGCTGTTCTTCTGCTCGAGCAGCTTCGCCTTCTCGTTCAGCTCCCCCGCCTGCGCCTCGAGCTCCGCGTTGGACCGCTTGAGCTCCTGCAGCAGCTCCTCGGTGCGCATGCTCGAGCCGATCATGTTGAGGATGACGCCGATGTTCTCCATCAGCTGATCGAAGAAGGCGAGGTGGTTCGGGCTGAACTCCTCGAACGCGGCGAGCTCGATCACCGCCTTCGTCTCGCCCTCGAAGAGGACCGGCAGGACCACCACGCAGCGCGGCGGCGCCTCGCCCATCCCCGTCGCGATGTAGATGAAGTCCCGCGGGACGCGCCTGAGGAGGATGCGCTTCTTCTCGAACGCGCACTGCCCGATGAGCGTCTCGCGCAGGCGGTACGAGGACGCGAGGGCCTTCCGCCCGCCGAAGCCGTAGCTCGCGATGAGGTTCAGGAGCGGCTCGCCCTTCGCCTCGTCGCGCTCCATGAGGAAGAAGGCGCCGTGCGAGGCGTTCACGAGCGGCGTGAGCTTCGACACGATCGCCTGGGCCACGGACACGATGTTCCGCTGCCCCTGCATCATGTTGGAGAAGTTCGCGAGGTTCGTCTTCAGCCAGTCCTGCTCGGTGTTCTTCTGCGTGGTCTCCTTGAGGGTGGAGATCATCTGGTTGATGTTGTCCTTCAGGGCGGCCACCTCGCCCTGGGCCTCGACCGTGATCGACCGGGTGAGGTCCCCCTTCGTCACCGCGGTCGAGACCTCCGCGATGGCGCGCACCTGGGACGTCAGGTTGCCGGCGAGCTGGTTCACGTTGTCGGTGAGGTCGCGCCAGGTGCCGGCGGCGCCGGGCACCTTGGCCTGGCCGCCGAGCTTCCCCTCGATGCCGACCTCGCGCGCGACGCCCGTCACCTCGTCCGCGAAGATGCGGAGCGTGTCGGTCATCGAGTTGATGGTCTCGGCGAGCGCCGCGACCTCGCCCTTGGCCTCCAGCACGAACTTCTGCGACAGGTCGCCGTTCGCGACGGCGGTGACGACCTTGACGATGCCGCGCACCTGCGTCGTGAGGTTCGACGCCATGAAGTTCACGTTGTCGGTGAGGTCCTTCCAGGTGCCGGCGACGCCGGGCACCCGGGCCTGCGCGCCCAGCTTGCCCTCCACGCCGACCTCGCGCGCCACCGTCGACACCTGATCCGCGAAGGTGCGCAGCGTGTCGGTCATGGAGTTGATGGTCTCGGCGAGCGCCGCGACCTCGCCCTTCGCCTCCAGGACGAACTTCTGCGACAGGTCGCCGTTCGCGATCGCGGTCACGACCTTGATGATGCCGCGCACCTGCGTCGTGAGGTTCGACGCCATGAAGTTCACGTTGTCGGTGAGGTCCTTCCACGTGCCGGACACGCCTCGCACGTTGGCCTGACCGCCGAGCTTCCCCTCCGTGCCGACCTCGCGCGCGACGCGGGTCACCTCGGCGGCGAACGAGTTCAGCTGGTCCACCATCTTGTTGATGACGTCCTTGATCTGGAGGATCTCGCCCTTCACGTCGACCGTGATCTTCTGCGTCAGGTCGCCGTTCGCGATCGCGGTCGCCACCTTGGACACGTCGCGCAGCTGGACGGTCAGGTTGGAGGCCATCGCGTTCACGTTGTCGGTGAGGTCCTTCCAGGTGCCGCTCACGCCGCGGACCTCGGCCTGGCCGCCGAGCTTGCCCTCCGTGCCGACCTCCTTCGCGACGCGGGTCACCTCGGCGGCGAACGAGTTCAGCTGGTCCACCATCACGTTGATGGTGTTCTTGAGCTCGAGGATCTCGCCCTTCGCCTCGACGGTGATCTTCTGGGAGAGGTCGCCGCGGGCGACGGCGGTCGTGACCTTGGCGATGTTGCGGACCTGCGTCGTGAGGTTCGCGGCGAGGCCGTTCACGTTGTCGGTGAGGTCCTTCCACGTGCCGCTGACGCCCTTCACGTCGGCCTGGCCGCCGAGCTTGCCCTCCGTGCCGACCTCCTTCGCGACGCGGGTCACCTCGGCGGCGAACGAGTTCAGCTGGTCCACCATCACGTTGATGGTGTTCTTGAGCTCGAGGATCTCGCCCTTCGCCTCGACGGTGATCTTCTGGGAGAGGTCGCCGCGGGCGACGGCGGTCGTGACCTTGGCGATGTTGCGGACCTGCGCCGTGAGGTTCGCGGCGAGGCCGTTCACGTTGTCGGTGAGGTCCTTCCAGGTGCCGCTGACGCCGCGGACCTCGGCCTGGCCGCCGAGCTTGCCCTCCGTGCCGACCTCCTTCGCGACGCGGGTCACCTCCGCGGCGAACGAGCGGAGCTGATCGACCATGGTGTTGATCGTGGTCTTGAGCTCGAAGATCTCGCCGCGGGCGTCGACGGTGATCTTCTGCGACAGGTCGCCGTTCGCGACGGCGGTCGTGACCTTGGCGATGTTGCGGACCTGCGCCGTGAGGTTCGCGGCGAGGCCGTTCACGTTGTCGGTGAGGTCCTTCCAGGTGCCGCTGACGCCGCGGACCTCGGCCTGGCCGCCGAGCTTGCCCTCCGTGCCGACCTCGCGCGCGACGCGGGTGACCTCCGCGGCGAACGAGTTCAGCTGGTCCACCATCTTGTTGAAGACGTCCTTGATCTGGAGGATCTCGCCCTTCACGTCGACCGTGATCTTCTGCCCGAGGTCGCCGTTCGCGATCGCGGTCGCCACCTTGGACACGTCGCGCAGCTGGACGGTCAGGTTCGACGCCATCGCGTTCACGTTGTCGGTGAGGTCCTTCCAGGTCCCCGACACGCCGCGGACGTTGGCCTGGCCGCCGAGCTTGCCCTCCGTGCCGACCTCCTTCGCGACGCGGGTCACCTCCGCGGCGAACGAGTTCAGCTGGTCCACCATCTTGTTGATGACGTCCTTGATCTGGAGGATCTCGCCCTTCACGTCGACCGTGATCTTCTGCGTCAGGTCGCCGTGGGCGATGGCGATCGCGACCTTGGACACGTCGCGCAGCTGGACGGTCAGGTTCGACGCCATCGTGTTGACGTTGTCGGTGAGGTCCTTCCAGGTGCCGGCGACGCCCTTCACGTCGGCCTGGCCGCCCAGCTTGCCCTCCGTGCCGACCTCCTTCGCGACGCGGGTCACCTCCGCGGCGAACGAGCGGAGCGTGTCCACCATCGTGTTGATGGTGTTCTTGAGCTCGTAGATCTCGCCGCGGGCGTCCACGGTGATCTTCTGGGAGAGGTCGCCGTTCGCGACGGCGGTCGTGACCTTGGCGATGTTGCGGACCTGCGCCGTGAGGTTCGCGGCGAGGCCGTTCACGTTGTCGGTGAGGTCCTTCCAGGTGCCGCTGACGCCCTTCACGTCGGCCTGGCCGCCGAGCTTCCCCTCGTTGCCGACCTCCTTCGCGACGCGCGTCACCTCCGCGGCGAACGACTGGAGCTGGTCCACCATCACGTTGATGGTGTTCTTGAGCTCGAGGATCTCGCCCTTCGCGTCGACGGTGATCTTCTGGGAGAGGTCGCCCTGCGCGACGGCGGTCGTGACCTTGGCGATGTTGCGGACCTGCGCCGTGAGGTTGGCGGCGAGGCCGTTCACGTTGTCGGTGAGGTCCTTCCAGGTGCCGCTGACGCCCTTCACGTCGGCCTGGCCGCCCAGCTTCCCCTCGTTGCCGACCTCCTTCGCGACGCGCGTCACCTCCGCCGCGAACGAGTTCAGCTGATCGACCATCGAGTTCACCGTCGTGCCGATGCGGAGGAACTCCCCGCGGACGGGCCGGCCCTCGATGTCGAGCGACATCTTCTGCGACAGGTCGCCCTTCGCGACGGCGGTGATGACGCGCGCGACCTCGTTGGTCGGCGCGACGAGGTCGCCGATGAGCTGGTTCACCGCGCTCATGCCGGCGGCCCAGGCGCCCTTCGCCGGACCGACGGACGCGCGCTCCGTCATCTTGCCCTCCTGCCCGACGATCTTCGCGACGCGCAGGAGCTCGCTCGAGACGTGCTCGTTGAGCTGCAGGATGTCGTTCAGGACCTCGCCCGCGCGCGAGAGGATCCCCTCGCGGCGGTACGGGAGGCGTACGGAGAAGTCGCCCGCCTTGACGGCCTTCAGCACGTCGACGAGCTGCTCGACCTCGTCCTGGCTCGCGCGCGAGAGGAGGTCCCACTCGGTGAGCTCCTCGCTCCGCACGCCGCCGTCGTCACGCGGGCGCCCTGCTGCCGGGCGGGCGACCGCCCCATCCCGTGGCGAGCGCGCGGGCGCCGCGGCGCTCTTCCCCCGCACGATCCCCCGCGCATCGAGGGCGCCCCCCTGGAGCGCCCTCGCGCGCGATCCCCGCGCGCCGTCGAGGGGTGCGCCTGGGCGCTCCGCTGGGAGCCGATCCTGGAGGCCGTCGTCGGCGCGACGGCGAGGCCGGGGGTGCGAGCGGGTGGTCGTGTTCTTCGGCATGTGTGTGTCGTCCTGTCGGGAAGCGCGCGAAAGGAGCCCTCGAGCATCCCATGGGCCGCGAACCATCTACGCGTCGGGAACCTTCCGGCCCCCATGATGGTTCATCCCCTCGACCCCTGATCCTTGGTACCCCACCGGTCGGCGCTCACCCGCCCCACCGGTTTCGTCATTGAATGGCGCGCCGGGGCACTAGATTCCACAGAACCCACGATGTCGGCCTCGACGAACGAGCTCACCCTGACGGCAGACCCCCGCGATCGAGAAGACGCTGCATCCGCCGGGCGGCGTGACGCACAGGCGTCGTCCCCGCCCGTCAAGATCCTCGTGGTCGACGATCGCGCCGAGAACCTGCTCGCGATCGAGTCGGTGCTGCGCAACCCCGCGTACGAGCTGGTGAAGGCCCGCTCCGGCGCGGACGCGCTGCGCTTCCTCCTGCACGAGGACTGCGCGCTCATCCTCATGGACGTGCAGATGCCGCAGCTCGACGGCATCGAGACGGCGCGCCTCGTCCGCGCGAACGAGCGGACCCGGACGATCCCGATCGTGTTCGTCACCGCCATGAGCGAGGAGCAGCGCTACGTGGCGCGCGGCTACGACGCGGGGGCCATCGACTACCTCCTGAAGCCCATCGACCCGGACGTGCTCCGCGCCAAGGTGGCCGCCTTCGTGGAGCTTCACCGGGCCAAGCAGGAGATCGTCCGGCAGGCGGCGCTCCTCGCGGAGCAGGAGAAGCGCGAGCGGCAGCGCGCCGTCGCGCAGCTCGAGCTCAGGAACCTCCGGCGCGAGCGCGCCGCCCAGGAGCGGTATCGGCGCCTCATCGACGGGATCAGCCACGCGATCGTCTGGACGATCGATCCCCAGTCGCTCGCCTGCACGTTCGTGAGCCCGAGCGCCGAGGCGATCATCGGCCACCCCGTCGAGCAGTGGACGGCCGGGCCGGAGTCCTGGCATGCGCTCGTGGCGCAGGAGGACCGCGCCCGGCTGCTCGCCGCCCTCCGCGACCTCTCGCCGGGCGAGGAGGGCGCCGCGCTCGAGCACGGCCTCGTCCACGCGGACGGGCGCACGCTCCGCTTCGAGACCGACCTCCGGGTCGTCCCCGCCGAGGAGGAGGGGCGCTTCGAGGTGCGCGGCTTCTCCGTCGACGTCACGGACGCCCGCCTGGCCGAGGAGGCGCTCGAGTTCCTCGATCGGTCGGGGGCCGCCCTGGCGGAGTCGCTCGACCTCGCCACCACCGCGGACACGGCCGCCCGGCTCGGCGTGCCGTTCATCGCCGACGCGGCGGTCGTCCACGTCGAGGCGGTCGACGATCTCCCCGCGATCCTGGCGGTCGCGCACCGCGATCCCGCACGGATCGAGGCCCTCCGCGCGCTGGTGCGCGACGCCCCGCTTCCCCCGCCGAGGGAGGATGGGCACGCCGAGGTCTGCGAGGACCTCCGGCCGCTCCTGCCGGCCGCGGCGGCGGAGCGCGCGCGCGGGCTCCTCGGCGAGCGACCGATCCGGCTCGTCTCGGTGGCGCTCCGGGGCCGGGACCGGGTGGTGGGGTCCATCCGGTTCCTGGCGGGCGCACGCCGCGACACCGCGCGCGAGCTGCGCCTCGCGGAGGAGCTCGGGCGCCGCGCCGCGCAGGCCCTCGACCACGCCCTCGTGCACCGCAGCGCGCAGCACGCGGTGAGCGTTCGCGACGAGTTCATCTCCATCGCGTCCCACGAGCTGCGCACGCCCCTCACACCGCTGCACCTCCAGATGAAGGCGCTGCAGCGCGGGCTCTCCGAGCTCCCGGAGGGACCGCGCCGCGGCACGCTCCTCGAGCGGCTCGCGACGTGCGCGCGGCAGGTGGACCGGATGACCCGCCTCGTCGCCAACCTGCTCGACGTGACGCGCCTCCACGCCGGGCGCCTCGAGGTGGACCGCGAGCCGATCGAGCTTGGCGAGCTCGTCTCCGACGTGGCGGGCCGCTTCAGGGACGAGCTCGCGCGCGGCGGCCGGCGGCTCGAGCTCAGGGTCGCGCCGGCGCTGGAGGGGAGCTGGGATCGGCTGAAGCTCGACCAGGTGCTCACGAACCTCGTGTCGAACGCGGTGCGCTACGGCGGGCAGGGCCCGGTCTCGGTCGAGCTCGGGCGCGACGCCGCCGAGGCGGTGGTCGTCGTGGAGGACCACGGCATCGGGATCGCCGCCGAGGATCTCTCCCGCGTCTTCGAGCGCTACCACAAGGGCACGAACTCGCGCGCGCACGGCGGGCTCGGGCTCGGGCTCTACATCACGCGGCGCATCGTCGAGGCGCACGGCGGGACGATCGCCGTCGAGAGCCGGCTCGGCGAGGGGTCGGTGTTCACGGTCCGCCTGCCGCTCCAGCCGGCGCGGTGACGCCGCCGCCGCCCTGGCGGCGAGCGGCTCAGGCGGCCGCGCGCGGGCCGAAGTCGACGATCTCGACCGGGTTCGCCGCCATGCCGAAGGTGAGCTCGTCGCGCCAGCCCTCGGCGTCGCCGCCGACCTGGAGCGGCATCGGCCGCTCGAACCGCAGCGCCACCCGATCCGCGTGGAAGTCGAGCAGGCCCGCGTGCGCGAACTCGCCGGACCAGATGCTCGGCAGGTTCATGAGCACGGTCGGGACGCCGATCGAGGTCGCGACCCGGAGCTGCATCATGCCCGGCGCGCGGTCGGCGTAGGGGAACGCCCGCAGCCCCAGGCCGTAGTAGGGGACGGTGCTCGCGGCCGCCATCATGCAGGGGCCCGCGTGGAGGAGCTCGCCGTGCGCGATGGGGCGGCCGATGCGCTCGCCCCGGGCGTCGAGCCGCCAGGCGGCGCGGCCGGCGTTCACGATCTCGCAGTACGCCGGGCGGCGCTCGAGCAGGTAGCGGGGCGCGGAGCGGAGCGCCACCGCGAGGCCGTAGCCCGACGCGCCGAGCCCGAGCTTCCGGAGCGGGGTGCCCGCCAGGCGATCGCGGATCCAGTAGTAGTCGTTCACCACCGCGGCGTCGACGCCCACGCCCGCGAACGGGGTACGGCGGCCGGCGCAGGTGAGCAGGTCGAGGCGGCGTACGCCGCCGATGTCGCCGCGCAGGAAGCGCGCGAGATCCTGGGCGTGCCGCCGCGGCGTCGCGCCCACCATCTCGGCGACGGCGTTGCCGGTCCCGAGCGCCAGCACGCCGAAGCGCGGCGGGCGGGCCGCGCGCCGCTCGGCGCTCTCGAGGATGCGGTTCACCCACGCGACGAACGTCCCGTCCCCGCCGCCCGTGAAGACGGTCGCGTAGCGCCGCGCGACCACCTCCTCGGCGATCTCGACGGCCTCGTCCTGGCTGCGGGACAGGTAGAGGTGCTCGCCAGGGACGACGCGCGACAGGGCGCGCCGGACCTCGGCGTTCACCTGCTTCGCGTTGGCGTTGAGCAGGACCGCGACCTCGGCGCCCGGCTCGGCGACCGGGTACTCGGGGAGGAACGGGTACCGCTCGGCGCTGACCATTCGAAGCATCGTGACCCCGGCGAGGATGTGACGCGGATGTCGCGATTTCGAGCAAGCGCGGTGCCACGCCGCGTCACCGCCGCGAATCTCCGGCAAAACGGGGACTTGCGGCTCGCCTGGCCTCGCCCAGGGGGGCCGCGCGGCGCGTCGCCCAGGTGGCGGACCGCGTAGCGGGCTACGCACCAAAATCGCCGGGAGCGCCGTTTGACAGGGAGGTTCGCGGCCTTACGTTGCCCCCCGTCCAGGAGGACTCTCAGAGCATGGCCAAGATCATCGGCATCGACCTCGGCACGACGAACTCCGTCGTCGCAGTGATGGAAGGCAAGGACGCCGTCGTCATCACCAACGAGGAAGGCTCCCGCCTCACCCCGAGCGTGGTCGCCTATACGAAGGAAGGGGAGCGGCTCGTCGGCCAGGTGGCGAAGCGCCAGGCGATCACGAACCCGGAGAAGACCGTCTACTCCATCAAGCGGTTCATGGGGCGCCGGTTCTCCGAGGTGCAGGACGAGATGAAGCGCGTCCCGTACCACGTGGTGGAGGGGCCGAACGGCGACGCGCGCATCCAGGTCGACGCGAAGCAGTACTCGCCGCCCGAGATCAGCGCCCAGGTGCTCCTCAAGCTGAAGCGGGCCGCGGAGAACTACCTCGGCGAGAAGGTGACGGACGCCGTCATCACCGTCCCGGCCTACTTCAACGACTCCCAGCGCCAGGCCACCAAGGACGCGGGCGAGATCGCCGGGCTGAACGTCCGGCGCATCGTGAACGAGCCCACCGCCGCCGCGCTCGCCTACGGCCTCGACCGCAAGAAGAACGAGAAGATCGCCGTCTACGACTTCGGCGGCGGCACCTTCGACATCTCGATCCTCGAGGTCGGCGAGAACGTCGTCGAGGTGCTCGCCACGAACGGCGACACCCACCTCGGCGGCGACAACCTCGACCAGAAGGTCATCGACTGGCTCATCGCCGAGTTCCGCAAGGACACCGGCATCGACGTGTCGAAGGACAAGATGGTGCTCCAGCGCCTGAAGGAGGCGGCGGAGAAGGCGAAGATCGAGCTCTCCTCGATGATGGAGACCGAGATCAACCTGCCGTTCCTCACCGCCGACCAGACGGGCCCGAAGCACCTGTCCATCAAGCTCTCGCGCGCCAAGCTCGAGCAGATGGTCGAGGATCTCATCGAGCGCTCGGTCGAGCCGACCCGCAAGGCCCTCGCCGACGCGAAGCTCTCGCCCGAGCAGATCGACGAGGTGGTCCTCGTCGGCGGCCAGACCCGCATGCCCGCCATCACCGAGCGGGTGAAGAAGCTCTTCGGCAAGGATCCGAACCGGTCCGTGAACCCGGACGAGGTCGTCGCCATCGGCGCCGCGGTGCAGGCGGGCGTCCTCTCCGGCGAGGTGAAGGACATCCTGCTGCTCGACGTCACGCCGCTCTCGCTCGGCGTCGAGACGCTCGGCGGCGTGATGACGCGCCTCATCGAGCGGAACACGACCATCCCGGCGAAGCGCTCCGAGGTGTTCTCCACCGCCTCCGACAGCCAGACCTCGGTCGAGATCCACGTGCTCCAGGGCGAGCGCGAGATGGCGCGGGACAACCGCACCCTCGGGCGCTTCCACCTCGAGGGCATCCCCCCGGCGCCGCGCGGCATGCCTCAGATCGAGGTGACGTTCGACATCGACGCGAACGGCATCCTCAACGTCTCCGCCAAGGACAAGGGCACCGGCAAGGAGACGAAGATCACCATCAGCCACTCCTCGGGCCTCGCGAAGGACGAGGTGGAGAAGATGGTCGCCGACGCCCACTCGCACGAGGCGGAGGACAAGAAGCGCCGCGAGGAGATCGAGCAGCGCAACCGCGCCGAGAACCTCGCCTACCAGATGGAGAAGCTGCTCAAGGACAACAAGGACAAGCTCCCGGCCGACGTCGTCAAGGAGGTCGAGGACGCCGTCGGGGAGGTCCACAAGGTCCGCGAGAAGGGCAGCGCCGACGAGGTGAAGGCGGCGATGGATCGCCTCGAGCGCGCGAGCCACAAGGCGGCGGAGGAGCTCTACAAGACCGCCGGCCCGGGGGCCGCGCCCGGTGGCGCCGGCCCGCAGGAGGGCGCGCCGGCCGGCGAGGAGAAGCAGAAGGACAACGTCGTCGACGCCGAGTTCAAGCAGGTCTGACGGCGGGTCCGGCTCCCGCGGGGCCGAGCGTCATCACGGGGCCGAGCGTCATCACGGGGCCGTCCGCTCGCGCGGGCGGCCCCGCTCCTCGTTCCGGGGGACGAGGCGGCGCGAGGCGCACCGGGCGCGGCGAGGCCGCGGCGGCCGCTCCGTGCGCCGAGGGCGAAAGGAGCGAGATCGCGACTCCGCGGGCCCGGGATCGTGCGCCGCCCGCGCCGCTGCCTTACCATCCGCGCCGTGCACCTCACCGTCCTCTCCCGCTCGACCGCCATCTACACCACCCGCCGGATCGTCGAGGCCGCGCGCGCGCGCGGGCTCTCGACGCGCGTGGTCGACCCCCTCGACGTGCAGATGGGGCTCGGGGGAGACGCCCCGGCGCTCTACTGGCGGCGCCGCCGCTTCCCCCCGACGGACGTGGTCGTGCCGCGCATCGGCCTCTCCATCCACCAGTACGGCCTCGCGGTCGTGAACCAGCTCGAGCTCCTCGGCGTCCCATCGCTGAACGGCGCCTGGGGCATCGCGGCGAGCCGCAACAAGATGCGCAGCCTGCAGCTCCTCGCCGCGAGCGGCGTTCCGGTGCCGCGCACGGTCATGGCGAGCGATCCCTCGGGCATCAAGGAGATGGTGCGGGTGGTCGGCGGCGTCCCCGTGCTCGTGAAGCTCCTCTCGGTCAACGAGAAGAGCGGCGTCATGATCTGCGAGAGCATGCAGTCGCTCGAGGCGGCGCTCGAGGCGATCCTCGGCCTCGGCCAGAACATCGTCGTGCAGCAGTACCTCCGCGGCGCCAAGGGGCGCGACCTGCGCGTGCTCGTCGTGGGGGGCGAGGTGGTCGCGACGATGCGGCGGAGCCCGCCGGTCGGGCGGCTCGCCCGGAGCCTGCGGCGCGGCGCGCGGTTCGAGCCGGTGGAGCTCCCGCCCGCGTACGCGCGGACGGCGGTGGAGGCGGCGAGGGTGCTGAAGCTCGAGGTCTGCGCCGTGGACATGCTCGAGGCGAAGGGCGTGCCGCGCGTGTTCGAGGTGAACAGCTCGCCCTCGATCAAGGAGGCGGAGACGGCCTGCGGCGTGGACGCGGCCGGTAAGATCGTCGACCGCGCCGTCGCGCTCGCCGCCGCGACGCGTCGCCCCGCACCCCGGGAGCGGGCGCCGCGCCGCGCGGTGCGCGGCCGCGCCGTGTGAGCGCCGGCTTGAATGCATGGCCGCTGCCTGCCGTCCCTGGTATGAGAGCGGTCGCATCCCGCAAGGAGCCCGCATGATCCGCGCCCTCGTCGCAGTCGTCCTCGTCGCCGCCGCTCCGCTCGCCCGCGCCGCGGATCCCGCGGCCGACGCGGCCAGGAGCTATCGCATCGACACGCAGGGCTCGACCACCGACGTGAAGGCCGGCGGGAAGGGGACGCTCGTCCTCGCCATCGTCCCGCTCGAGAAGGTGCACGTCCACCCGCAGGCGCCGCTCAAGATCACGCTCGAGGCGCGGGGGCTCACGCTCGCGAAGACCTCCCTCGGTCACAAGGACGCCCAGGACCCCAAGGCCGAGGCGCCCCGCTTCGAGGTCCCCTTCGTCGCGAGCGCCGCCGGCAAGCAGGAGGCGAAGGCGAAGCTCGACTTCTTCATCTGCTCCGCTCAGTGGTGCGTGAAGCAGACCCGCGACGTCGCCGTCGCCGTGAACGTGAAGTGAGGACCCGGCGCGTCCGCCGGCCGAGCGCCGGCGTGCGCCCCGGGAGCGCCCGCCCATGCGCGTCGTCTACGGCCTGAACCCGGTGCGGGAGGTGCTGCGCGCCGGAGGGGAGGGGCTCTCGGAGCTCTGGCTCGCCGAGGGTGGCTCGCGCGGCGCCGCCTTCGCCGAGCTCGAGCGGCTCGGCCGCGCGGCCGGTGCGAAGGTGCGGACCGCTCCCCGGCCGAAGCTGGACCGGCTCGCCGGCAGCGACCGCCACCAGGGAGTGGTCGCCGTCGTGGCCGACTTCCAGTACGCCACGCTCGAGGACATCCTCGCGGCGGCGAGGGCGAGCGGGCGCGCGCCGCTCCTCGTCGTGCTCGACGGCGTCGAGGATCCCCACAACCTCGGTGCGATCATCCGCTCCGCTCATGCCCTCGGCGCACATGGCGTCGTGATCCCGAAGGACCGCGCCGTCGGCGTGACGCCGGTGGTCGCGAAGACCTCGGCGGGTGCGGTGGAACGTTGCCCGGTCGCGCGTGTCACGAACGTGGCCAAGACCATCGAGTCGCTCCAGCAGGAGGGCGTCTGGTCGGTCGCCCTCGCGGCCGACGGCGAACGACCGCTCGCGGAGCTCGATCTGAGAGGTCCGATCGCCCTCGTGCTGGGCAGCGAGGGGGAGGGGCTCCGGCCGCTCGTCCGCAAGACCTGCGACCACGCCGCGCGGATCCCCATGTCGGGGGACCTGGACAGCCTCTCGGTCTCGGCGTCGGCGGCCGTCGCGCTCTACGAGACCGCGCGCCAGCGGGGCGGGTAGCTGCTCGTTTCGTCCAGCGACATGCGGCCTTGACAAGCCCTGGGAGGTCATCTAAAAGGCACCGCTCCACGCAGCACGGGGCGGATCGCCGGCAGGAGCGCACCGGCGAACCGCGGCGAGTTCCGGAAGGATCTTGCTGGCGTAGCTCAGTCGGTAGAGCAGCTGCCTTGTAAGCAGCAGGTCGCGGGTTCGAATCCCACCGCCAGCTCCAGGAGCAGTGGGGTCGACGCGAGGTGAAACACGGTGGTTTCTGGAGGGGTTCCCGAGCGGCCAAAGGGAGCAGACTGTAAATCTGCCGGCTTACGCCTTCGGTGGTTCGAATCCACCCCCCTCCACAGTCAGTCATCCTCTCGAGAAGGGATTCGCCAAAAACCTTGCGGGAATAGCTCAGTTGGTAGAGCGTCAGCCTTCCAAGCTGAATGTCGCGGGTTCGAATCCCGTTTCCCGCTCCAGTGAGAGGTCGGATCGACGAATTCAGGTTGCCCTCGTAGCTCAGTCGGTAGAGCGCGTCCTTGGTAAGGACGAGGTCTCCAGTTCAATCCTGGACGAGGGCTCCAATCTCAGACGGCGCGCATCGGAGGCTGCTCGCGCCAACGGCACCCACAGCAGGAGCGAATCATGGGCAAGGAGAAGTTCGAGCGCAGCAAGCCGCACGTGAACGTGGGGACGATCGGTCACGTCGACCACGGCAAGACGACGCTGACGGCCGCCATCACGAAGTACTGCGCGACGAAGGGCCGCGC
>NZ_JAKZLF010000058.1 GCF_022808855.1 Anaeromyxobacter soli
GGAGGCGCGCTGCCTCTCGGGCGAGACCGGCGCGGGCGAGGCGGAGCTCGCGGCGATCGCGGCGAGCGCCGCGAGCGCGGCCGAGCGCGCGCGCGCCGAGGCGGGCGTGCGGCGCTGCCGGTTCGAGGCGGCGCGGCGCGCGGAGGACGCCACCCCTGCAGAGGGCGCCCGCCTCGCGCCGTGAGGGCCGGCGACCGGGGCCAGAAGAGCGTCGCGCAGCCCACTCCGAATCATGGCCGGGCGTCGGCGCTCGGCGCGACACCCCGGGTGACTTTCGTATCGCGGCCGTCGCTCAGAGCCCGTGGCGCAGCCGGTCGATGGCGGCCTTCGGGTTCTTCACGCCGTTCTTGAGCAGCCACCAGCTCACCTTCATCCCGCCCAGGGCGAGCACCCCGAGGTAGCCGTGGGCGAGGAGCTGGGAGGTCGAGGCGTCGATCTTGACCCGCACCTTGAGGGCGGGATCGCGCTCGAGCACGAGCTTGAAGAACTCGATCCCGAACGCGCCCACGTCGTCGGTGCCGAGCGACGTGATCCGCTCCACCGCGGCGGGCGGCAGGGTGAGCGTGAAGTCCGGCTCGGCGGCGGCGGCGTCGCGGACCTCGGGCGCGCCGCCCTCCATCGTGAAGTGCGCCGCCCCGGACTCGAGGGCGAGGTTCACGCGCGCGCCGCGCGCGAGCGGCCTCGTCGCCTTGCGAGCGGCGGGGGAGGTCTCGAAGAAGCGCTTCAGCGCATCGAGGCTCGGGCTCATGGTGCGGGCAATCTAAGCCGGGCGCGCGCCCGCCGGGGGTACCGGCGCGGGGGCCTCGTGCGGTGTCGCGGAGCTTGACCGCTCCGCCGTCGCGAGCCACAGTCCCGCGAATGACGCCCCGCCCCGTGCTCCCGCTCGTGCTGTGCGCCGCCGTCGCCCTCTCCGCCTGCGGCCCGAAGCGCATTCCCGGGACGGAGATCCCGGACAACCGGGACACCCGCGCCGTCTACGACGTGATCCGCACCTACCAGCGCGCGCTCGAGGCCCGCGACGCCGCGGGCGTCCTCGCGCTCGTCGCGCCGGACTACTTCGACGCCGCCGGGACGCCCGATCCCTCCGACGACCTCGACCGGGCCAAGCTCGAGCAGACCCTCCCTGGGGACCTGGCGCGCCTCGAAGGGGTCCGCGTCGACGTCACGGTCCGGCGCATCGACGTGCAGGGGAACGCGGCCACCGCCGAGGTCTTCTACGAGGACTACTACCGGGTGCAGACGCCCGGCGGCGCCGTGCCGCGCCGGGACTCGGACGTCCACCGGCTGCTGCTGAAGAAGCTCGACGGTCAGTGGAAGATCTCGGCCGGGCTGTAGCGCCCGCGCCGCGTCGCCGTCAGACCCCGACCAGCGCGCGGAAGCCGCGCTCGCCGAGCTCACGCAGCGCCACGAGCCGGTCGCGGTAGCGACGCCAGTCCTTCCACGCGAGCCGCTCGGCGCCCACGCCGGCCAGGTGGAAGGCGTGGATGCGCGAGGCGGTGAAGCGGAGCGCGGCGTAACGCGCCCACGCGTGGAGGGCGTCCACCGTCTCGGGCTCGAGGCGGCGCTTCGACCGGTAGCCTTCCAGGAGCGCCGCCGCGCGCGCCGGCTCGTAGCGGTCGGTGTAGCACCAGGCGTTCACTGCGACGCCAAGGTCGTAGGCGAACGGCGCGACGCAGCTCATCTCCCAGTCGAGGATCGAGCTCACCCGATCGCCGATCCACAGCACGTTGTCGACGAACAGGTCGCCGTGGACGAGCCCCTGCGGCGCGCCGGGCAGGGCCGCGGCGCGGGCGAGCTCGTCCTCGAGCAGCGGCAGCGCCGCCGCGACGGCGGCGTCCCCCTCGCCGTCGGGCCGGAGCCCCGCGATCCACCCCTCGACGCGCGGCAGGCCGTAGGGATTCGCGCGCGTGGCGGTGAAGCCCGCCGCGAGGTCGTGCAGGCGCCCGAGCTGCTCGCCCAGGCGGCGGCAGCGATCGGGCCCGGCGTCCTCGCGCGCGATCTCCTCGCCGGGCGAGTACGCGAACAGCATCGCCAGCTTGCCGGCGACGGGCACGAACGGCCGCCCGTCCTCGGCGAAGTGGAGGTGCGGCACGGGGAAGCGCGCCTCGTGGAGGTAGCGCTGCACCTCCGCCTCGAACGCGACGTCCTGCTCCGTCTTCCCCTCGTTGATGCGCAGGAAGAAGCGCTGCCCCGCCGCCCAGAGGTGGAAGTTCGTGTTGACGCTCCCCTTCGGCTCGGGCCGGACGCGATCGGGCGCGGGGAGGCCGAACGGCCGGATCGCGGCGGCGAGCTCGTCGGGCGTGAGGTCGGTGTAGAGGGCCATGAGGGGTGGGCGAGCATGCCCGCTGCGCGGCGCGTCCGTCAACGCCCGGGCGCGCGCGGCGCGGGCGGACCCTCGATCGCGTCCGCGAGCGGGATCGCGCGCCAGCGCGCGCCGACCACGCGCCAGCCCTCGGCCTCGCGCTCGAGGACGAGGTCGAACCGGTGCGCGCTCGCCTCGCCCGGCAACAGCTCCACGAGCGCCTTCCCCGCGCCGAGCGAGCGCGACAGCACCGCGTCCGCGACCGCCGTCGCGCGGTCGCCCTCCACCGCCACGCGCACCCCCGAGATCGATACGCCCACCCACTCCCCGCGCAGCACGTGCGCCGCGACGAGCTGCTTCACGCCGCGCCGGTCGAGCCCATCGCCGCGGAAGCGCTCGGAGACACCCGCGACGACGTCGCCGATCCGGCGCTCCACCGCGGCGCGCGCCGCGTCGTCGAGGAGCGCGCGGATCCGCTCCTCGTCGGTGGGGGGCGGCGGTCGGGAGAGCCGGGCGACGATCACCCCGCCCAGCGCTGCGGCGACCGCGAGGACGACCACGAGCGTGCGACGGCTCATCCCTCGTTCCTCCGTCCGTCCGGCGAGCGGCCGGGCGGGCGCCTGCCACGCCCGGCGCGGGCGGGCGCGGACGAGCGGGTTAGATTCGATGGTGCCCATCCACCGCCCCCGCCGGGGCGAAACGCAAGTACACTCCACCGCCGTGAGCCGGGACAAGAAGGACCACATCGCGCTGTCCGACGCGCACAACTCGCGGGGCATCGAGCTGGCCGACCGCGGCTGGCTGGACGAGGCCATCAAGGAGTTCAAGAAGGCGATCGAGCTCGATCCGAGCTCGGCGCACGCGCACGACAACCTCGCGACCGTCTACTCGGAGAAGAAGCTCTTCCGGGAGGCGCTCTCCGAGTACCTGACCGCCATCCAGCTCGAGCCGGACAGCGCGACCGCCCACTACAACCTCGCCTGCTTCCTCGCCACCCACGGGCACGACATGGCGGTCGCCGAGTACCGCGACGCGATCGAGCTCGATCCCGAGTACCCGGACGCCCACCTCAACCTGGGCCTCACCCTCGCCGATCAGGGAAAGCCGGAGGAGGCGGTGAAGGAGCTCGAGGTGGCCATCCGGCTCGACCCGAAGGATCCGTTCCCCCGGCACGAGCTCGCCGCCCTGCTCATGGACGAGGGGGACCACCGCACCGCGATCACCCAGCTCAAGGAGGTGGTGCGGCTCGAGCCGGACAACTTCGAGGCGCACCTCGACCTCGGGATCTCGTACGCGCAGAAGGGCTTCTACGCGGAGGCCGAGCGCGCCTACGCGCGCGCGCGGGAGCTCCAGCCCGAGGACCTCCTCCTCAACTACAACGCCTCGGCCCTCTACGCGCTGTGGGGCAAGCCGCGCGAGGCGCTCGACGCGCTCCGCAAGGCCGTCTCCGCGGATCCGCCCAAGGTCCGCGGCTGGCTGCAGTCGGATCCCATGTTCGACGCGCTGAAGGGCTCCGCGGAGTTCGACGAGCTCGCGCACGGCTGACGGATCGCCCCTCCGTGCGGGTGCGCGCGGGTGGGCGTACGGCGCACGGTCACCCCGCCGTCTTGACCGACGGTGACGAATGCGACTTCACGGAGCGTTCTCAGTTGGCTACGCTCCGCCGCATGCCCGAGCTCGCCTTCTTTCGCCACGGAGAGGAGCTCCTCCGCGTGGCGCTCACCGGCCGGACCGAGATCGGCCGCGCCGCCGACTGCGACGTGTCGCTCCCCGATCCCGCCCTCTCGCGCGTCCACGCGGTCGTGGAGCCGCGCGGCGACGCGTGGCACCTCGTGGACCGCTCCGGCCGCGGCACCCGCCTCGGCGGCGCGGAGGTGGCCGAGGCGCCGCTCGCGGACGGGGACGAGATCGCGCTCGGCGCGTGGCGCGCGCTCTTCCGCGCCGCCTCGGGCGGCCCCGTGGAGGAGACGCGGGCCGCGGGCGGCACGCAGGTGCGCGCCGGGGAGGCGGCGGCCGCGCCCGCGTCGGCGCGGCTGCGCGTGCGCGCGAACGGCCGCGAGCGGACGCTCCCGGTGACCGCCGCCGGCGTGGTCGTCGGCAAGGACCCGACCTGCGACGCCCCGCTCGACGATCCCTACGTCTCCGCCCGCCATCTCCGGATCGAGGCGCGCGGCGGCGGCTGGCACGTCGTGGACCTCGGCTCGACGAACGGCACCTTCATCTCGGGGGCGCGCATCTCCCAGGCGCAGCTCCCGCTCGGCGTCCCCGTCTCGCTCGGCGACGCGGAGCTCGTGCTCGAGCGGCGCGACGCGCCGGAGCCGGCGCGCGCCGAGGCCTTCGAGGGGATGACCACGCGGGACGCGGCGATGCGGCAGGTCTTCGAGCTCGTGGAGCGCGTCGGCGCGTCCGACGCTGCGACGACGATCCTCGGCGAGACCGGGACCGGCAAGGAGCTCGTCGCGCGCGCCCTGCACGCCCGCTCGGCGCGCCGCGACGGGCCGTTCATCCCGGTGAACTGCTCGGCCATCGCGGAGACCCTCATCGAGTCCGAGCTCTTCGGCCACGAGAAGGGCGCCTTCTCCGGGGCGGAGCGGATGCGCAAGGGGGCCTTCGAGGAGGCGGACCGCGGCACGATCTTCCTCGACGAGATCGGGGAGCTCCCGCTCGACCTCCAGCCGAAGCTCCTGCGCGTGCTCGAGCTCGGGGAGGTGAAGCGGGTCGGGGCCTCCCGCCCGATCCAGGTGAACGTCCGGATCGTCGCCGCCACCCACCGCGATCTGCGGGCCCAGGTTCGGGCGGGGCGCTTCCGCGAGGACCTCTTCTACCGGCTCTGCGTCGTGCCCATCACGGTCCCGCCCCTCCGCCAGCGCAAGGGCGACGTCCGCGCGCTCGCGGAGGCGTTCCTCTCGCGCGCCGCGCCGCGCGGGCTCCCCGTCCGCTGGAGCCCCGAGGCGCTCGCCAAGCTCGAGGGGTACGACTGGCCGGGAAACGTCCGGCAGCTGAAGAACGTCGTCCAGCGCGCGCTCCTGTTCCGCGGCGAGGGCCAGAGCATCTCCGCGAGCGCCGTGACGTTCGAGGACACGCGCGCCGCGCCCGGCCTCACCGGCGACGACGACACCCTCTACCTGCCCGGCCTCACGCTCGAGGACATCGAGCGCGAGGCCATCCGGCTCTCCCTGCGGCGCAACGGGGGCAAGCGCGCGGCGGTCGTGAAGGAGCTCCGGATCGCGAAGAGCACCGTGATGAAGCGCATCGGCCAGTGGGGGCTCCACGACGAGGGGCGCGTCGCGGGCGACCCGGCCGAGGCGGAGGACGACGCGTAGGCGAACGCGGCGGGCGCTGGGCCCCGACTCGCGCCGCGATCCCGGGGCGGCTACTCCACGCCCGTGAGATCCGGGTCCGGCGGCCCGGGCGGCGGGCCGTGCCGCTCGAGCACCGCCCGCTGCTCCGCGAGGAGGGCGGCATCGTCGCCGACCGCGGGCGTGAGCGGCAAAAGCCGACCGTCGTACAGCCGGCCCGACGGCTTCACCTTCGTGCGCGCCTCCGCCTCGCCCGCGCGCCGCTCCTGCGTCGCGACGAGCTCGCGCAGCACGCGCCGGTCCTCCTCGCGGGTGGCCCGCTCGGCGCGGCGGCGCGCGAGGTCGATCGAGCGCCGGATCGAGGCGAGCTCCGCCTCGGCCTTGCGCGGCGCACCCGCGTCGCCCCAGGCGCCCCTCGTGTCCGGCCAGAGCGTGAGGATCCCGAGGCCCCGGCCCCGCTCGCCGGCGGCGGTCACGAGCGTCGCCGCGGCGGGCGCCGCGTCGAGGCGCCGGGCGTCGTGGGCGAGCACCGCCACGTCCACGCCGGGCACCTCCCGGACGAGGGCCCGCCCCTCGCCGTCGGGCATGTGCAGGAGCGCGACGACGACGGTCGCGCCGCTCTCGCGGAGCGCGGCCGCGGCGGACCGGACGGCGGCGACCGGCTCCGAGGCGACGAGGCCGCCCGGGTACGGCCCCGCGGCCGCGGCCGCGAGCAACCCCACCCGCTCGCCGCCCACCTCGACGACGCGCGTGCCCGGGAACGGGTGGGTCCCGTCGGGCAGGGCGAGGTTCAGGGACAGGAG
Source organism: Anaeromyxobacter soli (assembly GCF_022808855.1). Classification (GTDB taxonomy): domain Bacteria; phylum Myxococcota; class Myxococcia; order Myxococcales; family Anaeromyxobacteraceae; genus Anaeromyxobacter; species Anaeromyxobacter soli. Next base: position 6,405 of record NZ_JAKZLF010000058.1, read on the forward strand.
CGGGACCCCCGCGGCGGCGGCCTCGCGCGCGAGCCATCCGGGGCCGAGGGCGAGCTCGCGCTCGCCCACCGCGAGCGCCGCGTAGCGCATGCGCCCCATCGCGGACAGCACGAGCCGCGCGCGCGCGGTCGCGGCGGCCTCGCTCGCCGCGTCGAGCGCGGGGGCGTGGAAGAGCGCGTCGCCGGCGTCCACGAGGAGCGCCGGCGCGTCGCGCCGGGCCGCGTCCACCGCGCTCGCTCGACGGGCAAGACCGCCCGTCGGCTTCACGCGTCAGCCACAGGGCCCGACCTCGCCGTGCCCGTCGCCGGTGAAGAGCACCTGCACCCGGCGGCCCTCCGGCGCGACACGATCGGAGTGGGCGCAGGCGGCGGCGAGCGCGAGGAGCGCGGCGGCGAGGGTTCGCACGGTGACGGGAGCTTAGCACCGCGCGTCCACGGGCGAACCCGCCGCCGGGGGGCCCGCCGGCGGGAGAGACACGAAGGGCGGCGGCGCGGGGCTCCCGCGCGCGCCGCCCCCGTCGAGACCGCTACTGGCGCTTGCGCGCCGGCGGCGCGGGCTTCCGCTTCGGAGCGGGCGGCGCCAGCGCCTTGAGCCGCTCCTTCGCCTCACCCGCCGCGTCGGCGCGCGGGTAACGCTCGAGGAGCTGCTCGAGGACGGCCTTCGCCTCCGCCTTCATCTCGAGCTTCAGCATGGCGTCCGCCGCGCCCAGCATCGCGTCGGGGGCCCGGGCGGACTTCGGGAAGTCCTCGGCGACCTTGCCGTAGGCGAGGAGCGCCTCGCGGAAGCGCTTCTGCTCGAAGAGCAGCTGCCCGGCGCGGTAGCCGGCGTCGGCCGCGCGCGCGCCCGACGGCCACTTGCGCACGTACTCCTCGTACAGCTCGCGCGCCACGCCCTTGTTCCCGGCCTCGTCCTCCTTCGCGGCGAGCGCGAAGAACGCGGCCTTGTCCTCCGGGCGCTGGAGCGTGGCGAGGCGCTGCTTCGCCTCGAAGGCGTCGAGCGCGCCCGCGCCGCGCAGCGCGGCGAAGCGGCCCTCGGTCTCGGTGCGCAGCGCGTCGACGTTCCGCTCGATCTCGCCGAGCCGGTGCTGCTCGACCTCGACGTCGCCCTTGTACTTCGCGAAGTCGTCCTGGAGGTGCTGGAGCGTGACGCCGAGATCCGCGCCGCTGCGGCGGGCGGCGCGGTTCAGCTCGTCGATCTTCGTCTGCACCTCGGCGATCTTCTGATCGAGCTTCGCCACCCGCTCGCGGACGAGCTCACGCTGCTCGTCGAGGCGCCGCTGGTTCTCGACGTTCTGCGTCTCGAGCTGCTGGAGGCGAGCCTCCATCTGGCGCCCTCTCTCGATGGGCACCCAGCAGCCGGCGAGGAGCGCGAGCCCGAGCGGCGCCGCGCGGCGAAGCATCGTCACTGCTACCGCTCCACCTGGAACTCGACGCGGCGGTTCTGCGCCCAGCACGCCTCGGTCGACTCGGAGCAGAGCGCCTTCTCCTCGCCGAAGCTCACGGTGTCCATCTTGCCCTGGACGCCGAGATCCTCGAGGTACTTGCGCGCGGCCTCGGCGCGGCGGTTGCCGAGGGCGATGTTGTACTGCGTCGTGCCGCGCTCGTCGGCGTAGCCCTGCGCGACGACCTTCTTCGCCGGGGAGCCCTTCAGGCAGTCGGCGAGCTTCTGGAGCGTGCCCTGCGAGTCGGACGAGAGGTTCGACTGGTCGAAGCCGAAGCGGACCGTGAACGCGCCCGTGTCGGTGCACTCGCTCGAGGCCTGCGGGGCGCGCGCCGCGCACTTGCCGTCCTGGCACTGCTGATCGGGGCCGCAGTCACGGTCGGAGGCGCAGGTGCCGGCCTGGCGCGCGACGCACTGCTCGTTAACGCAGGACTGACCGGGGGCGCACTGGTCGTCGGTCGTGCACTGGGGCTTCGGCACGCAGCGGGAGTCACGGCAGGCGAACCCGTCCTTGCAGTCCGTGTCCGCGGCGCACTCCTGGCAGCGGCCCTCGACGCAGACCTTCCCGTAGCCCTCCTGCTTGGCGCAGTCCGCGCTGGACTTGCACTCACCGGGCTTCACCTTCGGCTTGCACGCGCCGAACGTGAGAGCGCCAGTGACGAAAAGTGCGAGAAGGAGAACGCGACGCATGTGACCTCCGGGGATCTTCCGTTCGATATCGATGAGGTGGGGGGGACCCGGGCCATACAACTCGATCCAGGACCGATGTCAAAGCTTTTCCACCGCGGCGCATTAACATCGCCGAATGCCTGCCACGATCCTCGTCGTGGACGACGAGAAGAACATCCAGCTCACGCTCTCCCGCGCCCTCTCGATGGAGGGATATGTGGTCGAAGCTGCGAGCGGCGGACGCGAGGCGCTCGAGAAGATCGCGGCGCTGCCGGTGGACGTCGTGGTCATGGACGTGCGCATGCCGGACCTCGACGGCCTCGCCGTGCTGCAGCGCGCGCGAGAGACGCGGCCCGACCTGCCCGTCGTGATCATGTCCGGGCACGGCTCCATCGACACGGTCCGCAGCGCCTTCAAGCTCGGCGCGTTCGACTACCTCGAGAAGCCGATCACGGAGCGGGACAAGCTCCTCGTCGCGGTGAAGAACGCGCTCGCCCTGCGCAGCCTGCGCGAGGAGAACGCGGAGCTGCGCCGCGCGGCGGGCCGGCTCGACATGATCGGCAGCGGGCCCGCGATGCAGCGGCTCTTCGAGCTCGTGCGCCGCGCCGCGCCGTCGGAGGGGCGCGTCCTCGTCACCGGGGAGAACGGCACCGGCAAGGAGCTCGTCGCCCGCGCCCTCCACGAGAGCTCGCGCCGGAAGGCGGGGCCGTTCGTGAAGCTCAACTGCGCCGCCGTCCCGGCGGAGCTCATCGAGAGCGAGCTCTTCGGCCACGAGCGGGGCGCGTTCACCGGAGCGATCGCGGCGCGCCGCGGCAAGTTCGAGCTCGCCGACGGCGGCACGCTCTTCCTCGACGAGGTCGGCGACATGCCGGCCGCGATGCAGGCGAAGGTGCTTCGCGTCCTGCAGGAGGGCGAGTTCGAGCGTGTCGGCGGCGCGCACACGTTGAAGGTGGACGTGCGCGTGGTCGCGGCGACGAACAAGGACCTCCCCGCCGAGGTCCAGGCGGGCCGGTTCCGCGAGGACCTGTACTACCGCCTCAACGTCGTCCCCATCCACGCGCCGCCGTTGCGCGAGCGGAAGGAGGACCTCCCCGCGCTCGCCGTCCACTTCCTCGCGGAGGCGTGCGAGCGGAACGGGCGCAAGCCCATGCGGCTCGAGCGCGACGCGCTCGCCGCCCTGCAGGCGCACGAGTGGCCCGGAAACGTCCGCGAGCTCAGGAACCTCGTCGAGCGGCTCGCGATCCTGAGCGACGGCCCGGCGATCGGCGCGGAGGACGTCACGGCGATGCTCCCCGGCGCCCGCCGTCCCCGCACCGAGCGGTTCCGCCCCGGGGCGTCGTTCCACGACCTCGTCGAGGAGGCCGAGCGCGAGATCATCCTCGGCGCGCTCGACGCGCACGCCGACAACGTCTCGGAGACCGCGCGCGATCTCGGGCTCGAGCGCAGCCACCTGTACAAGAAGATGCGCGCGCTCGGGGTGAAGCGCGGCGGCGAGGGTCCGTAGGGAGGAGACGACGCCCGCGCCGCGCCGGCCGCGCGCGGGCGTCCCGGGCGCGGTCCGGGGGCCCCGGCCCGGTGGGCCGGGCGTGTCCCCTCCCCCACACCGCGGCGTGTCCGGCCGTCCACGGTCCGAGGAATGGCGGCCCTGCCCCGCTGTTCCTCGCTGTCGGGACGCCGGCCGAGGCCGCTGGCACGGCGACTGCTCACGCGCGCCAGGGACATGCGAGACCGCGCTCGACCCGCTTTGCCCCACCCTCCCGCCGGCGCTATCGTTCGACCCCTCGACTTGGACACCCCCCCGCCCAGCGCCCGCCCGTACGCCCGCTCGCCGGGCGATCCAGCCCTCCCCGAGGAGTCCCCCCGCTTGCGTCGTCTCTCGCCCCGTGCCCTCCGCCTGCTCCGCCACGGTGGCCTCGCCGCCCTCGTCCTCGCGCTCCTCGGCGGGGTCCTCATGTTCGCCTGGACCCGCGAGCTCCCCGCCTTCGACACGCTCAAGGACTACGAGCCGCTCGTCTCGACGCGCGTGTTCGGCGTCGACGGCAAGGAGGTGTTCCAGTTCGCGCGCGAGCGGCGCACCGTGGTGCCGCTCGAGGAGATCCCGCCCGTCCTGCGCAAGGCGGTGCTCGCCGCGGAGGACGCGGGCTTCTACGAGCACGAGGGCGTGAACTACCTCGCGATCGCGCGCTGCGCCGTGAAGGGGCTGCTGCGCGGCGGCGTCGCCTGCGGCGGCTCGACCATCACCCAGCAGGTGGTGAAGACGTTCCTCCTGTCCTCCGACTGGAAGGTGAAGCGGAAGGTGAAGGAGCTCATCCTCGCGCCGCGGCTCGAGGAGAACCTCTCGAAGGACGAGATCCTCTACCTCTACCTGAACCAGATCTACCTCGGGCACCTGCGCTACGGCGTCGAGGAGGCGAGCCGGTTCTACTTCGGCAAGAGCGTGCGCCAGCTCGCGCTGGGCGAGGCGGCGACGCTCGCCGGGATCGTCCAGTCGCCCATGCGGCTCTCGCCGGTGAACCACCCGGAGCGCGCCAAGGAGCGGCAGCGCTACGTCCTGCGCCGGATGGCGGAGGAGGGGTTCATCACCGAGCAGCAGGCGGCCGCGGAGGCCGCCCGCCCCATCGTCACGCGGCCGCCGGAGCACGACGTACCGGGGGTGTGGTACGCGGACGCGGTCCGCCGGATCCTGGACGAGAAGTACGGGGCGGAGGTGGTCGAGACGCAGGGCCTGCAGGTCGACGTGGCGATGGACGCGGGCATGCAGCGCGCCGCGGAGAAGGCCCTCGAGGGCGCGCTCCGCGCCGTCGACAAGCGCCAGGGCTGGCGCGGCCCGATCGTCCACCTCGAGCCGAAGCAGGTCGAGGCGGCGATGCCCCTGTGGCGGGAGCGGCTCGCGGGGACGCGGGCCCGGCCGGACCAGGTGTTCGTGTGGGATCTCGCCTCGGTGAACCCCGAGGACATCGAGCCCGCCGAGGAGCAGGAGAAGGACGTGGCGCGGATGGCGCGCGCACGGCTCCTCGAGACGGGCGAGGTGTACGCCGGGCTCGTCACGGCCGCGAGCGACCGGAGCGCCACCGTCGACCTCGGCGGCGCGAAGGGGGAGATCGCGATCACCGACGCCCAGTGGGCGCGCAAGTGGAACCCGACCTCCGCCACCGCCGCGCCGCGCAAGATGTCGTCGGTGGTCCGCCCCGGCGACGTGGTCCCGGTGCGCGTGCTCCCCGCCAAGCTGCCGCCGCAGCGCGCGGCCGCCGAGGGCAAGGCGCTCAGCCTCGCCCTCGAGCAGACGCCGAAGGTGCAGGGCGCGCTCGTCGCGATCGACCCCGTGTCCCGCGGAGTCCGCGCCCTCGTCGGCGGCTACGACTTCCGCACCTCCCAGTTCAACCGCGCCACCCAGGCGCGGCGCCAGCCGGGCAGCGCGGTGAAGCCGTTCGTGTGGGGCGCGGCCATCGAGTCGCGCCGCTTCACGGCCGGCACGGTCGTCTACGACACGCCCGACCTCTACCGGGACCCGTGGACGGGCAAGGAGTGGAAGCCGCGCAACTTCGAGAAGGACGCCTTCGAGGGCCCGATGCTCCTCACCACCGCGCTGGCGCAGTCGAAGAACACGGTCTCGGTGAAGCTCGTCGACGCGCTCGGCGTGGACCCGGTGATCGGCTTCGCCCACCGCATGGGCGTCTCCTCGGAGCTGCCGCGAAACCTCACGCTCGCGCTCGGGACGGGCGAGGTGTTCCCCATCGAGCTCGTGAACGCCTACGCCTCGATCGCGGCGCGCGGGTTCTACTCCGAGCCGGTGCTGCTCGTGCGCGTGCGCGACCGGCACGGCAACGTCCTCGAGGACCACCCGGCCGCCGTCCCGCCGTGGAAGGCGGAGGCCACCGCCGAGGCCCCCGCCGCCCCGTTCGCCGACGGCACCGAGGGCGCCGACAACGTCCAGCCGCACGAGGCCGCGCCGCCGCCCGAGTTCACGATCCCCGAGCAGGGCACCCGCCCCGACGTCGCCTTCGTGGTGCAGAGCATGATGCGCGCGGTGGTCGAGGGCGGGACGGGCGCCGCGGCGCGCGCGCTCGGGCGGCCCGTCGCGGCGAAGACGGGGACGGCCCAGGAGCACCGCGACGCGTGGTTCGTGGGCTTCACGCCCGAGCTCGTGGCGGGCGTCTGGATCGGCTTCGACGACCACACGCCCCTCGGGCCGCGCGAGACCGGCGCGGGCGCGGCGCTCCCCGCGTGGCTCGCCTTCATGCAGGCGGCGGTCGGCGGGCAGCCCGCGGCGGACTTCGCCGCGGTCCCCGGCGTCGAGCTCGCGCGCGTCGATCCCGCGACCGGCCAGCTCGCGCCCGAGGAGGCCGACGCGCCGTCGCTCGCGTTCCTGGCCGGCACCGCCCCGGCGGAGGCGGCGCGGAGCGACGCGGGCGCCGCGCCCGCCAACTTCTTCATGGACGACCACTAGCGCCGTGCCGCTCGGGCTCCCGCGGGCGGCGGTGCCGCCGCGAGGGCCGAGCGCGCGGTGGGGCCTCGATCGATCGGGCGAGCGCGCGGTGAACCAGCGGCCGCGACGGCTCCCACGGCCGCGGGACGTCGGAGGAGGAGCGGCCCGGCAGTCGGTTCACTGATTGTGTTACACAAGGGGCCCTCCCCCGCGAGACGATTGTCCGTGGAGGCGCAGGAGGCGTATCCGTTGCGCGCATCACGGAGCACGCCTCCCCGGGCCCCGATCACCTCTGGCAAACGCGAGGACTGGACTCGCTCGCGTCTTCCTCGCGTCGACATCGGGTCACGGCATCATCCTGCGCCGAGCCACGCCGTGCGGCGCAGGGTCCGGGGAGGAGGAGGCGGCGACACCCCGGGGCGTCATCGCGTCCCTGGGTGAACCTCGAGGTGGATCATTGCGGGGGAGGGAGAGATGGCTCGTTCGTGGAAGATGACCGGGATGTTCGCAGCGGGGGCGCTCGCCGTCGGGGCGATTGCGCTCGCGCCTGCGAGCGCCTCGGCCTGGGAGTGCCAGGTCAAGCTCGAGAAGAAGGTGGCGCTGGACGCCGACTGCAACGGCCAGGCGGACGACGCGGGCGGGTTCGTGGACAGCCTCTCGCCGGACGTCGACGAGTGCGTGGTCTACCGCTTCTGCGTCACGAACAGCAGCGGTGGGCAGCCGCAGGATCTCTCCGGCGTCAAGGTATCGGACGAGAAGCTCGGCATCGTGGACCTCGACTTCGGGACCGTCGCCGTCGGCGACACCGAGTGCAAGTACTTCCCGGCGGTGGAGTCGAATGACTCCCTCGTGTGCAGGGACATCGAGGGCACGAACACGGCGGAGGTCACCTCGGCGGTCTGCGCGGTGGACAAGGACAACGCCTGTGCCCGGACCGGCTCCGTCTGCGAGGACTCCGCGAACGTCGAGTGCAACCGCGGAGAGGGCTGCCTCACCCGGACGCCAGGCTTCTGGGGGAACCACCCCGACGTGACGGCGAGGTTCCTGCCCGTCACGAGCTGCGGCCGCACGCTCGACGACACCCTCGCCGGCGCAGGGGGCTCGGTGACGGAGGACCTGTGCTCGCTCGGCCGCGACAAGGACGCGTACGACTCGAACCAGCAGGCGCAGCTCGTCCGGCAGTGCGCCGCAGCGGCGCTGAACCTCGTGGCGAGCGAGGACCTCGGCGGCAGCTGCGGAGAGTCCGCCACTGCGCTCTTCGAGCGGTGCTGCACCTCCTGTGACACGGTCGGGGCGGGCTGCATCGGCGATCTCGACGCGTTCAACAACTCGCAAGACACGCTCCGCAGCGAGTCCGGTGGCGAGATCTCGCTCTGCCTGGCACCGCCCTGCAACGCCGAGCCGGGGCAGTGCAAGCTCGCGCGCGACAACGGCGTCATCAACCCCGTGCCGTGACGCGCGGACGCACTGGGCCGTAGTAGCGTAGCTGGCGGAGCGGCACCGAGGCGCGTTCGCGCACCTCGGCGCCGCTCTCGCCGCTGGCGCGGCGCCCTCGTCTAGGGCCGCCCCGCCTGACCGCGCCTCGCGCGGCGGCGCGCTCGCCCACTTCTTCGTGGACGACCGCTCGTTTTCGTGTTCGTCACTGGGGGCGATGCGCCTCGCCACCGCCGCGGTCGCCCTCGCCCTCGCCCTCGCGCTCCCCGCCGCCGCGGCGCCCCCCGCGCTCGGTGCGGCGGCCGACGCGCTCGCGGCGGAGATCGGCCCACCCGCCGAGGGGCGGCGCGCGCTGGCCCTCGCGGTGGAGACCCGCGCCCCCTCCCTCGCGCGCCCGCTCGAGGCCGCGCTCGAGCGCGCGCTCGCCGGCGCCGGCTACACCGTGACGCCCGTCCGTGGTGCGGCCGACGCCGAGGGCGCGGCACGCGAGGCCGGTCAGGACTGGCTCGTGCGCGTCCAGGGCGGGCTCGTGCCGGGCCGGCGCGAGCTCGCGCTCGTCGGCGAAGTCATCCCCACCTGGCCTTCCTTCTTCCTGCAGCGGCGGCCGGGCGCGCGTGCGATCCCGCCTCGCCTCGTGTCGTCCCGCGCGCCCGCCGACGCCGAGGCGCTGGTCCTCGCGCGAGAGGGACGGCCGTCCGGCGCGCCGTTCGCCGCGGTGCGCCCGCTCGGGCGCGTCGAGGGGCGCGTGCTCGCGCTCGCGATCGGGGACGCGGGCGGAGGGAGCGCGGCCATCGCCGCGGCGCTCCCGGGCGCGGTCGTGCTCCTCTCGCCGGCCGGCGCGCCGCTCGCGCGGTTCGACGTCGATCCGTCCGCGCGCGGGGCGGTGCGCGATCCGGCGGCGACCATCGCCGTGGGCGACTTCGGCGCGGGGCGCGTCGCGGTCGCGTGGGCCGGGGGCGCACCCGAGGTGCTCGCGCTGCGCGCCGGCGCGCTCGAGCGCGCCGGCGCGCTCGCGGCGGCGCCGCTCTGCGCGGGGGAGAAGGGGGCGGTGTTCGGGGCGTACGCGCCGGGGACGGGCGTGCTCGCCGACGCGCTCGCGCGCGCCCCCGGCACCGTCCCGCCGCGGCGCTCCGCGCGGCTCCTCTACGGCGTCGCCGCCGCGCCGCGCGGGGGTCCGGTGTCGTTCGCGGCGCTCGGGACGGACCTCCGGCTCGAGCTCCTCGGGCCGGAGCTCCAGCCGGCCGAGCTCGCGCCGTCGACCTCGTCTTCCACCGCCCCGGTCCTCCCCTCGGTCGGCACCGGCTTCGCGCTCGCCGATCTCGACGGCGACGGCGTCGCGGAGATCGTCGCCTCGGCCCCGACGGCCGCGCCGCCCGACCGCGTCCGCGTGCTCGCCGCGCGTCCGGGCGCCGCGCCGCTCCTCGAGTCCGGTCCGGTCGAGGGCGCGATCCTCGCGGGCGCGGGCGGTGATCTCACCGGCGACGGGCTCGACGACGCCGTGCTGGCCGCGATCGTGCGGGGCCCTGGCGGCGTCGCCACGGAGCTGCTCCTCGTCACGTCCGATCCGCGGGAGGCCCCATGAGCCGCCTCGATCGCGTGCGCACCCTCGCCGCGGCGCTCGCGCTCGCGCCGGGGCTCGCGCTCGCCGGCGTCCGCCCGGCGCCGGGCGGGAGCGTCACCCTCGCCCTCCCCGCCGAGGCGCGCATCGCGGACCCGGCGCTCGCGCAGGACGCGGCCGACCTCGTCCTCGCGCGCGCGACGAGCGCGCCGCTGCTCGAGCGCGACGCCGGCGGGCGGCTCGTCCCGGGCGTGCTCGCCGAGGTCCCCACCTCCGAGGACGGCGGCCGGACCTGGCGGCTCCGCGTCCGCGACGGGCTCGTGACGGCGGCCGGCGCGCCGCTGGGCGCCGCCGAGGTGGCGGCGGCCGTCGCGCGCCTCCTCTCGCGCGCGCCGGCGTCGCCGCACGCCTGGGCCGCGCTCGCGCTCCTCGGCGCCGACGGTGTCCTCGCGGGCCGGGCCGCGGCGCCCGAGGGGCTGCGCGTCGTGTCGGCACGCGAGCTCGTCCTCACCCTCGCGCTCCCGCTCCCCGAGCTGCCCGACCTCCTCGCCGCGCTCCCCCTCGCCGTCGCGGGGGCGGGGCCGTTCGTGCTCCCCTCGGCGCCCGCCCGCGGCGCGCCGTGGGTCCTGCGCGCGAACCCAGCCGCGCCCGGCGGACGGCCGTTCCTCGACGCGCTCGCGCTGCAGGTCGTGGACGCGCGCGCCGCGGCGCGGCTGCTCGCGCGCGGCAAGGTCGAGCTCGTGCTCCGGCCGGAGCGCGCCGGCGACGCGGCTGGGCCGGCGCTGCCGCCGCTCCGCGCCACCGTGGCGGCGCTCGGCCCGGGCCTCGGGCCCCGCGCCGCCGCCGTCCGCGCCGCCCTCGCCTCGGTCGACCGCGCCGCCCTCGCGCGCCGCTTCGCGCGCGGCGCGGCGGTGCCGCTCTCGACGCTCGTGCCACCCGCGCTGCTCGCGGTGGCCGCCGTGCCCGCGTCGGCACCGAACGCTCCCGGCGCCAGCGCGCCCGGCCGGCTGCGCATCCTGGTCCGCGGCGACGCGGCGGATCCGCGCGCGATCGCCGACCGGCTCCAGGTGACGCTCTTCGATCGCGGCATCACCGCGGCGGTGGACGCGGTCGACCGGGAGCGCTTCGCGGCGCGCCTCGCCGCCGGCGATTACGAGCTCGCGCTCGTGGAGGTCCAGGTCCTCGCGGCGCGGCCGGCCCTCGCGGCCGCCCAGATCGCCACGGCCGTGCGCGGACCCGCCGCCGGCCGCCGGGCGCTCGGCGCGCTCGCGGGACTGGACGGCGCACCGGCCGCCGCCGCGGCGGAGCGGCTCGCGCGCGAGCTCGACCTCGTCCCGCTCGTCGCCACCGCTCCGCGCGCGTCCGCGGCGCCCGCGCTGCAGGGGATCGCCGTGGGCCCCGAGGGGCTCCTCGATCCCGGCGCGCTGTGGCTCCTCGGCGGGGAGGCGCACGCACCGTGAGGCTCCGCACCAAGCTCGCCCTCGCCTTCGCGCTCTTCGCCGCCGTCCCGCTCGCCGTGGCGCTCTGGCCGGTGTCGCTCGCCCTCTCCGAGGCGCTCTCCGCCGAGCACGCGGCGCGGCTCGACGGGGCCGTGCGCGCCGTGGACGGCGAGCTCGCGCGGCTCGCGCGGGAGGCCGCCGCGTCGGTCGGCGAGCTCGCGCGCGGCGCGGAGGCCGAGGGCCTCGCGCGCGATCTCGCCAGCGGCGCGGTCCTGCCCGCCGACGCCGCGGCGCGGGCGCGCGAGTGGATGGACGAGCGCGGCCTCGACGTGCTCGCGATCGCCGAGCCCGACGGCCGGATCGTGTCGTCGGGCCACCTCCCGGGACGCGCCGGCGACGTCGACGCGGACGTCGCCGCCCTGCTCGCGACGCCCCCCGGACACGCCGCCCCGCGCCTCGTCGCGCGCGCCGGGGCCGAGGGCGTGGAGCCCGTGCTCGCCCTCGTCGCCTGGGCGCCCGTGCCGGGCGAGGCGCCGATCCGGCTCGCGGGCGGCCTCGCGCTGGGCGTGGAGCGGGCGGCGCGGCTCGCCGCCCTCACCGGCGGTGAGATCGCCATCCGGGCCGCCGACGGGACGCTCCTCGCCGACGCGGCCGCTCCGGCGAGC
>NZ_JAKZLF010000059.1 GCF_022808855.1 Anaeromyxobacter soli
CGCACGCTCCCGCTCGCCCTCCTGCTCGCCGCCGCGCTCGCCGCACCGGTGGCGAGGGCCCGGCCCGTCCCCCCGGCGGCCGTGCGCTCCCCGCCCGCGAAGGGCGGCGCGCTCCCGCGCGAGGTGGCGGCGCTCGTCCGGCGCTGCGTCGAGGCCTACGGCGGCGAGGCCGCCCTCGCGCGCGCCGCGCGGAGCGTGCACGAGGGGACGGTGACCTCGCTCCTCCACCCCGGCGCGCCGGGCCGCATCGGCCGCGCCTACGCGCGCCCCGCCCGCCTGCGCGTCGAGGTGGCGTTCGGCGACGCGCAGGACGCGGAGATCCGCGTCCTCGACGGCGGGCGCGGGTGGCGTCGCGGGCAGGAGGTCACGGGGCCGCTCCTCACCTCGATGATCCTGCAGGCGGCGCGCATGGACCTGCCCGCGCTGCTCGCCGCGCCGGGCGCCCAGGTCTCGGCGCGCGGCACCCTCGCGCTCGGCGGCAAGGAGCTGCGGGTGCTCGCGCTCGAGCTCGCGCCGGGGGTCGTCGTCGAGGCGGCCATCGACCCCGACTCCGGCCGGATCCTGCGCTCGCGGGGGAGCGGGGCCGGGTCGGCGCCCGTCGAGTTCATCACGACCTACTCGGACTTCCGCACGGTGGACGGAGTGCTCGTGCCGTTCCACGAGGAGAACTGGGCGAACGGCAAGACGACCGGGGAGACGGTGCTCTCCCGCGTCGAGTTCCCCGCGTCCTTCCCGCCCGAGCTGTTCCGGCCGTAGCTCCGCCCGTCACGCCCCCACGCGCTGGAGCGACAGGAGCGGCAGGTCCGGGTCCCGCGGCGAGGTGAGGTCGATCTCGCACTGGATCATCCAGTCGACCTCTCCCTGCTCGTCCACGATCCGCTGGACCGCCTCCCAGCGCCGCGGCCCGAGCTCCTTCACGAACGTGTTGTGCGGGCGGCGCGCGGCCGGGGTCGTGTCGATCCGCTCGTGCTCGGCCCAGTACGGCGCCATCGCCTCCTCGAGGCGGGCCGGCGTGAGGTCGCCGCCCGGCGCGAGCGCGGCGACGGCGGCCGCGGCGTCCTTGCGGGCGAGCGCGACGAGCAGCGCGTGCAGCTCGGTGCGGATCCGCGCGGCGAACGCGCGCGGGTCGGCCCAGATCGGCGGCGGCCCGAGCGTCTCCGCGACGGCGGCGCGCGCGTCGACCACCCGCGCCTGGTATGCCGGGTCGCGCATCCGCTCCCACTCGTCGATGAGCGAGGAGTCGACGCCGCGGACGGTGGCGCGCAGGAAGGCGATGACGTCCAGGAGCGCGTCGTCCCGGTAGGTCTCCGGGACGGTCTGCACGAGCGTCTTGTAGGCCTCCGAGAGGTAGCGCAGCACGAGGCCCTCGGAGCGCTGCAGCTCGTACTCGCGCACGTAGTCGCCGAAGGTCATGAACCGCTCGACCATCTCTCGCGCGACCGACTTCGGGCGGATGTTCTCCTGCCCGACCCAGGGGTGCTTCGCGGCGAACTCGTTGAAGGTCGCGTAGACGAAGTCGCGGTTCGGCTTCGGGTACTCGACCTTCTCGAGCTCCGCCATCCGCTCGTCGTACTCCATCCCCTTCGCCTTCATCTCGGCGATGGCCTCGCCCCGCGCCCTGTCGAGCTGCTTCCACAAGATGACGTCCGGGTCCTCCAGGATCGACTCGACCGTCGAGAGCACGTCGAGGGCGTAGGTCTCGCGCTCGGCGGGGATGCGCGGCAGCGTGTCGAGCAGGTAGAGCGCGAGCGTGTGGAAGAGCGAGAAGTCCTTCTGCAGGCCGCGCGAGGGGCGCACGTAGGCGCCCCGGTAGCCGTCGACGCGGCGGACCTCCACGAGCCCCGCCCCGCGGAGCGTGCGGAAGCGCTGCGCCGCGAGCCGGCGGTGCTTCGCGCGGACGTGGTCGTTCCCGTGCGAGCGCCCGATGAGCGCGACGAGGCGGCCGTAGCCGCCGCCGACCCGCGAGGTCTCGCTCTGCAGGAGGTTCACGAGGAGGCCGAAGGTCGGATCGAACCGGCTCTCGAGCGGCTCCGGCTCCTTCTGGATGAGCTTCTCGAAGGTGCTCCTGTCGAAGTGGACGTAGCCCTTCGTCGGCGGCTGCTTCTTCACCACCTTCTTGCCGGCGGCGGCCTTCTCGGCGAGCTTCTTGTTCTCGATGACGTGCTCGGGCGCCTGCGCCACCACGAAGCCGCGCTCGTCGAACCCCTTGCGCCCCGCGCGCCCGGCGATCTGGTGGAAGTCGCGCGCCGAGAGGATCCCCGTCTTCTGCCCGTCGAACTTGCAGAGCTGGGTGAACAGCACCGTGCGGATGGGGATGTTCACGCCCATGCCGAGGGTGTCGGTCCCCGAGACGACCTTGAGGAGCCCGCCCTGGGCGAGCTTCTCGACGAGGAGCCGGTACTTGGGGAGGAGCCCCGCGTGGTGGAGCCCGATGCCGTGCCGGAGGAAGCGCTGCAGGTCCTTGCCGTAGGGCGAGTCGAAGCGCACGCCCTCCAGCATCGCGGCGATGCGCGCCTTCTCCTCCTTCGAGGAGAAGTTCGCGCTCATGAGGTTCTGCGCCTGCTCGGCCGCGGCGCGCTGCGTGAAGTTGACGAGGTAGATGGGGGCGCGGTTCGCCGTGACGAGCGCCTCCAGCGTCTCGTGCAGCGGCGTCTCCCGGTACTCGTACTCCAGCGGCACCGGCCGCGCCGCGTGGCGCACCGCCGCCACCTCGCGCCCCGTCACCTGCCGGAGCGACTCCTCGATCGCGCGCGTGTCGCCGAGCGTCGCGGACATGAGGAGGAAGCGCGTGTCCTCGAGCGCGAGCAGCGGCACCTGCCAGGCGACGCCGCGCTCCCGATCGCCGTAGTAGTGGAACTCGTCCATGACGACCGCGTCCACGCGGGGGCCGGCCTCGCGCACCGCGAGGTTCATGAGGATCTCGGCGGTGCAGCAGACGATGGGCGCGTCGCGGTTCACCGCGCCGTCGCCCGTCATCATCCCCACGTTGTCCGGGCCGAACAGCCGGCACAGGTCGAAGAACTTCTCGTTGACGAGCGCCTTGATCGGGCAGGTGTAGAAGGACCGCTTCCCCTCGGCCATCGCCTGGAAGTGCAGGAACGTCGCGACGAGCGACTTGCCCGAGCCGGTGGGCGTGTTGAGGACGAGGTGGCGCTCGTCGAGGAGCTGGAGGATCGCCTCCTCCTGGTGCGGGTACAGCGTGAGGCCGGTGGCGCCCACCCACGAGACGAAGCGGTCGAGCACGGCGTCGGGAGCGAGGGTCTCGCCCGGCGACGGGAGGAGCGCGGCGAGGGGGGCCTCGCCCGGGGTGGCGGCGGCGGTGGTCATGGGCGGAGGCTTTCGTACCGCGCGCCGGCCGCCGGCGCCAGGGCGGACCGGCGCGGCGCCGCGGCGCGGGCTGCCCCGGACGGCGGACGGTGCCCCTAGACCCGGAACCCGTCGGCGATCGCCGAGATGCGCGCCGCGGTCGCGGTCAGCTCCTGCGCGGCGCCCTGCAGCAGCTGCACGCGCGCGACCGTCTCCTCCATCCCGCGGTCGAGGTCCCGCATCGCGCCGGCGATCTGCGCGACCCCCTGTGACTGCTGCTGGACCGCGGTCGCGATCTGCAGCGCCGCGTCGCTCGTCTCCCGCACGAACGCCCCGATCTCGCGCAGGCTGTCCCCGGAGGCGCGGATCCGCGCGACCGAGCTCTCCATGCCGCGCGTCCCGCTCTCGGTCGTGTCGAGCGTCGCCCGCACCGCGCCCACGATGTCCTCGACGATCCGGGCGATGCGGCCCGCGCTCTGGCCCGACTGCTCGGCGAGGGCGCGCACCTCGGCGGCGACCACGCCGAACCCCTTGCCCGCCTCGCCGGCGCGCGCCGCCTCGATAGAGGCGTTCATCGAGAGCACGTGCGACTGCACCGACAGGTCGCGGACGGTCTCCACGATGTCGCTCACCTGCTGCGTCTGATCGAGGAGGCGCGACGACCGGCCGAGGATCTCCCCGACCGCCGCCTGGATCCGGTGCAAGCCCTCCACGCTCACCTCGGCGGCGGACTGCCCCTCGCTCGACAGCTCCGCCGCGCGCCGGGCGACGTCGAGCACGGAGGCGGCGCGGCTCGCCGCGACGGCGGAGGTCTGCTCGAGCTCCCGCGTCGTCGCGCTCGTCTCCGAGACGCCCGCCGCCTGGCGCTCGAGGATCGCGTTCTGCGCGCGGGCGTGCTCCGCGAGCCGCTCCGCGGCGCCCCCGAGCTCGGTGGACGAGCGCTTGAGCGCGGCGACGATCTGGCGGAGCCGGTCGTTCATGCGCCGGAAGCTGAAGGCGAGCGTCCCGATCTCGTCGCCGGTGCGCAGGTCGATGTCGTGCGTGAGGTCGCCGTCGGCGATGCGGAGCGCGGCGCGGTTGAGCGCCATCACCGGGCGGGAGAGGCGCCAGGCGAGCACCCAGGCGAGCACGGCGGAGCCGACGGCCGCCGCGAGCAGGATCGCCGCGCTCACCACGATGGCGCGGCGCTGCAGGTCCCGCGCCGCCTGGAACCCGCTCGCCATCGCCTGCCGCGCCCGCTGCGTCTCCGCCGCGAGCGCGTCCTTCACGGCGAGGAAGCGGGCCGACGCCGCGCGCGCAGTCGCGTCGTCGGCCGGCGCGGTCGTGGCCCGCACGCGCGCCGCCGCGCGCTCCCGGGCCGCGACGTACCAGCCCTGGAGCCCGTCCACGAGCATCGCCGCGCGATCGTCGTCCACGGACCGCGTCGGCGCGGCGGCGAGCCGCGCGAGGAGGTCCTCCTGGAGCACGTCGGCCGCCTCGAGCGCGCTCGGGTCGCGCTGCTCCGACGCCTCCTCGAGCTGCCGCTGCACCCGCGCGAGGCTCGTCTCCAGATCCAGGAAGAGCTGGAGCGTGGGGAACTCCCGGGTCTCCACGCGCCGGAGCTCGTCCGCGGCCGACGAGGAGAGCCGGGAGGAGACCGCGGTGGCGAGCAGGGTCGCGACGGCCGCGATGAGCGACGGGGCCACGATCTTCTGGCGGAACGAGAGGGCGAGCGGGCGCATGGTCCGCGCGGAGGATAGCATCCCCGTCCGCGCTGCCCGAGCGGACCGACGGCGCGGGCCCGACCGTGCCACGCGGACCGCGGAGGTGCGACGTCGCGGCGCGCGGTCGACCGGCCGGGAGTGTGGCGGGGCGGAGGGCGTTGCAGCACAATCCGGCGGCACCCGGGACGAGGGGGACGGCGGCGACATGAAGCGGCTCGGCTACGACTGGTTCGGTGCGCTCATCGGCGTGGGGCTGCCCGTGGTGGCGACGCTCGTCGAGGCGTATCGCCACCTCGGCACGCTCGCGCCCGGCGCGCTCGTCCACACCCACCTGCACCAGCCGCTCCTCTGGCTCATGGACACGACGCCCTTCGTCCTCGGCGCGGTCGGCAGGCTCGTGGAGCGGCAGCGCGGCGAGCTCCTCCGCCAGAGCGCGGAGATCGTGCGCCAGAGCGACGAGATCGTCCGGCTGGAGCAGGCGCGCCGCGAGAGCTTCGATCGCACGGCGAAGGAGCTCTTCCACGCGGCGCAGGGGCTGCTCGGGAACGTCGCGGCGTTCACCCGCACGAGCTCCGGGGCGGCCGCGAGCGTCCGCGAGACCACCTCCGCGATGAGCCAGCTCTCCCAGAGCGCCAGCTCCGCGGCGCTCACCGCGGAGACGGTGATCGGCCTCGCCGTCCAGGCGGAGCGCCAGAGCGCGCATGGCCTCGCGCAGGCGAAGGCCTCCGGCGCGGAGCTCCTGCGGCTCGCCGAGGAGGTCCGCGGCCTGTCGCGGCAGATCGAGGCGCTCGACGCGCGGATGCGCGACGTCTACGACCTCGGCGATCTCCTGCGCGACGTGGCGGACCGCTCCGAGCAGCTCGCGGACGGGGCCGCCGGCATCGCGGCGCGCGCCCCCGGCGCGGAGGGGCTCGCGGACGTGGCCGAGCGGCTGCGCCGCCAGGGCGCCGAGACCCGCAGCGCCGCCGCCCAGGCGCGCCAGACCCTCGCGGACGTGCACCGGGCGATGCTCGACGCGGTGAGCGCCGCGGAGGGGGGCATCGCGCACGCCCAGCTCGGCGCCTCCGCCGCGATCCGCACCGCCGAGACGATCCGCGGGCTCGCGACCGCCCTCTCGGAGTCGTCCCGCGCGGCGCGGGAGATCGCGCGCGTCGCGCAGCAGCAGGAGGGCGCGATCGAGCAGGTGCTGAAGGCGATGAACGAGATCGCCCACGCCACCGACGACACGCTCGCCTCGACGCGCGAGGTCGACCGCGAGGCGCGCGCGCTGAACGAGCTCGCGACGTTCCTGAGGGCGGCGACGAAGTCCTGACCCGCGGCGCGGGCGCCGTCAGCGCCGCCGCGGCGCGCTGAACAGCACCTCGAGCTTCCCGGTCCGGCCGTCGCACCGCTCGACGTGCTCGGGGATGACCCGCAGGAGCGCGAGCTCGCGCTGCTCCGGCCCCTCGGGGAACCAGCGCACCCACGACGGATCCCAGAGCTCCTGCGCGAGCTTCTTGTCCTTCAGCACCTCTCCCCGGCCGGACACCGAGACCGTCGTCCCGTCGGCGGCGTCGAAGAACGCGAGCGCGCAGCGGGCGTCGGCCTCGAGGTCCTTGCACTTGCTCGACGCGACCGAGGTCGCGAACCAGATCTCCTCGCCGCGCACCTGCTGGCGCATCGCCATGGGGCGGGCGTGGAGGTGGCCGTCCTCCGCGCCGCGCGTCGTCAGGATCGCGGTCCGGTAGCCGGAGAGGAGCGTGGCGTACCCGTGGGGATCGTCGGAGGCCATGCTCGAATCATGGGGGCTGCGGCGCGCGCGGACGCGCGCCGGTTGGGGGCCTCGGGGGCTCGTGCGCCGCTCAGGCCCTGTCCTTCCAGCGCGTGTGCCCGAGCCACTCGCGGACGGAGGGGCGGGCGAAGATGGCGCGCGCGTAGTCGGCGAGCCGCTCCGGGCAGGGGTCGTGGTTCGCCGCGAGGCGCTGGAGCATGAGCGCGAGGTCGGCGTCCGCGGGCGTGAACGCGCCGGTGAGGAACGACGCTCCGGCCGGCAGCGCGCGGTCCGCCATGCGGACGAGCCGCTCGGCGTCGGCGCGCCCGACCGCCGTGAGGGGCTTCGCGGGCTCACCCGAGAAGAAGGTCGAGGTCGGCCGCTCGGCGCGCAGCGCCCCGAGGTCGCTCCGGACGAGCGCCTGGATCATGCGGACCTTCGCGCGGGCGCGGGGGTCGGCGGGGTAGAGCCGGGGATACGCCGGCGGGCCGAACGCCTCGTCCACGTACTCGTCGATCGCCGACGACTCGGCGAGCCAGAAGTCCCCGTGCCGCAGCGCCGGCACCCGCCCGGTGATCGACGCGTCGGCGTACTCGGGGCGCTGGTGCTCCCGCCGCTCGAGCGACAGGAGCTCCATCCGGAACGGCACGCCCTTCTCCTTCAGGGTGACGAACGCGGAGAACGCGTAGGGGCTCGTCCAGCTGTCGGTGCCGTAGAGGATGAGTTCGTCGGCCATGGCGATGAACGGTAACGCCGGACGGAAGCCCCGTTCACCCCTAACGCGAGCCGTGCGGCAGAGCGCCCTAGCGGGGCACAGGTGCCGTTACCCAGGGAGGGCCCCGCCGAGCAGGGGTGGGGCCCCGGCGACGGCGGTCAGCCGTCGACGGGGCGGGGGCGGCAGCCCCCGTTCAAATGCCCAAGCCCCCGCTACTTGACGATATCCAGGAGCTCGATCTCGAACGTGAGGACCGCGTTGCCCGGGATGACCGGCGGGCGGCCCTGGGCGCCGTAGGCGATGTCGGACGGGCACACGAGCTTGGCCTTGCCGCCGACCTTCATCTTCTGGAGCCCCTCCGTCCAGCACTTGATGACGCCGCCGAGCGGGAACTCCGCCGGCTGGCCGCGCTGCACCGAGCTGTCGAACACCTTCCCGTTCACGAGCGTGCCCGTGTAGTGGACCTTCACCTTGTCGGCGGCGGTCGGGGTCGCGCCCGTGCCCTCCTTGATGGGGAGGACGATCGCGCCGGACGCCGTCTTGATGGCGCCCTTCTCGCCCGCGGCCTTGGCGAGGAACGCCGGGCCGGACTCCTTCTCCTTCGCGGACGCGGCCGCGTTCGCCTTCTCCATGCGCGCGCGGGCGAAGTCGTTCACCGCCTGCCCCGTCTTGGGATCGAGGTCCGTCTTCGCCTTGCCCGTGGCGCCGTCGCGGATGCCCTTCATGACGATCTCGAGCTCGGCGGGGGAGAGGGCGAACACCTGCAGGCTGTTCGCGACCGCGAGGCCGACCGAGTAGAGCGTCTTCTCGGTGTCCGCCGGGCTCTCCTTCTGCGCGCCGGCGGCCGGGGCCGGGGCAGGGGCGGGCTTCTTCTCGGCCGCCTTGCCGGTCTGGGCGTGCGCGGAGGCCGCGAGCGAGAGCGCGGCGAGCAGGGCGAGTGACTTCTTCATGTGGAGCTTCCTTTCGTGTGCGGCGCTTCGAGCGTCGCGTCCTGCGGGGTCGCTGCGGGCACCGCGCGAGCCTCGGCGGCGCGAGCGTCGAGCTCCGCCAGCTTGCGGTGCAGGAACCTGAAGATCGCGACGAACACGCTCGCCACGGGGACCGCGAGCAGCGCGCCGACGAGCCCCCAGGTGCGCTCGCCGATGACGAGCGCGAGGACGATGAGCACGGGGTGGATCTTGGAGGCGTCCCCCATGATCTTGGGGTTCAGGACGTACGCCTCGAGCGCGTGGATGACGAGGATCCACCCGAGCGCCAGCGCGGCCTTCGAGAGGCCGCCCGCGGTGAGGGCGAGCAGCACGATCGGGACCGAGGAGAGGATCGTGCCGAAGATCGGGACCACGTAGAGGACGGTCGCGAGGGCGGCGAGCGCGAACGCGAACGGCACGGGGATGAGCAGGAGGCCGACGAGCGTGAGCGTGCCGTTCACGACCATGATCGTGAGCTGGCCGCGCACAACGCCGGAGAGGCCCGAGTCGATGCCGCGCAGGAGCCGCCGGAAGTCGTCGCGCAGGTTGCGCGGCACGAGGGACTCGAAGAACCGCACGATGCGCGGCGCGTCCATCGAGATGAACGCGGTGAGCATGAAGAGCAGGATGCAGAAGAACAGCGTCTGGATGGTGCCCGCGATGACGAGGCGCGAGAACGAGACCACGTCGCCGACGCGCCCGCGCATGCCCTCGCTGGCGTGGTGCAGCGCGTCGGCGATCCCCGCCGCGAGGTCCACCGAGAAGCGCGCCCCCTGGCGCGTCCCCTCGTAGGGCAGCACGTCGACGGGGATCCCGTAGCGCTCGAGGAACGCGTCCATGCTGCGCACCCAGCCCTCGATCTTCTCGGGCGTGATGCTCGCGAGGAAGTCGCGCAGCTCGACGAGGCCGCGGACCGCCTCGCGGTAGATCTGCGGCAGGATCGAGACGCCCGCGAGGTAGGCGAGCGCTCCGAGCGCGGCGTACACCACGAGCACCGCGGTCCAGCGCGGGACGGGGCGCCCGGCGACGCGCGTGCGCGAGAGCCGCGAGATGAGCGGATCGAGCACGTAGGCCGCGAGCGCCGCGAGCACGAAGGGCAGGAGCACCGGCCACGCGATCAGGAAGATCGCGAGGACGAGCGCCCAGACCACCGCCGTCAGCGCGATGAGCTGCGCGCGGGGTCTCTTCCAGAGCGGTGCGCGGAACGGCATCGGCGCGCGAGTATCCCCCATCGTCCGGCCGGGCGCCGCCCGAAACTTCCTCACTCCTCCAGGGTCGACACGTCACCTTCCGGGAGGCCCTGCGCGCGGGCCTTCAGCACGCGGCGCATGATCTTGCCGGAGCGGGTCTTCGGCAGCGCGTCGACGAAGATCACCTTCTCGGGCCGCACGATGGGGCCGAGGTGCTGGGCGACGTGGTTCTTCACCTCGTCCTCGAGCTCCGGGCTCGCCTTGAAGCCCTGGCGCAGCAGGCAGTAGCCGTGGATCGCCTGTCCCTTCACCTCGTGGGGCAGCCCGATCACGGCCGCCTCCGCGACGGCCGGGTGGGAGACGAGCGCGCTCTCGATCTCCGCGGTGCCGAGCCGGTAGCCCGACACCTTGATGACGTCGTCGGTGCGGCCGATCACCCAGAAGTACCCGTCGCGATCGCGCTTGGCGGAGTCGCCCGCCATGTACTTGCCGGGGTACTTGCCCCAGTACGTGCGCACGAAGCGCTCCGGGTCCCGGTAGATGGTCATCGCCATCGCGGGCCAGGGCTTCTCGAGGACGAGGAAGCCCTCCTCGCCGTCGGCGACGGCCTTGCCCTGCTCGTCGAGGATGGACGCCTCCTGCCCGAAGAACGGCTTCGCGGCGGAGCCCGGCTTGAGCGGGAGCGACGGGACCGGGGTGATCTGGAACATCCCGGTCTCGGTCTGCCACCAGGTGTCCATGATCGGGCAGCGGCCCTTCCCGATGACGCGGTGGTACCACTTCCACGCCTCGGGGTTGATCGGCTCGCCGACCGATCCCAGGATCCGCAGCGTGGAGAGATCGTGGCGGTTCGGCCAGGACTCACCGAAGCGCATCAGGCCGCGGATGGCGGTCGGCGCGGTGTAGAGGATCGTGATCCCGTACTTCTCGACGAGCGACCACCAGCGGTTCGGGTACGGGTAGGTCGGCGCGCCCTCGTAGATGAACGTCGTCGCGCCCATGAGCAGCGGCCCGTACACGATGTAGCTGTGGCCCGTGACCCAGCCCGGATCCGCGGCGCACCAGTAGCGGTCCTCGTCCTTCACGTCGAAGACGTACTTGAGCGTCGAGTAGATCCCGACCATGTAGCCGCCGTGCCCGTGGATGAGCCCCTTGGGCTTGCCGGTCGTGCCGGAGGTGTAGAGCACGTAGAGCGGGTCGGACGACTCCATCACCTCGGTCGGGCAGTGGCCCGTGGCGAGGGGGAGCTTCATGAGCTCGTGGTACCAGTAGTCGCGCCCCGGCTCCATCCGCACCTCGTGCCCGGTGCGCTGCACGACGATGACCGTCTCCACGGTGGGGCAGCGCCGGACCGCGTCGTCGACGGTCTTCTTGAGCTCGACGACCTTGCCGTTCATGAACCCGCCGTCGGCGGTCACGACGACCTTCGACTCGGAGTCCTCGATGCGCCCCTGCAGCGCGTCGACCGAGAACCCGCCGTAGACCACCGAGTGGATCGCCCCGATCTTGGCGGCCGCCAGCATCGCGATGACGATCTCGGGGATGCGCGGCATGTAGATCGTGACGCGATCGCCCTTCTTCACCCCCATGGCCTTGAGGACGTTCGCGAACTTCGAGACGTCGCGGTTCAGCGCGAAGTACGAGTAGGTGCGGACCTCGCCCTTCTCGCCGACCCACACGAGCGAGAGCTTGTTCTTTCGCCAGGTGCGCTGGTGTCGATCCAGGCAGTTGTGGACGATGTTCGTCTGGGCGCCCTTGAACCACTTGAAGAACGGCCGCTCGGACTGATCGAGGACCTTGTCCCACTTGCGGTACCACTCGAGCTCCTCGGCCTCGGCGGCCCAGAAGCCCTCGAGATCGTCGGCGGCGCGGCGCGCGAGCGCCTCCCAGTCCTTCACGCGGGCCTGGGCGACGACCTCGGCGGAAGGGGAGAAGACCTCACCCTCGAGCTCCTGCGGGTTCTTCATGACGCGACTCCTTTTGCTCCCGGGCGCCGGCCCGCGGCGGACCGCCGGAGAGCGGGGGGTGTCCATGGGTGTAGCCGAAAAGAATTCTCAGAGCAGGGTAGCGAAAGCCGGTCCCGAGTGGGGGGCGATCGTCGCGCCGCCCCTGGGAGGCCGCTCACAACCTCGTGACGCGGCGCGGCGCGCCGTCTCGACCGGACCTCCGCACGCGGTTATCCTCGGAGCGCCGTGATCCTCCCCCCCGCGCTGCGTCCCGGAGACGTCGTCCGCGTCATCGCCCCGTCGAGCTCGTTCGACCCGGATCCGTTCGAGCGCGGGCTCACCGTGCTCTCCGCGCGGCTCGGGCTGCGGCCGCGCATGCGCGCCGACGTGGCGGCGCGCTGGCGCTACCTCGCCGGCGACGACGCGCGCCGCGCGGAGGAGTGGCGCGAGGCGGTCGCCGATCCCGAGGCGCGCGCGATCGTCTGCGCGCGCGGCGGCTACGGGGCCCTGCGCATCCTCCCGGCGATCGACCCGGCGCCGCTCCTCGCCCGCCCGAAGCTCCTCGTGGGCTTCTCCGACATCACGGCGCTGCACGCGCTCCTGAACCGCGCAGGCCTCGCGACCGTGCACGGGCCGGGCGTGACCCAGCTCCCGCGGCTGCCCGAGGAGGCGCTCCAGCACCTCGAGGCGCTGCTCCGCCGGAGCGCGCCGCCCGCCGGGAGCGCGCCGCCCGCGCCGGGCGCGGGGCTCGTGGGGCGCGCCACCGTGCGGCCCGGGCGCGCCTCCGGCCCGCTCCTCGGCGGCTCTCTCACGCTCCTCTCGCACCTCGCCGGCACCCCCTACGCGCCGCGCCTCGAGGGCGCGATCCTCTTCCTCGAGGACGTGGCCGAGAAGCCCTACCGGCTCGACCGCTACCTCACGCACCTCGCCCTCGCCGGCGCGCTCCGCGGCGTCGCCGGGATCGCCGTGGGCCAGCTCACCGGCTGCGACGACGCCAACGCGCACGGCGCCGACGTGGTCCGGGAGGCGATCCTCGCGCTCGGCGTCCCCGCCATCGAGGGGCTCCCCGCCGGGCACGAGGACGCGAACTTCGCGCTCCCGCTCGGCGCGCGGGCCACGCTCGTCGCGCCGGCGCCTGGCGAGGGCGGCGCGCCGCGCCTCGTCTTCGACGGCTGGACGGACGGGGGGGGCGCCGCGTGACCGCGGTGCTCGCGCCCGTCGTGGGCGTGCTCGAGGCCGGCCATCGCGAGGGTGTCGGGGGAGCGCTGTCGGCCGCGGTGATCGCCGGGGGCCGGCTCGTGCACGCGAGCTGCCACGGCGCGCTCGACGGGCCGGGCCCTCGCGCCTTGCGGGCCGACGATCTCTTCGACGTCGCCTCGCTCACCAAGGTGATGGCGACGACCACGCTCGCGGCGCAGCTCGCGGGCGCGGGGGCGCTCCGGCTCGACGTGCCCGTCGCGGAGACGCTCCCTGGCTTCGAGGCGGCCGGCAAGGGAGCGGTCACCGCGCGCCACCTGCTCTCGCACGCGAGCGGGCTCCCGGAGTGGCGGCCCTACTTCGAGCACGCCGCGCGAGATCCGGTCGCGGGCCAGGCTTTCCTGCCCCCCCGCGAGCGGCCTCCGCCGCCGCTCCTCGCCGCGGCGGCGGTCCGGGGCCGCGCGATCGTGCGGGAGCTCGTCCTCGCCGAGGCGCTGGAGGCGCCGCCCGGCGCGCGGGCCGTGTACGGCGATCCCGGCTTCATCGCGCTGGGCCTCGCGATCGAGGCGCTCGCCGGGACGCCGCTCGCCGGGCTCGCCGAGCGGCGCGTGTTCGGCCCGCTGGGCCTCGCATCGACGGGCTTCCTCGACGCCGCCCATCCCGCACCCGCCGTCGGCCGGGTCTTCGTCCCGACGGGTCGGAGCGCCCCGCGGCGCGAGGACCTGTGCGGCACGGTGAACGACGACAACGCCTGGGCGATGGGCGGAGTGGCCGGCCACGCGGGCGTCTTCTCCACCGCTGCCGACGTCGCCGCGCTCGGCCAGGCGTGGCTCGACGCGCTGTCGGGCGGGCGCGGCCCCATCCCTTGCGACGCCGCCCGGGAGTTCGCCCGTCGCGACGTCACGACCCCTGGCAGCGCGCGCGCCCTCGGCTGGGACACGCCGAGCGGGGCGGCGCCGGCGATCGGCAGCCGCCTCGGGCGCGGCCCCCGGGGCGCCATCGGGCACCTCGGCTACACCGGCTGCTCGCTCTGGATCGACCTCGACGCGGGCGTGGTCTGCGCCCTGCTCACGAACCACGTCCACCCCTCCGGAAAGTCGGACAAGCCGCGAATCCGCGAGCTGCGCCGCCGGTTCCATGACGCGGTGGCGGAGGGGCTGGGGATCGGGTAGAGGGCGTCGGGGTCGAGGTCGGGTCGAGGTCGAGGTCGGGGTGGGGATCGAGGTCGAGGTGTCGTTCAAGGAGAGCCGCAGCGTGATCGACTGGTCGCAGGTGAAGCGCATCCACCTCATCGGCGTGGCGGGCACCGGCATGGGCTCGTTCGCGGGGATGCTCAAGGCGGCGGGGTACGCGGTGACGGGCTCGGACGAGAACGTCTACCCGCCCATGTCCACGCAGCTCGAGCGCTGGGGCATCGAGGTGATGACGCCCTACGACCCGCGCAACCTCGATCGCGCGCGCCCGGACCTCGTCGTGGTCGGCAACGTCGTCCGCAGCGTGAACCCCGAGGCCGCGGCGATGCGCGAGCGCGCGCTGCCCCACGTCTCGTTCCCGCAGGCGCTCGGCGAGGCGTTCATCGGCCCGCGGCACGGCGTGGTGGTGGTGGGCACGCACGGGAAGACCACCACCTCGGCGATGATGGGCTTCCTCCTGCACCACGCCGGGCGCGACCCCTCCTTCCTCGTGGGCGGGGTGACGCGAGACTTCGACTCGAACTACCGGCTCGGCGCGGGCCCGCACTTCGCGGTCGAGGGGGACGAGTACGACACGGCCTACTTCGACAAGGGCCCCAAGTTCCTCCACTACCGCCCGCGCACCGCGATCTTCACGAGCTGCGAGCTCGACCACGCCGACATCTACCGCGACGAGGCGCACTACGAGAGCGCGTTCGAGCGCTTCGTCGAGATCCTCCCGGCGGACGGGTTCCTCGCCGCCTGCGCGAGCTACGAGAGCGTGCTCCGCATCGCGCGCGGCGCGCGGTGCCGCGTGGAGACCTACTCGGTCGATCGCCCGGGGGCGGACTGGGAGGCGCGCGGGCTCGCCCTCTCGCCCGACGGGGCGCGGTTCACGCTCGTGCGCAAGGGGGACGCGCTCGCCGAGGTGCTGCTCCCGGTGGGCGGCGCCCACAACGTCGAGAACGCGCTCGGCGTGGCCGCGGCCGCCACCGCCCTCGGGCTCTCCCCCGCGGAGATCGCCGCCGGCCTCGGCGCCTTCCACGGCGTGAAGCGCCGCCAGGAGGTGCGCGGCAAGGCGGGCGGCGTCACGGTGATCGACGACTTCGCCCACCACCCGCGCGCCGTGCAGAAGACGCTCGCGGCGATCCGCGGCGCCTACCCCGGCGCGCGCCTCCTCGCCGCGTTCGAGCCGCGCTCCAACACGAGCCGCCGGAACCTGCACCAGCGCGAGTACGCCTCGAAGGACACCTGGGCGGACGCCGCCGAGGTGTTCCTGCTCCGGCCCGCGCCGACGGACCGCGTGCCGGAGAGCGAGCGGCTCGACGTGGACGCCCTCGTCCGCGACCTCTCCGCCGCCGGCAAGCCGGCCCGCGCCTTCACGAGCGTCGACGAGATGGTCCCCGCGATCGCCGCGGCGAGCCGCACGGGCGACGCGGTGGTCGCCATGTCGAACGGCGCGTTCGGGGGCATCTGGGGGAAGCTTCTCGACGCGCTCGGCCGCTGAGCGCCGCGAGGCGACGGAGACCGGAGCCGAGGCGGGCAACCGCAGCGACGCGCGCCGAGGCGTACTGCTTCCGTCTCAATCATTCGTCACAAGTGCGGGTACTCGCCGGACGAGCGGCGGGTGTTTCGACCACGGTTCCCGTGCGCATGGCGGATTCGGGGCATCGACGGGGTCGGCGCACGCGCTCGTGCTCGACCCCCGATGAACGCGGGAAGGCGGCGGAGCAGGCGAGCGTCTCGTCGTGTCGAACCGGGCGCAGCGACGGCGTGACTTCGCGCGGGGTGCGCGCGGACTTCTCGAAGGCGTTTCCGCGGCTCGAGGTCGACCGTATTCACCTGGGGTGACAACTGTCGCCAGCGGTAGTGCCGGCCGGTGCCGCGGCTCTTCTCGCGACGAGGCAAGACGTCCCAGATGCGGTGGGTGAGACATTTCCCATTGACGCCTTCTCGCCTCGATCGTGGTCCGGAATAGGAGCCGGCGCGGAAGACCGCTCTCGCGCACGCGCCTCGCGCGTGGCAGGCGCGCCGACCGCCGGAGTGCCTCGACGAGGGCGCCGTGGAGAAAGCCGCGCAGACACGAGCCTGGAGCGTCTCCGGAGCCCTGAAAATCGCGTGCTACGAAGGGTGTACTGGAGGTGCACCCTATGTCTGCGCTCACCCCCGCTTCTCTCGAGTCGAACGTTCTCGCCCTGCGCCTGCGCGAGCTCGCCGGAGAGGAACGAAACGTCCAGGTCGACTTCCTCCTGCACCTCGACGAGTTCGATCGGCGCCGCGCCTTCGTTGAAGCCGGCCATG
>NZ_JAKZLF010000006.1 GCF_022808855.1 Anaeromyxobacter soli
GGCCCCACCCGGCTCGGCGGGGCCCGTGAACCTGCGCGCCCGCTGACGCGGGTGCGCGCAGGTTCCCCGCCGGGAGGGACTGCGTCCCTCCCCGTCGCTTCGCGACGGGGCCCCTCCCTGTGAACGACTCGGCTAGGGGCGTGCGCCACCGCGTGGCGGCGCGCTCGCTTCGCTCGCCGGCCGCCTACCCTGCCGCGCGATCGGCCTCGTCCTGCTCGCCCACGTCGGGCTCCACGTCGGTGCGGTACTTGCGCAGCACGCGCTTGAAGTTGGACCGGTCCATGCCGGCCTTGCGGGCCGCCGCCGAGATGTTGCTGTCGCAGTGGCGCATCAGCGTCTCGACGTAGCCCTTCTCGAACCGGCGCAGCGCCTGCTCCTTCGCGGCGGCGTAGGACATGGTGAGCCACACGGACTCGTCGCCGCTCGCCGGCGCCTCGCGCACGAGCGGCGCGGTGCGGCCGGTCACGGCGGGCGGGAGGTCCGACGCGCTCACCGCCTCGCCGCGGCAGAGCACGACCGCGCGCTCGATCGCGTTCTCGAGCTCGCGGACGTTCCCGGGCCAGCGGTAGCCGCAGAGGAGCTCGACCGTCTCCGGCGACAGGGTGCGCACGCGCTTGGCGAGCCGCTCCGCGTACCGGCGCAGGAAGTGGTGGGCGAGCAGCGGGACGTCGTCGACGCGATCGCGGAGCGGGGGGAGCGGGATGTTGATGACGTTGAGGCGGTAGAACAGGTCCTCGCGGAACTTGCCGGCCTTCACGAGGCGCGGCAGGTCGCGGTGCGTGGCGGCGATGACGCGCACGTCGACCCGCACCGAGTCGGCCGAGCCGACGCGCTTGAGCTCGCCCTCCTGCAGCACGCGCAGCAGCCGGACCTGGGTCGCCATCGGGATGTCGCCGATCTCGTCGAGGAAGATCGTCCCGCCGTCGGCGGCGTCGAACAGGCCCTTCTGGTCGCGCTGCGCGCCGGTGAACGCGCCCTTCACGTGCCCGAAGAGCTCAGACTCGAGCAGCGTCTCGGTGAGCGCGCCGCAGTTGAGCGCCACGAACGGCTGGGCGCGCCGCGGGCTCCGCGCGTGCAGGGCCCGGGCGACGAGCTCCTTGCCAGTGCCGCTCTCGCCGGTGACGAGCACGGTGGTCGCGCTGTAGGCGACCGCCTCGATCATCCGCACCACCTCGCGGATGGGCGCGGAGTTGCCGACGAGCCCCTCCGGCGCCGCGCCCTCCTTCTCGCGGAGCTGCGTCTCGAGCCGGCGGTTGCGGTCGAAGAGCATCTTGCGCTCGGCCGCCTTGGCGACCGCACGCGCGACGAGCTCGACGTCCTCGAACGGCTTCGTGAGGTAGTCGTACGCGCCGGAGCGGACCGCGGCGAGCGCGGTCTCGACCGTCGCGTGCCCGGTCATCATGATGACCTCGACCTCGGGCCGGCGGTGCTTCACCGCCGACAGGAGCTCGAGGCCGGAGAGCTGCGGCATCTTGATGTCGAGCAGCGCGACGTCGAAGTCTTCGTGCGCGAGCCGCTGCGTCGCCGCGATGGGCGAGTCGAGCGCGACCACCGCGTAGCCCTTCTGCTCGAGCAGAGCCTGGAGCGCGCGGAGGAGCGTCGGCTCGTCGTCGACCACGAGGACGCGTACGGGCTTGGTGTCTGTGCCTTCGGCCATGATGAGGTCCCCTCGGTTCAGTGCTTCGACTGCGTCGCCGGCAGGTCGACCACGAAACAGGCGCCCCCCTCAGGGCCCGGCTCGACGCGGATCGAGCCGCCGTGGTCCTCGGCGATCTGGTAGCAGATGGAGAGACCGAGCCCGGTGCCCTTCCCCTCGGGCTTGGTCGTGAAGAACGGCTCGAAGATCCGCTTCGCGATCTCCGGGCGCACGCCCGGCCCGGTGTCGGCGACGGACACCCGCACGCGCCCCGGCGCGCCGGGGCCGGCGGTCACGGTGAGCCGCCCCGCGCCGCTCATCGCCTGGATGGCGTTCACCACCAGGTTCACGACGATCTGCTGGAGCTGGTTCGCGTTCCCGAGCGCGGTGACCGGGCGGTAGTCGCGCACCACCTCGACCTTCCCGTCCTTCATCTGCGGGCGGAGCAGGAACAGCGCGTCGTCGGCGACCTGCGCGAGCTCGACCGGGCCCTTCTCCTCGCCGCGCGGCCGGCGCGAGAAGCGCAGCAGGCTCTCGACGATGCGCTTGGCGCGCATCGCCGCGTCCTGGATGAGCTTCAGGTTCTCGAGGTCGGCCGGCGAGCGGTCCTCGCGGCTCATGAGCTGCGCGAAGGCCAGGATCCCGCCGAGCGGGTTGTTGATCTCGTGCGCGACGCCGCCGGCGAGCTGGCCGATGGCGGACATCTTCTCCGCCTGGAACAGCCGCTGCGTGACCTCGCGCTCCTCGGTGACGTCCTTCATCACCACGACGAAGGCGGCGTCCTCGCCCGTGAACGGGAAGGAGCGGACGAGCCAGGTGCGGTCGCCGCGGACGGCCTCGGCCTCGGCGCCGCCCGCCGCGACGCGGCACCGCGACGGGCAGGGCAGCGCGCCGAAGGCGTGCTCCCGGCAGCGCAGGCTGGGGAGCGCGTTCACGGCCACGCCCGCGGCGCGCGCGAACGCCGCGTTCGCGCGGACCACCTCGCAGCCGCCGCTCTTCACGATCGCGACCGGGTCGCCGAGCGCGTCGAAGCAGGCGCGCCACTCCTCGGCGGCGCGCACGAGGGCCACCTGCCGCGCCACGAGGTGCGCGTCGAGCTCGCGGTTCACCCGCTCGAGCTCCGCGTTGCGCACCGCGAGCTCACCGGCGAGCCGGTCGTTCTCCTCGAGCGTCCAGAACTGGTCGATCGCGCTCTGCACGGTGATGAGCAGGTGCGCGTCGTCCCAGGGCTTCCAGATGAAGCGGAAGATCTCGGAGCGGTTCACCGCCTCCTCGATGGCGGCGGAGTCGGCCTGGCCGGTGAGCAGGACCCGCTGGACCCGCGGCCAGCGCTCCTTCACCCTGCGCAGGAGGTCGATGCCCGTCATGCCCGGCATCCGGTGATCCGAGACGATCGCGTGCACGGGCTCGCGCTCGAGGAGCTCGAGGGCGTCCTCCGCCCCGGCCGCCTCCAGGATCCGGCAGCGCGCGCGGCGCAGGACGCGCTGGAGCGCGCGCCGGACGAGCTCGTCGTCCTCGACGATGAGGAGGGTGCACTCCCGGCTGGGTCCGGGGTGCACGCATCCCGTCGAGGTGACCTGCGCGTCCATCACGGGGTGCCCCCACGGTGCATCGTCCGGTCCACGTGGGACGGACCCGGGGAGCAATGTTTTCGCAGCGTTGAGCGCGCTCGGACCCGGGTAGCGATGCGCTCCGGGTCAACCTATACCCTTACCCTGACAGTAACGCCACTTTGCGTTCAGCCGTTTGCGGGAGGGCCGGGCGGCGGGGTCGAGCTGGGCGACTGGTAGAGACGGATGGTGTTCCGCCCGGCGCGCTTCGCCTGGTAGAGCGCGTCGTCCGCGAAGCGGAGGAGGTGCTCGTGCGCCGTGATGTCCTTCGAGGGGAAGAACGCCACGCCGAGGGAGGCGGTCACGCGCAGCTCCGCCGGCCCGGCGTGCGCCTCCGCCGCGACGGCGTACGCCTTCGCGCCGAGCGCGCGCCAGATCCGCTCCGCGACGGCGAGGGCGCCGGGCAGGTGCGTCTTCGGCAGGATGACCGCGAACTCCTCGCCCCCGTAGCGGCAGCAGATGTCCGGATCGCGGATCGACGCGCGCGCCACGGCGGCCGCCTCGCGCAGCACCGCGTCGCCGGCCGGGTGGCCGTGCCGATCGTTCACGGTCTTGAAGTGATCGAGGTCGATCATGATGAGCGACAGCGGGTCCGCGTAGCGGTGCGCGCGGCAGAACTCCTCGTAGAGCCGCTCGTCGAAGAAGCGCCGGTTCTTGAGGCCCGTCAGCGCGTCCGTGACCGAGCGCTCCTCCAGATCGCGCTGGGCGCGGCGGAGCTGGTCCTGGAGCGACTTGATGCGCAGCATCGCCGCGCAGCGGGCGAGGACCTCCGCCTCGGCGAACGGCTTCGCGAGGAAGTCGTCCGCCCCGAGCCGCAGCCCGGTCACCTTGGAGTCGACGTCGCACCTCGCCGACAGGATCATGACCGGGACGAAGGGCTCCTCGGGCCTGGCCTTGACGGTGCGCAGCACCTCGAGCCCGTCCAGGTCCGGGAGCATGAGGTCGAGCAGCACGAGATCGGGCGGCACCCCGCGGATGGCGCGGATCGCCTCGCCTCCGTCGCGCGCGATCCGGACGCGGTAGCCCTCACGCCTCAGCACGGACACGAGCCAATCGACCTGGCTCGGCGAGTCGTCGACGACGAGGATCTCCGGCGCGGGCACGCGGCGCCGACTCTAGCCGAGATCCGGGGGGCCCCCAAGGACGCGGGCGTGCGCGCCTACGCCCACGCGACGCGCCGCGCGCACACCGGCGACGCGCTCCCACCGCAGGCTCCCACCCGGGCGTTTCCGCCGCCGCGCCGGCGCCCTACTCGAGGGACATGAGCCGCCGCACGCGCCCAGCCGCGCAGGAGCCCACCCTCGCCGCCGCGCTCTCGCGCGCCGCCGCCGCCGCGCCCCGGGGCGTGGTCGTCCTGGATCTCGACTCGACGCTGCTCGACAACCGCCCGCGCCAGGCCCGCATCCTCCAGGACTACGGCCGCGTGGCGGGGCTGCCCGCGCTGCTCGAGGCGCGCCCCGAGCACTGGCAGGGGTGGGACCTGCGGCTCGCGATGGCCAACGCCGGCCTCACGCCCGCGGAGGTGGCGGCGCACGCCGGACCGGCGCGGCGCTTCTGGGCGGAGTGGTTCTTCACGAGCGCGTACTGCCGCCTCGACGCCGCGCTCCCCGGCGCGGCCGCGTTCGTCCGCGCGCTCGCGAGCGCCGGCGCGCGCATCGCGTACGTGACCGGCCGACCCGCCCGCATGGTCGAGGGCACGTTGCACGTCTTCCGGCGCGAGGGGTTCCCGGCCCCGGACGGCGCGGGCGTACACCTGCTCATGAAGGACGACCTCGCGCTCGACGACGACGCGTGGAAGGAGGTCGCGGCCGCGCGCGTCGAGCGGCTCGGCCCGGTGGTCGCCGCGTTCGACAACGAGCCCGCGCACGTGAACCTCTACGCCCGCCGCTTCCCGGAGGCGCTCGTCGTCCACCTCGCGACCGATCACTCCGCGCGGCCGATCGCGGTGCTCCCGGGGATCCCGGCGATCGCGGACTTCCGCTCCGGGCCGCTCACGGGGGAGGAGCCGTCCGCCGCCGCGGGAGTCCCGTGACCCGCCGCGGCGCTCACCGCAGCGCCTCGTACACGTCCGCGGGCACCACCGGCGCGAGCCCGCCGCCGCCGAGGATGTTGACCACCGGCGAGGCGGCGGCGCGGACCACGGAGCCGTCGGCCCGCGAGGGCCCCAGCCCGCAGTAGGTGGACAGGTCGCGATAGAGCATCCCGCTGTCGAGGCCCTCCGGCGTCACGCGCGTCGCCGCCCGGCGCGCCGCGAAGATCCGCTCCTGCGCGACGAACCCTCCCCCGCGCGCGTCGCCGAGCGCCGCCTCGACGGTCCGCGCCCACTCCTCGGGGGCCTCCTCCGCGCCGAGGTGCACGCTCTTCCCGCCGTAGTCCCAGCTCCGCTTCAGCACCCAGCGCGCCCGCTCCTCGAGGAGGCGCGGCGCGAGCGCCGGGGTGAGCCGCCGCGTGATCGGGAGCCGCGCCGCGGCGGCGCGCTCCTCCGCGTCGAGCCCGGCGCGCCCGGCGAGCGCCGCGTCGTCCGCGCACTCCGACAGCCGCGCGAAGAGGGCCTTCGCCTCGAGCAGGCCGTTCACCGGGTTCACGAGCACGTGGCGCGCCGGGGCGAGCAGCGCGCGCGCGAACGGCGTGGCCGGGTCCACGCGGTTCGCCCACACGTGCCGGTACAGCACGTCCCAGCGCTCCGGCTCGCACGCCGCCGGGACGAGGTTCGCCGCGGCGTGCCCCATCCGCGCGAGGTGGGCCTGGAGGCACCGGAGCTCGCCGATCTGCGCGTCGCCCGGCCGCGCGACGATCGCGATCGACGGGCGCTCGCGCGTGCCGCCGCGCGCCCGGTAGTACGCGACGAGCACCTCGCGCAGCCGCTCCATGTGGCTGCCGCAGCGGGCGACGAGCGCCTCCGCCTCGCGGGGAGGCTTGCCGCGCGCGGCGGCGGCGGCGCGGATCCAGGCGTGCGCGGCGAGATCCGCGTAGCCGGACATGGCCGGGATGGTGGCGTTGAGCTCGAGCGCGCGGGGCGGGCCGCCGCCCTCGGGGACGAGGAAGTCGACCCGGGCGTGGAGCACGGGGAGCGGCGCCTCGGCGAAGAGCTTCGCCATCGCCTCCGCCTCGAGGCCCTCGAACGGCTCCACGAGCGCGGCGCGATCCCGCGCGTCCCCGTGGAGGAGGAGGTGGCGCACGAGCTTCACCGCGCCGGACAGGATCGCCTGCGCCTCCCGCGCGGCCGCGGCGAGCGCCTCGCGCGACGGCACCTCCGGCTCGGCGACGAGCGGGATCGGCACCACGCTCCCGTCGGGCCTCGCCACCGTGAGCCCGCCCGCCCAGGCGCGCTCCGCCGCCGCGCGTCCGACCGCCGCGAGCGCGTCTCCCTCGAAGATGGGCTCCATCCGCTCCTCGCGCGGGCGTTGCGGCCCGCCTCGTGCCTCTGATAGGCACGCTGGCGTGAAGATCTACACGAAGAGCGGCGATCGCGGAGAGACCGGCCTGTTCGGGGGGCCGCGCGTGCGGAAGAGCGACGCGCGGGTCGACGCCTACGGCGAGGTGGACGAGCTCAACGCGGCGGTGGGCTCGGTCCGCGCGATCGTCGAGGATCCCGAGATCGACGCCCAGCTCGCGCGCGTGCAGCACGAGCTGTTCTGCGTCGGGGCGGAGCTCGCGACGCCGCACGAGGCGAAGGCGCGCAGCGCGATCCCGCCCATCGCCCCGGCGTGGACCGCCCGGCTCGAGGCGGCCATCGACGCGTTCGACGCAGCGCTCCCGCCGCTCCGCCAGTTCGTGCTCCCGGGCGGCACGCGGACCGCGGCGGCGCTCCACCTCGCGCGCTGCGTCTGCCGCCGCGCGGAGCGGCGGGTGGTGGCGCTCGCGGCGGAGGTCGAGGTCGCGCCCGAGGCGCTCGCGTACCTGAACCGGCTCTCCGACTTCCTGTTCGTCGCGGCGCGGGTCGCGAACGCGCGAGCGCGGCGCGACGAGACGATCTGGGACCCGCCGCGCGAGGACGAGGCATGACGGCGCCGTCCGCGCGCATGGAACCGGCCGCGACGCCCGCCGCCTCCCTGCGCGACGGCACCGCGCGCCTCGCGGCGGCGCCAGGCAGGCGAGGGCCGCCGTGACGCCCGTCGCGCTCGTCACCGGCGCGGGCGTGCGGGTCGGGAACGCGATCGCGCGCGACCTCGCGCGCCACGGGTACGCGGTCGTCGCCCACTACCGCTCGCACCCGCCGCGCGGCCTCGCGGACGCGTTGCAGGCGGACCTCGCCCAGCCGGACGGACCCGCGGCGCTCGCCGCCGCCTTCCGGCGCGGCCACCGCAGGCTCGATCTCCTCGTGAACAGCGCGGCGGCGTTCGACGCGCTCCCGCTCGAGGAGACCGACGCCGCGGCGTTCGACTCGCAGATGGACCTCAACGCCCGCGCGCCGCTCCTGCTCACGCGCGCGCTCGCGCCGCTCCTCCGCCGGTCCCGCGGCTCCGTCGTGAACGTCGCCGACGTGGGCGGCGGCCTCGTGCCTTGGCGCGGCTTCGCGGCCTACGCGGCCTCCAAGGCGGCGCTCGTCCGGCTCACCGAGTGCCTGGCGCTCGAGCTCGCGCCGGAGATCCGGGTGAACGCCGTCGCGCCCGGGACGGTGCTCTGGCCGGAGGCGTACCCGGAGAAGCTCCGCCGCACGCTCGCCGCCCGCATCCCGCTGGGGCGTCCGGGCACTCCCGCCGACGTCGCGGCGGCCGTGCGCTTCCTCGCCGGGGCGCCCTTCGTGACCGGCGCGGTGCTCCCCGTGGATGGCGGGCGCCACCTCTCGGGGCGCGCCTGAAGCTCGCGGCTTCCGCGCCCGTCCGCACCTCGCATTGAAGCGCCCAACCCCCGCTGTTAGACTCCCTTGCGTCACGTCAAAGCGGGCGGGCGACCAACCCCGCCACGGAGAATTTCGACACATGGATGCCATCACCCAGACTCCCGTCACCCCTGCCGCCCCCGCCGCCGACGCCGGGACGGAGAATCCCGTCAGCCTCACCGCCAAGGCGATCGAGATGGTGAAGGACGCGATGGAGCGCGAAGGGCTCCACGCGTACGGCATCCGCGTCGGCGTGATGGGCGGCGGCTGCGCGGGCTTCCAGTACTCGATGGACTTCGAGAAGGACCCCCGTGAGGGCGACGTCTCGTTCGAGCAGGACGGCGTGAAGCTCTACGTCGATCCGATGAGCTCGATGTACCTCCAGGGCGTCACGATCGACTACGTGGTCGGCCTCCAGGGCGCCGGCTTCAAGTTCAACAACCCCAACGCGCGCACGACCTGCGGCTGCGGGTCGTCCTTCTCGTACTAGCCAGGCGCGCGCCCGCGAGCGCGGGTCGCCATCGTCGCCGGGGGCCGGGGGATCGATTCCCGCCGGCCCTCGTCGCTTCCAGGGGCCCGGCAGCGCGCGAGGGCCGGGGGATCGAAGCGATGCTCGTCGTCCGGAACGCCGTCGTCGGCCCCTTCGCCGCGAACGCCTACGTCGCCGCCTGCGACCGGACGGGCGAGGCGCTCCTCGTGGACCCGGGCGGCGAGATCCCGCGCGTCCTCGCGCTCCTCGAGCCGGACTGGCGCGTGACGCGGATCGTGTGCACGCACGGACACATCGATCACGTCGCCGGCGCCGCCGAGGCGAAGGACGCGACGGGCGCCCCCCTCTCGCTGCACGCGGCCGACGCGGGCTGGCTCGAGGCGCTGCCGCGCCAGGCGGAGATGTTCGGGTTCGATCCGGTCGTCGCGCCGGCGGTCGATCACCAGCCGGCCGACGGTGAGACCTTCCGCGTGGGCGCGTCGGAGGGGCGCGTCATCCACACGCCCGGTCACAGCCCGGGCTCGATCTGCCTCTTCTTCCCGGAGGAGCGGCTGCTCTTCAGCGGCGACACCCTGTTCGCCGGCTCGGTCGGGCGGACGGATCTCCCCGGCGGCGACTTCGACGCCCTGCACGCCTCCATCCAGGGGAAGCTCTTCCCGCTCGGCGACGAGGTGCGCTTCCACCCCGGCCACGGGCCGGCGGGGCTCCTCGGGGAGGAGCGCCGCTCGAACCCGTTCGTGGGAGAGAAGCCGCGGCGCGGCCGCTTCGTGTGAGCGGCGGCGGCGCCTACTCCATCGACACGACGCCCAGGATGTTCTGCCCGGCGTCGACGTGCAGCACCTCGCCCGTCACGTTGCGCGCCAGGTCCGAGCAGAGGTAGAGGGCCGCGCGCGCGCAGTCCTCCTGGTCGACGTTCCGGCGGAGCGGCGTCTTCGCCGCGTTCTCGCCGAGCATGGTGCGCATGCCCTTGATGCCGGCGGCGGCGAGCGTCTTGATGGGCCCGGCGCTGATCGCGTTCACCCGGATGCCCTCCTGGCCGAGGTCCTCGGCGAGGTAGCGCATCGAGGACTCGAGCGCGGCCTTCGCGACGCCCATCACGTTGTAGTTCCGGACGACCTTCTCGGCGCCGTAGTACGTGAGCGTCACGATGCTCGAGCCAGCGGGCATCATCGGCCGGAACGCGCGGGCGAGGGCGATGAGCGAGTAGGCGGAGACGTCCATGGTGATGCGCCACGCGTCGCGGGTCGTCACGTCGGCGAAGCGGCCGTCGAGCGCGCTGCGCGGCGCGAAGCCGATCGAGTGGACGAGCACGTCCACGCGATCCCACACCTTGCCGATCTCCGCGACCGTGCGGGCGATGTCCTCGTCCTTCGAGACGTCGCAGTCGACGATCGCCTTCGCGCCGATGCCCTCGGCGATGGGGCGGACGCGCCGCTCCATCGACTCGCCGGGGTACGTGAACGCGAGCTCGGCGCCCTCGCGCTGGAACGCCTCCGCGATCCCCCAGGCGATGGAGCGGTCGTTCGCGACGCCGGTGATGAGCGCGCGCTTGCCGCGCAGGAGGCCGCCGAGCGAGAGCCGGACGTCGTCCGTCTCCATGCGCGCGCGGGTCACTTCGACGTCCTTGGGATCGATGGGGCTCATCTTCTGTCAGGCTCCTCGGGCACGGACGGCGTCGAGCGCCTGCGAGAGCTCGCTCCGTGCGTGCATGTCGTTCGTGCGGGTCGCGGCCGCGATCCCGTCCTCGTAGGCCCGCGCCGCCTCGCCGTCCAGGCCCGCCGTCTCGAGCGACTGGCCGAGCATGAGGTAGGTCGGGACGTAGTCGGGCTTGCGCCGCGCCGTCTCGCGGAACTCGGCGACGGCCTCGTCTCCGCGGCCGGCGGTGCGGAGCGCCATCGCGAGCGAGTAGCGCGCGAAGGCGTCGTCCGGGCTCTTCGCCACGAATGCCCGGAAGGCCTCGATGCGCTGTTCCGGCGTCATAGGGGGGCTAGGGTTGTACCCGAATCGACCGCTCGACTCCATAGCGGCGGCGGTCCGCCGGCGCCCGGCGGACGCCTCCTCACGTTATGCTCGACCCCGGTGATGTCGGCACGCATCTCGGACTGCACCGGCGCGCTCATCGCGGGCGGACGGGCGACGCGGCTCGGCGGCCGGCCGAAGGGGCTCCTGCGCGTGGGCGGCGAGCCCATCGCGGCGCGCTCGCTCCGCCTGTTCCGCGCGCTCTTCGACGGCGGCGCGCTCGTCGTCGCGAACGACCCCGCGCCCTACGCGCCGCTCGGCGCGCCCATCGTGCCGGACCTCGTGAAGGGGAAGGGCGCGCCCGGCGGCGTGCACGCCGCGCTCTCCGCGGCGCGCACGACCTGGGTGTTCACCGCCGGCTGCGACATGCCCTTCGTGTCCGAGGCGGGCATCGCGCTCCTCGCCTCGCGCCGGGCCGGGGCCGAGGCAGTCGTGGTGCGCTGGCAGGGCCGCCTCGAGCCCCTGCACGCGCTCTGGTCGCGCGCGTGCCTGCCGCTCCTCTCGCGCCTCCTCGCGGAGGGCGATCCGTCGCTCCAGGCGATCGCACGGAGCGTCGCGGCGGCGATCGTGGAGGAGAGCGAGTGGCGCGCGGTCGATCCCGAGGGGCTCGCGTTCGCGAACGTGAACACGCCCGAGGATCTCGCGCGGCTCGGGCTCGTCCCGCCGCCGTGAGGGCGCGGCGGCGCCCGCGCCCGGGGCCGCCGTCGCACGAGCCCTGCGAGCATCGACTCCGTCGCGAGCGGCCGCGGGGGCGCGCGCAAAGCATGCGGACGTCCGGATCCGACCTACCGTTCCATCGGTGGATTCGGTGAGGTCAGCGGTCGCGTATTGACGCACGTCAAATTAGGCCCCGAATGGCCACCGACGGAAACTCTTCCGGTCTCGGCAATTCCTGCGCTAACCAGCAATGGCAACTTCGGGTCAACCAGCACCGACCCGCACCCGAGGAGCAAGCGATGCCTCCCATCGATCGCCTGTGCGGCGCGCTCGTCCTCGCCGCCGCGCTCACCCCCGGCCTGGCCGGCGCCGCCGCCGACCCGCGCCAGGGCGAGGCGCTGTACGTGGGGACGACGCCGCTCGCGAACGGCGGCGCGCCGTGCCTCGCCTGCCACGGGCTCGCGGGGCACGGGCTCGCCTTCAGTGCGAGCTTCGGGCCGGACCTCTCGGCCGCGGCGGAGACCTACGACGCGGAGACGCTCGCGGCCGCGCTCGAGGACGTGCCGTTCCCGAGCATGGAGCCCATCTACCGCGGCCACGCCCTCACCGCGCGCGAGCGCGGCGACCTCGCCGCGTTCCTCCTCGAGGCGCGCGCGGCGCCGCCTCCCTCGGGAGGCCCGCTCGGGCGCCTGCTCCTGGAGGCGGGCCTCGTCGCCGCGGCGATCTTCGCGCTCCTCGCCGTCCTGTTCCGCCGCCGCATGCCGCCCGTCTCGGCCGCGCTCGCGCGCGCCCGCCGGGCCGAGGGGGGTTCCCGATGAGCTTCCTGCGTGACGTCCTCGACCCCTCCTCGCGCCGCTGGGAGCGGCTGTGGCGCGACCGGCACCAGCACGACCGGTCCGTGCGCTCGACCCACGGCGTGAACTGCACCGGGAGCTGCTCCTGGAACGTGCACGTGAAGGAGGGGATCGTCGCCTTCGAGACCCAGGCGACCGACTACCCCGCCCTCGAGGGCGTGCCGCCCTACGAGCCGCGCGGCTGCCAGCGCGGCGCGTGCTACTCGACCTACCTCTACTCTCCGCTCCGCGTGAAGACCCCCTACGTGCGCGGCGCCCTCCTCGACGCGTGGCGCGCGGCCAGGGCGGCGGACGCCGATCCGGTCGCGGCCTTCGGCGCGCTCATGGCCGACCCGGCGCGCCGCGCCGCGCTGCAGGCGGCGCGGGGCAAGGGCGGCTTCCGCCGCGCGAGCTGGCAGGAGGCGGTCGAGATCGTCGCGGCCTCCATCGTCCACACCGTGAAGCGCTGGGGCCCGGACCGCGTCATCGGCTTCTCGCCCATCCCGGCCATGTCGATGCTCTCGTTCGCCGCGGGCTCCCGCTTCCTCCAGCTGCTCGGCGGCGTGAACCTCTCGTTCTACGACTGGTACTGCGACCTCCCGAACGCCTCGCCGGAGGTGTTCGGCGAGCAGACCGACGTCGCGGAGAGCGCCGACTGGTTCAACAGCAAGTACGTGCTCGTGCTCGGCTCGAACGTGGCGGTGACGCGCACGCCCGACGCGCACTTCCTCGCGGAGGCGCGCCACGACGGGGCGAAGGTCGTCGTGCTCTCGCCCGACTTCAACCCCACCTGCCGCCAGTCCGACTGGTGGATCCCCGCGCACGCCGGGCAGGACGGCGCGCTGCTCTGCGCGGTGAACCACGTGCTGCTCTCGGAGGTCCACGCCCAGCGCGAGGTGCCGGCGTTCCGCGACTTCCTCACCCGCTACACCGACGCGCCGTTCCTCGTCGCGCTCGACGTGAAGGACGGCGTCGCCGCGCCCGGGCGCATGCTCCGCGCGGAGGCCCTCGGCCGCTACCGCGGCGAGGAGCACGGAGGGTTCAAGTTCCTGGTCTGGGATCGCGCCGCCGACGCCCCGCGCATGCCGCAGGGCACGCTCGGCTTCCGCTGGCAGGCGCGCAAGGGGCAGTGGAACCTGAAGCTCGAGGACGGGCAGGACGGCTCGCCCATCGACCCGGTGCTGTCGTTCCTCGAGCGCCACGACGCGGTGGTCGCGCTCGAGGTGCCCGACTTCGGCTCGGACCGGGTGTGGCGGCGCGGGGTGCCGGTGCGGTTCGTCGAGACGGACGCCGGCCGGGTGGCGGTCGCGACCGTGCAGGATCTGCTCTTCGCGCAGCACGGGGTGGGGCGCGGCCTCGCGGGCGAGTACCCGGCGAGCTACGACGACGCGGAGGCGCCGTTCACCCCCGCCTGGCAGGAGCGGTACACCGGCGTGGACCGCGCGCAGGTCGTGAGGCTCGCGCGCGAGTGGGCGGACACGGCGGAGCGCACCGGCGGGCGCTGCTCCGTCATCATCGGCGCCGGCGTGAACCACTGGTACCACGCGGACCTCGCCTACCGCGCCGCGCTCACGACGCTCATGTTGTGCGGCTGCGTCGGCAAGAACGGCGCCGGCCTCAACCACTACGTCGGCCAGGAGAAGCTCGCGCCGGTGGCGCCGTGGGCCACGCTCGCGGGCGCGCTCGACTGGGCGAAGCCGCCGCGCTTCCAGAACGCGCCCTCGTTCCACTACGTCCACTCCGACCAGTGGCGCTACGAGCACGCCGAGCGGGAGGGCCGGCTCGACCCCGCCTCGCGCGGCGATCGTCCCCACGCGATGGACCACCAGATCCGCGCGGTGCGGCGCGGCTGGCTCCCGTTCTACCCTCAGTTCGACCGGAGCTCGCTCGAGGTCGCGCGCGAGGCGGCCGAGGCCGGCGGGGCGGAGCCGAAGGCCATGACCGCCCACGTGGCGCGCGCGCTGGAGGAGAAGCGCGTGCGGCTCGCGGTGGAGGATCCCGACGCGCCCGAGGCCTGGCCGCGGGTGCTCCTCGCCTGGCGCGGCAACGCGCTCTCCTCGAGCGCCAAGGGCCACGAGTACTTCCTGCGCCACTACCTCGGCGTGAAGGCGCTCTCGATCGCGGAGGAGTCGCCGGAGGGCGCCCGCGAGGCGGTGGTGCGCCCCGCGCCGGAGGGGAAGCTCGACCTCGTGGTCGCGCTCGACTTCCGCATGACCACCACCGGGCTCCTCGCCGACGTGGTCCTGCCGGCGGCGACCTCGTACGAGAAGGACGACCTCTCCTCGACCGACCTCCACTCCTTCGTCCACCCGATGCAGGCGGCGGTCCCGCCCTGCTGGGAGGCGAAGAGCGACTTCGACGCCTTCGCGGCCCTCGCCGACGCGGTCACGGCGCTCGCGAAGGCGCACCTCCCCTCCCCCGTGCTCGACGTGGTCGCGACCGCGATCGCGCACGACACGCCCGCGGAGATGGGCGATCCCGAGGCGCCGGACTGGGCCGACGGCGCGGCGCCGCTCGTCCCCGGCCGCAACGCCCCGGCGCTGGCGATCGTCGAGCGCGACTACGCGCACCTCGCCGAGCGCTTCCGCGCGCTCGGGCCGCTCGCCCGCGAGCAGGGCATCGGCGCCCACGGCCTCGGCTGGCCCATCGCCGACCTCTACGACGAGCTCCTGCGCGAGCGGCCCACCGTCGCCTTCGGCGGGAAGACCTACCCGTCGGTCGCGACGGCCCGCGACGCCGCGAACGTGGTGCTCCACCTCGCGCCCGAGACGAACGGCGAGGTCGCCTGGCGCGCCTTCCACGAGGAGGAGAAGAAGGTCGGCCTCCCGCTCGCGGACCTCGCCGAGGGCACGCGCGGGGTGCGCACCACCTTCGAGGACCTCGCGGCCCAGCCGCGCCGCGTGCTGACGAGCCCGTGCTGGTCCGGGATCGTGAACGACGGCCGGCCCTACGCGGCGTACACGCTCAACGTCGAGCGGCTCGTCCCCTGGCGGACGCTCACCGGGCGCGCGCACCTCTACCTCGACCACCCCGGCTTCCTCGCCGCCGGCGAGGGGCTCCCCACCTACAAGCCGAAGCTCGATCCGGCGCTGCTGCAGGACCTCGACGCCACGCAGGCGGACGGGCCGGCGCTGAAGGTGAACTTCATCACCCCGCACGGAAAGTGGAGCATCCACTCCACCTACGGCGACACCGTGCGGATGCTCACCCTCTCGCGCGGGCTCCACCCGCTCTGGCTCAACGACCGCGACGCCGCCGGGTGCGGGATCCGCGACGGCGACTGGGTCGAGGTCGTGAACGACCACGGCGCCGTGGTGACGAAGGCGGTGGTGAGCGCGCGCGTGCCGCGCGGCATCGCGATGCAGTACCACGCGCCCGAGCGGACGATCGCCACGCCGCGGACGCCCGCGCGCGGGGGCCGCCGCGCGGGCGTGCACAACTCGCTCATGCGCATCCGGCTCAAGCCCACGCTCATGCTCGGCGCCTACGGGCAGATCTCGTACGGCTTCAACTACTGGGGTCCCACCGGGACGAACCGCGACGCTTACGCGCTCGTGCGCAGGCTCGAGCGCGCGCCGGAGTACTGACGACCGCGATGGCACGGCAACGTTCAACGAGCGAAGCGAGCCCGC
This sequence comes from Anaeromyxobacter soli, assembly GCF_022808855.1. Taxonomy (GTDB): domain Bacteria; phylum Myxococcota; class Myxococcia; order Myxococcales; family Anaeromyxobacteraceae; genus Anaeromyxobacter; species Anaeromyxobacter soli. The sequence goes on from NZ_JAKZLF010000006.1 coordinate 15,700, forward strand.
CGGGGCGCCCGTTCAATTGGAGACGGCCATGACGATGGAAGTGCGCGCGCAGCTCGCGTCGGTGTTCCACCTCGACAAGTGCATCGGCTGTCACACCTGCTCGGTGGTCTGCAAGAACCTGTGGACCGACCGGCGGGGCTCCGAGCACATGTGGTGGAACAACGTCGAGACGCGGCCCGGGACGGGCTACCCCGCGCTTTGGGAAGACCAGGAGCGCCACCGCGGCGGGTTCGTGGTGGAGGACGGCGAGCTCCGGCTCCGCCTCGGCGGCCGCGGCAGCATCCTCGAGCACCTGTTCCAGGCCCCGCGCCTCCCCACGCTCGACGACCAGTACGAGCCGTGGACGTACCGCTACGAGGACCTGTTCCAGGCGAAGGCCTCGGACGACCTGCCCACCGCGCGGCCGGTGTCGGCCGTGACGGGCCTGCCGATCGACCCGAGCGCCGGACCGAACTGGGACGACGACCTCGCCGGCTCGAGCGTGCACGCCGCCGCGGATCCCAACCTCGCCGCGCTCGAGCCGGCGGAGCGCGAGGCGCTCCTCGCGCTCGAGGGGATCGTCTTCTTCCACCTGCCCCGCACCTGCAACCACTGCCTAAACCCGGCCTGCGCCGCGGCCTGCCCGTCCGGCGCCATCTACAAGCGCGGCGAGGACGGGATCGTGCTCATCGACCGGGAGGCCTGCCGCGGGTGGCGCATGTGCGTCCCGGCCTGCCCGTACAAGAAGACGTTCCACTCGTGGTCTGAGGGGAAGTCGGAGAAGTGCATCGGCTGCTACCCGCGCGTCGAGAGCGGCGAGCCCCCCGCCTGCTTCCAGGCGTGCGTCGGGAGGATCCGCTACCAGGGCGTCCTGCTCTTCGACGCGGAGGCGGCCCTGCGCGCCGCGCGCGCGCCGGAGCACGATCTCGTCGCCGCGCAGCGCGCCGCGCTGCTCGACCCCGCCGACCCGGAGGTCGTCGCGGCGGCGCGGCGGAGCGGGATCTCCGACGCGACCCTCGACGCCGCGCGGCGCTCGCCCGCCGATCGGTTCGTGCGGCAGTGGGAGGTGGCGCTGCCGCTCCACCCCGAGTTCCGCACGCTGCCCATGGTCTTCTACGTGCCGCCGCTCTCGCCGGTGCGGACCGGCGCCGCTGACGGCGCGGCCCTCACCCCGGCCGACGCCCAGCGCATCCCGGTCCGCTACCTCGCGGCGATGTTCGCGGCGGGCAACGACGAGGTCGTCCGGTCCGCGCTCAGGCGGCTCGTCGCGGTGCGCACCCGCCGCCGCGCGGCCACGGTGGGCGACGTCAGCGAGGCGGACGCGGCCGAGGCGCTCCGCACGGCCGGGCTCACGCCCGAGGTGGCGGACGCGCTCCACCGGCTCACCGTGTACCCCACGCTCCGCGAGCGCGTGGTGCGGCCGCCCGGCGGGCGCGAGGCCGAGACCGAGCAGCTCGTCGGCCTGCAGGGCCTCGCCGGGCTGCGCGCGAGGGTACCGTGACCGCGCCCGCGCTCTCGCGCGAGGCGGCGCGCGCGTTCGCCGACCTCCTGTCCTACCCCGACGACGCGCTCCCCGGCCGGCTGCGCGCCCACGCGAGCCACCTCCCGGGCGGGATCGGCGCCGCGCTCGACACGCTCGCCGACCGGCTCGCGCTGCTCGGCCCGGGCGGCGCGGAGGAGCTCTACACGGCCACCTTCGATCTCCGCCCCGCGGTGAGCCCGTACGCCGGGATCCACCTCTGCGGCGAGGGGCCCCGGCGGAACGCCCTCCTCGCCCACCTCGCGGCGCTGCGCGCGGAGGCGGGCCTCCCCCGCGCGAGCGAGGTGCCCGACCACTTCGCCGAGCTCCTCCGCTACGTCGCGGAGGCGCCGGAGGGCGGCGAGGCCGACGACGTCGCCGCGCTCGTCCTCGCGCCCGCCGCCCGCCGCGCGGCCGCCGCGCTCGACCACGACCACCCGTACCGGGCCGCCCTCGAGGCGCTCGCCGCCGCGCTGCCCGCGCCGGCCGGCCCGCCCGTCGCGCCCCAGGAGGCCGGACCATGACGGACCTCGTCCTCTTCGCCGTCGTCCCGTACGTCGCCGTCGCCCTCGCCGCGGCCGGGCTCGTCCTCCGCCACGCGGGGGCGGGCGCCCCCATCTCCGCGCGCTCCTCGCAGCTCCTCGAGTCGCGCCTCCTCCACTTCGGCGCGGTCCCGTGGCACGTCGCGATCCTCGCCATCCTCTCCGCGCACGCCTTCGCGGCGCTCGCCCCGCGCACGATGGGCCGCGTGCTCGGCGACCCGGCGCGGCTGCACCTCCTCGAGGTGACGGGCCTCGCGCTCGGCGCCTGGGCGCTCGCCGCCGGCGCGCTCCTCCTCTGGCGGCGGCTCGCCCTGCCCCGCGTGCGCGCCGTCACGAGCGCCATGGACGTCGTGGTCCTCGCGCTCCTCGTCCTGCAGGTCGGGCTCGGCCTGTACGTGACGCTCTCGCTGCGCTGGGGCTCGATCTGGTACCTGCACACGGCCGCCCCGTGGCTGCGCTCGCTCTTCACCCTCTCGCCGGATCCAGCCTTCGCGGCCGTGCTGCCGACGCCGGTGAAGCTCCACGCGGTGCTCGCGTTCGTGCTCGTGGCGCTCATCCCGTTCTCGCGCCTCGCCCACGTCGTCTCGTTCCCGCTGCGCTTCGCCGGCGGCGTCCGCGGCCGCACGGTCTGGGCGCGCGCCCCCGCCGGCGTGGACCTGCCCCGGCCCGCCGCCGCGGTGCTGCGCTCCCGCGCGCTCGAGCCGCAGGTGCTCTCGGTGTGGGACCCGGAGGACGCGGCGGCGTGGGCGCGGAGCGGCGAGGCGACTGCCCGGCGCAACCTCTGGATCTCGATCTTCGCGCTCTTCCTCGCGTTCTGCGTGTGGATGGTCTGGAGCGTCGTCGTGGTCCGGCTGCCCGACGTGGGCTTCGCGCTCGACACCGGCCAGCTCTTCTGGCTCGCCGCGCTGCCGGGGCTCTCCGGGGCCACGCTCCGGATCTTCTACTCGTTCGCGGTCCAGCTGTTCGGCGGGCGCCTGTGGACGACGATCACCACCGCCTCGCTGCTCGTCCCCGCGATCGGCATCGGCCTCGCGGTGCAGGACCCCACGACGCCCTACCCCGTGCTGCTCGTCCTCGCCCTCCTCGCCGGCCTCGGCGGCGCGAACTTCGCCTCGAGCATGGCGAACATCGGCTTCTTCTTCCCGGGCGCGAGGAAGGGCACCGCGCTCGGCCTCAACGGCGGCCTCGGGAACCTGGGCGTGTCCGGGATGCAGCTCCTCGTGCCCTTCGCCATCACCGCCGGCGTGTTCGGCGCCCTGGGCGGCGCGCCCCAGGTCGCGGTGAAGAACGGCGTGGAGCAGCACCTGTGGCTGCAGAACGCCGGCTTCGTGTGGGTGCCCTTCATCCTCCTCGCGACGGCGCTCGCCTGGCTCGGCATGGACGACGTCGCGAGCGCGCGGGCCTCGTTCCGGGAGCAGGCGCGCATCTTCCGCAAGCGGCACACCTGGATCGTCTCGGCCCTCTACCTGGGATCCTTCGGCTCGTTCATCGGCTTCTCGGCCGCGCTGCCGCTGCTCGTGAAGGGGTCGTTCCCCGGCGTGGACCCGGTGCGCTACGCGTTCCTCGGCCCGCTCGTGGGCGCGCTGTTCCGGCCGGTGGGCGGGTGGCTCGCCGATCGCGTCGGCGGCGCGCGCGTGACGCTGTGGAACTTCCTCGCCATGGCCGGGCTCGCGCTCGCCGTGCTCTCGTTCCTGCCCCGCGGCGGCGCGGCGGGCCACTTCGCCCCGTTCCTCGGCGCGTTCGTGCTCCTCTTCGCCGCGACGGGGGTGGGGAACGGCTCCACCTACCGCATGATCCCGGCGATCTTCGCGGCCCTGAACCGCGCGCCCGCGGGCGCCTCCCCCGCCGCGCTGGCGGCGGCGCGCCGCGCGGCCGCCACGGAGTCCGCCGCGGTCGCGGGGTTCGCGTCGGCGGTGGCCGCGTACGGCGCCTTCTTCGTCCCGAAGGCATTCGGGACCTCGGTCGCGCTCACCGGCGGGCCGGGCGCGGCGATCGTCGGCCTCGTCGCGTACTACGCCCTCGCCGTCGCCGCGACCGCGTGGTGGTACGCGCGCAGGGGCGCGGCGATCAGCTGCTGAGCGCGCCCGCCGCGGCGGGCCGAGCGGAGGACGCGGGGAGCGGGCGGCGTCGCGGGGGGAGGCGGCGCCGCCTCCCCCTTCACCAGCTGTACCCCATGCCGAGCTTCAGGTAGGGCCCGTCCTCGCCGCCGGTGTAGCTCGTGAAGTTCTCGTCCTGCGCGTCCCCCGCGAGCCGGGCGCCCCACCCGCCGCCCACGCTGGAGGTGAAGCCGCTCGCGTGGATCATGTTGAAGCCGATCTCCGCGGCCACCCCGACGCGCGCGAAGTTCGAGGAGCCCTGGACGGTCTCGCGTCCGAAGCTGAGGTCGATGCGCGGCCCGATGCGGAGCCCCTCGTTGTTGTGCCCGAAGACGAACAGGTCGGCGCCGCTCCCGAGCCCGAAGGAGCTCACGTTTCCGTTCGAGGCGTTCGTGCGCGAGTACCGCGCCGAGACGAGCCACGACGCGTGCTCCCACGGGAAGGGCCGGATGTAGGTGGCGTTGACGCCGAGCCCGCTGAACCAGCCGAGCGGGTTCGTGACGACGGTGTTGTCCACCGCTCCCCGGGAGGTCATCCCCATGCCGACGCGCCGCTCCCGGAACTCGCTCGGAGGCTGCGTGAAGCCGGTGGGGATGCTCTCGCCGGGCGGCGGGGTCGCCGTGCCGACACCGGGTGCGACCGTCCCGCCCTGGCGCACGAGCCCCTCGCAGCTCGCGCGGAGCGCCGTGACGTCCACCCCGGACTCCACACGCCCGTTCAGCAGCTCGACGCACGAATCGGCGAGCGTGCGGCCGGGGGGAGCCACGCGAGGCTGCCCGGCCGGCGCCGCGGACGCCGTCGGCTGCTGCGGCGCAGGGGCCTGCTGTGGCGCAGGGGCCTGCTGCTGCGGCGTGACGGCCTGCGGCGCAGGGGCCTGCTGCTGTGGCGCGGCGGCCTGCTGCTGCGGCGCGGCGGCCTGCTGCTGCGGCGCGGCGGCCTGCTGCTGCGGCGCGACGGCCTGAGGTGCCGCCGACTGCTGCGGCGCCGCGGCGGATTGCTGTTGAGACTCGGCCTGCCCCTCCGCGGTCGCGGCGACGAGCGCCGCGAGCGTGGCCGCCAAGAGCTTCCTTTGCATGGCCCCCTCCCGCCGCGTGCGCCCGCCCGCACCGTCGCCGGCCGGCGATCCTGGCCGCGGCTCCGGGTACTTCCCCGGAGCTAAGCGTGTGCACGGGGGCACCCCGGGCGCATCCGGCGAGCGTGCGACGCCCGGGCGAGCCGGGCGCGAGCTCACCCGAGCGTGCGCGCGGCGAGGAGGCCCACGAACCCCGCGGCGAGGCACCCCAGGAGCGTGAGGGCGACGTTCGCGAGCGCGTGCGCCGGGCCGCGCTCGAGGAGGGCGAGCGTCTCGTAGTTGAACGACGAGTAGGTCGTGAAGCCGCCGAGGATCCCCGCCCCGAGGAAGAGCCGCACCTCCGGCGAGATCCCCTCCCGCGCCCCCGCGAGCCCCATGAGCAGCGCGAGCAGGAACGAGCCCACGACGTTCACGATGAGCGTACCGCGCGGGAAGTCGGCGCCGAGCGCGCGCGCCGCCCAGGTCGAGACGAGGTAGCGCGCGCCGCTGCCGAGCGCGCCGCCCGCGCACACGATGAGGAGCCGGATCACGGCCGCCGGTCTATCGCGGCCGGCGCCGATCCGCAACGGTGCGGCGCCGCGCTGGACGACCGTTCGCGGCCCCGCCGCGATGCGCGGGTCGCCCCGGCGGGCTCGCCTCGCTCGCGGACCGTTTCCAAAATCCCGATCGCTCGTCTAGGCTCGCCTCGGCCCTTCTCCCTCGCACCGGAGGTCACCCATGATGAAGAGACGCGTCGCCCTCGTGACGGGCGCGAGCCGCGGCATCGGCGCGGCGACCGCGAAGCTCCTCGCGCGCCACGGCGCCGCCGTGGCCGTCAACTGGTTCCAGAGCGAGGAGGCGGCGCGCGCCGTCGTGGACGAGATCCGCGCCGCGGACGGGCGGGCGGTCGCGGTGCGGGCCGACGTGCGCGATCCCGGGCAGGTCGCGGGGATGGTCGCGGAGGCGGAGGCGGCGCTCGGCCCCATCGACACGCTCGTGGTGAACGCGTCGATCTCGTTCCCCATCCGCCCGTTCGTCGAGTACCGCTGGGCGGACTTCCAGGCGAAGCTCGACGGTGAGCTGGGCGCGGCGTTCCACTGCTGCCAGGCGGTCGCCCCCGGCATGATCGCCCGCGGGTCCGGCTGCATCGTGGCGATCTCGAGCGGCCTGTCCCGCCACCCCGGCCCGGGCTTCTGCGCCCACAGCACCGCCAAGGCCGGGCTCGACGCCTTCGTCCGCGGGCTCGCGCTCGAGCTGGGGCCCCACGGCGTCCGCGTGAACGCCGTCGCGCCTGGGCTCACCGACACCGACGCGACCGCTCATCAGCCGGCCGCCCAGAAGGAGGCGATGGCCCGGATGACGCCGCTCCGCCGGATCGGGGTGCCCGAGGACGTCGCGGGCGCGGTGCTGATGGTGGCGTCCGAGCACGGGCGCTTCCTCACCGGCGTGTACGTGCCGGTGAGCGGCGGCGCGCTCATGGCCTGAACGGCCGATCACGATCCGCGAACAGGCGAGCGAAGCGAGCCCGCCGGGGCGACGCCGGCGAAGCGGCGAAGCCGCTCGCGGCGGCGCACGGGACCCGGCGAGCAGGGGTGGGGTCCCCGACGACGGCGGTCAGCCGTCGGCGGGGCGGGGGCGCCGCCCCCGTTCGAACATGGCTGGCCGCTACCGCGCCGGCGCCGGCGGCGGCCGGGCGTCGGGCGCGCGGGCGTAGGCGGCGGCGTCGAAGCGGCCGCCCTTGAGCGCGGCGTCGAGCGCGTCCGCCGCCACGCGCCCCACCACGTGCAGCGCCTCGTGGCGCGTGAGGCCGCCGGCCACGAGCCGCTCGACCGCGCCGCGCGCCTGCGGCGGCTCGCCCGAGGCGAGCTGGTCCTCCACCACGAGGTGGAGCGCTGCGTGGACGCGCGGCTTCGGCATCGGCGGGTGCGGTCGGGAGAGCGCGTGGTGGTGCGCCTCGACCGCGCGCAGGCGCTCCTCCTGCGGGACGTCCTTCCAGGCGCGCGGCTCGGGCGCGCGATCGGCGTCGTAGTCCATGCTCGGCGCGGACCTTAGCGCCGCGCCCGGAGGCGCCGCAACCCGCCGCGAGGCGAAGGCGCGCGCAGCATCGGACGACGAACAGGCGAGCGAAGCCCGCCGTCAGTACACGTGACACCCGACGCACAGCGGTCGGGTGGCCACCGCCTCGCCCGGCCGGGGCCGCCGTGCCTGCGCCTTGCCCGCGTCCTCTCCGGGGAGGACGGCGCGAGGATCGGGCGCGAGCCGCGCCTCGGCGCCGGGCGGGAGCGCGACGTGGGCGGCCCAGGGCGAGTCGGCGTCGTGACAGGTCGCGCACCGCACCTCCCCCTCGGGCAGCCGGATCTGCCGGCGGGCGACCTCTGCGGGATCGCGCAGCGCGGACGAGCGACCCGCCTGGGCCTGCGCGTACGAGAAGTCCACGGGGTGCGTATGGCCTTCGCGCCCGCGCGGGTGGCAGGCCACGCACGCGGCGCTCGACGCGGTCGCCTGGGGCGAATGAAGCGCGCACGCTCCGGCGGCATCGGCGGTCGCCGGAGCCGGCACCTCCGCCCCGGCCGGCGCGGCGAGCGCCCAGAACGTGAGCACTGCGACCGGTGCACGCCTCGTCATGACCGCCTCCTCGACAGAACGAGATAGTGGCGCTCAACCCCGGCGAGGAGACCCCGTCACGGCGCGGAACGGGCTCCGGGGGGAACCGGCTGCGCTCGTCCGTTAAGTCGGACACTCATCCGTTGTCCGCTTGACAGGAGTTTCGTCCGTCATCTAGGATTCGCACACGATGCGCGCCCTCCCCGCCTCCTCCCGCTCCGCCGCGCGTCGGACGCTCCACCGGCGATGCATGTGTCGCCGGCCGGCGCCTCCCGCGCGAATGCGCGGCTGAGCGCCGGCGAGCTCCTTCACCCCGTTCGAGTAGACGCGCCGGCCGTCACGGGCTGCCGGACGGCGCGTCCCTGGCGAAGCCCTGCGCACCGCACGAGGAACTCCCATGTCCGCCGCTCCTCCCTCCACGCTCCCCTGGCACCGCCGCGAGGACACCTGGGCGATCCTGATCGCGCTCGGGATCGTGCTCGCCGTCACCTCCGCCTTCTTCCTCGGCGCGACGCGGCTCGTCTCGACGGCGGCGCTCTCCTTCCCCGCCTGGTCGGACGCCGGGAAGGTGCTCGCGACGCTGCAGGCGAACCCGGCCTCGCCCCTCGTGCTCTTCGGCGTCTTCCTCGCGCTCTTCGGCGCCGCCTCGGCGGTGATCGGCTGGGACGTCGCGAAGTACGCCGCCGGGTTCGGCGTGCTGTTCGTGTTCTCGATCGTGGTCGCGATCCTCGGCTCGAACGAGGTCCTGAAGGCCTGGCAGCTCGAGCCGCCCCTCCTCGCGCTCGTGGTCGGCATGGTGCTCGGGAACGCCGTCGCGCTGCCGCGCTGGTTCCAGTCGGCGCTCCGCACCGAGTTCTACGTCAAGGTCGGCATCGTGCTCATGGGCGCGACGCTGCCGTTCACGATCATCCTCCAGGCCGGCCCGCTCGCCATCCTGCAGGCGACGATCGTGGCCGTGACGACCTTCGCCGCGATCTACCTCGCCGCGACCCGGCTGTTCGGCCTCGATCCGCGCTTCGGCGCCACGCTCGGCGCGGGCGGCTCGATCTGCGGCGTGTCGGCGGCCATCGCCATCGGCGGCGCGTGCCGCGCGGAGAAGAGCCACGTCTCTGTGGCGATCTCGATGGTGATCCTCTGGGCCGTCGCGATGATCTTCCTCCTCCCCGTCGGGGCCCGGCACCTCGGCCTCGGCCCCGGCCAGGCCGGCGCCTGGATCGGCACCTCGGAGTTCGCCGACGCCGCGGGCTTCGCCGCCGCCGCCACCCTCGGCGACGAGCGCGCCATCAAGACGTTCACGCTCATGAAGGTGGTCGGGCGCGACATGTTCGTGGGGGTGTGGGCGCTCGTGGTGGCCTTCCTGTCGGTCACGCGCTGGGAGCGGAAGGGCGCCGCCGAGGCGGAGCGGGTCCGCCCGGCCGAGATCTGGCAGCGCTTCCCCAAGTTCATCCTCGGGTTCCTCGTCGCCTCGCTCGCCGTGACGGTCGTGCTCGCCTCCGTCGACTCGAAGATCGGGACGCAGTTCTCCAAGGAGGCGATCGGGCCCCTCAAGAACCTGCGCGGCTGGGCGTTCACCTGGACGTTCCTCTCGATCGGCTTCACGACCCGCTTTCGCGAGCTGACCCGGTTCGGCTGGCGCCCGTTCGCCGCGTTCGCGCTCGGCGTCCTCGTGAACGTCCCGCTCGGCTACTGGCTCTCCACCTCCGTGTTCGCGTCCTACTGGGACGCGGTGAAGTAGGAGGCCGCGATGGTCGACCACGTCACCCGCGTCACCGTGGACGCCCGCGCGCCGCGGTCCGGCGCGCTCGCCGACGCGCTCGCGGCGCGTGGGTTCGAAGTCCGCCGCGAGCGCGCTCGCATCGTCGCCGAGTCCACCACGGTCGAGGCCGGCGACGCGAAGCGCCACCTCCTCGCGCTCGGGTTCCGCGATCGGGAGTTCCAGGTGTTCCTCGAGTACGTGCGCCAGTGGGGGGTGCTGTGACCGCGCCCCTCGTCCCGCTGTTCGTGAAGCTCGCCGGCCGCGAGGTCGTGGTCGTGGGCGGCGGGGCGATGGCGGCCCTGCGCGTCCGGCAGCTCGCCGAGGCCGGCGCGCGCGTGACGGTGGTCGCGCCGGAGGTGCGCGACGACGTCGCCGCGGGCGCCGCGGCGGTGCACCGCCGGCCGTTCCGGCCCGCGGATCTCGACGCGGCCTGGCTCGCCGTCGCCGCCGCGACGCCGGCGGTGAACCGCGAGGTCGCGGAGGCCGCCGAGGCGCGGCGCCTGCTCGTGAACGCGGTCGACGATCCGGAGACCGCGACCGCGTACACCGCCGGCGTCGTCCGGCGGGGCGACGCCACGGTGGCGATCTCCACGGGCGGGCGCGCCCCTGCCCTCGCCGGGCTGCTGCGCGAGGCGCTCGACGCGCTCCTGCCGCGCGACCTCGCGTCCTGGGTGGACACCGCCGAGGCGGAGCGCGAGGGCTGGAAGCGCGCCCGCGTGCCGCTCGCCACCCGCCGCCCGCTCCTGCTCGAGAAGCTGAACTCCCTGTACGCGCGCGCGCCCTCCCCCGGCGCCGCCGCGCCGACGCCGCCGGGCCTGGTGTCGCTCGTCGGCGCGGGGCCCGGCGATCCGGGCCTCCTCACCCGGCGCGCCGCCGACCGGCTCGCCGAGGCGGAGGTCGTCCTCTACGACGCGCTCGTGGACGCCGACGTGCTGAGGCTCGCGCCGCGCGCGCACTGCTTCCAGGTCGGGAAGCGCGCCGGCCGCCCCAGCGTGTCGCAGCGCGCGATCGAGCGGCTCCTCGTGGGCGCCGCGCGGCAGGGCAAGCGCGTCGTCCGGCTCAAGTGCGGCGACCCGTTCGTCTTCGGGCGGGGCGGCGAGGAGGCGCGCGCGCTCGCCGCCGCGGGCGTGCCGTTCGAGGTCGTACCCGGGGTGTCGTCCGCCATCGCCGCGCCCGCGCTGGCCGGCATCCCGGTGACGCACCGCGGGCTCGCGGCCGGCTTCGCGGTGATCGCGGGGCACGACGAGCGGACCTACGGGCCGATCCTGGATCGGATGGGCGCCGAGACCTCGCTCACGCTCGTCGTCCTCATGGGGATCGGCGCGCGCGAGCGGATCGCGACCCGGCTCCTCTCGCGCGGGTGGGATCGGGAGACGCCCGCCGCGATCGTCCTCGGCGCGTCGTCCCCCGACGCGTTCGCCTGGAAGGGCACGCTCGCGGGGCTGCGCCACGCCGCGCTGCCCGATCACCCGGAGCTCCCCGGCACCCTCGTCATCGGCGCCGTCGCCGCCCTGCAGCTCACCTCCTCGCGCGCCGACGCGCGTGACCACGAACCGCTCGCGCCCGCGCAGAGCGCCTGAAAGGAGCCGCATGTCCCGCCCCTCAGAGCCCACCCCGCCCGTCCGGGAGACCTTCGCGGACGACCGCGAGATCGACGCCTTCGTCGAGACGCTCGGCCGCTTCGAGCGCGGTGAGATCGACGCCGACGCCTGGCGCGCCTACCGCGTGGTGCGCGGCGCCTACTCGCAGCGGCAGGACGGCCTGCACATGCTGCGCATCAAGCTGCCGCAGGGCGCGACCTCCGCCGCGCAGCTCCGCGCGCTCGCCGACGTCGCGGCGCGCTTCTCGCGCGGCTACGGGCACGTGACGACCCGCCAGAACTTCCAGGTGCACTTCGTGCGGCCGGCGGACCTCGAGCCCGCGCTCCGCCGGCTCGCGGCGGACGGCGTCACCACCTCCGGCGCGGGCGGCAACGCGGTCCGCAACGTGGTCGCCTGCCCCCTCGCCGGCGTCTCGCCGGACGAGCTCTTCGACGTGACGCCCTACGCCGAGGCGGCGACGCGCCACTTCCTGCGCCACCCGCTCGCGAACGCGCTGCCGCGCAAGTTCAAGATCGCCTTCGAGGGCTGCGCCGAGGACCACGTCGCGACGGCCATCCACGACCTCGGCTTCCGCGCGCGCGTGCGGACCGAGGGCGGGCGGACCGTGCGCGGCTTCTCGGTGACGGTCGCGGGCGGGACGGCGTCCCTGTGCACCTCCGGCGCGCCGCTCGTCGACTTCCTGCCCGCGTCGGAGCTCCTCGCGCTCGCCGAGGCGATCGTCCGCGTGTTCCACGCCCGCGGCGACCGGGTGAACAAGCAGCGCAACCGGCTCAAGTTCCTCGTCCGGTCGCTCGGGTTCGAGCCCTTCCGCGCGCTCGTCGAGGAGGAGCTCGCGCGCGTGCGGGCCGAGGGCGCCCCGCGGCTCCCGTTCGATCCCGACGCCGCGCCGGCGGACGCCCCGCCGCCCGCGCACGCGCGTCCGGAGCCTCCCACCGCCGCGGAGATCTCCGCGCGCGTCGCCGCGGCGCCGCCCCGCGGCCCCGGCGAGCCGCCGGCGGTCCTGCCCGTGCTCGCGCCGTCGCCCGCGGCGCTCGCCGCGTTCCGCGCGACGAACGTCCGGCCCCAGCGCCAGCCCGGCTTCTCCGCGGTCACCGTGTCGCTCCCGCAGGGAGACGTCACCGCCGCGCAGCTCGAGGTGCTCGCGGACCTCGCGCTCGCGCACGGCGACGGCGCCGTCCGCTTCGCGAGCGACGGCAAGGTCCTGGTGCGCTGGGTGCCGTCCGACGAGGTCCCCGCCCTGTTCGCGCGGCTCGCCGCGGCGGGGCTCGGGCGCGACGGCGCGCGGAGCGCCGCGGACGTCGTCGCCTGCCCCGGCGCGGACGTGTGCCGCCTCGCCGTGACGCGCACCCGCGGGATCGCGCGGCTCGTCGAGGAGCGCGTCCGGCAGCGGCTCGGCGCGCCCGGCCTCGCCGCCGCGCTGCCGGTCCACGTCTCCGGCTGCCCGAACGGCTGCAGCCAGCACCACCTCGCCGCCATCGGCCTGCAGGGGAGCGCGCGAAAGCTCGGCGGCCGGGCGGTCCCGCAGTACTTCGTGCTCGTCGGCGGGGGCGCGGAGGACGGCGTCGCGACGTTCGGGAAGCTGGCGGGCAAGGTGCCCGCGCGGCGCGTCCCCGAGGCCGTGGAGCGGCTCACGGCGCTGTACCTCGCCGAGCGGCGCGAGGGCGAGGCCGCCGGGCCGTTCTTCTCCCGCGCGCTCGATCGCGTGAAGGCCGTCGTCGCTCCGCTCGAGGCGCTCAGGCTCGAGGACGCCGCGCCGGAGGACTTCGTCGAGCCCGGGGCGAGCGACGACTTCAGCCCCGAGACCCAGGCGGGCGAGTGCGCCGCCTGAAAATGGAGATCCTCCGCTTGACGGGAGGCTCGTCCGCTAAATAGGATGACCACCGATCGCCGCAGCCGCGGCGATCGGAGTCCGTGGCGATTTGCGGCGTATTGCGGCCACGTTAAACCAACCGCTAAAAAGCCCCTCCCCGGCTGCCTGCAGTGCCGTCCGGCGAGGGAGAAGGAAGTCTCCAGCATGTCCTCGTCCCTCGCGGCCGCGCCCCGCGCGGCGTCCGCTTCAGCGGATCCGCACCGTCCGGAGCTGTCCCCCCTCGTCTGCCGCCGCTGCGGCGCGCGCTTCGAGCCTCGCCCCGTGGCGGTGTGCGAGGAGTGCGTCGGGCCCCTCGAGCCGGCGTACGAGAGCGACCGCGTCCTGCCCACGCGCTGGCAGATCGAGGCGCGGCCCCGCTCGATCTGGCGTTACCGCGAGTGGCTCCCCATCCTCGGCGAGCCCGTCCTCTCGCTCGACACCGGCTTCACGCCGCTCGTGGACGCGCCGGCGCTCGCCCGCGCGCTCGGCGTGCGGCGCGCGCTCGTGAAGAACGACGCGGTCTCCCACCCGACCCAGTCGTTCAAGGACCGGGTGGTGGCGGTGGCGCTGAACGCCGCGGCGGGGCTCGGCCTCGACACGGTCGGCTGCGCGTCCACCGGCAACCTCGCGAACGCCGTCGCCGCGCAGGCGGCGCGCGCCGGGCTCGCCGCCTGGATCTTCATCCCCGAGGACCTCGAGCTCGCGAAGATCGTGGGCACCGCCGTCTACGGCCCGCGCCTCGTGCGCGTGCGCGGCACGTACGACGACGTGAACCGGCTCTGCGCCCAGGTGGCGGATCGCTTCGGCTGGGGGCTCGTGAACCTGAACCTGCGCAGCTACTACGGCGAGGGCTCGAAGACCATGGCCTTCGAGATCGCGGAGCAGCTCGGCTGGCGGCTGCCCGACGCGGTCATCGCCCCGATGGCGGGCGGCTCGCTCGTGACGAAGCTCGACAAGGGCTTCCACGAGCTCGCCGGCGCCCACCTCGTGGACGGGCCGCTGCCGCGGATGTACGGGGCGCAGGCCGCCGGGTGCGCGCCCATCGTGAACCTGTTCGAGAAGGGCGGCGAGGCGATCGAGCCCGTGGTCCCCCGCACCATCGCCCGCTCGATCGCCATCGGGAACCCGGCGGACGGGCCCTTCGCGGCGAGGGCGATCCGCGCCTCGGGCGGCGCGGCGGCGGCGGTCACCGACGAGGAGCTCGTGCGCGGCATCCGCCTCCTCGCCGAGACCACCGGCGTCTTCACCGAGACCGCCGGCGGGGTCACCGTCGCCGCAGCGCTGAAGCTCGCGCGCGAGGGTAAGCTGCGCGCGCAGGACGAGCTCGTGCTCTGCATCACCGGAAACGGTCTCAAGACCATCGACGCCGTCGTCCCCGCCCTGCCGGAGACGCCGGTCATCTCAGCGAAGCTCCGCGAGGTCGCGGCGCTCGTGGACGCCTGATCCGAGGAGAGACGAAGATGCCCATCACCTTGAGGCTCCCCGCCGTGCTCGCGAAGGCCGCCGGCGGAAAGACCGTCCACGAGGCGCGCGGCGCCACCGTCGGAGAGGTCGTCGGCGACCTCGCGGGCCGCTTTCCCGAGCTCGGCCCCCGGCTTCGCGATGCGAAGGGCGAGCCGTACCCTTACGTCATCTTCTACCTGGACGACGAGGACATCCGGTTCCAGCAGGGCTTCGCGACGCCCGTGCCGGACGGCGCCGAGATCGTGGTCGTCCCCGCCATCGCAGGAGGCTAGCGAGATGTCCATCGGCCGCACCGCACAGGAGCTCCCGCCGCTGTCGCAGGAGGAGATCCTCCGCTACAGCCGCCACCTCATCATCCCGGAGGTCGGCGTCGAGGGTCAGCGCCGCCTCAAGGCGGCGCGCGTGCTCATGGTGGGCGCGGGCGGCCTCGGCTCGCCCATCGGGCTCTACCTCGCCGCCGCGGGCGTCGGCACCCTCGGGATCGTCGAGTTCGACGTGGTGGACGCGACGAACCTGCAGCGCCAGGTGCTGCACGGCACGAAGGACGTCGGCCGCAAGAAGGTCGAGTCCGCCCGCGATCGGATCCGCGATCTCAACCCGCACGTGGAGGTGGTCGCGCACGAGGCGTGGCTCACCTCCGAGAACGCGCTCGAGATCATCCGGGACTACGACCTCGTGGTGGACGGCACCGACAACTTCGCGACGCGCTACCTCGTGAACGACGCGTGCGTGCTGCTCGGCAAGCCCAACGTCTACGGCTCGATCTACCGGTTCGAGGGCCAGTCCACGGTGTTCTGCACGGACGCGGGCCCCTGCTACCGCTGCCTCTACCCGGAGCCGCCTCCCCCCGGGCTCGTGCCCTCCTGCGCGGAGGGCGGCGTGCTCGGGATCCTGCCGGGCCTCGTCGGGCTCGTGCAGGCGACCGAGACGGTGAAGCTCATCGCCGGCATCGGCGAGCCGCTCGTCGGGCGGCTCCTCCTCGTGGACGCGCTGGGGATGCAGTTCCGCACGGTGAAGCTCCGCAAGGACCCGCGCTGCCCCGCCTGCGGAACGCGCGAGATCGAGGAGCTCATCGACTACCAGCAATTCTGCGGGATCCGCGGCGGCGAGGACGAGACGGCCGGCGTGCCCGTCCTCACGGTCGCCGAGCTCGACGAGCGGCGGCGCGGCGGCGCCGACCTCGACCTCGTCGACGTGCGCGAGCCGCACGAGTGGGACATCGGCCGGATCGAGGGCGCGCGCCTCGCGCCGCTCTCCTCCTTCGCCGACGCGCTCCGCACCTTCGACAGCGCGCGCGACGTGGTCCTCTACTGCAAGAGCGGCGTGCGCAGCGCGAAGGCGGTGCGCCAGCTCCAGGAGGCAGGGTTCAAGCGCGTGTGGAACCTCGAGGGCGGCATCCTCCGCTGGAGCGAGGAGATCGACCCCACCGTGCCGCGGTACTGACCGTGCCCGCCTCCGCGCGCCCCCGCGCCGCCCCGCCGCTCGAGACGATCCTCGACGCCGTGGGCGGCACGCCCGTCGTGAAGCTCCGCCGCGTGGTCCCTCCCGGCGCGGCGGAGGTGCTCGCGAAGCTCGAGTCCATGAACCCGGGCGGCTCGGTCAAGGACCGCATCGCGGTCGCCATGATCGAGGCGGCCGAGCGCGACGGCCGGCTCGCGCCCGGGGGGCGCGTGGTGGAGCCGACGAGCGGGAACACCGGGCTGGGGCTCGCGCTCGTCTGCGCGGTGAAGGGCTACCGGCTCACGCTCGTCATGCCGGACTCGACCTCCCTCGAGCACCGGCAGGCGCTCGAGGCGTACGGGGCGGAGCTGGTCCTCACCCCCGCGGAGGCGGGCATGCCGCCCGCGGTGGCGCGGGCGAGCGAGCTCTCGCGAGAGACCGGCGCGCTCCTCCTCCAGCAGTTCGAGAACCCGGCGAACCCGCAGGCGCACCGCGACGGGACCGCGCGCGAGCTCCTCCTCGCCCTCGACGCGCTCGGCGGGCCGTTGGGCGCCTTCGTCGCAGGCGTCGGGACGGGCGGGACGCTCACCGGCGTCGCCGGGGTCTTGCGGAGGGAGCGCCCCGGGACGCTCATGGTCGCGGTCGAGCCCGAGGCCTGCGCCGTCCTGTCCGGCGGGACTCCCGGCCCGACGCGGATCCAGGGGCTGGGCGCGGGCTTCGTCCCGCGCGTGCTCGACCCGGCCGCGTACGATCGGGTCGAGCGGGTGAGCGACGAGGAGGCGTGGGCGATGAAGCTCCGGCTGGCCCGGGAGGAGGGGCTCCTCGTCGGCACCTCGAGCGGCGCGGCGGTCGTCGCTGCGATCCGGGTGGCGCGCGAGCTCGGCGCGGGCCACCGCGTCGCAACCGTGCTGCCCGACACCGGCGAGCGCTACTTCTCCGCGGCGGAGTGGTTCGCGCGCGAGGCCGCGCGATGACCGCGCCCGGCCTCCGCCACGGCGCCGCGCCCGTCGAGACGGTGGCGCGGCTCGTCGGGAGCACGCCGCTCGTGCGGCTGCGCCGCATCGGGGCGGAGCTCCCCGGCATCCGCCTCTACGCGAAGTGCGAGTTCATGAACCCCGGCGGCTCGGTCAAGGACCGCCCCGCGCTCCGCATGATCGAGGCCGCGCTCCAGGACGGGCGCCTCGGGCCCGGGCGCACCCTCGTCGACTCCACGAGCGGCAACACCGGCGTCGCCTACGCCTGGATCTGCGCGGCGCTCGGGGTCCGCTGCGCCCTCGTCATGCCGCGCAACGTGAGCGCCGCGCGCAAGCGCATCGCGCAGGCGTTCGGCGCCGAGCTCGTGTTCTCGGATCCGCTCGAGGGCTCCGACGGCGCCATCCGCCAGGTGCGCGAGCTCGTGGCGCGGGAGCCGGATCGCTGGTTCTACCCGGACCAGTACGGGAACCCGGAGAACCCGCGCGCCCACGAGCTCGGGACCGCGGTGGAGATCGCCGAGGCGCTCGACGGCGGGGTGGCCGCGTTCGTGGCCGGGATCGGCACGAGCGGCACGGTGATGGGGACCTCGCGCGGGCTGCGCGCGCTCGCGCCGGGGGTGCGCTGCCACGCGGTCGAGCCCGCCGAGCCGCTCCACGGCCTCGAGGGGCTGAAGCACATGGAGAGCTCGATCGTGCCGGCGATCTACGACGAGGCCGAGCTCGACGGGAAGATCTCCATGCCCACCGCGGAGGGCTGGGCGATGGCCGAGCGCCTGGGTCGCGAGGAGGGGCTGCGCGTCGGGCACTCGAGCGGCGCCGCGGTGGCCGGGGCGCTCCAGGTGGCCGAGCGCATGGCGGCGGCCGGCGAGCGGGGTAACGTCGTGACGGTCCTGCCGGACCGCGCCGACCGCTACTTCGAGCCGCGCCGCTGGGACCGGAGGATCACCTGGTGACCTACGGCCCGGAGCTGCTGGCGCGCCTGCGAAAGCTCAGCGAGGCGGACCCGGAGCGCGAGGTGTGCGGGTTCGTCGTCCGCCGCGGCGACGCGCTCGAGGCCCTCTCGCTCCCGAACGTCGCCGACCGCTACCACGCGCTCGATCCCGCGAGGTTCCCGCGCACGAGCCGCGAGAGCTACCTCATGGATCCGCGCGCCCAGCTCCGCGTCCACGAGGAGCTCGAGGCGAGCGGCGGCGAGATCGTGGCCGTGTGGCACTCGCACGTGGAGGTCGGCGCCTACTTCTCCGCCAAGGACCGGGCCGACGCGGTGGTGGACGGCCAGCAGCTCCTGCCCGGCGCCGAGTACCTCGTCCTCGGAGTCCGGGGAGGGCGCGTCGACGAGGCGCGGCGCTACCGCTTCGACGCGGGCGATTTCGTCGAGGCGAAGCTCGACTAGCCCGCCGCGAGTCGAACTCGAGCTCGACCCCGACCCTTCGAAGCTCGACTGCTCGACCTCGACTGCTAGCGAGGCCGAGCCCACACCCGCCTATCGCGTCGCCGGCGAGGGCGCGTCGAGCGCGGGGGGCACGGGCATCCCGAGCGCCTCGAGGAGCTCGCGCGCCCTCCCCTGCACGATGCGCGTGTTCCGCGGCCCCATCCTGAGCAGGTGCTTCTCCACCTGCGGCGCCATCTCGAGCCGCTCGTCCTGGAACAGGAACACGCCCTCGCGCTCCACGACCGGAACGTCTCCCTCGACCACCGGGGCGGCCGCGAGCCGGCCGAGGGCGCGCGCGGTGACGTCGTCGAGCGACGCCTCCGGATAGCCGAGCGCGCGGTAGGCGAGCTGGAGGACCCCGTGGAGCGAGCGGTAGACGCGCGCCGCCTCGCGGGCGTCCACCGAGGCGATCGCGTCGCCGAAGGCGTCGTAGCGCGCGTACGAGGCCGGGTCGATGACGGTCTCGGCGCCACGCCGCTGCACCGAGAACGGACGCTCCGGCCGGAGGGGGTCGAGCTGCTTCCGGGGCGAGACGCCCTCCGCGAGGTTGTCGAGGAGCACGGCGGCGCGCCGGACGACCTCGCCCTGCGCGAGCGTCCGCCGGTAGAGCTCGCTCTGCGAGACCGTGTCGGCGAGCGCGCGCGCCTCGGGGTCGCTGACGTTCGGCCCGAGGTCCGCCGCCCGCACCGGCGGGGCTGCCGGCGACGCCGCGGGCGAGGTCTCGCCGGCCGGCGACGCGGGCGCGGCGGCCGGCGGGGTCTGCTCGGTGCGCCCGCCGAAGCGCCGGCTCGCCCAGAAGCCGGCAGCGCCGAGCACGACGAGGATCGCGACGACGAGCGGCGCCCTGCTGGGCCGACGGAGCGTGGTCTTCGGGGTCTCGTCCATGCGTGCCTCACTCGTGAGCGGCCGCGGGGGCCGGGGACGGCGCGCCCTGGAGGCGCCGCGCGTAGCGCTCCGCCAGGATCGAGCCGACGAACAGCTGGAGCTGATGGTAGAACATGATCGGCAGCACGATGAGGCCGAGCCCGGGGTGCGCGCCGAAGATGAGCTTCGCCATCGGCACCCCCGAGGCGAGCGTCTTCTTGGACCCGCAGAACACCGCGGCGATCTCGTCCTCCTTGTCGAGCCCGACGAGCCGCGCGAGGCGCGTCGAGAGCGTCAGGACCACCGCGAGGATGAGCGCCGCCCCCGCGACCGCGATCGCGAGCACGGAAACGCCGTGCTTCGTCCAGAGCCCCGCCCGGACCGAGTCCGAGAACGACACGTAGACGAGCAGCAGGATCACGAGCTTGTCGAACGTGCTCGCGTGCCGGTGCCAGCGCTGGAACCACGCGCCGAGCGCCGGGCGGAGGAGCTGACCGAGGACGATGGGGAGGAGCAGCAAGGTGGCGATGTCGAGCACGGCGCGTCCGACGGAGAGCGACTCGCCCGAGGTGGACGCCCACACGCTCACGAGCAGCGGCGTCGCGATGATCCCGATGAGGCTCGACAGGGTCGCGTTGAAGATCGCGCCGGGGACGTTCCCGTGCGCGACCGCCGTCATCGCCACCGAGGAGGAGATCGTGGAGGGCAGCGCGCAGAGGTAGAAGAAGCCGAGCAGCAGGTCCTCCGGCAGGAACCGCCCGAACGCCGCGGCGAGCACGAGGCCCACGATCGGGAACGCCACGTAGGTCATGGCCTGCACGACCGCGTGCAGCTTCCAGCGCATCATGCCGGCGCGCAGGCGGTCGCGGGAGAGCGCGAGCCCGTGGAAGAAGAAGATGCCGAAGATGCCGGCGTTCGCGACGCGGTCGGCGTGCAGCGGCCCCCCGCTGCGGCCGAGCTCCGGCAGCAGCGTCGCGAGCACGACCGCCGAGACCATGCCGGCGAGGAACCAGTCCCGGGCGAGGCGGCGCAGCCGTTCGATCACGCGGTGACCTCCACCGACAACGAGTAGCACGAGCGGCCGGGTCCAGCCGGGTGACTTGGAAGCGCGCCCATTCCCCTGGCCTCCCGCGGGGCGCGCCACGCGGCCTTCTTCACCCGGCGGCCGCCGCGGGCTTCCGCGCGACGAGCCGCGCCTCGTGGCGGCCCGACTCGAGCCAGCCCTCCTCGTAGCGGACGACCTCGAGCCCGCGGACGAGCGTCGGGAGCTCGCCGTCCTCGAGGAGGTGCGCCGGCCCCGGGCGCGCGTGGCGCTCGAGGTTCCTCCGCGTCGCGTGCGCGACGACGAGGAGTCCTCCCGGCGCGAGCTCCGCCGGGATCGCCGAGAGGAGCGGCCGGTGGAGGAAGTACGTGCAGAGGACGAGGTCCCACGGGCCGTGCGGCAACGGCGACGCCTCGAGATCGATCCGGAGGGTCGCGAGCGAGAGCCCGCGCCGGCGCGCCTCGCGCGCCGCGCGCTCGAGCGCGACCTCCGAGACGTCGGCGAGCGTGACCTCGAGCCCGCGCCGGGCGAGCCAGAGCGCGTTCCGGCCCGAGCCGCCCGCGACGTCGAGCGCCCGACCCTGCCGCGGGAGGAGCGCGTCGAGCGCGTCGAGGAGCGGCGAGGGCTCGGGGATCGCGTCCTCGTCCCGGTACCGCGCGTCCCACCGCTCGCGATCGCCCTCGGCCACCCTCTTCTTTCTAGTCGAGGCGCGCCGCGAGAGCGCCGGAGGGAACGGGGGCTCGGGAGGGGCGAGCCGCAGGCGAGCGCCCCACCGGTACGATCAGACGACCATCACCGCGTCCGGCAGCTCCGTGATCCGCTCCCCGCCGCCCTCGCCCACCGCCCAGGTGTTCTCGATCCCGATGGCGCCGAGCCCGGGGAGGACGAACTTGGGCTCGACGGCGAGCACCTGCCCGCGCACGAGCGGCACGTCGAGCCCGGGCGCGAGCACCGGCAGCTCGTCCAGCTCGAGGCCGACGCCGTGGCCCACGAAGCGCGCCTGCGCCCCCGGCGGTCCCATGAAGCGATCGCCCAGCCCCTCCCGCTCGGCGAGCGCCTTCGCGCGCGCCCAGAGCTCCGACGGGATCGCGCCGGGCCGGAGCCCCTTCACGACCTCCTCCTGGATCGCGAGCGCCACCTCGAACGCGCGCGCGAGCTCGGGGGCGAGCCGGCCGCACACCGCGATGCGGGTCATGTCCGTGACGTAGCCCGCCTTCATCGCGGTGTAGTCGAGCAGGATCGGCACGTCCCCCGGCACGGGCTCGACCGACGCGCCGAGCGGGGAGGACGGCGACAGCCCGCGCCCGGTGACCGGCCCGTCGAAGTAGCTCGGGGCGGTGGCGGAGCCGGCGGCGAGCGCGAGCCCCATGAAGAACTCCTGGTTGAACCCGCGCAGCCGCGGGCTCCCCTCGTTCCCGGCCTTGCGCATCCGGTACTCGAGCTCCGCGGCGAGATCGACCTCGCGCATGCCGGGGCGGAGGAAGGACGGGATCTCGCGGAAGACGCCGCAGAGGAGCGCCGCGGTCTCGCGCATGCGCTCGAGCTCCCAGGGGGACTTCACGCTCCGCTGCACGCGGAGCGCCATCGACACGTCCGCGAGCTCCGCGCCGAGCGCGCGCGCCCAGAAGCGCTCCACCGCGCCCGGGGCGACGTCGAAGGTGAACCCTACCCGACGCGGCCCGCCGAGCGCCGCCGCGAGCTCCTTCGAAGCCGGGAACGGGCGGACGTCCGCGAGCGGGCTCTCCGCCCGGGCGCGCTCGAGGCTCTTGCGCACGAGCAGGACCGCGTCGCCGCCCGCCGGCACCCACAGCGCCGCGTTCTGGCGCGTGCCGGCCAGGTAGAAGACGTCGGTCGCGTGGACGAGGACCGCGCCGTCGAGCCCCTGGGCGCGGAGCGTGTCGCGAAGGGCGTCGAGGCGGGCCCGGCATTCGGTGGCGGGGGTCATGTGGTCAGCATGGACGGGACGGGGCGCGCCCTGCAACCGGGGGCGCCGTGACCCGGGCGCCACTCCCGGAGCTCCTCACCCTCGGTGACGGCGTCGCATTCCCCGACGCCGCCGCGTCGCGGCTACGGCCTCGTCGAGAGCCAGACGAACGCCCCGATCAGCGCGACCAGCGCCAGCACGGCGACGACGATCGCCCCGGCGCCGCCCTTCCGCTCGACACGGTAGCGTTCGAGGCCCGGGCTCGCGAGGCGAGCGCGGACGGTGTCGTCGAGGTAGCGCCGGGCGGTATCCCCGAGGCGTGGCATCTTTGCGGCCATCCCATCACCCCTTTCGTCGCGAGCCATCCTACCGCACGGACCGGCCCGTCTCGGCGGCGCTCGGGGACTCACCGCCGGGGCGAGCGCGACCCGGCGCCCGCCGGCGGCGAGGCACATGGGCTACCGTGGTGGGATGAGCGAGATCGAGATCCGCCGGGCCCGCCCCGAGGACGCGCCGGCGCTCGGGCGGATGGGGGCGACGCTGGCGCGCCTCCACAACCGGATGGACTCCCGGCGCTTCTTCGCGAGCCCGGGGATGGAGGAGGGCTACGCCTCCTGGCTCGCGCGCGAGCTCGCGAGCCGGAAGGCGGTGGTGCTCGCGGCGGTGTCGCGCTCGCGCGGGCGCGAGCAGCTCGTGGGGTACGCGTACGGCCGGCTCGAGGGGCGAGACTGGAACACGCTGCGCGACCCCTGCGGCGTCGGCGTCGATCTCTACGTCGCGCCGCGCGCGCGCCGCCGTGGCGCGGGCCGCCTGCTCCTCGAGGCGCTGGTGCGCGAGCTCGGCCGGCGCGGAGCCCCACAGGTCGTCATCCAGGTCGCGGCGCGGAACGGCCGTGCGCTCGCGATGTTCGAGGGGATGGGCTTCCGCCGGACGGTGGTGGAGCTCGCGATCGATCCCGCCGAGCTCCGGACGCCCGGCGCGGAGTGACGGCGGGACCCGCGTCAGGCGACGCGCGGGCCGGCCGGAGCGCCGGACGACGGCGCGACGCGAGGAGCCCCCCACGCGGCGTTCCGGTCGTGCATCCCGGCGAGCATGCCGATCATCCCGGTCATCGCCTGCTCCGGGCTCGAGGTCCCCCCGATCGCCGCGTAGACCCCCGCCGCGACCGCGTGGGCGGCGTACGCCCCCTCCGCGTACCTCCCCGCCTCGACGCGCGCCTTCCCGGTCCGCGCCCCTGCTCCCTCGAGCTCTCGACGCAGCTCGGCGACGACGGCCTCGTCCTGGTCGCGCCAGTCCTGGAGGTCGCGGAACGCACGTCCGTCCAGCGCGCGGAGCCGCGTCTGCGCGATCGCGCGCGCCACCACGGCGGCCGAAGCCTTCGCGACGCCGGCCGTGACCGGAAACTCGCCGAGGCGAATCCTCCCGAGGTCGCGATCCGCCTCGGCGGTCAGGCGGTCCGCCCACCGCGTCGCGCCCTCGAACGACAGGAGCCGCACGGTCTCCGCCGCGAGGTACGCGCGCGCGATGTCCGCCGGATGCGGATCCTCCGTCCTCCCGACGTTCCGCAACGTCCCCGCGCCGCCCGCGGCCCCGTTCATCGCCCGGAAGTACCCGACGAGCCCGACCGCCGCCGCGGGCCCCATGTTCAGCACGCCGAGGACGTCCGACGCCGTCTCCTCGATGCGGTCCGCCCAGTAGTCGGCGAGGGCGAGCCCCATCTTCTCGCCGAGGAGCCGCTCTCGCACCACCCGCGCGAGCTCGTCGCGCAGCCCGTCGTCCGCCTCGAGGAGGTCGTGTCCCGCCGTCTCGTGCGCGAGGGCCGGCCACGCGAGGATCCCCGCCGAGGCGTTCGCCGCCGGGAGGCTCACCACCGCCGCCTCCACGCCGAGCGTCTCCGTGGCCGTCGCCGGCCAGGTGTACGGGCCGGTCTCGGCGCTGCCCCATCGCACGAGCGGCGGGACCACGCCGTGATCGGGCGGCTTCACGCCGCGGCGGTCCTCGGCGGACAGGAACCCCTCGTAGAGATCGCTCACGACCTCCTGGAAGGCGGCCGTCGCGCGCGCCGCGTAGCCCTCCCCGTGCTGGAGCACCGCCTGCGCGACGTCGAGCAGGAGGCGCGCGGCCCCCTCGCGCTCGGGATCCTCCGCGAGGACGCGGGCGAACCCGCGCGCGCCGAGCCGATCGAGCGAACGCAGGAGCGGGTCCGCGACCTCGCGCCGGTAGCTCGGCGGGAGCTTCGCAGCCGCCCGCTCGAGCCGCGCCCTGAGCGAGGCGAAGGTCGTCGGATCCGGCGGGCCGTCCCCGCCCGCGAGGGCCGCCGTGCGGGCGTCCGCGATGCAGGCGGCGAGGCCCGCGAACGACAGCGGGTCGGAAGGCGAGCGCGGCGCGACGGCGCGGAGCGGCGCGACGCCGTTCGCAGCGTGAAGCGGGTCGCGACGGAGCTCCGGACCGGGGTGCGGGGCGGCCTCGGGCAGCTCGGCGGCCGGGGCGAGGCTTCGGACGGATGCAGCGGAGACGGTTCTCGGGAACATGTGCGCCTCTGGGTGTGGGGGATCGCGCGGGCTTGCGACGGCCGTGCCGGCGCCGTGCCGCGCGCAACCGCGGAGGAGCTGGGGATCCGCGCGCCGAACCTCGCCGTCTCACGCCCACGGCCCACCGCCGCGCGGCCGGGCGGTACGCGCCGCGGACCGATCGCGGGTCGTGGATGCTCAGAACCCCACGATCTCCCCGCTGCACACGCAGCTCCCGCTCGTGGCGCCAGCGGGGACCTCGCAGTTGCCGGAGCAGCAGTCGCCGTTCGCGGTGCAGCTCCCGCCCGCCGCGGCGCACGAGGACGCCGGGCTGCACGTGCCGCTCGTGGCGCCGGCGAGGATCTCGCAGACGCCGGAGCAGCAGTCGCCGGTCGCGGTGCAGCTCCCGCCCTCCGCGACGCACGACGACGGGCTGCACGTGCCGCTCGTGGCGCCGGCGACGATCTCGCAGACGCCGGAGCAGCAGTCGCCGGTCACGGTGCAGCTCCCGCCCGCCGCGGCGCACGACGGCGGCCTGCACGCGCCGCTCGTGGCGCCCGCCGGGAGGTCGCACGAAAGCCCCGCGCAGCACTCGACGCTCGCGGTGCAGCTCTCTCCCACGAGGCCGCACAGGACGGGCGGCGCGGCGACGCACGTGTACTTGCCCTGGCCGCCCGTCGGGAGGCAGGTCGATCCGCCGCAGCAGCTCGTGTCGGCGGTACCGGTGCACCGCGCACCCTCTGCCAGGCAGGCGAAGCACCGCAGGATCCCGGCGCGGTCGGCGACGCACCGGCCGTGGTCGCAGCACTGCTCGCAAGGCGACGCGCAGGAGCCGTTGTAGCAGGCGCCCGCGCAGCACTCTGCGTTCTGCCGGCAAGGCATCCCGGTCGCCAGGCACATCATCGTGAACGGCACCTGCACCCGCGGTTGCCCTCCCGTGCGGAGGGATCGCAGGTCAGGCCGGCGCAGCAGACGACGCCGCCCGCGCACGACTGCCCCGCGGCGCCGCACGCCGCGTCTGCTCCGCTCGCCGCCTCCGAGGTCTTGCAGGAGGAGGCGCCGAGCGACAGGGCGAAGACCAGCGGCAGCACTCGTCGACTCAAGGTGGCGTGCGTCATGGCGGCTCCTCCTCGCGAGCCGAGACGAATACCACCGCGCGTGCGCCACGGGTGACGGACAGTGCGCTACGGCCAGGAGTGAATGTGGGATTCCGGAGCCCGACACGACCGGGACTGCGACATCGCGCTCGCGCCGCGCTCCCGGCTCCAGCGCGCCGGCGTCACCGCCCGAACGCGCGCAGGAACGTCCGCACCGCGCCGCGCACCGCCTCGCGCACGGCCGCGTCCGCGGGCCGCTCGAGGATCCCGAGCCGGGCCTTCAGCACGAGGTCGGACTGGCACAGGCTCACGAACTGCACCGCCGCCGCGCGGGGGTCCTCGAGCAGGAGGACGCCCCGCTCCTTCCAGCGCTGGAGGTACGCGGAGAGCATGGCGTAGAGCGAGCCCGGGCCGCGGTCGTAGAGCGTCTGGCCGATCTCCGGGAAGCGCGACGACTCCGCCTGCGCGTGGCGGTAGAGGCCCACCACGGCGGGCGAGAGGAGCAGCCCCATCACCTTCTCGCCGGTCTCCTGCAGCGCCTGCTCGAGCTCGCCCGCGGGCTCGGCGAGGAACGCCCGGATCCCCTCGCGCAGGGCGTCCACCTCCTCCGAGAGGCAGGCGACGTAGAGGCCCTTCTTGTCGCCGAAGTGGTTGTAGACCGTCGCCTTCGAGACCCCGGCGCGGGCTGCGATGACGTCCACGCAGGCCCGCTCGTAGCCGAGCTCGCCGAAGGTGGCGCGCGCCCCCGACAGGATCTGGCGCCGCTTCGCGGGGGAGAATTCCGCTGTTCTGGCGCCAGGTTCGCTCATTCGCACGCTCTATACTGAACGGTTCAGTCTTGACCGTCAACAGGTGCGACAGTATGTCTTGCGGCTCGCCGGAGCGCTCGTCCGGCGTGAACGGATCGACGAAAGCCGCGAAATGACTCCTCTCTCCGTGACCTCGCCCGTCGCTCCGCGACGCGCGCTCCCGTTCCCCCTCCGTGCCGGAGCGTCGCTCGCCACGGTCGCCGCCCTCGCGCTCGCCCTCTCCGGCTGCGAGCGGACCCAGGCGAAGGGACCGCCTGCCGCGGCCCGCCCGGTCGAGGTCGGGGTCGTGACGCTCGCCCCGACCTCGGTGACGCTCGTGAAGGAGCTGCCCGGCCGGACGTCGGCGTTCCGCGTCGCCGAGGTGCGCGCGCGCGTGAACGGGATCGTGCTGAAGCGGCTCTTCACGGAGGGCAGCGACGTGAAGGAGGGGCAGCCGCTCTTCCGGATCGACCCGGCGCCGTACCAGGCGGCGCTCGACAGCGCGAAGGCCGCGCTCGCGCGCGCGGAGGCGAAGGTCGCGTCCGCGCGGCTGCAGGCGCAGCGCTACACGGAGCTCGTCGAGGCGAACGCGGTGAGCCGGCAGGAGCACGACGACGCGGTGGCGACGCTGAAGAGCGCGGAGGCCGACGTCGCCGCGGGGCGCGCGGCGGTGCAGGCGGCGCGGATCAACCTCGGGTACACGACCGTCACCTCCCCGGTGCCCGGCCGCATCGGGCGCTCCGCCGTCACCGAGGGCGCCTACGTGCAGCAGGCGCAGGCGACGCTGCTCGCGACGGTGCAGCAGCTCGACCCCCTCTACGTGGACGTCACGCAGTCGAGCACCGACGCCCTGCGGCTGCGTCGCGACCTCGAGAGCGGGAAGCTCCAGAGCGCCGGGAAGAACCAGGCGAGCGTCTCGCTCGTGCTCGAGGACGGGCGGGAGTACGAGCAGCACGGCACGCTGCAGTTCTCCGACGTCTCGGTCGACGCCGGCACGGGATCGATCTCGCTCCGGGCCATCTTCCCGAACCCGCGCGGCGACCTCCTCCCCGGCATGTTCGTCCGCGCGCGCATCAACGAGGGTGTGAACCCGCAGGCGATCCTCGTCCCGCAGCGCGGCGTGACGCGCGACCAGAAGGGCCAGCCGACCGCGCTCGTCGTGAACGCCGAGAAGAAGGTCGAGCTCAGGCAGCTCGTGACCGACCGCACCATCGGCGACACGTGGCTCGTCACCGACGGCCTCAAGGCCGGCGATCGGGTGATCGTCGAGGGCCTGCAGAAGGTCCGGCCCGGGGCCGAGGTGGTCCCCGTCCCCGCCGCGTCCACGCGGCAGGCCTCCCGCTAGCAGCGCGGTCGCACCCTCCCCAGGAGATCGGACACCCGTGGCCAGGTTCTTCATCGATCGCCCCATCTTCGCGTGGGTGATCGCGATCATCGTGATGCTGGCGGGGGTCCTCTCCGTCCTGTCCCTGCCGGTGGCGCAGTACCCGGCGATCGCGCCGCCCGTCATCAGCGTCAACGCGAGCTACCCCGGCGCGTCGGCGAAGACGCTCGAGGACACGGTCACCCAGGTGATCGAGCAGAAGATGAACGGCCTCGATCACCTGCGCTACCTGTCCGCGACGAGCGACTC
This sequence comes from Anaeromyxobacter soli, assembly GCF_022808855.1. Taxonomy (GTDB): domain Bacteria; phylum Myxococcota; class Myxococcia; order Myxococcales; family Anaeromyxobacteraceae; genus Anaeromyxobacter; species Anaeromyxobacter soli. The sequence goes on from NZ_JAKZLF010000006.1 coordinate 43,865, forward strand.
GGCCGGCAACGCGAGCGTGGTCCTCACCTTCGACGCCGGGACGAACCCGGACATCGCGCAGGTCCAGGTCCAGAACAAGCTGCAGCTCGCGATGCCGCTGCTGCCGCAGGAGGTGCAGCGCCAGGGCGTCCGCGTCGCCAAGGCGGTGAACAACTTCCTCATGATCGCCGGCTTCGTCTCCGAGGACGGCAGCATGAGCCGCAACGACCTTGCGGACTACGTCGTCTCGACGCTCCAGGACCAGGTGAGCCGCGTGACGGGCGTCGGCGACGTGCAGGCGTTCGGGTCGGCGTACGCCATGCGGATCTGGCTCGACCCGGAGAAGCTCACGAACTACGGCCTCACCCCGCTCGACGTGAGCGGCGCGGTCCAGGCGCAGAACGCCCAGGTCTCGGCCGGCCAGCTCGGCGGCGCGCCCGCCGTGAAGGGGCAGGAGCTCAACGCGACCATCACCGCGCAGACGCGGCTCCAGACTCCGGAGCAGTTCCGCGACGTCCTCCTGCGCGTGAACCCGGACGGCTCGCAGGTGCGGCTCGGCGACGTCGCGCGCGTCGAGCTCGCCGGCGAGACCTTCGAGATCGAGAGCTACTACAACGGCCGCCCGGCGGCCGGCATGGGCATCAAGCTCGCCAGCGGGGCGAACGCGCTCGCCACGGCGAGCGCCGTGCGCGCGCGGCTGGACGAGCTGTCGCGGTTCTTCCCGCCGGGGATGAAGGTCGTCTACCCGATCGACACGACGCCCTTCGTGCGGCTCTCCATCGAGGAGGTCGTGAAGACGCTCCTCGAGGCGATCCTGCTCGTCTTCCTCGTGATGTACCTGTTCCTCCAGAACTTCCGGGCGACGCTCATCCCCACCATCGCGGTGCCGGTCGTGCTGCTCGGCACGTTCGGCGTGCTCGCGGCGGCGGGGTACAGCGTGAACACGCTCACCATGTTCGGCATGGTGCTCGCCATCGGGCTCCTCGTCGACGACGCCATCGTGGTCGTCGAGAACGTCGAGCGCGTGATGAGCGAGGAGGGGCTCTCGCCCCGGGAGGCCACGCGCAAGTCGATGGGGCAGATCACCGGCGCGCTCGTCGGCATCGCGCTCGTGCTCGCCGCGGTGTTCGTCCCGATGGCCTTCTTCGGCGGCTCGGTGGGCGTCATCTACCGCCAGTTCTCGATCACGCTCGTCTCGTCGATGGCGCTCTCCGTCGTCGTCGCGCTGACGCTCACCCCCGCGCTCTGCGCGACCATGCTGAAGCCGGTCGCGAAGGGCCACGGCCTCGAGCGGGGCGGCCTCTTCGGCGCGTTCAACCGCCTGTACGACCGCGGCAGCGCGCGTTACCGCGGGCTCGTCGGCGCCCTGCTCGGCCGGACCGGGCGGGCCATGATCGCCTACGTCGCGATCGTCGCCGCGCTGTCGGCGCTCTTCCTGCGCGTGCCCACCGCGTTCCTCCCCGAGGAGGACCAGGGCCAGCTCTTCGTGCAGGTGCTGCTCCCGCCCGGGAGCACGCTCGAGCACACCCGCGAGATCATGCTGCGGGTGTCCGACCAGCTGCTGCACGACGAGAAGGACGCGGTCGAGTCGGCGATGAGCATCGTGGGCTTCAACTTCGGCGGCCGCGGCCAGAACGCGGGCGTCGCGTTCGTGAAGCTCAAGGACTGGAGCGAGCGCAAGGAGGCGCGGCTCAAGGCGAAGGCGGTGGCCGGCCGCGCCATGGCCGCGTTCTCGGGCATCAAGGACGCGATGGTGTTCGCGTTCGTCCCGCCCGCCGTCTCCGAGCTCGGCAACGCCACCGGCTTCGAGCTCCAGCTCCAGGACCGCGGCGGCCTCGGCCACGAGCAGCTCGTGGCGGCGCGCAACCAGCTCCTCGGCCTCGCCGCCAAGCACCCCGCCCTCGCCAAGGTCCGGCCCGCCGGCCTCGAGGACACGCCGCAGTACAAGGTGGACGTGGACCAGCAGAAGGCCGCGGCGCTCGGCGTGTCGCTCGCCGACGTGAACGCCACCCTGTCCTCCACGTGGGGCATCTCCTACGTGAACGACTTCATCGACAAGGGCCGCACGAAGCGCGTGTACCTGCAGGCGGACGCGCCGTTCCGGATGCAGCCCGCGGACGTGGAGCGCTGGTACGTCCGGAACCGCCAGGGCCAGATGGTCCCGTTCTCGTCGTTCTCGAGCGGTCGCTGGACCTACGGCTCGCCGAAGCTGGAGCGCTTCAACGGGACGCCGGCGGTGGTGATCCAGGGCGAGGCCGCGCCGGGTCACAGCACCGGCGAGGCCATGGCCGCCATGGAGTCCATCGTGAAGCAGCTCCCCACCGGCGTCGGCTCGGAGTGGTCCGGGCTCTCGTACGAGGAGCGGCTGTCGGGCGCGAACGCCCCCGCGCTCTACGCGATCTCGCTGCTCGTCGTGTTCCTGTGCCTCGCGGCGCTGTACGAGAGCTGGTCCATCCCGGCCGCCGTCATGCTCGTCGTGCCGCTCGGCGTGCTCGGCGCGGTGCTCGCGACGCTCCTCGGCGGGCTCGCGAACGACGTCTACTTCCAGGTCGGCCTGCTCACGACCATCGGGCTCTCGGCGAAGAACGCCATCCTCATCGTCGAGTTCGCGAAGGAGCTGCGCGAACGCGGGAGAGGCGTGGTGGAGGCCGCCCTCGAGGCCGCGCGCATGCGGCTCCGGCCGATCCTCATGACCTCGCTCGCGTTCATCCTCGGGGTCCTGCCGCTCGCGCTCGCGCGCGGCGCGGGCGCCGGGAGCCAGAACGCCATCGGCTTCGCCGTGGCGGGCGGCATGATCTCGGCGACGGTGCTCGGCGTGCTCTTCATCCCGGTGTTCTTCGTCGTGATCGGGCGCCGCGCCAGGGTCACCTCGGCCCCCGCGCCGGCGGAGGGCGACGAGGAGGGGGACGGGGGGACCGAGGGGGAGGCGCTCCATGCGTAGCGCCCCGCTCGCCGCGGCCACGGCCGCGGTCCTCCTCGCGAGCTGCACCCTCGCGCCGCGCTACCGCCGCCCCGAGGCTCCCGTCGCCGGGCAGTGGCCCGAGGGCGCCGCCGCGGAGGCGGCGCGCGCCGCGGCGCCCGGGGCAGCGCCGGCGGAGCTCGGCTGGCGCGACGTGTTCGGCGACCCGCGCCTGCAGGCCCTCATCGCGCTCGCGCTCGAGAACAACCGGGACCTCCGCGTCGCCGCCCTGAACGTCGAGCTCGCGCGCGCGCAGTACCGCATCCAGCGCTCGCAGCAGCTCCCCACCGTGGCGGGCACCGCGAGCGCCACGCGCCAGCACGTCGACGCCGACCTCAGCCCCACCGGCCGCGCCTCCACGAGCACGCAGTGGGAGGTCGGCGCGGGCGTCACCGCGTTCGAGCTCGATCTGTTCGGGCGGGTCCGCAGCCTCAAGCGCTCGGCGCTCGAGCAGTACCTCGCGACCGAGGAGGCCCGGCGGAGCGCCCACCTCTCGCTCGTCGCCGAGATCGCCACCCAGTACCTCGCCGCCCGCGCGCTCGACGATCAGGTCGCGCTCGCGCGGCAGACGCTGAAGACGCTCCAGGCCTCCTACGACCTCACGAAGCGCAGCTACGACGTGGGGCGCACCTCGGAGCTCGACCTGCGCACGGCGGAGTCGCAGGTGCTCTCGGCCCGCTTCAACCTCGCCGCGTACGCGCAGCAGCGCGAGCAGGCGCAGAACGCGCTCGTGCTCCTCGTCGGCCAGCCCTTGCCGGCGGGGCTCCCCGCCCCCGAGCCGCTCGAGGCCGCGCCGCTCCTCGCCGACCTCCCGCCCGGGCTCCCGTCGGAGCTCCTGCAGCGGCGGCCGGACATCCTCGGAGCGGAGCACGCGCTCCGGGCGGCGAACGCCAGCATCGGCGCCGCGCGCGCCGCGTTCTTCCCCTCCATCACCCTCACCGCGTTCGGCGGCACCGCGAGCGGCGAGCTCTCCGGGCTCTTCGGCGCCGGCTCCGGGCTCTGGAGCTTCACGCCCCAGCTCACCCTGCCGCTCTTCACCGGCGGCCGGAACCGCGCGAACCTCGACGCGGCGGAGGTGCGGAAGTCGATCGAGGTCGCCCGGTACGAGAAGGCGATCCAGGTCGCGTTCCGCGAGGTCGCCGACGCCCTCGCCGCGCGGGCGTCGCTCGACGATCAGCTCGCCGCCCAGACGGCGCGCGTCGAGGCCGAGCAGCGGCGCTACGCCATCTCCGACCTGCGCTACCGCAAGGGCGTCGACAGCTACGTGACCGTGCTCGTCGCTCAGCGCGACCTGTACGCCGCGCAGCAGCAGCTCATCCAGTCGCGGCTCGCGCGGCTCGGGAACCTCGTCGCCCTCTACAAGGCGCTCGGCGGCGGCTGGCTCGAGCGCTCCGCCCACGCCGCGGCCGCGAGCACGCCGCCGTCTCCGGCGCCGTGATCGCGGATGCCGTCCGGGGCCCGGTGACTCACGGCCCCGAGTCCACCTCCCCCACCCGGAGCCGCTCGGCGAGCCACCGCGCTTGCCACGCGCGCTCCGCCTCGAACGCCGCGAGCCCGCCGCCCAGCGCGGAGGCGAGCGTCGCGGCGATGTAGGAGGTCGTCGCGGGGCCGACGTGCAGCGCGTTCTGGGCGGCGTCGGCCACGAGCTCCGCCGCGCGGGAGGCGGGGCCTGCGCCGCTCGCGACGTCCGCGATCGCGTCGAGCTCGGTCGCTCGCGCGAGCGCGTCCCGCGCCGCGGTGGGCACGTGCGGCAGGGCGAGGTCGCGGGCGCGCAGCGCGCACGCCCGCGCGTAGTCCCCGGCGAGCGCCCGATCCCAGGCCGCGACGCGCGCGACCAGCCGCGCGCGGGGAGCCGCGACCTGGTAGCGGGCCTCTCTCACCGGGCCGTCGAGCTCGATCCGCCAGAGCTCGTCGGCGAGCCAGTACGGGAGATCGCCCGCGCGGCAGGCGTGGATCCAGAGCTCGGGCCGATGGGCTGCGGCGCTCACCCATTCGCCCGACGCGGGCCACTGGAAGCGGGTGAAGGGGGCGAGCGCGCCCGCGGCGAGGAACTTGAAGGCGATCACGCGCCGCCTCCGGAGCCCTTCTTCCAGTCGCGAAAGATCGCGAGCAGCGCGTCGCGCGCCTCGGGCGCGACGGACTCCTCGGTGAGCTCGCCGGCGCGCTCGAGGACCCGGCGCATCTGGGCGAGGTAGGTGCGGCACCAGTCGCAGTAGGTGAGGTGCAGCTCGAAGCGGGTCCGCTCCTCGACCGGCAGGGTCGCCTCCAGGTAGTCCGTCACGAGCTCGACGAGCTCGCGGCAGGAGAGATCGGGGACCGCGGCCGTCACGGCGCCTCCTCCCGTCCCATGCGCGCCTCGAGGAAGGCGCGCACCTTCGAGCGGGCGCGGTGCAGCAGCACGCGCTGGTTCACCTCCGTGATGCCGAGCAGCGCGCACACCTCGCCGGCCTCCCAGCCCTCGACGTCGCGCAGGGACATGACCGTTCGCTGGGCGTGCGGGAGCGTCTCGAGCGCCTCGGCCACGAGCGCGACCAGCTCGCTCGACTCCGCGCGCGCGTCGGGCCAGGGCTCGGGCGGCTCCGACCAGTGGCCGGCCCACCGGTCCTCGTCTCCCCGGAAGCGATCCGGCGACACCGACGGCGCGTCCTCCTCGTCGTCCGGTCCGAGCGACGACATCGGCACCGAGCGACTCTCCTTCAGCCCCCGCGCCTTCGCGCAGTTCACGAGGATGCTGAAGATCCAGGACTTGAGCGACGAGCGCCCCTCGAAGAGGTGGAGCCCCCGGAGCACGCCGAGCCACGCCTCCTGCACGACCTCCTCCGCCACCGCCTGGCTCCGCACGAACGTCGCCGCGACCCGCACCATCGCGCCGTGATGGCGCGTCACGAGGGCGAGGAACGCGGCCTCGTCGCCGGCGCGGAGGGCCGCGAGCTCTCGCTCCTCGGCTGCGCACCCGACCGGCTCCGAAACGCACGGCGGCTCCATCCGCGGCACCTCCCCTGCCAGGAACGCGGGTCGCGCCGGATGTAGCTCGCAGGGCGCCGGGCCACTGTGCTTCGACGGGGACGGCCGTTCGGAGTCGGGCGACTCCACCTCGTGCGCAAGGGGCAGGCGCCAATGCACGGGCGCCCGCCCGCCGAGCTGCCGCCGCTCGTGTAACGGAGGTGACCCTCCGCGCCTCTACGACGAGAGGAGAGCGAGGACGTCATGGCGCACGCAGAGCACGAGCACGACCTCGAGCAGGCGGCGTTCCGGAGCTGCATCACGGGCGCCGTGGTCGCCACCGGCCCGTTCCACGACGTGACGCTGCTGCCCGACGGCCTCGACGCGGACCTCGAGGAGTGGCAGGCGGGGTTCCTCACCGTCGCGGGGCGGTTCCTGGACCGCCGCGAGGCGGCGGTGGCGCTCGGCCACGCCGGGCGGCTCGAGGCGCGCGCGTACTTCGCCGGCGACCCGTGCCCGACGCTCGAGGCCGGCCACCCGGTGAGCTGGCATGGGCGGCGGGCGGCCTGAGCGTCGCCCCGGCCGCGCGGCCAGGCGCCCTGCTCGGGAGCGTAACGGTGGCCAGCTTTTCCCACACCGCTCGCGTGCGGACGTCCCGTGCGCGTGCCCCGGGAGACCCCCATGGACCTCGACGCGATCGTCGTCGGCAGCGGCCAGGCGGGCGTGCCGCTCGCCACCCGCCTCGCGAGCCACGGCCAGCGGGTGCTCCTCGCGGAGCGCGGGCCGCTCGGCGGCACGTGCACCAACACGGGCTGCACGCCCACGAAGACGCTCGTCGCGAGCGCCCGCGCCGCACACGTCGCGCGGACGGCGGGCCGGCTCGGCGTGCAGGCCGGGGCCGTGAAGGTGGACCTCCCCGCGGTCATCGCGCGGAAGGACGCGATCGTCCGCCGCTGGCAGGAGAGCATCGCGAAGCGCCTCGCCGGCGCCGGCGCGAACCTCCGGCTGGTCCGCGGCCATGCGCGGCTCGTCGGCGAGCGGACCGTGGAGGTCGCGGGCGAGCGCCACCGCGCCGCGGTCGTGATCCTGAACGTGGGCGCCCGCCCGATCGAGCCGCCCATCCCCGGCCTCGGCGGCGTGCCCTGGCTCGACAACCGGCGCCTGATGGAGCTCACGGAGCTCCCGTCGCACCTCGTGGTCGTGGGAGGCGGCTACATCGGGTGCGAGCTCGCCCAGGCGTACCGGCGCTTCGGCGCCGACGTGACCGTGGTCGAGCCCGCCCCGCACCTCCTCGGCCACGAGGACCCCGAGATCTCGGAGGCGATCGAGGGGTTCTTCCGGGACGAGGGCCTCGCGCTCGCGCTCGGCGTCCGCGCCGAGCGCGTCTCCGGCGAGCCCGGACGCATCACGGTGGGGCTCTCGAGCGGGCGCGCGGTGACGGGCTCCCACCTCCTCGTCGCCACCGGCCGCAGGCCCAACACCGACGACCTGGGCTGCGACGCGGCCGGCGTGAAGCTCGACGGGCACGGCTTCGTCGAGGTGGACGATCACTATCAGTCGAGCGCGCCGGGGGTCTACGCGGTGGGCGACTGCGCGGGCGGCCCGCAGTTCACGCACGCGGCCTGGGACGACCACCGGCTCCTGTTCGACGTCCTCACGGGAAAGCCGGGCCGCGGCCGGAAGGATCGACTCATCCCGTACACCGCGTACACCGACCCCCAGGTCGCGGGCGTGGGGCTCACCGAGCACGAGGCCAAGGAGAAGGGCGTCCGGTACGAGGTCGCGACCCTGCCGTTCGGCAGCGTCGCGCGCGCGATCGAGACCGACGAGAAGGCGGGCGTCCTCAGGGTGCTCGTCGATCCGGTGAGCGAGCGGATCGTCGGCGCGTCCATCGTGGGCGCGGAGGCGGGCGAGCTCATCCACGTCTTCGCGGCGCTCATGCAGGCCGGCGCACCGGTGCGCGCGCTGGTCGACATGGAGGTCGTGCACCCCTCGTTCGCCGAGGGCCTCCAGTCGGTCGTCATGGCGCTCCCGCGGTACGCCCTGTCGTGAGCGGCGCGACGACCGGCGAGCTCCCCGGCGAGCTGACGTGCCGCGAGCTCGTCGAGCTCGTCACGGAGTACCTCGAGAACGCGCTCGCGCCCGACGAGCGGACGCGCTTCGAGCTGCACCTCGCCGTCTGCCCCGGGTGCGAGGCTCACGTCCAGACGCTGCGCGCGACGCTGCGGGCCGCGGGCCGACTCTCGGAGGAGTCGCTCCCGGAGGAGGCGCGCACGCGCCTGCTGCGCGCGTTCCGCGACTGGAAGCGCCGCCCCCCGGGCGCGGCGTGACGCGTTCTCTGCTCGGCGGGCCTGCGAAGAAAGCGCTCCGGGCCGCGCCCCGCGTCACGCGACGCGCAGGCGCGGCCGCCGCCAGAGCAGGCTCGCGCCGGCCGCGGCCAGGAGCACCCCGCCCACGTGGAAGGCCAGGAGGTGCGGGACCTCGCTCTGCAGTCCGCAGGTGACCTGGAGCGCGGCGTCGCCGGCCAGCGCCCCGGCCGCCGCCACCCCCGCGACAGCGAGGCGCGCCGGCGAGGTGGAGCCCCCGCGGAGCGCGAGCCAGACCGCCCCCAGCACCAGCGCCGCAGCGGCGAGCTCGCTCGCGAGGCAGTCCGCGCCCGGTGCGCCGGCGATGGGGGTCCCGGCAGCGGCGATCCCGGCGAGGATCGTCGCGACCACGCTCCCCCCGAGGACGAGCAGCGGCCTCCGGTTCGCCGCCGCGGCGAGGGCGAGGGCGAGCGCCAGCACGAGACCGGCCCTGCCCCAGTCATCGATCGCGCCGGAGCGGCTCCGCGCGATCACCACGAACACGAGGGCGGCCACGCAGGCCGCGGCGCTCGACCCGATCGTACGCCTGCGCGCCTCGCGCCGGAGCTCGGCGACGATCGAGCGAGACACCCGCTCGAGCGCCCCCGCCGGCAGCGGCACGGGGTCCGAGCGCTCGATGAGCACCTGGAGCCGCTCCGCCTCCCGGAGCGCGCGGGCGCACTCCGCGCACGCCTTCGCGTGCAACGCGGCGGCGATCCGCTCCGGGTCGTCGGGGGCCAGCGCGGCGAGCCCCGGCGCGTCGCCCCCGACGTGCTCGCGGCCGGTCATGAGCGGTCCTCCGCGACGAGATCCGCGAGGGCGACGCGAAGCTGCTCGTAGGCGCGAAACGCCCGCAGCTTGGCGGCGCCCTCGGAGATGCCCAGCACGCGGCCGATCTCGGCGAAGCCGAGCTCCTCGAAGCGGTGCAGGTAGACCACGACGCGCTGAGGCTCGGCGAGGCCTTCCAGGGCGACCCGCACCCGCTCGGCCCGCTGCCCTGCCAGGACTGCCTCTCCCGCATCACGCGCCCCGGGATCCATGACCTCGTCGTCGCCCTCCTGCACCTCGCGCCCCTGCTTTCTCAGCCAGTCGATCCGCACGCGCCCTGCGATGGTGAAGACCCAGGGGCGGAGCCGCTCCCCTCCCCGCCAGCTCGCGCGCGCGACGTGCATCTTCAAGAACGTACTCTGCAGGAGATCCTCGGCCACCGCTCCAGGCCCGACCGATCGCACGAAGAACGCGTGAACGGACGGCGCGAGGGAACGGAACAGGCGCTCGAACGCTCCCGCGTCTCCCGCGACGTAGGCCTCCATCAGGGCCTCCTCGTTCACCTGACCCCGCATACGTGCGCCGAGGGCTCCGGGTTACGCAGCCGCCGCGAGTAACCGGCGCCTCCGGTCGCGCGTACTCGGAGCACCCCAGGAGCGCACGTTCCTGGAGGGAACGAACGGAGCGAGCACATGCCGCACGCGAGCCATCCGGGAGCCGTCTTCGCGTTCCTCTGGCTGTCCACCCTCGCCTGTGGGGCTCGAGCGGGCGGGACCGAAGCGGCGCCCCGCCCGGCCGTCGCGCAGGAGACCTCGAAGATGTCGACCTACCGGAAGCCGTCGGACGAGGAGCTCCACCGGCGCCTCTCTCCCGAGCAGTACCGGGTGACGCAGCAGGAGGGCACCGAGCCGGCGTTCCGCAACGCCTACTGGGACGAGCACCGGGCCGGCATCTACGTGGACGTCGTCTCCGGCGAGCCGCTCTTCAGCTCTCTCGACAAGTTCGACTCCGGCACGGGCTGGCCCAGCTTCACCCGTCCACTCGATCCCGCGAGCATCTCGACCCGCAGCGATCGCAGCCTCCTCTTCACGCGGACCGAGGTCCGCTCGCGGCAGGCCGGCTCGCACCTGGGCCACGTGTTCGACGACGGGCCCCCGCCCACGGGGCTGCGCTACTGCATGAACTCCGCGGCGCTGCGCTTCGTCCCGGTCGAGCGGCTGGCCGAGGAGGGGTACGCGAGGTTCCTGCCCATGTTCGAGTCGGTGGACGCCACGGCGCCCTCGAGCGACGGGAGGACGAGCCCGTGAAGCTTGCCCTGCTCCTCGGCGCCCTCGCGGCCGCCGTCGCGACGGTCCAGCTCCTCGGCGCTCCCGCCCGCGCCGGGCGCGGAGGCGACGGCCAGATCGGCAACCCCAGCGTGGGCACGAAGCCGGGCCACGTCGGCCACGGCACGGCGCTCGTCGCCTCCGGGAAGAACCAGCTCGCGATCTTCGCCCAGGGCTGCTTCTGGGGCGTGGAGGAGCGCTTCCGCAAGGTGCCCGGCGTCGTGGCGACCGCGGTGGGCTACACGGGCGGGCGGGCCCGGAACCCCAGCTACGAGGACGTGTGCACGAACACCACCGGCCACGCCGAGGCGGTCCTCCTCGAGTACGATCCCGCGAAGGTGAGCTACCCGGAGCTGCTCGCGTTCTTCTGGAAGACCCACGACTCGACGAGCGGCGATCGCCAGGGCCCGGATCGCGGCAGCCAGTACCGGTCCGCCATCTTCACCTTCGGTCCAGAGCAGCAGGCCGCGGCGCTCGCCTCGCGCGCCGAGGAGCAGAAGCACCTCGCGGACCCGATCACGACGGAGATCGCGGCGGCCGGCCCGTTCTGGGTGGCGGAGGACTACCACCAGCAGTGGGACGAGAAGCACGGCGCCCTCTCCTGCCCGGTGCCGCACCGGGCGCGGGCGAAGTGAGCGCAGCCCGCGGAGGCCCCGCGACGCCGTCCCCGCGCCGCGCTACCGGACTGGGGGCCGCCCGTGGCGGGCGGCGCCACCGTCACACGCCTGCGAACCACTCGTAGCCCTGGTCTTCCCAGTACCCGCCGGTCCGCACCGGGAGGAAGCTCACCTCGGTGAGGTACTTCACCATCTTGTAGCCGAGCTTCACGGCGGAGTAGAGGCGCAAGGGCGCGCCGTGCTCCCGCTGCAGCGGCGCGCCGTTCATCCCGTACGCGAGGATCGTCTGCGGGTGGAGCGCGCTCTCGAGGTCCCAGGACGACCAGTACCCGGAGTCGAAGGAACGGAACTCGACGTAGCGCGCCCGCCGGTCGACGCCGGCGAGCCGGGCGAGCTCGGCGAGGCGGACGCCGTCCCAGGAGGCGACCGCGGACCACCCCTCTACGCAGTGGTGGCGAACGCGCGTGCGCGTGGCCGGGAGGCGCCGGAGCTCCGCGACGGACAGGGTGAGCGGGCGCGCGACGAGTCCCCGCACCGCGAGCGCCCAGCCGGCGGGCGCGACGGGGAGCTCCCTCGAGATCTTGTACGCCGGGAAGTCCTCGGGGGCGCTCTCCTCCCCCTCGGAGAGCTCGGGGGCGAGCCGGCCCGGATCGAACAGCGCGCGCTGGAAGCGCTCGTTGACGTTCTCCATCAGGCCGAGGAACCCCGCGTGCGGGCGATCGCCGTCGCACGCGAGCCCGCCGAGCGCGAGGAGCCCGGCCGAGCGGAGCCCACCCGAGAGGAAGTTCCGTCGCGTCGAGCTCATGGCGCCTCCTCCGGGAGCCGCGTCTCCCGCGGAGCCCGGCGCTCCTCCGGGCCGAGGTCCCGCCCGACCGTCATGCCGGCGAGCGTCCGCGGGTGAAGCACCACCTGGACCACGTGGACGACGGTGAAGAGCGCGAGCCCCGCGAGCACGAGCAGGTGAATGGCGCGGGCGGCGTCGTAACCGCCGAGGAGCGCGGTGAGGAGCGAGAGCTGCACCGGCTTGTACATGGCGAGGCCCGAGAGGACGAGGAGCGGAGCGGCCGCGAGGACCCCCGTGTACGTGAGCCGCTGCATGCCGTTGTAGAGGCCGACCGGCGGCGGAGCCTCCCTGCGCAGCCGCAGATCGTGGAGGAGGGTGCCCCACGCGTTCCGCGCGTCGCGGCGCGGGGAGAAGAGCCGCCGCCGCCACTCGCCGCTCGCGAAGAGATACACGCCGTAGACGAGCGCGTTCGCGACGAAGAGCCAGGCGAAGGCGAAGTGCCAGTGTCGCGCCCCGGCGAGCCACCCGCCGATCGTCAGGGCGTCGGGCGGGCGCATGCCCTGCAGCAGATACCAGCCGTAGTCCCGGCCGCGCTCGCCGAGGAAGGGGTACGCGGCCAGGATGCGGAGCCCGCTCCCGGCCATGACGACGAGGAAGACGAGGTTGGCCCAGTGGGTGGTCCGGATGAGCCAGGGCTGCTTGGAGCGAGGCATCGCTTCGGGAGGTACGAGGGAGGCGGGGTTTCGTTACGCGCCGGGCGGGGGTGCGGCGTACGGCGGGCCGCCAGAGCCCATCGGCTAGAATCCTCTAATGCCATCAACTCCCCGCGGCGCCCCGGGAGCGCCGATGCGAACGCTCGAGCGCGTGGTGATCTGCGGCGCGGGGGCGGTGGGCAGCGCCTACGCCGAGCGCTTCCAGGACACGGACGGCGCGGACCTCTCCGTCGTCGCGGGCGGTGAGCGCCGCGAGCGCCTCCTGCGGGAGGGACTCACCGTGAATGGACGGCGCATCGACGTGCGGGTGATCGCGCCCGGCGAGCCGGGTCCGCCCGCGGACCTCCTGCTCGTCGCGGTGAAGCACCCCCAGCTCGCCGCCGCCATCGAGGACGTTCGCTCCCGGGTGGGCGAGAGGACGATCATCCTCCCGCTCCTGAACGGCATCACGAGCGAGGCGGCCCTCGCGCGCGCGTTCGGGGCCGAGAAGGTGCTGCACGCCTTCGTGGTCGGCAACGACGTGGTCCGGGAAGGGACCCACGTCCGCTACGCGAACATCGGCCGGCTCGTCTTCGGCGCGCCCTCCAACGACCGGGGCGATCCGCGCGTGGTCGCGGTCGAGGCGCTCCTCGCGCGCGCCGGCATCCCCGCCGTGGTCCCCGCCGACATCCTCCGCGAGCAGTGGTGGAAGTTCATGCTCAACGTGGGGGTGAACCAGGTCTCGGCCGTCCTGCGGGTCCCCTATCGCGCGTTCGGCGCCGTCCCGGAGATCCGCGAGCTCACGCGCGCCGCGGCGCTGGAGGTGGTGGCGCTCTCCGCGCGCGAGGGGATCGCGCTCGGCCCCGAGGACGTGGAGCGCATCTTCCCCATCCTCGCGACCCTCGCGCCGGGCGGGAAGACCTCCATGCTCCAGGACGTGGAGGCCGGGCGGAAGACCGAGGTCGAGATCTTCGCCGGCGCGGTCGTCGAGCTCGGCCGGCGACACGGGATCGCGACGCCCGTGAACGCGCTCCTCGGCACGATGATCGCGGCGCTCGAGCGGCTCGCCGGGATCCCGGGCTGAGGCGCTCCGAGGCGCGCAAAGGCCCGGACCGGCCGGGCCGCGCGAGGTGCGCGGCCGGCCGGACCGGGGGAGCCCGCTCCGGGGGGAGGCGTGGCGGGCTCTCTCCCGTTGCGGCCGCTCGTGCTCAGGACGCCGCGTGGGACGCAGGCTTCGCGAGCCCCGCGAGGGCCGGGGCGACCACCGCGGTCCGGCCCCGGGCCGCGCGCAGCGCCTCGGCCGCCGTGTACACCGACGCGCCGAGCAGGACGAGGTCCTTCACGAGGAAGCCGAACGCGGGGCCCTGCGGCGACAGCCCTCCTGGCGTCGTGAAGAGGAACGAGAGCGTGGTCGCGAAGATGACGGTCGCGAGCGCGCTGCCGATCGCCGACGCCACGGGCGAGAAGCGCCGCGAGGCGAGGAGGAGCCCCGCCGCGAGCTCGATGACGCCGACGAGGTTCGAGACGCCCTGGACGCTCAGGATCGCGTACAGCCAGCTCATGAACGGGCTGTTCGAGACGAGCGGCTGGATCGCCTTCGCCTCGAACCCGGCGAACTTCAGCCCGCCGAACGCGAGGAGCAGGAACACGACTCCATAGCGCAGGATGGCGGTGCCTGCGGCCTCGATCTTCGCGATGCGGTGCTCGACGTCTGCTGGGTTTCGCTTGTCCATCTGGTCCTCCGAGGGTTCGGGATCGCGGGCGCTGCCCGGGTCATGGCGTCGGGTGTCTCCGGCCGCGGGATCCGTTACGTCGCGGGCGAGCGCCGCCCGGACACGGCGGACACGGATCGGGAAGCGACCTGCTCCGCCGAGGTCGTGCGCGAGCGGGCCGGGCGGGTGACAATGATCGGCGGTGATCGTGGGATGGGTTCACCCGGGCCAGCAGGCCCTTGCTCGAGGCGCGCCATGATCGAACGGGTCGAGCTCGAGGAGCACGTCGGGCTCGACGACTACACCCGGTTCCTGCATCTCGCCGAAGGCGTGCGGCAGCTTCGGTCCGAGGCCCAGCCGTGCGTCCCGAAGCTCGCCGGGCGAAGGGTCTGGATGCTGAGCTCGACGCGGCAGGGCGGCGGCGTCGCGGAGATGATGCCCCGGCTCATCTCCATCATGCGAGAGCTGGGGGTCGCCACCGAGTGGGTGGTGATGCGGACGGACCGCCCGGAGTTCTTCGCGCTCACGAAGCGCCTCCACGCGCTCCTCCACGGAGAGGGCGACCCGCGCCTCGGTCCCTCGGAGCGGGAGCTCTACGAGAGCGTGAGCAGCGAGTGCGCCCACGCGTTGCGTCCGCTCCTCGCCGCCGGGCGACATCCTCGTCGTGCACGATCCGCAGCCGCTCGGGGCGGGCGCGCTCCTGAAGGCGATGCCGGGGCTGCACGCGATCTGGCGCTGCCACATCGGCCTCGAGGTGGAGTCGCCCATCGCGAGCGCCGCGTGGACCTTCCTCCGGCCGTACGCCGAACGTCACGATCACGCGATCTTCTCGGCCCCCGAGTACGTCCCCGGGTTCCTCGCAGCGCGCGCCTCGGTGATGCGCCCCACCATCGACCCGCTCGGCCACAAGAACCGCGAGCTCTCCCCCCACAAGCTCGTGGGTGTCCTCTGCAACTCCGCGCTCGTCGCCGGCGCCCACCCCGTGCTGACCCCGCCGTTCGCGCACCCGGCGCTCCGGCTCCGGTCCGACGGCACGTTCGCGCCGGCGGATCAGCCGAGCGACATCGGGCTCCTGTTCCGCCCCGTGGTGACCCAGGTCTCCCGCTGGGATCGGCTGAAGGGGTTCCGGCCGCTGCTCGACGGGTTCCTCGCCCTGAAGCGCCGCGCGGGCGACGGGGCTCACCCTCCGAGGCACCGGCGCCGCCTGGAGATCGTGCGTCTCGTGCTCGCTGGGCCGGACCCCGCGGCGATCCAGGACGATCCCGAGGCGCGCGAGGTGCTGGCCGAGCTGACCGCCGCGTACCGGGCCCTCGAGCCGGGCGCGCAGGCGGACGTGGCCGTCCTGACGCTGCCGATGGCCTCGGTGAAGGAGAACGCGCTCATGGTGAACGCCCTCCAGCGCTGCTCCACGGTCGTGGTGCAGAACTCGCTGCGCGAGGGCTTCGGGCTCACGGCCACCGAGGCGATGTGGAAGGCGGTGCCGGTCCTGGGGACGCAGGCCTGGGGGCTGCGCCAGCAGATCCGCGACGGCGTGGACGGCCGGCTCGTCACGCACCCGGACGACCCCGAGGAGCTCGCGCAGGTCCTGGACGAGATGCTGGCGGACCCGAAGCAGCGCTTCGTCTGGGGGCAGAACGGGCAGCGCCGCGTCCACGACGCGTTCCTCGTGTTCGGGCAGGTGTCGGAGTGGCTGCGGGTGCTCGGCGAGTGCGACGGCCCGGCGCGGGCCGCCGCGAGCGACGCGGTCAGACCCGCCCGCGGACCGCGATGACGCGCGCGGGCAGCGAGAACGGCGCGGTCGGCGCGCCGAGGAGCTCGCGGTACGCCTCGCGGATCGCGGCGCGCCGCTCCTCGCGCTGGGCCACGAGGTAGCCGCCGGCCGGCCCGATCCCGAAGGCGAACGGCGCCCAGAGATCGTCGAAGTCGGCGTAGCGCTCCTCGAGATCGATGTGGCCGGTCGTGACGTCGCGGAGGCCGGCGCGCTCCCACAGCGCGACGAGCTCCGGCATGCGGCGGAAGGGGAGCCGGGCGTCGTCGGGTGCGTTCGGGTCGAAGCGCCTCGCGGCCTCCCAGAACGTCCGGACGAGGGCGAAGCCCTCCGCCTGGAACGTACAGGCCGCCGCGACGCCGCCGGGACGGACCACCCGGCGCAGCTCGGCCGCCATCCGGTCCGGCTCCTTGACGAAGGTCAGCACGAGCTGCGACAGGGCCGCCTCGAACGTGCCGTCGGCGAAGGGGAGCGCCTCGGCGGACGCGAGGCGGACGTAGGCGCCCGGGACGCGCGTGCGGCACGCGGCGACGAACGACTCGGAGAGATCGACCGCCGCGACCTTCACCGCCCCGAAGCGCTGCGCCATCACGGCGGTGAGCCCGCCCGGCCCGCACCCCACGTCGAGCACCGGCCCCGCCTGCACGCCCGCGAAGTCGAGGAAGCGCGGCGCGAGCTCGCGCGAGTAACGCCCGATGTACCGGTCGTACGCGTCGGCCGCGACTGCGAAGGTCATGGACCCGGAGTTGAGCGCCCCCGCGCGAACGCGTCAAGGCGTGACCCCCGGAAGAGCCCCGTCGCCGAGGCGCGGTCGATCAGCGTGGTCTTGCCTGGCCGGAGCGCAGCACGTCGGCGACCCTGCGACGCAGCTCTCCCGGATCGCCCTTCGGCACCCAGCCGTCGATCGCGAGCCTCGCCGCGACCTTCCTGAGCGCCTGCTCGTCGTTGGACGAGTGGAGGAGGATGCGCACGCCGCGCGTCTTCTCCCGCCCCCGGAGGACCGCCACGAGCCCCTCGCCGGAGAGCGCCGGCATGTTCACGTCCACGAGGACCAGGTCGGGCGCGTTCAGGAGCACCTGCTGCGTGGCGCCGAACGCGCCCACGTGGACGAGGACCTCGTAGCCCTCCGCCTCCAGCAGCTCCTTCGTGCAGACGAGGTGCATCTCGTCGTCGTCCACGACGAGGATCCTGGCTCGGCTCATGGCGCTCTCCTCGGGGGCGGGGTGCCCGGCAGGTGAACGGTGAACGTGCTGCCCTCGCCTCGCCGGCTCGCGACCTCGACCCGGCCGCCGAGGAGCTCCGCGAGGGAGCGGGTGATGACGAGGCCGAGCCCCGTCCCCGGGTGCGACTTCGTGGCCGCGTCCTCGAGCTGGCCGAACGGGACGAACAGGCGCGGGAGATCCGCCTCGGCGATGCCGCACCCGGTGTCGGCGACGGACACCGCGGCGCCGCCCCCCTCCCCCCTCCCGACCCTCACGCGGATCGCGCCGCGGTCGGTGAACTTCGCCGCGTTCGACACGAGGTTCACGAGGATCTGGCGGACCTTCTGCGCGTCCGAGGCGACGACGGGCGCCCCGGCGGCCTCGACCTCCACCCTCACCGGCTTCTCGCCCAGGAGCAGCCGCGCCGTGGCCGCCACCTCCGCCACGAGCTCGGCGAGGTCCACCGGGCCGATCGACACGTCCATCCGCCCCGCCTCCACCTTCGAGAGGTCGAGGATGTTGTTGACGGTGCCGCGGAGCGTGGCGGCCGCGCGGAGCAGCATCGGCAGCTTCGCCCGCACCTGCTCGAGGTTCTCCCGCTCGCAGGCCATCCGCACCAGCTCCGCGAGCGCCACGATGGCGTTCACCGGCGACCGGAGCTCGTGGGTGGCGTGGGCGAGGAACCGGGACCGGAGCTCATCCACCTTCTCGAGATCGCTCGCGCGCGCCACCGCCGCCTCGCGCTCGAGCGCGGTGCGCTCGAGGGCCGCGCCCTGCTCCTGCACCAGCTCGCGAACGGAGGAGTACCCGAGGTACCGGCCCAGCGCGTCCACGACGATCACCTCGTCGTAGACCGACGCCGCGTCGCGCTCGAGCGCGCGCTCGACCGCGGTGGCGAGCGGGACGTCGTGGGGCAGCACGAGCGGGGCGAGGTCGGCGATGCGGGTCACCGGCTTCTTCGCGTACAGCTCGTGGCCGAAGTTGCGCGCGAGCTTCACGAGGAGCCGGCCGCGCGTGAGGAGCCCCACGGGGCGCTCGTCGGCGACGAGGGCGACGGCCTCCAGCTCCGGCCGTCCGAAGAAGAGCTGCGCCACGTCCTGCACCCGCTCCTCGGGCGCGACCCACGCGTCCCCGGTGAGGAGCCGACCGAGTGACGGCGGCGACCCGTCGCGCTCGGCGTCGGGGGTCCCGTCGGCGCGCTCCGGCGGGCGACCCGCGGCGCCCAGGCTCAGCGGCTGCGAGGAGGCGAGGCTCACGCGCGCACCGCCGTCTCGCACTCGACCGCGGCGAGGGTCGCGGGCTCGATGCGGGTGCCGCGCCGCACGACGAGGCGCGTGCCCCGCCAGGCCACGTCGCGGCGGAGGAGTCCCCACATCCAGGCCCCACCGATGACGAGGTCCTTCGCCGGGACGAGCGCGAGCTCGCGCACCCGGAAGCCGCACGGCCTGAGCGCCCGCGCCGACGCCCCGTCGAGCGCGGCCTTCGCCGCGCAGGTCGTCGCGAGGAGCCCGAGCGAGGCCGGCGTGCGCTCGAGCAGGGCGGCCGCCGAGGCGAGCAGCACCGGGTTCAGGAGCGCCTGCGCGGAGTACACGAACGGTCCCACTGCCTGCCGCTGGAGCACGCTCCACCGTGCGTAGCGCGCCGCGAAGTCCCGGACCGTCCGGCGCTCGCTCACGTTCTGGATCGGCCGCTGCCCGACGGCGACGCGCTTCCCGAGCGCGCGGCCCACGAGGAGCCCGAGCACGTAGTCCTCGGCGAGGACGTCCTTCACCGCCTCGAAGCCCCCGAGCGCCTCGAGGTCGCGCCGCCTGAACGCCATCGACTTCCCCACCACGATGTCGCGACCGACGAGCCGCTTCGCGGCCACCACCCCCGGCGCGACCGAGCCGGCGAGGTGCAGGTGATCGAGGAGCGAGCCGACGCGCGCCTCGCCCACGCCGGCGATGGGGTGCGTCACGAGCCCGACGGCCTCGTCCTCGAGCAGGGCCGCGATGCCGGCGAGGTAGCCGGGCTCGACGCGCACGTTGGAGTCGGACACCACGAGCACGCCGTGCCGCGCGGCCCGCGCGAGCGTGACGAGCTGGTTCACCTTGGGGTTCAGGCCCGGCTCACCGCGCTGGAAGACGATCCGGAAGCGGCCCGGGAAGCGCTGCGCCGCCTCGCGCGCGGGCCCGAGGGCGAGGTCCTCGACGCTCCGGAGGCCGAGGAGCACCTCGTAGTCCGGGTAGTCGAGCGCGGCGAACGAGGCGAGGTTCGCGGCGAGGCCGTCGTCGAGCCCGCAGAGCGGCTTCAGGATGGAGATCGGCGGGGTGTGGCGCGGCGTCCGGGCCGGCTCCCGCAGGTGCCGCCGCAGGGCCACGCACTGCACCGAGAGGAAGACGAGGCCCACCGCCGCGGCCGCGAAGAGAGCGAGGGTCGGATGGCTCGGCAAGGAGGTCTCCCGTTCCGCGAACGCCGCGCGCGGGCGTCGCACCGGAAGATCCTGGACGGCCGGCGTGGCTCCGCCGCGACGGGCAGGTGACGGTTCAGCGTTGCTCGCCTGGGCGTGCCCGTCGCGCGCGGGCAGCGCCAGCGCCATCAGGCAGCGGCCGGCAGCGGCCGGGCGGCCGGCGCCGCGCTCGGGCGGTCGAGCTCGAGCCGGCGCTCGGCGACGATCCGGCCGTGCGCGTGGACGAGCACGCGGCAGGAGCAGAGCTCGGGCGTGCTCCCCGCGTTCATGACGTGGAGCGGCCGACCGGCGCGGGACGGCAGCACGACGGAGGACGCCGCGTGCCGGTGACCGTGGGCGACGAGATCGCAGCGGCCGGCGAGCGCCTCGAGCAGGTCCCGCCCGCGGGCGAGCTCCGCCGCGTTGGGCCAGCCGAGCCAGCTCGCGAGCCGCTCCGAGAGGTGATCCTCCGGGAGCGGGAGCAGGTGGTGGTGCAGCATGAGGGCGACGAGCGTGCCCGGCGGCGCCGCACGCACCGCGGAATCGACCGCGGCGATGTCGCCGTCCGAGAGCTCGCCATGAGCCGAGAGGAGCGCCCGGTTGTGGGGGGCCGTGGAGTCGAGCCGGACCACGTGCAGCCCGGGCCGCGCCTCGACGGCCACCCTGACGGGCGGCATGAGGCGGCGCGCGACGTCCTCGCCGAGCCGGTCGTGGTTGCCCGGCACGACGACGGTCCGGTCGCGGAGCGGCGCGAAGATCGCCTCGAAGGCGGCCAGCTCGGCGCGGCGTCCACGGTGGGTGACGTCGCCCGTCACGAGCACCGCGTCCACCTCGGCCTCGCGGAGGGCCACCGCCAGCCGGGCCACGTTCGCGTCCGTCCGCCGGTCGCGGCCGAGGTGCAGATCCGAGATGTGCGCGAGCGTTCGCTCCACCGGTCCTCCTGCCCCGGCAGCTCACTCCGCGCAGGTGACGCGCCGGTGGCGGGACGATCACGCCCTCGTGAATTCGCGCGCCGCGGACGGGTTCACGTCCCCGTCGCGTGCCCGTCCCGCTCTTTTCACGGAGCCCGCCTACCGTTCGCGCTCCCCCCCTGGAGGATCTCCATGACCGAACGCCGTATCCGACCCCTGCGGTCCCACGACTTCGCCGAGCTGATGCGCCTCGAGGAGGAGGTCTTCGGCGGGCACGGCGAGTCGGTGCTCGGGCCGTACTACGTGCGGCTCTGCTGCGAGTTCTTCGCGGACACCTGCTTCGTCGCCGAGGAGAAGGGGCGCGCGGTCGGCTACGTCCTCTGCTTCGTGCGCGGGCGCGAGGCGTACTGCACGACCCTGGCGATCGCCCCCGACCTGCAGGGGTCTCGCGTCGCCGTCCAGCTCCTCCGCGCGCTCGTCGCCGAGCTGGGGACGCGCGTCGACGCGTGCTGGTTCACGGTGAAGGAGGACAACGTCGCCGCGCGCGCGCTCCACGCCGCGCTGGGCGCCCGCGACGTCGAGATCCGGGAGGACTTCTACGGACCGGGCGACCGGCGGATCGTGTCGCGCATCGAGCGGGCCGCGTTCGAGCGCCTCGAGACGCGCATGCGCAGGCTCGGGATCGTGGAGCGCCAGGCGGTGATCGCGGGGGCGGCATGAGCGAGCTCGTCCGGCTCGCTCCCGCCGCCCGGGACCCCGCCTCCCGGCGCGTCGCGCGCGCGGGGGCGCGCCTCGCCGGGCTCGGCCTCACCACCCTCGAGACGGCCGGCCGGGTCCGCGGGCTCCCGAGCGTCGCATCGCAGGACGGCGCCCGAGAGCGCGCGCTCGTCCTCCGGGACGCGGCGCGCCGCGTGCTCGACCTCCACGGCATCGAGGTGGAGGCGGACGGTCCGCTGCCGTTCGGGCCGGTGATCCTCGCCGCGAACCACGTGAGCTGGCTCGATCCGCTGGTGGTCGCGAGCCTGCTGCCCTGCGCGCCCGTCTCCAAGCTCGACGTCGCGAGCTGGCCGGTGATCGGCACGATCGCGCGCGAGCTCGGGGTGGTCTTCGTCTGCCGGAGCGATCCGGCGAGCGGCGCGCGCGCCCTCGTCACCGCGGCGGAGACGCTCGCGCACGGGGTGAGCGTGCTCAACTTCCCCGAGGGCACGACGACGGACGGCACGGACGTGCTGCCGTTCCGGCCGGGGATGTTCGGGCTCGCCCTTCGCGCCCGCGTGCCCGTCGTCCCCGTGGCGCTCGCCTACGATCCCCCCAGCCTGGCGTGGGTCGGAGACGCCACGTTCCTCCCGCACTACCTGACGGTCGCGTCGCGCCGCCGCGCGCGCGCCGTCGTCCGACTCGGCACGTCGATCCTCCCCACCTCCGGCGATCGCGCCCGGGACCTCGCGCAGGCGGTCCATGCGGAGGTCGTACGTCTCCTGAAGGAGCCCTGATGCCACAGGCATCCGCGTTCGAGTACCTGAGCGGCGGGCAGATCCCGTTCTTCCGGCTGCCCACCGCTTCCGCCGCGAAGGTCCCGCCGGGGACGGCGGCGGTCCTCCTCGGCGTCTCGTTCGACGGCGGCACCACCTACCAGCCCGGCGCGCGGCTCGCCCCCTTCGCGGTGCGGCGCGTGAGCGCGCTCGTCCAGGGATACCACCCCGGCCACGAGCTGCAGGTGTTCGACGCGCTCCCCGCGGTGGACGGCGGCAACGTGGTGTTCCCGCCGTTCGACGCGGCGGCGATGCGCGAGGCGGTGCAGGCCTCCGTCGCGGGCGTGCTCGCGGCGGGCTGCGTGCCGTTCCTCGTGGGCGGAGATCACTCCATCGCCCTCCCCGCCCTGCGCGCCGTCGCCGCGCGCCACGGTCCCGTGGCGGTGGTCCACGTCGACGCGCACCTCGACACCTCCGGGCCCGAGACCTGGGGCGAGCGCTTCCACCACGGGACGCCGTTCCGACACGCGCTCGACGAGGGGCTCGTGGCGGAGGGGCAGCTCCACCAGATCGGGATCCGGGGGAGCTGGGGCGGCGCGGAGGATGCACACCCCGGGCGCTCGCGCGGCGCGCGCCTCCACCCCGTGGAGGTGATCTCCGAGCGTGGCGTCCGCCGGCTCGCCGAGGAGCTCCGCCTCGCGATCGGGGAGCGGCCAGCCTATGTGTCCTTCGACGTCGACGCGGTCGATCCCGCGTTCGCCCCCGGCACCGGCACGCCGGTACCCGGTGGGCTGTCCTCGCGCGAGGCCCTGGGGCTGCTCCGCGCGCTCGCGGGGCTGCGCCTCGTCGGCATGGACGTGGTGGAGGTCTGTCCGCCGCTCGATCACGCGGACCTGACGAGCCACCTCGCCAGCCACCTCCTCTTCGAGGGGCTGGCGCTCGCGGCGATCGCCCGGGCGGCCCGCCGCACCGCGACCGCGGAGGCCGGCCGGTCGGCGGCCCGCTGAGGAGCCACGTCGGGGAGCGCCCCGACCCGGCGGCGCGCGCGGAGCGCCGGCGTACTACACCCCGGGTGCACAGGAACGGAGGCGAACATGCCGGATCTGGGCTGGAAGAGGCTGCTCTGCCCGGTGGACTTCTCGCCGACCTCGGAGTCCGCGCTGCGCGTCGCCTCGGCGTTCGCGCGCGAGCTGGGCGCGGAGCTGACGCTGCTCCACGTGCGCAACGTTCCGGGCTCGTCGATCCCCGAGGGGATGCTCGAGCCCACCGGCGAGCTCGCGCACGACCTCTCTGCGCCCGCCGACCGGCCGCTCGAGGCGTGGAAGACCGCCGCCGAGGAGCTCGGCGTACGGCGGGTCGAGGCGGTCACCTCGGTGGGCGAGCCGGCCGTGGAGATCACGGAGCTCGCCCGCCGCGCCGCGTTCGACGCGATCGTGATCGCGACGCACGCGCGGTCCGGCCTGAAGCACGCGATCCTCGGCTCCGTCGCCGAGAAGGTGGTCCGGCTCGCGCCCTGCGTGGTGATCAGCGTGACGCCCGAGGCGGCGAGCCGGCAGGGCTGACCTCCGCGCCCCGCGACGCCGAGCCCTCCGCCCCGTACTGCTTCAGCTTCCGCTTGAGCGTGGCGAGCCCGATCCCGAGCTCCGCGGCGGCGCGCGTCCGGTTCCCGCCCGCCCCCTCCACCGCCGCGAGGATGTACTCGCGCTCGACGTCCTCGAGCGGGCGCGTTCGTCCCGCCGGCCTCGGCCGCGGCATCGCCGCCCGCAGCTCCTCCGGGAGATCCTCGACGTCCACGCGGCTGCCCCCGCTGAGCGCGACCGCGTGCTCGATCGCGTTCTGGACCTCCCGGACGTTCCCGGGCCAGTCGTGGCGGAGGAGCTGATCGGCGGCGCGCGGCGTGAACCCGGTGAGCCTCCGCTTCATGCGACGCGCGGTCTCCGCGAGGAACACCCGCGCGAGCGGCAGGACGTCCTCCGGCCGCTCGCGCAGCGGCGGCACTCGCAGCTCGATCACGCGCAGCCGGTAGAAGAGGTCCTGGCGGAACCGGCCGGCCGCCACCTCGTCGGCGAGGTTGCGGTTCGTGGCCGCCACGACCCGCGCGTCCACCGCGCGCGAGCGGGTCTCTCCCACGCGCCGGATCTCCCTCTCCTGCAGGGCCCGCAGCAGCTTCACCTGCATGCCCGGCGAGACCTCCCCGATCTCGTCGAGGAAGAGCGTCCCGCCGTTCGCCGCCTCGAAGAGCCCCGCGCGATCGCGGTCCGCGCCCGTGAAGGCGCCCCGGGCGTGGCCGAACAGCTCGCTCTCGAGCAGGGTCTCGGTGACCGCGCCGCAGTTCACCGCCACGAAGGGGCGGCCGGCCCGGGGCGACTCCTCGTGGATGAGCCGGGCGATCCGCTCCTTGCCCACCCCGCTCTCGCCCGTGATGAGCGCGGTGGACTCGACCTTCGCCACGCGCAGCGCGAGGTCGAGGACGCGGTGCATGGCCTCGCTCCGCACGACGAGGCCGGAGCGCTCCTCCGCGCCCGGGGCGAGGCGCGAGAGCTCCTGCCGGCGGGCGCGCAGCCGCCGCTCGGCGCTGCGCAGCGCGGCGCTGACGCCCTCGAGCGCGCGGTCCACCGACGCCTTGTCGTAGAACTCGAGGTCGGGCTCGATCGCCGCTCCCCACTCCTCGCGCGAGCGGCCGACGAGGTGGCAGGCCGGCGCCCCCGCGCCGCGGCAGCGATCCTCGACGCAGTAGATCGCGCGGCCGTTCGCGAACGAGAGGTAGCCGCTCGCGAACCCGGCGAGCGTCCAGCAGACGGGCGCGTCGGCCTGGCCGAGGTGGAGGAGGTGCTGCTCCGCCTCGTACGACTCGTGCCAGATCGCCTCTGCGAAGGGCGCGGGGCCGTCGGAGGCGGATCGGACCGGCTGCTCGATCACCACGAGCCCCTGCAGCATGTGGAGCCGCCCGCCGGCGATCTGCCACTCGCGCTCGCTCTCCCACGGGAACTCCGAGCGCAGGCTCTCCGCCGTGCGCCAGCCGTGGGCGTAGCCGAAGCGCGTGAGGATGCCGCGCGCCGCGGTGAGGCCGAGGGTGTCGATGAGCTCCTTGCGCAGGATGCCGAGCGCCACCGCGTCGAGCAGGAGCGCGCGCTGCCCGGCGAACCGGATGATCCCTCCCGCGGGATCGAAGGTGAGCAGCTCCCTGAGATCGAGGTCCATCGCGCGCATCGGCCGTCTCCCGCCCTGATCGAAGTGAGCCGGATCGTATCATTCTGAGCCGGTTCACGATCCCGGCCCTTCCGTGATCGCCAGTGTTTCCGACAGTTTACTGCCCCGGGGCCGTGGGCCCGCCAGGTGCAATCTCCTATCCCCGGACAACGAGCCCGGAAGGGCGACAGGAGAAAAGATGGCTCAGGAGAACTGGCAGGTCGACGGCGCGCACTCGGGCATCCACTTCACGGTCCGGCACATGGTGATCTCCAAGGTGCGCGGCAAGTTCACGCGCTGGAACGCGAGGCTCGCGCTCGACCCCGCGGACCTCTCCCGCTCGACGGTCGAGGCCGAGATCGAGGCGGCGAGCATCGACACCGGCGTCGCCGACCGCGACACCCACCTGCGCTCCGGGGACTTCCTCGACGCGCAGAAGCACCCCGCGCTGAAGTACCGGAGCCGCCGCGTCGAGGTGCTCTCGCCGGAGCGGCTGCGCGTCACGGGCGACCTCACGATCCGCGACACCACGCGCGAGGTCGTCCTCGACGTGGAGTACGGCGGCCGCGGCAAGGATCCGTGGGGCAACGAGCGGAGCGGCTTCACCGCGACCACCTCCCTCAACCGCAAGGACTTCGGCCTCACGTGGAACCAGGCCCTCGAGACCGGCGGCGTCCTCGTCGCGGATCGCGTGGACGTCGAGATCGAGCTGCAGGCCGTCAAGCAGGCCGCTGCGAAGGTCGGCTAGCGTCGTGACGCTCTGCCCCGAGCTGCGCCGCCTCGCCGGCGAGCACGCCCGCTGGCTCGCCAAGATCGCGGACCTGGGCGCGGCCGACGCGACGAGGAGCGCCGAGCGGCTCCTCGACCTGTGGGACGCGGAGATCCTGCCGCACTGCCGCGGCGAGGAGGACGTGCTCCTGCCCGAGCTGGCGCGGCGCGTCTCCGAGGCGGACGCCGTCATCGTGTTCACGCTCGGCGACCACGTGGTGCTGCGCCGTCTCGCGCGCGAGCTGCGCGCGGCGGCCGGGCCGGCGCGAGGGGCGGTCGCCGCGAGCCTCGCGCGCAAGCTCGAGGAGCACGCCGCCTTCGAGGAGCGGACGCTCTTCCCCGCCCTGCAGGAGACGCTCGGGTGCGCGCGCCTGGCGGAGCTCGCCGCGGAGCTCGCGCGCCGGGCAGGGAGCGCGGGCCCCCGGCGCGCGGCTAGATGAAAGGCTCGAGAGCCATGCACGACCCCACCCACCATGCGACCGGGCGCATGCCCGTCCTCTTCGTGGGCCACGGCAATCCCATGAACGCGATCGAGGACAACGCGTGGAGCCGCGGCTTCCGGGCGCTCGCAGCGGAGCTCCCCCGGCCGAAGGCGATCCTCTCGATCTCCGCGCACTGGTACGTGGACGGCACCTACACCACCGCGAACGACCGCCCCGAGACCCTCCACGACTTCGGCGGCTTCCCCGAGGAGCTCTACCGCGTCCGCTACCCGGCGCCCGGCGACGTCGCGCTGGCGCGGCACGTGGTCGGGCTCGTGGGCGAGCGGCGGTCGTCGCCGAGCCTGGAGTGGGGGCTCGATCACGGGACCTGGAGCGTGCTCGTGCACCTCCGGCCCGAGGCGGACCTCCCCGTCGTCCAGCTCAGCGTCGACGGCCGGCTCGCTCCGAACGAGCACCTCGCCATCGGACGCGCCCTCGCGCCGCTTCGCGACGAGGGGGTGCTCGTCATGGGCAGCGGCAACGTCGTCCACAACCTGCGTCACGCGTTCTCGGCGTGGTCCCGCGGAGACACGACGACGCCGGACTGGGCGCGCGCGTTCGACGCCGAGGTCGCGGACGCCGTGTCGCGCCACGATCGGACGGCCCTCGCCGGCCTGCTCGAGAGCGACCTCGGGCAGGCGGCGCATCCCACCCCCGACCACTACCTCCCGCTCCTGTACGCGGTCGGCGCGAGCGACCCCGGGGAGCCGGTGCGCTTCCCCATCGTGGGGTTCGACATGGCGTCGCTGTCGATGCGGTCGGTGGTGCTCGGCTGAGGATCGCTTCCCTTCCCCATCCTGCCCTCCTGCGTGACCGCGCCGGTCACAGTGTGGCCGGCCGCTCCCCTCCGCTGCGGCCGCCGCCCGGGGAATACGGGCCCGTTCGCGCGAATTTGGTCGGCACGCCTCCTGCTATCAGCCCCTCCGAACCGCGTCCGCCCAGGCGAACGCACATCCGACTGGAGAAGTCCCCGATGACCACCAAGTCCTTCCTCCTGCCCGTCGCGGCCGCGTTCGCCTTCGCGGCGGCGCCGGCGCTCGCCCAGCACGATCACGGCTCCATGCACGGCTCCATGCACGAAGGCGCGGCGCCCGCGAGCGCGGCGCAGGGCATCGCCGAGGGCACGGTCGCGAACGGCGTCCGCACGGTGAACCTCACCGTCACGGACAACGGCTTCGAGCCGTCGAAGGTGAAGGCGAAGAAGGGCGAGAAGCTGCGCCTCGTCGTGACGCGCAAGACGAACAGCACGTGCGCGAAGGAGATCGTCATCAAGGACCACGGCATCAACCAGCCGCTGCCGCTCGACAAGGCGGTCACGGTCGAGCTCGTGCCGGCGAAGTCGGGCGAGATCCGCTTCGCGTGCGGCATGGACCACGTCAGCGGCGTGGTCTTCGTCCCGTAACGCTCCGATCGGCCCGGCGCGGAGGTCTCGCGCCGGGCCGTCGTCTTCTCTCCGAGCTGCCGCGGCCCGACCTCCTCGCCGGCCGCGAGCGCCGCCTACTTCGCTTCCTTGCCGCGCAGCCGGTGGTAATCGGCCATCGTCTTCGCGTCCGCCGCCAGCTTGTCCGCGTCCTTGGCGAGCTGCGCGCAGTGCTTCTCCATCGTCGCGACGTCCTTGGGATCGCCCCGAGACTTCTTGTACTCCGCCGCCATCTTCCGGTGGATGTCGGCTTCCTTCCGCCACTCCGCCGCGTTCTCGTCGTAGATCTTCGCGAGCGCCGCGTGATCGGCCGGCGTCTCCGGCAACTTCATCATGCGGTCCTCGCGCGTGGGGTCGGCCGCAAGCCCCACGCTCGTCGAGATCAGGGCTGCCAGGAGCCCTGCCAGCATCACTGCCACGAGTCTCATGACTTCCTCCTGTTCCGGCGCGATCGCCTCCCCGCCGCTCCGCCTCACCCCGCGCCGCTCCTACCGGTACACCAGGGCGATCCCGATCTCTTTCCTGCATCAAGCGGGCGACACGGCGCCACTCCCGGTGGATTCCCCCGGGCGGCCGAGCCACGCGGAGCTTGCGGTCGCGACACCGAGACAGCCGGGGTGAGGGGCCTCACGCCGGCCGTCGGCCCGACCTCCGAGGCGTGATCCGCCGGGTTACGGTGTGGCCGCGCTGGCCGGGGCGACCGGCCCCGGGGCGCCTCCGGCCGCGCGGAGGGCCGCCGTTTCGCGCGATCCGCGCTCGGCCGGCCATGGCATGCCAGGTGCTAAAGGGGGCAGCGACCATGCAACCACACGATCCGACGGGCCACCCGCGACGACTTCTCGTGCGAGCGATGGCCGCCCTGCTCCTCCTCGCGCCTCAGGCGCGCGCGGACGCGCCGGCCGGGGCGGGCGCAGGCCTCGTGCTCCCGAGCGATCCGGTGCTCGCGGGCCTCCTCGAGCAGAGCCTCGCGGCTCGCCCCGAGCTCCGCCAGGCCGACGCCGCCGCGCGCGCCGAGCGAGAGCGCATCCCCCAGGCCGGCGCGCTGCCCGATCCCGTGCTGACCCTCGGGATCCAGAACGACGGCTTCGGCGAGATCATGGTCGGGAAGATGGAGACGAGCTTCTACCAGGTGATGGTGAGCCAGGGCCTCCCCTGGCCCGGCAAGCGCGGCCTGCGCACCGACGTCGCGCGCC
Source organism: Anaeromyxobacter soli (assembly GCF_022808855.1). Lineage (GTDB taxonomy): Bacteria > Myxococcota > Myxococcia > Myxococcales > Anaeromyxobacteraceae > Anaeromyxobacter > Anaeromyxobacter soli. The sequence goes on from NZ_JAKZLF010000006.1 coordinate 72,822, forward strand.
TCGCCGCCGACGAGGCCGGCGCCTCGCTCTCCCGCGCCCGCCTGACGACGGAGGCCGACGTCCGCCGCGCCTACCTCGACCTCCTGCTCGCGCGGGATCGGCTGGACCTGCTCGCGCGCCTCGAGGGGATCTGGACCACGTCGGCCGGCTTCGCGCGGTCGCGCTACGAGTCCGGCGAGGGCGCCCAGTCCGACGTGCTCCGCGCCCAGCTCGAGCTGAACCGGCTGCGCCAGCGGCGCTTCGGCCTCGAGGCGCAGGAGCGGACCGCGGTCCAGACGTTGAACCGGCTGCGCGGCAGCCCCGTCGACGAGCCCATCCCGACCTCGACGAGCGTGCGCGACCTCACGCTCCCGGAGCTCCCTGCCGTCGACGCCGCGCTCGCGGACGCGCTCGCGCGCAGCCCGGAGCTGGCCCAGGCGAGGCTCGGGTCGGCGCGGGCGGAGAAGTCCGTCGCGCTCGCGCGGCGCGAGCGGTTCCCCGATCTGAGCGTGAACGCCGGCGTCATGCCGCGCGGGCAGCTCGAGCCGATGTGGCTGGCGAGCGTCTCCATCGGGTTGCCGGTGTGGTCGCACCGGAAGCAGAACCGCGCGGTCGCCGAGAGCGCGGCGCGGGCCGAGGCCGGCGCGAGCGCCGCCCAGGCGATCGAGCAGGTCCTCCGGCTGCGCGTCGCCGAGCGCCGCACGGCCTACGCGGCGGTCGCGGACACCGCCCGCCTCTTCCGCGAGGGCCTGCTCGTCCAGTCGCGCGCGACCGCCGAGAGCACGCTCGCGCAGTACCGCGTCGGCAAGGTCACCTTCGCCTCCGTGCTCGAGGCGAACGCCGGCTACGTCGCGGACGAGGACGGGTTCCTCGGGGCGGTCGCCGAAGCGCAGCGGATCGCCATCGGCGAGGCGGAGGTGAGCCTGGATCCGGTGGGCGCCCCGGGCGCCGGCGGAGCGATGGCGACGGGCGGGGTGCCCGGGGCGGGCGCCGCGGGCGGCGGAGGCGCGGGGGTGGCGAGCGCGGCGGCCGCGCCCTCCGCGGCGGCGGCCTCCTCGTCCGGCTCGATGACCTCAGGGATGTGAGACACGGAGAAACGATGAACACCGAGACGAACCACCCGAGCCCCGCTCACCGCCGCACCTTCGGCCTGCCTGCGCTCGTGCTCGCCGTCCTCGCCACCGCGGCGGTCGCCGGCGGCGCCGGCTTCTTCGTGGCGACGCGCGGGACCGGCGACGGCCACGCCCACGCCGGCGCGGCCACGGCGGCGAAGGAGCAGTGGCAGTGCCCCATGCACCCGAGCATCGTCCAGGACCACCCCGGCGACTGCCCGATCTGCGGCATGAAGCTCGTCAAGGTCGAGGCGGCCGGGGCCGGCGCCGCGCCGAAGAGCAGCGCGCCCACCGCCCCGCAGAAGGACCAGTGGCAGTGCCCCATGCACCCGAGCATCGTCCAGGACCACCCCGGCGACTGCCCGATCTGCGGCATGAAGCTCGTGAAGGTGGAGGGGACCGGCGCCGGCGCCGGTGAGCCGGACGAGCCCGCACCCGAGGGGCTCTCGGCGGTCACCATCGACGCCGCGCGCCAGCAGCTCATCGGGCTCAGGGTGGCGCACGCCGAGCGCGGAGCCGTGGGCGGGTCGTGGCGCACGAGCGGCCGGGTGGCGGTCGACGAGACCCGCGTGCACCACGTGAACGTGAAGTTCTCCGGCTTCATGGAGAAGGTCTACGCGGACTTCATCGGGCGCCCCGTGAAGGCGGGGGAGCCCCTCTACTCGATCTACAGCCCCGAGCTCCTCGCCGCGCAGCAGGAGTACCTCCTCGCGCTCGACACGCGGAAGCGGCTCGCGGCGTCGGGCGGCATGAGCACGGACGGCGACGCCCTCGTCGCCGCCGCGCGCCGCAAGCTCGAGCTGTGGGACGTGCCGCGCTCGGAGATCGCCCGCATCGAGCGCACCGGCGAAGCCACGCGCACCCTCACGTTCTACTCGCCGGCCGGGGGCGTCCTGACCAAGAAGGACGTGGTCCCGGGGATGCGGGTGAACGCGGGCGACATGCCCTTCGAGATCGTGGATCTCTCGCGCGTGTGGGTGCTCGCCGACGCGTACGAGTCCGACCTCCGGCACGTGAAGGTCGGCACGCCCGCCACGCTCGCGTTGAAGGCGTTCCCGAACCGCACCTTCAACGGGCGCGTGGCGTTCATCGACCCGCTCCTCGATCCGAAGAGCCGCACGGCGAAGGTGCGGGTGGAGGTCCCGAACCCCAAGGGCGAGCTCAAGCCGGAGATGTTCGGGGAGGTGGTGTTCCAGGGGACGAGCCGCGAGGGCGTGCGGATCCCCGCGGACGCCGTCATCCACTCGGGGACGAAGAGCGTCGTCTTCGTCGCGCGCGGGGACGGCAAGTTCCAGCCGCGCGAGGTGCAGCTCGGCGACGGCGACGCCGCGTTCGTCGAGGTGGTCTCCGGGGTCGAGGCGGGCGAGGGGGTCGTGACCCGCGCCAACTTCCTCGTCGACTCGGAGTCCCGCCTGCGCGCGTCGCTCGCGGCCCTCGCGTCCCCGGACGCGGCCGCGCCCGCGAGCGCCGGGCACGCGGGCCACGGCGGCGCCACGGCCGCGCCGCCCCCCTCCAGCCCGGCGCCGGCCGCCGCCGAACCCGCGGCGCCCGCCGCGAACCCGCACGCGGGACACGGACGGTAGCGCCCCATGATCAAGCGAATCATCCGCTTCTCGGCGGAGAACCGGTACCTCGTCATCGCCGCCACGATCGTCGCCCTCATGGGCTCGGTCTGGGCGATGCGGAACATCCCGCTCGACGCGCTGCCGGATCTCTCCGACACCCAGGTGATCGTCTACTCGCGCTGGGACCGGAGCCCGGACATCATCGAGGACCAGGTCACCTATCCCATCACCACCGCGCTCCTCGGCGCGCCGAAGGTGAAGGCGATCCGCGGCTTCTCGGACTTCGGGTTCAGCTACGTCTACGTCATCTTCGAGGACGGGACCGACATGTACTGGGCGCGAACGCGCGTCCTCGAGTACCTGTCGAAGATCACCTCCCAGCTCCCGCAGGACGTGAAGGTGGAGCTCGGCCCCGACGCGTCGAGCGTCGGCTGGGTGTACCAGTACGCGCTCGTCGACCGCAGCGGACAGCACTCGTCGGACGAGCTGCGCTCGTTCCAGGACTGGTTCCTGCGCTACTCCGTCCAGAGCGTCCCCGGCGTCTCCGAGGTCGCGACGGTGGGCGGACAGGTCCGCCAGTACCAGATCACCGTGAACCCGAACGCCCTCGCCTCGTACAAGCTGCCGCTCGAGGCGGTGATCAACGCGGTCCGCAAGGGCAACAACGACGTGGGGGGGCGCCTCGTCGAGTTCAGCGGCCGCGAGTACATGGTCCGCGGCCGCGGCTACGTGAAGAACATCTCGGACCTCGAGAGCCTCGTCTTGCGCTCGGAGGGCGGCACGCCCGTGCTCGTGAAGGACGTCGCCACGGTCGCGCTCGGGCCCGAGATGCGCCGCGGCGTGGCCGACCTCGACGGCGAGGGCGACGTCGTCGGCGGCATCGTGGTGATGCGCCAGGGCGAGAACGCGCTCAACGTCATCAAGCGCATCGAGAAGAAGCTCGAGGAGGTGAAGCCCTCGCTGCCGAAGGGCGTCGAGGTGGTGACGACCTACGACCGGTCGGAGCTCATCGACCACGCCATCGAGACGGTGAAGGGGAAGCTCGTCGAGGAGATCGTCATCGTCTCGATCATCATCCTCATCTTCCTCTGGCACGTCCCCTCCGCCATCATCCCCATCGTCACCATCCCGGTGTCCGTCGCGCTCGCGTTCATCCCCATGTACGCGATGGGCCTCAACGCGAACCTGATGTCGCTCGCGGGCATCGCCATCTCCATCGGCGTGCTCGTGGACGGCGCCATCGTCGAGGTGGAGAACGCCTACAACAAGATCCACCACTGGGTGAAGGACGGGAAGAAGGGCGACTTCCACCACGTCCGGCTCGAGGCGCTCCTCGAGGTGGGGCCAGGCGTCTTCTTCTCGCTCCTCGTGATCGCGGTCGCGTTCATGCCCGTGTTCACGCTGGTGGACCAGGAGGGCCGGCTCTTCCGCCCGCTCGCCTACTCGAAGAACCTGGCGATGGCGATCGCGGCGTTCCTCGCCATCACGCTCGACCCCGCGATGCGGATGCTGTTCGCGCGCATCGACGAGTTCAGGTTCCGGCCGCGCTGGCTCGCCTGGATCGCGAACCAGGCGCTGGTCGGGAAGTACTACTCGGAGGAGGCGCACCCGATCTCGAAGCTCCTCCACCGGCTCTACGAGCCGCCCTGCCGGTTCGTGCTCCGCCACCCGAAGGCGACCATCGCGGCGAGCATCGCCCTCGTCCTCACCACGATCCCGGTGTACCTGTCGCTCGGCTCCGAGTTCATGCCGCCGCTGCGGGAGGGGACGATCCTCTACATGCCCTCCGCGGTCGAGCCCGGCATGTCCGTCGCGGAGGCCCAGAAGGCGCTGCAGGTCCAGGACAAGATCCTGAAGACGTTCCCCGAGGTGGAGCGCGTGTTCGGCAAGGCCGGCCGCGCCAACACCTCCACCGACCCGGCGCCCTTCACGATGATGGAGACCACCATCATCCTGAAGCCCGAGTCCGAGTGGCGGGAGGCGCCGCGCTGGTACTCCTCCTGGGCGCCCGAGTGGGCGAAGTCCCTGCTCCGGCCGTTCTGGCGCGATCGCATCACGCAGGAGGAGCTCGAGAACGAGATGAACGCGAGGCTCCAGCTCCCCGGCATCTCGAACGCCTGGACGATGCCGATCAAGGGGCGCCTCGACATGCTCTCGACCGGCATCCGCACGCCCGTGGGGATCAAGATCAGCGGCGCGGATCTCGCGACCATCGAGCGCGTGGCGAAGGAGACCGAGGCCATCATCCAGAAGGTCCCCGGCACCCGCAGCGCCTATGCCGAGCGCGTCGCGGGCGGCTACTTCCTCGACTTCGTCCTGAAGCGCGAGCAGCTCGCCCGCTACGGGCTCACCGTCGACGACGCGAACATGATGGTGATGACGGCCGTGGGCGGGGACAACCAGTCCACCACGGTGGAGGGGCGCGAGCGCTACGGCATCAACGTGCGCTACGCCCGCGACTACCGCGAGGACCTGTCGGCGCTGCGACGGGTGCTCCTGCCGCTGCCCGGCGGCCAGGGCCAGATCCCGATGGAGGAGATCGCCGACGTCGTGCTCGCGCAGGGCCCGTCGATGATCCGAGACGAGAACGGGCTCCTCGCCGGCTACGTGTACGTGGACTTCGACACCTCGAAGATCGACGTGGGCTCGTACGTGACGGAGGCGAAGAAGGCGGTGGCGGCGGGGCTGAAGCTCCCGACCGGCTACAGCATGGTCTGGAGCGGCCAGTACGAGAACATGCTGCGCGTGAAGGAGCGCCTGAAGCTCATCATTCCGCTGACGCTCGTGCTCATCTTCGGGCTGCTGTACATGAACACGAAGTCGTCGTTCAAGGCCACGCTCGTCATGGCTGCGGTGCCGTTCTCGGCGGTCGGCGCGGTGTGGCTCCTGTGGGCGCTCGGCTACAACGTCTCGATCGCGGTGTGGGTCGGGCTCATCGCGCTCATGGGGCTCGACGCCGAGACGGGAGTGTTCATGCTCCTCTTCCTCGACCTCTCCCACGACGAGTACAAGGCGAAGGGCCTGCTCCGCACGAGGCGCGACCTCGTCGAGGCCATCGTCCACGGCGCCGTGAAGCGCGTGCGGCCCAAGGCCATGACGGTGTTCGCCGCGATGATCGGCCTCTTGCCGATCATGTGGTCGGTCGGCACCGGCGCGGATCTCATGAAGCGCATCGCCGCGCCCATGATCGGCGGCCTCGTGACCTCGTTCCTGATGGAGCTGCTCGTCTACCCCGCGGTGTACTACCTGTGGAAGAAGAAGGAAGTGAGCGACGAGGACACGATCACGGCGGTCGCCGCCTGAGGAACGCGGCGCCGGGCACGCGTTCCCGGGGCGCCGGACCCGGTCCGTCGCGGGGCGGGCCGGGGGCGGCGGGGTTGCCGGCCAGGGGGACACGGACTTGAGTGCGCTGACATCGCCTGCCGGGAGCCTCGCGATCGCGATCTCGGCCCTGCTCCTCGTCATCGGCTTCCGTCTGGCCGCGCCGGGGCGGTTGCGCGAGTGGCTGGCCGTCGCGGCGTACGCCGGCGCGCTGGCGGCGCAGGCGCTCGGGGCCCTCGGCCTTTTCGGGCCGGCGAGCGTGCCCGCCATGAGCCAGCGCATCGCCGGGGCGGCCTTCCTCGTCGCCGGGGTCCTGCTCGCCGGGGGCCCCTCGCGCGCGCGCAGGCGCACCGCGCTGGGCGTGCCCGCGTCGCAGGCTCCGGCTCCGCCGCGGGTGGATCCGGTGTACGCGGGGCTCGCGCTCGTCCTCGTCGGGCAGCTCCTGCGCGGCCCCTCTCGCGTCGGGGCCACCGCGGTCGCGGTGGCGTTGCTCGTGGCCGGCTGGGTCGCGCTGTCGCCGCGGGCGGGCGGCCGTGCCCGCGAGGCCAGCGCCCGTTGAACGCGTGAGGGAAGGGACGAGCGGGTTCGTGCGGCGCGCGACGGCGTACGAGCGTGCGGATTCGATCTTCTCGGACACACCGCGGATGCGGTCGGTCCGACGGCTCGCGACTCGTCGCGGGATTCACCGACATCCCGCAGGCGGGATCCCTGGCACGCGAGAGCATGCTCCACCTCCCCGAGGCTACCTCGGAGCCTTCTCGGCCCCGAGCTTCACGGTGTCGGCGCGAAGGCGCTCGCCGACGTGCGTCCCGCGGATCACCGCGCGCTGCCCCACCTGGACGTCCTCGCGCCTGGCCGGCTTCTCGCCCCGGAAGAATCGCGTCTCCGGCGTGACCGTGAACGCGACGGAGTGTCCGTCGGCCGTCTTCACGACGAGCTGCTGGGCGGTGACGCTCTCGACGACCCCCATCGCGCGGCCGCCCTGCTCGTGCGCGGCCGCTGCCGGTGCGGTGAGCAGCGTCGCCAGCAGCGTGAGCGTTCTCGTGCGCTTCATCTGTGCTCCTTCCCGTGCGGGTGGGCCCCGTCCCCGGGCGGACGCGCCGCCGGCTCCTCGCCGCGCAGGAACGCGTCCTCCTCCTGGAGGGCGCGCCACTCTTCGGGTGACCTCGGGTTGAGCGCCTCCATGGACGCCCTTTCCTCGGCGGTGAGCGTCGGGAGGTGGCGGATGAAGTGGACGAGGTGCCAGCTCTCCTCCGCGGTCCCCGGACCGCCCCACGCCGGCATCCCCGTGAGCCGCACGCCGTTCTCGATGATGTAGAAGAGCTCCCCGTCCGTGAGCCTCTGCGTCTCCGCGGCGCGCAGGTCGGGCGCGCGCGGATAGAGGCTCCTTCCGAGCTCGGTCTGGCCGCTGCCGTCGTTCGCGTGACAGGTGGCGCAGTGGTCTGCGAAGTGCGCGAGCCCCGACTCGAGCACGCGCGGGCTCGGCGCGATCGGGTTCGTCGCCTCGCGCGCCTCCCCCGGGATCGCCCAGCCCCGCAACGCGCGGGCGACGCGCGCCTCGAGCGCCGAGGGCCGTGCGCGCGCTGCGATCCCTCCGCGCAGCACGTGCGCGCTGCCGAGCGCCGCCAGGGCGATGATCACGAGCCCGATCCCACCCACGAGCCAGCACGCGCTTCGCATCCGCGGTCCTCCAGCGCCCCCTCGCCTGCTAACGCCCGCCGCGGGCCTCGAGGTCCTCGGCGCCCAGACGCTCCGCGCCACAGTCCTCGGGGCTCATGTCCGGCGGAGGCGCGCGGCGCGCGTCAACGTAGTGGCGCGGCCCCGCCGGCTCGGCGAGTGCACCCTCTTCGAGCGCTCGGGCGCTCGCCGCGCCGCCGGCGACGAGGGCGAGGACGCGGCGATGCGTGATCCCCTTCTCTCATTGCACGGCGCGCCTCTCATCGTGCGATCCTTTGGCGTTCCAAGCGATTTGGAGCGCGCCGCCGCGGAAGCTCCAGGCCGGCGACACTGGTGCCCGCGGGGTGCGATCGTCTGGAGGCGCGCGCTGCGGCGGCTCGAGCGAGCTGAACCGTTTCGCCACACGGCGTGTTCTCCCTGTCAGGAGATCTCATGCGAAATGACCTCAAAAGTCCGCCCCCCGAATTCCTCCCCGCCGCTCTCGGCGCGGTGCGCCGCGCCTCCCGACCGCTCGCCCTGCTCGCGATCGGGGCGGGACTCCTGCTCGCCGCGTGCGGCGGCGGCGGCGGCGACGGCGGCGGCGGCACCGGCGGGCCGGGCACCTCGGGCGCCACGCTCAGTGGAACCGTCGTGAAGGGGCCGGTGGGTGGGGCCGCGGTGACCGCGTTCGCCGTCGCGAACGGCACCAAGGCGGCGCGGCTCGGCACGGCGACGACGGATGCGCAGGGACGGTTCACGATGACCCTCGGGTCGCACACGGGCCCCGTCATGATCGAGGCGATCGGCGGGACGTACACGGACGAGGCGACCGGCGCGACGATGACGATGCAGGCGGGGAGCGTCATGACCGCCGTGATGCCCGCCGTGGACGCGGGAGCGGCGGCGGACGTCCAGGTGACGCCGCTCACCTCGATGGCCCAGGCTCGTGCGCAGAGCATGCCGGGCGGGATGACGGCGGCCAACGTCGGGACCGCGAACTCCGAGCTCGGTGGCTACTTCTCGGTCGGCGACCTCCTGCACACGATGCCCATGAATCCGCTCGCGCAGGGCTCCGGCGCGGCCGCGACGCAGGAGATGAAGAATTACGGGATGACGATCGCGGCCATGTCCCAGTACGCGGCCATGATCGGCATGACCACCTCGTCCTCGGGCGTCGTCACGGCGATGATGCGCGACGCCTCCGACGGCGTCATGAACGGCATGTCGGGATCGACGGCGGTCTCGATGAGCGGGATGGGCGGCATGATGGGCGGCAGCCTCGCGCCCTCGGCCGGCACGGCCGATCTCGCGGACGCGATGTCACGCTTCGTGAGCTCCGGGATGAACAGGTCGGGCGTCACGCTGGCGGACATGCAGGCGCTCATGGACAGGCTGCGCCTCTCCGACGGCCAGCTCTCGGGGACCGGCACCGGGACGACGAGCGGCATGCTGAGCGGCAGGGCCTTCATGGGCACGATGTCGGGCGGGACGATCGGCGCGTTCGCGGTCCAGAACGGCCAGGTCGGCGCGATGATCGCCAGCGTCGCGCTGGACTCGACGGGGAGCTTCAGCCTGCCGCTCGGCTCGTACACGGGGCCGATGATGTTGCGGGTGAGCGGCGCGTCGTACGCGGACGAGGCGACGGGCTCCAGGATGACGATGCTGCCGCGCGACGTGCTGACGGCGGGGATCCCCGCGGCCGCTGCGGGCATGAGTGACATCCAGGTCACCCCGCTCACCTCCATGGCCGAGCTCCGGGCGCAGGCGATGACGGGGGGAATGAGCGCCGAGAACATCGCGGCGGCGAACTCGGCCGTCGCCACCTACTTCTCGTGCGGCGACCTCCTGACGACCGCGCCGATGGATCCCTCCGCCGTGGGCTCCGGCTCCTCGGCGGACGCGAACAGCAGGAACTACGGGATGTCCATCGCGGCCATGTCGCAGTACGCCCAGATGATCGGGATGACCACGTCCTCTGGCATCGTCACGGTCATGATGGACGACGCCTCGGATGGCGTGATGAACGGCATGATGGGGACGACGCCCATCTCCATGACCGGGATGGGCGGGATGATGGGCGGCGGCGGCATGATGCAGCCCACGGTCGGTACGTCCGGCCTGGCGACGGCGATGACCACGTTCGTCGGCGACACGTCCGTCAACAGGTCGGGCGTGACGATGGCCGACATGCAGCCGCTCGTCGACCAGCTGGCGCGCTCCAACGGCGTGATCCAGTGACGCCGGCGGCCGACCCGGATCTCTGCGGGATTCCCCAGCTGTACGCCGGCGTCCTCGCGGTGACCGGGTCCCGAGCCGGCGTCCGCTTGACCTGACACCTCTCCGTTATCTAGGATGCCTCCGTTATCACGGACGGCGCGCCGCCATCCCGACGGCGCGCCCCCGTGTGGAAACGGGCAGGCATGGCGGTCGTCCCGACGTACCCCGCGAGCACGCTCTCGCACCTGGACTGGCTGGAGGCGGAGGCGATCCACGTCCTGCGGGAGGTCGCCGGTCAGTGCGCGAGCCCCGCGCTGCTCTTCTCCGGCGGCAAGGACTCGATCTGCCTCCTCCGGCTGGCCGAGAAGGCCTTCCGTCCGGGGCGCTTCCCCTTCCCGCTCCTGCACATCGACACCGGACACAACTACCCGGAGGTCCTCGCGTTCCGCGACCGCCGCGCGGCGGAGCTGCGCGAGCGGCTCGTGGTCCGCTCGGTCGAGGACTCCATCCGCGCGGGCCGCGTCGTGCTGAAGCACCCGCAGGAGTCGCGCAACAAGCACCAGTCGGTGACGCTGCTCGACGCGATCGCCGAGCTCGAGCTCGACGCGTGCATCGGCGGCGCCCGCCGCGACGAGGAGAAGGCGCGCGCGAAGGAGCGCGTGTTCTCGTTCCGCGACGAGTTCGGCGGCTGGGATCCCAAGAACCAGCGCCCCGAGCTCTGGAGCCTCTACAACGCGCGCGTCCACAAGGGCGAGAACGTGCGCGTCTTCCCGATCTCCAACTGGACCGAGCTCGACGTGTGGCAGTACATCGCGCGCGAGCGGCTCGAGATCCCGTCCATCTACTTCGCCCACCGGCGCCCGGTCGTCCGGCGCGCCGGCGCGCTCGTGCCCGTGACGCCGCTCACCCCGGCGCGGCCCGGCGAGGCGGTGGAGGAGGTCTCGGTCCGGTTCCGCACGGTCGGAGACATCACCTGCACCGCGCCGGTCGAGTCCACCGCCGACACGCTCGCGGAGATCGTCGCGGAGACCGCCACCACCACGATCACCGAGCGAGGCGCGACCCGCCTCGACGACCAGACCTCCGACGCCTCGATGGAGCAGCGCAAGAAGGAGGGGTACTTCTGATGCTCGCCGCCGAACGGCTCTCCGCCCCCGCCGCGGACGGCCTCCTCCGCTTCCTCACCTGCGGCAGCGTCGACGACGGCAAGAGCACGCTCATCGGGCGGCTCCTCCTCGACACGCGCTCCATCCTCGCCGACGCGCTGCACGCCATCGAGCGCACCTCGCGCAGGCGCGGCCTCGAGGCGGTGGACCTCTCGCTCCTCACCGACGGCCTCCAGGCCGAGCGCGAGCAGGGCATCACGATCGACGTCGCCCACCGCTACTTCTCCACCGGGACGCGCAAGTACATCATCGCCGACGCCCCCGGGCACGAGCAGTACACGCGGAACATGGTCACCGCCGCCTCCACGGCGGACCTCGCCGTCATCCTCGTCGACGCGCGCAAGGGCGTGCTCACGCAGACGCGCCGCCACTCCTACCTCGCGCACCTCGTGGGGATCCCGCACCTCGTGGTCGCCGTGAACAAGATGGACCTCGTCGGCTACTCGCCCGACGTCTTCGAGCGCATCCGCGCCGACTACCTCGCCTTCGCGGCGAAGCTCGGGATCAGGGACGGCGTGCACTTCGTCCCGTTGTCGGCGCTCGCGGGCGACATGGTCGTGGAGCGCGGCGCGAACCTCCCCTGGTATCAGGGCCCGACGCTGCTCGAGCTGCTCGAGGAGGCGCCGCCCGCGCGCGACGCGTCGCAGGGGCGGTTCCGGTTCCCCGTCCAGTGGGTGTGCCGGCCGCAGACGCTCGAGCACCACGACTTCCGCGGGTACACGGGCCGCGTCGAGTCCGGCGAGGTCCGCCCCGGCGACGCCGTGCAGGTCCTCCCCTCCGGCCAGACGACGCGCGTGAAGCAGCTCCTCCTGCACGACGCGCCGCTCGCGCGCGCCTGCGCGGGCCAGTCGGTCACGATCCTCCTGGAGGACGCCGTCGACGTCTCGCGCGGCGATCTCCTCGTCCGCGCGGGCGAGGCGCCGGAGCCGACCCGCAAGCTCGACGCGACGCTCTGCTGGCTCTCGGAGCGGCCCGCCCAGGCGGGCCGGAGGGTGCTCCTCCGCCACGGGACGCGCGAGGTGCGCGCCACGCTCGCCGAGCTCGCCTACCGCGTGGACCTCGCGGAGCTCGCCGAGGCGCCCGCCGCCGCGCTCGGCATGAACGACATCGCGCGCGTGTCGCTGCGGCTCGCGCAGCCCGTCGCCGCCGATCGCTACGCGGACAGCCGCGCCACGGGCGCGTTCATCCTGATCGACGAGGCGACGAACGACACCGTGGCGGCAGGGATGATCCTGTGAGCGGCCGCACGCGCGAGGAGCTCGCCCGCTGGGCGCGAGACCTGGAGGGGAAGCACCCGGCGGAGATCCTCGCGGAGGTCACCGCCGCCTTCCCGCGCGGCCGCGTCGGCTTCGCGACCGGCTTCGGTCCAGAGGGGTGCGTGCTCATCGACGTCGCCGCGCGCGCGGGGCTCCCCATCGACGTGTTCACCCTCGACACGGGCGCCCTCTTCCCCGAGACCTACGCGCTCTGGAACCGGCTCGAGGCGCGGTACGGGATCGCCATCCGGCGGGTGGCGAGCGCCGCGGCGGACGAGCTCGTGCCCGACGGCGCGCCCCCGCCGTGGGAGGCCGATCCGGATCGCTGCTGCGAGCTCCGCAAGGTGCTGCCGCTCCGCGCCGAGCTCGCCCGCTTCGACGCCTGGGTGACGGCGATCCGCCGCGACCAGACCGCCGACCGCGCGACCGCCGCGATCCTCGAGTGGGACGAGAAGTTCGGGCTCGTGAAGGTGAACCCGCTCGCGGCGTGGTCGAGCGCCGACGTGTGGCGGCACGTGCGCGCGCACGAGGTGCCGACGAGCCCGCTGCACGACCAGGGCTACGCGAGCATCGGCTGCGCGCCCTGCACGACGCCCGTCGGCGCGGGGGAGGATCCGCGAGCCGGCCGCTGGCGCGGCCGGTCGAAGAAGGAGTGCGGGCTGCACGCGAGGCCGGCGGCACGAACGACCGCGACCCCGACCCCGGCCCCGACCGCGACCTCGACCCTTCCCCTCGCACCCGAGCGCCGAGGCTTCATCCTGTGGCTCACCGGCCTCTCCGGCGCGGGCAAGAGCACGCTGTCGCGCGCGCTCCGGGGATCGCTCGCCTCGGAGCGGCCGGTCGAGATCCTCGACGGCGACGAGGTCCGCGCCTACCTCTCGGCCGGGCTCGGGTTCACGAAGGAGGACCGCGACACGAACGTCCGTCGCATCGGGTTCGTCGCGCGCCTGCTCGCGCGGAACGGGACCGCCGCCGTCACGGCGGCGATCTCGCCCTACGCCGCGACCCGGGACGAGGTGCGGTCGCTCGCCGAGCGCGACGGCGTCCCGTTCGTGGAGGTGTTCGTGTCCGCGCCGGTGGCGGCGCTCGCGGCGCGCGACGTGAAGGGGCTCTACCGCAAGGCCCTCGCCGGCGAGCTCGCGCGCTTCACGGGCGTGTCCGATCCCTACGAGGCCCCCGAGCGGCCCGACGTCGTCGTCCGGACGGACGTCGAGTCGATCGAGGAGTCCGCGGGCCGCATCCTCGAGCACCTCCGCGCGCGCGGGCTCGTCCGCGCGGCGGCCCCGCCCGCCGCCGCGGAGCGCGCCTCGTGAGCGCCGCCGCCCGCCGCGGTGTGCTGCCCGGGTTCGGGCTCTCGACGGGGTTCACCGTGCTGTACCTGTGCCTCGTGGTGCTCGTGCCGCTGTCGGCCGTCGCGCTCCGCTCGAGCAGCCTCGGGTGGCAGGAGGCCTGGAAGGTCGTCGCGTCGCCGCGCGCGCTCGCCTCCTACCGGCTCAGCTTCGGCGCGTCGCTCCTCGCGGCCGCCGCGAACGTCGTCTTCGGGGGGCTCGTGGCGTGGGTGCTCGCGCGCTACCGCTTCCCCGGTCGCGCCTTCGTGGACGCGCTGGTGGACCTGCCGTTCGCGCTCCCGACCGCGGTGAGCGGCATCGCGCTCACCGCCGTGTACGGTCCCACCGGCTTCATCGGGCGGCACCTCGAGGCGGCCGGCGTCCGGGTCGCCTTCTCGCCCCTCGGCGTGACCCTCGCGCTCACCTTCATCGGCCTGCCGTTCGTGATCCGGACCTTGCAGCCGGTCCTCGAGGACCTCGATCCCGAGGTGGAGGAGGCCGCGGCGGTGCTCGGCGCGTCGCGCTGGGAGACGTTCCGCCACGTCCTCTTGCCCGCGCTCGTCCCCGCCGCCACCACCGGGTTCGCGCTCGCGTTCGCCCGGGGGCTCGGCGAGTACGGCTCGATCGTCTTCATCTCCGGGAACATGCCGATGCGGACCGAGATCGCGCCGCTCCTCGTCATGACGCGCCTCGAGCAGTTCGACTACGCCGGCGCGGCCGCGCTCGCGACGGTGCTGCTCCTCGCGTCGTTCGTCCTGCTCCTCACGATCAACCGGCTCCAGGCATGGACGCGGACGCGCGCGGGGGCGGCGTGACGTCCCCCGCCCTCGCCGTCCCGGCGCCCGATCGCGAGGCCCCGCCGCGCCCGGCGCCCCCCGGGCCCGCCGCGGTCCCGGCGCCGCCGCGCCGGCGACCCCGGCGCGCCACGGAGGACCCGGCGCTCGTCCGCTGGGCCCTCGTCGCCATCGCGCTCCTCTTCGTCGGCGCGTTCGTGCTCGTGCCCGCGGCGACGGTGGTCGCCGAGGCGCTCCGCGGCGGCGTCGCGCTCTGGTGGAAGGCGCTCGTCGATCCCGACGCGCTCGCGGCGGTGAAGCTCACGCTGCTCGTCGCGGCCATCGCGGTGCCGCTCAACGCGCTCTTCGGGCTCGCCGCCGCCTGGTCCGTCACCCGCTTCCGCTACGCCGGGAAGAGCGTCCTCGTCTCGCTCGTCGATCTCCCGTTCGGCGTCTCGCCGGTCGTCTCGGGGATGGCCACCGTGCTCCTGTTCGGCGCGCACGGCTGGCTCGGCCCGTGGCTCCTCGCGCACGGCGTCAAGGTCGTGTTCGCCGTCCCCGGCATCGTCCTCGCGACCGTGTTCGTGACCTTTCCGTTCGTGGCGCGCGAGCTCATCCCGTTCATGGAGGCGCAGGGCGTGGAGGAGGAGGAGGCCGCGCTCGTGCTGGGCGCGAGCGGCTGGCAGATCCTCACCCGCGTCACCCTGCCGAACGTGAAGTGGAGCCTGCTCTACGGCGTCATCCTCTGCAACGCGCGGGCGATGGGCGAGTTCGGCGCCGTCTCCGTCGTCTCGGGGCACATCCGCGGCCTCACGAACACGGTCCCGCTCCAGGTCGAGATCCTGTACGGTGAGTACGCGTTCCAGGCGGCGTTCGCGGTGGCCTCACTCCTCTTCCTGCTCGCCCTCGTCACGCTCGTCGCGAAGAAGGGGCTCGAGTGGCACCACCGCCCCCGCCCGTCCGCCCTCCGGAGCGCCCCATGAGCATCGTCGTCCGCGAAGTCGAGAAGGCCTTCGACGCCACCCCCGTCCTGCGCGGCGTCTCCCTCGAGATCCCGGACGGCGAGCTCGTCGCGCTGCTCGGCCCCTCCGGCTGCGGGAAGACGACCCTGCTCCGGATCATCGCGGGGCTCGAGTCCGCCGACGCGGGCGAGGTGCGGCACGACGGCGAGGACGTCTCCGCGCGGAGCGCGCGGGAGCGGAACGTGGGCGTGGTGTTCCAGCACTACGCGCTCTTCCGGCACATGACCGTGGAGGAGAACGTCGCGTTCGCGCTGCGCGTGCGGAGGCGCCCGCGGGCGCAGGTGGCCGCGCGCGTCGCCGAGCTGCTCCGCCTCGTCCAGCTCGAGGGCCTCAAGGGACGTTATCCGCAGCAGCTCTCGGGCGGGCAGCGCCAGCGCGTCGCGCTCGCGCGCGCCCTCGCGACCGAGCCGCGGATCCTGCTCCTCGACGAGCCCTTCGGCGCGCTCGACGCCCGCGTGCGCCAGGAGCTGCGCCGCTGGCTGCGGCGCCTCCACGACGAGCTCCACGTCACGAGCGTCTTCGTCACGCACGACCAGGAGGAGGCGTTCGAGGTGGCCGACCGCGTGGTGCTCATGAACGCGGGGCGCGTGGAGCAGGTCGGGACGCCGGCGCAGGTGTTCGAGGAGCCCGCGAGCGCCTTCGTGATGCGCTTCCTCGGCGCGGTGAACGCCTTCAAGGGCTGGGTCGAGGGCGACCGCGCGTTCGTGAGCGGCCTCGACCTCGAGCTCGTGGCGCCCGCGTCCGCGGCGCACCGCGCGCGCGCACACGTCTTCGTCCGTCCGCACGAGCTCGACGTCCACCGCGCCCCCGTCCCCGGCTCGTTCGCGGCGAACGTGGACCGCGTGCTGCCGCTCGGCGCCGCCGTCCGGATCGAGCTGTCGGCGCCAGGGTTCGGCGGGATGGTGGAGGCGGAGCTCGACGTCCGCCGGAGCGAGGCGCTCGCGCTCGCTCCCGGAGACGCGGTGCACCTCTCCCCGCGCCGGGTGCGCGTGTTCCCCTCGCGCGAGGACGAGCTCGACAGCCTCACGGCGAGCGGCCTGTGACGCGCTCCCTCCGCCAGGGCGCTCGACGCGCCGGCCCGTGAGACGGGCGCGGTCGTGGGGTATACCGGACGCGAGGACCGGCAGACCCCACCGCCCCCGAAGGAGCCCGAGATGCCCGCGCCCACCGCCCCCTCCTCCGCAGACGGCGCGCTCGCCCTCGTCGGCGGCACGCCGATGGTCCGGGTGCGCCAGCTCGACACCGGGCCGTGCGAGCTCTACCTCAAGCTCGAGAGCGCCAACCCGGGCGGATCGATCAAGGACCGCATCGGCGTCTCGATGATCGCCGCCGCCGAGCGAGACGGGGAGCTTCACGCCGGGCAGCGGCACCTCGTGGAGGCGACGGCGGGCAACACGGGCCTCGGGCTCGCGCTCGTCGCCTCGCAGCGCGGGTACCGCCTCACCCTCGTCATCCCCGACAAGATGAGCCGGGAGAAGATCCTGCACCTCAAGGCGCTCGGCGCCGAGATCGTGATGACCCGCTCCGACGTCGAGAAGGGTCACCCGGAGTACTACCAGGACCTGGCCGAGCGGATCGCGCGGGAGGAGGGCGCGTTCTACGTGAACCAGTTCGGGAACCCGGCCAACCCGCTCGCGCACGAGACCACCACGGGCCCCGAGATCGCGGAGCAGCTCGGCGGCAAGCTCGACGCGATGGTCTGCGGCGTCGGCTCGGGTGGCACCCTCACCGGGCTCTCGCGCCACTTCGCGCGGGCGATGCCCGCCTGCGAGATGGTGCTCGCCGACCCGGAGGGCTCCGTCCTCGCGGGGTTCGTGGAGACCGGCACGGTGGGCAAGGCGGGGTCGTGGCTCGTCGAGGGCATCGGCGAGGACTTCGTGCCGCCCATCGCGGATCTCTCACGCGTGCGCCGGGCGTACCGGATCCCGGATCGGGAGAGCCTCGAGACCGCCCGCGACCTGCTGCGGAAGGAGGGCCTCCTCGGCGGCTCCTCCACGGGCACCCTCGTCGCAGCCGCGCTCCGCTACTGCCGCGAGCAGGACCGCCCGCGGCGGGTCTGCACGCTCGTCTGCGACTCGGGGAACAAGTACCTGTCGAAGATGTTCGACGACCTCTGGATGCTCGACCAGGGGCTCTCCGCCCGGCCGCTCGTTGGGGACCTGACGGATCTCGTGACGCGCCGCTTCGCGGACCGCGCGGTGGTGACGGTCGGCCCCGGAGACCCGCTCCTCGTCGCGCTGAACCGCATGAAGGCGAACGACGTGTCGCAGCTCCCGGTCGTCGACGGCCGCCGCATCGTCGGGATCGTGGACGAGTCGGACCTGCTGTCCGCCGCCCTCGAGGACGAGCGGCGCCTCGCGCAGCCGGTGCGAGACGTCATGGCCACGCGGCTCGAGACGGTGTCGCCCTCGACGCCGCTCCGCGAGCTGCTCCCGATGTTCGCCGCGGGGCTCGTCCCCATCGTGATGGACGGCGACGCGTTCGTGGGGCTCGTGACCCGGATGGACGTGCTCGGGCACCTCCGTCGCGCCGTGAAGGGGTGAGGCGAGCCCTGTCACGCGCGACGGCGGCGCTCTCCGGGCGCGAGCGGCGGGCGCCCCGCGGCCTCATGGCGCCACCACCCGCCCGCATGGACCTGCTGCGACGCACGCTGCCTGCCTGCGCCGGGCGGCCTCGTCGTTGCGCTCCTCGACGTGCCTTACAGGCCTGAGGATTCGTCACATCTTCGGCTGCTGACCGGGGGAGCGGCTTCGGTCGGCCGAGCGGCGCACCACGCGCTCCGGCTGGGCATCGACGGGTCGGCACGCGCACGCCGGGAACTCTCCGGGCGGAGCACTGCGGGCGGCAGAGCGGTGAGCGTCACCGGCGGGGGCGCAGGGGTTCGGAAGCCGGAAGTAAGCGAGCGGCGAGCCGTCGCTCCAGCCTGGCGACCATGCGAGACCGGCCCTCCGTTCTGCCTGGAAGTCCCGCCAGCTCCGTGGCGGCCGCAAATCACGGCGCCCACCTCCCCAGCTGCATGACCGGACGCAGAGGTGCCACGTCAGCGTGCGCGGGCGGCGTCGGCCCGTCGCCCGCGTCGCGGCGGAAGCGATCCATGTGCTCGCGCCCGAAGCTCCTCTCTGCGTGAAGCAGATTGTGGGCTCGGCAGGCGAGCCGCAGGTTGTCGACCGTCGATGGTCCCCCGAGGGAGGCGGGTTGAACGTGGTCGAGCTCGAGCTTCCAGCGGCTCTTGCAGCGGGAGCCGTCCGGGCCGACCCAGGCGCAGCGCCCGCCGTCGCGCTTCCACACGGCGCGGCGCACTATCGCCGGGATCGTGGTCCTCCCCTCCGAAGGCTTCGCCGCGGCCGCCGTCCCGGCCTGCTCATCCGTGGCCTGCTTCGCGCCCTTCGTCTCCCGCTCCGGCGCGACCGCGCCCTTGCGCTTGCCGTGCTTCTCGATGGCGCAGCGGATCGCCTCGCGGAGCACCGCCGCGAGGTCACCGTCCGGGACCTTGTGCGACAGGAGCGAGCGGAGCGTCTCGAGGTCCTCCTTGCAGGCACGGTCGAGGGTGACGCGGAGCGACCATTGGCTCTCCGAGACGGCGAGCGTCTCGGCCCTTCGCTTCGGCTGCGCGAGAGTGGGCGGGTGCGCCGGCAGCGCGCCGGCCGTGGGACCGGGGCCGAGGGTAGGCTCCGCAGGGCCGGGTGCGGTCGCCGCCTCGGCCCGCTCGGCCTGCGGGAGCTCTAGCGCTGCGCCCACCACGGCGGGCGCGCGTTCGGTGAGCTTGCGTAGGCCTGCGCGCGGAGCGGTGCGCGCCTGGATGGAGACGACGAGGTGCTCGACCTCGGCCCGGGTCCGGAAGGCGGCGCGAGCGAGGAGATCGCCCACGTTCTGCTCCGTGAGCACCTGGCCGAGGAGCGCCACGGTGGACAGGCAAAGACGCCCATCGCGCAGCGGAGCCTCGAGGATCGGGAAGCGGCGCAGCACCCGCATCGCCTGGATGCGCCGGCCGGCGGCGCCCTCCCGGAGGTGGAGCGCCTCCAAACAGTACGCCCAGAGGGACGCATGGCCGATCTCGACGAAGGCGCGGCGCCGATCGAATTCGTCGAGGTGCAGGAGGAAGTCGACCTGGACGTTCCGTTCCTCCCCGGCGAGCTCGCGCAGGCGCAGGGCGAGGACGTTCGACTCGAGAGAAGCGGGAGTGAGCGCAGACATGGGGATGCACCTCCAGTACACCCTTCGTAGCACGCGATTTTCGAAGCTCCGGAGACGCTCCAGGCTCGCGTCTGTGCGGCGTTCTCCGGCGCACCCTCGTCGTTGCCCCAAGGAGATCGGCGCGCGCTTCACGCGCGAGAAGCGTGCGCGAGAGCGGCCTTCCCGCGCCGCCCGTGTGCCTGAGCGCAATCGGGGCGAGAGGGCGTCAATGGGGAATGTTTCACCCACCGCAACTGGGACGCCTCACCTCGCCGCGAGAAGAGCCGCGACACCGGCCGGCACTGTCGCTGGCGATAGCTGTCACCGTGGGTGAATACGGTCGACCTTCCACGACGCTCCAGCCCGTGCTCCGGGGCGAGCTGCGGAGGCGTCTTCGAGAAGTCCGCGCGCACCCCGCGCGAAGTCACTCCGTCGCCCCCCCCGACACACGGCGAGACGCTCGCCTGCTCCACCGCCCTCCCGCGTTCGACGGGGTCCGAGCACGAGCGCGTGCGCGGACCCCGTCGATGCCCGAATCCGACATGCGCACTGAAGCCGTGGTCGAACCACCCGCCGCTCGTCCGGCGAGTACCTGCACTTGTGATGAATGATGAGGCCTTACAGGCACGCCTGCGGTGCTCACTCCTCGGGGCGCCCAGCTCGGCGACGGCATCGCGCGTCTCGCGACGGCTCCATGCAAGCGAGGGGCGCCATCAGCGCCTGCCGGCCTTGATGAACGTGCCCGCCTCGAGCTCCTCGAACGCGGTTCGCAGCTCCTCCTGCGTATTCATCACGATCGGCCCGTACCAGGCGACGGGCTCGCCGATCGGCTTCCCCGAGACGAGCAGGAACCGCACCGGCTGCGCCTCGGTCGTGACGGCCACCGCATCTCCGTCGCCGAAGAGCACGAGGTGCCCGTCGTCGATGAGGGCGTCGCGCTTCAAGTCGAAGTAGCCCGCCCCCTCGGCCTCGTAGGAGTAGGGATCCCGCTGCGGGCCGAACATGGCCTCGCCGCCGAAGACGTACGCGAAGACCGTGTGTCCACGCGGCGTCTCGCGGGAGAAGGTGACGCCCGGCGGCACGGTGACGTCGAGGTACTCGGGCTGCGTCACCACGTCGGTCACCGGCCCGGTGGTCCGGTTCACGGCGCCGGCGATCACCTTGATCGTGGCGCCGCTCCCGTCCTTCACCTCGGGGATCTGCGCCGCCGAGATGCCCCGGTAGCGTGGAGCCATCATCTTGTCCGCGGCCGGCAGGTTCGCCCACAGCTGGAAGCCGTACATCGCGCCCGACGGATCCCCCTTCGGCATCTCCTGGTGGATGATCCCGCTTCCGGCGGTCATCCACTGCACGTCCCCCGGGGAGATCACGCCGCGGTTGCCGAGGCTGTCGCCGTGCTCCACCTCGCCGCGCAGGACGTAGGTGATGGTCTCCATGCCCCGGTGCGGGTGCCAGGGAAAGCCTTTCCGGTAGTGCTCCGGCTCGTCCGAGCGGAAGTCGTCGAGCAGCAGGAAGGGGTCGTAGAGCTCCGGGGGACCGAAGCCGATGGCGCGGCGGAGGTGGACGCCGGCCCCCTCGACCGTGGCCCGGCTCTTCACGACCTTGCGGATGCGTCGCTCCTCGGCCACGGGCGGCCTCCCTCTCCGGCGCGCGTTCGACGCCCGCGCCCCAGCGCGTGAGATGTCTCCGCGGGCCGGGGCTGTCAACCGAGCCGCGAGGCTGGCCACGAGGAGGGAGCCCGCGCCCATCCCTTCGCTCGCACGGCCGTCACCGCAGAGTGGAGGTGACGCGCCCTTCGCCGTGACCGAGCCGGTGACAGCGTGACCGCTCCGGCCCCGCCGCGCCCGTCATCCATCGCCACGATCCGCGCGATTGGCGGGCGAGCGGCGCGCGGCGAGTGCGCGCTCGAGCTGGCACGGGGGTCGCAGTCTCGATCGCTCGAACCCGTTCTCAGGAGAAGCCGCACATGCTCGCCCGCCTCATCCCTTTCGGCCTCGCAGCACTCATGACGGCGTCGGTCGCCGCCGCGTCGGACCTGCCGCCTCACGCGGGCTCGCACGACGACGTCACCTACGGCGACATCTCTCGCTCCTCCTTCGACGTCGCCCTGGCCCGGCCCGACGGCGCGACCGGGGTCGGCTCCCCGTACGACGACACGCGCTACGCGGCCCCGGAGGAGAGGACGTCCGCGGTCGCGGCACGCGAGCGGCGCCCCCACGACCGCGCCGCGTGCACGTGCTGCAAGGCGTGATCGCCTGACGCGGGCTTCGCTCGGGTGGAGCCCGCCATGGGATCCATCCGAGCGAAGCCGTGAGGCTGCGTCGGGGGTCACAGCCGAGCGCGCCGCAGGAGCTGGGCGTTCACGGCGACGACCACGGTGCTGACGGACATGAGCACCGCGCCGATGGCCGGCGGGAGGAGGATGCCCCACGGCGCGAGGACGCCCGCGGCGAGCGGGATCGCGACGACGTTGTAGCCGGCGGCCCACCAGAGGTTCTGGATCATCTTGCGGTACGTCGCCCGGCTGAGCGCGACGATCCGCGGCACGTCGCGCGGGTCGCTCCGGACGAGCACGACGTCGCCGGCCTCGACCGCCACGTCCGTCCCGGCCCCGACGGCGATGCCGACGTCCGCGGTCACCAGGGCCGGCGCGTCGTTGACCCCATCCCCGACCATCGCGACGCGCTTGCCGCTCCGCTGCAGCGCCTCGATGACCTCGGACTTGCGATCAGGGAGCACCTCCGCGTGGACGGCATCGATCCCGAGCTCTCCGGCCACCGCGGTCGCCACCGCGCGCGAGTCGCCGGTGAGCATCGCGACCTCGAGCCCCATCTCGTGGAGGCGGCGGACCGCGGCCGGGGACTCGGGCCGCACCGCGTCCGCGACCGCGAACGCCGCGACCGCCCTCCCCTCCTCGACCAGGAACACCACGGACTGGCCGCGCTCCGCGGCCTCGCGCGAGAACGCGTCGAGCTCGGCGGGGGGCGCGACGCCGAGCCGCCGGAGCAGGTTCGGCCCGCCGACGTGCCGCTCGCGCCCGTCCACCCGCGCGCGCACGCCGTGGCCCGGGATGGCCGCGAACGCCTGCGCCTCGGGGACGGCGAGGCCGCGCTCGCGCGCCGTGCGCACCACGGCCTGCGCGACCGGGTGCTCCGAGTCGCGCTCCACGGCGGCGGCCACGCGCAGCGCCTCGTCCTCGCCCATCCCGGCGGTGGACCGCACGGCGACCACGCGGTGCTCGCCGAGGGTGAGCGTCCCCGTCTTGTCGAAGACGATCGTGGTGAGGCGCCTCGCCTCCTCCAGGCCCCGCCGATGGCGCACGAGCAGGCCCGAGCGCGCGCCGAGGGTGGTCGAGATGGCGATGACGAGCGGGATGGCGAGCCCGAGGGCGTGCGGGCAGGCGATGACGAGGACCGTCACCACCCGCTCGACCACGAACGCGCCGGGCGCGCCGGCGAGCCGCCACGCCAGCGTGGTGAGGAGCGCCGCCGCGATGGCGGCGATCGTGAGCAGGAAGGCGGCGCGGTCCGCCAGCGCCTGCGCGCGCGAGCGCGAGGTCTGCGCGTGCTCCACCAGCCGCATGATCCCGGCGAGCGCGGTCCGCTCCCCCGTGCCGGTCACCTGCGCGCGCAGGGATCCGGCGCCGTTCACCGTACCGGCGATGACGCCGTCGCCAGGCCGCTTCTTCACCGGGCGGGACTCGCCGGTGATCATCGACTCGTCGACGGCGCTCTCGCCGGACTGGACGCGCCCGTCGGCGGGCACGCGCGCGCCGGGCCGGACGAGCACGAGGTCGCCGTCACGCAGCGCGGCGAGAGGGACCTCCTCCTCGCGCCCGTCCACGACGCGCACCGCCGCCGAGGGGAGGAGCTTCGCGAGCTCCTTCAGCGCGCCCTGGGCCTGGGTGATGGACCGCATCTCGATCCAGTGGCCGAGCAGCATCACCGTGACGAGGGTGGCGAGCTCCTCCCACAACGGCATCCCGGGGTAGCCGAGCGTCACCGCGGCGCTGAAGACGAACGCGACGCCGATCGCGAGCGCGATGAGCGTCATCATGCCCGGGAGGCGGTCCTTCACCTCGCGGACGGCGCCCTGGAGGAACGGCAGGCCTCCGTAGACGAACACGACCGCCCCGAGGAGCGGCGGGATCCACGTCGACCCCGGGAACGCGGGGGCGTGCCAGCCGGTCACCGAGGTGAGCATGTGGCCCCACAGGACGGTGGGGATCGTGAGGGCGAGCGCGATCCAGAAGCGGCTGCGGAACATCGCCACGCTGTGGCCGGCGTGGCGGTCGTGCCCGCCGTGCGCGTGCTCCGCCGCGGCACGCTCGGGCGCGGCGGGCCCGGGCATCCCGTGCGCGTGCCCGTGCGCGCCGTGCCCGTGGCCCGCGTGTGCGCCCTGCGCCCGCTCCTCGCGCGCCACCTTCAGTCCTCGTCCACGTCGGCGCGCGCCCAGGGCACCGAGCGAAGCCGCTCGAACGGGATGGGCGCGCCGCTCCGCTCGCTCACGCCGTACGTCCCCGCGTCGAGCTTCGCGAGGGCTCGCTCGACCTCGGCGAGGAGCGCGCGCTCGCGCTCGACGACCCTCTGCTGGTGCTCTCCCTCCGTCGAGCGCTGCGCCACCTCCTCGAGCTCGGTGCGCTCGTCGTCCGACGGCGCGGCGCCCGCGGGCGCCGCCAGCACGCGGGCGATCCTCTCGCGCTCGACCTCGAGCGCGCGGCGTAGGGTCTCGAGCTGCGCCTTCGTGAGCACGGACGTGGAGCTCGCCACGGTCCCCTCCTCTCGCCTCCGCAGATCGCGCGGGCCGCTCACTCAGATGTTTGCGCGCCGCCGCGCTGTCAACGCGCCGCGCGGTCCGCCTCGGCCGGGACGCACGGCACGAGCGCTCGCCCGTCGGGCGGCCCCGGCCGTCCACACGACGCGCACCCAAAGGAAAGGCCCCCGGCGAACCGGGGGCCTCTCGGTGCTGCCACGCTGGACGTCCGCCGCGTTACGGCTCGACGGTCGCCACGTACTTCGGCGCGTTCTTCTGGATGCCGATGATGACCGCCGACTTCACCGGGTTGTGGTCGGCGTCGAGGCGGATGGTGCCGGTGACGCCCTGCAGCGACGTGGTCTTCTCGATGGCGTCGCGGATCGCCGTCGGCGTGAGGTCCGAGGCGCGCTTCATCGCGTCGATGGCGAGGAGCGCCGCGTCGTAGCCGAGCGCGCCGAACGCGTCGGGCTTCGCGTGGTACGCGGCCTCGTACTTCTTCGCGAACTCCTGGACCACCGGCGAAGGGTTCTCGACCGAGTAGTGGTTCGTGAAGAAGCTGCCGTCGAGCGCGCCCTGCGCGATCTCGTAGAGCTTCGCCGAGTCCCAGCCGTCGCCGCCCGCGAGCGCGACCTTCACGCCGAGCTCGCGGCTCTGGCGACCGATGAGCGCCACGTCGGTGTAGTAGCCGGGCACGTACACGATCTCGGGCTTCGCGAACTTCACCTTGGTGAGCTGCGCCTTGAAGTCCTGGTCGCCGGCCTTGTAGCTCACGTCGAGCACGATCTCGCCGCCGAGCTCCTTGAAGGTCTTCGCGAAGTAGTCGGCGAGGCCCATCGAGTAGTCGTTGCCCACGTCGCGCATGATCGCGGCGCGCTTCACCTTCAGGGTCTCGCGCGCGTACTTCGCCATCACGGTGCCCTGGAACGGGTCGATGAAGCAGACGCGGAACATGTACGCGCGCGTCTTGTCGCCGTCCTTCGTGACCTTGGGGTTCGTGGAGGCCGGCGAGATGGCCGGGATCTTGTTCGCCTCGGCGATGGGCGCGAGGGCGAGGGTGCTCGTCGAGCCGAGCTCACCGATGAGCAGCGTCGCCTTCTTCTCGTTGATGGCGCGGGTGGAGGCGATGGCGGCCTCCTCGGGCTTGCCCTGCGTGTCGTAGACCTGGAGCGAGAGCTTGCGGCCCTTCACGCCGCCCGCGGCGTTCGCCTCCTCGACCGCGAGCTTGACGCCGTTGTTGGCGCCCTCGCCGAACGTGGCGATGTCGCCGGAGAGCGGCATGACGTTCCCGATGACGATCGGGGCCGCCTCCGCCTGCGCGGCCGGGGCCGCCGCCTGCTGCTGCTGCTTCCCCTCGTCCTTCTTCGAGCACGCCACGCCGGCGACGAGCGTCGCGAGCGCCACAGCGCCCAGCTTCCGCATTGGTGATTCCTCCTTGTGCCGCGTCGCGCATGCGCCAGCGGGCGCTGGGCGCGGCCCGTCACGTGCATATCACGCCGGCCGGGAAAAGGGACTCGAGCGGGCCCCGCGAGGCGTGACTCGTCGCGGCATCCTGCGCCGAGCCCGGGCGCTCACGACTTCTGCCAGACGCGGACCCAGTCGACGTCCATCCTGGTGGTGCTGGTCACGCGCGAGCCGTAGCCGCCCGCCGGCACGTACCCTGCCCAGCTCGCGTCCGCGACCTCGCAGGTGAGCTGCAGGTACTCGCTCCGGTGCGAGAGCGCCGCGGCGGTCGTCCAGGCCGGCAGCCCGTCGACGTAGAACGTGTAGCCCGTCTCCGTCCACATCACCCCGAAGACGTGCCACTCCCCCTGGATCGGCGCGTTGCCGGGGAGCGACACGACCTTCTGGACGTTCTGCCGCGAGGACGCGGTGCGATCCCAGTTGAGGTTCATCGCCGACATGTCCTTCAGCGCCGTCCAGCCGTGGTCGTCCGTCGCGCGGTGCTCGACGACGTCGATCTCCACGCCCGCCTTGCCCGGGTCGCCCATCGGATCGCCGTTCGTCGGCGAGTCGATCCAGAACGCGCACCACTCTCCCGGCGAGTCGTTGAAGCGGATGCGAGCCTCGAAGTACCCGTACGTCATCTCGACCGTGCCCTGCGTGGAGAGGAAGCCGGTGTGGTGCTTGCCGGACGCGTCGGTGTAGGTCGTGAGCGTGAGGAGGCCGTCGTGCACCTGGGCGGCGTCGGGCGTGGCGATGGCGTCGAGGCGCGGGGCGGAGAGCGCGCTCCAGGCCGACCCGAGCGCGCTGCCCTCGAACTCGTCCTGCCAGACGAGCTTGTAGCCGGGCGGCGGCAGCGCGTCGGGGTTCGTGTTCGCCGGGACCTCCGTCGGAGGCGCCGTCGGCTGCTGGCGCGGCGGCTCGGGCGGCGGCGTGAGCCCGCACGCCGCCCCGAGCATCGCCAGAGCCACCGGGATCGCACTCTCCAGCCTCGATCGCTTCACGATCTCCTCCCAGCGCGCGCTAGAACGCGAGGTTCACGCCCACCGCGAGCACGCCGTTGTGGGACCAGCTCGTCGGTCCCCAGTCGTAGTAGGTGACGTAGAAGGTGCCCGGCCTCCAGTCCCACCGGCCGAACCCGTACACGACGCGCCAGCGCGGGGTGCCCGTGGGCCCCTCGAACACGCGCGGCACCGTCCACCCGATGCCGCCCATGGCGAACCACTTCCCCGCCACCGTGAGCGTCGCGCGCGCGCTCACGTAGGGACCGCCGCCGAAGGGGACCGTTCCGCCCAGGAGCGGCGAGAGGCAGAACGCGCCGCCGCAGAGGTTCGGGCCGCGGTAGCCGAGGTTGAGCTCGGCCCCGTGCATGGCGAGCCCGTCCCCGGGCCGGACCGGCCCCCAGTTGTCGAGGTGCAGGAAGAACGTCCGGCCCCGCCAGTCGTCCCAGCCGATCCCCCACAGCATCCGCGCGTTGCCGCCGGGCGAGAACGGCGTGCCCTCGGCGCCGAAGCGCAGGAACGAGGCGCGCCAGGGCCAGAGCGTCGCGACCGCCCCGGCGCCGGCGCGATCGACGCCGCGATAGTCGGTGAACAGGGAGAGCGTGAGCGGGTGCGCGTACAGCCGGGCCCGGTGCGGCGCAGTCGAGCCCTGCGTCACGGGCGAGATGGGCAGCGCCTCGGCGCGAGCGGCCTCGGGCGTCCCCGGGTAGCAGGCCCCCGCGACGCCCGGGAACGCGGCCGGGACCATGACCCCGCCGCGCCGGGCCGCGCGGGCCTGCGGCCCCCTCGGCCCGGCAGGCCACGGACCGTGCAGCGGGCCGGCGCGCGCGAACAGGATCGCCTCGAGGACGACGCCGTTCGTGTTCGCGTTGAGCGACCTGTTCATCCCGCCGCGCTCGTAGATCCCCGCGTACCAGCCGCGGGCGGGGTCGCGCGCCTGCGCGACGGCCTGGCGGAGCACGCGGGAGTACGGGTCCTCCGGGAAGAGCGCCGCCAGCGCGAACGCCGCCTTGGTGGAGAGCGCGCGGAACCGCCCGGCGTCCCCGCCGTCGGGCGTGAGCGCCTGCCAGGGGCCGCCGTCCGCCCAGATCGCGCCGTACACGAACCACGGCGCCTCGTCGACGTGGTCCTCGCTCGCGGCCGTCGGCACGCCGGTCTGCTCCCAGCGCCGTCGCTGCACCTCGAAGATCCGCCGCAGGAGCTCGCCCCGCTCGCCCCCGCGCCCGAGCTCGAACGCGCCGAGCACCCACGGATCGGTCACGAGGGCGTTCACGGCCCCGAACCGCCGCCTGTCGCGCGTGTCGTGGCGGACGGGGACGCCCAGGATCGGGGTGTCCGCTGCGAAGCGGTCGTAGTCGCGCGCGCGGGACACCGCGAAGCCGAGCCGGGCGAAGCTCTCCGCGGCGTACTGCTCGTACCCGAGCCGCCCTTCCTGGACGACCTGCACCTTGCCGCCCGCGTCGACGATCGCGCCGTGCAGCTCGCCGTCGCCGAGGAGCCGGCAGTAGCGCCAGCGCGCGAGGACGCGCGCCACCCCTGCGCGGTGCTCCGGGGCGCGCTCGGCGAGAATCGTCAGGGCCGAGGCCAGGCGGGCGAGGTCGATCGCGGAGAAGCCGATGCCGGTCGCGGTCGGCTTGTTCGCGTAGTCCGCCATCCGGCCCGTCGCGGCGTCGTACGTCTTGTTCGGCAGCTCACCCTGGAAGAGCGGCTGCATGGCCAGGGTCCAGAGGAGCGTGTCGATGCGCGCGTCGAAGGTGGAACGGTCGACGAGGCCGAGGTCGCGCGCGGCGAGCGTCGCGAGCACCGTCGAGCCGAGATCCCACATCGTCGTGTTCGGGTAGCCCTCGACCGAGTTCACGAGCCCGGTCGCCGGGTGGTAGTTCCGCTCGAAGTACCGCCAGGCGATCTGCGCCGCCTCGAGCTCGGGATCGACGGGGCGTGCCGGCTCCGCGGGAGGTGGCGCCGCCGGCTCGGACGGCGGAGGGATCTCCGACGCCGGCTCCGCGGCGAGGGCCTCCGGCGCGACGGCGTTGGGCCGCTGCGTCCCCGCGCCCGGCTCGGCCGCCGCCGCGGTTTCCGCCGCGGGCGGCGCGGGCGCTTCCGCGCGGACGGCGCCGCGTGGCGCGATCGCGAGCGCGGCGGCGAGGACGGCGGCGAGGACGCGGTCGCTCACCGGCGGGCCTCCGGGGCCTCGGGCTCCTCGGGCCGGAGCCACGGACCGCGCGCGCGGTACGCGAGCGCCTCCAGCACGAGCGCGTTGGTGTTGAGCGACAGCGCCCGGTTCACCGCGCCGTCCTGGTCGTAGCGCCCGGCGTAGAGCCCGCGCGCGTCCACGAGCGCCCGCGCCGCCGCGGCGAGGCGATCCGGGTACTCGCCGTCGAACAGCACGCCCCAGCCCACGGCCGCCTTGGTGGAGAACCCGAGGTCCTGCGGGACGGGGGTGCCGTCGGGCGCGAAGGCGGTCCAGCGCTCGTCCCCGTTCAGCACCGCCGAGTAGGCGAACCACGGCGCGCGGTCGAGCGCGTCCTCGGAGATCGCGGTGAGCTTCCCCGTCGTCGCGAAGCGCCGCTCCTGGACGCGCACGAGCGCCCGCGCGATGGGGAGCGTCGTCGCGTCGAACCCGTGCTCGAGGGCGTCGAGGATCCAGGGCTCGGAGAGGACGGCGGCGTGCGTGCCGCCGTACCGGCGCGGGTGGCGATCGTCGTGCGGGATCCGTTGCCCGAGGACCTCCGAGAACGCGAGGTGGGCGCGGTAGTCGATCGCGCGTGCGACCGGCACGCCCCAGGGCAGGAGCGCCTTGGCGGCGTACTGCTCGTAGCCGAAGCGGCCTTCCTGGTACCTCTCGACGGCGCCGTCCGCCCGCCGCTGCGCGCCGACCAGGGCACCCCCGTCGCTGAGCGCCCCGAGCCGCCAGCGCGAGACCGCGCGGCGCACGAGCGGCGTCAGCTCGGGGTGGCGCCAGGTCACGATCCACAGCGGGACGAGGACGCGGGCCACGTCGAGAGCAGACCAGCCGATCCCGTTCGGCGCCGGCCGGTTGTCGTACCCGACCATCTCGAGCGTGCGCGTGTCGTACGCCTTGTTGGGCAGCTTGCGATCGAACAGCGGGATCGCGCGGAGCGACTTCAGCGCCCGGCGCAGACGGAGCGCCGCCGCGTCCGTCGAGATGACGCCGAGGTCCTCCGCGGCGAGGATCGCCATGAGCTGCGAGCCGGTGTCCCACATGGTGGTGGACGGGTAGCCCTCGACCGAGCCGGCGAGGCCGGTCGCCGCGTCGGTGTTGCGCTCGAAGTAGCTCCAGGCCGCGCGCGCCATCCGCCGCTCGTCCGCGTCGAGCGGCGCGGGCCGGCGGAGCGCGAGCGCCTCGTCCGAGGCCAGCGCGGCGAGCCCCGGGGCCGGCCCGGACTCGGCGCGCGCGAGCTTCCCGGCGTAGTGCACCGTGAAGATCGCTGCGGCGAGCCCGACGAGGAACGCGAGGTGTGAGCGCGCGGTGAGGAGTCCACCCCAGAAGCTCAAGCGACGACCTCCTTCTGCCGCCTCGGCACGAGCGCCGCCATGACGAACGGCGCGAGGCAGGCGGCGTTGTGCAGGCTCCAGAACAGGTTGGCGGCGTACGCGGTCGCCTCGCCGGGCGCGGCCAGCGGTCGCGTGAGGAGCACGCCCCGGTAGACGAGCCCGGCCGCGATCGCGCCGAGGAGCACGAGGTGCGGCACGACGAGCCCGAGCGGGCGCCGCGCCGACGCGATCTTGGGCGTGACGGGGAACCGCAGCGGGCGCCGGGCGACGACGTGGACGAGCGCGCGGAGGTTCAGCCAGAACGAGGCGAGGTGGTACTGCTCGCCGCGCCAGGTCGGCACGCCCCAGGTCCCGACCATCACGGCGAGCCGGCTCGTGAGGAGGAACGGCACGATGCGGACGGCGAACTCGCCGTCGTACGCCCGCACGGGCGTCACCCCCGCGAAGAAGAACGCGAGCGGCGCGAGCATGAGCGGGAGGACCCACAGCGGCGCGAGGTACGCGTACATCGTCGCGCCGTACATCACCTTCTGCCAGGCGGTGAGACGGCGCAGGCGCAGCGGGTTGTCGTGGAGCGCGATGTCGAGCGTCCCGCTCGCGTACTTGAAGCGCTGGATGCTCCAGGCGAGCAGGTCCTGCGGCGAGAGCATGCGGGTGAGGACCCGCGGGTGGTAAACGGAGCGCCAGGGTCGCGGCGCCGCGTGGAGCCGGATGCTCGTGTAGATGTCCTCGGAGACGTGGAACTCGTACGGCGTGAGCTCGATGCGGCGCGCCGCCTGCGACGCGAGCGCGGTGGCGAGCGTCGCGCGGCGGGCGCGGTCCGGCACCCGCTCCGTGATCGGGCGAACGGCCGCCTCGACCGCGGCGCCGAACTCCGTCAGGGCGCCCTCCATCACCGCCTCGCGGCGGTGCACGCTGCCCGCGCCGCAGCAGAAGGCCGCGTTGCACCAGTTCCGGCAGCGCTGGACCACGTGGTAGAAGGCGCGCGGATCCGACCCGAGCCGGTCCGCGCCGACGGCGATCGGCCCGAACGCCGCCTCGATCGCGCGACCGACGGCGCGGCCGGCGCGCCCGAGCCGCGCGCGGCGCGCGAGCCAGTCCGGGAGGCGCACGCCGGGGTCGAGGTCGTAGAAGGACTGCGGCGTCTGCACCCAGGCGACGCTCGGATCCCGGAAGTACCCGAGCGTCTCCTCGAGCAGGGCGGGCAGGGGCCGCGTGTCTGCGTCGCAGATGACGACGAGGTCGCCGTCGCTGTGCTCCAGCCCGTTGCGGAGGTTGCCCGCCTTGTACCCCTCGTTCGTCGCGCGGCTGAGGTAGCCGACCCCCTCCTCCCCGGCCATCCGGCGCATCTCGGGCCGGCGCCCGTCGTCGAGCACGTATACGCGCACCGTGAGCGGGAACGGGTAGGTGAGCTGCTTCGCGTCGCGCACGGACAGGCGCACGAGCCCGACCGGCTCGTCGTAGGTCGTGATCATCACGTCGACCTTGATGGGCCGGTCGTGAGGGAGCGGCTCGTCGCGGAGCTCGTTCACCGTGCGCGGCGCCGGCTGCGCGGGGGGATCCTCGGCGCGCCAGATCGACAGGAAGAAGAGGACCGCCCCGAGGTACGCGAGGGTCTCCGCCGCCGCGATGACGACGGCGAACCCGAGCGCGTCCGGGTTGAGCGACGCGATCCAGCGCCAGGCGAGATACCAGCCCCCCAGCACCGTGGCGAGGACCGCCAGCACCTGGAAGGCGAAATTCCGCACCGCGTCGCCGCGCGCCCGCACGCCGGGCGCGGCGGTCTCGGGCTCGATCCGCGGAACGTACGAGGCGTCCAAGGCGATCACTCCCCGACGGCGGCGGCCAGATCGTCGAACTGCGGGAAGAGCTCGTCGAGCCGCGTCCGCTCGAGCAGCGCGCGGACGGACGGCGAGGCGTGGACGAGGCGCAGCTCGGCGCCGGCGTCCATCGCCTTGAGGAGCGAGATGAGCGCCGCGATCGCCGAGCCGTCCATGGCCGCCACGTGCTCGAGCGACACCACGACGCGCCGCCGCCCTCGCACCTGGTCGGCGACCCGCGCGCGCAGCTCCAGCGCGCACTCGGCGTCGAGCCGCGGCGCGAGCGGCGTGACGACGAGCGATCCGTTCCTGTGAGCGAAGCGGAGATGGAGCATGCGTGAGGATCCGGCCGGCCCCCCGCCGCACCGCATCCGCTCTGCAAACTGGAACGTCGCCCGGACGACGCAAGGGTTGACCGTTTCATCCGACCCTCGCCGGGAAGGCGCGCCGGGAGGCCCGGGCGCTGCGCACGTGGGAGCGTGGGCTCGCCGGCTCGCGCCTTCAGCGCAGCGTGCGAAACGGCCCTGTCGTCAGGGTCTTCGCCAGGGGTGGGCGTCAGCGAACGCTGACGAGGCTCGCGACGCGAAAAGGTCCTGCAGCGGACGCTCGCCCGCGGCGCGCGCGCCCCGTCGGGCGCGACCTCGCACGGGGTTCGGCCACCCGACTTCCCGGAGAGCGCTCGGTCCGCGTCGCGCGTGCTCGAGGCCTCGCTCGCTCGCGCCTGCAGCCAGCCGCCGCGCAGGCGGAGCCCCGCCAGCCGTGGCCGAAAGAGACGCCGATCACCGGGAGTCGCCGCCGGAGTCCCGGTCCGAATCCCGCCAGACGCGCCGCAGCCGGAGGAGGGAGAGCGCGACCGCCCCGAACGCGGCCACGATCGCCGCCGCGGCGGTGATCCACGGCGCGCCGAGCGACGGGAACGACGACGCGAGGACCCGCGGGACGAGCCCGACCGCGATCACCGCGAGGAGCCCCAGCCCGCCCACCTGGAGGAGCCCCAGGACGGTGAAGGCCCTTCGCCGCTCGGCCTCCTCCGCTCGCTGATCTCGCTTTTCGTCGGGTTCGCGCATGGTGGGTCCTTCCGGGCCTGCGGGACGCAGCTCGGCGTCATCGCCGCGCGGCGACGGCGGCGCGCTAGGGAGCGGCCCCGCGCGTCATGCCGGCCAGCGGGACCCGCCGGCGGTACCCCTCGAGCGCGGCGCGCGCGGCGTTCGCGTTCGCCGGATTGCCCGAGGCCTCCAGGATCGCGACCGCCCTCTGCTCCTGCTCGATCGCGCCGTCGAAGTCGCCGGTCGCCGCGTAGGCGACCGCGAGCGTCTCGAGCGAGCCCGGATCGCGGTCACCCGCCTCCTCCACCGCCGCGCGCGCGAGGCGCACCGCCTCGGGCGGATCGCGCAGGCTCGCGTCGGTCGCCAGCAGGAGGGCGAGGTGCTGCTTCGGCGCGGCGAGGTCCGGGGCGAGCTCCACGGCGCGGCGGAGCTGCGCCACGGCGTCCCCGGTGCGGCCCAGCATCGCCAGCGAGACCGCGAAGCGATCGCGCAGCGTCGCGTCCAGGGGCGACACCTGGAGCGCGTCCTCGTAGTGCTCCGCCGCCTCGCCCGTCAGCCCCTCCGCCTGCAGGATGTCGGCGAGCATCCTGTGGGCGGGTGCGAGGGCGGGGTCCTCGGCGAGCGCCTCGCGCAGCGCCGCGGTCGCGTCCGCCGTGCGCCCGCGCAGCGCGAGGACGCGGCCGAGATCGACGCTCGCCTCGACGAGCAGCGGGGACGCCTGGAGCGCGGCCCGGTAGAGGGCGATGGCGTTCTCGTAGTCCCCCCGCAGGTCGAGCCCCAGCGCGTGCGCGAAGATCGCCTCTCCGACGATCTGGTGGACCACGCCGAAGTCCGGCGCGTCGGTGAGCGCCCGCCAGAGCAACCCCTGCGCGCCGGTCGTCCCGCGCGCGTCGCCGACGAGCCCGTCGAGGAGATCGCCGACCGCCCGCGAGCTCGCCTCGAGCGCCGCGGCGTCCCCGCCGACCAGCGCGACGTCCCGGAGGCCTCTCCGGCGAAGCTGCGAGATCTCGGCGAGGTTCCCGGTGACCCGCTCGGCGTCCGCACCTGCGAGCGCTCCGGGCGGGTAGAACTCGAGGATGGGGCGCTCGCGGGAGTTCGTGGTGCTCCCGCCGGACACCCAGGCGCGCAGCGCCGCCGTGTCCGCGACGAGCAGGCTCGCCACGTCGGTGGCGCGGCGCCAGCCGTAGCGGCGGAGGTCGTCGGTCTCCGGCGCGTCGAGGACGCGCTGGACGTGGGCCATGTCGAGGGTCAGCGCCTGCTTCGAGCCGACGAGGAAGCTCGAGTGATGGCCCAGCCACATGTACGCGTGGGGGAACACGCCCGTGAAGGTGCGGACGATGATCTGCAGGTCCTCCGGCTCGACGTCGAGCGGCACCCACTGGATCATCGTCCCGTCCGCGGCGAGGTGGTCGAGCGCGCTCCGGTAGTAGTCGCTCGAGTAGAAGAGCCCGTTCCCAGCGTGCCCCGAGCGCGACTTGCCGTCCGAGATGATGGCGTCGTAGCGGGCGCGGCTGCGCTCGAGGTAGTTGACCCCGTCGTCGTTCACGACGCGGATGGCGGGGTGCTCCAGGGCGCCGCCGTTCCAGGGCGCGAACTCGCGCGCCGCCTCGATGACCGAGGGGGAGAGCTCGACGCACTCGACGCTCGCGACGCCCGGATGGCGCGCGACCTCGCCGACCAGGATCCCCGTCCCGAGCCCGATCGACAGCACGTGCTCCGGGGTCCTCCGCGAGAGCATGAAGGGCAAATGGGCGAGGACCTGCTGCTTCATGTCCACGCCCGCGCTGCTCTGGCCGATCGTGACCCCGTCCACGGCCATGACGAGCTGACGCCCGTCCCGCGCGCGCCGGAACACCTTCACCGTCGAGACCGGCCCCTCCTGATAGAAGAGCACCGGATCCAGGGCCTCGCCGCCGCTGGCGGGCAGCGGCTGGGGCCGCCACGCCCACAGGAGGACGACGCTGCTGCACAGGCACACCGCGACGGGCGCCGCCCGGAGCAGCCTCGCTCGCCAGGGGCTCCGCTTCAGCTCTTCGGAGAGCCCCCAGCCCGCGCCGAAGAGGTTGAACGTGGCGACGAGCGCGATGCCCTTCTGCATCCCGAGCAGCGGCAGCACCACGAACCCGCCGAGCGCGGCTCCGGCGACGTTCCCCAGGGTGTTCGCGCCGTAGAGCTGGCCGAGGCGCCGGCCCAGCGTGTCCACCGAGCGCGCCCAGATCACCGCCGCGATGGGCAGCGTCGAGCCGATGAGCGTCGTCGGCACGATCATGATGAGGAAGCTGAGGGCGAACCTGCCCCACAGGGCGGTGGTCCAGCCCGGCTCGGCGGCCTCGAACCAGCGCTTCCCGTACTCGAGCACCCAGCGGGTCAGGGGGATCGTGGCGAGCGTCGACGCCGCGATGGCGACCTGGATCCAGCCGAGCGTGCGGCGCGGCTGGCGCAGGCGATCGACGAACGCCCGCGCGACGAGGCTGCCGAGCGAGATGCCGACGAGGAACGTCGAGAGCATCGTCACGAAGGCGTACGTCGAGGTGCCGACGAGGACGGCGAGCATCCGCGTCCAGAGCACCTCGAGGCACAGCGAGGCGACGCCCGAGAGCATCATGACGACGAGCAGCCGCCGGTCGGTGCTGCCGGGCGCCGCGTCGGAGACCCCCGGCGCGGACCGCGGCTCGGACGTGCGGGAGGGCTCGGCGCCCGGCGCCCTGCGACGAAGCGCGGCGACGCCGAGCGCCGCGACGCCCACGGCGCAGTTCACCGCCACCGCGATCCACAGCGTCCCGTGGACGCCCAGCGCGCGGATGAGCACGAACCCCGCGGCGACGCTGCCCAGCACCGCGCCGGCGGTGTTGAGCCCGTACAGGAGGCTCAGCCCGCGCCCGAGGTTCCCGATGCGCTGCACGAGCGCGCGGGTGATCGCGGGCAGGGTCGCCCCCATGAGCAGCGTGGGCGGGAGCACCACCACGGACGCGAGCACGATCCGGAACAGGAGCAGGGCCGGCGAGCCCGGCGGGAGCTGGGCGGCGGCCCACGTGTGCACGGGGTGGAGCAGGCGGATCGCCACGGTGCCGGCGATCGCAGTGGCGGCGATCCCGAGCTCGAGCCACCCGTAGACGCGGAGCGGGTCGCGACTCCGATCCGCGACCGGGCCGAGCGCCCATCCCCCGAGCGCGAGGCCGCCCAGGTACGTGGCGAGGACGGCGGTGATCGCATGGATGCTGACGCCGAAGACGTCGTTCAGCATGCGCGACCAGACGACCTGGTAGACGAGCCCGGCCGCACCGGAGACGAGGAAGATCGCGGAGACGACTGCGAGATCGCGTCGGCGTTGCATGGAGCGCGGACTGTACCCGTTCGGCGCGGCCGACCCAAGCCGCGCCGTGCCGCCGCCCGGCGGCTGCGGCGAGGCGGGCGAGCGCCCGCGCCCTACCCCACCCGCACGGCCAGCCGCTCCCGCGCGGCCCTCCCCGCGCGAGCGGAGCGCGCCGCCTCAGCGACCGCGGCGGACGACGAGGGCGACGAGGAACATCCCGGCCGCGATCGAGATGATCACCGGGCCGGTCGCCCGGTGGAGGCGCGAGGCCAAGAGCTCGCCGGCGAGCGTGGAGGTGACCGCGACGCCGACCGAGATCGCGAACATCTGGTCGAGGGTGCGCGCGAGGTGCTTCGCCGTCGCGGCGGGGATGATGACGAGCGAGCCCATGAGCAGGACGCCGAG
This sequence comes from Anaeromyxobacter soli, assembly GCF_022808855.1. Lineage (GTDB taxonomy): Bacteria > Myxococcota > Myxococcia > Myxococcales > Anaeromyxobacteraceae > Anaeromyxobacter > Anaeromyxobacter soli. Next base: position 109,686 of record NZ_JAKZLF010000006.1, read on the forward strand.
GTAGCGAAGCCCGAGGGCCACGGTGAGCGCGAACGCGAGGAGGAAGAGGAGCTCGAGGCGCGCGACGCGGATCCCGGAGGTCCGCGCGATGTCGGCCGAGACCAGCGTGATGACGAGCCGGTTCCGCTGCGTCAGGACGAACGCGACCACCGCGGCGGCGCCTGCGAGCCCGAGCGCCAGCTCCCACCCGCCGAGGGTCCCCGGCGCGCCGAGGAGCGCGTCCACCAGCTCGTCTCCGGTGGCGAGCATGCTCCCGAGCGCGAGCGCCAGCGAGAAGACCACGCCGATGACCGTCTCGGTGGAGCTGCGGGTCTGTCGCTCCAGCCCCCAGACCAGGAGCGTGCCGGCGAACAAGGCCGCGAGCCCGCCCAGCACCGGATGGAAGTGGAACACCAGGGCGAGCCCGATGCCGGGCAGCGCGACGTGGGACATCGCGTCCGACGCGAGCGCCATCCGGCGCATCAGCGCGAAGCAGCCGACGAGGCCGGCGGCCACCGCCATCCCGATCGAGAGCGTGAGCCCGGTCCACTGCATCAGTGGTGATGGTACTTGAGCGGCGTGCCGTACACCTGCTCGATCCGCTCGGGCGTCAGGATCTCCTCCGGGGCCCCGAAGCACGGCGCCTCGCGCGAGAGGCACAGCACGTTCGTGGCGTACCGGTAGACCACGCTCAGCTCGTGCGAGATGAGGAGCAGCGTGAGCCGCTCGGTCTCCTGGACCCGGTGGATCATCTCGTACAGCCGCTCCTCGCCGGGCTCGTCCACGCCCGCCGTCGGCTCGTCGAAGAGGAGGACCGTGGGCTCGCCCAGGAGCGCGGACGCGAGGAGCAGGCGCTGGAACTGGCCGCCGGAGAACGCCCCGATGGCCAGGTCCGCCGCGCTCGGCGGCAGGTTCACGAGCTCGAGGGCGCGCGCGAGGTCGGCGCCGGGGGCACCCGACACGTGGGCCTTGGCGCGGAGGAAGTCGCGCCCGGTGACGGGGAGGTCGCGCTCGATGTCGAGCTTCTGCGGCACGTACCCGATGCGCGTCCCGGGCGCCCAGCGGACCACGCCGCCGTGCGGCAGCGCCCCGATGAGCGCGCGGAAGAGGACCGTCTTCCCCGCGCCGTTCGGCCCGATCACGGCGAGCGCGCTGCCGCTGCGGACGCTGAAGCTGAGCTCGCGCAGCACCTCGGTCCCGCCGAGCCGCACCGAGAGCCCCTCGACCTCGAGCGCGTTCTCCATGCCTCAGCCCCTCTCCTCGCGCCGCCCATCACGAGCGCCCGACGTCCGCCCGACGGCGGCCCTCGCGACGGCGAGCCCCGCGAACGCGCACAGTGTGCCCCACGCTGCGCCGGCGAGCACGTCCGTCGGCCAGTGCACCCCCACGTACACGCGGCTCAGCGCGACCGCCGCGGCGATCGCCAGCGCCGCGACCCCGGCGCGCCGGTCCGCCGCCCACGCGACGACGCCCATGGCGAAGAAGTTCGCGGCGTGGAGGCTCGGCAGCGACCCGACGTCGCTCGCCGGCGCGAGCCACCGCACCGCTTCACCCAGCGCGAAGCACGGACGCATCCTGGCGAACAGCGGCCGGAGGATCCGCGCCCCCAGGAAGTCGCTCGTCGCGAGGGCCGTCGCGAAGGCGAGCAGCAGCGCGCGCCGCCTCGTGCCGCTGGCGACGAGGATCGCGACGACGATCGCCGCCCCCACGACGGCTCCGAACCACCGGCTGGAGAGCGCCACCGCGAGCGCGTCGAGCGCGCGCCCGCCGTCGAGGTTCAGGGCCCGGAAGATCTCCTCCTCGAGTCGCGTGTGGTGATCGGACGTCATGCGTTCCTTCATTTCACGAGACGCGCCTCCTGCCTACGCCTTGGGAGGCAGGGGGCGGCGGGAGCGCGACCCGGAGGCGGACGGAGACGTCGACCGTTCCCTCGCGGTGCCCCCAGTGCCGAACCGCGGCCCGGGTGCGCACGCTCATGCCATGAAGACGCTGCTCAAGCTGGGCGCGGGCGTCGGTCTCTGCGCGGGTGCGTACGCGCTGCTCGTTCGCCCGCGCATGCTCCGGTGGGGCGCGACGCGAGAGGAGGTCCAGAGGCGATCCCCGGGCGACGACCTCCTTCCGGACGGCAAGCGCGGCTCGACCATGGCCGTCACCCTGGACGCCGCGCCCTCCGCCGTGTGGCCATGGCTCGTGCAGATGGGGTTCGGCCGAGCGGGGTGGTACAGCTGGGACCGTCTCGATCACTTCGGCCGGCCGAGCGCGAGCCAGATCCATCCGGAGTGGCAGTCGCTCTCCGTCGGAGACCGTCTGCCCGCCACTCCGGACGGCAGGTACTGGTTCGACGTGGCGGCGGTGGATCCCGGGCGCTTCCTCGCGCTGCGCGTCCTCACCTCCGGCGGTCGCCAGCACGACTCGGCGGATCCGCGGCCACGCTCCGCGAAGGACTTCGTCGATTCGCTCTGGGCGTTCCAGCTCGACGAGCTGCCCGGCGGGCGGACGCGGCTCGTCGTGACCGTCCATTCCGCCGGCCGGCCGCGGCTCCGCGACACCGCGCTCGGCTTCGTCTTCTGGGAGCCCGCCCACTTCATCATGCAGACCCGCCAGTTCACGAACCTCGCGCGCCGAGCCGGGGGCGCGCTCCGCGAAGCGCGGCGAGAGCGCTCCGCGGGGCCGCCGGATGAGGTGCCGCTCGCGCCGCACCCGCAGACCTGACGAGGCGGGAACCACCGGCCACAGCGCGTCGAGCTGAACCGGTCTCGGAAGCCACGGGACCCGGCTCGCTCCGCCGCAGCCTCATCCGGCTGCGGGCTGCGCTTGTGCCCGGTCACGAGTCTCGACGCCGCGCCGCGCTGCGCGAGCTTCGCCTGATCGCCGACAAGCTTTTTCTCCGCGCAATGCGGCACCGTGTCTCATGCCCTTCGGGCACGCTTCACGCGTAGTCTCGTAGCCTGATCGGCACCGCCGTCCCCACACAGAGGTCCTCCATGCGCCAACTGCTCGCCGCGACGATCGCGGTGTGTTGCGTCGTCGTCTGCCTGAGCTGCGGCTCGGGCGTCCCGGGCAAGGACGAATCGTCGACCGTGACCGCCGGCCGCTTCTCGATCACGGTGCAGGGCGCAGAGCGCGCTCCGGAGGCGGCTGCCGCCGGGCGGAGCGACCGTGGCGCCGAGGAGCCCCCGACGTCGGCTCCGGGACGCCTCATCGTCAAGTTCCGGGACACGCTCGGCGAGCCCGCCGACGTCATCCACCGGTTCGGCCTGAGGTTCGCGGCGAACGCGCGCTCCGGCGGCGCCGACCTGGACCGGCTCGACGCCGAGTACCGCGTGAGCGCGGTGAGGCCGGTGTTCTCGTCCCTCTTCGCGCGCGCGATCTCCGCCCCTGGCAAGGGCGCGATCGCGGATCGGCGGAGGAAGCTCCTCGAGACGGTGAACGCGTCCAGGGCCCGGTTCGCCGCGAGGGCTTCGCGCGCAGGACGCGCCGAGCTCCCGGACCTGGTCCGCACCTACGTGTTCGAGGTCCCCGCGGACACCGACGTCGCGAAGATGGCGCTCGATTACGCGGCCAACCCGAACGTCGAGTACGCCGTCCCGGATCGCCTCGCGAAGACGCAGGCCCTCCCGGACGATCCGTATCTCCAGTCCTCCGGCTCGTGGGGACAGGCCTACGGCGATCTCTGGGCCCTCGCCAAGATCGGCGCACCGGCCGCCTGGGACGTCGCGACGGGCGCCGGCTCCGTGGTCGCGGTCGTGGACACGGGGCTCGACTACAACCACCCCGACATCGCCGCGAACGTGTGGGCCAACCCGGCCGAGCTCGGCGGCGTTCCGGGCGTGGACGACGACGGGAACGGCTACGTGGATGACGTCCGCGGATGGGACTTCGCCTACGGCGACGCCGACCCGATGGACCGGATGGGCCACGGAACCCACGTCTCGGGGACGATCGCCGCAGCCGGGAACAACGGCGCCGGGGTGATCGGGGTCGCGTACCAGGCCCGGATCATGCCGGTGAAGGGGCTCGACGACTCCGGCTACGGGCCGTTCTCGACCCTCGCGGCCGCCGTCACGTACGCCGCGATGAACGGCGCGGACGTGATCAGCAACAGCTGGGGCTGCTACGGCACCGGCTGCACCGACGCCGCCATCGCCGACGCCGTCGCGCTGGCGCGGAGCCTCGGCTGCGTGATCACGTTCGCCGCCGGCAACGACGACGCCGACGTCAAGGATGCCTTCCCCGCGAAGCTACAGGACGTGATCACGGTCGCGGCGTCCGGCGCCGACGACTCGAAGGCGTCCTTCTCGAACTGGGGCTACCTCGTCGACGTCGCCGCTCCCGGCGGCGGCCCCGACGCCGCCTCCCCCTACGCCGCGGCCCGCAACATCCTCTCGCTGCGCGCCGCGGGCACCGGCGATGCGAACCTCGTCGTCGGCGGCAGCTACCTCCGGCAGGCCGGCACGTCGATGGCGACGCCTCACGTCTCCGCCGTCGCCGCGCTGGTGCTGTCCGCCAACCCGCAGCTGACGGTGGCGCAGGTCGAGTCGATCATCCGTCACACGGCGCGAGACGCGGTCGGGGACCCGGCGCTCGACACCGCGGGGTACGACCCCTACTACGGGTGGGGCAGGCTCGACGCCGCCGCCGCGGTCGCCAGGGCGTTCGATCCGCCGGCGGACCCGCCCCTCCTGAAGGTGCTCGCGGAGCCGCTGGAGTTCGACGTCCCGGCGACGGCGTGCGCGGGCCAGCAGTGGACGCTGCCGGTGGACGTCTACAACCTCGGCGGCGGTACGCTGAGCTGGTCGGCGGACGCTCCCGCCTGGCTCACCGTGCAGGCCTCCACGGCGACGACGCCTTCGTTCACGTCCGTCTCGTTGAGTCGCCTCGAGGACGCCACCGGCGTCCTGACGATCCACTCTCCCGAGGACCCGGGTGGCTCCACGGCGCTGCCGGTGATCGCGCGCCTGGCCTCCGGCATCACGATCAGCAACTGCAGCACCGCCCTTTCGAAGGCGTACTCCACCCAGCAGTGGGATCCCTTCCACCACCTCAGCACGCAGCCCCCTGGCGTCCCTGACGGCGCCGGAGGGGCGTTCTACGTCTGGACCGACACGCGGTACGGGAACCCCGATCTGTTCATGCAGCGGGTGGACGCCTCCGGGAATCCGCTCTGGAGCACGGACGGGATGGCGTTGACCTCCGCCTCGCCGGGAGCGGAGATCCGCCCCGCGATCGTCTCCGACGGAGCAGGAGGCGCGATCGTCGCCTGGGTCGAGGGCGCCAACACGGGCAACGTCTACGACAAGCACATCCGGGCCCAGCGGGTGAGCGCCACCGGGCAGAAGCTCTGGGGGACCTACGGGGTCTGGGTGTGTCAAGCCTCCGGAGGACAGGAGCGGCCGACCCTGCTCTCCAAGGGCAGCGGGACGGCGATCGTCGCCTGGACGGACTATCGCAACGGCAATGCGGACATCTACGCGCAGAAGATCGACGCGAGCGGAACGATGGCGTGGCAGACCGACGGCGTTCCGGTGGTGCAGGCGGCCAGCTCCCAGTCCGAGGTCGCGATCGCGACGGACAACTACGGCGGCGCGATCCTGACCTGGGTCGATGCGCGCACGGGCTACCAGACCGTCTACGCCCAGCGCCTGACCTCGCTCGGCCAGGCCCTCTGGGCTCAGAACGGCCTGCTCCTCACGCCGGAGACGTCGATGACCCCGGGCGTGCCGGAGATCGCCCTCGGGCCCAGCATCCTCCCGGATGGCCAGGGCGGCGCGATCATCGCCTGGCACGACTTCCGGAACTTCCCCTTCAAGCCCGGCCCCAACTTCCTCTCGCGGAGCGACCTCTACGCGGTGCGGGTGGACCACCTCGGCCAGAGCCTCTGGACGCCCGGCGGCGTTCCGCTCACGTCGGGCCTGACCGCCACTCCGAGCACCTTCGTGCCCGGCTATTCTCCCTCCCGGCTCACGATGGCGCCGGACGGCCGGGGCGGCGCGTTCGTGGTGTGGCACGACAGCCGTAACGCCAGCTGGGACGTGTACACGCAGCGGTTCGACCGAGACGGGAACCGGCTGTGGGGCACGAACGGCGTGCCGGTCACGACGGCGGCGGGCAATCAGCTCGCGCCGTCCGTCGCGTCGGACGGCGCGGACGGCGCGGTGTACGCGTGGAGCGACGATCGGCCGGGCCACCAGGACGTGTTCGTGCAGCGCCTCGGGCCGACGGGCGCGCCGCTCGCGCCGCCGAACGGCCTGTGGATCGAGGGCAAGCCGGGGGACCAGTCCTATCCGTACGTCGTGCCGCTCGCGCGCGGCAAGTTCCTCGTCACGTGGGACGATTCGAGCAACTGCGCTCCCACGGGGTGGTGCGCCGGGACCGGCATCGACTTCGTCGGCAAGGTGATCGACATCGGGACGGGGTTCCTGCTCGACGTCTCCCTCACCGGCGACGGCGTGGGGACGGTCACCTCGACTCCGGCCGGGATCTCCTGCGGCGTCACGTGCTCGGCCGACTTCGCGGCCGGCACGTCCGTCACGCTCACCGCCCAGCCGGCGTCCGGCTCGATCTTCTCCGGCTGGAGCGGCGCCTGCGCCGGCACGGCTCCGACCTGCACCGTCAGCATGGACGCCGCGCGGACGGTGGCCGCGAGCTTCTCGCTCGCGAGCTACCCGCTCACCGTCGAGCTCTCGGGCTCGGGACAGGGCACCGTGACGGGCGACGGGATCTCCTGCCTGACCCCTGGGGCGGCGGGGTGCACGGCCACGGTCCCCAACACGTCGCCGCCGGCGACCGTGACGCTCACCGCGACGCCGACCGCGCCGTCGGTCTTCGCGGGCTTCACCGGGTGCACGTCGGTCTCCGGAAACGTCTGCACGGTCTCGATGACGGGGGCGAAGACGGTGACCGCGACGTTCCACTCGGTCGCGCTCCTCACGGTGAGGACGTCCGGGCTGGGCCGCGGGACGGTGACGGGCGAGGGCATCGCCTGCACCACCGGCTCGACGGACGGGTGCACGGCCTCGGAGCCCCTCACCTCGCCGGCGACGACCGTGACGCTCACGGCCTCGCCCGACGCGACCTCGCTCTTCTCGAGCTGGACCGGCTGCACCTCCGTGTCCGGGAACGTCTGCACGGTCTCGATGACCGGCGCGAGGACCGCGACGGCGACGTTCCAGCCGGCGACCTGGCTCCTCACGGCGAAGACGGCCGGAACCGGGCGCGGGACGGTGACGGGCGAGGGCATCGCCTGCACCACCGGCGCGACGGACGGATGCACGACATCGGTGCCCAACACGACGCCTGCGACGACCGTGACCCTCACGGCGACGCCGGACGCGACCTCGGTCTTCTCGACCTGGAGCGGCTGCACCTCGGTGTCCGGGAACGTCTGCACGGTCTCGATGACCGGCGCGCGCACCGCGACGGCGACGTTCCAGCCGAGCACGTATGCGCTCACCGTGAAGACCGCCGGGACGGCCTCCGGCGGGGCCGTCCAGGGTGACGGCATCGACTGCAGCTCCACGACGGGGTGCACCTACGTCGAGCCGAACGGGGCCACGATCACGCTGACGGCGGTCCCTGACGCGACGTCGCTGTTCAAGAGCTGGACCGGGTGCACGACGACGAACGGCGCGACCTGCACGGTCACCATGGCGTCGGTGAAGACGGTCACGGCGACGTTCCAGCCGAGCACGTACGCGCTCACCGTCAAGACCGCGGGCGTGAACGCCAGCGGCACGGTCCAGGGCGACGGCATCGACTGCAGCTCCACGACCGGCTGCACCTACGTCGAGGCGAACGGGGCCACGATCACGCTGACCGCGACGCCGGGAGCGGCGTCGGTCTTCGCGAGCTGGACCGGCTGCACCTCGTCGTCCGGCAACGTCTGCACGGTCTCGATGACCGGGGCGAAGACGGTCACGGCGAACTTCCAGCCGAGCACGTACACGCTCACGGTGAACGCGACGGCCCAGGGTGGGGCCGGGACGGTGACCGGACCGGGCATCGCCTGCACCACGGGGGTCACCGGAGGTTGCACCACCGGCGTCGCGAACGGCACGACCGTGACCCTGACCGCCGCCCCCGACGCGAGCTCGATCCTGAAGAGCTGGAGCGGCTGCACCTCCGTGAGCGGCGCGACGTGCACGGTGTCGATGACCGGAGCCAAGACGGTCACGGCGACGTTCCAGCCGAGCACGTACGCCCTCACCGTGAAGACCGCCGGGACGGGCGCCGGCGGCGCCGTCCAGGGCGACGGCATCGACTGCAGCTCCACGACCGGCTGCACCTACGTCGAGGCGAACGGGGCCACGCTCACGCTGACGGCGGTGCCGGACGCGACCTCGCTGTTCAAGAGCTGGACCGGGTGCACGACGACGAGCGGCGCGACCTGCACCGTCTCGATGTCCTCGGCGAAGACGGTCACGGCGACGTTCCAGCCGAGCACGTACGCCCTCACCGTGAAGACCGCCGGCGTGAACGCCAGCGGCAGCGTCCAGGGCGACGGGATCGACTGCGGCTCCACGACCGGCTGCACCTACGTCGAGGCGAACGGGGCCACCCTCACGCTGACCGCGACGCCGGGGGCGGCGTCGGTCTTCGCGAGCTGGACCGGCTGCACCTCCGCGACCGGCGCCACGTGCACGGTCACCATGACGTCGGCGAAGACGGTCACGGCGAACTTCCAGCCGAGCACGTATGCGCTCACCGTGAACGCGACGGCCCAGGGTGGGGCCGGGACGGTGACCGGACCGGGCATCGACTGCACCACCGGGGTCACCGGAGGTTGCACCGCCGTCGTCGCGAACGGCGCCACCGTGACCCTGACCGCCACCCCGGACGCCAGCTCGATCGTGAAGAGCTGGACCGGCTGCACCTCCGCGTCCGGGAACGTCTGCACGGTCACGATGACCGCCGCGAAGACGGTCACGGCGACGTTCCAGCCGAGCACGTACGCGCTCACGGTCAAGCCGGCCTCGAGCTACGGCGCGACCGGCACGATCAGCGGGGCGGGGCTCGTGTGCAGCGATCCGGCCGGTTGCGTGACGACCGTCGCGAACGGCAGCGCGGTGACGCTCACGGCCTCGCCCGCGGCAGGCGCCCTGCTGAAGAGCTGGACCGGCTGCACGAGCTCGAGCGGCGACACCTGCACCGTCACGATGTCGTCGGCGAAGACGGTGACGGCCACGTTCCAGCCGAGCACGTTCCGCCTCACCGTCACGCCGGCGGGGACCGGCTCGGGCACCGTCACGGGCCCTGGCATCGCGTGCACGTCGGGCAGCGCCGACGGCTGCGCGGCGGACGAGAGCACCGGCTCGTCCGTCACCTTGACGGCGACGCCGGGCGCCTGCGCCACGTTCACCTCGTGGAGCGGCGCGTGCTACGGCACCGCGAGCCAGTGCACCGTCACGATGTCGGTGGCCAGGTCGGTCACGGCCACGTTCGCCGCCGGCACCTGCCCGCTGTCCGCGGCGGCGCGCTGAGGACGGCCGGGGACGGCGGCTCGCCGTCCCCGGCTCCCATCGCAGCGGAGGGGCGCTCGCCTCGTCGCGTGATCAAGCGGTGGGCGTGCAGTCGGAGCGAGGCCACGTGAGCGTGAACGTCGTGCCAGCCTCGCGGGATGAGCTCACTGCGACCGTTCCGCCGTGCGCGCGCATGATCTCGCTGACGATGTAGAGCCCGAGGCCGAGCCCCTCTCGGTTGCCTGCACCTGCTTCGCCGCGCTGGAACGGATCGAAGAGCCTCAGCAGGCGATCCTCGGTGATGGGCTCACCGTGATTCGTGACCTGCACGACCGCGCCTTCACTTGCACATGCCGCAGTGACGACCACCGGCCCCTCACCGTAATTCAGGGCGTTCGCGAGGAGATTGCCGACCGCCTGGAACGCACGGTCGCGATCCCATTGACCCCAGAGATCACCGCTGGCGTTCAGGATGATCTCTCGATCAGGATTCGTGAGGATCGCGTCCTCGACGGCGGCGTGGCAGACCTCGCCCAGGTCCACGCGCGTCGTCGTGTCGACCGGGATGCCGTCGCCGAGGCGCCCGCGGGAGAGGTCCAGCAGGTCGCGCACCATCCTGCTCATCCGCTCCGCGTTGCGGGCGATACGCCCGGCGGCGCGGTCGAGACCCGGCGCGAGGCGGCCCGATCGCAGCATGTGGTCTGCGCTCATCAGGATGGCGCTGAGGGGCGAGCGGAGGTCGTGGCCCAGCACCCCGATGAAGCGCTCGCGGATTCGCTCCCGCTCCTCCACGAAGTATTCGACGGAGTCGCTGATCGCCTGATCGAGGCCCGCGTTCAGCCGCGCGAGCTCGACGACGCGGCGCTCCATTCCTTCCATGAGATCGACGGAGCCTGCCTGTTCCTCGGCCTCGGCGTGCAGCAAGAGCCGCAGGATCGTCGCTCTCAGTACGCGGAACTCGGTGATGAGCTGGGCGAGCTGGTACGCGTGCTTCAGGCGCTGCTTCGCATGCGTGATGGGAAGGCCCTGGAGCATGCCACCGGCAGGTGCATCCGGCGCCTTCATCCAGGTGGCCAGCGCGTCGAGGAACTCCGGAAGATCGTTCCGGAGGGCCGAGTCCTCCAGCGGGATGGGTCTCGGCTCCGCGTGGATCGCGCGCTCCCACTCCGCCATGATGCGGTCGCGTTCGCGCGTCAGAAACTCGTGTGTGATCAAGGTCATGCTCCGCTCCGCGAGCCAGCAATCCTGGGTGGGCGGAGTAGTACACCATGAGGGCGCAGGCGGCTGCGAGCTCGCCGGCTTTCATGCGACTGGGGACTGGTTACTGCCCGGCGAAAGCCTAATATTTACAGCCAAGATGCCTGGCACCCGGCGCGTTCCTGCCGGGCACGAGCAGGTCGTGAGCCTCTACGACTTCATCACCAGCGACAAGAACGACATCCTCTCTCTCGCCCGAGCGAAGATCATGGCGAGGAGGTGGCCCACCGTCTCCGCCCTGGAGCTGGAGCACGGGCTACCGCTCTTCTTGTCCCAGCTCTCGGAGACCCTGCGACTGCGGTCGAGCTCCGAGCCGTTCTCAAGCACCGCCATCGGGAACAGCGCAGGCAAGCACGGCGGCGAGGCGCTGGCGAAGAACTTCAGCGTGGCTCAGCTCGTTCACGACTATGGGGACCTCTGCCAGGCCATCACGGAGACGGCGGTCGTCAAGCACGTGGCGATCAGCGCGAAGGACTTCCAGACCCTGAACGGCTGCCTCGACGACGCCATCGCCGGAGCGGTGACCGAGTTCAGCCGCCAGCGAGAGGAGGCGCTCGGCGATGGCGAGGCGGAGCGGCTCGGCTACCTGACGCACGAGCTGCGCAACCGTCTGTCGACGGCGATGCTCTCGTTCGCGGCGGTGAAGAGCGGGCGGGTGGCGGTCGCCGGGAGCACCGGGTCCATCGTCGAGCGCAGCCTCGCGGCGATGCGCGACCTCCTCGACACGACGATCTCCGAGGTGCGACTCGCCGCCGGGAGCCAGGAGCCGAAGCGGATGTCCATCGCCCGGTTCCTGCACGAGGCGGAGGGCGCGGCGTCGTTGCAGGCGGCGCAGCGCGAGATGAACGTGACCTTCGCCGACGTGCCGGACGACGTGATGGTCAAGGCCGACCCGCAGCTCCTCTCGTCGGCGCTCTTCAACCTCATCCAGAACGCCTTCAAGTACTCGGTCCCCCACGGCTACGTGACGGTGCGCACCGTCTGCGCGGACGCGCTCGTCTCCATCGAGGTGGAAGACGAATGCGGCGGGCTCCCCGAGGGGAACTCCGAGGCGTTCTTCACGCCGTTCGGCAAGCGGCGTGGCCAGGACCGCACGGGGCTGGGGCTCGGGTTGAACATCAGCCGCAAGGCGGTGAAGGCCTTCGGCGGAGACATCACCGTCCGCAACCTGCCCGGCAAGGGCTGCATCTTCACCATCACAGTGCCGGTCTCGGCGTAGCCCGACGGCTCCCTTCGTCGCTGTCCCGCCGGTCATGCCGCTGCCAATCCCTGCCGCCAGCTCGGGTGTGCCGGACGCCACGCCAGCTCGCGCTTGGCCTTGGCATTGGAGGCGCCGCGAAGCTCGGTCATCATCACCACGCCGGCCTCACCTGCGAACAGCCGTCCGACGAACCGCGGCACCCGCATCGGCTTCCTGGCGCCCAGCGCCTGCGCCAGCGCCGGCAACCACTCGGCGACCGGGGCGGGGTCATCGTCCACCACGTTGTAGACACCGCGGCTGCCGTGCTCGACCGCCGCCACGGTCGCCTCCGCGGCGTCGGCGACGTGGATGAAGGACCACACGGCGCCACCGTCGCCGACCAGCGGGAACTTGCGCTTGCGGACCAGCTCGAACTGCTCCTCGCCCGGAGCCATCGATGTGCCCGGCCCGTAGAACCAGCCATAGCGGAGCACGATCCCCTCCGTCCAGGCGGCGCCGAGCACCGCCGTCTCGAGGTGACGCATCGCCTCCAGGTTCGCGCGCATCTGCCGGGCGGGTGATGGGTCGAGCGGGTCCTCCTCGCTCTTGACGGCTGCGCCGGTGCGCGCGTACGCGGCGATGTGGCTCTGCGCCACGAACCGCCGCACTCCGACGGCCCGGCCGGCCGAGAGCAGGTGATCCGTGCCCTCGGTCCGCAGACGGTTGGTCGCCGCGAAAGAGCGCTCCATGTGACGCGTGTCCACCGCTCCGATCGCCGTCAGCTGATGGACGATCACGTCAGGCCTCGCCCTGCCCACGGCCTCCGCGACCTGATCGCGATCGAGCGCGTCCGCGACCACCGGCACAGCGCCCAGCTCGCGGAGCATCGCCTGCTTGGATTCGCTGCGGGTCATGCCATGAACCTCATGACCCGCCGCCACGAGACGCGGCACGAGCTGCTTTCCAATCGCGCCCGTCGCTCCAGCCACGAACACTCTCATCGTCGGCCTCCTCGCTCGAGGGGAGTCCACCGGACCGCTGGGGCTCGCGCGGCGGAATAGCCGGCTCGTCCATTGCGTGTGCGGTGCCCTGCCCGCTTCTGTCCTCACGTCGTGTCGTCATGACCACGAACGACAGGGGCTGAAGGTTACAGAACCCTTTCCTGGGAAGCGGTGGCCGCGAGGCGCTGACCGTCGCGCGGCTCGGTCATCCCACGTATCGCGAGCTGCTGCCGTCCCGCTCGCTCGTTCCAGCTCTCGCCGCGTCGATGATCCGCGCGACGTTCTCCTCGGACATGAACTCGGGGAGGGGCGTCGCACCGGTCATCGCCGACAGGTAGGCATCCGTCGCGGGCTGGTTGTGTTGCAGCGCGGCGAAGAGCGCCTGGAGCGGGGGCGGCGGCGGCTCGAGCGTGGCGATCTCGTTGGTGAGCTCGTACATCGGTCGAACGCGCTCGTTCCGGGCCGCCTCGTGAGCGGCCAGGAGGTCCTCGAGCGGGCCGCGGCCGGACAGGCCTGCATCGAGCGCCTCGACGAGCCGCTCGGCGTCGATGAAGGAGTCGCTGATGCCCTGCGCCGTCATCGGGTCCTTGCAGTAGCCGGCGTCGCCGACGAGCGCCCACCCGGCGCCGTACGGCCGCCGGAAGTAGCCGGGCACGCCGGCGACACCGTACCAGCGCTCCTCGCGCGTTCCCTGCGATACCCGGGCGCCGAAGTCCGACGCCAGCGCGAGCGCCTGCGCGACGTGGGCCTCGACGTCGGCCCGCACCTCGGCGAAGCGCCGGGCGGGCCAGTTCACCATCACGAGGTGGAGCCCGTCGTGGGTGGGGGCTCCGCCGAACGCGCAGCGCTCGCGCAGATACAGCTCGAGGTCTTCCTGCCGAACGCCGCTGAAGTAGGAATAGTAGGCGCAGACGGCGATCGGGCGCGTGTCGTACTCGGGGGCCCGCACGGCCGCGGCGACGAAGGAGTGAACGCCGTCAGCGCCGATGACGATCCGGGCCCGCTCCTCGACCTGCTTCCCCCCGGCGCCTCGCCCCCGGAGCCCGACGACCGCGCCGTCTGCGAAGAGCAGGTCGTCGACCGTGAAGGACTCGCGCACCTCGGCGCCGCTCCGCGCCGCGGCGTTCACGAGGAGGCCGTCGAGGATCGTGCGCCTCGGACAGAATCCCCCCCGGCCGCCATTGGCGCCGCGGATGGTGCCCCGGAGCACGAAGGGGCCGACGTCGAGGGACATGCGCCGGCAGATCGGCGGAAGCCCCGTGGCCGCGAGCGCGTCGAGGAGACCCCACCGCGCCAGGGCCTCGGCACCGTGGGGCCAGAGAATGTGCGTGGAGATGGTGTCGCTGGGAAACCTCGCCCGATCCACCAGCAGCACCCTGTAGCCCTTCCGTGCAAGCAGCATGGCGGTGGGCGATCCGGCGCAGCGGGCGCCGACGACGATGGCATCGTACATTCCGTCCTCCCGGTGAAGCCCAATGCGACAGGGCGAAGCGCTCTTCGACCTGACCATGCGTAGGAAGGAGCCGCGCCGCCGGCATCGGGAGAACCACCCACCACCGCTGCCAGGGCGATGGGTGGTTCTCCGCACTCCCGGCGGAGCGGATCAGACGAGCTCGTGCTCGTACGCGAAGGCGGTCGCGGCCGCCCGCGAGGGGACGTGCAGCTTCCCCAGGATGCTGCTCACGTGTCGGTCCACCGTCTTCTCGCTCAGGCGGAGCGCGGCGGCGATGGCCTTGTTGGTCTTGCCCGCAGCGACGAGGCGGAGGACCTCGAGCTCCCGTGGCGTCAGGCCGTGAGGGCGGCGGGAGCTGTCGAGCCTCGCGAGCGAGTCGACGTGGGCGGCGTCGGGCGCGGCTCCGAGCTTCGCGAACATCCGCCGCGCCGCCTCCAGCTCCAGCCGGCCCCCCTCGTCGTCGCCGAGCGCGCGGCACGCCAGCCCGGTCACCAGGCGCGCCTGCGCAGCTTGATAGGGCGCCTCCATCTCGGCCCAGATGCTCCAGGCCCTGCGCACCAGGTCGAGCGCCGCCGTCGCGTTCCCCTCCGCAAGCTCGACCGTGCCGCGCGCCTGCAGCGCCAGCGCGCACAGCACGCCCGTCTCGAAGCGCTGCGCGATGGCCTGCAGCTCGTCGCTGGCGGCGCGGGCCTCCTCCACCTTGCCGCCGGCGAGCAAGATCTCCACGTAGGCCGGGAGCAGGCGAGTCCGGACCAGGGGATCTGCCGTCCCTCCCACCACTCGACGGAGGGCGGCGACTGCGGCGCCGACGCGCCCCTGCGCCAGGCGCAGCAGGGCCAGCCCGGGTTGAGGCTCTCGCCCCTCCTCGTTCGCGCTGAGGAACCACGCCTCGGCAGCCGCCTGCTCGCCACGCAAGCGGCTGATCTCGCCCAGCTGATAGGCTGCCTCAGCAGCCGACGGCCGATCGGTCGCGGCCCGCTCGCGGGCGCGCCGCGCCTCGTCGATGGCCGCTGACCAGTCGCCGCCCAGCTGCAGCACCTCTGCCCGGTGGACGCGGCAGGCTCCGGTGAACGACACCATCTCCGGCTGGCCGTCACACCAGCGTGCCAGCGCGGCCGTCCATTCCCTGGCGCGCTCCAGCGCGTGAACGCTGCGGCAGCATTCGACGATGCTGCAGTACAGAAGCCCGGTAGGAATGGGCGACAGCTCCCCGGAGGTCACCGCCAGCATGGTCTCGTCGAGGAGCGCCAGCCCTTCCTTCACCCGCCCTTCGTGCAGCCGTGCCCGTCCCTGCAGGTGACGGGCGATGGCCACGAGGTCCTCCTCGCCAGAGCGCTCGCCCGTGTTCGCGGCCGCGCCGGCGATGGAGAACGCACCCTGCGTGTCGCCCGACCGGAGCCGCTGCTCCGCGACCGGCAAGAGCATGTAGCCGCGCTCCACGCATTCGCTGCTCTCATGCTCGAGCAACCGTCCCGCGCGCGCGTGCCATGCGGTCGCCCGTCCGGCCTCTCCCCGGAGCAGGAATCGCAGGCCGATCCAGAACGCGCACCGGGCGGCGCGAGCCGACCTCGATGCGGCGAGGTGGGCGCGGTAGGCGTGGTCGAGGGCATCCAGGTATTCGCCGTCCCGGCCGACGAGGTACGCCGACACCGCCAGGAGCTCGAGATCCTCGGCGCCGAGCGGGGAGCGCCCATCGGCGCGGGTCAGCGAGGTGTACGCCTCGCCCCAGGCCTTGAGCCGGTAGTGCTCGCGCCCGCGAGCGAGGTCGCCGGTCGAGTCCTCCATGAGACGGTCCTTAGGGTGACCGGCAGCGACGCGCACGCGGACGCGCCTCCCATCGCCCACCGCGTGGCGGCCACGTCGAGGCGAGACCTCGCTGCACCGTCATCGACCGGAGGTCCGTCTCACGGCAGTCCCACGACCTCCGTCGGCACGTCTCGTGGGCTGGTCGAGTCGTCGCCCAGCTGGCCGGCGCCGTTGGCGCCCCAGCAGTAAAGGGTCCCCGAGGTCGCACGGGCACAGGTGGCGGTAGCCGGCATCCAAGGCGTTGAATGAGAGATCGCCTGCGACCGCCGAGGGCGCGAACCTATCGATCGTGGAGTCGTCGCCGACCTGCCCCAGCTCGTTTTCGCCCCAGCAGTACGCCTTTCCGCTCGCCGTCAGCCCACAGGTATGGCCGATGAACCCACCGGCTATCAACTGGACGAAGGCCAACCCGCCGGACACAGGGACTGGCACGAAGCTGTCGCCCACCGAAGGATTACCCAGCGCACCGAAGCTGTTCTGGCCCCAGCAATAGGCAGAACCCGCGGCGGTCACTCCACAGGTGTGACTGGCAAGCCCGGTGGTCAGCGCCACGAACTTGATGTCCCCGGAGACGGGCGCGGGCACTGGGTGCGCAGTGAGGTCGCGCCCTCCGATCCCGAGCTGCCCCGACTCGTTATCACCCCAGCAGTACGCCGCGCCGGTGAGGGTGAGCGCACAGCTCTGGCCGATCCGATAACCCGGTTCGGAGACTTCGAAACCGCCAGCCGCTATCTGCTGGAAGGTGTGGCCGCCAGTCACGGCCACGGGTACGGAGCTGGAGCTCGTCGTCCCGGTGCCCAGCTGCCCCCGGTCATTGGCTCCCCAGCAATACGCGGCGCCATCACTGGTCAGCCCACACGTGTGCTGGGCACCCGCGTCGATGGCGACGAACCTGAGCTCGGTCGCGACGGGTACCGGAGTGTCGCGATTGTTGCTGGAGCTGTCGCCGAGCTGGCCACTCACATTGTTTCCCCAACAATGCGCCACCCCCTCGTTCGTTAGACCGCACGTATGGGAGCCGCCCGCCGCCAGCTGCGCGAACGCGAGCCCGCCCCCGACCGCGACCGGGACACGGCTGCACGGAAACGTCCCCGTCTGCAGTTCGCACGTCGTCGTCGGAATCGGTATCCCGAGCTGCCCGCTCTCACCGCGACCCCAGCAGAACGCAGATCCCCCCGTCGTGAGGGCGCAGGTGTGAGCGCCGCCAGTCGCAAGCGACGCGGATCTCGGAAGAGCGACCGACACCGTGACCGTGGCGCTGCCGCTCTTTCCCTCCGAGCTGGCGGTGATCGTCGCCGACCCTGCACCGACGGCCGTCACGTTGCCCGCGTCGGAGACGGTGGCGACCGCTGGCTCGGTGCTCGACCAGGTGATGGCCCGTCCGGTCAGTGGATTACCGGCCTCATCTCGGACACTCGTCGTCAATTGCTGCGATGCGCCGACCACCAACGTGAGCTCGCCCGGCGTGACCGTGACAGAGCCGACCGGCGTCTGTGGACCGCTTTGCTCGCCCTTACCACCACCACCACACGAGGCGAGGCTCAGCATGCATGCGAGCATCCAAGGTCCGAGGAGCCGCTGCATGGGGTACCTCCTGCGCGCGCCCACGAGAGGTCGTTCACCGGACGGGCCGCGGCGCCGCCGCCGACGACCACTGCGGGTCGCTCTCCCGCTCGGGCTCCGCGATCCCGCTTCACGCGAGTTCGAGGCCGCCCTCTGTCTCTATTGGTCTCGAGGGTGAGGGCGATGCCCAGGCAGGGCCGCCCGTCGGCAGGGCCGTCCGCGCCGCCGGTGACGACCGCGCGTCACCCCGGCATGTCGTAGGGCATCGCGGTCCAGTACGCGTAGAACGCGTCGTCGAGCTTCCGCCAGGCCGCCGCGACCTCGGGCTGGTGCTCCCGCGTCCACCGCAGAAAGTGCGGACGCGTCCCGTCCGCGTCGGTGACGCCGTACTCCTCGCCGAGATCCCAGGACGCGAAGACCCGCCCGCTCTTCGCGGCGACGTTCGGGTCGGCGGCGAGCGCGGCGATCCCTCGGCCGACGAAGAGCGGCGTCTCCGACGCGATGAACGGCTTCACCTTCTTCGCCGCGTCGCGCCAGTTCGCCTCCGTCACCCCGAAGTGATCGAGCATCCACTCCGAGCGGAGGAACCCCGGCGTCACCGCGAGCGCCGTGACGCCGCGGCCGCTCAGCTCCTGCGAGAGCGCGAACGCCATCCGGATCACGGTCGTCTTCACGAGGTCGTAGAAGAAGTGGCCGCGGTAGAAGTAGCCGTCGCCGTCGGTGATCTCCACCACGAGCCCTCCCCGACGGATGCGCGGGAGGCCGTGGTAGCTCGTGATGACGTGCGTCTTGATCGCCCGGTCGATGAGGGTGAGGCCGTCCTCGAGCTTCGTCTCCCAGAGCCGCTTGCCCCACGCGACGAGGTCGTCGCCGCCCCAGATGTCGTTCACCAGGATGTCGAGCTCGCCCACGCGCTCGAACAGCCGCGCCACCTCGTCCGGCACCGTGTGATCGACCCGGACGGCGATGCCCCGGCCGCCGCGCGCGGTGACGAGGGCGGCGGTCTCGTCGATGGTCTCCGGCCGCCCCTTCATCCCGGGGCTCCCGGGGACGCTGCGCCCGGTGCAGTAGACGGTGGCGCCCGCCTCGCCGAGCGCCGTCGAGATGCCCCTCCCCGCCCCGCGCGTGGCGCCCGCGACGACGGCGACCTTTCCCTCGAGCGGTCTCATGGAATCCCCCCAGTTGCGCCTCGCGCATAACCGGAGCTCGGCGCTGGCGCAGTCGCGCGGCGGGTCCCCAGATGAGCGGCCGCGGTCGGTCCGCGCGCCGGGACTTCACGGCGAGCGGCGCGCCGGCCGTTCGCCGCCGAGCGCGACGAACGTCAGGCCGAGCACCAGGACCTGACCCTGGGGGCGGGTCCGCGCGCCGAGCTCGCGCTCGTAGCGGACCGAGAGCCTGGACCGGATTGGCGGCACGAGGACGTTCACCTCGGGCCCCACGCCGAAGATGCGGTCTCGCGCGCCGCGCAGGACGCGCGGCAGGTCCGACCCGGCGTCGTCGCGGACCTGCCACAGCGCGTAGCCCGCGATCCCGACCTGGAGGAACCGGAGCAGCGTCTTCCCCGCGCCACCCTGGAGCTGGACCGTGTCGCCGCGAGTGAGGTCGATTCCTCGCTTGCGCTCGTTGTGATCGTAGCTCGCGAGCACCGACGCGCTCCAGGTCCTACGGTCGAGGTAGGCGGTCCCGCCGGCCGAGAGCTGGTGAGTCCAGTGACCGCGGCCGACGCCCTCCTTGCCGCCCGGCTCGAAGCGCCCGGTCGGCGCATAGAAGCCGTATCCGATCCCGAGGTCGAAGCGGGGCCAGCGCCAGCCCAGCTTCACGGGCTGCACGTACACGTCTCCCAGGCCGAACCGGTCGACGCTCGCCTCCGGTCGCTGGGTCGACACGGTCACGTGCGCGACGGGGATTGCGACAGCGGCGGTGAGATACGTCGAGAGCGGGCGGACCTCGACGACGCCGACCACGCCGAGCGCGTTCCCGAACGCGTCGAGCTCGAGGTCGACGGGGATCCGGTCGCCGTTCCGATCCCTCGCCTCGTCCGCGTCGTAGAACAAGGCACGCTCGACGACGTAGAGGCCCGGCTCCGCTTGTGACCCGGCGTCGAGCCCGGTCGTGCCGAGCGTCTTGTGCCCGAGATCCTGCTGCGCCGCGGAGAGCGCCGGCAGCAGCGCGAGCAACGACACGACGTGCAGGCGCGGCGCGTTCATGGTCACGAGGAGCTTCGCGCAACCACCGCCATCACCACCGCGCCTGGTGCGGTTCCTACCCAGCCAAGCACGCTCAAAGGAGGCTCCGTCGGCACCGTCACGGGGCTTTCTGATGTGGCGCCTGGAGCCGCGGCGCGCGCGCCGCGCGCACCAACCGGGGATCGCGGCACGCCGTAATTCGATGATGGCGCTCGGAAATCCGAGGTGGCGAGCTGAGGGCGGGCGGAGCACATCCGCGGAACGCCGCGCACTCGACCCTCCGCGCGCGGCGGATTCCGGGTCTGCGTAAACCCCGGGTTATTTTGACGTCACACGATCATGGTGCTTCTCGGTCGGCATTCGTGCTCCGCCGCGCGGCATGGCGGCGTCCTGCGTGCAGCAGGGGGCCCCGCTGCACGCGGGATGAACCCGCAGCAGGGGCGGTCTCCGAGCCCCCTCATCGCCGGGCGAGTCGCCCGGAGAAGGGAACACGATGCACCGGATCAAGCACCTCGCCGTCGTCGCCGTACTCGCCGGGGTTGTTGCCGCGCCGCTCTCTGCGAGCGCGCTCTCCACGTACCTCTCGACGTTCAACTCCAAGTACGGGACCTCCGGCACGGCCCTCGACAGCTGCACGACCTGCCACGGCAGCGGCGGAACGAGCACGTTCAACCCGTATGGCACCGACGTGCGCGCCGGGATCGCCTCCGGCATCACGTCAGCGCTCACGGCCGCCGAGCCCAAGGACTCCGACGGCGACAAGGTCACGAACGTCGACGAGATCACCGCGCGCACGCTGCCTGGAGACGCGACGAGCTTCCCGGTCGCGCCCGCGGCGAAGATCGCGGTAGCGCCGACCTCCATCGCGTTCGGCACCGTGGCGGTCGGCAGCTCCGCCACGCAGACCGCGACGGTGTCGAACACGGGGAGTGCGGATCTCACGGTGACCTCGGTGTCGAGCTGCACCGGCACGTCGGCCGAGTTCAGCGCGTCGCCCTCCGCCTCGTTCACGGTCGCGCCCGGCGGCTCCCAGACGCTCACCGTGAAGTACGCGCCGGCCGACGCGTCGGCGGACAGCGGGTGCTTCCAGATCGCGAACGACGACGCGGCGACCGGGACGGTCCAGCTCACCGTCAGCGGCACGGGCCAGAGCCAGCCGAGCGCGGTGGTGGACGTGGACGTCACCCGGTTCTCGGTGCCGAAGCGGCTCGACCTCTCGCGCGGCGGCACCGCTGCGCCGAAGGTGTCGGTCGTGAACGCCGGGACGGTCGCCGGGACCGTGGCGGTCCACGTGGAGGGTTCCGTCACCGACGCCCAGGGCGTGACGGAGATCGTGTACTCGGCCAGCCAGGACGTGACGCTCGCGCCCGCAGCCACCGCGAAGGTGTCCTTCCCCACCTACGCGCCGGCGGGGCCAGGGGTCGTCACCTGGACCGCGACGGTGGTCGACCCGGATCCCGACGCCGACGTCGCGACGGCGACGAGCAAGGTCGTGCCGTAGCAGGTCTTCGCGGATGGTGAACGAGGGGGAGGGCGCCAGCGCGGCCCCTCCCCCTCTGCTTCTCACGGCGCTGCGTCCCTTCTACCGGGCGCTTTCGAGCGGCTCGGGGGGGGTGCGGCCACCGCAGAGGAGCGCCTGGCTGCGCGTCGCCGAATCGAGCATCGGGCAGCGCGAGTCGCTCATCCCGCTTACCTACCGGTCGCGCCACCCGCTGCGCAGAGGAGGCGCTGCAAGTACGCCCGGCCGTCTGTTGCGTGTCGGGCGTGGTCGCGAGGAGATCGCAGAGAGGAGCTCCGGTGCCTCGATTGCTCTCGGTGAATGTCGGTCTGCCGCGCGATGTCGCCTGGCACGGGCGCATGGTCCATACGTCCGTCTGGAAGGCTCCCGTCACCGGCCGCCGCATGGTGCGACGCCTCGACGTGGACGGGGACGCCCAGGGAGACCTCATGGGGCACGGCGGCGAGCACCGGGCGGTGCTCGTCTACCAGATCGCATCGTATCGGTACTGGGAACGAGAGCTGGGCCGCGGTCCGTTGGACCCTGGACAGTTCGGTGAGAACTTCACGGTCGAAGGGCTCGCCGACGACGAGGTGTGCATCGGCGATCAGTACCGGATCGGAGGTGCGGTCTTCGAGGTGACGCAGCCCCGCGTGACCTGCTTCCGCGTCGGGATGCGCATGGGGGAGCCGCGCATGGCGGCCCTGCTCGTGGCCCACCACCGGCCCGGCTTCTACTTCCGCGTGATCCAGGAGGGCGAGGTCGGAGCGGGCGACGACATCATCCGCGTCGCTCGGGGCCCGGAGGAGATGACCGTCGCCGAGATCGACGCGCTCCTCTACCTGCCCGGGCACCCGGCCGATCGTCTGGAGCGGGCGTTGCGCATCCCGGCGCTGAGCGCCGGATGGCAGGGGTCCTTTCGCGCGCTCCTCGCGCAGGAACGAGCGGGCGGGCCGCCGGCCGGCAATTCCGGGCTCGCACCCGACGTCGCGCCGGCGCCCGCGTGGCAGGGCTTCCGACCGATGCGCGTCACCCGGCTGGTGCAGGAGAGCGCGAGCATCCTCTCGCTCACCCTCGAGGCCGTGGACGGATCACCGCTGGCCGTGCCGCTCCCCGGGCAGTTCGTGGTCTTGCGCGTCCGCCCGGATCCTTCCGCACCGCCGGTCGTGCGCAGCTACTCGCTCTCCGACGTCCCCAGCGCGGAGCGCTACCGCGTGAGCGTGAAGCGCGAGGTGAACGGTGTGGCGAGCGGCTACATCTTCGACCACGTCCACGCCGGCGACACGCTCGACGTGAGCGCGCCTCGCGGGAGCTTCACGCTCCGTCCTGGAGGGAACGCAGTGGTGCTGGCCAGCGCGGGGGTCGGCGCCACGCCGGTGCTCGCGATGCTGCATGCGCTCGCGGCCGCGCGCACGCCACGCCACGTCTGGTGGCTGTTCGGTGCCCGCGATCGCGCGAGCCATGCCTTCGCCGCGGAGTCGCGGGCGCTCCTCCGAGCGCTCCCGAACGCCCACGCGCACGTGCGCTACAGCCGGCCCGCCCCGACCGACCGCCTGGGCGTCGATTTCGACGCGCCCGGGCACCTGACCGTCTCGGCGTTCGAGGAGCTCGGGGTACCCCACGACGCCGACTTCTACCTGTGCGGGCCCCCGGCGTTCCTCGCCGACCTGCGGGCTGGCTTCGCGGGCCAGGGCGTCGCGCCCGGCAGGATCCACACCGAGGTCTTCGGTGCCGGACCGTCCTTGACGCCTGGGATCGCTCCTGGGGCCCGCGTTCGTCCGCATCAGCCCGAGGGCCGCCCCGGTGAAGGGCCGATCGTGTCCTTTGCCCGGAGCGGGCTCGAGACGCGCTGGTGTTCGCGGTTCCAGAGCCTGCTGGAGCTCGCGGAGGCGTGCGACGTGCCCGTGCGCTGGTCCTGCCGGACGGGCGTCTGCCACAACTGCGAGAGCTTCCTCGTCTCCGGCAGCGTCCGCTACGAGCCCGAACCCGTCGAGCCGCCGGGCCCTGGCGCCGCGCTCATCTGCTGCTCGCGACCGGAGGGCGATGTGGTGCTCGACCTGTGAAGCTCGACCCGACGATCGCCGTGGCGCTCACTCACTTCTCGCGGCCAAGTCCCGCCGGATCCCTGCCCTGTCGCAGGGAGTCGCGGGCGGGCGGCGCCGGGTGACACCGGACGCGCGTGCACAGCGCACGCGCCCGGGCGAGCTCCGGCAGGTCGCGGTCGGCGTTGCGCCAGTCCGAAAGGAATCTCTGCACGAGGCCGCGCGCCTCGTCCACCTGGCCCTGCCGCTCCAAAACCTCAGCGAGGAGCAGCGCCGAGCGGGGAAACATCCAGTTCTGGAACAGGACGACCGGCGAATGGTCCGTCCTGTACTGCCGCAGCGCAGCGACGGCGCATCCGAGATCGCCGTCCTCGGCGCACGCCTGTCCGAGGGCGAACGCGCAGACGAGTCGCGCCTTGAAGCGCCGTGATGCCACGAGGTCGCGGAGCATGGCGCGGCCCGTCGCTGGATCGCCGCGCGCACGCGCGGCGACTGCTCGGACGAAGGTCGCGACGGAAAGGACCTCGTCCGGAAAGACGGTGCTGCCCGGATCCGCTTGGTCGCGCGACAACGCCCCCGCGTAGCGCTCGGCCTCCGGCACGTCGCCCGCGAGCGCGAGAGCGAGCGCGGCGAGCCAATCGAGTGACGGCTGGGCGGCGACCAGCGCCCGGGCGCGCGCGCGGAGTCGCTCGGTCGGTCCATCGGCGGCGGCGATCCCGAGGGCGGCGTAGGCTGCCAGCGAGCCGCCGCGCGAGGCCTCTTCCAGGACCGCGAGCGCCTCTCTCCTGCGCCCCTGGTACGTGAGCGACACCGCGAGCCAGCCGATTCCCTTCCCGGATCGCTCGATACGCTCGCGTGCCACCCGCTCGGCCTCGACGTACTCGCCCCGGGCCAGGTGAATCGCC
This sequence comes from Anaeromyxobacter soli, assembly GCF_022808855.1. Taxonomy (GTDB): domain Bacteria; phylum Myxococcota; class Myxococcia; order Myxococcales; family Anaeromyxobacteraceae; genus Anaeromyxobacter; species Anaeromyxobacter soli. The sequence goes on from NZ_JAKZLF010000006.1 coordinate 134,014, forward strand.
TCGAGCGTCGATCGACCCGGGGACAGGAGGTCCTCGCGCTTCGCAGCCTCGAGCGCACCGTCGAGATCACCGGCGGCCGCGAGGGCCAGCGCCGCCGCCCCCAGGCGACGAGGTGCCGGCGGCTGCGCGAGCCACGTACGCGCGAGCGGGAGCAGCTCCGCCTCGCGACCGAGGTCACGCAGGGCACCGACCATCTGCTCCTGTGCCGGGACGTACATGGGATCGGCCAGGAGAGCCCGTTCGAGATACGCGAGCGCCTCCTCGGGCGAAGCCGCCACCGACGCGTACAACGCGAGGGCCTCCTTGTCGTCGGGATGACGATCCAGGACCTCCTTGAAGAGAGCTCGAGCATCGGCCACGCGCCGCTCCACGATCGCGTTCCAGGCGCGGATCAGCCGTGCCTCGCGCCAGGGGGCGCGGTCGGCCACCTGGATCGCCGCGGTGGCGATCGCCCCGAGCTCGCCGATGGGGGCCTTCTCCCGAGACGCCGCGGTGACGAGCGCGAAGTGGGCGAGCGCGAACTCGGGGTCGAGCTCGATCGCCTCGCGGTAAGCGTCCTGTGCGCCGGGGAGGTTCCGCTCCTCGAGCGACCTTCCCGTCGCGTAGTGCCGATACGCCTCGAGGTTCGGCGTGACGAGCCGTGCGATGGGTGCCGAGTAGGTCGAAGGACCGCGATCCCCGAGGAACTGCTGCCTCGCCCGGACCGCGAGTCGATCGACGAGCGCCAGCACCTCGGACTTGCCCCGCGCCTGTTCGCGGTGCGTGAAGAGGTACTCGTCGCGCTGCGGATCGATCGCTCGCAGCTCCACGAGGACCAGCTCGCCCATGCGGCTGACGGAGCCCACGAGCAGCCCCCCGACCCCCGCGCGCTTCGCGATCTCGCGCCCCGTCGACTCGTCGATGCGGTCCCCACCCTCGTCTCCGATCGTGCGCTGGAGGTCGCGCATGCGGCTGCGGGTGAGCACGCGCAGTCCCGGCGACTCCTGGAGCGCGGTTCCGACGAGGCCCCCCAGGCCGTCGAGATCGGGGTCCCCCGTCTCGTTCGTGAAATCGGCGACGGCGACGAGCGGCGGCCGTGCGGGAACGAGCGACCGTGGCCCCGGAACGAATCGCCAGGCGAACACCGCCGCCGCGGCCAGGATCGACAGCGCCGCCGCAGCTCGCCGGACGGTGCGAGGCACCCTGCGCCGGACGCGAATCGTCGCCCGCCCCTGCCGCGCCTCGATCGTGCGCACGATCGGCTCGAGGGCCTGCACGACCTCCGTCGCGTCCCGCGGCCGCTTCACCGGGTCGTGCTCGAGCATCCGCTCGAGGAGCGCCATCAGCTGCGGTTCTTCCTCGATGGTGAGCCGGTGTCCTGCTGGGTCTCTGCCCGCCAGGGCGCGAAAGAGGATTGCTCCGAGCGCCCAGACGTCCGTGCGCTCGTCCTCCGGGGCCCCGCGTCGCTGCTCGGGTGCCATCCACCCCGGCGTCCCGCCCTCGATCGTCCGGCGCCTTCCGAAGATGCGGGCGAGGCCAAAGTCGAGCACCTTCACCCGACCGTCCGCGCAGAGGAACACGTTCGAGGGCTTGAGGTCGCGATGGACGACCGCATTCCGGTGGGCGTGCGCGACCCCCTTCGCCACCTCGAAGACCATCCGCGCCGCCTCGTCCACCGGCATCGGACCGCGCTCGAGCCGGCTCGCGAGCGGCTCTCCCTCGAGCCTCTCGAAGACGAGGAAGGGTCCTGCGTCGCTCACCCCGGCATCGTGCAGGTCCACGATGTTGGGGTGTGCGAGCTGCGCGACCGCCGCCGCTTCCGCCAGCTCGGGGCCGCCCGCATCGACGCGCCGGCCGGGCCTGACGAGCTTCAGCGCGACGCGACGATGAAGCAGTGGGTCCCTCGCCTCGAGCACCACGCCGAACCCGCCGCGCCCGAGCTCGCGCACGACCTCGAACCGGCCCACCTTCTCGCCGGGGCCGGGCGGAACGCCGGCGAGGCTGCTCGGAGCCGTGTCGCGCGCGAGCGCCTGGAGCAGGGCCGATAGGGTGAACGGCTCCGGCGACCTCGGGGTTGGCGGAGGCTCCCCGGTCATGGCGTCTGACGGAGTGTATGCCGCCCGGGAGCCGCCGGACGCGAGCCTCCCACCCGGGGTCAGGTGGATGGGGAGGAGGCGAGCGCGCAGCAGCATCCCGCGAAGCCGCACCGTCACCCGGTGCCCCGGTCCGGCGCCGCGCCCGGGGACGCGGACGAGAGCAGACACACCGACATGGGGAAGCGGGACCGCGCCGAGCCGCCGCCCATCAGCGGCATCGAGGAGTGACCCGCGCGGCGGCGGGATCGCCCCGTCGCCCGGCGGCGCGCGGGGCGAGCGCCGGCTCTCGCGCTCAGTAGGTCCCGATGCCGATCCCGTACGGCCCGCCCGCGTCCCTGGCGCCGACCTGGAACCACGCGGTCTCGCCGGTGCGCAGCGCCACGGACGCCGACTCGGACACGCCCACGCCGCCCGCGTCCACGAGGGGAGGGCACGACGCCGGAGTGCACCCGTCGGCGCTCGGGCCCCACGCGCGGAGCACCGCATCGAACCCGGTCGGCGACACGGAGACCGTGACGGTGCCGGGCTTCGTCCCGGTCCACGTGTACTTGTAGTAGACGTCCGGACCCGTCGAGGCGCACGCCGCGAGCGGATCCGCGAACGCGAGCGAGAGGTCGTCCTTCTCGCCCACGACGATGGCCTCCGCGCCGGAGCAGAGGTCGTTCGCCGGCGGTGCGACGAAGTCGGCGCGCACCGTGTACGGACCGTCGGCCTGCCCGGAGTCGACCCAGAACGCGGTCGAGGTCCCGTCCACCTTCAGCGCCGCCACCTCGCGGCCGCCGATCCCGGTCGCGTCGACGCAGCTCGGCTCGGGCGCGCCCGAGCACGCGGGATCGAGGCGGATGACGGGATCGGAGCGGAGGGTCGAGGTCGTCGAGAACGTATCCTGCCCGGCCACGTCGAGCTTCACCGTGCCGCGTCCGGGGAGCACCGCCCGGAACGCCGCGTCGCCGCCGGAGCCCGCCGACGCGGGGCCGCAGCTCCCGCCGACGTCGTCCGCCGCCCCGCGCGTGTCGCCGACGACGCGCGCGACCGTGCTCGAGACGAGGTCGAGCGTCGTCGCGGTCGTGCACGTGTCGTTCGGGACGGGCGGATAGCTCGGCTCGCCGAGCGTGACCTGCACGTCGTAGGCGTCCGACACCGCGACCCCGACCCAGTAGTCGCCGGGCGGGAGCGCGTCGAAGCGCAGCTCGGAGACGGAGTCGCCGCCGGGGTACGGGTTCTGGTCGCAGGCGAGCGAGTCCGCCGCGGCGGTGCCGCAAGCCTTCAGCAGCGTGAGCAGCGGGCGCGACGTGGCGGTCGCGGCCGTGGCGCGGATGACGGCGGAGCGGTCGCCCAAGCTTGCCGTCGAGAAGGAGAAGAACTCGTCGCACCAGTAGGAATTCCCTCCGCAGCCGCAGCCGCTGCCGGTCGCGTACCTCCCGTCGCCCTGCGCGGTGGCGGCGCCGGAGGCCAGGACGAGCGGCGTCGCCGCGCCGCAGGTGTCGTTCGTCGCCCAGGGCTCGACGCGGCCCTTCAGCGTGTACGGGTGGCCGTCCAGATCGTCGAGATCGCCGTGCACCACCACGGCGTACGTGCCCGCCTCGAGCGGCTGCGAGACCTGGAACCGACCGAACTCGAGCTGGCTCGACCGGATCGGGAACTGGTTGCAGGAGAACGCGTTCGTCGGCGCGGAGCAGTCGGTCTTCAGCTCGACGGTGGGGTAGTCGCCGGAGCCCGCCACGCCCGCGACCGAGAGGAGCACGTACGAGCGCTCCGGAAGGTCGAGCCGGTATGCCACCTCCGGGATGCCCCGCCCCTCGCCCGTGCACTGCTCGTCCGGCACGAACTGGTAGCGGCCGGTGAGGTCGCCCGAGACGTCGATCGCGCCGCTCGCGTCGGGCACGAGCGGGAGCGGCGCCTCGCAGCTGTTCCCCGGGGCCCCGTCGGGCGCGGCGAAGCGGAGCCGGACGGCGTAGCGCGCCGTCGCGGCGTCGGAGAAGAGCACGACGAAGTACTTGCCCGCTGGGAGGTAGCGCGGGGCGAGCGTCTTCGCCTCGGACCAGGGCGTGAACAGCGCCTCGACCACGCTCGTCGCGCAGTCCGCGCGGAGGATCCACACCCGGGAGCTGCCGATGAGGCCGTCCTGGAAGTCGGCGTCGCCCGTGAGCACCCGCGGCTCCGCGAGGTCGAACGCGAACACCGCCTGGTAGCCGTCGGCGCCCGACCCGAGCACGTCCGACGTGAACGGTTTTCCCCCGAAGTCCCCCATCAGCGCGATCGGCCCGGGCAGGAGCGCGTCGATGGACGCGGCGGCGTCGCAGGTCGCGCCCGACGCCGGGCAGGAGACATTGACGTCGCACACGGTGCACGCCCCGAAGAAGCACGCGCCCGCCGTGCACGTCGAGGACGAGCACGCGGTCGAGGACGCCTTGCACACGCCCGCGCCGCTCGACAGGTCGCAGACCTGACCCGCCGGGCAGGGTCGCTCCATCGAGCACGCGCCGCCGCTCGGGACGCACTGGTTCCGCGAGGGGTCGCAGAGCTGTCCCGCCGGGCACGCGCCGGACTGGCACGACACGGGTCCGCCGCCTCCGCTGCCGTCGCCTCCTCCGCTGCACGCGGCGGCGAGGGTGAGGGTCAGGGCGAGCGGGATCGCGGTCGCGAGGCGTGGCGTGGGCATGATCGGGGACTCCGTCGTTCACCGAACGTGCCGAGCATGCTACGCGGCGGATCGCACGGGTCAAGGAGGCGCCGTCACGGTGCGTGTGGCGTGGGGGTGCGCCGGTATCGCACTCCCCGTCCACGCGGCGCCCTGCGCGTCGCGCTGCGCGGCGGGAGCGCGGCGCGGGTTCCATCGCATCGCTCACTCCGAGCGGAGCGACGCCTTCTGGCGCGAGCTCGGCGCTCGGCGCTCGCCGCGGCTTCGGGCGAGGCCCTGCATGAGCAGCTCCAGCTGATGCTCGAGCTGCGCCCGAGCGAGGTCGGGCGTGGGGAACGCGCCGTTGAGGTAGCCAACCAGCCCGAACACGTACAGCGCGAACGCATGAGTAGCCGCTTGCATGGGATCCACGGACGGCTCGATCTCGCCGCGTTCCTTCGCGCGGGCGACGAGCTCCGCGACGCGCGCGACGAAGCCCAGCGTCAAGGCGAGCATGTCGTCGCTCTCTCCCACCTCGAGGAAGAGGAGCTCCTTCATGAACACTCGAGAGAGGCGAGGGTCCCTGGCGTAGTAGGCGTAGAAACTGCCGAAGACGTGCCCGATCTGCTCCACCAGCGGCGCGTCGCCCGGCACCGACGCGAGAGCCTTCTCCTGGACGGCGGAGACCTCGTCCTTGAAGAGGTGAAACAGGAGCTCGCGCTTCTCCTTGAAGTAGAGGAAGAAGGTGCCGGCGGCGACCCCAGCCTTCGCCGCGATGGCCCGAGTCGTCGTCTCGTCGAATCCCTTCTGGACGAAGAGCGCCCGTCCCGCGCGCACGATCCGCTCGAGCTTCTGCTCCTTGTTGCGCTCCCGAAGCCCCGAGCGGGCGCCGCCGCTGGGAGCGCGGCGACCGGGCCGACCACGATGACTCATGTGAACCCTCGATCCGTGCGGAACGCCTGAGCGCATCGCTCCGCTGCCGCACTTCGGCGACAGCGAGTTATCCCGGACGGGCGCCCGCACCGTCAACGGCTCTCGAGACCTTGACCGGCGCCGCGCTTCGCGTTACTGAGCATGCTCATTTCTGAGCATGCTTACATGCTCGTCGAACGCCGGTCAAGGGCGCGCCGGGCGTCGGGAGGGGTCGAGAATGGCCGCTCAGCGGATGGCTCGCGGGCTCGGAGGTGACGTCGCGCTTTCCCACACGAGCCGGCTCGACGACCTCATCAACCTGGCCCGCGAGAGCTCGCTCTATTTCCTGCTCTTCGGTCTCGCGTGCTGCGGCATCGAGATCATGCAGCTCGGCGGTCCGCGGGCGGACGTGATGCGCTTCGGAGCGATTCCGCGAGCGTCGCCGCGCCAGGCCGACCTCATCATCATCGCCGGCACCCTCACGTACAAGATGGCCGAGCGGGTGAAGCTCCTGTACGAGCAGATGCCGGAGCCGAAATACGTCATCTCGATGGGCTCCTGCTCGAACTGCGGCGGGCTGTTCCAGAACGCCTATTCCGTCTGCAAGGGCGTCGACAAGGTGATCCCGGTCGACGTCTACGTGCCGGGGTGCCCACCCCGGCCCGAGGCCGTCATCGAGGGCCTCCTTCGGCTGCAAGAGATCATCCGCGGCGAGCGCTGGGCCACGCGGCGCCGCCCAGCAGCTGCGTCGCGCTAGCAACCGAGAGGACATCGACATGGACGAGCGAGCGGACCGTACCGAGTCCACCATGCTGGTCAACTTCGGCCCGCAGCACCCGGCCACGCACGGCGTCATCAACTTCCTCGTCGAGACGGATGGCGAAGTGCTGAAGCGGGCGACCCCGGAGGTCGGGTATCTACACCGCTCGATCGAGAAGTCTGCCGAGGGAATCGGGTACGCCGCCTTCGTTCCCTTCACCGACCGGGTGGACTACCTGGCGGCGATGTTCGCCAACGAGGGCTACGCGATCGCGCTGGAGAAGCTCCTCGGCGTGGAAGTACCGTCTCGCGCGCAGTGGCTGCGTGTCATCTCCTGTGAGCTGAATCGGATCGCGAGTCACCTCGTGGCCGCAGGCACGATGGCAATGGACGTCGGCACCTTCACGGGCTTCCTGCACGGGGTGCGCGAGCGCGAGGCCATCAACGATCTCATGGAAGAGCTCTGCGGCGCCCGCCTGACGTACAACTATCACCGGATCGGCGGCGTCGCGTTCGACCTGCCGACGGGGTGGAGGGACAAGGCCCTCCGGTTCCTCGACCACTTCGACAAGTTCCTCGTCGAGTTCGATCGGCTCATCTCGTTCAACCAGATCTTCGTGAAGCGCCTCGCGAACGTGGCCGTCATCCCGGGCCCGACAGCGATCGACTACGGCCTCGTCGGGCCGAACCTGCGCGGTTCGGGGGTGGACTGGGACCTCCGCCGCGACATGCCGTATGGCGCCTACTCGCACTTCGAGTTCTCGGTGCCCGTGGGCAAGGGGTTCTGCGGCACCGTCGGCGACTCTTTCGACCGCTATTACGTTCGCTGCCTCGAGATGGCGGAGTCCTCCAGGATCGTACGCCAGGCGCTCGAGACCATTCCGGAGGGCGAGATCCGGGCCAGGGTGCCGAGGAACGTCAGACCAGACGCAGGCGAGACCTTCTCCCGGGTCGAGTCCGCGCGCGGGGAGATGGCGTACTACGTCGTGTCCGACGGCTCGAACACCCCGTGGCGCGTACGCATCCGCACCGGGAGCTTCGCGGCGATGGGGATCATCGAAGCCGTATCACCCGGGCTCATGGTCGCAGACCTGGTCGCGCTCATCGCCAGCCTGGACGTGATCGCTCCCGAGATCGATCGCTGACCCGCTGCTCCCCTCTCGGCGGCCGGCCGCGCGCTGCGCGACATCCACGCGTCCCTCGGCGCCCTGACCGAGAGTACCGCGCAGCGGACCGACCGCCCAAGGCGCGACCCTCTCCTGCGGACCTCGTCTCGTTAACGGTTCGCAACGACATGCCCCGGCGACGGCACGCTGCCTGCCTTGCCGCCATCCCCATGACTGCGCCTCGCCGCGTTCTGCCCGGGACCGTCTACCTCATCACGCGTCGTTGCTCGGAACGCCGCTTCTTCCTTCGGCCGTCCAAGATCGTCAACGAAATCTTCCTTTATGTCCTAGCGCTCGCGGCGCAACGACACGGCGTTCTCGTCCACGTCCTCTGCGTCCTCTCGAACCATGCGCACCTCATCATCACCGATCCCCAAGGACGCCTTCCGTCGTTCATGCAGTACCTCGACTCCCTCGTCGGCCGCGCGGTGAACGCCTCGCTCGGGCGCTTCGAGGGTTTCTGGGCCACCGACGGGAGCTACAGCGCGGTCGAGCCCCTCGGCGCCGAGGACGTCCTCGCGAAGGCGGCCTACGTCCTCGCGAACCCCGTCGCTGCCGGGCTCGTCCGACGCGGCGCGGAGTGGCCGGGCCTCTGGACTGCACCCGAACAGATCGGCACCACCAAGCTCATGGCCCGCAGACCGAAGATCTTCTTCGACCCCAAAGGCTACCTCCCGGAAACAGTCGAGCTCGAGCTGACGGCTCCGTCGGGCTTTTCCTCCGCGGCCGAGTTCCGCACGCTGCTCTCGGCCGCCGTCCAGGAACTCGAGCAGAAGCACCACCAGGAGAGCGCGACCAACGGCCGTCGGTTCCTCGGCGTCGGGCGGGTCCTAGCGCAGAATCCGTTTGCGCGACCACCTGCCGGCGGCGAGCCTCGCTTCGAGCTCAAGCCCCGGATTGCCGCGCGCGACAAGTGGAGAAGGATCGAGGGCCTCCTTCGCCTGAAGTCCTTCGTCCTCGAGTACCGGCACGCCTTGGTCGAATGGTGCTCGGGCTCACGGAACGTGGTCTTCCCCGCCGGCACCTACCACCTACGCGTCCTCCATGGTGTGCAGTGCGCCGGCGCTGCGTAGAACCTTTCCGCTCGATCTCACCCCCTCAGCCGTGTCGGTGCCGCGCGCGACTCACCGTGGCAGCGGTGTGCCCGCAGACAACGATCTTCGCGTGCGCGCGCGCCCAAAGCGCGTCAGATGCCCTCGCGTTTGGCGTGAGTCGCCCGGACTGCCAATCTTCCACGCCCGAGTTGGGCATCTAACGTCCTCTCGCGCCCTGTCCGTCGATGGATACTCTCGGTCGGGCTCGCTAGATGGATACTCTCGGTCGGGCTCGCGCTACTCCAGCGCCCGCTCCAGCTCGTCGGGGTTCAGTGGCTTGGCGAGATGGCCGTCGAAGCCCGCGTCCTGGGCGCGCTGCCGGTCCTCCGGCTGCGCGTACCCGGTGACCGCGACGAGCCGCGTCCCGCGGAGCGCCTCGTCGCGCCGGAGCGCGCGGGCCACCTCGTAACCGTCCAGGTCCGGGAGCCCGATGTCGCAGAGGATCACCTCCGGGCGCAGCTTCCTCGCCGCCTCGATCCCGGAGCGCCCGTCGCGCACCACCGTGACCCGGTGACCGCCCAGCTCCAGGATGTCCGCGAGGCTCTGCGCGGCGTCCAGGTTGTCCTCGACGACGAGGACCGACCGGCGTCGGCTCGGCGCGCGCGCGCCCGCCTCGCCATCGGACGCGGCGGCGGCCGCCGCGAGGGGAAGCCTGATCGCGATCTCGGTCCCGTGCCCCACCCCGTTGCTCCGGGCCTCGACACTCCCGCCATGCAGCTCGATCAAGCCCTTCACCAGCGCGAGCCCGAGGCCGAGCCCGCCCTTCGTCCTCGCCAGCGACTGCTCGGCCTGCGCGAACGGCTCGAAGACGCGCGCGAGCATCGCCGGCTCGATCCCGATCCCGTCGTCGCGCACCGTCAGCCAGGCGCTCCCGTCCCGCGCCGTCAGCGCCAGCTTCACGGAACCGCCCGATGGCGTGAACTTGACCGCGTTCTGCAGCACGTTGCCGATGACCTGCGCGACGCGCACCGGATCCGCCTCGATCCAGATCGGGGTGTGCCCGTCCTCCACCGCGAGCTCGACCTTGGCCTGCACGAACAGCGAGTGGAAATCGCTCGCGGTCTTCCGGGCGAGGTCGCGCAGGTCGAGGCGCGCCTCGTGGAGCACGATCTTGCCGCGCGAGATCCGGGTCACGTCGAGCAGGTCGTCGATGAGCCGCGTGAGGTGCTCGGTCTGGCGCGCGATGACCTCCCGGGCGCGGCGCGCCTGCTCGCTGCCCGCAGGCGCACGATCGAGCAGGTAGATGCTGTTCCGGATCGGCGCGAGCGGGTTGCGCAGCTCGTGCGAGAGCACGCCCAGGAACTCGCTCTTGCGCTGGTCGGAGTCGCGCAACGCGGACTCGGCCCGCTTGCGGTCGGTGATGTCTTGCCACACGTTCACGAAGCGCAGCTCGCCGCCAATCCGGACCGGGCGCGTGCGGACGAGCACGTTGCGGATCTCGCCGGACTTCGTCCGGTGCCTCACCTCGTACTCGGCGCCCCCTCGAGCGGTGATCTCCGTGATGTGGTTGCGGACGTCGACCGGCTGCTCCTCGGCGTCCACGTCGGCGAGGTGCAGTCGCGCGAACTCCTCGCGCGTGTAGCCGAGCTGCTCGTGCGTCTGGTCGTTGAACGCGAGGATCCGCCCCTCCGCGTCGTTAAGGACGACGCCGCTCGGCGCGAGCGTGAACAGCGAGCGGTACAGGTCCTCGCTCTCGCGCAGCGCCCGCTCGGCGTTCTTGAGGTCGGTGATCTCGACGCCCATCAGGCCGACGCCGCGCTTGCCGCCCGGAAGCTGCACCGGGAAGCACGACGAGCGCCAGTACGCGAGCTCGGCTGCCCGGCCCCGCCACGCGATCTGCGCCTCCTGGTTCAGCGCCGGCTCTCCCCTGTCGATGACCCGCCTCAGCACGGGACCGAGCTCTTCGATCAACGCCGGCGCGAGCTCCGCGACCCGCTTTCCGACGATGCTCTCGCGCGTGAGCCCGAAGTACGTGGGCGTCGTCGCGTCGGTCTTCACGTACCGGAACTCCTCGTCCGCGAGGACGAGGAGCCCGGGGGAGTTCGCGAAGAACGCGTCGAGGGCGGCCTCGGACCGCCGCAGCTCCTCCTCGGCTTGCTTCCGCTTCCGGACGTCGCGGAAGAAGATCGCGATCCCGCCGCTGCTCGTCGGGTACGCGGTCACGCTGCTCCAGAGGTCGAGCGGCGCGTAGTAGTTCTCGAACGCGACGGGGACGCGTTCCTCCATGCAGCGGTGGTACTCGCGCCACCACGGCGAATCCGGGCGCGCCGACTCCGGCCAGAGCTCCCAGTGCGTCCTCCCGACGGACTGCTCGCGAGGCGTCTTCGTGAGCTGCTCCTGGCGCGCGTTGACGCGGACCAGCCGGTACTCCGAATCCAGCTCGCAGAACGCGTCCCCCAGGTCCAGCAGCTCGGACGCGTGCCGGAGCGCGTCCTGCTTCCGCTGCTCGTCGGTGACGTCGTGGAAGATGACGCAGGCGTACTGCTCGCTCCCCTCCACCATGATGAGCGACGACGACGCCTCGACCGGGAACACCGTTCCGTCGTTGCGCCGCGCGGTGATGCGCCCGTGCGCTGCTCCCGTTCGCTCGCGCTCGGAGAGGAATGCCTCCAGCGCTGCGTCGCGGACGACGTAAGCCGCCCGACCTCGCCCGCAGACCTCAGACTCGGGCGCGCCGTACACGCGACACGCCGCCGGGTTCGCCCGCACCACCGTCCCGTCGGTCCTGGTGATGATGACGCACTCCGGGCTGTGCTCGAACAACGCCGTGTAAAGGTCATCGAGGGCCGGCGCGTCCGGCTCGGTGCCCACGCGGTCGCGGCGTACGTCGTGCGTCACGTCGCGCGTCGTGATCAGCAGCCCCGTCCCCCCCTCCATCGCAACGGGATCGAGGGTGCCTTCCCACCTCGTCTCGCGCCCGTTCACGACCTGCACGTGCCGGGGGACGTCGACGCGGAGCCCCGCGCGTGCACGGGCATGCATCTCCAGCACCGTCTCGCGCGTATCGGGGAAGAGCTCGACCATGCTCTGCCCGACGACCTGCTCCTCGGTGAACCCCGTCGAGCGCAGCCACTTGGCGTTCGCGCGCAGCACCGTCCCGTCGGGTGCGACGAGGCAGAGGCCGACCTCTTCCTTCTCGAACAGCAGGTCGGTGAGGGTCCGCGATGGGGTGGTGGGCGCCACCGGCATGGCTCTGGATCCTGCGCGCAAAGAGGGAGAACTTACCACTCGCGTTCGTCGTTCGCGGTTCCCTCCTGCGGCCGCGGCGTGGTGACGCGGGGCGTTCGCGCTCGAGTGGCCCGGCGCGACGTCGCGGGTGCCCTCGTCAGGGGAACCGCGGCGGCGGGTCCCCGGTCGCCGCCCGGAACGAGAGCACCGCGAACGCAGCGATCGAGTCCATGAACCCGAGGCTGTCCGGGTTCGATACCGGGTAGAGCAGCTCCCCCGCGAGCGCGATGTGCGGCCACAGTCGCCAGTAGGTCACGGGCCCGATCATCACCAGTGGATCTCCGCCACGACCGGACTCGAAGGCCCACAGCGCGCGCCCGCCCAGGAGCGCCGTCCCGCCGCGGAGCGACGCGAGCCAGCCGGCGCTCACCGTGCCGAGCCAGTCCGGACGGTAAACGATCCTGTACAGCTCGTCGTACAGGTGGACGTCCCCGTGTGACGAGAGCTGCCGTACGCCGGCCACCTCGTAGATCGCGAAGCCGGGGCCAAGCGGAAGGCCTCCCTTCGCGGAGAGGTCGAGGACCCGCGACTCGAATCCATCGCCGCCGGGGATACGGGTGTGCCGGCGCTGGACCGGGAGAGGCAGGTGCTCGAACGTACGGACCCACCGAACGCCTCCTTCGAGCGCGAGGGCCTCGAGGTCGACCTTGGCGCCTACGCGCGCCGCGGCGGAGTTGAGCGTGAGGTAGCCGTGGGCGATGAGGCCGCCCCAGCGCGCGTCGGGCTTCCCGTACCCCGCGGCAAGGGCGACGTGCTGGGAGGTACCGAGATCCACGCCAGCGGAGAGGAACCGACGCGGCTCCGTTTCGTCCCCGCGGTTCCTCGGCTCGTCGGCGAGCGCGGCCGAGCACGCGGCGGCGAGCAGCGCGCCCAGGAGCGCGCGACGATCACGAAGGCGCGTCGTCGACCGGAGGTCCTTCTCACGGCCGCCCCGACACCGTCGTCGGCACATGTCGTGAGCTGGTCGAGCTCGTGCCAAGCTGGCCGGCCCCGCTGGAGCCCCAGTACGAGACGGATCCCGTGGTGGCACGGGCACAGGTGTGGCGGAAGCCCGCATCCAAGGCCTCGAACGAGAGATCGCCCGCAACCGCCGAGGGCGCCCGCCCGTCGATGCTGGACGCATCGCCGACCTGCCCCCGCTCGGCTCTCGCCCCAGCAGTATGCCTTTCCGCGGTCGCGCGCGTGGAGGCGGGTTGGAGGCGCTGAAGGGCTGAAAGAAAAAGGCCCCGGCGAACCGGGGCCTTTAACTGGAGCGGGAAAAGGGATTTGAACCCTCGACCCTCGCCTTGGCAAGGCGATGCTCTACCACTGAGCTATTCCCGCAGAATCCGTGCGAAGGACGCCGGTTATAGAGGCGCTCCGGGATGGTGTCAAGCGTCCATCTCTCGGGTGCGGCGGGGAGCGCCGGAGCCCGCCGGTGCTAACATCCGCGGCCCTCGTGACGACCCGGAACGCACCCAAGGACCCGCCCTCCTCCGCCCTCGCGCAGCTCCGCGAGGCCTCCCGCAAGAGCGCCGAGGACAAGCGGCTCCGCGCGCGCGTGGGCGGCGGGAAGAGCCGCGGCGCCGCGGGGAACGCGCTCCGGGCCCTCGGCCGCGCCCTCGTGCTCGGCCTCGCGAACCTCCTCTGGCCGCGTCCCCGCGCGGCGCAGCCGCCGCTCGCCTCCATCCGCAAGATCCTCGTCATCCGAGTGGACGAGCGCGTCGGGAACCAGCTCCTCACCACCCCGCTCCTCCGCGCCCTGAAGCTCGGGCTGCCTCGCGCCGAGCTCCACCTCCTCGCGCCGCGGCAGGGCCACCTCGTCGGCTCGCCGCACGTGGACCGGGCGATCCTCTGGCAGAAGCGGGACGCCTTCCGCGCGCCCGGGCGGTTCCTCGGCCTCGTGCGCGCGCTGCGACGCGAGCGCTACGACCTCGTGGTCGAGGCGGGCCACTGGTCGGCCTTCTCGCTCACCGCCGCGCTCCTCGCGCGCATCGTCGGCGGACGCGCAGGCTTCATCGTGGGCCACGACCGCGGCGACTCTGCCCGCTTCCTCTCCCACCCCGTCGCCCACGATGCGGCGAACGCCGTCGAGGTGCCCGCCAAGCTCGAGCTCCTCCGCCCGCTCGGGCTCCCGCCGAGCGGCCTCGAGCTCGACACCTCGCTCGGCGAGGATCTCGGCCCGGCCGACGCGCTGCTCGCGGGCGCGGGGCTCGCCGGCCGGCCGTTCGCGCTCCTCAACCCCGGCGCGCGGCTCGCCGACCGGCGCTGGCCGCCGGAGGCGTACGCAGCGGTCGCGCGCGGCCTCGCGGCGCGCGGGCTCGCGGTGCTCGTCGTGTGGGGTCCGGGCGAGGAGCCGCTCGCGCGCGCCATCGCGGAGGGCTCGGGCGCGACCCTCGCACCGCCCACCGATCTCGCGCTCCTCGCCGGGCTGATGCGCCGTGCGCGGCTCGTGGTGTCGAACAACTCGGGCCCGATGCACCTCGGCGTCGCCGTGCGGACGCCCACAGTGGGCGTCTTCTTCCGCGGCGACTCCGCGCGCTGGGGTCACCGCGTGCCGGGCTTCGCCGCCGCGGAGGTGCGCGCCGAATCCGAGACGGACGCGGTGCTCGCCGCCTGTGACCGGCTGCTCTCCGCCTCGCGCGGGTAGCCGGCCGCGCGGTCGCGTCCGTCGGAGCGCGCCGGGGTGCGGTAGACCGCCTCGATGAAGCTGGTGAAGTACTTCAGCGCCGACCAGACCGAGAAGAAGAGCGAGATGTAGAGCAGCCACGTCCCGACGCGGTTCGCGTCGAGGTCGAACGAGAAGAAGATCGCGTCGATCGGGTACGTGTAGTGCAACAGCAGGAAGGTGATGGAGGCGACCTGGAAGGCCGTCTTGTGCTTCCCCTCCTGCCCCGCCGCGATGACGATCCCCTCGCTCATCGCGATCGTGCGCAGGCCCGTCACGATGAACTCGCGGGCCATGACGACGATCACCACCCAGGCGGAGACGCGCCCGAGGTGGACGAGCATCACGAGCGCCGCCATCACGATGAGCTTGTCGGCGAGCGGGTCGAGGAACTTCCCGATCACCGTGACGAGGTTCTTCTTGCGCGCGACCCAGCCGTCGAGGAAGTCGGTCGCGCCGGTGACCGCGTAGACGACGCAGGCGATGAAGCTGTCGACGCGCGACTCGTGGAAGGTGAACCAGAGGAACACCGGGATCATCGCGATCCGCGTGAGCGTGATCGCGTTGGGCGCGTTCAGGAACTCCCGCGCGAGCGAGCGGCTCATGGCGCCCCTCGCTTGCATGGAGCCGTCGCGAGACGCGCGATGCCGTCGCCGGGCCGGGCGCCCCGAGGAGTGAGCACCGCAGGCGTGCCTGTAAGGCACGTCGAGGAGCGCAACGACGAGGCCGCCCGGCGGAGGCAGGCAGCGTGCGTCGCAGCAGGCTCCCTGCGGGCGGGTGGCGCCATCATGGCGTGCCCCCGCCCCCACGCTCCGCCACCGCCTCCGGATCCGCGAGCGCCCGCCCCTCGCCGGTCAGCTCCACCGCGAGCGGCGCGCCCTCGGCCTCGTCGGCGAGCGGCCCGAGCCGCGGCGTGAGGGCGCCGGTCCAGCCGACGAGCGCGGTGAGCGGGAGCCGCACCGGCGTGCCGGGCACGACGTCGATCGCGACGGGCTCGCCGCGAGACGCGACGAGCAGCGCGCCCTGCCCGCGGATGTGTACGAGGTTCAGCTCGCCCGCGGACGACGGCACCCTCCCGTTCTCGAACGCGAGGCCCGCGTCGAGGCCGCACACCGCGTCCTCGCGGAAGTAGGCGGCCTCGCCGCCGAGCTCCAGCGCGGTGAGGCGCCGGTCGCCGGCGCGCAGGAGGAGCACGCCGTCGCCGCTCGCGTGGTACATGCGCGCGGCACCCTGGCCGAAGGGCGTCTCGGTCACGCGCCCGCGGAAGCGCTTCACGTCCCCGGCGAGCGCGACCTGCCCGCGGATCGCGAACAGGCCCTCGAGCCGGACGCGCAGCTCGCCGCGCACCGCGACCGCGAGGACCCCGTCCTGCACCGCGAAGGGAGCGGCCCCCTCGAGCGCGAGGACGCGGGAGGCGGCCCACGCGGAGAGCGCCGGGGGCGAGGCCTGCGCGATCGGGGCAGGAGGAGCGGCGCGCTCGTCCTCTGCCGCGAGGGCCGCGGACGCCGCGTCGAACGCGTCGGATCCGGAGAGCGGAGCTTCGGCGGCGAGATCGGCGACCGGCACCGGCGTCGCGAGCGGCTCGAGCTGCTCAGCGGGTAGCGGTTCGCCGGGGGCGCCTTCGTCGGCGACGGCAACGGGCGGCGCGGCCTCCTCCTCCGCGCCGGCGGGGCCGGCGAGGAGCGCGTCGCAGCGCGCGATCATGTGCTCGGCGCCGGTCCGCTCGAACCAGGCGCGCGCGGCGGCGGGGTCGCCTCCCTCGAGCAGCGCGAGGCCGAGGTAGCCCATCGCCTTGCGGTGGTCGGGGTTGAGGTCGAGCGCGATCTGGAGCTGCCGGGCCGCGTCGGCGTGGCGCTTCGCCTTGAGGCGCGCGAGCCCGAGGTTCACGCGCGCCGCCGGCTCGACCGGGCTCTCGTCCACGAGCACCTGCCACACGTCGCCCGCGTCCTCGAATCGGCCGAGGCGGTAGTACGCCTGGCCGAGCAGGCCCAGGACCTTCACGTCCTTCGGGCGCAGCGTGCGCGCCCGCTCGAGGGCGGCACGCGCGCCGTCCGCGTCGCCGGCGCCGATGAGCTCGGTCCCGCGCGAGAGGTGGAACAGGAACTCCTCGTCGAGTCCCTCGACCTCGTGGGTGCCGCCGCGCCTGGCCAAAGGGTTCACTTCCCGGCCTTGTAGGCCTCGTACAGGGCGACGACCTTGCGGACGTACTCGCGCGTCTCCGGGATGTTCGGGACGTCGCCGCCTGCGCGGCGGACCGCCTCCGGCCCGGCGTTGTACGCCGCGAGCGTCCTCATGAGATCGCCCTGGTACTGGTTCGCGAGGATGCGCAGGTAGCGCGCCCCGCCGTCGATGTTCTGGCCCGGGTCCCAGGCGTCGGACACGTACATGTCCTTCGCCGTCCCGGGCATGAGCTGCATGAGTCCCATCGCGCCCTTCTCGGACACGGCGCGGTGATCGAAGTTCGACTCGACCGACATCACCGCGAGGAGCAGCGCCTCGGGCAGCGCGTAGCGCGCCGCCGCCGAGGTGATGTGGGCGCGCCACTGCGTGTAGCGCTCGTCAGCGGACGCCGCCGGGCGCGCGCGCGCCTGCGACCCGGAGCGATAGACGCCGCCGCCGCTCCTCGCGCGGTTCACCCGGCGGTAGCGCGGGTCGTTCGGCGCGTTCGAGAAGTGCACCACGCCGTCCGAGTCGACGTACGAGTAGACGTCTCCGCCCCGCGCCAGCGCGGGCGCGCAGAGGAGCCCCACGAGGGCGAGGCCGACGAGGGAGCGAGGGCCGGACATGCGGTGGGAAAAACCTACCAAGAGCACGTCGGGACGGACAACTTTATTCCCCCACCGGCACGCACACACATGCGCTACACAATGACGCCATGAATACCCTCTCCCCGCGCGAGCACGTCGACTTCCTCGTCCTGGGCGGCGGTGTCGCCGGCCTGACGTTCGCCCTCGAGGCCGCGAATCACGGCTCGGTGCTGGTCCTCACGAAGCGGCAGCGCTCGGAGGGCTCCACGCAGTACGCCCAGGGCGGCGTCGCCTCGGTGCTCGGGCCCGACGACGACTTCGAGCTCCACATCCAGGACACGCTCGTCGCCGGCGCGGGGCTCTGCCGGCGCGAGGCGGTGGAGGTGACCGTCCGCGAGGGACCCGATCGCATCCGCTGGCTGATGTCGCTCGGCGTGGAGCTCGATCGGGAGGCCCCGGATCGGCTGCACCTCACCCGTGAGGGCGGCCACTCGCGCCGTCGTGTCGCGCACGCGAAGGACACGACCGGCCGGGAGATCGAGCGCGCGCTCCTCGCCGCCTGCGACGCGCGCGGGATCCGCATCGAGGAGGACCACGTCGCGGTCGACCTGGTGACGAGCGGCAAGGCCGGCATCGGCGGCCCGAGCCGGGTGCTCGGCGCGTACGTGCTCCACCGCGACACCGGCGTCGTCTCCACCCTCTCGGCGGGCGCGACCATCCTCGCCACCGGCGGCTCGGGCAAGGTCTACCTCTATACCTCGAACCCCGACGTCGCGACCGGCGACGGGGTCGCCATGGCGTACCGCGCCGGCGCGACGGTCGCGAACATGGAGTTCTTCCAGTTCCACCCGACCTGCCTCTTCCACCCGCAGGCGAAGAGCTTCCTCATCAGCGAGGCGCTCCGCGGTGAGGGCGGCATCCTCCGCAACGCCGCGGGCGACGCATTCATGGTGCGCTACGACCCGCGCAAGGAGCTCGCGCCGCGGGACGTCGTCGCGCGCTCCATCGACGCGGAGATGAAGAAGCGCGGCGACGACTGCGCGTTCCTCGACATGACGCACCTGCCGAAGAGCTTCCTGCTCGAGCACTTCCCGCACATCTACGCGACGTGCAAGGAGTTCGGCATCGACATGGCGGCGCAGCCGATCCCCGTCGTCCCGGCCGCGCACTACCAGTGCGGCGGCGTCGTAACGGATCTCGTCGGCCGCACCTCCATCCCGCGCCTCTATGCCATCGGCGAGGTCTCCTGCACCGGCCTGCACGGCGCGAACCGGCTCGCCTCCAACTCGCTCCTCGAGGGCCTCGTGTTCGGCCGGCGCGCCGCGCTGCGCGCCGCGGACGAGCTCTCCGAGGGGAGCGGGCCGCCGCCGCACATCCCGGACTGGAACCCGGGCTCGGCGCTCGCGCCCGAGGAGGGCGTCGTCGTCGCGCACAACTGGGACGAGCTCCGGCGCGTGATGTGGAACTACGTCGGCATCGTGCGCACGCAGAAGCGGCTCGAGCGCGCGCGCACCCGCATCGCCATGCTGCGGAGCGAGATCCGCGACTATTACTGGCAGTACAACCTCACGCCGGACCTCGTCGAGCTCCGGAACCTCGCCGACGTCGGGATGCTCATCGTCGAGTGCGCCCGCCAGCGCAAGGAGTCGCGCGGGCTGCACTACATCCTCGACTACCCCAAGAGCGACGATCGCTGGCTGCGCGACACGCTCATCACGCGCGGCGATCTCGAGTAGCGGGGCCGCTCGCGCGGCGGCCGCGCCGCGAAGGTCAGCGCCCCTCGGGCGGCGACGGCTGGATGAGCGGCGTGGGGAGCGGCGGCGAGGTGTAGTCGAGCTCGAGCACGCCGAGCGCGCTCGCGATCTCGAGCACGTAGCCCTCGTCCGCGAGCGGTCCCTCCTTCGGGACGGGGAACTGCACCCGGTAGACGGTGTCGAACGGGCCCACCCAGGGGAAGAGGCCGTGCAGCTCGTCGTCGGCGTCGGCGATGTGCGCGCCGACGCTGACGAGCTCCCCCGCCTCGCTCTTCACCGCCACGTGCCAGATGCTCCTCGGCGCGTCGAGGTCGTTCGCCCTCGACGAGGGCGTGTAGAAGACGAGCAGGAACTCCTCGCCGGCCGCCGCCTCGGCGCGCTCCCTCGCGAGCCGCTGCTCGAGCTCCTCCGCCGTCCACCCCTTCCACTCGGCGAGGCGGCGCGCGCGCGCCTCGCGCACCGGGAGCGACAGGTGGGTCGCGGTCGCGGTCGCGCGGTGATCGAGGCCGTCGTAGAGCAGGTCGCGGCGGGTGGCCTGGTCGCGCTTCTCCGCCCACTCGCCCTGGTCGGTGCGGGGATACGGCGTGCGCGAGCGGATCGTGCAGCCGGCCGCCAGGAGCGCGAGCCCCAGCAGGGCGCGGACCACCGCGGCGCGGGTCATCCGAGGAAGTCCTGGCGCGTGAAGAGCGCCTGGAGCGGCACGCCCTGCGCCTCGATCGCCTCGCGGCCGCCCTCCATCCGATCCACGAGCGCGAGGCACGCGACCGGCTCGAGCTTCTCCGCCCGGCAGCGCTCGATGGCCTTGAGCGCGCTGCCGCCCGTGGTCACCACGTCCTCGATGACGACGACGCGGCTGCCGTCCGGGATGGTCTTGCGCCCCTCGATCCACTGCCCGGTGCCGTGGCCCTTCGGCTCCTTGCGGACGATGAACGAGTCGACCGTGCCGGGGGGATGAACGCCTCCCAGACCGCCCGCTCGCTCGTGCTCCAGGAAGCTCGTGAGCGCGATCGCGCTGGCGATGGGATCGGCGCCGAGGGTGAGGCCGCCGACGCCGCGCACGAGCGGCTGGATGCGGCGGACGCGGTCGAACAGGAGCCGGCCGACGAGGACGTGCCCCTCGGCGGTGAGCGTCGTCCGCTTGCAGTCCACGTAGAAGTCGCTCTCCTTGCCGGAGGCGAGGATCACCTTCCGGCGCTCGAAGGAGAGCTCGCGCAGGAGCTCGAGGAGCCGGGCGCGATCGGTGTCGAGGCTCATTCTTCCTCTCCCTCGAGGTGCGGCAGGAGCGCCGCCACCCAGCGGGCCTGCGCCAGGATCTGGCGGCGGCCCTCGGGCGGCAAGTCTGCCCAGGCCCCCACGGCGAGCGCGAGATCCTGGTTGAGCTCCCAGAAGCGCCGCGCCACGTCCTGAGCGAGCTCGTCCGGGGTGACCTCCACGGGGACCTCCTCGGGGACCAGGCGCTCGGCCTCGTCGGCCTCCTGCTCGCGCTCGAGCGCGGCGTCCTCGTCGGGCGCGGGCGCCGGGGCCTCGGCTGCGGCGGGCGCGCCCGCCTCGAGGAAGGCGAAGAAGCGCTCGCGCAGCTCGGGCTCGAGCGGCGCGCGCACGCGCGCCTCGTCCACGAGTTCGTCCGCCCACGGCGCGACTCCCGTCCCGGCGAGCCGCTCCCGGAGCGCGCCCAGGGCCGCGCCGTCGAGCGGCTCGGTGAGCAGGGCCTGCCCGAGCGCGACGCCCCAGGCGTCCTCCTCGGAGAGCTGCTCGTGCACGCGCGCGAGCACCCGCTCGCGCATGAGCATCCGGAGCGCGGCCAGCCGGCGGAAGCCGGCGACGACCTGGTAACGGCCCGGCGCCGCCGGGTCCGGCCGGAGCTCGACGGGCGAGAGCTGACCGAGGCGGCCGATCGAGGCCGCGAGGTGCGACACGTCGCCCTCCGGGCGCACCCGGAAGGTCGCGTCGTCGGTGACGGCGGCGAGGGGTACGAACGCGACGGCGCCCGTCGCATGGGCGGGCGCCGTCGTGCGCGGCTCGAGCTCCACGGCGAGCCTCGAGACCGGCTACTTCCGCTTCACGATCACCTTGCGCTTCACCGCGCCCATCGCGACGGGCGCAGGGGGCGCGGGCGGCTTCGGCGCGGCGACGGCCACGGTCTTCTCCTCCATCTTGCGCTCGATCGGGACCGGGCGCGGCGCGGGGCGGAGGGCCGGGCGCGACGGCAGCGGGGCCGGGCGCGAGACGACGGTGCGCGTCTCGCGCTCCGCCTCCACGTCCACCTCGCCCATGTCGATGCGGCCGCGGAAGCTCGCGCCGTCGACGATGATCACGCGCGGCGCGCTGATGTCGCCGACCATCCGGCCTTCCCGGGAGATCTCGACCGACTCGGTGGCGGTGACGTTGCCGACGATGGCGCCGGAGATGATGCAGTTCTTGACCTGGACCTCGGCCTTCACGACGCCGGTCGGCTCGACCACGAGGGTCTTCGTGAGGGTCAGCGTGCCCTCGACCCGGCCGCGGACCGTGAGGTCCTCGTCGCCGTTGAGGGAGCCGCTGATGAGGATGGACTCGCCGATGATGGTGCTGCCGTCGATGGTCGCCACGGTCACTTCCCCTTCGTTTCCTTGACGTCCATGTCCACGTTGCCCTTGAAGAGGGCGCCGTCGGCGATGAGGATGCGCGGAGCGCGGATGTCGCCCACGACCTTGCAGTCGGCCTTCAGCTCGACCTTGTCGCTCGCGGCGATGTTGCCCGTCACCTGGCCCGACACCTCGACGTTCGCCGTCTCGATGTCCGCCTCGATGACGCCCGAGCCCTCGACGTAGAGGCTCTCGCGCAGGCTGATGCGGCCCTTGACCGTGCCCTGGATGACGAGGTCCTCGTCACCCGAGATCTCGCCGTCGATCACGATCGAGCTTCCGATCACCGTGTGTGCGCCGCTGCGCGGCGACGGGACCTTCTCGATGCCAGCCATTTTCAGACGTCCTCCGGGAGCTTCACGTCCGTCGCGGACCCGCGTGGAGTGAAAGACCGGGGCAGGATAGAGGGCCTCTCCAGGGGGCGTCAACCCGCCTGAACGCCTCTTCACTTGGCGTGGGAGGAGAGCCACGCGATCGCCTCGGCGATGGGCCGATCGCGCTCCACCTCGTTGAAGATCTCGTGTCGGAACCCGTCGTACACCACGAGCCGCTTGTCCCTCGATCGCGCCGCGTCCACGAACGCGCGCGCGGCGGCCACGTCGGCGATGCGGTCGGCGCCCGCGGCGAGGACGAGCAGCGGCGCCTCGAAGCGCGCGGCGCCCCGCAGCACCGCGGCCTGCGCCCGGGTGGACTCGGCGAACCAGCGCGGCGTCGTGGCGCGGCCGTAGAGGGGGTCGTGGTCGGTCCAGCGCTGCAGCTCGAGGTCCGAGGTGAGGTCGGCCACGTCGAGCCCGGCCGACATCCGCAGCCAGGGGACGACCCGCCCGGCGAGCTTCGCGGCCAGGAGCTTCACCGCCGGCGGGTGGAACGCGAGGCGGAAGTACGGCGACGACAGCACGAACCCGTCCACCTCGCCGCCGCGGGCGAGCCCCCACGAGGCCGCCACGAGCGCCCCCTGGCTGTGCGCGAGGACGAACAGCTTGCCGGCGACGCCGTCGGCCCGGAGCTTCGCCACGAACGCGCCGAGGTCGGCGAGGTAGTCGGAGAACGCGTCCACGTGCCAGCGCTGGCCGTCGGACTGGCCGTGGCCGCGCAGGTCCACGAGCGCCACCTGGAACCCCGCGCGCACGAGCGCGGAGGTGACGGCCGGGTAGCGGCCGGAGTGATCGCCCGCGCCGTGGAGCACGATCACCGTGGCGCGGGGCGAGGGCGGCGTGTAGCGCTGCCAGTAGAGGCGAAGGTGGTCCGCCGAGTTGAGGAAGCCCTCCTCGTGGCGCGCCTCCGCCTCGGAGGGAAAGGAGGGGACCGGCATCCGCGGACGCTAACGGCGCGCCGCCGCGGGGTCAAGGCGTGGAGGGGGAGCGCGCCGTGGCCGCGAGCTCGCGCAGCTTCCGCTCGATCCCGGCCTTGCGCCCGGCGTCCGCCGCGCCCTCGTCGTCGTCGCCCGGGTCCGCCCCGAGCGCGCGGCGGTAGGCGCGAGCGGCGTCCCCCGTCCGCGAGAGCGCGCCGTAGGCGTCCCCGAGGTGCTCGAGGATGACCGCGTCCGGCCCGGCGAGCGCGTCGGCCTGCTCGAGGAGCTCCGCCGCGCGGGCGAACTCGCCGCGGCGGAACAGCACCCAGCCGAGCGAGTCGAGCACGTGGCCGGATCGCGGCCTTAGCTCGAGGGCGCGGCGCAGGAGCCGCTCCGCCTCGTCGAGCCGGTCGCCGCGCTCCGCGAAGGCGTAGCCGAGGAAGTTCAGCGCGTCGGGGTAGTCGGGGTGGAGCGCCAGGAGCGCCTGCATCTGCGCCACCGCCGTGTCGGGCTGGCCCGCCTGGTGGTACGTCGCGCCGAGCGCGTAGAGCAGCGCCTCGTCCCGCGGCGACGCCGCGAGGGCCGCCCGCAGCGCGGCGATCGCCTCCTGCGGCCTGCCCGCCCGCACGAGCGCCTGCGCGAGCGCGGTGGTGAGGTCGGCCACGTCCGCCCTCGCCGCCTCCCCGCGCCGCGCCTTGTCGGCCACGGCGGCGCGCAGGACCGCGATCCCCTCTCCGCGG
This sequence comes from Anaeromyxobacter soli, assembly GCF_022808855.1. Lineage (GTDB taxonomy): Bacteria > Myxococcota > Myxococcia > Myxococcales > Anaeromyxobacteraceae > Anaeromyxobacter > Anaeromyxobacter soli. Next base: position 157,671 of record NZ_JAKZLF010000006.1, read on the forward strand.
CGTCCGGCGCGGGCGAGCACCGCCGCGCGCGCGAGGAGCAGCCGGACCTCTCCCGGGAAGGCGTCGAGCGGCGCCGCGAGCGCGCGGTCCGCCTCGGCGTGGCGCCCGGCGCGGGACAGCGCGTCCGCGAGCGCGGCGCGCGCCGGCACCCAGCTCGCCCCGGCGCTCGGCGGCACCGTCGCGAGCGCGGCGGCGGCCTCGGCGAAGCGCCGCAGCTCCCGCAGCGCGAGCCCCTCCACGAAGCGGAGCCGTCCGTCGGGGCCCGCCTCCCGCACTCCTTCTCGCGCGGCGGCGAGCGCCTCGACGGGCCGGCCGGCGTCGAGCCACTCGAACGCGATCCGCAGCTGCGCCTCGACGCCCTCGCCGGCGGCGCGGGCGTAGCGCTCGAACCACTCGCGCGCCCGCGCGAGCTCTCCCGCCTGCGCCGCGAGCCTCCCCATCGCCGCGAGCGTCGCGGCGTCGTCCGGCTCCCGGCTCAGGATCGCGAGCCGGTCGTCGCGCGCCTCGCCCGGGCGGCCGAGGGCGTCGTGCGCCGCCGCGAGCAGGCGGAGGGACTCGAGCTCTCCCGGCTCGAGCTGCGCGGCACGGCGGAGGTGGCGCTCGGCGAGCCCCGCCTGGTCCCGGTCGAGCAGCGTCCGGCCGAGCTCGCGGAAACCCGCGCTCGCCTCCTCCGGCGCGCGCGCCGCGAGATCCTCGAGCGTGCGGGTGGCGGCCGCGTCGTCGCCGGTGTCGAGATACAGATCGGAGAGGACCCGCCACGGCGTCGGATCGACCTGCTCGCCGCGCGCCGCGAGCCCAGTCTCGACGCGGATGGCCTGGCGCAGGGCGAGCGTCGCCTCCTCGAGCCGGTCGCGCTCCACGGCGAGCCGCGCGAGGAGGACGTGCGCCTCGGAGGCGGCCCGGCCGGCGTCCCCTGCGCGCTCGACGGCCGCGCGCGCCTCGGTCTCGGCCGCGTCGAACCGCTCGAGCTCGAAGAGGGCGCCGGCGAGCGACACGCGCAGCTCCGGGCTCGCCGCGTCGTAGGCGACCGCGAGCGCCAGCGCGTCGGCCGCCCCCTGCGCGTCGCCGGCTCGCAGCCGCCGGTGTGCGTCCAGGTAGCAGGCGATGGCGCGCGCGGAGGCCCAGCGGCGCCCGCCGCCGTCGGAGCCCTCCGCTTGCCCGGCGCGGGGTGCCGTTTCGCCCGGGCCGGAGGCGGCGAACGCGGTCCCCGCGGTGCTCGCCAGGACGAGCACAGCGGCGACGAGGGCGGGGCGCGCGGCGGCGTTCATGACCGTGAGCAGGCGAGGGAGCGAGCGCTTCAGGAACGGGATCGAGCATAGCGACCCCCTTCCGGCGCATCAATCCGAGAGGGGGCGGCGCGGGGGGCGCCGGGTGCGGGTGGAGGTGGGCGAGCGCCCGCCATCGGCGCCGCGCTTCCCCGCCGGCGCGAGCGCGCTCGCGACGGCGCCCTCCAGCGCGCCGTCCGCGGGCGGAGCAGCCACGACCTCGGCACAGCCCGCCTCGCGCAGCGGCGCGAGCCAGTCGGGGTGCCCGACCGCCACGATCGGCGTCGCGCCGAGCTCGCGATCGGTGCGCAGGGAGCGCAGCACCTCGCCGCCGTCCGCCGCGGGCGCGTGGATGACGAACACGTCCGGCGTGAACCGCGCCGCGGCCGCGCCGGCGGCGAAGCCCGGCGACGCCTGGTCCACCGCGTAGCCGGCCGCCGCGAGCTGCCGCGCCGCGCCCTCGCGCGCCGGCCCGGGCTCGGCGATGACGAGCGCCTTGCGCCGGGCGTGCGCCGCGTCGTCGAGATCCGCAGGCAGCGGCATGCCGTGGCGGATCATGAACGTCGCGAGATCCTCGCGGGCGATGCGCCGGTGTCCACCCGGAGTGCGGTGCGCCTTGAGCCGGCGCGCCTTGATCCAGTTCACCACCGTGGGCAGCGAGACACCGAGGAGGCGGGCGGCCTCGAACGTCGTGTAGTAGCGGTTCATCGCGCCTCGAACATGGTAAGGACATCGACATGGCGCCGTCCGCTTACCTCATGGGCGCGGTCCAGATGACCTCCACCGCCGACCGGGCGCGGAACCTGGAGGTGGCGCTGCGTCTCGTCGAGGACGCGGCCGATCTGGGCGCGCGGCTCGTCGCCCTGCCAGAGAACTTCTCCTACATGGGCCCCGAAGAGGGGCGGATCGCCGGCGCCGAGCCGCTGGAGGGGCCCACGCTCGGCGCGCTCCGCGAGCTGGCCAGGCGGCGCGGGATCTTCGTCGTCGCCGGCTCCATCTCCGAGAAGGTGGACGACCCGCGACGCACGGCGAACACCTCGGCGCTCATCGCCGACGACGGCCAGATCGTCGCCGCGTACCGCAAGATCCACCTCTTCGACGTGAACATCCCCGACGGCGCACGCTACGCCGAGTCGGAGGGCGTCGTGCCGGGGGACAAGGTCGTCATCGCGCCCACGCCGCTCGGGCGGGTCGGCCTCACCATCTGCTACGACCTGCGCTTCCCGGAGCTGTACCGGAAGCTGGCGAGCCTCGGCGCGGAGGTGATCACCATCCCCGCGGCGTTCACGCTCTTCACCGGCAAGGATCACTGGGAGGTGCTCGTGCGCGCGCGCGCGATCGAGAACCTCGCCTACGTCATCGCGCCGGCGCAGGTGGGCCGCCACTCGGCGAACCGCCAGACCTTCGGGAACGCGATGATCGTCGACCCCTGGGGCGTCGTGCTCGCGCGCTGCCCGGACGGCGAGGGCGTGTGCGTCGCGCCGTTCCGGCGGGACCGGCTGGAGAAGGCGCGCCAGGAGCTGCCGGCGCTCAAGCACCGGAAGCTCTAGGTGCGGCGCACGAGGCCTGCCTGCGCCGGGCAGGCTCAACTTCAAAACACCAGCATCAGGCCGCCCTGCAGCGAGACGCCGTCGGTCGAGAGGTTCCAGCTCTTGCCGCTGCCGAAGTCGTCCACCTGGGCGCGGGTGACGTCGAAGAACAGGTACGTGTGGTTCACGCCCGTGTCGTTGTCGAGCTCGCGCGCGAGCCCGGGGTCGAAGGCGTCGAGGAGCAGCGCGGCGCCGCCCGTGACGGACCAGCCGTTCGTCGCGCCCTTCTTGGACCAGTCGCCGGTGCCCCCCGTCACCCACCAGTTGTAGCGCTCGAAGGCCGCGCGCCCGTAGAACGACAGCGGCACGAAGCGGTAGTGCTCGGCGAGCCAGTCGAGGCGGAGCGTCACGGTCGCGCTGGTCGGGACGATGGCGAGGGTGGTCTTGTCCGGCGACGGGACGAGGACCGTGGTGCCGTCGGGGTTCGCCTGCTCGATGAGCCCCTTGCCGTTCTTCTGGAAGTACCCGGTCCGCAGCCCGACCTCGATCGCGCCGAGGTCGTTCGCGAAGATCGCCTTGGAGGCGCCGAGGCGGAACATCCAGCCGCTTCCGCCGCCGAGGATCCGCTCGTACGGCCCTGGCCTGGTCGCGAACTCCGAGTCGAGGTCGGGCGTGTAGGTGCCCGCGCCGATCTCGAACGAGCCCCACTTCGGGGAGCGGTCCTGCGCGGCGGCGGGCAGCGCGAGCGCCGCGAGGGCGAGGGCGAGGAGGAGCTTCGCGTTCACTTGCGCCTCCGGAACGCCAGCGCGAGCGCGGCGCCGAGGATGCCGAGCGCGCCGGCGGGGCCGCTCGCGCAGCCGCCCTGCTCCTGCCCGCCGCTCGAGTGGTAGTACTCCCAGAAGTCCTCCACCGGCTGCGGCGTCCCGGTCTTCGGCTCCGACGGCTGGCTCGCGTTGTCCGCCGAGGAGTAAGCAACCACGGTCACCTGGTACTCGACGAGGTTCGTGAGCCCGTCGATCCGGCCGCTGACCCGGCCGGTCTCGTCGAGGATCTTCCCGGACCAGTGATCCCGGGCGTCCTTCGTCGCGTCGGTCGCCACCGCGTGGATCTTGAAGTAGCTCGCGTCGGCCGCGCCGCCCGTGCCGTGATCCCACGAGACGCGCAACCCCTGCTCTCCCGGCTCGACCGTCACGTTGGCCGGGCTCGCGGGAGCCTTCAGGTCGAGCTTCATCGAGCCGTTCGCCGAGGCGCTCGCGTCGGTCTGGCCGGAGGGGACGAAGTGGACGCAGACGTAGATCGTGCGCGCCGTCGTCTCCGCGCAGGAGTAGCCCGTCGCGAGCACGAAGTCGGCGGTCCGGAAGTCGGCGCTCTGCGGGTTGGCGGTGGCGCTGATGTCCTCGCCGATCTGGGCCGCGCGCACGCTGTCCGCCGGGACGTCGCTCGTGTCGCAGAGCTTGACCGCGTTCGTGGTCGTGGAGGTCGGCGCGCGCGAGGACGCGTAGACGCGATAGGTCCCGCCCGCGACGCCGGTGGCCGCCACCGCCCACGAGAGGCTCACGGTCGTCGTGCTCGCGGGATCGCAGTCCGCGGAGCCGAGGAGGTTGTCGGGCGTGAACGTGACCGTGCCCGCCGTCTGGGCGCGGACCAGCGCGGGCAAGGCCAGCGCTGCGAGGAGGAGTGCTCGGCGCATGATGGGCGCCGATTCTGCAACCGGAGCGCCAGGGGGGCAAGGGAACGATCCCCCCCGACTCCCTCGCGATTTCCGGCTCGCTCGAGCCGCGCGGGCGCCGGCGGGGCGCCAAAATGGCAGCGCCCGCGCGGGCGGGCTGACAATTTGGCAGAGGCTAGAGGTGCTGCTCGGCGAGGACCCGCGCGATCTGCAGGGCGTTCGTGGCGGCGCCCTTGCGCGTGTTCTCGACGACCAGGAACAGGTCGAGCCCGCGCGCCTGCGAGCGGTCCTCGCGCAGGCGGCCCACCAGCACGGCGTCCTCGTTCGCCGCGAGCATCGGCATCGGGTAGATGCCCTCCCCCGGCGTGTCCACGACCTTCACGCCCGGCGCGGCCCGCAAGAGCTCCCGCGCCTCGCTCACCCCGAGCTTCTCGCGCGTCGTGACGTTCACCGCGACGGCCTCGCCGTAGAAGACCGGCACCCGCACCGCGGTCGCGGTCAGGCGCAGCTCGGGCGCGCCGAGGACGCGGCGGGCGTCGCGGACGATCCCCTCCTCCTCGTCGGTCGCGCCGCCCTCGCCGAAGGCGCCCACCTGCGGGATCAGGTTGAACGCGAGGCGGTGCGGGAAGCGCGCCGCGGGGTCCGGCTCCTTGAGGCCGAGCAGGTCCCGCGCCTCGCGCTCGAGCTCTGCGACGCCCGCGCGGCCGGCGCCGGAGGCCGGCTCGTACGTCGAGACGACGACCCGCTCGATCCCCGCGGCGCGGAGCGGCGCGAGCGCCAGCGCCACGGCCGTCGCGGTCGGGCCGGGCGTCGCCACCACGCCGCGTGCGCGGAAGGCGGCGATCGCCTCGGCGTTCAGCTCGGCGACGACGAGCGGCACCTCGCCGTCGGCGCGGAACGCGGGCGAGACGTCCACCACGGCGCAGCCCTCCGCCCACGCCCGCGGCGCCCACTCGCGCGCGACCTCGGCCCCGGCGCAGAAGAGCGCGACGTCGCAGCCGCGGAACGCGCCGTCCGCGAGCGGTGCGACGCGCAGGTCGTCGCCCTGGAACTCGACGAGCTCGCCCGCCGAGCGGGGCGAGGCGAACGGGCGGAGCGCCTTCACGGGGAGGTCGAGCTGGTCGAGCGCGTCGAGCGCGGCGCGCCCGACCTCGCCGGTGGCGCCGACGAGGGCGAGGGTCATGGGGAGCTTGGGCACGGCGGTTCTCCTGGGCGCGAGGTTCGGGATGCGGTCGAGGCGGGCGTCGGTGAGGTCGAGGTCGAGGGGGCTGCCCTCAGCTCCCGAGCAGCTCCCTGAGCGCGGCCTCGAGGGTCGGAAAGCGGAAGCGGTAGCCGAGCTCGAGCGCCTTGCGCGGCACCACCCGCTGGCTCCCGAGGACGGCCTCGGCGGCCTCGCCCACCGCGAGCCGCACGGCGACCTCCGGCGCGGCGAGGAAGCTCGGGCGTCCGAGCACCTTGCCGATCGCGCGCGCGAGGTCACGGTTGCGGACCGGCTCGGGCGCGCAGGCCGCGAGCGGCCCCTCGACGCGCGCGTCCTCGAGCGCGAAGCGCACGATCCCGACCTCGTCGGCGAGGTGGATCCAGGGCATCCAGAAGTCGCCCCTCCCGAGCGGCCCGCCCGCGAAGAGGCGGAACGGCCGGACGAGCTTCGGGAGCGCGCCGCCGGCGGGAGAGAGGACGATCCCGGTGCGCAGGAGCACGAGGCGCGCCCGCGCCGCGGCCGGCGTGGCGGCGGCCTCCCACTCGCGGCAGACGTCGGCGAGGAACCCCTCCCCGCCGGAAGAGCCCTCGTCGAGGAGCTCGTCCCCGCGCGAGCCGTACCACCCGACGGCGCTGCCGGAGACGAGCACCCGCGGCCCGCCCGCGCGCACGACGGCGGCGATGCGCTCCGTCGCGCGCACCCGGCTCTCGCGGATGCGCCGCTTCTTCGCGGCGGTCCAGCGCCCCTCGACGATGGGCTCGCCCGCGAGGTTCACGCAGGCGTCGCACGCCGCGAGCGCCTCCTCCCAGCCGCCTCCCTCCGCCGGATCGCCGGTGAGGACGCGCGTACCCGCCGGCAGGATCCGGTCGGCGCCGCGGCTGCGGGACAGCGCGGTGACCGCGTGCCCGGCCTCGAGGAGCGCGCCGCAGAGGGCGCGCCCGATGAGCCCCGTGGCGCCGGTGACGAAGACGTGCATGGTCAGGACAGGATCTGCGCGGCGACGTTCGCCCCCGGCACGTGCGACATGAAGTGCACGAGGGCGAGCAGCCCCGCCGCGAGCGCGGCGTAGCCGACGCCGAAGAGCGCCATCTCGAGCGGCCGGAGCGGCGCGGCCTTCGCGGCCTGCTCCATCCGCTGGAGGTCGCGCACGAAGAACGCCTCGGACGGCGAGCCGAGCGGCGGCCCCGCCACCGCGCGCAGGTAGCGGAACTGCGCGGGCCCGAAGCGCGCGCGCTCGGGCAGGAGCCGCAGCGCCCGCCCGCCCGCGCGCGCCTGCGCCTCCGCGACGAGCTCGAGCGCGCCGAGGAGCGCGATGATCCAGACGAGCTCGTAGCCGAGCGTCGTCCCCACCGCGACCGCGGCGCCGAGGCCCAGGATCGTGAGCGCGACCCCGAGGGTCGAGGAGAACGAGAACGCGAAGGCCTGCATGACGCGCCCGCCGTCGAGCGGGGCGATGGGGAGCAGGTTGAAGAGGTTGATCACCGCCCACCAGGTGGCCACGGCGGCGAACATGGGATCGCGCGTCCAGAGCCAGAGGGCGGCGGGGAGGAGGGCGAACAGGGAGCCCCACAGCGGCCCGTTCAGCGCGACGTACGCCTGCTGGCGGCGCGAGGTGAACGCGTCGTCGGTGACGGCGATCGCCCCGAGGAACGGCACGAAGTACATGCCGCGCACGCTCATGCCGGTCCTCCGCATCGCGTGGACGTGGCCGTACTCGTGGACGAAGAGCTGGACGAGGAGCGCCACCGCGAACTTCCAGGAGAAGAGGACGCCGTAGGTCGCCGCAGAGGCGGCCGCCCAGCCGAGGTTGGCGGTCTTCGCGGCCTTGGCGACCGTCCCGCCCAGCTTGCCGAGGAGGCCGAGCAGGCCCACCCGAGATCGCCGCTCTCCCGCGGCCGGCGCCCCGGTGGGCGCGGGCGCCGCCTCGACGACGGGCGGAGCGAGCAGGGCCGGCGGCAGGACGTGCCACGCCGGAGCGCGCTGGACCACGAGGGCGAGCAGGAGCGGGGCGTCGCGCAGGTCCTCGATCTCGACGTCGGCGCCGTCGAGCCCGCGCACCGCCTCGCACCCGCGCGCGCCGGCGAGGTCGGCGAACGCGAAGGAGCGGCCGCGCGCGTCCGCCACGATGGCGTAGGGCTGCCAGGAGCCGTCGGGGCGCGGGCTCCTCCCGAACCCGAGCCGCAGCTCCTCCCAGCGCGCCGAGAGCCCCGCGTCGCGGCCCTTCACCGCGAGGCCGCCGGCCGTCGCGACGACGCGCAGGCCGGTGAGCTGGCGGAAGGCGAGCGCGAGGGCGGCGGCGACCGCCCCGAACGCGAGCGAGAGCAGGAACGGCGCACCCGCGACGACGCCGAGGACGACGCCGCCGGCGGCGCCGGCGACGAGGGAGAGGAGGACGTTGCGCAGCGCGGGGCGAAAGACGGCGGCTTCCATGGGGGCGTCGGGCGTTTGGCCTTCGCGGCCTGTCGGGACCGGTCTGGGGCGGAGGTGGGAAGATAGCCGAGTCGGGGCGTCCGCGCTCGGCGCGCCGGCGCACCATAGGTCGCGCGCCGCAGGCGCAAGGAGCGAGGACGCCCGCCGCAGGCCGGGATCGTGCGCCGAGTCAGCGATCCGCGCCGGGGCCGAGCCCCTTCGGAAACTTCAGCTCCGCCTCGCTCGGGCGGACGTAGTGCGGCTCGAGCGCGAAGAGCGCCTGCGGGTCGAAGCTCGCGCCGGCGAGCCTCGGTCCGGCGAGCGCGGCGACCGCCGCGGCGGTGGGCGCCGCGATCGCGGTCTCGAGCCGCGCGAGGTGCCCCTCGAGCGCGGCGGCGTACGCCGCGTAGCCCTCGCCGAACGCGGCGGCGCCGGGCACCGTCGCGACGCGCTCGAGCAGCGCCGCCGGGGGAAGGGCCGCCTCGGGCAGCACCGCCTCCACCGCCCCGCCCGCCGCGCGGTAGAAGCCCGCGTAGACCTCGCCCTTCTTCGCGTCGAGGAGCGGCACGAGCACCTCGCCCGGGCGGGCGTCCGCCTCCGCCGCGAGCGCCATCGCCGCGAGGCTCGACACGCCCGCGATCGGGCGGCGGTTCGCGTAGGCGAGCCCCTTCCACGTGGCGAGGCCGATGCGGAGCCCGGTGAACGAGCCCGGCCCGATGCCGATGGCGAAGCCCTCCACGTCGGCGAGGCGGAGCCCCTCCGCGTCGAGGAGCGCGACGAGCGCCCCGGGGAGCCGCCCGCCGTGCCCGCCGGTCGCGCCGGGGGCGGGGCGCGCCGGCGCGTGCTCGGTGCGCTCGCAGCGGACGCGCGGCGCCGCGCCCGGGAGGACGTCCACGAGCGCGACGGAGAGCGTGAGCGTGGCGGTGTCGAGGGCGGCGACGAGCATGCCGCGCTTCTTACCCCACGAGCCGCACGATGTCGTTCTTGAACACGAAGAGCATGAGCGTGAAGAGCAGGACGATCCCCACGATGTTGGCGATCTCCCGCGCCCGGAGGGACAGCGGCCGCCGCGTGACGGCCTCGACGAGCGCCTGCGCGATGTGCCCGCCGTCGAGGACCGGGATCGGCAGGAGGTTCATGAGGCCGAGGTTCACGCTGATGAGGGCCATCTTGAAGAGGAACGACGCCCAGCCCTCCTGCGCCGCCTCGGAGGCGATGGAGAACAGCATGATCGGCCCGCCCACCGTCTTGAAGCTGATCTGGCCGGTGACGATCCGCTGGATGCCGAGCACGGTGAGGCGCACCACCTCGGAGAGCTGGCGCCACGCGAGCCCCGCCATCTCGACGGGGCCGCGCGAGAGCGGGACCTCGTCCACCACGAGCGCGCGCGCGTCCACGAGCGCCCGGCGATCGGGCTGGAACCCGAGCACGAGCCGCTCCTTCCGCTCCTTCGTGAGCTCGTCGACGTAGCTCTCCTTCGCGGGGACGAGCGTGGGGGTGCGGCCGTCGGCGAGGGTGAGCGCCACCGGCTTGCCCACCTGGAACTCGCGGGCGAGCGCGTTCACGTCGCGCATGAACGAGCGCACCGGCTTCCCGTTGATCGCGGCGATGGCGTCGCCGCGGCGCAGCCCGGCCTTGTCGGCGGGGCTGCCGGGGACCACCGCCGCCACGAACGTCGAGAGCGACGGGTCGGCGGGGAGGAACGCCGGGCGGCCGCCGGCGCAGGTGGGGACCGCGTCGAGCTTCACCGGATCGAAGGACGCGAGCGTCGCCCCGGGGAGCTTCTCCGCCCGCTCGCGGACGACCTCGAGCGACACGGGCTTGCACGCGGCGTCGCGGACCGCGTGCTCGAGCTCGCCGAGGTGGCGGACCTTCGTCCCGTTCACCGCGACCACCAGATCGAACGGCTCGAGCGGGCCGGCGGCGCCGGCCGTCGCGGGCGCCACCACCGCGGGGGCGTAGAACGCCGTCACGCCGATGACCCCGCGGCGCGTGGTCTCGATGGGGTTCGCCTCCTCGTCCGCGGCGGGCACGATGGTGACCGGCCCGACGGGAGCTCCGTCGCGCTCGACGCGGAACGTGAGCGGCTCCCCCGCGTGCGGCGACACGAGGTCGCGCAGGTCGCCGAAGTAGCGCACCGGCGCGGGCGCCGTGCCGGGCGCCTGGACGGAGAGGATCCGGTCCCCGGCGCGCAGCCCTGCCTCCGCGGCGGGCGAGCCGGGGGCCACGGTGCCGACCACCGGGCCCGCGGTGGGCTCGCCGTTCTGCCCGATCATGAGGGCGAAGTAGATGAGGCCGGGGAAGACGAGGTTCATCGCCGGCCCGGCGAACGCGATGAGGAGCCGCTTCCAGGGCGGCTGCTCGAGGAAGCCGCGGCCGCGATCCTCCGGCGCGAGCTCCTCGCTCGGATCGTCGCCCGCCATCTTCACGTAGCCGCCGAGCGGAAGGAGCGAGATGCGGTACTCGGTCTCGCCGCGCCTGAACCCGAACAGGCGGGTCCCGAACCCGATGGAGAAGCGGACGACCTTCACCCCGAGCGCCTTGGCCACGAGGAAGTGGCCCAGCTCGTGGACGAAGATGAGCCCGCCCAGCAGGAGGACGATCGATCCAGCTTTGAGGAGGAGATCCGGCATGTCACTCCCATCGTACCGGGCGGCCGGGCGATTCGCCCGGACCCGTGCCGAAACTTTGGTCGCCTTGATGGAGCCAGGAAGGCGCGGCGGGGGGCGCGGAGACGGCTAACCCCCCGCGCGGGCGACGCGCTTCTCCGCCTCGCGGCGCCCCCAGTCGCTCGCGGCGAGCGCCTGCTCGACGCTCCTGACGGGCTCGACGGCGTGGGCCTCGAGGACGGAGGCGCAGATGTCGGCGATGTCGGGAAAGCGGCACCGTCGGGTGAGGAACGCGGCGACCGCAGCCTCGTCCGCCCCGGACAGCACCGCGGGGGCGGTGCCGCCCAGCTCGAGGGCGCGGTACGCGAGCATGAACGCCGGGAAGCGCGCCGGGTCGGGCTGCTCGAAGGTCAGCTTGCCCAGGCGGGCGAGGTCGAGCGGCGGGAGGTCGAGTGGCAGCCGCTCCGGGTGGGTCATGGCGTAGCTGATGGGGCCGCGCATGTCCGACACGCCGAGCTGCGCGACCATCGAGCCGTCGATGTACTCCACCATCGAGTGCACTATCGACTCGGGGTGAACGACGATGTCGATGCGGCGCGGCTCCACGCCGAACAGCCAGCGCGCCTCGATCACCTCGAGCCCCTTGTTCATCAGGGTCGCCGAGTCGATGGTGATCTTGTCCCCCATCGACCAGTTCGGGTGCTTGAGCGCGCGCTCCGGGCCCACGTCGGCGAGCTCGGCGGCGGGCACCAGGCGGAGCGGACCGCCCGAGGCGGTGAGGATGAGGCGGCGCACCTCGCGCCGGTTGTGGCCGGCGAGCGACTGGTAGATGGCGCTGTGCTCGGAGTCCACCGGCAGGATGGGCACGCCGCGCGCCGCGGCGCGCGCGGTGAGCAGCTCGCCCGCGAGCACGAGCGACTCCTTGTTCGCGAGGCCGACCGGCTTCCCCGCCTCGATGGCCGCGGCGGTGGAGCGGAGGCCCGCGCCGCCGGAGATGGCCGCGAGCACGAAGTCCACGTCCGGGTGCGAGGCGACCGCGACCGCCCCCGCCTCGCCGACGAGCACCTCGGTGCCGGGCGGCGCGAGCTCGCGCACCTCGCGCGCGGCCGCCGCGTCCGCGACGGACACGAGCCGCGGGCGGAAGCGCCGGACCTGCTCGGCGAGCCGGGCCGCGTTGCGCCCCGCGGCGAGGCCGACCACCTGGAAGCGGTCGGGGAAACGGCCGACGACGTCGAGCGCCTGCACGCCGATGGAGCCGGTGGAGCCGAGGATCGCGACGCGCTTCACGGGGCGAATCTCTATCACGGGCAGGCGAGGCGCGACCGGACGGCCCTACCGGAGGTACGCCGCGCAGACGTACACCCACGGCGCGACGAACAGGAGCGCGTCGATGCGGTCGAGCAGCCCGCCGTGGCCTGGGATGATCTTGCCGGAGTCCTTCACCCCCGCCGCGCGCTTCACCATCGACTCGGCCAGGTCGCCGAGCGGTCCGAGCACCGCCCCGCCGATCCCCACCGCGATCGCCAGCCCCACCGGGAGCTCGTCCGACAGGAGGAGCGCGCGCGTGACGAGCGCGCCCACGACGCTGCCCACCGCCCCGCCGGCGAAGCCCTCCCACGTCTTCTTGGGCGAGATCCGCTCGAGCAGCTTGTGCCGGCCGAGCGCGTGCCCGGTGAAGTAGGCGAAGGTGTCGTTGCCCCACGTCACCACGAACGCGAGGATCACCCAGCCCACGTCGAACCGGAGCCGGAGCCCGACGAGCGAGGCGATGAGCACGCCGCAGTAGAGCCAGGAGAGCGTGACGATCGCGATCGCGCGCGGGATCTCCTCGAGCGGCGAGCGCCGGAAGAGGGAGAACACGAACAGGGAGACGGTCGCGCCAGCGAGCGCGAGCCCCGACCACCCGGGCAGCAGGTTGCCGCTCGGCTCCCACGCGGCGACGAACGGGATCGCGCCCGCGATCGCGACGCCGAACAGCTCGGTCGCGCCCACGGTGCCGAACATCACGACGAGCTCGTACGCCGCGATGGCGGCGGCGGCGCCGGCCAGCACCGCGAACGGGAAGCCGCCGACGTAGGTGAGCCACACCGCGAGCGGGAACAGCACCACCGCCGAGGCGACGCGGAGCACGAGGTTCTGCCGGTTCTTCTGGTCGAACGCGGGCATTCGCTAGGTGCGGGGGCCGAGCTGCGCGCCGGTGAGCCCGAAGCGGCGCTCGCGCCCCTGGAAATCCTCGATGGCGCGGAAGAGCTCGCGATCGCGGAAGTCCGGCCAGAGGACGTCCGAGAAGTGGAGCTCCGCGTAGGCGCACTGCCAGAGGAGGAAGTTCGAGATGCGCCGCTCCCCGCTCGTGCGAACGAGCAGATCGAGCTCCGGGAGGCCGGCGGTCCAGAGCGCCGCCTCGATGTCGTCCGCCTCGAGCGCCGCGCCCTTCGCCGCCGCGGCCCGGCGTGCGGCCTGCACGAGCTCCTGCCGGCCGCCGTAGGAGAGCGCGAGCGTGAGGGTCATGGCCGCGTTGCTGGCGGTCTCGGCGCGCACCACCGCGAGCTTCTCGCGCACGACGTCGGGCAGACGGTCCAGCTCGCCGATGGCGTTCAGCCGGATGCCGTTCGCCATCATCTCGCCGCGCTCGGACTCGAGGAACTCGGCGAGCAGCGACATGAGCGCCCCCACCTCCTCGTCCGGGCGCGCCCAGTTCTCGGCGCTGAAGGCGTAGAGGGTGAGCGCCTCGACGCCGATGCGCCGCGCGGCGCGCGTCACCGCCCGCACCGACTCGGAGCCCTCGCGGTGGCCGAGCACGCGCGGGAGTCCCCGCGCCTCCGCCCACCGCCCGTTCCCGTCCATGATGATGGCCACGTGGCGCGGCACGGGTCTCGCCCGCACGCGTGCCTCGAGCTCTTCGACGGGGGTCTCGCCGGTCACGCGCGGCTCATAGCACGGGTCGCCGGGCGGCCGCGAGCCCGAACGTCAGTCAGGGCGCGGGTTTGACCCATTCCGCGAGGGTTGGCGTATGCTCGATTCCCGTGCCCCCCCGCCGCGTCGGCCCGTACGAGATCCTGTCCGTCATCGGGCGCGGTGGGGTCGGGACGGTCTACCGCGGCCGGCACACCGGGACCGGTCACCTCGCCGCGGTCAAGGTGCTCGGCGGCGCCGCCGCGGCCGACCCGACCGCGGCCCGGAGGCTCGCGCGCGAGTACGAGGTGCTCCGCGCGCTCGATCACCCGAACGTCGTGCGGGTGTACGACGCGGGATTCTCCGAGGGGTGCTCGTACCTCGCGATGGAGCTCGTCCTGGGGCTCCACCTGCGCGCGTACCTCTCCCCCGCCCTCGACGCGCCCCCCACTCCGGCGCCGCCCGGCGACTCCGCCTCGGCCGCCGAATCCGACGACGAGACCGAGTCGGGCGCTTCCGGCCCCTTCCCCGACGCGCGCGCCGCCCTGGCCGCCATGCTCGACGAGCCCGCGACGGAGACGGATTGGCCCAACCCGGCCGATCCCTCGTCGAGCGGCGGGTGCGGGCTCGCGCCCCCCTCGCCGGAGCTCCTCGTCGCGCTCAACCGTCCGGGCCGCGTGGAGCGGCTCCGCTCCGCCCTGGCGCAGGTCGCGGACGCCCTCGCGTACGTGCACGGAGAAGGGCTCGTGCACCGGGACCTGAAGCCGACGAACGTCATGATCGACGACGCGCGGGTCGCCCGGCTCATGGACTTCGGGCTCGTGAAGACCGCGGCGGCCGACCCGGAGGAGGCGCTCACCGCGGTGGGCCGCGTGGTCGGCACGTACCGCTACATGTCTCCCGAGCAGGCTCAGGGCGAGCCGGTGGACGCGCGCAGCGACCTCTACAGCCTCGGCGTCATCCTGTTCGAGCTGCTCGCGGGTGTCCCGCCGTTCGTCTCGAGCGATCCCGTCGCGCTCTGGCGCGAGATCCTCCACGCGGCCCCCCCCGCGCTGCTCTGCGTGAACCCCGGCGCCGACCCGCGGCTCGCCCGGCTCGCGGAGCGCCTCCTCGAGAAGGACCCCGGCCGCCGGCCGCCGACGGCGGCAGAGGTCGCGCGGGAGCTCCGGGGTCGCTGACCGCCGGACGGGCCCCCTCGTTACCTCCACGCCCTCCGGGCGACCACTCCGGCGGCGCGCGGGCGGCGCGCGCCGGAGCTAGGGCCTTCGCGGCGGGCACGTGTCCGCGCGGAGATGCGGAGATGACGATGCGTGATCGTTCGCGGGCTGCGGGTGGCTTCGGGAGACGCAGGCTCCTCACGGCCGGGCTCGGCGCGCTCGGCGTGGCGGGCGTGGGCGGGGGACTCGGGGGTGCTGCGCGCGCGGCGGCGCCGCGCGGCGGCCGAGACGTGCTCGCCGCGCCGGTGGGCGGCTCGAGCGAGCCGTCGGCGATCCCGTGGCTCGACAAGAACGGCAGCCACAACCAGTCGCCCGGTCCCGGGATGGACCCGTCGAACATCTTCCACTTCAAGGGTCGCATCGCGCGCGCGAACGACTTCGAGGGCACGGGCAAGGACGGGCAAGGAAACCCGCTCGTGTGGGGCGCCCCCTCCACCGACTTCTCCTTCATCGACGCGACCTACTGGCCCACGACCCGGATCGAGCGCAGAGGCCTCTTCGCGCACCTCTGACTGACGCTGTTCCGGGGGTCGGCGACCCCCGCCAGCAAGGTGCACGACTTCCATCCCGCCATCCGGCCGAACGGGCTCTACTGGATCGCGGACGTCCCGCCCGGCGCGCTCGTCGTCTCCGGGGACGGGCGCAAGGCGACCCTGCGGCTCACCGGGCTCGCCGTCATCGACCAGCCGCGCTGGCCCGAGCCGGACGCCGACGCGCGCCGGGCGCGCCTCGACGTCACCGTCGTCTGGACGGCGACCGACGAGCCCGTCACCATCGACGACCCCGCGAAGCAGTTCCGGTTCAAGGGCTGGAAGGCCACGGCGCAGGCGGAGGCGCGCGTCGAGGTGCCGTCGCTCGGCTTCACCTGGCGCTCGGACCCGCTCGCCACCTCGCGCGCGAAGTTCGGCGTCATCGGCGAGGAGGCGAACGGGCGCTATTACGGCGCGTGATTTCGGCGGCGGGCCGGCGGCCCGTGTCGCACCTCGCGGTTCGCACGGCCGGGCGCCGAAGCGGCGCGGCGGCGCCGGGGAGGACGCCGCGCCCGTCGTACCCGCCGCGTATCCTCCGCTCCGCCGTGTCGGACCTCCCCGCCTCCGCGCTCGACTACGCCGCCGTGGTCTCCGAGTACTTCCTCGGGCTGCGCGGCGCGGGGCTCATGCTGTCGCCGCTCGACGAGGAGCTCGTCTGCGAGTGGGAGCGGCGCGGCATCCCGGTCGCCGTCGTCTGCCGGGGCATCCGCCGCGGGCTCGAGCAGCAGCAGGAGGGCGGCGCCCGGCCGCCTCGCTCGCTGCGGGCGCTCAGGCTCGCCGTCGACGACGAGTGGCGCGACTACCGCAGCGGCCGGGTGGGCGACGCGCCGCCGGGACCGGCGGGAGAGGAGCCGGTCGCCGCGTCACGCCTCCGCGCCGCGCGCACGCTCCTCACCGAGGCCGGACGTTCCGCGCCGCCCGCGCTGCGGGAGGGCTATCGCGCCGCGTGGCGCGCGCTCGAGCCGGCCCTGGCCCTGGCGGCGGCCGGCGAGACGTCCCCGCTCGCGCGGCTCGACGCCGCGCTGGCCGAAGCCGACGCCCGCATCCTCTCCGCCTGGCTCACCTCGCTCGAGCCGCCGGTGCGCGCGGCCCTGGGGCCCCGCGTGCGCCTGCTCGCCGGCCCGCGCACGCGTTCGGCGAGCCGCGCCGCCTATCGCGACGCGCTCCGGGCCCACGTCTCCGACGCGGCGCGGGCGGCGGGGGTCACGTGCCTCCGCGGTTCGGTGTAGACTCCCGCCCCCATGCCAGACCCCGGGACGACCTCCTGCTCCGACTGCGGCGGCGGCGGCTACGTCGTGGAGCAGGTGCTCGGGCAGCCCGCGCGGGCCCGGCGCTGCACGTGCCAGTCCGCCTGCCCTCGCTGCGGCGAGACCGGCTACACCCTCGTGCCGTCGGGCGGGTCGATGGTCGCGCAGGTCTGTTCGTGCCGGCACCTGGACGAGCGGATCGGGGTGTTCAACCAGATCGGCATCCCCGCCGCCGTCGCGAAGGCCTCGTTCGACGGGTTCAAGAGCTGGTCGCCGGACCACGCCAAGGCGAAGGCGGTCGCCGAGGACTTCGCGCGCAAGTTCCGCAAGGACGCGCCGACGAAAGGCTACCTCCTCTACGGTCGCCCGGGCGCGGGCAAGACGCACCTCCTCGTCGCGACGCTCCGCTACCTCGCGCTCGAGAAGGGCGTCGCCGGGCGGTACGTCGAGTTCATGCTGCTGCTCTCCGACATCCGCTCCGGCTTCGACGCGAACCGCGGCCACATGGAGATCCTGCGGCCGCTCCTCTCCGTCCCGGTGCTCGCCATCGACGAGCTCGGCAAGGAGCGCGGCACCGAGTGGGAGCGCTCGATGCTGGACGAGCTCATCAGCCGGCGCTTCAACTCCGGCCTCGCGACGCTGTTCGCGACGAACTACTTCCTCGAGGCGCGCGCCCCCGCCGAGGAGCCGGGGCGCGTCGTGCGCACCCGCTCGCCCGAGTTCCAGCGCGACGCCGAGGCGATGACGCTCGCCCAGCGGGTGGGCGATCGCATCTACTCGCGGCTCAACGAGATGTGCAGCTTCGTGAAGCTCGACCCCGGCCACGACCTCCGCAAGGACCGGCACGGCGCCGGGAGCGGCGGGTTCTGGGGGTCGTGAGGGGCGGAGGAGCCGCCGCGCGGCGCCCGCGCGAGGCCGCGCTCAGCCGATGAGCCGCCGGTGGAGCTCCCGCGCCGCGTCCGGCAGCGCGCGCGCGTCGCAGTAGGCCGTCACGCGCAGCGCGGAGGTGAAGAGCGCGCGGGCGGGCGCGCCGAGGCCGTCGAGCACGCCGGTGACCTCGCGCAGCACGCGATGCCCGGCGGAGAGTCCGGTGCCCACCACCGAGACCGCGCCGAGCCCCTCGTCCGCGATGTCGATCCCGGGCACGTCGGCGCGGAGCGCGCGCGCGAGGAGCTCCCAGTCGTGCACGTTCTCGAGCGCGAGGACGAGCCCGGCGCGCGCGCCCGGCATCGCGATCTCCGCGGCGACGGCGCCGCGCCCCTCGAGCCGCTCCAGCACGGCGGGGAGCGCGGCGGCGGGCAGGCCGAGGAGCGCGAGCTCCTTCTGCGTCGCGACGCCGGCGATCCGCTCCGGGTGCGTCCCGCCACGGACCACGGTCTCCTCCGCGCCGCCGAACGTCGAGCGGGCGTGGATGGCGATGCCCCGCTCCTTCGCGAACTCGACCGCCTGCGCGTTCAGCACCTTGGCGCCGGCCGCCGCGAGCTCCTGCATCTCGTCGTACGAGAGCGCGTCGAGCCGCCGCGCGGCGGGGACGACGCGCGGGTCCGCGGAGAACACCCCCGCGACGTCCGAGTAGATCTCGCAGTCGCCGCCGAGCGCCGCCGCGAGCGCGACCGCGGTCGTGTCCGAGCCGCCGCGGCCGAGCGTCGTCACCTCCTTGCGCGAGGAGACGCCCTGGAACCCGGCGACGATGACGACCTTGCCGCGGGCGAGCTCCTCCTGCACGCGGTAGGGCCGCACCTCGACGATGCGCGCGGAGGCGTGCGCGTCGGTGGTGAGGATGCCGGACTGGCTGCCGGTGAAGCTGATGGCGTCCACGCCCTGGTCCTGCAGCGCCATGGAGAGGAGCGCCATCGAGATGCGCTCCCCGGCGGTGAGGAGCATGTCGAGCTCGCGCCGGGGCGGCGCCGACGAGACCTGCTTCGCGAGCGCGAGGAGCTCGTCGGTCGTGTCGCCCATCGCGGAGACGACGACGCACACGTCCTTGCCCGCGCGCCGGGTCGCGGCGACCTTCGCGGCCACCTTGCGCATCTTCTCGACGTCGGCGACGGACGAGCCGCCGTACTTCTGCACGACCACCGGCATGGGGGACCTCCGGGCGCGAGAGCTTGCCCGCGGAGCGCCCGCCGGTAAAGGGCCGGCAGGGCGCAGGAGCGGCCGCTCGCCCGCCCGGGGCGGGGTGCGATATCTCTCGTGCTTCCGCACCCTCGGAGGCCGCGGGCTCCGGGCGGGCCGCGACGGAGGTTGACCCGACCCGAAGACCCTCTTATCTTCCGCCGTTCCGCCGTAACGGAAAGAAGGAAGAGCTAATGGCCCGCGTCACCGTCGAAGACTGCCTCCCCATGGTCGACAACCGCTTCGCGCTCGTGCTCCTCGCGACCAAGCGGACCCGTCAGCTGATGGCGGGCGCCCGGCCGCTCCAGGGCATGACGAAGAACAAGCCGCCCGTGCTCGCGCTCCGCGAGATCGCGACGGGCAAGGTGCGCTTCGACCGCTCGGTGAAGGACGCGCTCTCCGGCAAGTTCGACAAGGAGAAGTCGACGATCCCGGCCGGCCAGACGCGCACGCTGCGCTAGTCGCCTCCGCTCGCCCTCCGCAAGTCGGGGCGAGCAGGTCGCGGCGATCGCAAGCCGTCGCACCCCGCGGGCGCACCTCACCGGCGCGCCCCGTTCGTTTCTGTGGCGCGAGGGTCTCGCCGCGCCGCCCCCCTCGTCACTGCGCCGTCCGCGCGCCCAGGTAATCGAGCTTCTCGCGCCCGCCGAGCCTGTAGCTCTGGCGCAGCTCGCGGAGGAGCCCCTCGATGTCGGCGTCCTCGACGAACCGGCCCTCGAGCCAGCGCGCGTAGCCGCCGCCCAGCCGGTTCGCCTCGCGGTAGCGCGCGAGCGCCTCGGGACCGAGGTCGGCGTGGTACCGGACGCGCTCGAAGAGGCGCCGGCGGAGCGCGCCGCTCGTCCGGCGGAGCCCGCGCCGCCACAGGTGCAGGAGCAGGACCGCGAACTTGTCCACCTCCGCCTGCGCCTCGAGCTCGAGGAGCGAGACCGGTCGCCCGGCCGCGGCGCGGGTGGCGAGGTAGACGAAGTGCGAGACGCCCTCGGCGGCGCAGGCGACGCGCGCGAGCGCGGCGCGCGCGACGAGGCGGGGGCGCCGGTGGTGCGGATCGGCCGCCGCGGCGGTCTCCATCACCGCGTCGTCGAGGTAGAGCCCCAGCGCGACCCCGTCGTCCTCCTCGAGGACGAGCAGCTCCTCCGGCGCCTCCGGTACCCGCCCCGCCGCCCTCGCCGCCTCGCGCCCGACGAGGAACGCGGCGACCCGCGGCGCCTCCACCGCGTAGATCGCCTCGAGCTCGCCCTGGAGGAACGCGAGGGTCCGCCCTGCCCGGCCGCGCGCCGCGCGCGTCACTGCGGCAGCTCCCCCTTGCCTCGCCGTGCGCCCGGCCCGGCGAAGAGCGCGACGCCTCGCTCGCGGAGCAGCTGCGCGACGCGCTCGGAGCGCGTCTGGAGGAAGCGCTCGTAGAGCCGCACGAGGCCGCGGTTCGAGCGGAGGTCCGAGAGCTCCGCGATCTCGGCGAAGAGATCCACGAACTGCTCGAACCGCCCGGAGAGCTCGCCGTAGAGCGCGTCGAGCCCCGGCCGACCGCGCTCGGTCTCGGCGAGGGCGGAGTACGCCCGCTCGCCCATGGCGATGTAGTAGTCGACGTCCACCGGCGAGCGCGCGAGCGAGTCGCCGAAGAAGCCCGAGACGAAGAGCGCGGTGTCTCCGAGGCGGCGCAGGTGCGCGGCGCGCGCGCGCCGGTCGGCCTGCAGCGCGCGGAGCAGGACGAGCGCGAGCGGCTCGGAGCGGACGGTCCCGTCCGCTTCCTCCACGAAGAGCCGCTCCGTCTCGAGGAACCGGGTGAGGAGATCGACGAGGTAGAACTCGGTGGCCTCCTGGATCTTGAGCCTGCGGGTCGAGAGCGTGTCCGCGACGAGCTCGCGGAACCATTCCTGCGCGGACTTGCCGACGAGGATCGACTGGCTCACGGTTGCCGGGCCCTCCTCTCGCCCCTCCACGAGGCGCCCTCCCCGACCGGCGGAGAGCGACCTCCTTCCAGAACGGTACGCTCTGCGATCTCCTGCGGCAAGCTGCCGCACTTGCGACGGATTTCCCGGGGACCACGCCGCGTCGCGCCAGCTCGAGCAGCCTGGCCGGGCGACTGCCAGCCGCCGCCTCGGCACTCGATCGGGTCGACTGCCAGCCGCGGGCAAAAAAGGCGCCCGTTTTCGGGGCTTTCGCGATCCGCGGTGCTCGCTTGACACCTCGGGGGCGGTGATTAGGATCCGCCGCGCCGCTGGCAGTCGGTTGGGTCGAGTGCCAGCGGCGTGAACGACCTGCTCATCGTCCCGGCGCGGCGCGCCGGGATCACACCGGAGGCATCCATGACGAAGATCCGCCCGCTGCAGGACCGCATCATCGTGAAGCGCGTGCAGGAGGAGGAGAAGACGAAGGGCGGCATCATCATCCCCGACTCGGCGAAGGAGAAGCCGATCGAGGGCAAGGTGCTCGCCGTCGGCAACGGCAAGGTCCAGGAGGACGGCAAGGTCCGTCCGCTCGACGTGAAGGCCGGCGACCGCATCCTCTTCTCCAAGTACGCGGGCACCGAGATCAAGATCGACGGCGAGGAGCACCTCATCATGCGCGAGGACGACATCCTCGGCGTGATCGAGAGCTAGTCGCCCGCCTTCCCCTCTCAAGAAACGGAGCACATCAGAATGTCTGCCAAGGAAATCTGCTTCGACCAGAAGGCGCGCGACGCGATCCTCAAGGGGGTCAACACGCTCGCCGACGCCGTGAAGGTGACGCTCGGGCCCAAGGGCCGGAACGTGGTCATCGAGAAGAGCTTCGGCTCCCCGACCATCACGAAGGACGGCGTGACGGTCGCGAAGGAGATCGAGCTCGAGAACAAGTTCGAGAACATGGGCGCGCAGATGGTGAAGGAGGTCGCGTCGAAGACCTCCGACGTCGCCGGCGACGGCACCACCACCGCCACCGTGCTCGCCCAGGCGCTCTACCGCGAGGGCTCGAAGCTCGTCGCGGCCGGGCACAACCCGATGGACATCAAGCGCGGCATCGACAAGGCCGTCGAGATCATCGTGGGCGAGCTGAAGAAGCTCTCCAAGCCGACGAAGGACCAGAAGGAGATCGCCCAGGTCGGCATCATCTCCGCGAACGGCGACACGACCATCGGCAACATCATCGCCGAGGCCATGGAGAAGGTGGGCAAGGAGGGCGTCATCACCGTCGAGGAGGCGAAGGGCCTCGAGACGACGCTCGACGTGGTCGAGGGCATGCAGTTCGACCGCGGCTACCTCTCGCCGTACTTCGTGACGGACGCGGAGCGGATGGTCGCGAACCTCGAGGACGCGTACATCCTCATCCACGAGAAGAAGATCTCGAACATGAAGGATCTGCTCCCGCTGCTCGAGCAGATCGCGCGCTCGGGCAAGCCGCTCCTCATCGTGGCCGAGGAGGTCGAGGGTGAGGCGCTCGCGACGCTCGTCGTGAACAAGCTCCGCGGCACGCTGCACGTCGCGGCGGTGAAGGCGCCGGGCTTCGGCGACCGCCGCAAGGCGATGCTCGAGGACATCGCGATCCTCACCGGCGGCCACATGATCGCCGAGGAGCTCGGCCTCAAGCTCGAGCAGGTCACCCTGAAGGACCTCGGCCGCGCGAAGCGCATCTCGATCGACAAGGACAACACCACGATCGTCGACGGCGCCGGCCAGAAGGCCGACATCGAGGCGCGCGTGAAGACGATCCGCGCCCAGATCGAGGAGACCACCTCCGACTACGACCGCGAGAAGCTCCAGGAGCGGCTCGCGAAGCTCGTCGGCGGCGTCGCGGTGATCAACGTCGGCGCGGCCACCGAGACGGAGATGAAGGAGAAGAAGGCCCGCGTCGAGGACGCGCTCCACGCGACCCGCGCGGCCGTCGAGGAGGGCATCGTCCCCGGCGGCGGCGTGGCGTACCTGCGCGCCGTGAAGGCGCTCGAGGGCATGAAGGTGAGCGAGGGCGAGAAGTTCGGCCTCGACATCGTCCGCCGCGCCGTCGAGGAGCCGCTCCGCCAGATCGCCGGCAACGGCGGCTACGAGGCGTCCATCGTGGTGAACAAGGTCAAGGAGGCGAAGGAGGCCAACTTCGGCTTCAACGCCGCCTCCGGCGAGTACGAGGACCTCGTGAAGGCCGGCGTCATCGACCCGACCAAGGTCTCGCGCTCGGCGCTCCAGAACGCGGCCTCGGTCGCGTCCCTCATGCTCACCACCATGGCCCTCATCGCCGAGAAGCCGAAGGAGGAGGCCGCGGCCCCCGCCGGCGGCGGGATGGGCGGCATGGGCGGCATGGGCGGGATGATGTAGCTCGCCTCCCGCCGGCCCCGCGCCCGCCTCAGGGCGGCGCGGACCGCGGGAACGCTCGCAGGAATCGAAGGGCCGCCGGGAGACCGGCGGCCCTTTTTCTTTGGCATTTCCATTGGCGCCGCCAGGCGAGCGCGGTCGCGCTGCTCGCGCTGCTCGCGGTCTCCGCCCCTCGCCGGTCACGTCTACCGGGTTCGCGGGCGTGTCGGTCGAGGGTCTGCAGGTACTCCTACGCTCAGAGCGATCGACGCGACGGGTGTGGCGTTCGGCCGCGAGCCCATGACACCGCTCGTGTGCTGCACGATGCGGCATACAGCGCCGCGGGCAATTCGGGTCTTCCGGTGGACCACTGGTCGGGATTCGGGCCGCCCGGAGAACGAGCACCCGACCGAGTCCTTGTGTTTCACGGGAGTGTATCACGATGCGCGCACGCGAAGTGAAAGGCCGGATTCCCCTGGCCTCTCACTCTTGGAACCACCGGGGTCATCGATGCTCGCCGGGATGGTGGCGGCACAGCTGCTGTTCTTGACGCAGGGAGTCTGTGCCACCGGGAGTACGCGTACCTGCAAGCTCAGCGGCTGCGCCACTGCCGAGCAAGTCTGCCACCTGACGCGACGCCTCCGTGGTACCGGCCCCCACGGAGCTTAGAAGATGTTCAAGTCCGAGTGGAAAGGTTGGCTCATCATCACCTTTGCGCTTCCGGTTGTCGCCCTGGTTCTAGCCCTGCTTGTCGTGCTCGTCCTTCGGTTCGTCCATTAGCCGTGACTCGACATCCGTTGGTCCTGCCGTGGAAATGAAACTCAGGTGTACCCCAGCCACGCCATTGTGGGTTGGCGCGGGTGCGGCGCTACTTGGGATAGGGCTCACCGTCCTGCCGGGATACCGAAACGCCCTCGGCGTCGTGCGATCGGCAAGCGTTCTATCGATATCCGTTGGCCCGGCACTCGTCTGCGCACTGATGCACGTTGGCTGTGCAGTACTGGCAACAACGCGGCAACCCCCTCGAGGTCGCATCGTCGTGCTCTGCGGCGTCTACGACGTCATCGTCGGCGCGTTGATGTGGGTTCCATGGGCGGGGCTTTGGTTCAGTCTGTTCGCGCCGTTCAGCTTCGTGGCTTTCATCGCGGCGTACGGATCTCGCGGCGTCCAAGTACTGGGCTACATCGCAGCGGCCACGGCAACCTTCACGATTGGCATCTGGATCGTGGGGGTGCGGTACCAAGACATCGCTGACGCTTTTTGAGTCAGGACATCGCTGACAGTCGTGGCTGCTCGACTGTGGCGTGCCCTGGAAAGTTCAGCGAGCCATGAGCCAGAAGCTGGAGTTCGTCGAGA
>NZ_JAKZLF010000060.1 GCF_022808855.1 Anaeromyxobacter soli
CCGCATTCCGTCGTAGGCTTGCTATTCAGTTTTCAAAGACCGAACGAACCCTCCCGATCCGTCTCCGGCTCGGGCCTGACTTGCGCGGTGTCTCGAGGACAATCCGTTCCGTCAGCGAGGGCGGCGTATCTACCATCGGCTCCGGGGCGCGTCAACTGCCTTTCTTCGCGCCGCTTCGCCTCATCGCCGGGACGCCGCCTTACCGCCACCCTCGCGTCCCGCCGGGGGTTCGAGGAGGAGCTACTCCGCCTCGAACCGCGCCGCGCGCTGCATCTCGTCGCGGCGGGCGAGCATGTAACACGGGTCTTTCCGCAGATCCATCCCGCACTCGAAAAAAAAACGGCGCCGTCTCCGGCGCCGCGTGACCTCTCGAGGAGCGGGTCGCTCGCTAGAACGTATAGCGGACGGTCGGGTAGACCGCGAACCCGCTCGCCTTCGCGGTGGTGGCGTACACGTAGTCCCCCGCGAGCCCCACGGAGAAGTGGCGGAGGCGCGTGAAGTACTCGATCCCCGGTCCTCCGGCGACCACCAGGTCGTCGCTGCCGAAGAGCCCCTCGGGATAGCTGCGGGCGTAGCCCCCGCGGCCGTGCAGGTACACGTAGAACCGCTCGAAGTCGTTCCGGTCCTTCGCGCCGAGCACCGCCACGCGCAGGTCCAGGCCCCCGTTGTAGAGGCTGAACGCGCCGTAATTGTCGTTCGCGCGCTCGTTCCCCCCCTGCCCGTAGAGCGAGACGGAGATCCGCTTGCCGAGGTCCACGCCGACGTTCGCGCCGACGAGCAGGCCCCCGGCCCGCCCGCCGCCCTCGCCCGCGTAAGGGAACTTGGCGCGGTCCGAGGTGGGCGTGTCGAGGAGGCCGAGGTAACCCACCTCGAACCCGATGAAGAAGCCGCGCTCCACGTCGCGGAACCGCGCCGCGCGCGGGTCCTCCTGCAGCGCGGGGGCGGATTCCTGCGCGAGGGCGAGCAGAGGTGCCGCGAGCACCACGGCGAGGACGAGTCGCTTCAAGGCCGTCTTCCTATTCCCCGCCCGACGAGCGGAGGATCCACGGGTAGGTGATCACTGCGATCCCGCCACCCTTGGGCTTCGGGAACTGCCAGCTCGTGATGCGGGACATCATGCACTCGTGGACCTTGGCGTCCTCGAGCGTCGTCGCGCCCCCGTCCACCTGCGGGCTCGCCGCGGACCCGTCGCCATTGATGATCCACTTGATGGAGACCTTGCCCTGCAGCTTGGGGTTGATCGCGAGCTGCTGCTCGTAGCAGTAGCGGATCTGCGCGGAGTGCTCCTGGATGACCTTGCGGATGAGCTCCTTGTCGATGGAGCCCATCACCACCGCGTTGCCCGTCGCGACGTTCACGTCGCGATCGCCCTTCTTGCCGAGGCCGCCGACGCCCGTGCCGTAGCCGGCGTACCCGCCGCCACGCCCCTTCGTGCCGACCGCGCCGATGCCGATGGTCTCACCGGAGCCACCGCCGCCCTTGCCCGAGCCGCGGATGCCGAGCCCGCCGAGCCCGTAGCTGTCGCCGACGACCGGGCCGAACATGTTGCCGACGGCGCCCTTCAGATCGCCGCCGAGGCCGCCCGAGCCGAACACCGTCGAGAGGCCCGCCGAGCCGCCCCGCCCGAGCACGCCGAGCAGGCCGGTGCTCTTCACGATCTCCTTGGCGTTCGGGTCGATGGCCTTCGGGGCCGAGCGGGCGTTGGTCTTCGGGGCGTCCTTCTTGCCCATCTGACCCTCCTCGCCCTTGTGCTTCTCGGCCATCTCGCCCGGATCGCCCTTCTTCTCGCCCTTGGGCGCGTCGAGCTTCTTCTGAGGCTCGGGGGCCTTGATGATGAACTTCGCCATCCGCGAGGGGTTCTTGAACAGGTCGTCCGCCACGACGTCGGTGTCGTAGGGGAAGTTGTTCGCCGCGACCATGAACCCGGCCTGGACGAAGAACAGGACGAGGAAGAGGTTCAGGAACTGGTAGTTGATGCGCTCCCAGAAGGGCGCGCCCTTCACCGGCTCCGGCCGCTTCGGCCGCGCCTCGACCGCGAGCTGCGCGCCGATCTCGGCGCGCACCGCGCCCGCGCGAGGGACCGGGATCCAGTAGGCGCCCTCGACCTTCTCGTCCTGGGCGGCCTTCTTGGCGCGCACCAGCTCGCCGAACGTCTGGGTGCCGGCCCGCTCTTCCAGGACGCCCGTCATGCCGCGCCGGAAGGTGAAGCGGTACTCGCCGTCCTCGAAGCGCAGGACCGGGAAGTCGTCGACCGGGAGCCCCTCGAGCCGGACGTCGCACTTCGGGCTCTCGCCGAGCAGCACCGGCGCCTTCGGCTGCACGAACGTGCCCGCCTCGAGGAGCGTGTCGCCCCACAGGACGCGGAGCTCGACGCCGAGGTCGGTCTCGTGGGAGAGGTCCTCGACCTCGGCCGCGGCGGCGCGGCGCGTGCGCGGGGCGGCGGTCCGCGCGGCCTTCGCGGCCGGCTCCGCCACGGGGCGGGCCGGAGCGGGGGCAGGAGCGGCGCTCTGGGGTGCAGGCTCGGGAGGAGCCGCCGCCGCGGCGGGCTCGGCCGCCGGCGGCGTGGGCGCCTCGGCCGCGTGGACGGCCTTGCCGTTCGTGGAGCCGTTCGCGTGCGTGCCGTTCGCGCGGGCCGGGGCCGCGGCGGCGACCGCGGGCGCGGCCACGGCGTGGTTCGGCGTCGCGGCGGTCTCCGACAGCGCCGCGCGGGCGTCGGGCGACTCGAGCACGATGCGCAGGCCGCCGAGCGTGATCTGGTCGCCCACGCGCAGGGCGCCGCGGCTCACCTTCTTGCCGTTGACGAACGTGCCCTCCGCGCTGCCCATGTCGATGATCGAGATGGCGCCGTCGGGCGCGACCTCGATGACCGAGTGGATGCGGGAGATCTTGTCGTCCTCGAGGCAGAGGTGCGCCGAGGCGAGACGCCCGATCTTGATGATCTCGCGGTTGAACTGCTCGCTTCGTACGAGCTCGTCGCCGCGGAAGACCGTGAGGGTGATGGGGGTGGCCATGGGTTCCTAGAGGTCGCCGGACGCCTGCATCACCTTGTCGCGCCAGTTTTCGCGGATCTTGATGAGGTTCGAGTGATCGACCTTGCGGCGCGCCTCGACGTACTCGCCGTCGGGACGCTTCAGGTCGCCCTCGATCGTGTCGTCCTCGAAGTTGATGACGGTCTTCTTCTCGTACTCGACCTTCGGCTCCTGCCCGGAACGCTGCGCCTGAGCCGGCTCGCGCGACTGCGCGAGGGTGGCGAGCGGGAGGGCAATCGCTGCGACGGCGAGAAGGTTACGCATCTTCGGGACCTCTTTCCTCTCGAAAGCTTACCACCGTGGCAGAGCGAGCAAGAAGCGCCCGCCTCCTCGCTTCAGCGTGCGGGGACCTGTGTGGATGTGGTCGCCGCGCCCGCACCCTCGGGAGCCGGAGCCTGCGCGCCGGCCGGCTTCGCCGCGCCCTGGCCCGCCTTCTTCGCCGCCTCCTCGGCGGCCTTGCGCTCGGCGTCGAGCTGCATCTGCTTCGCCGCCTCGGTCGCCCGCCGGTTCTCCTCCAGGATCTGCATGCACTCGCGCTCGAGCCGGGGAGCGGCGGAGTCGGTGGCGGCGACGGGACCGGCGGCGCGCGCGTACGCGCGGAACGCGTCGATCGCCGGCTGGCACTCGTTCTTCACCCGCATGTAGAGCACCCCGCGCGCGAGGTGCACCTCGGGCAGCGTCTCCCCAGCAAGCTTCTCCGCCTCGGCGTAGGACGCGAGCGCCTCGTCGGGCTTCCCGAGGTGGCGTCTCGCGACCCCGAGGGCCAGGTGGACGGGGGCGTTCTTCGGCTCCACCCGGAGGATGGCCGCCGCGTGCTCTGCGACCGCGGCCCAGGCCTGCTTCCGCGTGGCGGCCTCGAGCAGGGCGTACCGCGCCGGGAGGTAGTCCGCCGACAGGGTGAGGGCCTTGCGGTACTGCGCCGCGGCCCCGGCGTCGTCACCCTGGCGGGCGAGCACCTGCCCGCTCACCCAGGGGAGCTCGGGATCCTTCGGGTCGAGCTTCTGGGCGCGGAGCGAGATGAGGTTCGCGAGCTCGAGCTCGTTCCGCTGCAGCGCCACGCGCGCGAGCACCTTGTTCGCGCCGACCGAGGAGGAGTCGCGGAGCAGCGCCTCGCGCGCGAGCCGCCACGCCTCGTCGAGCTGCCCCGAGGCGCGGTAGAGCGCCGCGAGCCGGGCGCGGGCGATCGCGTCCTCCGGGAAGTCGTGGACGACGCGCGCGTAGACGGCGAGGGCCCCCGGCGCGTCGCCCTGCTTCTCGAGCAGCACGCCCAGGTTCACCGCCGCCTGCCGCAGCGAGGGCTTCGCGGCGAGCGCGCGCTCGTAGGCCGCCCGCGCGCCGGACGCGTCACCCTGCCCCTCGAGCGCCACGCCGAGGTTGTAGCGGGCCTCGGGGATCTCCTGCTCGTCGAGCACGGCGCGCCACTTGCGCTCGAGGTGCGCCCAGTCGGTGGGGACGCCCAGCTTGCGCTGATCCTCCTGGGCCTTCAGCGCCTCCGCGAAGAGCCGCTCGGAGCGCGCACCGCCGGTGTCGCCCCCGGCCGCGGGCGCGGCGGACGTCGTGGAGGTGGACGCCCGGCCTCCGCCCTGGTGCGCGTCCGTGGGCCGCGGGCGGGAGCCGGCGCAGCCGATCGCGCCGGCGAGCAGGATCGCGGGGAGGACTCGTCGGGTCGTGGTCACGGCAGCAGGTCCTCGTCTTCCTCGTCGGCCTTCTTGCGTTCCTTCCGCGACGGCAGCGGATCCTCGCTCACGACGCGCCGCTGCGAGTCGGCGGCGGACGGGGCGCGCGCCTCGCCGCGCTGCGTGGCCGGCGTCACGCGGAGGGGCGGCAGGGACGGCTCGGCGTGGCGAGCCGGCGGCGCCTTGGACGCGGGGGCGACCGGCTGGATCTGCGCGAGGATGCCGTAGCCGCTCGGCGCGTCGCGCGTCTCGGGCTGCGCCACGCGCGGAAGCACCTCGGGGGACGGCCCGTACTCGTCGGGCTTGTACTTCATGAGGATGGAGGTCGCCTGCTTCGCGCAGTCGTTCACCACGCCGTAGTCACGCGAGGCGTTCATCGCGAGCTCGAGCCCCTCGATCGCCTTCTGCTCGAGCGGCTCCGCGACCTGCGCGAGCTGCGCCTTGTACTCCTCCACCAGCGCCTTCTGCCCGCGGATCTCGCGGGGGATGGGCGCGTCGAAGAGCGTCTGCGCGAAGCGCTTGTAGCCGAGGCCGATCTTGTAGAGCGCGCAGATGGCCGGATCCGCCTGCTTGAGCTTCACCACCTGCCCGTAGGAGCCCTCGAGCTGCTTCAGCTTGCGACCCTTCACCTGCAGCTGCGCCTTGAGCTGCTTCGGCGCGACGTTCAGGGTGATCCGGTCGTACTCCACGAACTCGGGCTCGAGCTCGAGGTACATCGCCTGCGCGGCCACCGGCAGGCCGCGGTCCTTCACCCGGCCCTGGTTCCGCTTCCAGTAGTGGAGCGCCTCGGTGTAGGTGTCGCGCGCGAGCCGCGCGCTGCCCGCCTTCTCGTAGAGCTTGGCGATGCGCTGGGTGACGGCGAGCCACTCGTCCGGATCCCGCGCGTAGCGCTGGCGGTACTCCTCGAGCTGCTTCAGCTCCTTCGAGGGCTGGCCGCGGCGGCCGTACAGGTCGGCGAGGGAGAGGAAGATGCGCGGCGCGTCGGCGCCCTTCGGCCAGGTCTCGAGGTAGGCCTCGCTCGCCGCCTCCGCGCGCGCCCACTCCCTGAGGCCGGCGCGGAACACGGCCGCGTTGATGATGGCGTCGTTCGCCTTCTTCTCCTCGTAGGCGGCCACGGGCTGCGCCGGCGCCTCGGGGGCCTTGGCGCCCTTCGCGGCCTTCGCGTGGCGGGGCGCGCCCCGCGGCTCGCCCGCCGCGCGCTTCCACTCGCGGAAGTAGCGCTCGTAGAGGTCGGCGGCCTTCGAGAAGTCGGCGATCGCCTCGTACGCCTCGGCGTTGTCGTAGAGCGACTTCGGCGCGAGCTCGTGCCCCGGGTAGCGCTGCAGGAACTGCTCGCGGACCTCCATCGACTTGTCGAGCCGGTGGGCGCGGCCGTAGTCGACCGAGGCGTTGTAGAGCGCCGTCGGCGCGAGGCGCGACTGCGGCCAGTCGCGCGAGAACGCGATGTACTCCTCGGCCGCGGACTCGTAGTCGCGCGCCTTCTCCCGCTCCTCGATGATCTTGAAGGCGCTCTGCTCGATGACCCGCGCGAGGTCGTCCTTCAGCGCCGGGTGCGCCTTGAGGAGCGCGGCGTTGGCGTAGAACCGCTTCGCCCAGCCGTTCACGTTCCGCCAGTCGCCGAGCAGGTTGTAGGCGTCGAGCACGAGGTTCGTGGAGTAGCCGGCGAGCTCGTGCTCGGGGTGGTCGAGCGCGATGCGCGTGAAGAGGTCGGTCGCCTCGGCGAACGCGTTGTGCCGGTAGTGGATGTTGGCGGCCTTGTAGGCGACCTCGACCCACTTCTCGGCCTTCGGCTGGTACTTGAGGTAGCGCTCGCAGGCCGTGAGGAGCTTCTGGCGCGGCGGGGCGAGGGGGAGGCGCTTCTTCGGATCGGTGGGGACGCGCTTCTCGGTCTCGTCGAGCTTCTTCGCGACGAGGTCCCACGCGAACACCGCGTTCTCGAGCGCGTCCTTGAAGAACTTGCCGGGCTTCGCGGGCGGCTTCGCCTCCACCGCCTTCACGTCCTGCAGGGCCACCCGCTCGTACTCGGCGCCCGCCCCCTCGAAGTCGGCGAGCGCGTAGCGGAGCTCCGCGTGGAAGAAGCGCATCTCGTACGCGGTGGGCTCGTCCGGGAAGACGTCGAGGTAGTCGCGGTACACCGACGCGGCGAAGCCGGCGACCGGCTCGTCGCGCGTCTTCTTCCACTCGTTGTGGTACTGCACCGCGAGGATGCGCAGGGTCTGCTCGGCGTCGCGGCGCGCGTCGGCGAGCACCTTCTTGCCCTTCTCGTCCTTCGCGGCGGGCGACGCCTCGATGTCCCGCAGCATCTTCACGAACACGTGCGCCTGCTGGACCGCGGCCTCCTTGCGGCCCATGCGTCCGGCGGAGGTCACGACGCGCGACTGGTAGAACGGCGCCTCCGGCGAGAGCGGCTTCTCGCGGATGAGCCGCGCGTAGACCAGGATGGCGTCCCGATCCTTGCCGTCGCCGTAGTACAGGTCGGCGAGGGACCGGAGCATGTCCCACCAGCCCTTCTCGCCGCCGACGCGCCGGAACTCCTCGGCCGCGGCCTCGGGCGAGCCGACGTGGCTGTAGGTGCGGACGTAGTCCTTCCGCGCCTCCTTCACGAGCGCGAGCTTCTTGTCGGCGGGGACGGTGCTCGTCGGCAGCTCCCCGAAGTAGATGACCGCGCGGAAGAGCTCGAGCGACTGGTCGTACTCGCCGAGGTTGTAGTGCACCCAGCCCTGCTTGTAGAGCGCGTAGGCGTAGACCGAGCTCTCCTGGTACTCGGACGCCTTCTTGTAGGCCTCGAGCGCCCGCTTCAGGTTGCCGTTCCGGTCGGCCTTGTTCGCCTTCTCGAAGTAGTACTCGCCGAACGCCATCCAGGCGTCCGGGACGTAGCGCGAGTTCGGGTAGCGCTCGATGAGCGCGCGGTAGGCCTTGAGCGCGTCGGGGTCGAAGCGGTCGTGCTGCGAGAGGTTCTCGGCGAGGAAGTAGAGCACCTCGTCGAGGCGCGGGTACTTCGGGTACTTCGCGATGATCGCCTTGTAGAGCGCGACCGCCTGGGCCTGGAGCTTGCGGGACTGGCCCTCGAGGTCGGTCTTCTCCGCCTGGAGCCGCGCGGCCTCGGCCGGGTTGCCCTTGCCGAGCGCGATGAGCTGGTCGTCGCGCCGGTTCGCCTGGAAGAAGAAGTACTGCGACTCCTCCCACAGGAGCTCGGCGAGCCGGAAGTACCACTGCGGCGTCTCGACCTGCGAGCCGCCGCCGAGGTCGATGAGCTTGCGGAGGGAGGTGATCTCCTCGCGCCGCTTGTCCGAGACCTGGACCTCGATCACCTTGCGGAAGGACTCGAATGCGAGCGCCGGGCCGCCGGCCTCCTTGGCCCCCGGGCGCGCCGCCTCGAGCGTGCCGCCGAGCGCCGCGTCCGGCGTGACCGAGCGCTTCTGGCCGAGGTCCGCCTCATGGGGCGGGGCCTTGGGATCTGCACCTGCCGTGGAAACGCCGAGCGCCAGGGCGACGCCGGCGACGAGAGCACGATGCATCCTCGAGGCTCCTCTCCGGGGACTACCGGGCCGCTGCGCGAGACCGCGGCAGGCGGTCCTTGCAGCCCTTCGTGAGCGTGTACGAGTACGTGCCGAGCTCGTCGCGCCAGAACTCGCCCTCGTAGGGCCAGTAGAGGTGCTCGTCCGAGACGGCGGTCGAATACTTGAGGTCGCGCAACACCTCCACCTGGCTCCCCCGCGCGAGCGCGCCCTCGAGGGCCTCCCGCTCCTTGCGCGACACCTCGATCTGGATCCGCAGTGCCTGGGCGAGCAAGGTCCGGAGTGAGTCGCGCTCGTACTCGAGCTTGCCCCGGGCGCGCGCACCGGCCTCCTGGACGAGCGCCGCCTTGTCGGCGCGCAGCTTCTCGAGGAGATCCTTCGCGAGCGCCGACTCGCGGAGCTCCGGGCGCCGGCCGCCGATGCCGTGGTCCATCTCGTCGTCGATCTCCCCGATCGACTCCGCGAGGCGGCGGATGTTCTGGTCGGTGTAGGCGACCTTCAGGATCCGGCGCATGATCGCGCCGCCCTGACCGTGCGGGGACCGCTCGATCACCTCGAAGTACGCCTCCGGCGTCTGCGGCCGGCCGGTGATGCTCGCGAGCTCCTGGTACACGGGCTCGTACAGGCGCGAGAACGACTCCAGCACCCGGCGGGCCTCCGGGTAGCGGCAGTTCTCGTAGTAGACGATCGCCTCGAGCACGTAGGACTCGGGGAAGTACTCGTCCTGGAAGTACGGGGACTGGAGCGTCAGCAGGTTGCCGAGGGTCTTCTCGTAGTCGCCGATGCGGTAGTGGGCGTAGGACGCCTCCCACAGCCCCTCGAGCCAGCGCTGCCCGCCCCAGGGCATCTTGCCGTAGTACCAGATGGCGTAGCGGTTCTGCCGGTTCTGGTAGTGGATGCGCGCGAGCTGCAGGAAGGCGAGCTCGCGAAGCTCGGGGTCCGGGTGGCGGCCGCGCTTCGGGTTCGTGAGGCGGATGACCTCCTTGAACGCCTCCACCGAGGCCGGATCGTCGCCCTGCGCGAACAGCACGAGCCCGTCGACGAAGCGCGCCTTCGCGTATACGTCGCCCGAGTCCTCCCCGGCGGACGGCGCGTCGGCCGGAACCGGCGGCCTGGCGCCGGCCTCGCGGCGGACGAGCGACGCGAGCCGCCGCGCCTCGGCCCACGCCGCCTTCGCGTCGGCCGCGCGCCCGGCGTCGGCGAGCGCCCGGCCGCGCTCGAACTCGTACTTCGCGAGCAGGAAGTGGAAGCGGTCCTCGTAGACGGGCGGGAAGCCCCACTGCGCGTGCTTGGCGACGCGGTTCAGCACCGGCTGCTCGTTCTTGAGCTTGCGCCCGACGTGGAACACCCACTCCAGGGCGGAGTGGTAGAAGCGCGAGCCCTTGGGGCCCTTCTCGAGGATCTCGTCGAACGCGGCCAGGGCCGAGTGGTTGAGCCCCATGCGCACGAGCGCCTTCGCGCGCTGGTAGCGCGCCTCGTCGTGCACCTCGGCGAAGCTCGGCTCGCGGAGGATCTGGTCGAACGCCAGGGCGGCGGTCTCCGTCGCCTTCTCGTCGAGGAGCTTCTTGGCGGCGGCGAGGCGCTCCTTCGCGACGGCGGTCGCCTTCGGATCCGCCGGCGCGAGCTTCAGGCCGGGGAGCTCCTGCGGCGGCGCCTCGGGGGCGCGCGCCGCGGGCGGAGCCTGCTCGGGCGGCTCGCCCGGGAGCGCCTCGACCGGCTTCTCCGGCTCGGGCGCGGGCGCAGGGAGCGGCGCCGCCTCGCGCTTCTGCGTCGCGGGCGGCGCCTTCTGGGTCTTCTGGGCGGGCTTCTTCTTCGCCTGCGCCTTCTTCCTGGCGGGCTTCGCCTCCTCCTTCTTCGGCGCGGAGAGGTCGATCCCGAGCTGCGCGTGGGCGGCGGGAGCGCCGAGGAGCGCGAGGAGGAGGGCGGCCAGGCGGCCCCTCGACGACAGGCGATGGCGGGTGGAGCCAGTCATGGTCGGGCTCACGGGAGCGGGCGGTTGCTGAACGGGAAGAAGAAGGAGAGGCCGAGCTCGGTGAAGATCTGGTTCTGCCAGTCCTTGCCCGCTCCGTTGTTGGGCACCTCCACGCCGTAGACGTAGTCCTTCACCTCGAGGCGGAGGGCCAGCCACTCCTTGAGGAACAGGCGCGCCCCGAGCCCCACGTGGCCGCCGACCGTGCTGACGAGCGCCGGGTCCTTCCCGCTCGCCGCCAGCGCGCTGGCGTCCGACGGCCCGAGCACCTCGTCGTGCGAGATGAGGTCCGCGCCCGCGAGGATGGACAGGTCGAAGTGCGCGACCTTCTCCGCGAACACGTTGAGCTTGCCGTACACGGGCGCCCAGGCGAGCTCGGCGCCGACGATCCGGCGCAGCTTGCCGGGGACCTGCAGCAGCATGGCGTCGTTCGCGTCGACGCAGCCGCTGTTCTTGGGGCAGACGACCGCGGAGCCCGTCGGCCGGGTGGCCCCGAGGGCGCCCTGCACGGAGAGGGACCAGGCCTCGGTGAAGTGGTACCCGAGCTTCAGGCCGCCGAAGTACTTCGAGTAGAAGGCGTCGTTCAGCGACAGGTTGCCGGTGGCGGTGAGCTCGACCCGGCCGGCCTTGCGGTAGAGCTGGCCGGAGACGGGAGGGATCTTCCCCGCGAAGGCGTCGGCCTTCGTCTGGGCGAGGGCGGCCCGGGGCGCGGCCACGGCGAGCGTGGCGAGCGCGGCGAGCGCGAGGACGCTGCTTCTGGCGCGGCGCGCGGTCATGGGTAGACGTACTCGAAGCGCGGGGGGAAGAAGAACGACAGGCCGACGTTGGCCACGAACACGCTCTGGACGGTCCCCGGCACCGAGAGGATGGGCTGGTCCGGGTAGAGCGTCGCCATGAGCCCGAGCTCGAAGGCGAGCCATTCCTTCGGATAGAAGCGGACGCCGCCGCCCAGGTCCGTCGCGAGGTGCGGGCCCTCGTTGCGAGGCTCGAGGCTCGTCGCGCTCCAGACGAGGCCGAAGCCCGCCGCGAGGAACACGTCGAAGTGGAGGATGTCCGAGCCGAGGACCGAGGCCTTGCCGTACACCGGCGACCAGATGCCGTCGAGCATCGCCTGCCCGTAGAGCTGGGACGTGAGCAGCTGGCTCTGGAAGGCGATCTTGCCCTCGCGGACGTTGTCGGTGCGCAGCCGCTCGTAGTACGTGCCGCGCACCGCGACCGCGAAGCTGTCCTGCAGGTTGTAGGCGAGCCGCAGGCCTCCGCCGAACTTCTGGTAGAAGGCGTCGTTCACGGTCGCCGAGAACATCGGCGTGAGCTCGAGCCGGCCGCGCTTCAGGAAGCCCTTCCGCTGGACCGCCTTCACGCGATCGCCGAGCGCCACGTCCTCGTCCGTGAAGGGCAGGAGGGGCCGCTTGTCCTTCTTCTCCTTCTCGGGCGCCGCCGCGGGACGCTCGCCCGCCCGGGCACCGCCCGGCTGGGAGAGGTCCATCGGCGGCTGCTCCTCGGCGTCGGAGGGTGGCCGCTGCTCCGGCGCCTCCTGAGGAGGCGGCTGGGTGAGATCGATGCCGGGCACCTCCTGCGCGAACGACAAGGCAGGAGAGAGCACGACCGCTAGCCAGGTTGCGAGGAGCGTTCTCATATGAGGTGGCATGGGCAGCGCCCGGTGGGCATCCTAGCCAAAGGGCGGTGGAGGGGCAACGAACCGGCCCGGCAGAAAACCGCGTGCGTACGCGGCTGTACGTGACTGTCGGCTATCGACCGCTCTCCTGGACGCTTGCTTGTCGGAGGGCGGAGCGCGTGCTAACGATTCCGCGACCCATGCGCTCCCCCGCCTCCAAGCTCGCCGTCGCGCTCGCCTCCATCATCGCGCTCGCCGCGTGCCAGAACCCGGACGTCGGCGAGCCCTGCACGCTGCAGTGGGGAAGCGATAGCTCGCTCCCTCCGCCGACCCCCACCAGCGCCATCGGGGACTACTTCCAGTCCGGCAACACCGCCTGCGACGACCTCGTCTGCATCGTGTCCCCCGCGAGCTCGGACTCGCGCTGGGCCAGGAAGTGCGACGCGGCGAACGGCGAGAACTGCGGCTACTGTTCCAAGCCGTGCGTGTCGAACCAGGACTGCTACACGAGCGAGACCGGGCTCGTCTGCGACATCCTGCTGCCCGACGAGAACTTCCTGAGGACGCTCGATCCCGCGGTGCGCGAGCGCTACCTCGGGGACATCGCGTTCTCGTCGTTCTGTGTCGTGCCGCGGTGACGCCGCGCCTCGTGCGCGCCCTCCCGGCGCTCCTCGTCCTCAGCTGCGTGAACGCCAAGGGAACCGATGCGCCCGCGGCCGCCGCCCGGGTGGTGGTGGAGACCGCCGCCGGGGCGCGCCACCCGGTGCGCGTGGAGCTCGCCCGCACCGAGGCGGAGCACACGCGGGGGCTCATGTGGCGGGAGCGGCTCGATCCGGACGCCGGCATGCTCTTCCTCTTCGAGGAGAGCGAGCCGCGCGGCTTCTGGATGAAGAACACGCTCATCCCGCTCGACATGCTCTTCATCGGCGACGACGGGCGGATCGTCGGGATCGTCGAGCGCGCCGCGCCGCTGACCACCACGCTCCGCGAGGTGGGCGCGCCGAGCCGCTACGTGCTCGAGGTGAACGGCGGCTGGTGCGCCGCGCGCGGCGTCCGCGCAGGCGACCGGGTGCGGTTCGAGAACGTGCCGAGGTTCTGAGGTACGGGCCGTCGCCCGGCGGACGGGGCGACCCCCGAGACCACGCTCACGGCTTGTGCAGGAGCCTCCGCGCGAGCTGCGGGCCGAGGCTCTCCGACATGAGGCCCTCGACGGTCGCCTCGAACTCGGCGCGGTCGCGCGAATCCCCCCAGACGAACCGGATCCCCATCCCCGGGGCGTCGCCGCCCGTCGCGGCGTGGACGACCTCACCCGAGAGCTCGAACGTCGCCGGGCGCCCCGGGATGGTGAGACGGAAGAGGAACCGGGTGCCCACCGGGAGCGCCTTGCGCGTCTTGATGAACGTGCCGCCCTTCGAGATGTTCTTCGTGTAGTCGGCGAAGAAGCTGTTCAGCTTCTTGTAGTCGACCTTGAGCTCGATCGGCGCGCGTGCGTGCTCACGGTTCTCCGTCATCCCGCGCCATGTTATCCCGGAGCCGGTGCGGCCGACAGCGCGCGCCGGCAAAGGCCTTCCCGTGGAGCCACGGTTCCTCCACATCGCCGCCGCGCTCGCGCGCCGCCGCACGGTCCGCGCGGGCGGCGTGGCTCTCCTCGCCGCGGGGTTCGCGGGCGGCTCGCTGCCCCTCCTCGACGCGCCGGGGTACGAGCTCGGAGAGGCGGGCGCCCTCCTCGCGGCGGCCCTCGCGCCCTTCCTCGCGCTCGCCGCCGTGCGAGCCGAGACGGACCGCCCCGCTCCCTCCCCCGCGGCGGCGTTCGGCGGCGCCGTCCTCGTGCTGTCCGCGCTCCTCGCCCTCCTCTTCGCCGGGAGCGTGGCGCGGGCGGCGCTCGGGCCCTGCAGCGCGCTCACCCGGGCGGCCGCCTTCTTCCCGCTCCTCGCCCTCCCCTCCGCGCTCCTCGCGGCCGCGGTCGCGACGCTCGCCGCCGTCGCCGCGCGAGGGCGAGCGCTCCTCGCGGGCGTCCTCTACGCGGCGGCGCTGGCCGCGAGCCTCGCCTTTACGCTCGCGACGGCCTACCGCGGCCCGGCCGCGTTCCTCTTCGATCCGCTCCTCGGCGCCTGGCCCGGGCCGCTCTACGACGAGGCGCTCCCCATCGACGCGCGCCTCCTGCTCTTCCGCGGCGAGGCCGCCGCCTGGGGAGCGGCGCTCGTCGCGCTCGCCGAGGCCGCCCTGCGCGCGCGCCGCGCCGGGCTCCGCGGGGCCGCCGCGCCGCTCGCCGCGCTCCTTGTCGCCGCCGGCGCCGCGGCGGGCGCCCGCGCCGCCCGGGACGCGCTCGGCCTCTCCGGCGATCGCGACGGGATCGTCCGCGCCCTGGGCGCCCGGCGCGACGGGCCGCGCTGCACGCTCCTCCTCCCCGCCGAGAAGCCCGCGGCCGCGGCGAGCGCCCTCCTCTCCGAGTGCGAGTTCGGCGCGGCGGACGTGGCGCGCGCGCTCGGGCTCGCGGCCCCGCCGCGCGTGACCGTGTTCGTGTATCGCAGCGCCGCGGAGAAGCGCCGGCTCGTGGGCGCCGCGGCCACGGAGTACGCGAAGCCCTGGCTCGCGGAGGTGCACGTCGTCGACGCTCCCTCGCCCCACCCCGTGCTGCGGCACGAGCTCGTCCACGCGCTGGCCGGGGCCATCGCGAAAGGTCCGCTCCGGGTCCCGGCGCGCGCGGGCCTCCTCCCCTCCGCGGGGCTCGTCGAGGGGCTCGCCGTCGCCCTCGAGATCCCGCGCGGCGACTGGACCGTCCACGAGTGGTCGCGGGCGGCGCGCGACCTGGGCCTCCTGCCCGACGTCGCGGCCATCGTCGGGCCTGCGGGGTTCTGGACGCAGGCGCCGGCCCGCGCCTACACGGCCTCGGGGAGCTTCCTCGCGTTCCTGCTCGAGCGGCACGGCGCCGCGAAGCTCGCCCGCGCGTACCGGGACGGCGACGTCGCCGCCGCGTTCGGCGTCCCCCTGGAGGCGCTCGTGGCGGAGTGGCAGTCGTTCCTCGACGGGGTGGCGGTGCCGCCGGGCCTCGAGGCCGCCGCCCGCGCGCGGCTCGGGCGGAAGAGCCTCTTCGCGCGGCGCTGCGCGCGCGAGGCGGCGGCGCTCGCGCTGGACGCCTCGGGCGCCGCCGCGAGCGGGCGCACCGCCCAGGCGTGCCGGCTGTGGCGCCGCTTCGGCGCGTTCGGCGAGGCGGCCGGCGCAGAGAAGGCCGCGGGGGACGCGCTCGCCCGCGGCGGGGAGCTCGGCGACGCGGCGGCCGCCTACGCGGCGGCGCGCGCCCGAGCCGCGCCCGAGGACGCCGCGCTCCGGGCCGCCCTCTCGTCCGCGGAGGGCGATCTCGCCTGGCGCGCCGGCGACCTCCCGGCGGCGGATCGGGCCTGGGCGACCGCCCTCGCGGCCCACCCCGATCGGGCGGAGGCGCGGCTGCTCGAGGCGAAGCGCGCGGCGGTGGCGGACCCTGCGATGGGCGCGGCGGCGCGCCCGTATCTCCTCGGCGAGGGCGACCCCGCGCTCGCCCTCGCGAGCGTGGCGCGCGCGGAGGGACCGCTCTCCGCGTACCTCGTCGGACGCGCGCTCGCCTCCCGCGGCGAGGCGCGCGCCGCGCTGCCCGAGCTCGCGCGCGCGGAGGCCGGCCCGCTCCCCCCGGCGCTCGCCGCCGAGGCGCGCGCGCTCCACGCGGAGGCGCGCTGCCTCTCGGGCGAGACCGGCGCGGGCGAGGCGGAGCTCGCGGCGATCGCGGCGAGCGCCGCGAGCGCGGCCG
>NZ_JAKZLF010000061.1 GCF_022808855.1 Anaeromyxobacter soli
CTCCGCCGCGGCGCGCTGCTCCGCCTCGGCGCGCTGGGCGCGCTGCGCGGCGGCGCGCTGCCCGGCCTCCGCCTCGCGGCGCGCGTGCGCCTCGGCGGCGGCCCGATCTTCCGCCTCGGACGCGCGGCGCTCCTCCTCTCCGCGGCGCGCCTCCTCCTCGTGGCTCCGCGCCTCCGCGCGGGCGCGGGCCCGCTCCTCGGCGCGCGCGCGGGCCTCCGCCTCGCGGGCCCGTGCCGCCTTCTCGACCGCCACCTGCTCCGCCTCGGCGCGCTGGACGGCCTCGACCGTGGCGCGATCCGCCTGCCGCGCGCGCGCCTTCCGCTCGGCGAGGTGCCGGCGCTCGGCCTCCTCGGCACGCCGGAGCAGCGCCTCGAGCCCGTCGTCCTCCGCTGCGCCGGGAGCCTCGGCCGGAGCGGCCGTGCGGCGAAGCTCGTCGGCGCGGGCGCGGAGGGCCTCGGCGGCGGCCCGGCGGGCCTCCGGCGGCGCGGACTTCTCGGAAGGAGCGACCGCGGGAGGCCTGTCGGCCGGCGTCGCTGCGCGCGGGGGCGGGGGTGCGGGCGCGCGCGGGCTCGCGGTCGCGGCCCGGGAGGGCGGGGGCGAGGCGCGGGCGGGATTCGAGGTCGAGCTCGCGGCGCGGGGCGGAGCCCGCGGGCCAGTCGCGCTCGCCGCCCTGTTCGCGCCGCCACGCGCGGCTCCGCCGCCCGTGGTTCGCGGAGCGGGGAGCGCGATCGCCACGTTCCGGGCGGCGCCCGCCATCGGGACCGCCGGGGGCGCCCCCGCGGCCGCCGCGCGCGCCAGGGCGGCGGTGACCTCCTCCGCGAGCTGTCCGGGATCGACCGGGCGCGCGAGCTGCGGCGCTCCGGCGGGAGCGCCGTCGTCGCGGCCGAGGAGGATGAGCGGCAGGAGCGGGGCGCCGTCGCCCGCGGCGAGCCGCCGCGCGAGGGTGAGCGCCTCGCCGCCCTCGCAGGTGGCGCCCACGAGCGCGAGGGTGGGCAGCGCCTGCGCCATCACCGCGAGCGCGTCGGACGCGTTCGTCGCGAGCACCGTCTGGTGCCCGGCGCGCATGAGGACGCGCTTCACGGCCGAGATCTCGGCGATGTCGTCGTCGACCAGGAGGATGCGCGCCACGCCGCGCGATTATGGATCGCGCCCAGCAGGGGACCAAGCGGGCGCCTCCCCCGGCGGGTGCGATAGCGGCGCCGGATGCGCCGCGCCATCAGTCACAGCATCGAGTGCGGATCCATGTCGAAGCGCACCTCGGCGCCCCCCGGCGGCCGGTGGGCCACGCGCGCGAGCGCGCCGTGGACGCGGAACAGCGCCTGGGGCGAGCTCGCGCGGAAGAGGAGGTGCCAGCGGGTGCGCCCCCGGATCCGCTCGATCGCGGCGGGCGCGGGGCCGAGCATCGTCACCTCGCCCCGCAAGGACGGCCGGGCGGCCTCCGCGAGCGCCTCCGCGGTGCGGCGGGCGCCCGCCTCCGAGCCCTCGACCCGCGCGGCCAGGAGCCTGCCGAAGGGCGGGTAGCCGTGGCGCCGCCGGCGCTCGAGCTCACCCTCGGCGAACGCCGCGAAGTCGTGCCCCGCCGCGCAGGCGACGGCGGGCGTCGCGGGGTTGAAGGTCTGCACGAGGACGCGGCCCGCGTCGGCGCCGCGCCCTGCCCGGCCGGCGACCTGGGCGAGCAGCTGGAACGTCCGCTCGGCGGCGCGGAAGTCGGGGAGGGCGAGGGCGGTGTCGGCGAGCACCACCCCCACGAGCGTGACGCCGGGGAAGTCGTGCCCCTTCGTCACCATCTGCGTCCCGACGAGCACGTCGAGCTCGCGCCGCGCGAAGCGCGCGAGCAGCTCCGCGGTCTCCTCCGCCGTCCCCACCGCGTCGCGATCGAGGCGCGCGACGCGCGCGCCCGGCAAGAGCGCGCGGACCGCCTCCTCGACCTGCTCGGTGCCGACGCCCACGCCGAGCCGGGCGCCGCCGCACGAGGGGCAGGGCTCGCCGACGCGCTCGGTCCGGCCGCAGTAGTGGCAGAGCAGGATCCCGCGCCGCGCGTGGTGCGTGAGCGAGACGGCGCACTCGGTGCAGCGCGCCTCCTCGCCGCACGCCTCGCAGACGACGAGGGTCTCGTAGCCGCGGCGGTTCAGGAACAGGATCGCCTGCTTCCCGCCGGCGACCGTCTCCGCGAGCGCCTCGGCGAGCGGCGGAGAGACGAGCCCCGGGCCGAGATCGCGCCCGGGGCGCCGCAGCCTGGAGAGATCGACGAGCTCGACCTGCGGGAGCGGCCGGTCGTCGATGCGCGCGGGCAGCGAGAGGAGCCGGTAGCGGCCCCGCCGCGCGTTCTCCAGCGTCTCGAGCGACGGGGTGGCCGAGCCGAGCACCACGACCGCGCCCTCGAGCTTGGCGCGCACCACGGCGAGATCGCGCGCGTGGTAGGCGGGGCCGTCCTCCTGCTTGAAGCTGCCCTCGTGCTCCTCGTCGACGACGACGACGGCGAGGTCCGGCACGGGCGCGAAGATGGCGCTCCGCACCCCGACGCAGATGCGCGCCTCGCCGGCACGGAGCCGCTGCCACTCTGCGTGGCGCTCCGCCGGCGACAGGCCGGAGTGGAGCAGCGCGACCTCGTCGCCGAAGCGCGCCCGGAACCGGCCGGCGAGCTGCGGCGTGAGCGCGATCTCCGGGACGAGCACGAGGGCGCCCTTGCCCGCGGCGCGCGCGCGGGCGATGGCCTGGAGGTAGACCTCGGTCTTGCCGGAGCCGGTGATGCCGTGCAGGAGGAACGGCGTGAACGCGCCGAACGCCCCCGCGATGGCCTCGAGCGCCGCGGCTTGCGCAGGGGTGAGCGCGAGCGGCGTGGCGGAGGCGGGGAGGAGCCCGCCGCGCGCGACGGGCACCTCGCGCTCGAGCCGGACGAGGCCC
The DNA here is from genome assembly GCF_022808855.1 of Anaeromyxobacter soli. GTDB lineage: Bacteria > Myxococcota > Myxococcia > Myxococcales > Anaeromyxobacteraceae > Anaeromyxobacter > Anaeromyxobacter soli. The sequence continues at coordinate 2,905 of NZ_JAKZLF010000061.1, forward strand.
CGGCGCGCGAGCGCAGCGAGCGCGGGCCGGCCGGACGGGAACGCGGCGCGCAGCTCCTCGACCGGGATGCGCCCGCGCGCGAGGAGGTACTCGAGGACCGCGCGCTGAACGCGCGCGCGCGCGAGGGTGGGGAGAGCGTCCGCGGCGGAGGCCTCCGGCGCGGCGTACTCGACGCCGCGGCGCACGGGCGGGGCGGCGCCCTTGCGCGTGTTGAGGCCGGGCGGGAGCGCGGCGCGGAGCAGCTCGCCCGCCGGGACGAGGTAGTAGTCCTCCGCCCAGCGGATGAGCTCGACGAGCTTCGGCGTGAACGGCGGGACCCGATCGAGCACCGCGGCGACCTCGCGCAGCGCCACGCCCTCCGGCGCCGAGGCGGGGAAGCCCACCACGTAGCCCGTCGCGCGCCGGCTCCTGCCGAAGGGCACGGCGACGCGCTGCCCGAGCGCGATCTCGGGGGCCAGCGCGGGTGGGGCGCGGTAGGTGAATGTCCCGCGCACCGCGGCGGCGACGGCGACCTCGACGAGCACGGCCGGAGTGTAGCAAGCGATCCCCCCGCGCGCCCCGCGCGGTAGACTGCGCCTCCCGCCCACTGCCTTTCGAGGAGAACCCGATGCGCTCCCGCACGCTTCCGCTCGCCCTCGCCCTCGCCTCGATCGCCCTCGGCTGCGGCGAGCGCTCTTCCGAAGCGCCTCCGCCCCCACGAGAGCAGGCCGCGCCCGCCCCGGCGGCGCAGCCGTCCGCGCCTGCCGCCGAGACGGCGCCTTCAGCGATCCCGGCACCGGCGGCGCCGGCCCCGGCTCCGGCCGCGACGCCGTCCCCGGCTCCCGCTCCAGCTCCGGCGCCCGCCGCGAAGCCGGCTCCGGCTCCGGCTCCGGCCCCCGCTGCGAAGCCGGCCCCCACGCCGAAGCCCGCGCCGACGGCTCCGCCCGCAGAGACCAAGCCCGCCACCGCCGCGGCGCCCGCCCCCGAGGCCGCCCCCGCCGCGCCCCAGGGTGTTCAGCACGCGAAGGTCGGCGACACGAAGTGCAAGATGTGCCACCGCGTCCAGCACCAGTCCTGGGCCGCGAGCCCGCATGCGGTGAAGGGACTCGACTGCGAGGGCTGCCACGGCAACGGGGCCGACTACTGGCCGGCGTCGGTCATGCGCGACCGCGAGAAGGCCATCGCGGCCGGGCTCGTCATGCCGACCCTCGCGACGTGCAAGCGCTGCCACGCGAGCCCGGACGCGTCGCTCCTCGCGAAGGTCCACGCGCACAAGGCGCAGTAGCGGATCGCGGGAGGGCGGGCTCCTCCCGGCGCTACCCGCCGAGGAGGAACGCCCGCGCCTCCTCGAAGATCCGGTCGAGCGACGTCGCGAGCTCGTGCCCGTCGTCCACGGCGACGAGCCGCGCCGTCGGGGTGCGCTCGACGAACGCCTCCACGTCCTCGAGCGGGACGGTGTCGTCGCGCGTGCCGGCGATGCAGAGCGTGGGGACGCGGACCACGGGGAAGGCCGGGTAGGCTCCGGCATCCTCGAAGAACTGGAAGCCGATGCGCCGCATGCGCCCGGAGGCGTGGTGCATCGTCTCGAGGCCGTTCGAGCGCCAGTCCTCGAGCGCCCCCGGCCCGAGCCGGGCGCGCCAGCGCTCGAACAGCCGGAACGCCGGCGCGAGCAGGACGAGCTTCTCCACGCCGGGATCGCGCGAGGCCGCGACCGCGGCGAGATACCCGCCGAGCGAGCTGCCGACGATCGCGTGCGGCGGCGACCCCGCCCGGTCGAGCGCCGCCTCGGCGATCCCGAGCATGGAGGACGGCGTGGAGCGCTCGAAGCCCTCCGCGCCGGGCGTGAGATCCGGGACGTGGAGCGGCGCGCCGAGCGCGGCGAACCGCTCCGAGAGGACGCGCGCCTTGTGCGAGGACGGACCCGACGCGAAGCCGTGGAGGTAGAGGATCACGGCGCCGAGCCTAGCGTGGACGCACGCGGCGCGCTTGCACGAACGCCACGTCGACGCGGCGCCTCGCGAAGGCGACCGCCACGCCTCCGCCCGGACGCGCTCACCCGCCGTCCGGCCCCGGCTCGCCGCGGAGCGCGCGCAGCCGCTCGGCGAGCGTCTTCTCGAGCCCGTTGCCGGAGAGGCTCACGATCTGCTCGCCGCGGAGCGCGTCCGGGAGGTACTGCTCGGCGACGTAGTGGCCCTCGAAGTTGTGGGGATAGCGGTAGCCGCCGCCGTAGCCGAGCCCCTGCATGAGCTTCGTCGGCGCGTTCCGCAGCTTGAGCGGGACGGGCAGCGGGCCCTTCTCCTGCACGAGCCGGCGCGCCGTCGCGTAGGCGGTGAGGGCCGCGTTCGACTTGGGCGCGAGCGCGAGGTAGATGGCGGCCTGGCTCAGCGGGAGGACGCCCTCCGGCAGGCCCACGAGCTCCACCGCCTGGAGCGCCGCGACCGCGACCTGGAGCGCCTGCGGGTCGGCGTTGCCGACGTCCTCGGAGGCGAAGATCACCATCCGGCGGAGGACGAAGCGCGGGTCCTCGCCGCCCTCCAGCATCCGCACCATGTAATAGACGGCGGCGTCGGGATCCGAGCCGCGCAGCGACTTGATGAACGCGGAGACGACGTCGTAGTGCTGCTCGCCCGCCTTGTCGTAGAGGATGGTGCGCTGCTGCAGCGCCTCCTCGGCGTCGGCGCGCGTCACCGCGGTCCGCCCCGCGAGCCGCACGGCGGAGGCCGCGACGTCGAGGGCGTTGAGCGCGCGCCGCGCGTCGCCGTACGCGTACCGCGCGAGCGCCTCGCGCGCGTCCGGCTCGAGCGACACCGCACCGGCGAGCCCGCCCGGCGCCGCGACGGCGCGTTCGAGGAGCGCGCCCACCTCCTCCTCGGTGAGCGCGCGCAGCGTGACGACGCGGCAGCGCGAAAGGAGCGCGGCGTTCACCTCGAACGAGGGGTTCTCGGTGGTCGCGCCGATGAGGGTGATGGTCCCGTCCTCGACGTGGGGGAGGAAGGCGTCCTGCTGCGCCTTGGTGAAGCGGTGGATCTCGTCCACGAAGAGGATCGTCCGCTTCCGGTGCAGGCGGCGCCGGTCGCGCGCGGCCGCGACGATCTCGCGGATCTCCTTGACGCCGCCGAGCACGGCGCTGAACGGCACGAAGTCCGTCCCGGTCCGCTGCGCGACGATGCGGGCGAGCGTGGTCTTCCCGGTGCCCGGGGGTCCCCACAGGATGAGCGACGGGACCTGGTCCGCCTCCAGGGCGCGCCGGAGCGCCGTGCCCTTCCCGAGCACGTGCTCCTGGCCGACGAAGTCCTCCAGGCGGCGGGGGCGCATCCGCTCGGCGAGCGGCTTTCCCCCCTCATCTTTCTCGGCCGCGCGATCGAAGAGGTCCATGGCGAACCGCTTATATAATGCCCGGCATGGAAGACCATCCGTGTCCCGTGCCGCGGCGCGTGGGGATCGTCCACAAGGTCAGCTCGGCGGAGGCGTCGGAGACGGCGCACTTCGTGGAGCAGTTCGTCCGCTCGAAGGGCGTCGAGGTCGTGACCGACGAGGCGGAGGTCGGCCGGTCCGCGGACCTCGTGGTCGTGCTCGGCGGGGACGGCACGCTCATCCACGCGGCGCGCCTGCTCGGGGGCCGGCCCGCGCCGATCCTGGGCGTGAACATGGGGAACCTCGGCTTCATGACCGAGGTGCCGCAGGCCGAGCTGTACCCCATGCTCGAGCGGGTGCTCGCGGGCGACGCGCTCGTGTCCGAGCGGATGAAGCTGCGGGTGCACCTGCACCGCGGCGGCCGGCCGGAGCGCGACGTGGACGCCGAGGTGCTGAACGACGTGGTGATCGGCAAGGGCGCGCTCGCGCGGATGGCGGAGCTCGACGCGCGCTGCGCCGGCGGCTACCTCGCCACCTACAAGGCGGACGGCATCATCGTCGCGACGCCCACGGGCTCGACCGCCTACGCGCTCGCCGCGAACGGCCCGATCGTCTACCCCACCATGCGCGGCGTGATCCTCGCGCCCATCTGCCCGCACACGCTCACGCAGCGGCCGATCGTGCTGCCCGACGAGCTCTCCGTGCAGATCGTGCTCATGAACGACTCCGAGGTGTACCTCACGCTCGACGGCCAGCGCGGCGTGAGGCTCGCGAAGGGCGATCTCGTGCAGGTGAAGCAGTCGTCGAACCGCGTCCTGCTCGTCAGGAACCCGAACCTCGACTACTTCGGCATCTTGCGCGCCAAGCTGCGCTGGGGCGAGAGGTAGAAAGCCGAGGTGCCGACGCGCCAGCGAAGGCGCAGGAGACCGGAGCCGAGGCGGGCACCCGCAGCGACGCGCGCCGCCGGCCCGGTATCGTGTCGCGACCCGCTCGTCGAAACGCAAGGCGCACGAGACCGGAGCCGAGGCGGGCAACCGCAGCGACGCGCGCCGAGGCGCACTGCTTCCGTGCGCCGCAGGCGCAAGGAGCGAGGACGCCCGCCGCAGGCCCGGGATCGTGCGCCGAGGCTCACGCAGGGGCGTGCGAGAGCGGAGGCGGCGGCAGGTTCCGGTACGTCTCGGCCGCGCCCGGGCCGTCGCAGGCGTGATCGGGCAGCGCGCTCGCCTCGTCGGTGACGACCGTGAAGTCGCACCAGCGGCAGCGGAACGCCGGGACCTTCACGGGCGGATCTCCCGGCACCTCGAGCTCGTGCCGCTCGAACAGCACGCGCACCGTCCCGGACACGTGGATCGTCATGGCGTCCTCCGTTGCCCCGAGCGTCCCACCGCGCCGGCGGCTCGGGAAGGCGCCTCGCCGGGACTCTCGCGCAGTCGGCTCGGCGGCTCGGAGGGCGGGCGCCCGAACGGATGGACCACTGAAAATTTGCGCAGTGTCAGGGAGCCGTGGATCAATGGCGCCATGCTCACGACGCTGCGCATCTCGGGCTTCGCGATCGTCGATGCGATCGAGGTCCGCTTTGGCCCGGGGCTGAACGTCCTCACCGGCGAGACCGGGGCCGGGAAGTCCATCCTCGTGAACGCGCTGCACCTCGTCCTCGGCGGCCGGATGAGCGCCGAGGTCCTGCGCGAGGGGGCGGAGGAGGCGGTCGTGGAGGGGCTCTTCGAGCTGCCTGCCGACCACCGCGTCCTCGCCCGCCTGCGAGACGCCGGGCTGCCCGTCGGGGCGGGGACCGTCTCGGGCGAGAGCGCGGAGCTCCTCGTGCGCCGCGTGGCTGCGCGCGGAGGGCGGGGCCGCGCGTTCGTGAACGGCGCGCTCTGCACGGTCTCGATGCTCGAGGAGGCGCTGCGCGGCCTCGTCGACGTTTCGGGCCAGCACGAGCACGTGTCGCTGCTCGATCCCACCACCCACACCGAGCTCCTGGACGCGTTCGCGGGCCTCAGGCACGCGCAGGCGGAGCCCGGGCCAGAGCTGTGCAGCGTGGAGCCGACCCTCCTCCGGTTCCGCGCAGCTCACGCGGCGCTCGCCGCCCTCGTCCGCGAGCGGGAGTCCCTCGCCGCGGACGAGGGCGAGCGGGCGCGGCGGTCGGATTACCTCGCCTTCCAGCTCCGCGAGCTCGACGCCGCCGATCCGCGCCCCGGGGAGCTCGAGGCCCTCGAGGACGAGCGGCGCGTGCTCGCCTCGGCCGAGAAGCTCCGCGACGCCGCGCGCGCCGCGGAGGCGCTCGCCTACGGCGAGGAGGGGAGCGCGTCGGAGCGGGTGGCGCAGGCGGCCCGCGCGCTCGCGGAGGCCGGCCTCCTCGACCGCCGCCTCGAGGCCCCGCTCGCGCTGCTCCGCTCGGCGGCCGTCGAGCTCGAGGAGGCGGGGCGCGAGCTCGGTCGCTACGGCGACTCGGTGGGCGGCGATCCCGAGCGGCTCGCGCTCGTGGAGGACCGGCTCGAGCTGCTCCGCGCCCTCGCGCGGAAGCACGGCGGCTCGCTCGACGCGGCGATCTCCCGGCGGGTGGCGATGCGGGAGGAGCTCTCGCGGGTCTCGGGCGGCGGCGAGCGGCTGCGCGAGGTGGGCGCCGAGATCGAGCTCCGCGGGAAGGAGGCGCTCGCGCTCGCCGCGGAGCTCACGCGGGCGCGCACCGCTGCGGCGCGCGCCTTCGCGGAGGCGGTCCGACGCGAGCTCGACGGCCTCGCGATGGGTCGGTGCCGCATCGAGGTCGCTCTCCTCCCGCCCGAGGTCGGCGTCGAGGTCGGCGCCAAGCTCCTCGGTCCGGCGGGCGCGGAGCGGGCCGAGCTCCGGATCGCGCCGAACCCGGGCGAGCCGCTCCGGCCGCTCGCGCGCACCGCCTCCGGGGGTGAGCTCTCGCGCGTGTTGCTCGCGGTGAAGCGCACGCTGGCCAGGAAGGATCCGGTCTCCACGTACGTGTTCGACGAGGTGGACGCCGGGATCGGCGGAGCGGTGGCCGAGGCGATGGGGCGCGTGCTCGCCGACGTCGCGCGCGGGCGGCAGGTCATCTGCGTGACCCACCTACCTCAGGTGGCGGCCTTCGCGGAGCGTCACCACCGGGTGGAGAAGCGCGTCTCCGGCGGCCGGACCGCCACCGCGGTCGCGCTCCTCGAGAGCGACGCGGCCCGTCGGGGGGAGATCGCCCGGATGATGGCGGGGGCGACCGTGACCGACTCCGCGATCGAGCACGCGGGCGCCCTGATCGCGGCGGCCCGGGCGCCCACCCCCGAGCGCGGCCGGCGCGCCGCGCCGGCCCGGGCCGCGGCTCGCCGCGTCAGCGCAGAGGCCCGAGATCGTTAGGCGCGCGGTGCGCCCGGATGCTACGCTCGACGCGTGGTGCAACCGGTCCTGCTCCCCGTCACTGCTCACGGCCTGACCGACGTCGGGCGCCGACGCGACCACAACGAGGACGCCCTGCTGGTCGACGACGACCTGCACCTCTACGTCGTGGCGGATGGGATGGGCGGGCATGCGGGCGGGGGCACGGCCTCGCGCCTCGCGGTCGAGACCATCCAGCGGACGGTCCGGGCGGCGCGGGCCAGGACGCCGGGCGCCTTCAACCCCGGCTCCGCGGAGTCGAGCGCGCTGCCGGGCATCCTTCGTGGCGCGGTCGAGCAGGCCTGCGCGGTGATCTACGCGGCGGCGCAGGCGGACCCGGAGCTCGCGGGGATGGGGACCACCGCCACGGCGGTGCTCGTCGACGGGCGCTCCGCCTTCGTGGCGCACGTGGGCGACAGCCGCTGCTACCTCCTCCGCGAGGGCCGCATCCGCCAGATCTCGGAGGATCACTCGCTCGTCGCCGAGCAGGTGAAGGCCGGCGCGATCACCGCGGACGAGGCGAGGAACAGCCGGTTCAAGAACATCATCACCCGCTCGGTCGGGTTCGAGCGCGAGGTGAAGGTGGACGTCATGGCCTTCGCCCTCGCCCCCCGAGACGCTGTGGTCGTCTGCTGCGATGGGCTCACGAACCTCGTGGACGACCACGAGATCCTCCGGATCGTCACCGAGGCGCCGCTCGCGGAGGCTGCGGCACGGCTCGTCGCCTTGGCGAACGCCCGGGGTGGCGACGACAACATCACCGTGATCGTCCTCCGGACGGGGAACTAGAGCCGGCGCGTGAAGCTCGACGCGGCGCGGCGTCCGCCCCGCTCGCGGCGCTCCGCGCGCTCCCGCGATGGGGCACCGGAGGTGAATGTGTAGGCAACACGCGCGCTTGACGCCGAGCGACCCCTCTGCTACCCGTCTGGACGTCTTTCGCGAGCTCCCGAGCACCCGGGGCTGGCGTTCTGGCTCGTCCGTCGCGTCGCTAGCTTGTCGGCGCGGCCAGGCGCGGCCGCGGAGCTCTATCGGGATGGCCGCACCTCCGAAGACGCAGGTCTTCACCGTCATCGTGGTCAGCGACCACTCGCAGGCCGTCCGGAAGTTCCGGGTGCCGCGACGCTGGCTCGTGAACCTCGCCTACGGCGGCGGCGTGGTCGCGCTCGTCGCGCTCGTCGTCGTCGGGCACTACTTCGCCCTCCTGGGGTCCGCGTCCGAGAACGCCGTCCTGAAGGAGGAGAACGCGCAGCTGCGCTCGCAGATCCTGCTCGTGCAGGAGAAGGTGGCGCACATCTCGGCGACGCTCGACCGCGTCGAGCGGTTCGACGCGAAGCTCCGCACCGCCGTCACGCAGCTCCAGGATCCCGAGCGGAACCTCGCGATCGGCCCGGTGGGCAACACGGACGCCGAGGCGCAGATCCCGGGGCCCGCTCCCGCTGCGGAGGCGAGCCTCACGGCGCTTCCGGGCAAGCTCTCCTCGCTGGAGGGCGAGGCTTCGCGGCAGGAGCAGAGCCTGCGCGAGCTGCAGGAGTACTTCGACGACCAGCGCTCCCTGCTCGCGTCGACGCCGTCGATCTGGCCGGCGCGCGGGTGGGTGACCTCCGACTTCGGGACGCGCCTCGACCCGTGGACCGCCGAGCGGCGCATGCACCACGGGCTCGACATCGCGACGCCGCACGGCCAGCCCGTCTACACGCCCTCCGACGGCACGGTGGTGTTCGCCGGCACCGAGGGGAGCTACGGCAAGGTCCTCGTCATCGACCACGGCTACGGCGTGAAGACGCGCTACGGCCACCTGTCCGAGATCTTCGTGCGGATGGGGTCGCACGTCCGGCGCGGGGACAAGGTCGCCGCGGTCGGGAACACCGGCCGCTCGACGGGCACGCACCTCCACTACGAGGTGCGGGTGAACGGGATCCCGGAGAACCCCCGCAAGTTCATCCTCGAGTGAGCGGCGTCGTCCGGCGCTCGCGCCGTAGCGCTGCGAGCAGCGCTGGTCAGAGGCCGCGCAGGAGCTCCGCCGGGATCCGCCGCGGGTCGAGCCGGGCATAGCCTGCGAACAGCGCCCCCGCGAGCGTGGTCTCGCGTTCGCCGTCGCGGGCCCGCCTCGCCTTCTCGCGGAGCGCGGTGTTGAGGACGCGGTCCCCGTCCGCCGGCTCCAGGGGACGATCGGGCGTCAGCACCCCGCGCACGACCTCGCGGCCGCCGCGGTGAAGGAAGACGACCGTGCCGTGCTCGACGCGCTCCACGACGCCGACGTGCGTGAAGCGGTCGTCTCGGGCGGCGTTGCGGTTCCGGTCGTAGGTGTCGTGGAAGAAGACCAGGTCGCCGGGGGCGGGCCACGCACCTCCTCCGCCGAAGACGGTGCCGTACCGTTCCATCGCGCGAAAGAGCCCCGCCACCCCCGAGCGCTCCGCCGGCGCCGCCGCCGCGACGAGGCGGACGAGGGGCACGCCCTCGGCCATGTAGACCGCCTCCACGAACCCCGAGCAGTCGGCGTTCAGGCGCGCTCCCCCCACCTCGAAGCGCCCGGAGTGACCGACGAGGGAGGCGGCGCGCGACGCGAGGCGGTCCGGCAGGTCGCCGCCGGCGAAGGGGTCCCTGCCCGCGCGGCCGGGGCCGGCGCAGGCGGCGAGCGCCAGGAGGACGAGCGCGGCCGAGCGTGCAGGCGCCACCCCTCGAAGATACCCCAAGCGCCCGGAACTTCCCCCGTTTGACATCCTATGGCGCGTCGTTACCTAACGGGGTAAGACGGGGCGCCCGCCTGTCGCCGAGCAGCGATCCGGCGGGCCCCCGTCTCTTTTGCTCGAGGGCCCCCGTGGTCAACTACGTCCTGAAGAAGATGCTCGGCACGAAGAACGACCGTGAGCTGAAGAAGCTCCGGCCGCTCGTCGCACGCGTGAACGAGCTCGAGCCGCGGATGAAGGCGCTCTCCGACGCCGACTTCCCGCGGCTCACCGCCGAGTGGAAGCAGCAGGTCCGCGAGAAGGGACGGCCGCTCGACGAGCTGATGCCGGAGGCGTTCGCGCTGGTCCGCGAGGCGGGCGTGCGCGCGCTCGGGATGCGCCACTTCGACGTGCAGCTCATCGGCGGCGCGGTGCTGCACTCCGGGCGCATCGCCGAGATGAAGACCGGCGAGGGGAAGACCCTCGTCGCCACGCTGCCCAGCGTGCTGAACGCGATCTCCGGCCGCGGGGTCCACGTCGTCACGGTGAACGACTACCTGGCCCGTCGAGACTCGGAGTGGATGGGCCGCCTGTACCGGTTCTGCGGCCTCACGACCGGCGTCATCGTCCACGGGCTCACCGACGCCGAGCGGCAGGCGGCGTACCACTCGGACATCGCCTACGGGCAGAACAACGAGTTCGGGTTCGACTACCTCCGCGACAACATGAAGTTCCGCCTGCAGGACTACGTGCAGGGGGAGCTCAACTTCGCGATCGTCGACGAGGTGGACTCGATCCTCATCGACGAGGCCCGCACCCCGCTCATCATCTCTGGCCCGTCCGACGAGTCGTCGGATCTGTACTACCGGGTGAACCAGGTCATCCCCTCGATGATCCGGGACCAGGACTTCACGGTCGACGAGAAGAGCCGGACGATCGTGATGAGCGACTCCGGCGTCGAGAAGATGGAGAAGAAGCTCGGGGTCCAGAACCTCTACGACCCGAACGCCATCGAGACGCTGCACCATGTCGAGCAGGCGCTCCGCGCCCACCACCTGTACCGGAACGAGGTCGACTACGTCGTCAAGAACGGCGAGGTCCTCATCGTGGACGAGTTCACCGGCCGGCTCATGCCGGGCCGGCGCTGGTCGGACGGCCTGCACCAGGCGGTCGAGGCGAAGGAGGGGGTGAAGATCGAGGCGGAGAACCAGACCCTCGCCACGATCTCCTTCCAGAACTACTTCCGCATGTACTCGAAGCTCGCGGGCATGACCGGCACCGCGGACACCGAGGCCGAGGAGTTCGCGAAGACCTACAACCTCGACGTCGTCGTCGTCCCCACGAACAAGAAGAACGTCCGCAAGGACTCGGAGGACGTCGTCTACAAGACGGAGGGCGAGAAGTTCAACGCCCTCTGCGACGAGATCGAGGGGCGGCACAAGAAGGGCCAGCCGGTCCTCGTCGGCACGGTGTCGGTGGCGAAGAGCGAGGTCGTGGCGACGCTGCTGAAGCGCCGCGGCGTCCCGCACAACGTCCTCAACGCGAAGCACCACCAGCGCGAGGCCGAGATCGTCGCCCAGGCCGGCCGCAAGGGCGCGGTCACGATCTCCACCAACATGGCGGGCCGCGGCACCGACATCATCCTCGGCGGGAACGCCGACATGATGGCGAAGCACGAGGTCGGGCTGGAGCCGGACCTGCCGATGGACGGCGAGACGGAGGAGTCCTTCCTCGCGCGGCGCGCCGACTGGGCGCGGCGCCTCGCCGAGACCACCGAGCGCCTCCACCAGCAGACCGGGGCGGAGCACGAGGAGGTCGTCGGGCTCGGCGGCCTGCACATCGTCGGCACCGAGCGGCACGAGTCTCGCCGCATCGACAACCAGCTCCGCGGCCGCGCCGGCCGCCAGGGCGACCCCGGCTCGTCGATCTTCTACCTGTCCCTCGAGGACGAGCTCATGCGCATCTTCGGATCCGAGCGGATCCAGGGGCTCATGAGCCGCATGGGCATGAAGGACGGGGAGCAGATCGAGCACCCGTGGCTCACGAAGGCCATCGAGGGCGCGCAGAAGAAGGTCGAGGCGCACAACTTCGACATCCGGAAGAACCTGCTCGAGTACGACGACGTCATGAACCAGCAGCGCCGCTCAATCTACGGGCTGCGCCGCAGGGTCCTCGGCTTCGGGGCGGGCATCCCGGTGGTGGAGTTCGACGAGGACCCGAAGACCAAGAAGAAGACCCGCCGCGAGCAGGTCTTCACCTGGGTTGACCAGCGCGAGCACATGCTCGATCTCGTCGAGGACCTCGTGCTCGACATGGTCGGCGCGAGCTGCCCGAACCGCGTCTCCGACTGGAACCTCGACGGGCTCTCCGCGATGGTGAAGGAGCAGTTCGGCGTCGACATGAAGTTCGCGCTGCCCACCGGCAAGGCCGCCGAGGCGCGCCACGAGATCGAGGAGCAGGTCTACGCGGTGGTCGAGAAGGCCTACCGGCAGAAGGAGGCCGAGCTCGGGACCGACGCCGACGGCGTCGCGGTGCTGCGCCGCTACGAGCAGTGGCTGTACCTGCAGGCCATCGACCAGCAGTGGAAGGACCACCTGCTCTCGATGGACCACCTGCGCCAGGGCATCGGCCTGCGTGGCTACGGGCAGAAGGACCCGAAGCAGGAGTACAAGAAGGAAGGCTACGAGATGTTCGTGCAGATGACCTGGCGCGTGAAGAGCGCCGTCATCGGCAACCTCCTCCGCCTCCAGCTCGTGCGCCAGGAGAGCGCCGAGGAGATCGAGCAGAAGCGGCTCGCCGCCCAGCGCCGGGCGATGCAGCGGATCACCGAGACGCACGCCGAGGCGGGCGAGGGCGGCGACGGCGAGGAGAAGCCGCGCGCGAAGCAGGAGACCGTCGTCCGCACGCAGCCCAAGGTCGGCCGGAACGACCCGTGCCCCTGCGGCTCGGGCAAGAAGTACAAGAAGTGCCACGGCGCGACCGAGGCTGCCGTCTAACGGGGGACTGCGTCCCCCGCCCCGTCGAGCGAAGCTCGGCGGGGCCCCACCCCCTGCTCGGCGGGGCCCGTGAACGGTCGCGTCCGCTTTCGCGGGTGCGCGACCGTTCCCCGCCGGGGGGGGGGGGG
>NZ_JAKZLF010000062.1 GCF_022808855.1 Anaeromyxobacter soli
CCCAGCGGCTCTGCCGCTGGGGCGGGGACGCAGTCCCCGTTAGATCGACATCAATGCGCGGCCTGCTGACCGGCGTCCGCCGCGGCGGCGCTCGGGACGGCGTGCCCTGCAGGGAGCTCGGGCAGCTCCGCCACGATCACGCGGCCGCGCCCCTCGCGCTTCGCGGCGTAGAGCGCCGAGTCCGCTGCGCCGACGAGGGCTTCCGCGGCGTCCTCGCGGAGATCGTCGCACAGGCAGGCCACCCCGAACGACGCGCCCACGTGGATCCGCTTCCCGCCGATCTCGAGCTCGGTCTCGCGCAGGCGCGCGCAGGCGCGCTCGGCGAACACCCGTCCCTCCTCGGCGGAGGTGTGCGGCAGGAGGATGACGAACTCGTCGCCGCCGTAGCGCGCCCCGAAGTCGGTCTCGCGCAGCTCCTCGCGGATCACCGCCGCGACCGCGGCGATCGCGCGGTCGCCGGCGGCGTGGCCGAGCTCGTCGTTGATCGGCTTCAGCTGATCCATGTCGGCCATCACGCAGGTGAGCGGCGTGTGATAGCGGAGCGCGCGCTTCACCTCCTCCTCCACGCGCGCGCGGAACGCGCGGAGGTTGGCGAGGCCGGTGAGCGCGTCCGTCTGGGCGAGCTCGCGCAGCGCGGTCTGGCTGCGCATGAGCCGGAGCGTCCGCTCGACGCGCGCGCGCAGCTCGCGCTCGGAGAAGGGCTTCTGGAGGTAATCCACCGCGCCGAGGTCGAGGCTGCGCACCTTCACCGCGTCGTCGCCGTGGCCCGAGACGAAGATGACGGGGATGTCGTTCGTCGCGGTGTCCGCGCGCAGCCGCTCGAGCGCCTGGAGCCCGTCGAGGCGCGGCATGAACAGATCCATGAGCACGACGTCCGGGTGCTCCGCGCGCGCGACCTCGAGTGCCACCTCCCCGTCCTCGGCCAGCAGGACCTCGTACTCCGGCTCGAGCACCTCGGTCAGCACCTCGCGCGCGTCCGCCTCGTCGTCGACGACGAGCAGCCGCGGGCGCGTCCCGGAGGGACGGGGCCGGCGCGCGGGGCGGGCGTCCGGCGCCGCGCGCACCGTCCGATCGAGGTCGTCCGCGACGCGGCGCAGGCGCGAGATCTCGCCGCGGTGCGCGTCGGCCTGCGCGGCGTCCGCCGCGAGCAGCTCCGCCGCGGAGCGGAGCTCGGCGGCCGCGGAGGCGAGGAGGGCGTCGCGGCGGTGGGTCGTCTCGCGGAGCCGGCGGTTCGCGTCCGCCAGATCCGCGAGGCCGCTCGGGAGCGCCTCGCGGAGGCGGCGCGCCCGCTCCTCCGCGGGCAGGCCCGAGGCGGCGTCGATCGCGGCGAGCAGCGGCGCGAGCGGGTCGCGCGCGGTCTCGCCCACATCGGCGGCTCTCGGGTCCTGTGGCTTCACGGCCGGCGTTCGTCCGTTCGGGTCGTTCAAATGTAGTGGGGGCGAAGCAGAACGGCAGGCCTGACCCCTGCCGCAGACGTGCGGGAGACGCCTGCCCCCCCGGCGAGCGTCAGCCCGATCGGCGGGAGCTCGCGGGGCTCGTCCGCCATCAGTGCATCCAAGCGTACAGCGCGGCTGCGAGAGGGATCCACGGTATCCCCAGGAGGGCTGCCAGCGCGATCTTGAGCGCGCGGCGACTGCGCGGGGAGAGGCGGGTGGTGCCGGGGAGGGTGAAGACGGCGCGAGAGGTCACGCGACGCAGGACAGCAAGGGCGGTGCCGCGGGCCTGCGGCGCGCCCGGCGCGTGGAAGGTCGCGCGATCCCGAGGCGTTCGTGCGCGACCGCCGGGCGCGCGTGTCCTGCGCGCCACACGGCCGGGAAGAATTTCCGCCCACGCGCGGGAGCGGTCCGGAATATTTTGTGCGACGGAGGACCGCGAGATGGCCGGCGTCGTCGAGATCTACGGCAAGGATTCATGCCCCTACACCAGCGCCGCGCGTGAGGATCTCGGCGCCCGTGGTGTGGAATTCACCTACTTCGACGTGAAGAAGGACGCCGCCGCGATGAGGCGGTTCCTCGAGCTCTCCGGCGGCGATCGCCGGGTGCCGCTGATCGTCGACGCGCGCGGGCGCGTGTCGGTGGGTTTCGGCGGAAGCTGAGGGGTGTGACGCTCCCGGTCGGGAGCGAGGAGAAGAGATCGTCGCGCCCTCGAAGGCGCAGGAGCCCGGAGTCGAGGCGGGCAAGCGCAGCGAACGAGGACGCCCCCGGGATCGTGCGCCGCGCTCAGCGCCCGTAGATGGCGCGCTTGCCGCCGCGGAAGCCCGGGCCGCCCACGAACTGAGGCGGCGGGCGCTCCAGCATGAACTGGAACCACTGCTCGCCGTACACCTTGCCGAGCTTCAGCTTCTTCCCGTTCTGGAGCAGCTGGAGGGAGCCCTTCAGCTTCTCGTCGGACGGGTTCGCCTGCACGGCGCGCCCGAGCACCGCGATCGCGTCCTCGTGCCGGCCGAGCTCCTCGAGGATCCAGGCGTACGCCGACCAGAGCACGCCCTCCTTCTTGTTCGTCTTCACCGCGTCCTCGAGGACGCGCTTCATGCCGTCGAGGTCACGCCGCTTGTAGCGGACGACGCCCAGCATCCCGCGCGCGATCCAGTTGCGCGAGAAGCTCTTCTCGAGGTGGGGGAGGGCGGCGTCGAGGTCCTGGCGGATGAAGAGCAGGATCCCGATGTTCGAGTGGAGCTGCGAGGCGACGAGGAACTGCCACGGCGCGAGCCGGAACCCGCCCTGGAGCGTCTGCACCGCCTTGTCGAGCTTCTGGGCGCGGACGTCCGCCTGCATCCCGTCGAAGACGGACTCGAGCTGCTTCCACGTCCGCCGCGCGAGGACGAAGTAGGCGATGGTCGCGGCGAGCAGGGCGGGGAACACGGCGGCGGCCCAGCCGAAGCTGGTCCCGATCGCGATCGCGGCCCCGACGACGAGCCCGATCCCCAGGCTGATGAGGAGGTTGTACATGACGTTCCCGGTGGAGGTGCGGGGTACGGATACACGTGGCCGCGCCCCTGCGGCAAGGGAAAACGCGGGCGCGCGGGGCCCCGCGAATGGCCCTCCCCGGACTCGAACCGGGACGGGGGATCACCCCACTCGATTTTGAGTCGAGCGCGTCTACCGTTTCGCCAGAGGGCCGATGGCGCCGCGGAACCTAGCAGAAAAATGGATTGGGCGCATGACCGGGGGTCTATAATGCCGGCCAAAGCTCGATTTTGCGCGGTGAGCAAACTGCGCAATCGATCCCGACAGGAGACGCCCGATGGGGGGGCCCCCCCCCCCCCCCCCCGCCCCCCCCCCCCCCCCCGCGAGGCGCGCGCGGCGCCCTAAGCGCGCATCCGCCGCGATCGCGCGCGCCGTAGCGGAGATGGCCGCGTCCCGGCTCGAGGCCGAGCTCGAGGCGGAGGTCGCGCGCAAGGGCGGCAGGGGCCGCCGTCGCCGCTCCGTGAACGGCGCGTCGTCGCGCCCGCGCGGAGAGATCACCCGCTGGGCTGCCGATCGGCGCGCGCGGCGCGTCCCCAACTTCGTCATCGACATGACGGGCCTGAAGACGAAGAAGCAGATCGTCGCGAAGTTCGGCGACGGCGTGGTCTTCGAGAAGGGCAAGCCCGCGCCCAAGCCGAAGGCGTAGCGGCGCACGGGGTCCGCGGGTGCGCCCCCGGACGCCGTGAAGACTCCGGACCGTCGCGAGAGGTGCCGTCGTCGCGCTCGCAGCCGGCGCGTCGCGGTCCGGTGATTTCTTCCTCAGGCGCTGTCCTTCTTCGCGACGGGCTTCGCGGGCGCGGCGGCGCTTCCCGCGTCCGTCTTGGCGGCGGGGGCCGCCTGGGCGCCCTCCGGCTTCGGGCCGGTCCCCGTCGGCGCCTCCGGCTTGGTCTTGGGCGACGCGTAGAGATCCGAGTACCAGCCGCCGCCCTTGAGCTGGAAGCTCGTGCGCGAGATGAGCCGCGCGAGCTTAGGCGCCCCGCACTCGGGGCAGGCCGCCGGCGCGGGGTCCGACATCCGCTGCATCACCTCGGTGAGGCGCCCGCACTCCTCGCAGACGTATTCGTAGATGGGCACGACGAGATCCTAGCGCGGCATCGTGCGGCTAGCCGCGCCGCGGTGGCCGGCCGCCGCCGCGCGGGCCGGGGCCACCCCGAGGCTTTCCGCCCGGGCGGGTGCGCGGTCCGAAGCCGGTGCGAGGGCCGGGGCCGGTGCGGGGGCCAGGGCCGGAGCGAGGGCCGGGGCCGGAGCGAGGGCCGGGGCCGGTGCGAGGGCCGGGGCCGGTGCGAGGGCCCGCGCCGGAGCGAGGGCCACCGGGGCCGGTGCGGGGGCCGAAGCCGGAGCGAGGCCCGAAGCCGGAGCGCGGTCCACCGGGGCCGGTGCGGGGGCCAGGGCCGGTGCGGGGGCCAGGGCCGGTGCGGGGGCCAGGGCCGGTGCGGGGGCCAGGGCCGGTGCGGGGGCCGGGGCCGGTGCGGGGGCCGAAGCCGGTGCGAGGGCCGAAGCCGGTGCGAGGGCCGAAGCCGGTGCGAGGGCCAGGGCCGGTGCGAGGGCCACCGGGACCGGTGCGGGGGCCGGGGCCGGTCCGGGGGCCGAAGCCGGAGCGGGGGCCAGGGCCGGTGCGAGGGCCACCGGGGCCGGTGCGGGGGCCGAAGCCGGTGCGAGGGCCACCGGGGCCGGTGCGGGGGCCGAAGCCGGTGCGAGGGCCACCGGGGCCGGTGCGGGGGCCAGAGCCGGAGCGAGGTCCGAAGCCCGAGCGAGGGCCGGGGCCGGTGCGAGCGGCAAATCCGCCGCGGTAACCGGGACCCGAGCGCGGCCCGAATCCCTTGTGCGGACCGCGCCGATCTTGTCCGCGCGGCTGCCCGCCGGTGGGCTCACCCCGGGAGCGCGATGCGTCGGGGGCGCCGCGGCGGAACGGGGGAGGGCTCACGGAGTCGGCGGAGCCGCGCGCCCGCTCCGGGCCTCCGGCCCGCGGACGATCGCGTCGCTCGGTACGCT
The DNA here is from genome assembly GCF_022808855.1 of Anaeromyxobacter soli. GTDB lineage: Bacteria > Myxococcota > Myxococcia > Myxococcales > Anaeromyxobacteraceae > Anaeromyxobacter > Anaeromyxobacter soli. Next base: position 4,959 of record NZ_JAKZLF010000062.1, read on the forward strand.
CGTTTCCGTCTCGAGCGCGGTCGGAGCCGAACCGGCGCCGCTCCTCGAAGCGCGAGCGGCTCTCCCGAGCGCCGCCGCCCGGGCGGGCCTCGTGGCGCGGTGCTCCGCGCCGGCCGCGGTCCGAGCCGGTCGGGCCGGACGGCGCGCCCGCGCCCAGGTCGGCGGGCCCGAGGTCGAGGCCGAACCGCAGGGAGAGCGCCCCGACGGTCTCGTAGGGCAACGAGAGGCTCCGCGAGAGCGCCGGGCCGAGGGACTCGCCGCTGGCGCGCAGCGCGCGGAGGTGCTCGGGGAGGCGGGCTCGGAGATCCGCCTCGATCTCCTCCAGCAGCCCGAGATCCCGCAGCCGCTCCTCCTGCGCGAGCAGGAGGTGGATCCGCTCCGAGAGCGTCGCGCGGGAGCGGAGATCCGCCCTCCGCTCCTCGCGGATCCGCTCCGCGTCCTCCGCGGCGCCGAGCCGGGCGAGGGCGGCGTCGAGCCCGGCCTCGTCGAGCCCCAGCGCCGCGGCCGCGGCGGCGCGGGATCCGGCGGCCGCGCGCAGCGCGTGCAAGAGCTCGTCGTGCTCGCGCCGCTCGAACACGCGGGCGAGGCCGTGGTGATCGATGAGGGCCGCGAGATCGGCGTCGGTGGGCGTCGCGCCGCCGGGGCCGCGCCAGCCGGCCTGGAGCTCGGCCAGGATCGCGGCGCGGCGCGCGCCGTGGCGGCGCAGGAGCCGCTCGAGCACGGCGCGGCCCTCGTCGCGGCGAAGGTCGTCGAGCGCGGGGAGAGGCGGCGGAGGCTCCGGGGCGACCTCCACGCGATCGCGCGCACGGTGGACGACGATCCCGGGCTTCTTGCGGCCGCGGCCCGGCTTCGCGCGAGGCACGGGCTGGTCGGACGCGGCGGCGGCGGCGGGGGGCGCCGGCGCGACGGGCTCGTCGGCCGCTTCCCGCGGGTAGCGGGCCTCGCGCTCACGCTCCGCCGCGGTGTCCGCGGGCGTTCCGCGCGCGATGTCGGCGAGCGCGTACGGGCCGAGCGGCGCCGCGGGAGGCGGATCCGCGAGGAGGGCGCGCGCGGCGAGCAGCTCGTCCCAGGACAGCGGCGACAGGGCAGCGCGGATCTCTCGCGTCCCGGCCTGGCGGCCGGCTTCGGCGCACCAGCGGGCGACACGCTCGAGCAGCTCGGGGTCGATCTCGGCCATGGCGGGCGGAACGTGCGCCGGGGCGCCGCCCGAGTCAAGGATCCCAGGCGATCGCGGTTGCCGCTCGCCCGCGCGCGTGGTTCACTGCCGCGCATGTCACCCGGGATGAAGGACGGCGGGACCGGCCGAATCCCCGCCGCCGTCCGCTCCCTCCGCTGGATCCTCTTCGCGCTGCTCTTCGCCGCCACCGCGCTGACGCTCCTCGGCGTGCCGGAGCTCGCGCGATCCGTCGCCGGGAGCGGCTGGCCTCGCGCGGCGCTCGCGGTCCCGGCGGTGGTCCTCGCGCTCTTCATCGGGGGCTACGCCGCGTACCGCTTCGTGCTGGTGCGCGCCGGGAGGTACTCGGCGGGGAAGGCGCTCGTGCAGGTCGGGCTGATGGTGCTCGTCCTGGCCGTCATCACCGGGGTCGTGCTCGAGCTCGCGCAGGGTTACCGGGTCGAGCTCGCGCCTCCCGTCGAGCTCGCCGGACCGCTCCGGTCGGCCGATCCGGCCACCCGCGCGCTCGCCGCGGAGGTCGCTCGCCACCGCCCCCGAGAGGCAGGCGTGCGAGCGGTCCCGCGCCTGATCGAGCTGCTCGACGACCCCGCGCCGGAGGTCCGCCGCGAGGCGCACGCCACCCTCGTGGCGCTGGCCGGACGTGACGCGGGCGGGGAAGGGCCCGGGGCTGCGGCGCGTTGGCGGGAGTACTGGCGCGACGCCGCGCCGGAGCGCTGAGCCCCGCCGGCGGCGGACGACACCGCAGGGGCTTGCCTGGGCGGCGTCAGTCTGATACTGAGAATCGTTATCAGGATGACCGACGCCGATCACGACCTCCGGGGCAGCAGGACGCGCGGGCACGATCGCCCGCAGGACGCGGGCGCCGCCGCGGCCGAGCTCGCCGCGTACATCGAGCGCAAGGGCCTCAAGCACTCGCGGCAGCGCGAGCGCATCGCGCAGGCCTTCTTCGCCGTCCGCGGTCACGTCACGGTCGAGGAGCTCGTCGCGCACGCGCGGCGCGACGACCCTCGCGTGAGCGTCGCGACCGTGTACCGGACGATGAAGCTCCTCGTCGATTGCGGCCTCGCCTCGGCGCGCCAGTTCGGGGAGGGCCAGACGCGCTACGAGCCCTCGGCGGGGCGCGCCCACCACGATCACCTCATCTGCACCGGCTGCGGCGACATCGTGGAGTTCGCGAACGAGAAGATCGAGTCGCTGCAGGAGACGGTGGCGCGCCGGCACGGCTTCGAGGTCGAGAGCCACAAGCTCGAGCTGTACGGCCGCTGCGCCCGCTGCCGGAAGGCCGCCCCCGTGCGCGAGGAGCGCGCGTGACCCCTCCCGCCCCGGCTCCGGCTGCCGCGCGCGCCGGCGAGCTCGACAAGAAGCAGGTGGTCGCGGCGAACCGCGCCATCATCCTCGTCGGCAACCCCAACGTCGGGAAGAGCGCGCTGTTCGGCGCGCTCACCGGCAAGTACGTCACGGTCTCGAACTACCCGGGGACGACCGTCGAGGTGACGCGCGGCTCGGCCACCATCGAGGGGCAGCCCTGGCACGTGATGGACACGCCGGGGACGAACAACCTCATCCCCATGTCGGAGGACGAGCAGGTCACTCGCGACATCCTGCTCTCCGAGCGCGGCTACGCGGCCGTGCAGGTCTGCGACGCGAAGAACCTCCGGCGCGGGCTCCTGCTCGCGACGCAGCTCGCCGAGGCGGAGATCCCCTTCACCCTCGCGCTCAACATGGCGGACGAGGCGGCGAGCCGCGGGTTCCACATCGACGTGGAGCGGCTCTCGCGCGACCTCGGCATCGACGTCGTGCCGACCGTGGCGGTCCAGCGGCAGGGGCTCGCGGCCCTGCAGCAGCGCATCGCCGCCGGTGGCCGCGCCTCGCCCTTCCGGCCCCGCTACGACGACGCGATCGAGGCGGCGCTCGCGGAGATCACGCCGCTCATGCCGCGCGGCGGCTTCGGCGCCCGGGCGCTCGCCGTCATGGCGCTCGTGGGCGACGAGTCGCTCCGCCCGCAGCTCGCCGCGCACGTCTCCGAGGCGGACCTCGCCCGGATCGACGCGATCCGGCGCACCGTGGCGGCACGCTACCCCGAGTCGCTCCGCTTCGTGGTCGCGCGCCAGCGGCTCGCGGCGGCCGACCGGCTGCACGACGCGGTCGTCACGCGGGGCGGCGCCACCGCGGCGAGCGGCCTCGGCCGCAAGCTCGGCACCTGGTCCACGCACCCGCTGTGGGGGATCCCCATCCTCGCCGTCGTGCTCTTCGCGGCGTACGAGTTCGTGGGCGTGCTGGGGGCCGGGACGCTCGTCGACTTCCTCGAGAACACCGTCTTCGCGAACTACCTCGTGCCGTGGATCACCGCCGCGGTGCGGTTCCTCGTACCGGACGGCCGCTTCGAGAGCTTCCTCGTCGGTCCTCCCGGCGCCGACGCCGTGACGCAGAACGGGATCCTCATCGGCAAGTACGGGATCGTCTCGATGGGCCTGTCCTACGGCATCGCGATCGTGCTGCCGATCGTGACGACGTTCTTCATCGCGTTCAGCATCCTCGAGGACTCGGGCTACCTGCCGCGCCTCGCGGTCATGCTGAACAAGGTGTTCAAGCGGATGGGCCTGAACGGCAAGGCCGTCCTGCCGATGGTGCTCGGGCTCGGCTGCGACACGATGGCCACGATGACGGCGCGCATCATGGAGACGCGGAAGGAGCGGGTCATCGTGACGCTCCTGCTCGCGCTCGGCGTGCCCTGCAGCGCGCAGATGGCGGTCATCTTCGCCATGACCTCCAAGCTCCCGGTGGCCGCGACGGCCTGGTTCGGGGCCACGGTGGTGCTCGTGCTGTTCCTCGTCGGCTGGCTCGCGGCGAAGGTGCTGCCCGGCCGCGGCTCGGACTTCATGCTCGAGCTGCCGCCGCTGCGCGTGCCGCAGGCCGGCAACATCGCGGTGAAGACGCTCGCGCGCATCGAGTGGTACCTGCGCGAGGCGCTGCCGCTCTTCATCGTCGGCACGCTCATCCTCTACCTGCTCGACCGGTTCGGCGGGCTCTCGTTGCTCGAACGCGCCGCGTCGCCGCTCGTGGTCGGGCTGCTCGACCTGCCCAAGGAGGCCGCGGCCGCGTTCATCCTCGGCTTCCTGCGGCGCGACTACGCCGCGGCGGGCCTGTTCCTCCACTACCAGCCGTTCATGGACGGCGGCGGGCTCACCCGCTCGATGCAGATCGAGATCGTCGTGGCGCTCGTCACGATCACGCTCTTCGTCCCCTGCATCGCGAACTTCTTCATGATCCTGAAGGAGCGCGGCTGGAAGACCGGCGTCGCGATCATGGGGTTCATCGTGCCGTTCGCGGTGGGGGTCGGCGCGGTGGTGAACCAGCTCATGCGGTGGCTGTACTAGGAGGCGCTGGTGGCGGCCCTCGTCGAGAAGATCGAGACGTGCCCGCTGTGCGGGACCCGCTTCGACGCGATGGGGCAGGGGTGCCGCCCGAGCTGCCCGATGGCGAAGGGCTGCCGCGTCGTGTGCTGCCCCTCGTGCAGCTACAGCTTCCCGCAGGAGGCCGGGCTCGCCGGCGGCCTCCGGCGCCTCATCGACCGGCTCAAGCGCGACAAGGACGGGAGGAGCGACTTTCCGTGAATAATGGGACGGCGACGCGGCGGCTCGAGGAGATCCTGGAGACCGCCTACACCCAGCGCGAGGCGGGCCGCGACGCGGCCGACCAGATCCTGGCGGCGGCGGAGGCCGAGCACGCGCCGGGCGCGGGCCGCGCGGATCTCGAGGAGCTCGCGCGCGCGGGCCTCCTCCGGCTCGAGGGGGCGCACGTCCACCTCACGGAGGAGGGCGAGCGGCGCGCCCGCGACGTCGTGCGCCGGCACCGGCTCGCGGAGCGGCTCTTCCGCGACGTGCTCGATCTGGCGGAGGGCGTCACGGAGCAGCAGGCGTGCGAGCTCGAGCACATCCTCTCGCCCGAGGCGACCGACTCCGTCTGCACGCTGCTCGGCCACCCCCCGACCTGCCCCCACGGCAAGCCCATCCCCCCGGGCGGCTGCTGCGGCACCTACCAGAAGACGGTCCGGCCCTTCGTGACCGGGCTCCGCAGCTTCGAGCTCGGCGCGTCCGGCCGCATCGTGTTCATCGCGCCCAAGTTCCACGACCGGATGGATCGGCTCGCCGCGCTGGGGGTGATCCCCGGCAGCACCATCCGGCTCCACCAGCGCTCGCCGTCGTACGTCATCGAGGTCGGCGAGACCACCATCGCCCTCGATCCCGAGATCGCGGGCGAGATCTACGTGAAGCCCGTCGAGGCTCGTTCGTCGTAGCCGAAGCGCAGCTCGAGTCCCCACCCGGAAAGGCGCAGGAGAGAGCCCCGTCGCGGGCCACAAGTGAGAATGCAAGTCAAGATCATGGTTGTCGTGGCCGTCCTGCTCGCCTCGGCGGGCGCCCGCGCGGACGACGCCGCCCCCGCCACCCCCGCGCCGGCGAGCGCCGAGAAGTCGGACGCGCCCGCCGCGAAGGGCGAGGGCGAGGCCGCCACGAAGGAGGAGGTGAAGGCGCTCGCGGAGGAGCTGCGGCGCCTCAAGCTGGAGATGGGCCTCAAGGACGTGGAGTACGCCTCGTACGCCGGGATGGGACCGGCGGCGTCGAAGGTGTACTTCGCGCCGAAGGGGCTCTCCATCGGCGGCTACGGGGAGCTGTTCTACCGGAACCGCCTCTCCGGGGGACCGTCCGACTCGGACCTCTACCGCGTGATCCTCTACACGGGCTACCGCTTCACGCCGAAGATCCTCTTCAACGCCGAGATCGAGTACGAGCACCAGCACGAGCTCTCCGTCGAGTTCGCGTACCTCGACTTCCTCCTCTCCGACGCCGTCGGCGTCCGCGTCGGCAACGTGCTCGTGCCGATGGGCTTCCTGAACGAGCTGCACGAGCCGCCGTTCTTCAACGGCGTGTTCCGGCCGGAGGTGGAGCGGAACCTCATCCCGTCCACCTGGAACGAGAACGGCCTCGGCGTCCACGGCGCGGTCGGCCCGGTCCGCTACAAGGCGTACGCGCTCGTCGGCCTCAACGGCCAGAGCGGCGATCTCTCCTCGGGCAGCTGGCTGCGCGGCGCCCGCACCGGCGGCGGCGAGGCGCCCGCCGAGAGCTTCGCGGGCGTCGCGAGCGTCGGCTACGCGCGCGGTCCGCTCGACGTGGCGGGCTCCGTCTACCGCGGCCGCGCGGGCCAGGGCGCGAAGGACGCTGAGGGCACGATCCGCGCCGACGTGACGCTCGCGGAGGCGCACGCGCAGCTCGCCTGGCGCGGGCTCCAGCTCCGGGGCCTCTACGCGATGGGCTGGCTCGACGACGCGGGCCGGCTCTCCGCGCTGCAGGGCGGCGGCCTCGTGCTCGGGTCGCGCACGCGCGGCGGCTACGTCGAGGCGGCCTACGACGTGCTCGCGGTGGCGCTGCCCGAGCTCGGCCAGTCGCTCTCGCCGTTCGTGCGCTACGAGGCGCTGGACCTCCACGACCGGGTCCCCGCGGGTTTCGCGCGCGACGCGGCGCTCGACGAGAAGCTCTGGACGGCCGGCCTCACCTACAAGCCGATCCCCAACGTCGTCGTGAAGGCCGACTACCAGCGCACCGACACGGAGGCGGACACCACGGCGGACCAGGTGAACCTCGGCGTCGGGTACGTGTTCTGAGGCATGCGAGCGGGCGCCATGCACCGACCGAGACCCGCATCGACCGGCCGCGCGGCGCTCCTCGCCGCGGCCCTCCTCCTCCCCGTCACGGGCGCCCGCGCGGCCGCCGTGGCCGGGAAGGAGGAGGCCGCCATCCGCGCGGTGTTCCCGGCCGCCGAGGCGGTTGAGGCGAAGGACGTGATCCTGACCGACGAGATGGTCGGCCGCATCGAGCGGCTCGCCCGTGCGCGCGTCCGCGAGCGCCTCGTCACGTTCTACACCGCGCGTCGCGGCGCCGAGGTGGTCGGCTACGCCGTCATCCACAGTCACGTGGTGCGGACCAAGCGGGAGACGCTCTCCATCGCGTTCGAGCCCGATGGGCGCCTGCGCAAGATCACCGTGCTCGCGTTCCTCGAGCCGTCCGAGTACCGCCCGAGCGAGCGCTGGCTCGCGCAGCTCGAGGGGAAGGGCCCCGCCGACCGGCTCGCGGTGGGCCAGGATCTCGCGCCGATCAGCGGCGCGACGCTGACCGCGCGGGGCGTGGCCGAGGAGTCGCGCTGGCTGCTCCAGGCGCTGCGTGAGGCGATGGGGGTGGGGCGATGAGGTGGCTCGTCCAGCAGCCGGCGGCTGGGAGCCGCGCGCGGCCCCCCGTCGCGCTGTTCCTCGTCTTCGCGGCCCTGGCGCTCGCGGGGCTCGCGGCGCAGCGGCTCCAGGCGGGCGGCCTCTCGCCGGCGGACGTGGAGGCCTTCTACCGCGGGGCGGAGGGCGGGGAGCCGCTCACGGCGGCGGCGCTCTGGGAGGAGGTCCACGTCGGCGCGTTCGTGTACGGGTTCGTGCTGTTCATGCTCGCGGCGCTCGCCGCCGTGGCGCCGCGGCTCGAGGGCGTGCGCGGGGGGCTCGTGCTCGCGGCCTTCGCCGCCACGCTCGCCGACCTGTTCGCGCCCTTCGCGGTGTCCGCGCGGCCCGGGCTCGGCGCCTTGCGGGTCGCGACCACCGTGCTCGCCAGCGCCTCCATGTGGGCGCTCCTCGTCGCGGTCGCCGTGGCGCAGGCGCGGGTGGGGAGGGACGCCCGTGCGTGATCCCCGCCTCGCGCCGTTCCGGGTCCCGGCGCTCGCCTTCGCGGCGTTCCTCGTCGTGCAGGCCGCGAGCGCGGCGGCCCTCTTCGCGCTGAAGCTCGGGGGAAGCCCCGCGGGCGTCCGCGCGTTCTACCTCGGTGACGCAGCGCGGTTCGCGGCGCCGAAGAGTCTCGCCGGGCTGCTGGAGGTCGCGGTGCCTCACCTCGCCGCGATCCCGCTCGTGCTGTTCGCGGTGGTGCACGTCGTGAGCTTCGCGCGGGCGCTCCCCGCCCGCGCCGCGCGCGGCCTCGCGGCGCTCTCGTTCGGCGCCGCGCTCGCGGGGGTCGCCGCGTCGTTCGGGGTTCGCTACCTCGGGCCGGCGCTCGCGCCGGTGAAGGTGGCTGCGTTCGGGCTCCTCGAGCTCACGCTGCTCGCGTGGGCGGCGCTCCTCGGCGCCGTGTTCCTTCCCGCTCGCGCCGAGGAGCCGGCGCGGGCCGACACCGCCGCCGGAGCGGCGGAGGAGATCGCGGAGTGATCGTCTGCATCTGCCGGGCGGTGTCCGACCGGGCCATCCGGGCGGCGCGCGACGCGGGCGCGGCCTCCGTCGAGGCGGTGGGCGCCGCGACCGGCGCCGGCACGTGCTGCGGTTGCTGTCGCGGGAGCATCGCGCGGATCCTCGCCGAGCCCTGCCGTGCGCCGTGCGTGGCCGTCCAGGACCGGGAGGACACGTCCGCCGAGACCGTCCCGCTCCGCGCCGCCGCGGACCGGCTGAAGACGCCCTAGTGTCCTGAGTCGGAAGTCCGTCGGCAGAATCGTTCAATGCTGGCGAGGATCTCGTCGGCGGACTTCGTCCAGACGAAGGGCTTAGGCGCCGCGTTCGTGATCGAGATGAACCGTTCGATCGCG
>NZ_JAKZLF010000063.1 GCF_022808855.1 Anaeromyxobacter soli
GGCCGCGTCCGCCGGCTGGACCAGCGCCACCCCGGCGCGCTCGGCGGCGTCCTGCGCCTTGAGCTCCATCCACTTCTTCACGACCGCCATCGCGGTCGGCGCGGCGTTGGTCGAGCCGAAGCCCGAGTGCTCGTTCAGCACCACCACCACGATCTCGGGATCCTCCGCCGGCGCGAACGTCGCAAACCACGCGTGGTCGCGCTCGAAGTACGGCACCTGCTCGGCGCGCATGCGCTTGCCCATCTTGACCACCTGGGCGGTGCCGGTCTTGCCGGCCGCCGTGAACTCCTTCGGGCGCTGCCAGTAGGCGGTGCCGAACGGCTCGTTGACGGCGGCGAGGAGCCCCTTCATCACCGTGTCGCGGGTGGACTGCTTGATGTTGGGGCGGCTGCGCTCCTGCGGCGCGAACTCCTGCAGGACCTTGCCGTCGGCGTCCTCGACGCGCAGGACGACCTGGGGCTTCCACACCTTGCCGGTCGCGAGCGCGCCGTAGAACACGACCTGCTGGATCGGCGTGACGTTCACGTCGCCCTGGCCGATGGCGAGGTTCACCGGCATGCCCTTCTGGTAGCCGCCGCGGATGTGCCGCTCGTGCCAGGCGACGTCGGGGACGAGGCCCGGCACCTCTCCCTGGACCCCGAAGTCCGTCGGCACGCCGAGCCCGAACTCGTGCGCCCACTTCGCGATCGCGTCCGCCCCGAGCCGGGCGCCGGCCTCGTAGAAGAAGACGTCGCAGCTCGCGCCGAGCGCGTGCTCGAAGTCCACGGCCCCGTGCCCGGTCTCCTTGTCGCAGCGCCAGCGGTGCGAGCCCATCTTGAAGTAGCCGGGGCAGTTGATCGTCGTGTTGGGGCGGTAGAGCCCCTCCTCCAGCGCGGCGATCGAGGTGAGCGCCTTGAACGTCGAGCCGGGGTGGTAGTGCTGCTGGATGGCGCGGAAGAGCTCGGGCTGCAGCGGGTCCGAGTGGATGGCGGCGAGCTCCGCCGAGGTGATGCGGCCGGACATCTTGTTCGGGTCCGGCGCGGGCCGGTCGACGAGCGCGAGCAGGAACCCGGTCTTGGCGTCCATCGCGAGGACCACGCCGGCGGTCGCGGGGAACACCTGCTCCGCGAACTCCTGCAGCCGCCAGTCGATCGAGAGCACGAGGTTGTGCCCCGGCACGCTCGGCACGACGCGCTGGTCCTCGGGGATGAGGCCCTCCGCGTCCTCCTTGCGGCGCCCCTTCGCGTCGACGGGGACGCGCTCCTTCCCGTCGATGCCGCGCAGCTCGCGCTCGAACTTCCGCTCGAGGCCGCGCCGGCCGGTGTAGTCGCCGAGCAGGTACGGCGCCTGGCCCGTCCCCGAGCGCTGCACCTCCTCGTTGAGCCGCTTCAGCTCGTCGGGGCCGGCCTCGTTCATGTAGCCGATGAGGTGACCGCCGAGCCCGGCGTACCGGTAGTTCCGGTGCGGGATCGGCTGCACGTCCACGCCCGGGAGATCCATCTGGTGCGCGAGGAAGCGGTCGAGCTCCTCGCGGGCGATGTCGACCTTCACCGTGAACGGCCGGAACCGCTCCAGCTTGCGCGCGCCGCCGAGGAGCCCGCGGGAGCGCTCCACCTCCTCGGGCGTCATCGAGAGCATGGCCGCGAGCCGCGCGAGGACCTCGTCGCACTGCTTCCCGCAGAAGTAGGGCGTGAGCGTGACGTCGTACGAGGGGCGCGAGTCCACGAGGATGCGCCGGTTGCGGTCGAGGAAGTGGCCGCGATCCGCCGGCTGGCGGATCTCCTTCACGAAGTTCTCCTCGGCCTTCTCCTTGTACTCGTCCCCCTGCAGCACCTGCAGGTGGTAGAGGCGCCCCACGAGCGTGAGGAACGTGAGGACGGCGAGCCCGGTCGCCCAGGCGAGCCGCGGCCGGAAGTCCTTCTGCGCCGCACCGGGCGCGCTGGGAGGGATGATCGACATCGCGTGTCAGCGGAGGAGCCCGTGCTCCTCGCGGTGGAACAGCCGGTCGACCCGGCGGAGTCCCGGGTAGAGCAGCGGCGCCGCGGCCGCCGTCAGGAGCGCCTCGAGGAGCATGCGCGGCACGAGCCCGAGGCCGGGCGCCGACTCCGGGGCGGAGGTCAGCCGAGTGAGGACGAGCGCGCCGAGCGAGATCACGAGGGCGCCGCCCCCGGAGAGCAGCGCGAACCCGCCCCGGCTGCGCACGTCGACGGCCGCGTTCACCGCGCGCGCGAGGACGAAGAGGAGCACCGCGAGGAAGGTCATGAGCCCCTTCGGCGAGCCGGTCACGAGATCGAGCACGTAGCCGATCCCGGCCGCGCCCACCGAGCCCTCCACGTTCCCCCCGTGGAGGCCCAGGTAGACGACGCACGCGGCGAGGAGCGCCACGGAGAACGCGCCGCCGCCCACCCAGCGCAGGACGGCGGACTGAAGCGCGGCGATGGCCAGCGCGAACAGGACGTGGGCGAGCGGCTTCACTGTGGGTTTCCGGGGGCGTAGGCGGCCGGGAGGACCTCCGCGGTCCGCTCCCAGGCGGTGACCACGAGGACCTCCTCGATGCGCGTCACGTCCACCGACGGGACGACGCGCGCCTCCTGGAACAGGCCGTGTTGGTTGCGCTCCAGCTTCGTCACCTTCCCCACCGGCAGGCCGCGCGGGAACACGCCGTCGGTGCCGGACGTGACGAGCGAGTCGCCCTCGATCATGTCCTCGACGCGCAGCGCGTAGTCGAGCTTGCACGCGTCGGGCTTGCCCATGCCGCGCACGTTCGCGCGCGCGCGGGTGCGGTCGACCACCGTCGCGATGGAGCTGTTGCGATCGGTGAGGACCAGCACGTCGGCGGTGTGCGCGGAGACGCCGTGGACACGCCCCACCACGCCCTCGGCGACGACGACCGGCATCATCCGCTCGATCCCCTCCTCGGTGCCGCGATCGACGGTGAGGAGCTGGAGCCCGGCGGGCGCGAGCCGCACGCCCACGACGCGCGCGCCCACGTACTTCCGCGCGGGCGACTCCTGCGCGAACGCGAGCAGCTTGCGCAGCCGCTCCACCTCCGCGCGCTCCGAGAGGAGCTGCTGGCGCTCCATCTTGAGCAGGTCCACTTCGCGTGAAAGATCGTTCGCCTTCTCGCGGGCGTGGCGCAGCGCGAGGTAGCCGTCCCAGGAGCGCAGCCCCCCGGACACGGCCCAGCCCACGCTCCGCTCGACGGGCGTGATGAGCCACAGGATGGCGCGATCGAGCTTCGAGCGCTCGCTCGGCTTCCTCGCGTGCGCGAAGTAGACACCCAGCGGTACGACGAGCAGCACCGCGACGAGGATGAGCTCGCGGTACCGCCTCAGCAGTGCGAACACGGACACTCCGGCGGGGGCAGAAACCCTTGCATTTTAGCCCCCTTCGACTAGGGTGTTCAACCTTCCGGCGCCCCCTCCCACGCGGGGCTGCCGACCTACAACAACGCGGAGCACCGGTTCATGCTGGAAGGGCTGCGAGCAAACAAGGGCGGCATCATCACCTGGATCTTCCTGGGCGCGATCATCGTCGTGTTCGTGATCAGCTTCGGCCCCGGCAGCCTCAGCAAGGGCGGGTGCCGAGGTGCGGGCGCCTCCTACGCCGCGAAGGTCAACGGGAAGACCATCCCCGCGGTGGAGTGGGAGCGGCAGTACGGCCAGCTCTACAACCTCTACCAGTCGCAGATGGGTGGCGGCTTCACCCGCGAGCTCGCCGCGCAGCTCGGCGTGGCCGACCAGGCCCTGAGCCAGCTCGTGGATCGGGAGCTCGTGATCCAGGAGGCGAAGCGCCGGGGCGTCCTCGTCTCCGACGCGGAGCTCTCGAGCGGCATCCACGCGATCCCCGCCTTCCAGCAGAACGGCGCGTTCCACTTCGAGACCTACGAGGCCGCGGCGCGCCAGAACTTCGGGTCGCCCGCGAAGTTCGAGGCGTGGTACCGCGACCAGCTCCTCTACGGCAAGATGCTCGCCGTGGTGGGCGAGGACGTGAAGGTCTCCGACGCCGAGGTCAAGGAGGCGTGGAGGATCGACGCGGACAAGCTCGCCCTCACCTTCGTCAAGTTCCCGCTCGCCGCGTTCCAGGCGGAGGCGAAGCCCTCCGACGCGGAGGTGAAGGCCTTCGCCGAGAAGGAGGGGGCGCGCATCGAGCAGTTCTACAAGGACAACCCGGCCCGCTTCGACCAGCAGAAGAAGGTCCGCGTGCGCCACGTCCTCGCGCGGGTGGGCCCCGGCGCGGACGACGCCGCCGCCAAGAAGAAGATCGAGGAGGCCGCCGCCCGCGTGAAGAAGGGCGAGGACTTCGGGAAGGTCGTGGCGGCGCTCTCCGACGACGAGGCGACGAAGGCCCGGGGCGGCGAGCTCGGCTTCGTGACCGAGGGGCTCTTCGACGAGGCGTTCGCGAAGGCGGCCCTCGCGCTCGAGCAGGGCAAGGTGTCCGAGCCCGTGCGCAGCGCGTCGGGCTGGCACCTCGTGCAGGCCGAGGAGGTCGTCCCGGCGAAGAAGGTCTCGCTGGCCGACGCCCGGCCGGAGATCGCCCGCGAGCTCCTCGCGCAGGAGCGCGCCCGCAAGGCGGCCGCGGACCGCGCCCAGGCGGCCCTCGCCGCCGCGCGCGGCGGCAAGACGCTCCCCGCGCAGTTCCCGAACGCGAAGCCCCTCACCGTCGGCGGGCAGCCGATCGTGGCCGAGGAGACCGGCACGTTCACGGCGTCGAGCCCGTTCGTCCCGAAGCTCGGTCCGGCGGCCGAGATCATCGGGGCCGCGCGCGCCGCTCGCGCCGGCGAGGTCCTGCCGAAGGTGTTCGAGGTCCCCTCCGGCCCGGTCGTGGCGGTCGTCACCGCCCGCGAGACGGCCGACGAGAAGGCGTTCGAGGGCGCGCGCGAGCAGGTGTCGGCGCGGCTGCGCAACCAGAAGGAGGCGCAGGTCGTCTCCACCTGGCTGGAGACCCTCCGCAAGGGCGCCAAGATCGAGCGGAACATCGAGCTCCTGGGGAGCGCCACCGCCGCGCGGTAAGGCCTCCATGGCGCTCCGGCTCGTCCTCGCATCCCAGAGCCCGCGCCGCCGCGAGCTGCTCGCCCAGCTGGGCGTGCCGCACGAGGTGCTGCCGGCGAACACGGACGAGTCCGTGCGCGCCGGCGAGCCGGCGCGCGAGTACGTCCTGCGCGTCGCCCGCGAGAAGGCCCGCGCCGTGCCCGGCGAGCTCGTGCTCGCGGCGGACACGGCGGTCGTGCTCCGGGGCGAGGTGCTCGGCAAGCCGCGCGACGCGGAGGACGCGCGGCGCATGCTCGGCGCGCTCTCCGGGAGCGCGCACGAGGTGCTCACCGGCGTCTGCGTCCGGCGCGTCGGCGCCTCCGGCGCGACCGAGGTCGAGGCGGTGGTCTCGACCGCCGTGCGCTTCGCCCCGCTCGACGAGGCCGCGATCGCCTGGTACGTCGGGACCGGCGAGCCGCTCGACAAGGCCGGGGCCTACGCCATCCAGGGCGCCGGCGGGGCGTTCGTGCTGAGCGTCGAGGGCAGCGTCTCGAACGTCGTCGGGCTCCCGCTCGCGGAGACGGCCGAGCTGCTCCGCCGCGCCGGCCACCCCCTCCCCTGGGACGCCCCCGCGGACGCGGAGGGGTGAGCGCCGTGGGGATCGCCGAGAACCTCGCCCGGCTGCGCGCGGAGCTGCCCGCGCACGTGACCCTCGTCGCGGTGTCGAAGACGCAGCCCGCGGCCGCCATCCGCGAGGCGTACGCGGCCGGGCAGCGCGACTTCGGCGAGAACTACGCGCAGGAGTGGCGCGAGAAGGCGGAGGCGCTCACGGACCTCGCCGAGCTCCGCTGGCACTTCATCGGCGGCCTGCAGACGAACAAGGTGAAGTACCTCGCCGGCCGCGTCGCCTACGTGCACACCGTCGATCGCGAGGAGCTCGCCCGCGAGCTCTCCCGCCGCTTCGCCCAGAAGGGCGCGGTCGCGCGCGTCTTCCTGGAGGTGAACACGGGCGGCGAGGCGTCGAAGGCCGGCTGCGCGCCGCGCGAGGCGCCCGCGCTCGCCGCGGCGATCCGCGCGCTGCCCGCGGTCGAGCTCGTCGGCGTGATGGGCATCCCGCCGCCCGACGACGACCCGCGGCCCCACTTCCGGGCGCTCCGGGCGCTGCGCGACGGGCTCGGCCTCGCCGAGCTGTCGATGGGTATGAGCGGGGACTGGCGCGTGGCGGTCGAGGAGGGCGCGACCTTCGTGCGGGTGGGCACGGCCATCTTCGGGGTCCGGCCGCCCAAGGGCGCCTGAGGCGGCGCCGCCCCGCCGTCAAACCACCTTGAGGCGCAGGCGCCCGGAGTCGCTCACTGCGACCCGGAACTCCTGTCCGCAGTAGAAGCAGCGGACCTCGTCGCCGTGGCCGAACCCGTCGTCCCACGGGTTGTTCGCCGAGCAGTCCGGGCAATCGAAGTCTCCGAACCGGCGCGTCCTCCCCGCCTCCGCGCTCGCGGCCGGGACCTCGTCCTCGTCGTAGCCCGCGTCGAACGGCATCGCGCTCCCTCCTCCTCGCGGGGGTGGTGCCGCCACCCGCGCCGGACCGGCCGGCGTGGGCGAGCGTACGCCAACCCGGGGCGGGCGTGCGAGCGAGCGCCAGGGGCACGATGTAGGACTGCCCGTTCACGGGCCGGGGAATAGCGGGACCGGGCGCTCCATTGTAAGCAATGCGTCAAGCGCTCCGCGCGGGAGCGTGCCGGAAACCGACACCCCTGTCGCGGCCTGGCCCCACGTTCGCGTCGGCGGCTTGCATTTTCGGGCTACACGAAGCTGGCATCTCGCTTGCTGAACCTCCGCGCGCCGCGCGGTCTCAGACGCGGAGACGGGAGAACCCTTGCACGAGCGCCTCGCCACCCTCGCAGTCGTCGCCCTCCTCGCCGCCCCCGCGAGCGCGCAGGGGTTCTCTCCCGGCGAGGAGACCGTCTTCCGGATCACGTACCTCAGCCTCCCCACGGGCGAAGGCAGGATCGTGGTGGGGAAGCCGGAGGGAGACATCTGGCCGGTGGTCTTCCAGGCGAAGACGCAGGGCGTGGCGGGCCTCGTGGACATCCGGGAGCACCTCGTCAGCTACTGGGACGCGCGCACGAAGCTCACCCGCGGCTCGGACCTCAAGGCCTACGAGGTGGGCGACTTCCACCAGGACAGCGCCCGCTTCGACCGCGTGAGCCGGAAGGCCACCGTCACGGTGCAGCGCAAGGGCAAGCGGAAGGAGCAGACGATCGAGGTCCCGGCGAACGTCCAGGACCTCACGAGCGCCTTCATGTGGCTGCGCCTGCAGCCGCTCGAGGTCGGCCGGCGCTACGACGTGCCCGTCGCCTCCGGCACCCACCAGTTCACGCTCGTCGCGGAGGTCGTCGGGCGCGAGCGGGTCGAGACGCCTGCTGGCGCCTTCCCCACGATCAAGGTGAAGATCCGCACCGCGCTCGAGGGCAAGTTCTCCACGAAGCGCGACTCCTGGATGTGGCTGTCCGACGACGCGCGGCACGTGCTCGTGCGCGCCGAGGCGGACTTCGCGGTGGGCAGCATCGTCGCGGAGCTGAGGAGCTACACTCCGGGCGGAGAGGTCGCGGCGCGCTGATCCGCGCCGGCCGGCGCACCCCCCGGCCGAGGCGCGCGTTGCATCGGCCGCCAGCGCGGCGCACCTTCGCGTGGATGCGCGCGGCTCTCCTCCTGGTAATCCTCGCGGCGTGCGCCGGCGGCGCGCCGGCCCGCTCCTGCGCGTCCGAACGGCCCGAGGCCCGCCCGGGCCCGCCGGTCGAGCTCGGCGTCGCGAGCGGGCTCGAGAAGCTGCGGCCCGCGGATCCCGTCCCGCGGGACCGGGAGATCGTGCTCGAGGCGGCCCGGGGCGAGTGCGAGTCCGCCCAGATCGCCGTCCGCGGCGCGCGGCCGATCGCGGCGCTCTCCGCCGAGGCGCGGCCGCTCGCCGGCCCCGGCGCCGTTCCCGTCACGCTCTACCGCGTCGCGACGCTGTCCCTGCCGCGCGGGTCCGGGCCGGAGGGGGAGCCGGGGGAGTGGCCGGATCCTCTCGTCCCGGCGCGGGATCCCTTCTTCGGCGAACCGCGCCGCGCGTTCCCGGTCGCGGTGCCGGCGCGCCGGCTCCAGGCGATCTGGGTCGAGGTCTGCGTCCCCGAGGGCGCGACGGCGGGCGAGTACCGGGGCGAGGTGCGCGTGCGCGACGGAGCGCGCGCGCTCGCGGCGGTCCCGCTGCGGCTGCGCGTGTGGCCGTTCACGCTGCCGGCGACCGGCGCGTTCACGGCGGCGTTCGGGCTCCCCACCCGCGTCGGCACGCGCGCCCTCGGCAAGCCGGACGACCCGGTGCTCGCGCGCGCGCTCGCGGCGGCGCTCCAGCGCCACCGCATCTCGCCGTACACCCTGTCCGCCGATCCGCCCGACGGCGAGTGCACCGCGCGCCGCTGCGCGCTCGACTGGGCCCGCTTCGACGCCGAGGTCGGACCGGTGCTCGACGGCACCCTCGTACCCGGCGTGAAGGGCACGTTCGCCGAGGTGCGGATCGCGGCGAAGGTCTGGGATGGGCCCGAGGCGGATCTCGCCGCGACCCTCCGCGCGTGGAAGCGCCACTTCGACGCGCGCGGCTGGAGCGATCGCCTCTGGCTCTACACGCTCGACGAGCCCCGGCCCGAGCAGCTCCCCGAGCTGCGCCGGCGCGCGCGGCTCGCGCACGAGGCCGGGATCCGGGTGTTCGCCACCCTCGCGCCCGACCCGGCGCTCTCGGGCGCCGTGGACGCGTTCGCGCCGAACCTCACGCTCGCCCCCGAGCGCGCGGGGCGGGACGAGCACGTCTCGTTCTCCTACGCCTCCTGCATGTCGCACGGGTGCGACGAGATCCCGCCCTCCGGCCGGAGCCGCGCGACGATGCTGCGCGAGTTCCGGGGCTGGCCGGGCTACGCCATCGACCGCCCGGGCACGACCGCGCGCGCGGTGGCCTGGCTCGGGTGGCGGCGCGGCCTCGCGGGCGAGCTGTACTACGACGTGCTCCACGCGTGGGTCGATCGCGATCCGTGGAAGGACGTGCGGGCGTTCGCGGGGAACGGCGACGGCACCCTCCTCTACCCGGGCCTGCCGGGGGAGCTCGGCGGCGAGCACGGGTTCCCGGTCGAGTCCATCCGGCTCAAGATCATCCGCGACGCGCTCGAGGATCTGGAGCTCCTGCGGCTGGCCGAGGCCGCCGGGCTCGGCGAGCTCGCGCACGCGACCGCGGCGAAGCTCGTCCCGAGCGCGCGCGGGTTCGAGCGGGACCCTCGCCGGTGGCTCGCCGCGCGCGCCGCGCTCGGGGACGCGCTCGCCCGCCTCGAGCTCCGCGCGAGGCGCTGAGGATCCTCGACGTGCTCGCGCCGCTCCTGGCCCTCGCCCTCGCCGCCGCGCCGCCGTGCGCGCTGCCGCCGCTCGCGGACGGCGAGCGCCCCTGGCGCACCGGCGAGACCCTCGAGCTCGAGCTCGACGTGCTCGGCGCCGTGAAGGCCGGGCTGCTCCAGCTCAGCGTCGAGCGGCCCATGTCGGGGGGCCGCATCGTCCCCCTGCGGGCGCGCGCCCGCACGACGGCGGCCTTGGCGAGCATCCGGAGGTTCGTCGGCGTGGGGCTCTCCTGGGTGGACGCGGCGACGCTCCTCCCCGAGCGCTACCGCGACGACATGGACGAGAACGGCGTGCGGAAGTCGAGCGACGCGCGGATGCCGGGCGACGGGCGGGTCACGATCGCGTACCGCCAGGGCGACCGGGAGAGCGAGGCGCGCTTCGACGCGGCGGGCGAGGTGCTCGACGCGCTCTCCGCCCTGTACTACCTGCGCGCGGCGCGGCTCGCGCCGGGCGACCGCTTCTGCTTCGACGCCGTCGCCAGCCGTCGCCTGTGGCACCTCGAGGGGACCGTCGCCGCCGAGCGCGAGGCGGTGGAGACCCCGGCCGGCCGGTTCGAGACGTTCCGGGTGGACGCGCTCGCGCGGCGGGCGGATCGTCCCGAGGCGCGCCCGCGGCCCGTTCACCTCTGGTTCACGCGGGACTCCCGCCGGCTGCTCGTCGCGGCGGTCTCGGAGATCGAGCTCGGCCCCGTGCGCGCCCAGCTCGCGGCGGTGCGCGGCACGCGCGCCGCCCGCTGAGCGCCGAGCGCCGAGGGGCGCGTCACATCCGCGCCGCCACCTGGGCGAGCCGGCGGCGCACGCTCGCGAGCGCCGCCCCGAGCCGCTCGATCCGGTCGATCGGCCCGCCGCCGAGCGCCAGCGAGAGGACGCGCTGCTGCGACGGCTCCGCCTCCGAGAGCGCCTCCTCGATGCTCGCGACGTAGGTCGCGATGGCTGCGAGCGCGCCGCGCGCCTGCTCGAGATCGTCGTCGAGGAAGTCGAGCACGACGTGCTCCCGCGCCGCGCGACCGGCGAGCCGCGCGCGGAGGGATTCCACCGCCCGGCGGCCCGCGGCATCCGGGCCAGGGACGACGCGCTCCTCGTCGACGACCACGACTGCGCTCTGACGCGGCATCCCCCGATGGTAGCGGGGCGATATCGCCGGTCAACTTTGCGGCGAGGGCGCGGACGTCACCGGCGGTGGACGTCGCTCATCCCTGCGTGAAGTCCGCTCCGGAGGCGCGCGTACGACACACCGCCGCTTGCGCAACCGTCACCGCTTTCGCGCGACTCATCCGCGAAGCAAGGGCTCGAGAGGCACACGAGACCGGAGGCGAGACGGGCACCCGCAGCGAGGCGCGCCGAGGCGTACTGCCTCCGTACGCCGCAGGCGCAACGAGCGAGGACGCCCGTCGCAGCCCCGGTATCGTGCGCCGCGCTGGAGAGAGGTAAAGCTAGATGAGGCCGCGGGAGCGGCGGAGGAGTTCTACCGTCTTCTGATACTCGACGTCCCAGGCGCTCGTCCCCTCCTGCAGGTGCTTCAGGCGGGCGCGCGCCTCGCGATCGATCTCCTCGTCGACGTCGAGGTGCTTCTTGAAGATGTTGAAGACCTTCTTCCGGAGGGAGTGATCCTCGGAATAGACCTCCTCGACGTTCCGCGAGATGAGGAGGAACTCGATCATCTGGCCGATGACGTACTCGATCCCCTCGTCGCCCATCTTGAAGCCGCGGACGTCGGCCATCTCGCGCTTCACCTGGGTGAACCGGGAGTGATCGTAGCCGCGGCGCTCGAGGGCCTCGCGGGTCGCGGCGTTCACGCGCTCCTCGGCGGCGAGGTACTCCTTCATGATCGCCGCCATGTCCATCTCGGCGTCGGCGATGCGCAGGGTCTCGACCTCGATGTCGCCGTCCTGCATGAGGGTCTGGATGACCTCGCGGGCGATCGTCGGGATGACCTTGGGGTAAAGCCGCATGGAAGTTCCTCGCCTGGACGGCCGCGGACCGCGCCGCGGGCCGAGTGCCGTTGCGAAGACCGCGAAACAAAAGGTAAAGCCGTATAAACCCCGGCCGCCAGGGGTGGCAAGAAAAAAAGGCCTCGGCTGCAGCATGGTTCCACGCGATCTGCGGCCTCGCCACCCGCCCCCTCGGGCTCGTCCCCTCACGGGCCCGTGGGGTTCGGCGACGCTCCGCGCGGCGTCGCGCCGGAGCGGTGACGCCCGGCCAGGAGCCGCCCCGGAAACGGCGAGGGCGGCGCCCCTCCAGGCACCGCCCTCTCGATCGCACGCCGCCGCTCGCCCCCGCCCCGCTCACTGCGCGTGCGCCGCGCACGGCGCGGAGCGGAGGACGGCCGGCCGCGCTAGCTCAGGTAGATCTTCTGCACGTCCGAGAGGAGCTTCAGCGCCTCGGCGCGCGGGCGCTGGAAGGCGTTGCGGCCCATGATCGAGCCGAACCCGCCGCCTTCCTTGATGCCGCGGATCTCGTTCAGCACGTCCTCGGTGCCCTTCGCCTCGCCGCCCGAGAAGATGACGATGCGCTTGCCGTTGAACGCGGACTGCACGACGTGGCGCACGCGGTCGGCGAGGGTCTTCGTCGGGATCTGATACTTCTCGTAGACCTTCTTCGCCTCCGGGTGCTCGACGAGGTCCTTGGGGGGCTTCACCTTGATGATGTGCGCCCCGAGCTGCGCCGCGATCTGGGCGGCGTAGGCGGCGATGTCCACGGCGGTCTCGCCGTCCTTCGACACGCCGGAGCCGCGCGGGTAGCTCCACACCACCACCACCAGGCCGGCCGCCTTGGCCTCCTCGGTGAGCTCGCGCAGGTGCTCGTACTGGGAGTTACGCGCGTCGGAGGCGGGGTAGATCGTGTAGCCGATCGCGGCGCAGCCGAGCCGCACCGCCTCCTTCACGGAGCCGGTGACCGCCGAGATGGGCGCGCCGCCGAGCTTCGAGAGCGAGTCGGAGTTGTTGAGCTTCAGGATCGTCGGGATCTGGCCCGCGAACTTCCGCGCGCCGGCCTCGATGAAGCCGAGCGGCGCCGCGTAGGCGTTGCACCCGGCGTCGATGGCGAGCTGGAAGTGATAGTCCGGATCGTAGCCCTCCGGGTTCGGCGCGAACGAGCGGGCCGGACCGTGCTCGAAGCCCTGGTCCACCGGGAGGATCACGAGCTTGCCGGTTCCGCCGAGCGTGCCCGTCATGAGCAGCCGGTGCAGGTTGGCGAGGGTCCCGGGGCTGTCGCTCTGATACCAGGACAGGATCTCTTTCACGCGCGTGGTGGTTCGCTCCGGCATTTCGATTCTCCCAGCAGGACGTGAGGGTTCGGGGTTCTCTAGGACGACGCGAGCTCCAAGTCGACGCGCAATCTAGAGAGCGCTGCGATGGGGTGGCAAGGGGAAAAGCCTCCGCCCGCTCGGCCGGCGCGGTGGCCGGTCCAAACCGGGCTGCGCAGCTTTGGAGTGAACCCCCGAAAAGGAAGGTCCCATGGCGCGTGGAGTCGGCGAGCGGCCGGAGCGGAGCCCGGCGGCGATCCTGTCCGAGGTCGAGTACCCCATCTCCCGCGATGATCTCGCTCAAGCGGCGGCGGAGAGCGACTCTCCAGCGGACGTGATCAACTTCCTCAGATCGCTGCCCGAGCGGATCTACACGAGCCCGAACGACGTCATGCGCCAGTTCGGCGAGGCGGGGGCGCGGTTCGGGCTGTTCTCGACGAACGTTCGCCATCGCGGCGATCTGGGCAAGGAGGCGGTCGAGACGGGGGCGGCGCCGACCAAACATCCGTAGAGGGGGGGGG
>NZ_JAKZLF010000064.1 GCF_022808855.1 Anaeromyxobacter soli
TCGAGTCCGCGCGCGCGGCCGAGCGGTCCGAGGCCGACGCCCGGCTCGCCGCGCTCTCCGGAGAGCGGGACACGCTCGCCGCCGAGGTGCGGCGGCTCATGGGCGAGCTCGCGGCGAAGCTCGAGCAGGCCGCGGACGCGCGGCTCGCCGCGGAGGGCGACGCGGAGGCGCTCCGCGCGGAGCTCGCCGAGGCCCGCGGCCGGGAAGAGGCGGCCCAGGCCGACCTCTCCGAGGCGAGCGGGCGCATCGAGGCGCTCGAGGCCGACGCGGCGGCGCAGGCCGAGGCGGCCGCGCGGCTCGAGGAGGAGCTGCGCCGAGCGCAGGCCGAGGCGCGCGCCTACGACGAGAAGGCGATCGCCGCCGAGCACGCGTACGAGGCCAAGGTCGCCGAGCTCGCCGCGACGGAGCAGCGGGTCCGCGATCTCGGCGCGGCGCTCGACGAGGGGCGGGCGTCCGTCGCCGGCACGAAGGGCGAGCTCGCGCGCGTGGAGGGGGCGCGGGCCGACGCGGAGCGGCGCGCCGCGCAGGCCGCCTCGGAGCGCGATCAGCTCGCGAAGGCGGGGGAGGCGGTGCGGCGGGAGGCCGACGCCGAGCGCGACCGGACGAGGCGGCTCGAGGCGGAGATCGCGCGGCTCGCGAAGCTCGAGCCGGTGGCGGAGGAGGCGGCGCGGCTGCGCAAGGAGGTCGCGACGCTCAAGGAGATGGTGCAGCAGCGGAGCGCGGCCGCCGAGAGCGCGTCGCGCGCCGCGCAGGCGGCCGCCGCGGAGCGGGCGCGGGCCGAGGAGCGGCTCGCGGTCGACACCGGCAAGCTGCAGGGAGCGACGAGCCGGCTCGAGTCGGAGCTCGCCGCGGCGCGCCGGCGGCTCGAGGAGCTCGAGCGGGAGCGGGGCGCGCGCGAGGACGAGGCGCGCCGGTCGCAGGAGAAGGGCGAGGAGCGCCGGCGCGCGCTCGCCTCGGGCGCCACCGAGGCGGAGAAGCGCCACCAGGCCGAGGCGGCGCGGCTGCGCGCGGCGATGGTGGAGCTCGAGAAGCACCTCGAGACGCGTGCGCGCGCGGAGCTCTCCCTCAAGCGGCGCGTGCAGGAGCTCGAGAAGGGGCAGGCGAGGCCCGCGCAGCCGCCCGCGCCGCGGGCGGACCCGGCGGAGCTCGCGACCCTTAAGGCGCGCGTCGCGCAGCTCGGCGAGGAGCTCGAGGAGGTCCGCGGCGAGAACGACTTCCTGAACGGCGAGGTCGCCCGCCAGCAGGCGCGCAACAAGGAGCTGCAGAAGCAGATCGACTCGCTGAAGGAGTCCTGAGCCCGCCTCTTGCGCCGCCGCGGCGACGCCGAGGCCGCCCGCGGGGGCGCAGAGGCCACGACGCGCCGTCGTCGAGGCGGGAGCGCAGCCTCCCGCGCTCCGCTCATCATCAGACCGCCGGCGGCTTCGGCTGCGCCCTCCGCGCGGCGCGGAAGAGCATGAGCGCGAGCGCGGCGAAGAAGACGACGCCGAGGAGCGCGAAGCCCTCCTCGCCGATCACGCCGCTGATGCGCGGCTCCATGTTGAGCGTCTTCTCGATGAAGTGGTTCACGCCGTCGTTCACGTTGAGCAGCGCCACGATGACGCCGGTGAGCGCTCCGCCGGCGACGAGGCCGGTCGCGAACAGGCTGCCGCCGCCGAGCTCGCCCTCCTCGCCGGGCTCACCGCGCCGCGCCGCGAGCCAGTCCACGACGCCCTTCAGCGCGCCGCCCACGAAGATGGGGAGCGTCGTCGAGAGCGGCAGGTACAGGCCGACCGCGAAGGAGAGCGACTTCACGCCGCAGAGTTCCATCGTCACGGCGAAGAACGCGCCGGCCAGCACGAAGTGCCAGTCGAGGTTCAGGGAGAGGAGGCCCTTGATGAGCGTCGCCATGAGCGTCGCCTGCGGGGCCGGGAACTTCTCCGTCCCGATCATGTGCTGCACGCCCTGCGCGGCGAGATCCGCCGTGGGCGTGTCGAGCACCTTCACGGTGAGGCCGATGACGAGGGCCGAGAAGACGGCGCCCACGAAGAGCGCGATCTGCTGGTACCGGGGCGTCGCGCCCACGAGGTAGCCGGTCTTGAGATCCTGGCTGGTGGCGCCCGCGTTCGCCGCGGCGATGCAGACCATGCCGCCCACCACGAGCGCGAGCGGCTCGTAGGCCGAGCCGGTCCAGCCCACGCCGACGAACACCATCGCCGTCGCCATGAGCGTCGCGATGGTCATGCCGGAGATCGGGTTCGACGAGGACCCGATGAGCCCGACGATGCGCGACGAGACCGTCACGAAGATGAAGCCGAAGACGATGACGAGGAGCGCCACGAGCAGCTTCTGGAGGATCGACTCGCCCGGGACCTGCGGGAGCAGGACGAGGAGGAGGACGAGCCCGACGCTGCCGATGATGACGGTGAGGAAGGAGAGGTCGCGCTCGGTGCGGCGGACGCCCGCGGCGGCGGCCTTGTCGCCGAGCGAGCGGATCGAGTCGCGGAGCGAGGCCCAGATGGTGGGCAGGGTCTTGAGCAGCGTGATGAACCCGCCCGCCGCCACGGCGCCCGCGCCGATCTGGCGGATGTAGGCGCGGTAGACCGCGTTCGGCAGGTTCGAGAAGGTGTGCGCCACCGGGTCCCAGCCGCCCGGGCCGCCGGCGGTGGCGAGGTCCTTCATGTTCCCGAGCTTCACGAGCTGCTCGGCCATGACGTCCGCGGGCACGAGCACGGAGAGGAGCGGGATGAGCGCGAGCCAGGCGAGCACGCCGCCCGCCACGAGCACGCCCGCGATGCGCGGCCCGATGATGTAGCCGACGCCGAGGTACTCGGGGGTGATCTCCCCGTTCACCGTCGCGTTCGGCAGCCACTTGTTGGTCTGACGCGTCACCCACGCCGGGCTCTCGGCGATGACGTGGAAGACCTTCTGCAGCACGGCGTAGCCGAGCGCGAGCCCGACGCCCTGGAACGCCGTCCTCGCGAACTCGCCGCCCTTGTCGCCGGCGATGAGCACGGACGCGCAGGCGGTGCCCTCGGGGTAGAGCAGCGAGCCGTGCTCCTTCACGATGAGGGAGCGCCGCAGCGGGATCATCATCAGGACGCCGAGGATCCCGCCCACGAGCGAGAGGGCGAACAGCGTCACGTAGTCGAAGTAGCCCGCGCCGATCGAGAGCTTGGTCGAGGGGTCGGTGGAGAGGAAGAGAAACCCGGGCAGCGTGAACACCACGCCGGCGGCGATCGACTCGCCCGCCGACCCCGCCGTCTGGATGATGTTGTTCTCGAGGATGGAGGTCTTGAGGAACTTCCGCCCGAGCGAGATCGCGATGACCGCGATCGGGATGGAGGCCGAGACGGTGAGCCCGGCCTTGAGGGCGAGGTAGACGGTCGCGGCGCCGAAGAGGATCCCGAAGAACGCGCCCGCGACGATGGCCTTGGGCGTGAACTCTGGGAGACGGGTGTCGTCGGCGATGTAGGGCTTGAAGTCCTTCGGCGGCGGGGGCGGGGCGGCGAACTCGGCCATTCGGGGTCCTCGCGACACGGTTCCGGGTTGCGGGGCGTCAAGAAACCACGTCTCCCGGGCGATGTCGACTCTCGGGTCAGCCGCTCCGCGCCGCCCTCCCCTCCGCACGGCGAGGCGGGATCCGCGCGCCGCATCGCGCTATGAAAAAGGCATGGCGCGCCGCTTCGGCATCTACGTGCACTTCCCCTACTGCGCGCACCACTGCCCCTACTGCGACTTCGCGGTCTCGACCGAGCGACCGCCCGAGGGCCGCAGGTACCTCGCGGCGCTCACGGCGGAGCTCTTGCTGCGCGCGCCCGCGCTCGACGGCCTCGCCGCCGTGAGCGTGTACCTGGGCGGCGGCACGCCGTCCCTGTGGGAGCCGGACGAGGTGGCGGCCCTCCTCGCCGCCCTGCGCGAGCGCTTCGCCCTGCCCGCCCCGGCCGAGGTGACGATCGAGGCGAACCCGGAGTCGACCGACCGGGCGAAGCTCCGCGCCTGGCGCGCGGCGGGGGTGAACCGCGTGTCGGTGGGCGCGCAGTCGTTCGACGCGGGCGTGCTCGCGAAGCTCGGCCGCCGGCACGGCCCCGACGCTGCGGAGCGGGCCATCCGCGCGGCGGCGGAGGAGCTCGGGAACGTGAGCGTCGATCTCATCTACGGGGCGCGCCGCTCCTCGGTGGAGACCGCGCGCAGGGACGCGGCGCGGGCCGTGGAGGCCGGGGCGACGCACGTGTCCGCGTACGCGCTGACGCTCGACCCCGAGATCATGGCGGAGGAGGTGCCCCTCGCGCGCCTGCGCCGCGAGGGCCGGCTCCCCCTCCCCTCCGACGAGGACACCGCGGCCCAGTCCGCCGCGATCCGCGCGGAGCTCCGCCGCGCCGGGCTGCGCCGCTACGAGGTCTCGAACTACGCGCGGCCCGGCCGCGAGTCCTTGCACAACCGGCTCTACTGGAGCGCCGAGAGCTACCTCGGGCTCGGCGCCGGCGCGTACGGCTGCGTGCGCGGCGAGGGCGGGTCGTACCGGTACGGGAACCTCCGCGACGCCGGCGCGTACCTCGACGCCGCCCTCTCCGGACGCGCGCCGACGGCGGAGGAGGACCGCATCGGCCCGGTGGCGGAGCGGAACGAGCGGCTGATGCTCGGGCTCCGCACGCGCGAGGGCGTGCCGCTCGCGTCGCTCTCGCCCTCCCAGGCGCGCGAGGCCGAGGGGCTCGTGGCGCACCGGCTCGCGGTCCGCCGCGCGGGCGCGCTCGTCCTCACGAGCCGCGGCCTCGACCTCCACACGTCGATCGCGGAGCGGCTCCTCGAATAGGAGAGGTGGGCATGGCGAATACCGCAGCCTTCGTGGAGCACGCGCTCGATCTCCTGTCACTCGCGGGTCCCGCCGAGGCCCGGCGAATGTTCGGCGGGCACGGGCTCTACGTCGGGGACACCATGTTCGGGCTCCTCGACGACGACGAGCTGTTCCTCAAGACCGACGCCGAGACCCGCGCACGCTTCGTCGAGGCGGGCTGCAAGGCGTGGGTGTACCCGCGCCGGGACGGCAGGGTGGAGCAGACGAGCTACTTCCAGCCGCCCGACGCCGCGCACGAGGAGCCCGAGGCGATGCTCCCGTGGGCGCGCCTCGCCATCGACGCGGCGCTCCGCGCGCGCGCGGAGAAGGAGGCCCGCGCGCGGAGGAGCGCGAAGGGGCGCGCGCCCGCGAGGCGGAAGCCGGCGCCGACGGCGAAGCCGCGCGCGCGCCGCCCGCGGTGAGGCCCGCCGGCCCGCTCACCGCGCGGCGTCGCTCAGGCGCGCCGCGGCGGCGGGATCGACGCGCCGCGCGAGCTCGAGCTCCAGCTCGACGTCCCGGTGCTCCCGCTCGTCGCGCCCCTCGAGCGTGCCCGCGATCTTGAAGAAGATCACGCGGCAGGAGCCGCCGCCGAGCTCCGTCCCCTCGACCCGGTAGCGCACGTCCGACCCGTCGAGATCGGTCTCGGCGACCCAGCGGCCCCCCTTCACGGTCCGCGTGTCGCGGGCCTGCGAGAGGAGCTGCGACACGGTTCCGAGCGGCGCCTTGCCGATCGAGACGCCGTCGTCGCTCCCGAGGTCGAAGCCGCGCTCGTCCAGGAGGCGCAGCGCCGCCGGCCACACCTCGGCGAGGGGCCGCGAGAGGCCCTGCGCGTCGAGCGCCGCGCGGAGGCGCGCCTCGCGCTGCGCTGCGGCGCAGCCCGCCGCGAGGAGCACGGCGCAGGCGAGCACGCGAGAGGGCGAGAGGCGCATCGGACGCCATCATGCGCCCGCCGCGGAGGCCTCGCTCGGCCCATCCGAGGAGCGCCGGCGGGTGGAGCCGAGAGGGTGGGAGCGCAGCGCCGCGCAGGTCGGCGCACCGCGCCGCCGACGCCGGCCGGGCGCCGCGGGACCTGCCGCGATAGCATGCTCTCCCATGCGTCGCCTCCTCGCGGTCGTCCTCCTCGGCCTCTCGATCGGCGCCGGCATCGCCGTCGTGTCCCGGATCTTCCTGCGCGAGCGGCCGCTGCCGTCGCCCCCCGCCGTGGCGACCCAGATCCGCGAGGTCGCCCGCCTCGAGACCCTGGAGGTGCGGCTCTACAAGAAGGTGAGCTTCGAGCCCGAGCCCACGCAGGCGGACTCGCTGTGGGGTGACGTCGCGGGCTGGCTGCGCCACACGCTCGCCGCGCCGAAGGGGAAGGCCATCGTCTTCGCCGACGCCTTCCTCACCCTCGACCTCGAGCGGCTGAACGCCACGAGCGTGGGCGTGCAGGGGCGACGGGTCGACGTGGTGCTCCCGCCCATCCGCACCACCATCGCGATCCGCCCCGGCGAGACCGAGATCCTCGGCTCGAACCTCGACTCGGCCGAGACGGCGCGCCTGCTCGACCTCGCCAAGGTGGCCTTCGAGCGGGAGGTCGACGGCGACGTCGCGCTGAAGGCGCGGGCGCGGGCCTCGGCGGAGCGGCACATCCGGGCGCTGCTCGTCGGGCTCGGCTTCGGGGAGGTGCGGTTCGTGGACGCGCTCCCGCCGGGCGAGAGCGCGAGCTGAATATTCTGACGGGGGCTGCGCCCTGAGGATTCGTCACATCTTCGGCTGCTGACCGGGGGAGCGGCTTCGGTCGGCCGAGCGGCGCACCACGCGCTCCGGCTGGGCATCGACGGGTCGGCACGCGCACGCCGGGAACGCTCCGGGCGGAGCACTGCGGGGCGGCAGAGCGGTGAGCGTCACCAGCGGGGGCGCAGGGGATCGGAAGCCGGAAGTACGCGAGCGGTGAGCCGTCGCTCCAGCCTGGCGACCATGCGAAACCCGCCCTCCGTTCTGCCCGGAGATTCGGTCAGCTCCGTGGCGGCCGCAAATCACGGCGCCCACATCCCCAGCTGCATGACCGGACGCAGAGGTGCCACGTCAGCGTGCGCGGGCGGCGTCGGCCCGTCGCCCGCGTCGCGCCGGAAGCGATCCATGTGCTCGCGCCCGAAGCTCCTCTCTGCGTGAAGCAGATTGTGGGCTCGGCAGGCGAGCCGAAGATTGTCGATCGTCGATGGTCCCCCGAGGGAGGCGGGTTGAATGTGGTCGAGCTCGAGCTTCCAGCGGCTCTTGCAGCGGCAGCCGTCCGGGCCGACCCAGGCGCAGCGCCCGCCGTCGCGTTTCCACACGGCCCGGCGCACTATCGCCGGGATCGTGGTCCTCGCCGGCGGCGTCTTCGCCGCGGCCTTCTTCGTCGCCGCGGCCTTCGTCGTCCCGGCCTGCTTTGCGCCCTCGTTCGAGCCTTCCTTGGCGTCCTTGGTCTTCCGCTCCGGCGCGACCGCGCCCTTGCGCTTGCCGTGCTTCTCGATGGCGCAGCGGATCGCCTCGCGGAGCACCGCCGCGAGGTCACCGTCCGGGACCTTGTGCGACAGGAGCGAGCGGAGCGTCTCGAGGTCCTCCTTGCAGGCACGGTCGAGGGTGACGCGGAGCGACCATTGGCTCTCCGAGACGGCGAGCGTCTCGGCCCGTCGCTTCGGCTCCGCGAGAGTGGGCTGGGGCGCCGGCAGCGCGCCGGCCGCAGGTCCCGGATCGAGGGTCGGCTCCGCAGGGCCGGGTGCGGTAGCCGCCTCGGCCCGCTCGGCCTTTGGGAGCTCTAGCGCTGCGCCCACCACGGCGGGCGCGCGTTCGGTGAGCTTGCGAAGGCCAGCACGCGGAGCGGTGCGCGCCTGGACGGAGACGACGAGGTGCTCGACCTCGGCCCGGGTCCGGAAGGCGGCGCGAGCGAGGAGGTCGTCCACGTTCTGCTCCGTGAGCACCTGGCCGAGGAGCGCCACGGTGGACAGGCAAAGACGCCCATCGCGCAGCGGAGCCTCGAGGATCGGGAAGCGGCGCAGCACCCGCATCGCCTGGATGCGCCGGCCGGCGGCGCCCTCCCGGAGGTGGAGCGCCTCCAAACAGTACGCCCAGAGGGACGCATGGCCGATCTCGACGAAGGCGCGGCGCCGATCGAATTCGTCGAGGTGCAGGAGGAAGTCGACCTGGACGTTCCGTTCCTCCCCGGCGAGCTCGCGCAGGCGCAGGGCGAGGACGTTCGACTCGAGAGCAGCGGGAGTGAGCGCAGACATGGGGATGCACCTCCAGTACACCCTTCGTAGCACGCGATCTTCGGAGCTCCGGAGACGCTCCAGGCTCGCGCCTGTGCGGCGTTCTCCGGCGCATCCTCGTCGTTGCCCCAAGGCGATCGGCGCGCGCTTCACGCGCGAGAAGCGTGCGCGAGAGCGGCCTTCCCGCGCCGCCCGTGTGCCTGAGCGCAATCGGGGCGAGAAGGCGTCAATGGAGAATGTTTCACCCACCGCAACTGGGACGCCTCGCCTCGCCGCGAGAAGAGCCGCGACACCGGCCGGCACTGCCGCTGGCGATAGTTGTCACCGTGGGTGAATATGGCCGACCTTCCATGACGCTCCAGCCCGTGCTCCGGGGCGAGCTGCGGAGGCGCCTTCGAGAAGTCCGCGCGCACCCCGCGCGAAGTCACTCCGTCGCCCCCCCGACACACGGCGAGACGCTCGCCTGCTCCGCCGCCCTCCCCCGTTCGACGGGGTCCGAGCACGAGCGCGTGCGCGGATCCCGTCGATGCCCGAATCCGACATGCGCACTGAAGCCGTCGTCGAACCACCCGCCGCTCGTCCGGCGAGTACCTGCACTTGTGATGAATGACTAGTGGCTGCGCCCCGCCCCACCGACGTCTGGACGCCGTCGTCGGAGCCCCACCCGGCTCGCCGGGTCCCGTGCGCCGCCGCGAGCGGCTTCGCCGCTTCCGCGGCGTCGCCCCGGCGGGCTCGCTTCGCGCGCCTATTCGCGAATCATGATCGGCCGTTTACCAGCGAACAGCAGCACTTCACGGCCGGAAGACCGCCGGGTCGTCCTGGATCGCGTCGACCGCGGCCGCGAAGCCGGCGAAGTCCCCGTACCGCTCGGGCGCGATCCGGCCTCGGGCGAGGTCGAGCCGCTCCTCCCGCACGAGCGTGCGGCCGTCGGCGCGCTCCGTGCGCTCGAAGGTGCCGAAGGGCGTCTCCACCTTGCGCGCCGCCGCGGCGCGCGCCGAGAGCCCCGCGGGCGCGATGATCTCCACCCGGGAGGTGCCGCGCTCCGGCGTCGGCAAGAGCAGCGCCGTGCGCCGCGAGGCGACCTGCACGTACCGCGACGCAAGCCGCGCCGGGAACACCTGCGCGTCGACCACGACGCCGCCGTCGGCGGCGCGGGCCAGCTCGGGCGCGGAGCCTCGCCAGCGGATCCCGAGGGGCGCGGCGGGATCGTCCTCGCCCTCGATCGTCACGTCCTGCACCGCGAACCCGCCGAAGGTGCGCGAGAGCATCGCCTCCACCGCCTGGCGGCGCTCGGTCGCGTCGAGCTTCTCGAGCGCGGCCTTGGCGGCGGCGGCCATCGCGCCGAAGTAGCGATCGGTCCCCTCCACGTCGGCGCCGCCGTCCGTGCCGAGCGCGATCCGCACCGTCACCTGGCGCTCCTCGGGGACGAGCGCGCGCGCGGGCGTGTGCTGGAGCTCGAGCGCGTCGCCCGGCTCGGGCAGGACGAGCGCGTCCACGTCGAGGACGCTCGAGGGCAGCGCGCCGAACGGCGCGAGCCGGAGCGACGGATCCAGCCAGAAGGTCTCCTTCCCCGCCTCGACGCGCAGGAGCGGGTGCGTGAACTCGCCGGGGTTCGGGAAGCGGAAGGCGACGGCGCTCGCGGAGAACGGGCGCGCGAGCGCGATGCGCGTGCGCAGGCCGAGCTCGGAGAGGAGCGCCTTCAGGAGCACGAGCCGGCTCCCGCGGCCGCGCGACAGGACCGCGCTCGCGTCCTCGCCGAGCGCGCTCGTCGAGCCGAGGACGGTCCGCGCGACGTGGGCGTAGGCCGCGCGCGCGAGCGCGGCCGGCGGGGCGCCCGGCCCCGCCGAGGTGCGGAGCTCCCGGGCCAGCGCGCGGAGCTCCTCGGTGGGCTTCGTCCGCTCGAGGGCGCCGTCGCCGAGGGCCCGCTGGATGGCGGCGCGGTCGACCGCCGCGCCGACCTGCACGAAGGGCAGGTACTCCTGCATCGGCACCGCCTCGGGCTCGGGCACGAACGCCGGCACCTCGGTGCGGAGCGCGCGCATCACCTCGCGGCCCCCCTCGCGCTTCACCTCCGGGGCCGGCATGCCGTGCGCGTCCACCTCGAGGCCGAGCCCCTCGGGCGCGGTCACCACGTAGGTGGAGCGGAAGAGCGGCACGCCTCCCACCTGGAAGTAGAACGGGTCGGCGACGTAGCCGCCGCCGACGCCCGGCACCGCGCGCAGGTGCTCCACCTCCACGTAGTCGCCGGGCTCGAGGCCGGCGAGCGACACCGACCCCTTGGACGCGCCGGCGCGCTCGGGCTCCACGGTGCGGCCGCCGGGCTTCACCGTGCGGAGCACGAGCACGTCCGCGCCGTGGGGGACCGTAACCTCGCCGAACTCCTCCACGCCCTGCTGGTCGAGCACCTTCACGACCTGGTGCGTGCGCTCGATCGCGGCGCCCCCCGGGAGGACCTCGATCGCGGCGGCGTCGAGCACCATCGCCGCGGAGGTCGCGCCGCGCGGGCGCGCCCGCTCGTACGCGCGGATGGCGGCCTTGCCGTCCTCGGCGGCGCCGTCGAGCACCTCGTGCCCGTCCTGGAGCGCGAGCGCGCGCCGGAGCGCGAGGTCCGCGCCGTCGAGGAGGAGGGCCCGCTCGCGGAGCGCGCGCGCGGCCGCGGCGTCCCCGGCGAGCTCCGTCACGTCGGCGAGCTTCTTCGCGACGCGCGGGCTGCGCGGCCAGAGCTCCGCGACGACGCGGAGCGCCTCGACCGCGCCGGCGGGGTCGTTCGCCCCCACGAGCGCGCCCGCGCGTGACAGGGCGGGCTCGATGGCCCAGGGCCGCGCCGCCGACACCGGCGCGAGCGCCTCGGCGGCGCCGCGCGCATCCCCGCGCCGGCGCAGGTGCTCGGCGACGCGCGACGCGCCGTCCCGGCACTGGGCGATCGCGCGCAGGCGGGCGTCCTCGTCCGCGACCGCGCGGCGGCGGCCGGCGAGCGCATAGGCCAGGCCGGCGGCGCCGCACCGGCCGCTCTCCGCGACCGCCTTCACCGCGAGCTCCTCGGCGAGGACGCCGAGCCCGCGCGCCTCGGCGACGCGGGCCTTCGCCTCGAGCGCGGCACCCCGCGCCGCCGCCTGCGGGGCGAGCCCGGCGAGCACCGCGTCCGCGTCGTCGAGCCGCTCGGAGCGGCGGAGGAGCTCCGCGAGCAGGACGCGCGCCTCGGCGTCGTCCCGGTCGCGCTGGAGCGCCTCGCGCAGGTCGGCCTCGGCGCGCGCGCGGCCCACCTGGTCGTCGAGCGTGTCGTCGTCCTGGGTCGCCACGGCGCGCGCGACGCGCAGGGTCGCCGAGGCCGGCACGCGGGCGACCGCCCCGGCGAGCAGCGCCTTCGCGCCCTCGCGGTCGACCTGCGTCGCGTCCCGCGCGGCGAGGAGGGCGCCGAGCGCGAACCCGGCAGAGGGCTCGAGCGCGGCGGCGAGCGCGGCGGGGCCGCCGAGCGGCGCGCCGACCCGCGGCGCCGGGCGCGCCGGCGGCGCCGCG
>NZ_JAKZLF010000065.1 GCF_022808855.1 Anaeromyxobacter soli
CGGAGCGCCGGCGCTTCCGCCCCCGCCGCAGCGGCCGCGCCGCCCGAGCCGACCCCCGCCACGGAGCGGCCGGGCGCGAAGGCCGCGGACGCAGCGCCGGCGCCGACCCGCGCGGAGGCGGCGCTCGCGCGCTACGCCTCGCTCCGCGCCGCCGGGGCGCTCTCCGGCGAGATCCGCACGTTCCCCGGGTGCGAGGGGGAGTCCTGGCGCAAGGTGGAGCGCGACGCGCAGGGACGGACGGTGAAGTACGTCCGCGACGGCCGCGTGGCGGGGCACCACCTCCGCGTCGAGCACCTGTTCGGCGCGGACGGCTCGCTCGCGGCGGTGCGGGTGAGCGACCTCGAGCGCGGTGGCCTCCTCGACGCGGGCGCCCTCGGGCTCACCATCCCGCGCGACGCGACCGAGGCGGACGCGGACGCGCCCCCGCGCTGCGCGCGCTGAGGCCGGGCCGACGGAGACCGGCGAGCAGGGCGACGCCGCTCGGGGCGACGTCGCCGCCCCGTCAGGTGCCCTCGGGCACGAGCTCGATCCGCCGCCAGGCGCCGGCGCGGAAGCGGAGCCAGAGCACGAGCGCGAGGAGCGCGAGGTAGAGGACGAGCCACCCCACCGCGACCGCGTCCCCCGCGCCGAACCAGCGCACCGAGATCCAGCTCCCCGGCACGAACACCGCCCAGCCGATGGCGATGCGCAGCCACATGACGATGGCGGTGTCGCCCGCCGCGCGGAGCCCCTCGCCGAGCACCATGGCGGCGGCGTCGAACAGCTGCCACGCCGCCGCCAGCACGAGCACGCGCCGCCCGATCGCGTGGAAGGCGCCCTCCGGAGCGGCGCCGGGGGAGAAGGGCGCGAGGATCGCGTCCGGCGCGACGAGGTAGAGGAGGCCCACGAAGAGCTGCCAGGCCGCGCACACCGCGAACGTGACCGCGAGGACGCGCGGGACGCGGTCCCTGTGCGCGGCGCCGATGGCCTGGCCGACGAGGATCGCTCCCGCGCTGGCGAGCGCGAGCGAGGGCATGAACGCGATGGTGTTCACCTGGAGGATCGACATCAGCGCCGCCAGCGAGGTCGTCCCGAGGCCGGCGAAGACGACGTTCACGAAGAACACGAAGGCGAGGAGCTCGAGGAACCAGGTGATGCCCGACGGCACGCCGAAGCGGAGCACGCGCCAGAGCTCGCTCCCGCGCAGCCGGCCCGTCCCCGCGCGGCGCCCCTCGCGCACGAACGTCGCGGCGAGCCCGAGGAACGCGACCGTCGTCGAGAACGTGCTCGCGAGGGCCGCCCCCGCGACGCCGAGGGCGGGGAGCCCCAGGTGCCCGTCGATGAGGAGCCAGTTGCCGAGGACGTTCAGCACCATCGCGGCGACGTTCGCGACCATGGGCCGGCGCGTGTCGCCGAGCCCGCCGTAGTAGCCCGCGAGGGCCTCCATGCCGACCGCGGCGCCCGCGGAGAGGAGCCGGAGCTGGAGGTAGCCGCTCATGAGCGCGCGCACGTCCGCGGCGTAGGCGAGGCGGGCGAGGAGGTGCGGCGCCGCGGCCGCGCCGGCGATCCCGAGCGCCTGCGCGCCGGCCGCGACGGCGAGGCCGTACCAGCCGAACCGGCGCGCGCCGGCGGAGTCCCCGCGCCCGAAGAGCTGCGCGGAGAAGCTCTGGACGATGAAGACCGTCCCGATCGGCAGGATGAAGACGCAGAGCGCGTTGGTCGCGCCGGTCGTCGTCGCCGCGAGCGCCGCCTCGCCGAGGTGCGCGACCATCACCGCGTCGGCGATCCCGACCACCGCCTGCGTGGCGCGGGAGATCACGATGGGCCAGGCGAGCGCGACGAGCGCGCGCAGGGTCGCGCCGAGCCCGGCGGGGCGCGTGCCGCCGTCCGGTGGCTCGGGAGCGTTCATGGACGCGCAGGGTACCCGCCGCGCGCCCCTGCCGGAAGCGCGCGCCGCGCGGGCGGGTCCCGGCCGGGCCTGGGGCCAGGTCCGCCGGAGCGCGCTACAGTCACGGCATGGCGCGCATCCTCTACGGGGTCGCGGGCGAGGGGATGGGGCACGCGATCCGCTCGCGCGTGGTCATCGACCACCTGTCGCGCGCCCACGACGTCCAGGTGGTCGTCTCCGGCAGGGCGCACGGGTACCTCAAGTCGCTCGAGCGGGATCGGCTGGGAGTGAACAAGATCTGGGGGCTCTCGATCGTGTACGAGGACAACGAGGTCCGGAGCTTCCGGACCGTCCTCGCGAACCTCAAGGGGGCGGCCCTCGGCGGCTGGCCGCGCAACGTGAAGGCCTACTTCGACCTCGCCCGGGCCTTCCGGCCGGACGTGGTCGTCTCCGACTTCGAGAGCTGGAGCCACCTGTTCGCGCGGACGCACGGGCTCCCGTGCATCTCCGTGGACAACAACCAGATCGTGAACCGCGCCCATCATCCGCCGGAGGTGATCGCCGGGCACGAGGCGGAGTTCCTCGTCGCGAAGGCCGTGGTGAAGGCGAAGCTGCCGGGCTGCTTCCACTACCTCGTCGCGACGTTCTTCCGGCCGGAGCGGGTGAAGCGCCGCACGACGCTCCACCCGCCGGTGCTCCGCCCGGAGATCCTCGCCGCGCGGCCGGAGCGCGGCGAGCACCTCCTCGTCTACCAGACCTCCACCTCCAACGAGGCGCTGCCCGAGGTCCTGCGGCGCTCCGGGCGCGAGTGCCGCATCTACGGGCTCCGCCGCGACCTCGTCGCCGACGCGAGGGAGGGGAACCTCCTGTGGCGTCCCTTCAGCGAGCCCGTCTTCGTCGAGGACCTGCGCACCGCGCGCGCGGTCGTGTCGGGCGGATCCTTCACGCTCATGAGCGAGGCGGTGTATCTCGGGAAGCCCATGCTCGCCGTCCCCGTGAAGCGCCAGTTCGAGCAGATCCTGAATGCCCGCTACCTCGAGCGGCTCGGCTACGGCGTCGCCGCCGAGACGATCGACGACGCCGTGCTCGCGGGGTTCCTCGCGCGCCTCCCCGACCTCGAGCGCGGCCTCGCCGCGTATCGACAGGACGGGAACCGCGACCTCCTCGCCGCGCTCGACGCGACCCTCGCGCGCGCGCTCGGCTCCGGCGCCGCCGCGCCGCTCCCCTGAGGCGCCCCGCGAATGCGCCTCCGCGTCGTCGCCGTCGGCAGGGATCGCTCCGGGCTCTACGCGCCGGCGATCGAGGAGTACGCGAAGCGCCTCGGGCGCTACGCGCGGTTCGAGCTCGTGGAGGTCCCCGAGGCCCGCAAGCACGCGGGGACCGCGCAGGCGAAGGAGGAGGAGGCCGGGTCGCTCCTCGCCAAGCTCGGCCCGCGCGAGCGGGTCGTCGCGCTCGACGAGCGCGGCGCGGAGTGGACGAGCGTGCAGCTCGCGGAGCGCGTGCGGCGCTGGACGGAGGGGGGGCGCGACGTCGCGCTCGTCATCGGCGGCTCGGACGGCCTCTCGCGCGCGGTGCTGGATCGGGCCGAGGAGACGCTCGCGCTCTCGCGCATGACGCTCGCGCACCGGCTGGCGCGGCTCGTCCTCGTGGAGCAGCTCTACCGCGCCATGACGATCCTGCGGGGCGAGCCGTACCACAAGTGAGTGCTGCGGCGCACGATCCCGGGCCTGCGGCGGGGGTGCTCGCTCCTCGCCTCGGCTCCGGTCTCGTGCGCCTCGCGCCTCCGGGTCCAAAGCCGCGCGCCCGGCCGGCCGTTCTTCCTTGTGGCCGCCCGGGCGCATCCCTAACATCACGCGACACGCCGTCCGACCGGAGGAACCCGTGACGAAGCCGAAGCCCGTCCTGCTCGTCGTCCTCGATGGCTGGGGCCTCCGCGTCGAGCGCGAGGCGAACGCCATCGCCGTGGCGGGCACCCCGAACATGGACGCCCTCGTCCACGAGTACCCGCACACCGCCATCGAGACGAGCGGGCTCTCGGTCGGCCTTCCGGAGGGCCAGATGGGCAACTCCGAGGTGGGCCACACGAACCTCGGGGCGGGCCGGATCGTCTACCAGGACCTCGTGCGCATCAACCGCGCGGTGGAGGACGGATCCTTCTTCAAGAACGACGCGCTCCTCCTGGCGTGCCGCCGCGCCAAGGAGAACGGCGCGGCGCTCCACCTCATGGGCCTCCTCTCCGACGGCGGGGTGCACAGCCACGTCGAGCACCTGTACGCGCTCGTCGAGCTCGCGCGGCGCGAGGGGGTGCCGCGCACGTTCGTCCACGCGTTCATGGACGGGCGCGACACCCCGCCGAAGAGCGGCCTCGAGTACATGGCTCAGCTCGAGAAGCGGCTGCGCGACACCGGCTACGGCAAGGTCGCGGTGGTCTCCGGGCGCTACTACGCGATGGACCGCGACAAGCGCTGGGATCGCGTGGAGCTCGCCTACCGCGCGCTGGTGAAGGGCGAGGGCCAGCGGGCGCCGAGCGGCGTCGCGGCGATGGAGGCCGCGTACGGCCGCGGGGAGACCGACGAGTTCGTGAAGCCCACCGTCGTCGTGAACGGAGACGGCAAGCCCGTCGGTCCGGTGCGCGACGGCGACGCGGTGCTGTTCTTCAACTTCCGCGCGGACCGCGCGCGCGAGATCACCCGCGCGCTCGCCGGCGAGGGCTTCCACGACTTCGACCGCGGCGCTCCGCCGCGGCTCTCCGCCTACGTGTGCATGACCGAGTACGACAGGACGTTCCCGTACCCGGTCGCCTACGCGCCGCAGGACCTCACCGAGATCTTCCCCGAGATCGTCTCGCACGCCGGCCTCGCGCAGCTCCGCTGCGCGGAGACCGAGAAGTACGCCCACGTCACGTTCTTCTTCAACGGCGGGCGGGAGACGGTCTACCCGGGCGAGGACCGGATCCTCGTGCCGAGCCCGCGCGAGGTGAAGACCTACGACGAGAAGCCGGAGATGAGCGCGCGCGAGGTGACGGACAAGCTCGTCGCGGCGCTCGGCACGGGCAAGTACGGCTTCGCGCTCGTGAACTACGCGAACCCGGACATGGTCGGGCACACCGGGATCCTCGACGCCGCGGTGAAGGCCGTGAAGGTCGTGGACGAGTGCGTCGGCCGGCTGTGGCAGGCGGCGAAGGCGCAGCGGATGGCGATGATCGTGACGGCGGACCACGGCAACTGCGAGCTGATGACGGACCCGCAGACCGGCCAGCCGCACACCGCCCACACCTTGAACCCGGTGCCGTTCATCCTCGCCGATCCCGACCTGCGCGGCGCGAAGCTCCGCGCGAAGGGCGTGCTCGCCGACGTCGCTCCGACCGCGCTCCAGGTGATGGGGCTCCCGCAGCCGAAGGAGATGAAGGGGCTCGGGCTCCTCGTGCGATGAGCGAGGAGGGGTCGAGCGACGTTCGCGTCCGGGTCGCCGCCGCGCTCCGCGGCGTCGCCGCGGCGCTCCTCGAGCTCGTCTACCCGCCGCGCTGCGCCGCCTGCGGGGGCGCGGTGGTCGCGGAGCCGTTCTGCTCCGTGTGCGGCGAGGCCGTCGACCCCGTCCCGGAGGGCTGCCGGCGCTGCGGCCTGCCCGGGCCGGATCCGCTCTGCGGCGCCTGCCGCGCCGACCCGCCCGCGTTCGACGCGGTCCGCGCGGGCGGCCTCTTCGGCGGCCCGCTCGCCGACGCGATCCACGCCCTCAAGTACGGCGGCCGTCCCGCGCTCGCGCGCCCGCTCGGCGCCTGGCTCGCCCGCGCCGCTCCGCTCCCGCCGGGCGCGCTCGTCGTCTCGGTGCCGCTCGCCCGCGCGCGGCGCATCGCGCGCGGCTACGATCAGGCCGCGCTCCTCGCCGACGCGCTCGCCCGCGCCGCGGGTGCTCGCGGCCGCCGCCTCCCGGGCGCGCTCCGGCGCACCCGCGAGACGCCGCCGCAGGTGGGCCGGACGCGCGCGGAGCGGAGCCGCAACGTGGCGGGCGCGTTCCGCGCGGCCAGACCCGGCGCGCTCGCGGGGCGCGACGTCGTGCTCGTCGACGACGTCGTCACGACCGGCGCCACCGCCGACGCGGCGGCGCGGGCGCTCAAGGACGCCGGGGCGCGGTCGGTCGTCGTCCTCGCGCTCGCGCGGGCCGAGTAGGAGGAGCGCCCGACCGGGAGCCGGGCCGATGGCGAGCGCTCCCGGGGGACCGGTCGCGGCCGCGAGCTCCGCCGGGTCCCGGCCTCGCGAGCGTCGCGTCGGGGTCGCGCCGCCGCGGAATCGGCATGCCCGGCGCCCCCCCGCGGTTACACTGCGCGGGATGCCTCGCCCCCTCGCCGCCCTGCTCGCGCTCGCGCTCGTCGCTCCGCTCCCCGCCGCCCGCGCTGCCGGAGGGGCGCCCGGCGCCCGGGCCGCGGATCCGGGGGCGGCGCTCCGCGCGGACGCAGCGGCCGCGCTCGCGCGCGACCGGCGCGGGCCCCGCGGGATCGTCGCGCTCGCCGAGCTCGGCGCGCTGGAGGACGAGGCTCCGGAGCTCGCGCCCATCGCCGCCGCGTACACGGCCGCGATCGAGGATCGCGCCGCGGACCCGGAGGTCCGCGCGCTCGCGCGCCAGCGGCTCGCCGCCCTGGAGCGCTCGCGCGGGAACCTCCAGCGCAGCGCAGCCCAGGTGCGCCGGCTCGGGTTCGTCACGCGCTGGCGGCTCGTCGGCCCGTTCGACGACGAGGGGAAGCGCGGCCTCGAGACGGCCTACCCGCCGGAGAAGGCGCTGGACCTCGCCGCCCGCTACGAGGGGAAGGTGGGCGAGGTGGCCTGGCGCGCCCTGCCGGACGAGGCGGTGGTGCACGGCTTCGTCGACCTCGGCGCGGCGCTGCGCCCGGCGCGCGAGGTGGTGGCCTACGCGCTCGCCCTCGTGGAGGCGCCGCGGGACGAGCGGGTCGCGCTGTGGCTCGGCGCGAGCGGCGCCTCGCAGGTCTGGGTGAACGGCGCCGTGGCGCTCTCCGACCCCGGGTATCACCCGGCGCGCCTCGACCAGCGCGGCGCGCTCGTGACGCTCCGGCGCGGCACGAACCGG
The DNA here is from genome assembly GCF_022808855.1 of Anaeromyxobacter soli. Classification (GTDB taxonomy): domain Bacteria; phylum Myxococcota; class Myxococcia; order Myxococcales; family Anaeromyxobacteraceae; genus Anaeromyxobacter; species Anaeromyxobacter soli. The sequence goes on from NZ_JAKZLF010000065.1 coordinate 6,947, forward strand.
ATCCTCGTGAAGCTCTGCCACCAGGGCGGGCGGATGGGGTTCTACCTGCGACTCGCCGACGAGCGCGGCGACGGCCGCGCCTTCGGGACCGGCTCGCCCGAGGCCGCCGCGCCCGCGCCCGGGCCGAGGCCGGCGCCCATCGAGGACGCGCTCGCGCGGCTCGAGGCCCGCGCGCGCGCCGCCCGGGGCGCGCTCGCGGAGGCGGAGGCGCGGCGGGACCTCGCCCTCGCGCTCGCGGAGCGGCAGGCGGCGGACTTCGAGGAGCGCCGGCCCTCGGTGGAGGCGCGACGCGCTGCCGAGCTCGCGCCGCGCTCCGCCGAGGTGCAGCTCGTCGCGGCCTCGCTGGAGGAGGACCACGCGCGGCGCCGGAGCCTCGTCGAGGCGGCGCTCGCCGTGCGGCCCGAAGATCCGCGCGCGCTCGCGGCGCTCGCGCGCGAGGAGCTCGACCAGGGCCGGCCGCACGCGGCGGTGCGGCTCCTCGAGCGCGCCTCCGCCCTCGCCCCGCGCTGGGCCACCCCGCGCGTCGAGCGCGCCGAGGCGCTCGAGCGGGCCGGCCTGGAGGTGGGCGCGGTCCGCGCCGCCGCCGAGGCGGCCGACGCGTTCCCCACCACCCCCGCCGCGGTGCGCGGCGCCGCGCGCGCCGCGGGCCGCCTGAGCCGGAACGCCGAGGCGGTGGCGCGCTACCGGACGCTGCTCGCGCTCCGCCTCGACGACGCGGAGGCGCGCGGGGCGCTCGCGCACCTCCTCGTCGAGCAGGGCGACGTGGCCGGTGCGGCGGCGCTCCTCGCGGAGGGGCAGCGGCTCGATCCGGCGGACGGCGAGCTGCGGCTTCGGCTCGCCGACCTGCTCGCCGCGAACGGCCGCGCCGAGGAGGCCGATACGGTCTACGCCACCGCGCTGCGCGTTGCGCCGGACGACGCCGACGCGCTCGAGCGCCGCGGGCGCTCGAGGCTCGCGGTGGGCCGCACCCGCGACGCGCTCGCCGACCTCCACGCCGCCCTCGAGCTCCGCCCGCAGTCGCCCGAGCTGAAGGAGCTCGTGCGCAGCCTCGAGCCCGCCCGCGAGCGGTTCGAGACGCCCTACCTGCTCGACGCGCGCGCGCTCGCCGCGAAGGCGCCCGCGCCCGCCGCCGACGACGACGCCGTCGTGCTCGGCGAGCTCAAGGTCACGCGCGTCTTCCCCTCCGGGCTCTCGGCGACCTACTACCAGCGGGTGGTGAAGATCGTGAACGCCCGCGGGGCGGAGGCGTTCCGGCGCCACGTCATCGGCTGGACCCCGGACCGGCAGGACGCGCGCGTCGAGCGGGTCCGCATCGTGAAGCCCGACGGCGCGACCATCGAGACGCACGAGGCGGAGGAGCGGAGCGCGAGCGAGCCCTGGTACCGGCTCTACTACGACACCCGCACGCGCACCCTGTCGTTCCCGGCGCTCTCCGCCGGGGACGTGCTCGAGGTGGCCTGGCGCATCGAGGACACCGCCGGCGAGAACCTGCTCTCCGACTACTTCGGCGACGTGACGTTCCTCGACGACACCACCCGCAAGGCGCGGGTGGACTACGTGCTCCTCGTCCCCGAGGCGCGGCCGATCTTCTCGAACGCCCCCGAGGGCGTGCGCCACGACACGCGGAAGCTGCCGGGCGGGCTCGTGGAGCACCGCTTCGGCGCGCGCGACCTCGCGCCCATCCGGCCCGAGCCCGGCATGCCGGGCTGGAGCGAGGTCGCCCGCTACGTGCACGTCTCCACCTACGGCGACTGGGACCAGGTGGCGCGCTTCTACTGGGGGCTCGTGAGGGATCAGCTCCGGCCCACGGGCGAGCTCCGCGCCACCGCCGCGCGCATCGTCGAGGCCGCGCTCGGCGCGGGGGGCGCGCGCCTCACGGCCGCCAGCGCGCAGGCAGGCCTGCCGCCGGCCGTCGCCCCGCCGCGGAACGGCTGGACCCTCGAGCAGAAGCGCGCCATCGTCCGGGGCGTCTACGACTTCGTGGTGTCGCAGACCCGTTACGTCGGCCTCGAGTTCGGGATCCACGGCTACAAGCCCTACCGGGTGGACCAGGTGCTCCAGCGGCGCTTCGGCGACTGCAAGGACAAGGCGAGCCTCGTCCACGCGCTCCTCGCCGCCGCGGGGATCGACTCGCGCCTCGTGCTCCTGCGCATGCGCCGCCTCGGGCGGATGCCCGAGACGCCCGCGTCGCTCGCGGTGTTCAACCACGCCATCGCCTACGTGCCCGACCTCGACCTGTGGCTCGACGGCACCGCGTCCTACTCGGGCTCGGGCGATCTGCCCGGCGAGGACCGCGGCGCGACGGTGCTCGTCGTGAACCCCGGCGCGAAGGCGACCTTCGGCACGATCCCGGAGGCGCGCCCCGAGGACAACCGCGTCGAGAGCCGGTTCGACGTGACGCTCGCGAGGGACGGCCGGGCGGCGGTGCGCGGCAGCTCGCACGTCCGCGGCGCGCAGGCGCCGCAGTACCGCCGCGCCTACCTCGCCGAGCACGACCGGCGCGCCCAGCTCGAGCGCGCCTTCGGCCGCACCTTCCCGGGCGCGGAGGTGACGAGCCTCGACGTCTCGGACCTCACGCGCATCGAGGAGGAGGTGGCGATGGACTTCACCCTCGACGTGCCGCGCTACGCGCTGGCGGACGGGGGCGGCCTGCGCTTCACCCCCTTCGGCGACGCCGCGGGCTACGCGGAGTCCTACGCCGCCCTCTCCGCGCGCAGGTACGACCTCGTGGTCGGCGATCCGGCCGTGACCCGCTTCACCTACCGTTACGTTTTCCCGAAGGGCTGGACGGTCGTGGAGGTGCCGGAGGCGGCCTCCGGCGAGACGCCGCACGGCGCCTTCGAGGTGCGCTACCGCCGCGAGGCGGACGCGCTCGTCGCCGAGGGGCACGTCACGTTCAAGACGGCGCGCGTTGCGGCGGCGGAGTACCCCGCCTTCCGCGAGCTCGCGGCGAGGATCGACCGCGCCTTCGCGCGGAAGGTCCGGATCGCCCCGGCCGTGGCCGGGGAGGGCTCCCGATGACGACCGTCCGTTCGCCCCGCGCCGCCGGCCCGCTGGCCGCCGCGCTCCTCGCCGCCGCGCTCGGCTGCGCCGGCCCGCGCGCGGCCGGCTCCGCCGCCTCGGGCGGCGCCCGCCCCGTGGAGGCGCTCGTCGTCCGGAACGACCTCTCCGCAGCCCAGCGCGGCGTCTCCCGTGCGCTCGCGCGCCGCGGGCGGGATCCGTGGGCGCACCTCGGCGCCGCGCTCCTCGCGCGCCGCGCGCTCGACGCGGCGGGCGAGGTCCGGCACCTCGTCGCCATCGCCGCCGACGCGCCCGCCCACCCGCTCGCGCTCGTCGCGCTGCGGCGGCTCTCGGAGCTCGCCGAGGAGTCCCCCGCCCGCGCCGGAGAGATCGAGGCGGGGCTCGCGCCGCTCGTGGACGGCGGGCGCTTCGCGGGCCTCGCCGCCTACCGCGCGCGCATCGCGCGGGTGACGGCCGCCGAGGTCCGGGGCGATCACGCGCGCGCCGCCGCCCTCCGGCGCGCGAACGGCGCCGTGACCGCCTGGTCGCTCGCGGGGCCGTTCGGCCGCTACCACGCGCTCGAGCTCGACGCGCGCTTCCCGCCCGAGGACGGCGCGCTGCCCGACGCCGCGCCGGCGCCGGCCGGTCTCCCGCCGCGCCCGACGCGCACGCTCCCCGCGCCGGACGGCACGGTCACGCTCGAGGGCGAGCCGCCCGACGCGGACGTGTTCTACCTCGCCACCGACGTGACGCTCGCGCGCGGGGGCCGCTACCTCCTCACGGTCGGCACGGCGCTCTCGGCGAAGATCTCCATCGACGGCGCCGCGGTCCACGAGCGGCGCGACTTCGCGGGGACGCCCTCCACCCTCGCGCACCTGCCGGTCGAGCTCGCGCCCGGCGCGCACCGCTTGCTCGTGAAGCTCACCCGCGGGCTCGCGCCGCGCACCGGCCTGCACGTCGCGCTCACGCGCCAGGATGGCGTCTCCACCGACGCCGAGTTCGCGCCGGCACGCCCCGG
>NZ_JAKZLF010000066.1 GCF_022808855.1 Anaeromyxobacter soli
GCGATGTTCGCGTCGTACGACGTGAGCACCGCGGAGCTCTGCGCGTGGAACCGGTGCAGCACGTCCGAGAACGAGTACTGCGACGTCCGCACGTCCGCGCTCGTGAACGTCGCGCCCGGGAGGATCTGGTAGTTCGGATACGTCGCCGCGAAGCCCGGCGCCTGGCTCTCGCCCATGGCCGGATCCCAGTGGCACACCGAGCAGCGGATGGGGCCGCCCACGCCGTCGCCATCCGGGTCCAGCTTCGAGAAGTCGATCCGGGCGTCACGCGCGTGCAGCATGCCCATCGTCTCGAACGAGCCCGCGGGCGTGGCCGGCTTCCCGTACGCTCCCGCGAGCTTCAGGTGGCAGTTGCAGCAGCCGCCGAACGCCACCGGCACCGTCACGTCGTCGCTCGCCATCACCTGGCCGGTCGCCGTCTCGACGACCCGGATGCGGCCGGTGAGGTACGGCGTCCGGTTCGGGCCGCCCAGAGGATCCGTCATGATGTCCGTGGCGGTGCCCGTCACGACTGGATAGGCCGGGATGCCGGCCTTCTCGAAGTAGGTCGTCGCCGGCGTCGTCTTGACGTCCATGTCGCCGCTGAAGGTCGCGCCGCCGAGCCCCTGGATGCGGCCGTCCGCCCGCACCGGCTGGAAGCCGGGGAAGATCTTCGGGGAGTTCTGGATCCAGTTGGCGAAGTACGGGTCCGCCTTCATCGCGGCGTCGGTGTTCTCGAGGACGTCGTAGGTGACCTTGTACTGGCTGCTCGCTACGAGGAGCACCGGGTCGAGGCTGCCCGTCTGGAACACCTGCGCCCGGAGCGTGTTGTAGGGCGGCAGCAGCATGAACGTGCCGAAGCTGGGACACGCGCAGTGCATCCCGAGATCGTTGCTCGCCAGGATCTTGAAGGTCGGCGTGCCGCCGCCCGGGCTCTGCGCTGCCTGTGTCGTTGCACCGAGTCCGTCGTCGGTCGCGCCGCCGCAGGCCAGCGCGGCGGCGGAGACGACGAGGACGGCGAGGGTCCGTCTGGTCATGTGATCCTCCCAACTGCGTTCGTGATCGATCGCGCCGCGCACCGAGCGCAGGCGCTGGCGAACGCGCACACGTCCCCCCTCGATGCGGAGTCGAGCGCGGTGAGCGCCCGGCTCCGCCCGTGCCGCATCGCGGTCGCGTCGCCCTGCCCCGTCACATGAGCAAGGGGTGCGCCACCCCGACGCATGGCGTTCTTTCGAGCGATCAGAGGCCGCGGGCCCGTGGATCCCAGGCATGTCGCGACATTCCGTCGCGACGCGCCGTTCTAGGACGCGCGCGTGACGCGGCGCTCGCGCATCCACCGCCACAGCGTGGAGCGGGAGACGGAGAGCGCCCGCGAGGTGTCGGCGATGTGCCAGCGGTTCTCCTGGAGCGCCGCGAGCAGCTCCTCGCGCGCGGGAGGATCCCGCCGCCTCGACGAACCGCGCACCCCTTCCCGCTCGACGGTCGCGTCGTGCGCGCTCCGGGCAGGCTCCGCGACGGCGAGCACCTCCGATGGGAGGTCCTCCGGCTGGATCGTCTGCCCCGTCGCGACCGTCGCCGCATACTCGAGCGCGTTCTCCAGCTCCCGGACGTTGCCCGGCCAGCGATATCCCTCGAGCTGGCGCAGCGCCTCGGGAGACAGCCTCAGCTCTCGACCGGTGCGCGCCGCGGAGCGCGCGAGCAGGTGACGCGCGAGCGGCGCCACGTCCTCCCGGCGCTGGCGCAGCGAGGGGATCTCGATCGGGAAGACGCGCAGCCGGTAGAGCAGGTCTTCACGGAAGCGACGCGCCTCGACCTCGCGCCGCAGGTCGCGGTGCGTCGCCGCGATGATCCGGACGTTCACGGTGATCGTGCGGCTGTCGCCGACGCGCTCGAACGACCTCTCCTGGATCACGCGCAGCAGCTTCGCCTGCACGTGCAGGGGCAGATCGCCGACCTCGTCGAGGAACAGCGTGCCGCCGTCCGCCAGCTCGAAGCGCCCGGTCCGGTCCCTCAGCGCTCCCGTGAACGCGCCGCGCACGTGCCCGAACAGCTCCGACTCGAGGAGCGCGTCGGGCAGCGCCGCGCAGTTGACCGCCACGAACGGCCGCTCGCGCCGGCGCGAGCGCGCGTGGATCTCCTGGGCGACGACGCCCTTGCCCACGCCGCTCTCCCCGCCGATGAGCACGGACACGTCGGAGTGGTCGAGGCTCTCCACGAGGCGTTGAACCCGCTCCATCGCGGGCGACCCCACGACGAGGCTCGTGGAGCGCGCCGGGCCGCAGGGCTCGCCGACCTCGGGATCCGCCGGGCGGAGGACGATGAGGTACACGGCCTCGCGATCGCACGCGCCGCCCAGGTTGCGCAGCGGCGCCACGGTGACCGACGTCGGCCGGCGCCCACCCGCGCCATCGGGGAGCCACGCGCGCCAGCCCTCGCGGCGCTCGCTCGCCGCGAGCGCCGCGCGGAACGGCCCGTCCACGCCGAAGAGCTCGCACCCGAGCAGCTCGACGATGGGGCGGCCGCGGTAGTGCTCGGCCGCGCCCGCTCCGAGCAGATCGTCCAGCAGCGGGGAGATGTGCCGCATCCGGTACTCGACGTCGAGTGCGAGGCATACGCGCCCGAGGGAGGCGAACGCGGCGGTCACGGCCTGGAATGCCGCCTCGTGAGGGTGCGCGGGGGGTCCCATGCTTCGGGGACATTACGCCCACACGCCCCAAACGCGCACCACCGCAAGCCACGCGGCAAGACGCCGCACATGAGAGCGGCGCGAACGCAGCGTTCGACAGAAGGTCACCGGATCGCGCGGGGTTCGCCGCACATTTGGGGCTCCCGGAGCCACGGGATGTCTTGCGTCACGAGGCCGCAGTAACCTGAGGATGTACGACAGCCGCCTGCGACCGACTGCGTGCGCGACGTTCCCCCTGGTGAGGCAGATCAAGCGGTCCGGCGGCTCCCCTCCGCCGGGCCGCATCTCTTACGCCCTCCCCGGCGGATGCCTCGCGACTCCACGTGCACCGGCGGATCCTCCACGCCGACCACCGACCGCGACGTGCCCAGCTCGAGCGTGCGTTCGGGTGACCCCAAGCGACCCGGCACGCGCGTTTGATCGTGCCCCAGCGCCTGCTCATGCACGCGCGTTGGAGGAGCGTCGCTCATGCCCGCGCCGAGCGTCCCCGAGCTGCCGCCGCTGACGATCAGAGGGGTGACCACCTTCGCGGTCGAGGTTCCGATGACGTATCCCCTCGGCACCAGCGCGGCGACCGTGACCCGCGCCCCGCTGCTGCTCGTCGAGCTCGAGACCGACGAGGGGATCACCGGGCGCACGTACCTGTTCTGCTATCGCCGGAGCGTGCCGCGGGCGATCGACGCGGTGCTGCGCGACGCCGTGTCGGTCGTCGAGGGAGATCCTGCGGCGCCGCTCGAGATCGCCTCCAAGCTCGCCCGGCGGTTCGCGCTCGTGGGCGTGGCGAGCGTGGTCCGCATGGCCCTGTCGGCGCTCGACGCCGCGATCTGGGATGCGCTCGCCGTCGCCGCGGGCGCGCCGCTCGCAACGCTGCTCGGGGCGAGGCCGAGGCCCATCCCCGCCTACAACTCGAGCGGGCTGGGCCTCATGTCGCCGGACGCTGCTGCGGACGAGGCCGAGAAGCTCCTCGCGGGCGGATTCCGGAGCGTGAAGCTGCGGCTCGGCCATCCGACCCTCGAGGAGGACCTCGCCGTCACGCGCGCGGTCCGCGGGCGGCTCCCCGACGAGATCGCGTTGCCGGTCGATTACAACCAGGCCCTCTCCGTCTCGGAGGCCATCCGCCGCGGACGCGCGCTCGAGTCGGAGGGCATCGCCTGGCTGGAGGAGCCGACCCGTCACGACGACTATGCCGGCAACGCGGCGATCGCGAGGGCGCTCTCCGTGCCCGTACAGCTCGGAGAGAACTTCAACGGTCCCGAGTCGATGATCGAGGCGCTCGGCGCCGGTGCCTGCGACCACGTGATGCCGGACGCGGCTCGCATCGGCGGCGTGACGGGCTGGATCCAGGCGGCGGGGATCGCCGCGGCGCACCGGATCGAGATGTCGTCCCACCTGCTGCCGGAGCTCAGCGCGCACCTGCTGGCGGCGACGCCGACGTGCCACTACCTGGAGTACGTCGACTGGGCCGACGCGATCCTCGAGGAGCCGTTGCAGATCGCGGACGGCCTCGCCCGCATCCCCGAACGTCCAGGCATCGGGCTCCGCTTTCGGCCCGAGGCGGTCGAGGCCCTGTCACTGGGGCGCTGAGCTCGCCCGCGCGACGTTCGCTCGTGGCCTGCACCGCGAGGCGCAGGGCGCTCGACTCCCCCGATCGGACGGGGCAGCCACGATTACGATCAAGCAAGCACGCCGCGGAGTTGCCGAACGTGTCGACACGCGTACGATGCGAACAGCACCGCGGAGGGAATGCAGGGATGGCCGGAACCGAAAAACAGAAACAGTCGCTGTACTTCCCCGACGAGACGCTGCGCGAGATCATGAAAGAGGCGGTCCGCCTCGATCGCTCGCTCTCCTGGACCGTGCAGCAGGCGTGGCGCGTCGCGCGCGAGCAGGTCCGGAACTTCCCGTCGGCGGATCGTCGTCGGGACGCCGCGCCCGAGCTGGTCGTCTCGCCCATGCGCGAGCCGCAGGCCTCCGGTCAGGGCAACGTCGATCTCGATCGGCGTCGCCCGTCCGCCCAGGTCCGCGAGTTCCTCCGGGGCAAGTTCGACCGCGAGCTGACGGGCTGACCCGGGAGCTCGGCGCGCACCGGCGCGCTCGCAGGAATCCCGACCCTCACGCCGCGTACGCGGCCGTGGGCCGGCGCGCGCCAGGGACACTCCTGCAGGAGGTTCGGCCGCGGATCAGGCCGCCCGCTCGACCTGGAGCGGCTCGGGATCGTGGCGCCGGAAGGCCTCGGCGGGCTGGCGCCGCTCCACGCGGATGATGCGGCCGCCCTCGTCGTGGTGCACCACGCACACGGCGGTGCCGCGGCCGGCCAGGATCTCGTCCTCGGACAGCTCGAAGTGGCGGGCGTAGTCGCTCACGGAGCGCACGTTGGGCGTGCGCACCTTCAGCGCCGGCAGCCGGTTCCACAGGAGCAGCGTCCCCGAGGTCCCGACGAGCGCGATGGCGTACCGCGGGACATCGGCGGTCGCGCCCACGGACGCCAGCTTCATCAGCGTGAGCTGGGAGAGGACGTTGATGTCCGCCACCCAGGAGAAGGAGCGCATCACCGGGTACCACAGCTTCAGCCAGGCTCCCCACATGAGCACGGTGGACGCATCGGAGCAGAGCCGCTGATGCCAGCGCAGGCGGTCCCGCGCATTGATGATGAGTGAACCGCTCATTTGTTCAATCCGACATCAGCGAATGCCACGGTCCGGGCTGATCCAGCGAGCCCGCTTGCCCTGGCTGCGAAAGAGGACCTTCGGGTAAGCGACGACGATCGAAGCGGTGTTGATGATCCAGAACGCGAAGGGATACCAGATCATCCAGAACAGGTTACGCCCGAGCCCGCGGTCGTAGCGGCTGTCCAGCCACTTGCTGAACGCGAACTGCAACAGGCAGGTAGTGCCCAGGATGACGCCGCTTCCCTGCGGGCTCAGGGGCGAACGTATCACCGGCAGCGCGCCCCCGGGAAGCACGATCCCCTCGAGCCACAGCACCGTCAAGAGCAGCATCGAGTAGCACCAGAACACACTGACGCACATCTCCACCAGCAGCGGCCACAGGAAGCTCTGGCTCGGGTGACGCAGGACGTCGAGGTTCTTCAGCAGCACCTGGGCGCCGCCCATGGCCCAGCGCAGCCGCTGCTTCCACAGGCCCTTCAGCGTCTCGGGCATGAGGATCCAGGTCAGGGCGTTCGGCTCGAAGCGAACGTCCCAGCCCGCGCGCTGGAGCTTCCAGGTGATGTCGATGTCCTCCGTGAGCATGTCGGCGCTCCAGTAGCCGACCTGGTGCACGGCCGACTTGCGGAAGGCCGTGATGACCCCGCTCACCGTGAAGATCCGGCCGAAGCTGCGCTGCGCGCGCTTGATGATGCCGACCATCGAGGAGAACTCTCCGACCTGCAGCCGCCCGAGCAGCGTCGAGCGGTTGCGGATGCGGGGGTTCCCGGTCACCGCGCCGACCCAGTCGCTCTCGACGAAGTGGCGGACGAACCAGTGCGCGGCCTGCTTGTCCAGCAGCGCGTCGCCGTCGATGCAGATCAGGATCTCGTGCTTCGCGAGCAGGCTCCCCGTCTGCAGGGCGATGGCCTTGCCCTGGTTCTGCGCGAGGTGCACCACGCGCAGGCGCGGGTGCCGCGCCGCCATGCGCTCCAGCACCTCGGCCGTGTCGTCCTTGCTGCCGTCGTTGATGGCGATGACCTCGAACTCGGGGTAGTCGAGCGCGAGCGCGTGGCTCAGCGTCTCCTCCGCGTTCTCGCCCTCGTTGTAGCAGGGGACGAGGATGCTCACCGGCGGAGCGCCCGGGGTCGAGGGGGGCCGTTCCCGCGCCGTGTCGGCCCGCTCGAAGCGCCAGTAGAACAGCGCCGCCCCGGTCATCCACAGGAACGACATCAAGAGCGGGTAATAGAAGACGAAGGCGAGGAGCCCGTGCCACAGCGTCTCGGGGTGAGCCGTCACCGGGCCCTCCTCTCAGCGCGTCGCGGGGGCATTCGGCTTGCCGTCCAGCACCGTCTTCATCACGCCGGTGGCTGGCGAATTGCTGAAGAGGCCGTCGGGGTAGTAGCCGACGTGCTGCACTCCCATGCCGTACAGGCTGCGGATCTGGTCGGCGAGCTCCTTGCTGTCGATCGGACGGTTGTCCTCGCGCCAGTCCACGGACTGGAGCTCGAAGACGACCTTCTTCATCGCCCCCGGGCGGTCGTTCACCGCGTTCACGAGGTCGTGGAAGAACGTCCCCGGGTCTGCCGCCCGCTCCATGAGCGGCATGGCCATGATGGCCGTGAAGTCGTAGCGCGCGAGCGAGTTGTCGAGCGACTGCGAGTACCAGACCTCGGCCTTCGGGTTCAGCACCACCCGCGCGTAGAGGTTCCTCGCGACCTTCAGCGTGGGCTGCTGCTCCCGCACGACGTCGGCGAGCTCCATCGCGAAGTCGTCGAGCGCGTTGACCTTGAGGATGGTCCAGCGGCCGATGAGGTCGTCGCTCTTGCGAATCTCCGGCACCGACGCGGGCAGCCCCCACGCCTGGTACGTCTTGAGGCCGAAGGGGCTCGCGTCCTCGTAGTCGGACAGCGTGATGTCGTCGTGGAAGAGCAGGCCCTCGAAGGGCGCCGCGCGCGCGAGGTCCTCGTAGATCTCCCGGATCGCCTGCCGCGCGCGCGCCGAGAACGGCGAGAGCCGGAGGTACCCCATGTCGACGCGCCCGGTCTTCTCCCCGGGCAGCGTCACGACCCTGTCGCGGGCGGCCGGGTTGCTCGCCGGGAGCTCCCAGGAGAGCGCCGGCATCCACGCATACAGCCGCCTCACCTGCGTGCGGGTGCGGATCTGCCAGGCCACGCGGTTGAACAGATCCGCCCGCATGGGCATGTTGCGGCTCGGGAAGTAGACGGCGTCCGCCGAGCCGTTCCCATCGGGATCGGAGAAGGCCTGCAGGTAGACCGCGTTCACGCCCATCCGGGCGATGCGGTCGATCAGGCGGTCGAGGTTCCGCTCCTGCTGCGCGGGATCCGCGTCGTACACGTAGTCCAGATCCACGTGCATGATCTTCTGCGGGCGGTCGTTGTCGGAGAGGTTCTGGTTGCGGATGGTGATCTCGCGCTCCAGATCCCACAGCTTCATCCCCCCCTCGACCAGGATGCGGCGCAGCGCCCAGAGCGGCGTGTCGTGCATGTTGGCGCCGTCGTCCAGCGTGAGGCCGATGCGCATGCCGAGCCGCTCCGCGACCTCCCGCGTCGTCTTGTTGTACCGGCCGTAGGGCCACGCGATCACGCGGGGCGCCTTGCCGGTGTTGCGGCGGATGAGCGCGTCGTTGCGCTCGAGATCCGCCTGCACGCGCTTGCGGTAGGAGGTCTCGTCCTCGTAACGCTTCGCCTCCGGCAGGTAGCGTCGGGTCGTGGTCGCCGGCTGCATGTTGCCCTGCGGGTTGCCGAGGATGCCGCGGTGCAGGTCGAAGCTGTGGCTGCCGATCTCGACGAGCCCGCTCTGGGACAGCTCCCGCAGCTCGCGCCAGGAGAGCAGCTGCTCGCGGGGGAGCCGCTTCCCGTCGAAGTCCACCGTGCCCTTCTCCTCGAGCCAGCTCCCCACGACGTTGATGACGGCGGGGATGTGGAACATCTTGAGGACGGGCCAGGCGTGGTCGTAGACGGACTGATAGCCGTCGTCGAAGGTGATGAGCACCGCCTTGTCCGGGAGCGGCTTCTTGCCTTCGCGGCCGGCCAGCACGTCGGCCACGCTCACGAAGTGGTACCCGTGGTTCCGCAGCCAATCCATCTGCCTCACGAAGTCCGTGGGCGTGACGGCGTACTGCGGCACCAGCGCCTGGCCGGGCTCGGCGACCTCGTGGTAGCTGAGCACGGTGAGCTCTTCCTCCGTGTCGGCCACGGCGCGGGCGGCCGGCAGGAGGAGGAGCAGCGCCCAGAGCACGGGCAAGAGTCGCGTCGTCATCGGCGTCCAGACATTCGGGGCAGAAGTAACAGAGGCTGCGAACGTGAGCGGGCGCCGCCACGCACAACCTGGCGCTCGAGCACACTGGACGAGCGGCGCGGCATGATCTTCAACTGGACGGGGTGGCGTCAAGCCGCAGGCCGGCCATCTCGGCGTACTGCCTAAAGGTTCCGGCCAGACGGCGCTCGCGTCCCACATCGGAGCACCTGCCGGACCGAGAGAACTGAACCGCGGTCCTGAGGGCCGAACCAGCACGCCCACCTGCCGGACCGAGAGAACTGAACCGCGGTCCTGAGGGCCGAACCGCGAACCTCGCCTCGTTCGACCGTGTACGTAAAGGAGCTTCGGGCCTCGGCTCCCGTGGCGGCACGCCTCCTGCCTTCGCGTCCCCACGTGACCGCTCCACGGGTGCGGTACCAAGACATCGCTGACGCTTTTTGAGTCAGGACATCGCTGACAGTCGTGGCTGCTCGACTGTGGCGTGCCCTGGAAAGTTCAGCGAGCCATGAGCCAGAAGCTGGAGTTCGTCGAGA
>NZ_JAKZLF010000067.1 GCF_022808855.1 Anaeromyxobacter soli
ACCACGCCCTCGCCCAGAACACGGTGATGCCACCTGTCACCTGGGTAAACACCGAGCAGCGGATTCGTCAGCGCGGGAGACAAGCCAAGATCCCGAGCAAAGTGTCAGCGATGTCTTGACTGGTTCCGGGTCGAGTCCGTTCGATTGCGCGAAACATCTGAACGCACTGTCGGATGAGCTGTTGAGCGCTCGCTGCCATCGGCGCGCTTTCTGTGGCGAGCGCGCCGAAGCCCACCAGGGCGCCTCCATCGCTCACCGTTCGGCGGGGCGAAACGGATGCTCTTCGGGGATTCCCTCGCCACTGTCCGACGAGATGTTTACTTCGTGACGACCGCGGGAACGCTCGCAGGCTCGAGGGGCTGCCGGGAAACCGGCAGCCCCTTTTCCTTTGGGCTTTCGAGCAGTTCGCGCCCGGCGCTCCCGCGCAGCCCCCCGGGGAGAACCCCTCCTCGCGGACCCCGCCTTTCGCGGCACCCGCTCGCCCTAGGGCGCGCACCATGGGGTCATGAAAAAGCGCATCGTCAGGACGAAGTGGGCGACCATCGAGCGGCCGGGCGACGTGGGCATGGACCTCCCTGCCGGCGTGACCGCGGCGCAGCTCAAGCCGACGGACTACCACCCGATGGAGATGGAGCAGGCGGAGCAGCCGACGCCGAAGGCGCGCGTGGCCGCGAAGGTGCGGCGCGCGCTGCACCACTCGCACCGGTAGTCACTCCCCGCCTCACGCGCGGCTCGCGCCCGTGCGACCTTCGCTGCATGGGCCGGCCGCGCGTGGACTTCAGCCCGGGTTTCGCGGCGCCACCTCTCCAGGGAACAGCGCGCCGGCGACGAGGGCGAACGCGGCCACGACGCGATCGAGGAACACGATCGCCGGCAATGCGAAGGCGAGCCCCAGCGCGAACGCCCACAGCCGCCGGTGCGCCGTCTCGAGCTGCGTCGCCACGAACACCGAGGCGCCGAACATCGCGAGCGTGAGCGTCCCGCCGACGAGCAGCGCCGCGGGCCAGCGCAGCCCCAGGAGCCGCAGCGCGCCGGAGATGGCGACGAGCCCCGCGACGTTCAGCAGATCGCGCCCCGTCCCCGCCCACCACGCGCGCTGCTCCTCGTCGCGCAAGCGGAGCCCGATCTCCTGCAGCAGCAGGAACGCGAGCACGGCGGCGAGGTAGGCCGCGACTGCGAGGGCGCGAGCCGCGCCCGCGGGCGGGACGATGGTCCACACGCCAGGACGTCTACCAGAACCCGCCGCCTCTTCGGACGGTCCCCGGACACCCGCCCCGGACGGCCGGGCAGGGTGGGGCACGGCGCGGGCACCCGCCCCCGGCGGACGCGCGCCCGCGCGGCCGGCCGTGCCCCTGCGCAGGCGGATTGAGCGGCCGCGCCCGGGGGTGGACGATCGAGCTGCGCTCGGGAGGTGCACCGTGAGCCATGCACACGAGCTCGCGCTCGCAGCCGTGCTGCTCGCCGCGGCGGCGTGCGGAGGAAACGGGAAGGACGGCGGCGGTCCCCCTCAGCCTGTGAGCTACGCCGTGCGCATCGCGCTCACCGGACCGGGCTCGGTTGACGTGACGGGCGACGCGGCCGGCAAGTGCCAGCGGACGTGCAGTCTCTCCGTGAAGGCTGGCGGACGGGTGGTCCTCACGCCGGTGCCGGACGCGGAGGCGTCGTTCGAGGGCTTCGGCGGCGCGTGCTCGGGGAGCGGGCCGTGCCCGCTGGAGGTGAACGCGGACGTGGACGTGACGGGGACGTTCGAGGCGACGCCGTCGCCGGCGAACGTGACGCTCACGATCGTGCGCGCGGGCGACGGGCAGGGCGAGGTCACGAGCGATCCCGCGGGCGTGAGCTGCGCCGCCTCCGCGTGCACCGGCGTCTTCGCGAGCGGGGCGACGGTGACGCTCACCGCGACGCCGGACGCCCGCTCGCGCTTCGAAGGATGGGAGGGCGGCGGGTGCAGCGGGACCACCACCTGCGCGCTCGTCCTCACGGCCGCGACGAGCGTCACCGCGCGCTTCGCGCTCGGGGCCCCGGGCACCTACGCGTTGAAGGTCCTCTCCCATCCGGACGGCACCCTCACCGCCGGGAGCGGCATCGACGCACGCGGCGACGTGGCGGGCACGCTCTTCGCCAGCGAGTGCTGCGAGTCGCAGGTGTTCGTCTACGACGCCGCGACCGATCGCGTGACCCTTCCGCTCCCCGACCACCGGGGCGCGCGAGGGGTGGTCATGAACGACGAGGGCATGCTCGTCGTGTCCCTCGAGGACGGGAAGTACTACCGCTTCGAGGACGGCGCCGTGCTGTCCGCGCTCGGCGCGATGACCCCGCAGGCGCTGAACGTTCACGGCTGGGCGGCGGGCTGGATGGAGGCGGGGCCCGGCCCGCTCCACGCGGCGGTCGACGACGGGACGACGCTCCGGGATCTCGATCCGGGCGGCACCGCTGCCAGCACCGCGAGCGGCATCAACGCGGCGGGGATCGTCGTCGGGAGCCGTGAGGGCAAGGCGGTCGTGTTCGAGGCGGGCGGGCCCCGCGAGCTGCCGGTCCCCGCCGGCTCGGTGGCGCTGGACGTGAGCGACGACGGGAAGGTCGTGGGCGCGGCGAACCGCAGGTTCAAGTGGACGGAGCAGGCGTTCCTCGCCGAGCTCGCGAGCGGCGACGTCACGCTCGTCGATCGCCCGAGCGACGCCGCGGGCATCAGCCTCGACCGGATCAACCGGGCCGGCACCATCGCGGTCGGTCAGCTGTATTCGGGCTTCGGGACGGGGGACGGGTGCGTGTACCGGAACGGCAAGCTCGAGCGGCTCGGCGACCTCGTCGAGCTCCCCCCAGGCATGCGCATCCTCCACGTGGGAGGCGTGAACGACCGCGGACAGATCCTCCTCACGCTCGTCGACGGGCACGGCCGGACGTCGCCCGCCATCCTGACACCGCGCTGAGCCGCTCGCCGGCCGGGGTGAGGCTCAGCGCGCGCTGCGGTACATGAGCTCGACGAGCTCGTCGTACATCGCCTCGGCGTCCTCGCCCCCTGCGCGGATCGCGTTCGTCGCGCAGTGCTTCAGGTGGTTGCGCATGAGCTCGCGCCCCACGCCGCGGAGCGCCTCGTGGACGGAGGCGATCTGCGTGAGGATGTCGGCGCAGTAGCGCCCCTCCTCGACCATCTTCTGGAGCCCGCGCACCTGGCCCTCGATGCGCCGCAGGCGCTTGAGATTCGCGTCCTTCGTGGCGGGATCGACCGCGGCGGCCTTCCCGCCCGGCCCCACCTGCTCCGCCGCGCCGCACGGGCACTGCGCCTCCACGGCCACCGCCTCCTTCGCGCTCTTCGCCATGTCGTGCCTCACGCGCCCCTGAAGCGGCGCAGCCGCAGGCTGTTCGTGACCACGCTCACGCTGCTCATGGCCATCGCCGCGCTCGCCAGGATGGGCGAGAGCAGGAGCCCGATCGCGGGGTACAGCGCGCCCGCGGCGATGGGGATGCCGACCACGTTGTAGACGAACGCCCAGAAGAGGTTCTGCCGCATGGTCCGCATCGTGCGGCGCGACAGCGCGATGGCGTCCGCGACGGCGCGCAGGTCGGCGCGCATGAGCGTCACGTCCGACGCCTCGACGGCGACGTCCGTGCCGCTCCCCATGGCGATGCCGACCTCTGCCTTCGCGAGCGCCGGGGCGTCGTTGATGCCGTCTCCGACCATCGCGACGACCTTCCCGGCCGCCTGGAGCCGCTCCACCTCGGCGAGCTTCCCCTCGGGCAGGACGCCCGCGACGACGCGCGGGACGCCCGCCGCGCGGGCGACCGCCTCCGCGCTCCGGCGCGTGTCGCCGGTGAGCATCACCACCTCGAGCCCCATCCTGCGGAAGCGCGCGATCGCCTCGCGCGAGGTGGGCCGGATCGGATCCGCGACCGCGAGGAGCCCGGCCAGCGCGCCGTCCACCGCCGCGAACACCGTGGTGTGCCCGTCCGCGGCGTGCGACGCGGCGGCTTCCGAGAGCGGTGAGGTGTCCACGCCCTCGGCTGCGAGGAACGCCTCGTTCCCCACGATGACCCTACGGCCCTGGACCTCGCCGCGCGCGCCGCGGCCGGTTGCCGACTCGAAGCGCGTCGTCTCCAGCGCGGGGACCCCCGCGGCCGCCGCGTGCGCCGCGATGGCCGCCGCCAGG
The DNA here is from genome assembly GCF_022808855.1 of Anaeromyxobacter soli. GTDB lineage: Bacteria > Myxococcota > Myxococcia > Myxococcales > Anaeromyxobacteraceae > Anaeromyxobacter > Anaeromyxobacter soli. The sequence goes on from NZ_JAKZLF010000067.1 coordinate 4,149, forward strand.
GGGTGCTCGCTCTGGCGCTCGACCGCCCCGACGAGCGCCAGCAGCCGATCCTCGGCGACCGCCGCACGCTCCGGCAGGACGACCCCCACCACGGCCGGCCTGCCCTCGGTGATGGTCCCGGTCTTGTCGAGCACGATCGTGTCGATCGCGTGCGCCCGCTCGAGGGCCTCGCCGCCCTTGATGAGCACGCCGAGCTCCGCGCCCTTGCCCGTCGCGACCATCACCGCCGTGGGCACCGCGAGCCCCATCGCGCAGGGGCAGGCGATGACCAGCACGGCCACCGCGGCCGCGAAGGCGCGCACCGCGGGCGCGGCGTCGGCGGCGACGAACCACACGACGAACGTCGCGATGGCGATCGAGAGCACCACCGGGACGAAGATCCCGCTGATGCGGTCCGCGAGCTTCTGGATCGGCGCGCGCGAGCCCTGCGCGTCGCGCATGAGCTTCACGATGCGCGCGAGGACGCTCTCCGCGCCCACCGCCGTCGCGCGGTAGCGGAACGCGCCGGTGCCGTTCACCGTCGCGCCGATGACCCGCGCGCCCGGTCCCTTCTCCACCGGCATGGGCTCGCCGGTGAGCATCGACTCGTCCACCGCGCTCGCGCCGGCGAGGACCTCCCCGTCCACCGGGATCCGCTCGCCCGGCCGCACCACCACGGTGTCGCCGTGCTCGACCTGCTCGACGGGCACGTCCACCTCGGCGCCGTCGCGCACGACGCGCGCGGTCTTCGGCTGGAGCTGCACGAGGGCGCGCAGCGCGGCGGAGGTCTGGCGCTTCGCGCGCGCCTCGAGGGTGTTGCCGACGAGGATGAGCGCGATGATGAGGACGACCGCCTCGTAGTAGACGTCGGGCGGGACGCCGCGCGCGAGGAAGAAACCGGGCGCGAGCGTGGCGATGACGGAGAGCAGGTAGGCGGCGCCGGTCCCGACCGCGACGAGCGTGTTCATGTCCGCCGAGTGGTGGCGGAACGCCGCCCAGGCGCGGGTGTAGAAGTGGCGCCCCGCCCAGGCCATCACGCCGGTCGTGAGGACGAGGAGCCCGAACGAGATCGCGCGCGGCGGGATGGCGTACAGCCACGGGAGCGCGCGCGAGAGCGTCGGATCGAGGACCCGCATGCTCCAGCGCATGAACGGATCGGCCGGCGCGCCGAGGCCGAGGTGCGCGTGCGTCGCCATGAGCGGCATCGACGCGACCATCGCGACGGCGCCGGCGGCGAGCGAGGCGAGGGCCTTGCCGCGGAGCTCGCGGAACTCGCGGACGCGCGCCTCGTCCTGCTCGGCGAGCGCGTCGCCGCCGGCGAGCGGGAGCGTCGCGCCGTAGCCGGTCGAGCGGACGCGCTCGAGGAGCGCCTCCGCGGAGGCCGCGCTCGGGTCGAAGGCGATCGTCGCCTCGGCCGTCATGAGGTTCACGTTCGCGTCGAGCACCCCCGGCGCGCTCGCGAGCGCCTTCTGCACGCGCGCCTGGCACGCGGCGCAGGTCATGCCCGAGACCTGGACCGTGAGGCGCGCTGGCGCGACCTTCAGCGTCGGGGCGCCGGCGCCGGCCTCGCCGGCGCGCGCCACCGTCCTCGTCGTGGCGTCCATGGTCATTCCTCCTCCACGACGAGGCTGCCGCGGAGCATGCCCATGCCGCAGGTGAACTCGTACGTCCCGGCGCGCTGCGCCGGCAGATCGACGCTGGTCCGCTGGTGGGCGGGGAGGAAGCGCCGGAGGCCGAGTTCCGGGATGACCACCTCCTCGGAGCAGCTCGAGTCCTCGCGGCGATCGAAGACGAGCCGCGCGGGCTGACCGGCCCGCAGCCGCACGCGCGCCGGCGAGTAGCCCCCCTCCACCCGGATCACCGCCTGCTGGACGCCCGTCGCGCCCACCTTGGCGGCGACCGCCGCCTTCCGCCGCTCGGCGAGGAAGAAGTACCAGTTCACCCAGCCGATCGCGGCCACTCCGCCCGCCACGACCGCCACCTCGCTCACGTCCATCTCCTGCCTCCGTTCGGCCGCCCGCGGATACCCCCGGGGCGTATGCCCGCCGATCCGGATCTAGATACCCCCCTCCCCTATGTCAAGCGAAAGCGAGCCTGGACGCCAGGCGGGCGCCTGGCCGCGCGGAGACCGCCGGGCTGGCCATGACGTGGCGAGGCACGGAACCGTCGCCGGCGAGCGCCCTGACGCACCGGTGAGCCGGCGCGGCGTCAGAGTTGGACGTGGAACCCCACGCCGGCGTAGCGGGTGGACTCGAGGAAGAACTGCCCGTACGGCGACGGCCCGTCGTAGTACTCACCGAGGAGGCTCCAGATCCGCGGCGGGTGCCCCTCGCTGCGCCACCAGGCCGCCTCCACGCCGGCGCGGACGCTGACGGCGGGCTTCCACTCCTGCTGCTCCGTGGACTTCACGTCCGCCGCCGCCACGAGCCGCAGCCCGCGCGTCGGGCCTGCCCGCACCTCCGCGCCGGCGTGGACCAGCTTCGGGTCGAGCGTGCTCGGCTTGCGGTTCACGAGGTACTCGCCGCCCGCGTAGACGCGGAGCGGCCCGAGCTCCTGCGACAGGACGAGCTCGACGGACTCGAACGCCAGGTTCACGCGCTGGATCTCGCTGTCGGCGCGGAGGAGCAGCTCGTCTCCGAGGTGGGAGCTCTGGTGGTAGACGCGGGCGCGCGCCGAGAAGCCGGCGTACCGGTACGTCAGCGGCAGGCCCACGAGGTAGTCCGCGTTCAGGAGGTCGTCGCTCGGGGAGTCGAGGTCGAATTGCGCGAACACGGCGGCCTCCAGCCCGAGCTGGAGCCCTTCGCCGGGACGGGGACCGCCGAGCCGGAAGAGCGCGAAGCCGTCGCCCACGCCGATCGAGCCGAGGTGCAGCGTCTGCTCGCTCGTCGGGAACTTGCCCCACAGATACGACACGAAGGAGCGGATCGCCTTCGGATCGGCGACGAGCGGACAGAAGACGTCCCCCTGCGGCAGCGGCACGAGCCCCTCCGCCTCGCCGGCGTGGACACCGGTTCCACAGCGGAGGATGTGGCCCTCGTCGGCCGAGGCCGTGGACGTGAGGGCGGCTGCAACGAGCGCCGCCACCGCGAGCGGCAGGCTGCGTGAGGTCATCCTCGTCTCCTTCGGTGAGGGCCGCGGGCTTCCCCGGACGGCGCGCGCTCCACGTTACCGCGCGGCGCCCGCCCGCGTGCTCCCTGGGCGGGCCCCTGCTCCGTCAGGAGCCGCGTTCATTCGCCGCGGCCGCGTGGCGCCGACCTCCTCCCACAGCCCCGCCTGGCGCCCAGACCACGTCCCGCCCGGTCGCGTGATTAGCGTGAGGGCGATGAGGCCCTTCGACCGCCGCGCGGCGTGGCTCGCCACGGCGGCGCTCCTCGCCGGCGCCTGCCGCGCGAACCCGGAAGCGCGCGTCGCGCCGGCGCCACCCGCCGCCCTGGACGCGCGCCTCGAGGCGGAGACCGGGGCGCGGCTCGTCGCCGGGAACGAGCTCACGCCCATCGAGAACGGCGCCGTCTTCGACGCGATGGTGAAGGACATCGCGGCGGCGAGGCGTCACGTGCACATCGTGAGCTTCATCTGGCGCGGCGCGGAGGGCCCCTCGCGCCGCATCACCGACGCGCTGCTCCGGCGCGCGCGTGGGGTCGAGTGCCGCATCGTCGTCGACCCGTTCGGCTCGCTGAAGTTCGACGACGCGCAGCGGGACGCGCTGAGGCGGTCGGGCTGCGAGGTGGCAGCGCGCGAGCTACGAGGAGCTGCTCGCCGCAGGCGTGCGGATCTACGAGTACCAGCCGAGCATGATGCACGCGAAGACCGTGCTGGTGGACGACCGCTGGGTGGCGATCGGCTCGACCAACATGGACCCGCTGAGCTTCGACCGGCTCGAGGAGGGCTCGGTCGTGGCCGACTCGCCCGCGCTCGCCGGGCACCTCGAGCGCACGCTGCGCGCCGACCTCGCCCGCTCGAAGGAGATCACGCGCGAGGAGTGGTCGCGCCGCGACCCGGTCGTGGACGTGGCGCGCGACGCCGCGTCGCTCTTCGACGAGTGGCTCTAGGGCGGCGCGCCCGCTAGATGGATGCGCATGGAGAAGGTGAACCTCGCGGAGAAGCTCGCGCTCGTCGACGACTTCTGGCACCCGCGCGTCGTCGCGGAGCTGAACGGCCAGCACGTGAAGGTGGTGAAGCTCGCTGGGCCGTTCGTGTGGCACCAGCACGAGCGCGAGGACGAGCTGTTCCTCGTGGTCCGCGGCGAGCTGCGGATGGAGCTCCGCGATCGCTCCATCGAGCTGCGGGAGGGAGAGCTCCTCGTCGTCCCCCGCGGCGTCGAGCACCGGCCGGTGGCGGAGCGCGAGGTCGAGGTGCTCCTGTTCGAGCCCGCCGGTACTCTGAACACCGGGAACGTCCGCGACGAGCGGACCGTCGACGCCCCGGAGCGCATCTGATGGCGCTTGGACGCGCGGCGCTCACCGCCGCG
>NZ_JAKZLF010000068.1 GCF_022808855.1 Anaeromyxobacter soli
AGCGGCGTTATGCGGACCTTCGCATTATGCGGAGCGCCCACCGGAACCCCGCGTCGGCGTGCGATTCGTGCGGTTCGGAGTCGGCATAATCGGGACGCTGCGGCGGTCGAGGTGCGGTCGTGAGCAAGCGATCCGCCGCGGCCTGCCACGAGCGTATGCAGCAGGTGGGACTGCGTGCGCTGTCCGACGCCGAGCTGATCGCCATCCTGCTCGGGCCTACCGCAGGTGTGAGCTCGATCCGGGATGCGGCCCAGCGGCTGCTCGACGCGTTGCCCCTGTCGCAGATCGCTTGGGCACCGCCGGAGGAGTTGCAGCAGCAGCCCGGCATCGGCCCGGCGAGGGCGGCGGCGATCGCGGCCGCATTCGAGCTCGGGCGGCGCGGGGGATGGTCGCCGCCGAAGCGCGGAGAGCGAATTCTCGATCCTGCGCGCGTCTTCGAGCTGATGAGGCCCCTCGCCCACGCCGAGCGGGAAGAGTTCCACACGGTGCTCCTGGACGTGCGCGGGCGGCTCATCAAGACGGCGAAGATCGCCGAGGGCTCTCTCACGCAGTGCCCAGTGTCTCCGCGGGACGCGCTGCGTGAGCCGGTCCGGATCGGCGCACACGGGGTGGTGTTCGTGCACAACCATCCGAGCAGCGGCGACCCGAGCCCGAGCGCGGACGACGCTGATCTCACCGATCGGCTGCGGGCCGCCGCGGACCTCGTGGGCGTGCTGGCCCGCGACCACGTCATCGTGGCCGCAAGCGGCTACTACAGCTTCGTCGAGGCGGGGCGCTGGCGGAGGTGACTTCGTTCGATAGCCGCACTGATAGCGTAACGTACGCCGTCACTGACGGGCATGGTGGTGGAGTCGCCATGGTGCCCGCGCTTTCCGCGGTGCAATGCTGCGCCGCATGTCACGAGCCGGCAGCTACTTCTCGCGCAGGCGCGGGCTCGCCGAGTTCATCTCGGCGGGCCCCCTCGCGCCGGTGCTTGAGGAGCTCACCCGGCATCTCGAGGAGAAGGGCTACTGCCCGAGCACGATCCAGGGCTACGTGCGAGCGGCGCGACACGTCACCTACAGCATCGAGCGCCGCCAGCTTGCGCGGCGGGACCGGACGCTGCCGGGCCTCCGGCGTTTCGCGCGCACGCACTGCGCGTCGTGCCACTGTCCCCATCGCGAGGCGGCGGCGAGCGCGAACTTCTACAGCTGCATGCCGCACCTGCTGCCGATCCTGATCCGGGCAGGGCTCGCGAGCGAGCCGAGACGCTTGCCGTTCGCGGATGAGCTCGCCGCCTACGACGAGTACATGGCGGAGGTGAAGGGGCTGAGCGCGGAGACGCGGGCCATTAACCGGCGCACCCTCGCGTCCGTGCTGCAGGCGTTGATGCCGAGGGGGCGGTTCGAACCGGCGCGGATGACCGGGGTCGCGCTGCAGAGCCATGTGTCCACTCTCGTGGCGACGCGGTCGCCGCACACGGTCCACCGGACGGTGGGAGCCGTCCGCGACTTCCTCCGTTTCCTCCAGACGCGTGGCGTCGACACGACGAAGGCGCTCGCGATGCTGAAGGGACCGAGAGTGGTCAGTGCCCTGTCATCGAGGAAGGCGCTGACCGTGCCGCAGATGCGCGCGCTCCTCGCCCCGTTGATGCGCCGCGAGCCCCTCGCGATGCGAGACCTCGCCATCGTCCTCCTGCTCGGACAAGTCGGCCTCCGGCGTGCCGATGTCGCGAAGCTGACGATCCACGACTTCGACGGAAGGACCGGGATCCTCAGGGTCCAGCGGAGCAAGTCGCGGCGTGCCTTCGAGCTACCGGTCCCCGACGAAGCGCGCGAGGCGATCCTCAGGTACGTCCGGCATGGGCGTCCGAACGTCGCGACGTCCGCGCTCTTCGTCACCCTCCGGTTTCCGTATGACGCGGGCATTACCACGTCTGGCGTGTCGGGGCTGGTGGCGAGGGCCTTCAGGAGGTCCGGCGTCGAGCACTCGTCGAACGGCGCGCACGTGCTGCGGCACACGCTCGCCACGCACCTCGTCGCGGCGAAACAGCCGCTCAAGGCGATCGCCGACGTGATGCGGCACCGGGCGATCGACACGACGGTTCGATACACGCGCGTGGACCTCGAACGGCTGCGCGCGGCGGTGTGCCCCTGGCCGGAGGAGCCGACCGATGTCCACCCCAGAACCACTTGAGGTCGCCGCGGAGAAGTACTTCACCCTGCGGCGGAAGCTCGGCTACGCGTTGCGCAGCGAGCGCGAGGAGGTGCTGCTCTTCGCAAGGGCAATGGACGCGAGGCGCAGGCGGAAGATCACGCTCCCCCTCGTCATCGACTGGGCGAGGTCCGCCCGCAACGGATCACCGAAGTACGCCGCCTGGCGCTACGAGGCCGTTCGCCGCTTCCTGGCGGTCGCCGCTTGCACCCGGCGCGACACGGTGGTTCCACCTCCGGGCTATCTCGGACGGCCGTTTGGGAGAAGACGGCCGTACATCTATGCCGGCGCGGAGATCACGGCTCTGCTCGCCGGCACGCGCGCGCTCACGCCGACGGCCGGCCTGCGGCCGTGGACCTACAGGACGCTCTTTGGGCTCCTCTACGCCACGGGGTTGCGCGTCGGAGAGGCGCTGGCGCTCGATCGGTCCGACGTCGACCGCAGTCGTGGGACTCTCATCGTGCGAAGAGACAAGGGGCAATCGTCGAGGGAGATCCCGCTTCACCCGTCGGTCATGGAGGCTCTGGGCCGCTACGAGGCCAGGCGAGATGCTCGTCATCCCGCCCCGCGCGCTGCGGCGTTCTTCCTGACCGAGACGCGTGGCACGCGGGTCCAGTATCAGTACGTCAACAAGGCGTTCTGCAAGATCCGACGCGCACTGGGGTGGAAGCAGTGCCCGCTCCCGACCGTGCACGACATGCGGCACTCCTTCGCCGTCCGGAAGTTCCTCGAGTGGATCAGGGCGGGGAAGGACGTCGACGTCGAGCTCCCGGCGCTCAGCGCGTACATGGGGCACAAGACGCCGGCGAGCACGTACTGGTACCTGTCCGCGGTCCCCGAGCTGCTGTACCTCGTCACCGGTCACACCGAGCGGTTTGCCGCGATGCAGGCGGCGAGGGGCGACGCGTGAGAGGCCCGGATGCCAGCACGCTCGGCAGGCTCCTGCAGCAGTACTTCGTCCAGCATCTCAAGGTCGAGCGGCGGGTCAGCGACAATACGATCGCGAGCTACGCCTCCACGTTCAGGCTGCTCATCGCCTTCTGCCTCCGGCGGCGGAAGCGCAGAGCGCTGTCGCTGGAGATCTCGGATCTCGACGCTCCCACGATCCTCACGTTCCTCCGCCATCTCGAGGCGGAGCGCGGCAGCGGCCCGCTGACGCGCAACGCGCGGCTCGCCGCGGTGAAGTCGTTCTTCCGGTACGTGGCGGTGCACGACGTGCAGGCGCTCCCCATCGCGCAGCGGGTCCTTGCCATCCCCACGAAGCGCTTCGACAAGAAGCTCGTCGGGTACCTGACGCAGGAGGAGATGAAGGCGGTCCTCGTCGCCACCGACCCATCCACCTGGAGCGGTCGCCGCGATCACGCGATGCTCATGACCGCGTACGACACGGCCGCGCGGGTCTCCGAGCTCGTCGGGATGCGCAGGGCCGACGCCGACCTCGCGCCGAAGCTCGGGATAGTGAAGATCCACGGTAAGGGGCGCAAGGAACGAGTGGTCGTCCTTTCCCCCCAGACGACTGCCGTCTTGCGGCGCTGGGATCGCGACCTCGGCGACGGCCCGGCGGTGCTCTTTCCCAACCGCGCCGGCGGCGCGATGACGCGCTCGGGTGCCCACGCGCGGCTGCGGGAGGCGGTGAAGCGCGCTGCGGCGACCTGTTCTTCGCTCGTGGGGCGAAAGGTGTCGCCGCACACGATCCGGCACACGACGGCGATGCACCTGCTCCAGTCCGGGATGAACCTGGCCGCGATCGCCCTGTTCCTGGGACACGAGGACGTGCAGACGACGCACGGCTACGTCGAGGCCGACGCGGAGCTGAAGCGGAGGACGCTCGCCGCCCTGCCTCGCCTCGGTCGAGGTCGCCGGACCAGCTCCAAGCAGAGGGACGAACTAATTGCGTTCCTCGAGTCGCTCCAGCGAGAGCACCGCCTTTGATGCATGGAGGCGCAGTACGCCGGAGCTGTTGGACGCCGGCCTGGTGAGAGCCCGCCGTCGGCACCGCGGTCGCGCCGTCGTCGACGGGCCAGCTCGCGCGGAAGACGCGGGGCGCTCCGCGCGCTGAAAGGCTCCCCGTCGCTCAAGACGGCGTGCACCGATCCGCTTCATCCTCCCGTCGCAGCACCTCGACGGTCCCGTGCGTTCCGTCCACCCGGAGCAGATCGCCATCGCGGACCCGCCGGGTTGCCCCGTCAACGTTTGACACGCAGGGTAAGCCATACTCGCGGGCGACCGTCGCGGCGTGGCTCGTAACGCCACCGAGCTCGACGACGACGCCGGCGGCCCGGGCGAAGATGGGCGTCCAGCCCGGGTCCGTTGTAGTCGCCACCAGGATGCCCCCGGTCCGCATTTTCGCCTCGTCGGCGGGCGTGCGCAGCACGCAGGCGGGTCCGAGCACCTCGCCTGGGCTGACCGCGGTGCCTCGCAGCACCGCGTCCGAGCCGGGCGGCGGTGCCCCGCGGCGCGGAAACGACGCGACGTCCTCGCTGCGAAACGAGGCCGGCACGTCGATGCGGCGCCACGCCGCAACGCGGGCGCGCTCGCGGGCGATCACGCCGCGGGCGTCGAAGCCGGGATCGCGGACCGCACGCTGGAGCTCCGCCCACTCGAGGTGCGCCACGTCGGCCGCGGCGTCGATCTGACCGCGGCCGACCAACCTTCGACCGAGCTCGAGGCCGATGCTCCGCCCCAAGTATGTGTGGAGGCTCATCGCAGAACGCAGCTCCTCACGCACCAGCATGAGCCGGGCGAGACGGCGCGCCGGGCCGCGCACGCGCAACCGGACCAGGACCCCGTGGGCCCCGGTGACCTCTCGCCACGCCGCGGCTGCGTCGGCGCGGCGGCGCGCCCGCCGCGCCTCGCGCGGCTCCGGGTCCGCGGCCGCGTCGACAAGGGGCTTAAGTGCGAAAGCGAGGAGGCGGAGGTCATCCGCGTAGCGCGGCTGTGCGACGTCCGACTCGTACGGCCCGCGGTGGCCGTACCGCTCGAGCCATGACTCGGCTCGCCCGAAGAGCGCGGCGGGGAGGCGGCTCCGCCAGTGGTCCCGTCGCGCGTGCTCCTCTCCGATATCCGCGAGGAACCCCCTGGCGCCCTGCCACCCCCGGAGGGCATGCGCCAGCTCGACGAGATCCTCGAGCTGCTCCGTGCTCACCGACACCAGCTCGGGATCAAGGACCCGCGCCAGGAGCGCCGCCGGGGCGGGGTGGGCCCGGAGCGCCATCGCCCCCGCCGACATGGCTTGCTGGAAGGCGAACGCAACCCGCATCACCACGAGGAGTGCCTCATCGACTTCGCCTTGCCACTGCCGCGCGAGCTCGATGAGCTCGTTGTCACCCAGCGTCTCGAGCGGAGCCGCGGTCCGCTCGCGGTAGCGGGTGCGCAATGAGCCGATGTGCGCGCGGGCGCAGCCCTCGGCCCCGCTGGCGAAGCGCGCGATTCGGAGCACGATCCCCAGGTGGCGGACGAGCTTCCGCGTGTCGGGCGGGACGTAGGCGTTCGAGCCGGTCCCCGTGCCGCCCGTCATCACCTGACCCCACGAGCGCGGGATACCGATCGCGTCGCTCGCGCCGAAGAACACCCGCTCGTTGAAGACGAGTCGGCCGGCCACGCAGGCAGCGAGGGGTAGCGCGGCGGGCAGGGGGAGGCCGATGCGCCGGTAGACGTCGTGCATGAGCCGGTCCAGCACCGCGACGCCGAACGTGCGCGCGGTCGGGCTCGCGATCTCGGGGAACGTGTCGCTCACATTCGTGCGGGTCCACGTCTCGCCGGGCGGCAGCGCCGCGTCCTCGAGCGGGCGCGTCTGCGGCCGAGCCTGCAGGAAGGCGACGCGTCCACCGCTGGCGGCCCACTCCACGTCGAGCGCCACGCCACGATACTGCTCGAGCACCGCGACGCCCGCCGCGATCTCGATCGCGAGGGCGGCAGGGAGCTCCGCGCGCGCGCCGCGCAGCGGCACCCGGACCATGCCGTGCGCGTCGGCGCGCAGCGCTTCCGGCTGGCGCCGTGGCCAGCGGCGCTCGATCCGCCACGACGTTCCGTCACCCACCAGCTCGATGGCCTCCGGCGTCGCGTCTCCGTTCACCGCCACCTCTCCGAGCCCCTCGACGGCCTCGACGAGGACTCCGCCCTCTCGGCCGAACGCCACCCCGGACCACTCCGGCTCCAGCATCTGCTGGACGACCACTGCGCAGGGACCGCCGGGAGGCACGAGGCCGCGCTCGCGCCGGTACGACCGCGCCCGGTCCGAGAGCGGGGAAGCCGCAACCGCCGCGACCGCGTTGCGCAGCCCCGCCACCGGCACCGACAGGAGCGTGTCGTGGATCCCCGCGAAGCTGTGGATCCCGCCGTCCTCGTCGGACGCGGAGCTGCGCACCGCCACCCGCTCTATCCCGCGCTGCTCGAGCGCGTCTACGAGGGCGCGCAGCGCGCCCTCCCCGGCGCCGGGGAGGGCGCACCAGGCGGGCGGAACGGTGAGACCCGCGCGCAGGATGTGGCGAAGGCCGTGGGCCTTTCCGCCCGCGGCCGCGGGCAGCTCGGTCCGTGCGTCGATGGGCAGCACCGTGGGTTCCAGGGTCTCGATCACGACGGCTTCCCCCTCCTCGCGGCCCCGCTGGTGGCGCGGAGGCCCGCCGCGGCGAACGCGACGAACTCCTCGGCGACCATCGCGGGGTCGAAGCTCACGTCGGAGTCGACCCGCCGCCGGGCGGAGTCGAGCAGGCGCTCCCACCCGCGCGCGAGGAAAGCCGGGCCGCCCACCGCGAGCATGAAGCGCAAGAACACCTGCTTCCGCGATAGGCCGGTGGGGAGTCGCCTCAGCACCGCGGCCGCGAGCCGGTTCATCACTCCGCGGACCGCGTCGTCGCCCACGGTGCGGATCTCGGGGCTGGGCGCGGACTGGAGCTGCGCGATGAGCCGGCTCAGCGTGGGCCGTTCCGCGGTCCACCGCGCCGCCGGAACAAAGTAAGCGCGGAGCACGTCCTCGAGCGTCGCCTCCGCGCCTCTCGCATCCGTCTCCTCGACGGCGCGGGACAGCTCGGCCATGAGGGGCGCCACCCGGACCCGAAGCAGCTCGGCGATGAGCCCTTCACGGCTCCCGAAGTGGTAGTGGGCCAGAGCGACGTTCACGCCGGCAGCGGCAAGGACAGAGCGGACCGAGACCGTCTCGATGCCTCGCTCGGCGAAAAGCCGCTCCGCCGCGTCGAGGATCCGCGTGCGCGTCTCGTCCCCGACGGGCGCGGGAGCCGGACGTGCGCGCGGGCGCCGGTGCGGCGTGCTCATACCGGGCAGCAGAATTGATCACTCGATTAATTCGGTCAAGCTCCTTACCTGCGCCACCGCCCCGCCTCGACGAACGAGTAGTAGCCACTCGCTCCGACGATGACATGGTCGCGGGCGAGCACGCCCACAACGTCTGCGGCGGTGCGCAGCCGTTCGGTTAGGTCGGCGTCGTCTGCGCTTGGGCTTGGGTCCCCGCTGCTCGGGTGGTTGTGGACGAAGACGATTCCGTGCGCGCCGAGCCGCACCGGCTCGCGTAGCGCGTCCCGCGGCGACACAGGGCACTGTGTGAGCGAGCCCTCGGCGACCTTCACGGTCTTGATGAGGCGCCCCCGGACGTCGAGCAGGATCGTGTGGAACTCCTCGCGCTCCGCGTGAGCGAGGGGCCGCATCAGCTCGTAGACCCGCCTCGGATCGAGGACCCGCTCGCCGCGCTTCGGCGGCGCCCACGCTCCCCGGCGGCCCAGCTCGAAGGCAGCGGCGATCGCTGCGGCGCGCGCCGGCCCGATGCCTGGGTGCTGGCGGAGCTCATCCGCCGACGCCCAGGCGAGCTGCGACAGCGGCAGTGCATCGAGGAGCCGCTGGGCTGCGTCGTGCGTCGGGTTCGTGCCTGCCGTCGGCCCGAGCAGGATCGTGAGCAGCTCCACGTCGGCGAGGGCGCGGACGCCCAGTTGCTCCATCCGCTCGCAGGCTAGGGCAGGTCGCCGGCTCACGACGCCACCTCGGCGGCGGCCTGATTATGGGGACGAACCGCCGCCGGGATCTCACGCCTGCGCGCGATCGCGGAGGCCGCTGCGCATAACGCCGGAGTCCGCATAAC
>NZ_JAKZLF010000069.1 GCF_022808855.1 Anaeromyxobacter soli
GCGCCGCTGCCTTCGTCCGGCCCGCCGCACCGCGCCGCTTGGTGGTGCGGGACGCCGCGCGGCCCTGGCCGGCCGTGGCCGTGCGCCCGCGGCGCGCACCCGCCGCGCGGCCCTTCCGCGCCGCGCCGGCAGAGGCGCGGGGGGTTCGCCGTCCGGTCGCGCGCGCCTGCGCGGTCTCCTTCGCCACGAGCTTGTTGAAGTTGCTCTGCTCGCCGCCGGCGGTGGTGTCCTGGTAGACCAACGCCAGGCCCGACTCGTCGAACTTCCGGAACCAGTCGTCCCACTCGATGCGGTCCAGCTTCCCCTCGCCGGAGTAGCCGGGGAAGTCGATGCGGATGATCCCGGTACCGGGGGCGCCGCGTGCGGTCGACGTCACCTCCGCCGGCCAGCCGCCGCGCTCCTCGACCCACCTCCGGATCGTCTCGTGATCGGTCGTCGTCTGCGACCTCGTTCGCGCCATGAGTGCCTCCTCGTCGCGAACAGCATGCGCACGGGCGAGAGGCGGCGAAAGGCCGCTCGCCGCGCGCGGCCTGCACCCCGCGTGACCAAGAGCCGCCGAGGTGCGGAGCACGCCGACGGCTGCGTCGGTGCGCCTTCAGGAGAGGGAAGGACCGGTCTCGCACGGCTCCTCCTGCGGGCGCGCACGGCGGCGGTCGTCCACCGGACGGACGGGGCGCCGCGCGATCCACGCGCGCCGCGAGCGAAACGGGAAGGTGACGGCGGTGCGACCTCGACCTCGACCTCGACCTCGACCTCGAACCGGCCCGCCCGTGGTTCCCGCCGCGTGTGCGCGCGCGGCGCCGCTGTCGTTGGAGGTCCGCAGCCCCGGCGGGGGGCCGCGCCCGGGTTGCATGCGGGCCAGACCCGGCTCAATATCCGGGCCCAACCGGAGGACATTCACGATGCGTCATGTCACGATCGCCCTCGCCATCCTCGCCCTCGCAGGCGCCACCCGTGTCTCGGCCCAGACGCCCTGGGACGTCGCGAAGAAGGCCGCGGGCAACGCCACCGTCGGGAAGCTCGAGAAGCAGATCAACAAGCGGCTGCTCGACGAGGGCCGCAAGAACCAGTGCTCGTTCAAGACGGACACGGACGTCCTCGAGCCCGGCTGCGACGCCAAGATGCAGCGGCTCTCCAACGTGCTCATCGACGCCAAGAAGCAGCTCAACGGCGCCGGCGTGAAGAACTTCAAGTTCGTCGTGTCCGGCCACACGGACTCGAGCGGCAACGCGAAGCACAACGACGAGCTCTCCGCGAAGCGCGCGGCGGTCGTCGAGCGCGAGCTCGTCGCGAAGGGCGTGCCGAAGGAGGAGATCGAGTCGGTCGGCATGGGCTCGAAGAAGCTGCTCGTGAAGCCGGACGACACGGCCGCGAAGAAGGCGAAGAACCGGCGGTACGAGATCCAGGTCAAGCTGTAGCGGCGCGCGGCGCGGGCGCCCCGCCGAGCCCGGCGGGCCCCGCGCCCCGTCGCACCCCCGGCCACTCGTTGCGCGTGAGCCGGAGCTGCGCCCGAATCCCCTGCGCCGCCCGGCCCGGGCTCGCTGCGCGCGCCGAGGCGGATCGCGCGAGTCGCCCCGCCGTCCCGTCCACGGGCGTCCGCCCGTTCAGCCGAGGGGTCCCGCGGCCCCCGAAGAGGGTCCAGATTCTTCCCAGGAGGAGGAATCATGACCTACAGGATCAAGGGCGCGCTCGCTGCAGCGGCGCTCGTCGCTGCCGGGGCGGCGGGCGCGCAGGTGCCTCGCTGGCCGCCGGCCCCCGAGCAGCGCCCGGGCGGCGCTCCGCGCCCGGCGCCGGCGCCGGCGCCGGCTCGACCCGGCGCGGCACCGCAGGACGCGGCGAAGCGGATCGACGATCGCCAGAAGCAGATCTTCGGGACGCTCGAGCAGCGCAGCCGGGAAGGGCAGGAGCTCGGGCGGCTGGCCCAGGAGCGGGGCGCGTCGAGCCAGGTGAAGGACCTCGGCAAGAAGCTCGTCGACGACCACGCGCGCGTCGAGCGCGAGCTCGGGACGATCGTCGCCGAGCGCGGCGGCAAGCCGAAGGACATGTCGGGCCCGAAGAACGAGCGCGACGCTCACGACGCGATGATGAAGCAGCTCCGCGGCAAGTCCGGCGCCGACTTCGACCACGCGTTCCTGCAGCAGGTCGAGTTCGCCCAGCGCAGCCAGCGCGCGGATCTCCAGCGCTGGCGCGACGAGACGCCGGGCGAGGACGCGCGCCTCAAGAAGTGGCTCTCCGACACCGAGGTGCTGGCCGAGTCGGACCTGCTCGCCAGCCGGAACGCGATCTCCGCGCTCGGCATGAAGTGGGAGCAGGACCCGCGCCACCCGCAGCAGCAGCCGGATCAGCAGCGCGCCGCGCGGCGGCCGCCGCGAGCGCCCTGGGGCGGGGAGTAGGGGAAGAGCTCGGTGCGCCAGGGGCGCCACGCGACCCCGGGATCAGGCGCCGGTGTCGGTGAGGCGGCGATAGGCGGCGAGGTGCCGGAGCGCGTCGGCGCTCCGGCCCAGCCGCTCGAGCAGGCGTGACGCGTTGTAGTGCGCGTCCGCGAGCGCGGGGTCGGCCTCGATGGCGCGCGCGTAGGCCAGCAGGGCCTCGTCGTCGAGCCCCTGGTCCTCGAGGGCCACGCCGAGGTTGAACGACGCGAGCGCGCGCTGCGAGGTGGCGGGGAGCGCGCGCCGGTAGTGGAACTCGGCCGCGCGCGGATCGCCCGCCTCGTGCAGGAGGCGCCCGAGGTTCAGGTGGGCGCCCGCGTGGTCCGGATCGAGCCCGAGCGCGCGCCGGTAGGCCTCGACCGCCTCCGCGGGCGCGCCGTCCTCCAGGTCGCAGCCCCAGCGGTACCAGGCGTCCGCGTCCAGCTTCGCGCCGCCCGGCGGCCGGCCGGAGCGCACGAGCGGCGCGACCTTGCGAGCGACGTCGCGCACCTCGAAGTCGAGGAGGACCTGCCCGGTGTCCGGACGCCAGCGCGCGCCGCCGTCCTGCACCACCACGTTCCGCCCGTCGGCGAGCACCCGGACCCCGGCGAGCGACCGATCGTGCGGCAGCTTGGCGCGGATGTCGCCGAGCGCCCGGCGCACGCGCGACGGCGGCACCTGCGCGTGGACGAGCTCGGCCGCGGCGCGGAAGAGGACGAGGTCCTGGAATGCGAAGCGGAGCTCGTTGCGAGGTCCGCGGCGCGGCATCACGAACCCCGCGCGCGCCAGGCGGCGGATCTCCGCGACGGGCAGGCCGAGCAGCCGGGCGACGTCGGTGGCGCGATACACGCGCCCCACCATCGCACGGCGGGGTCACTTGCGGGAAGTGGTGGCCTTGCCGCGCTCGTCCGCGTCCCGCCGCGCCCGCTTCGCCCCCTTGCGCTCTCCGGCGTCGGCCGCGGGTGGCGCGGCGCGCGCGGGGCGCCGGCTCTCGCCGCGCGCGGCGTCGATGCTCGCCTTCAGCGCGTCCATGAGGTCGATCACCTGCGCCGCCGGCTCGGCGGGCGCCGCGACCTGGATCTCCTGGCCCTCCACCTTCTTCGCGATCGCGGCCTCGACGCGCGCCTTCACCGCGTCCTCGTACTGCTCCGGCCGGAAGGCCTCCGACGCGGTCTGCTCGATGAGCTGGAGCGCGAGCTGGATCTCGGTGTCCTTGGGCTGGGCGTCGTCCACGGGGACCTCGTCCATCGGACGGACCTCGTCCGCGTGGAAGAGCTGCTGCATCACCAGCCGCCCGTCGCGCGCGCGGATGAGCACCAGGTACTGCTTGCCCCGCGCCGCGTAGCGGGCGAGGGCCGCCTTGCCGGCGCGCTCGAGCGCGAGGGCGAGCAGCCGGTAGGCCTTCCCGCCGCCCTTGTCGGGGCCCAGGTAGTAGGCGCGGTCGAAGTACACCGGGTCCACCTGCGCGGCCGGGACGAACTCGGCGATGTCGATGGTCTGGGTGGCGATCTCGTCGAGCGCGCGCAGCTCGTCGGGCGTGAACGTGACGTAGCGGTCCTTCGCGAACTCGTAGCCCTTCACCATCTCGTCGCGCTCCACCTTCACGCCCTCCTTCGCGCAGACGTACTGCTGCTTGAGGCGCGAGCCGCACGCCGCGTGCAGGAGGTTGAACGAGATGGAGGCGGAGGGCTGCGTCGCCGGGTAGAGGCGGACTGGGATCGACACGAGACCGAAGGAGATCGTGCCTGTCGCGATCGAGCGGGGCGCCATGCCTCCTTACATTAAGGGAGCGAGCCGCGCGTGCCCGATCGTCTCGACAGCTACCGCGCCAAGCGCGATCCGGGCCGGACGCCCGAGCCCTTCGGCCCCGCGGAGGACGGGGCGCGAGCGCCGGACGCTCCGCGGCTGTTCGTCGTGCAGAAGCACGCCGCGCGACGTCTCCACTGGGACTTCCGGCTCGAGCTCGGGGGCACGCTGCGCTCCTGGGCGGTCCCCAAGGGGCCCTCGGCGGATCCCGCCGACAAGCGCATGGCGGTCGAGGTCGAGGACCACCCGGTCGAGTATGCGGGCTTCGAGGGCACCATCCCCACCGGCAACTACGGCGCCGGCGCGGTCATCGTGTGGGATCGCGGCGTGTGGCGCCCGGTCGGGGACCCGTACGACGGGCTGGCCCGGGGCAAGCTCGTCTTCCAGCTCTCCGGCTACAAGCTGCACGGAGAGTGGACGCTCGTCCGCACGCGCGTGGCCCAGGGCGGCAAGCAGCAGTGGCTGCTCCTGAAGCACCGGGGCGACGCGTGGGCCGGCCCCGGGCGCGAGTTCGCGCAGGAGTCGGTCCTCTCGGGCCGCCTGCTCGAGGAGCTCGCCGCGGGCGAGGGCCGCGCGGAGCGGGCGGTGCGGGAGGCGGAGCGGCTCGGCGCGCCTCGGCGGGCGCTCTCGCGGGCCGACGCCCGGCCGATGCGCGCGACGCCGCGCGGCAAGCCGTTGCGGGGGGAGGGGGAGGGCTGGCTCTTCGAGGTGAAGTACGACGGCTACCGCCTCGTCGCCCGGCGCGAGGGGACGCGCGCGACGCTCCTCACGCAGCGCGGCGAGGACGCGACCGCGCTCTACCCCGAGATCGCGCGGCCGCTCGAGGCGCTGCCCGTCGACGCGATCGTCGACGGCGAGGTCGTGGTGCTCGGGCCCGACGGCCGCCCCGACCTCGCTGCGCTCGAGGCGCGCGCACGGCTCGCCCGTCCGCGAGACGTCGCGCGCGCCGCGCTGGAGCGCCCCGCGACGTTCTTCGTCTTCGACCTCCTCGCCCTCGGCGGCCTGGACGTCCGCGCCCTCCCGCTCGCCGAGCGGAAGCGCCTCCTCGCGAGCGTCGTCCCGCAACTCGGGCCGGTGCGCTACGCGGAGCACGTCGAGGGGCGCGGCGAGGAGCTCCGGCGCGAGGTGAGCGCGCGCGGGCTCGCCGGCATCGTCGCGAAGCGCGCCGACGCTCCCTACCGCGCGGGCCGCTCCGCGGCGTGGCTCGACATCCCGGCGGCGCGGAGCGCCGCTGAGGCACGCGCGCCGCACGACGCGTCGCCGCCCGTGCCGCACCCTGCGCGTCCCGCGCGCCGGGTGGAGGTGACGAACGGCGAGAAGGTCTGGTTCCCCGCGGACGGGATCACGAAGGGGGACGTCGTCGCGTACTACCGCGCCATCGCGCCCTTCATGCTGCCCTACCTGAAGGACCGGCCGCTCGTCCTCACGCGCTATCCCGAGGGCATCGACGGGAAGAGCTTCTTCCAGAAGGACGCGCCCACCTGGCGGCCGGAGTGGCTGCGGACGGTGCGGATCCGTGGCGAGGACGCCGGGCGCGAGCTCGATCACTTCCTCGTCGACGACGCGGACGGCCTCGCGTGGATCGCGAACCTCGGCACGATCCCGCTGCACGTGTGGTCGAGCCGGGCGGGCGCGCTCGAGCGCCCGGACTGGTGCGTCGTCGACCTCGATCCCAAGGACGCGCCCTTCGAGCACGTCGTGCGCATCGCGCGGGCGCTCCACGCCCTCTGCGACGAGCTCGGGCTGCCGTCGTATCCCAAGACGACCGGGCAGAAGGGCCTGCACGTGCTCGTGCCGCTCGGCGGTCAGCTCACCCACGCGCAGTCGAGGACGCTCGGCGAGCTCCTCGCCCGCGCGATCGAGGCGGAGCTCCCGGAGATCGCGACCACGGCGCGCGCCCTCTCCGCGCGCGGCGGCCGCGTCTACCTCGACTTCCTCCAGAACGGCTTCGGCAAGACCATCGCCGCGCCCTACGCCGTCAGGCCGAAGCCGGGCGCGCCGGTGTCGACGCCGCTGCGCTGGAGCGAGGTGACGGCGCGGCTCGACCCGTCCCGCTTCACCCTCCGCAACGTCCCGGGCCGCGCGCGCCGCCTTCGCGCGGACCCGCTCTCGCCGGTCCTGACGGGGAAGCCGGACCTCATGGCCGCGCTCGAGCGCCTGCGCGGGCGAATGGCGGGTGGAAACGGCGGAGCGCGGCGGCGCGCGCAGCGCGACGGCCGGACGGCGGAATAGGCGACGCGGCGCGCCGTGTCGCCTGGACGCCCACTCCGCTGGAGCCATTGTCCAATGGGGGGCAATCCGGACGAATGCGGTGGACAATTTCGACCACCGGGCTATGTTCCTGGCTCCCTGAATGGAGCAATCCAGCATGGCACGCCAGTCCAGCATCGACGACATCCTCCGCGAGACGGCCGACGAGGTCGTCGCCCGCGTCTCCTCGGCCATCGCGCGCCACGTCGGCGACCTCGTGCAGGAGGGCCTCCGGCGCGAGCTCGGCAAGAACGTCGTCGCGCGGCGCGTCACTCCGGCCGCCCGCCGCGGCGAGATCACGCGCTGGGTCGCGGACACGCGCGCCCGCCGCGTCCCGAACTTCGTCATCGAGGCGACGGGGCTCGACACCAAGAAGAAGATCGTCGCCAAGTTCGGGGCGAACGCGGCGTTCGAGAAGGGCAAGCCGCTGCCCAAGGCGAAGGCCGCGTAGCCGGGTCCGGCTACTCGCGCTCCGCGAGGCCGCGCAGGTGCCCGGCGCGCTCGAGCGCGCCGATGCAGGCCGTCGCGGCGCTCGCCTCCACCCAGAAGCCGGCGCCGCGGCGCGGCTGGTTCGAGCCGAGCGCGGTGGGCGAGGCGAACGTCTCGAGCTCGATCGCGAACTCGAACCCCGCGTCCTCGAGCGCGGCCTCGACCGCCTGCGCCTCCTCGAGCGTCGCCGCGAGGTAGACGCGCGCGATCTCCGTCCCCTCGACGAAGTCTTCCATGTCGATGCGGGCCATCCGGACCGTCCCTCCGCCGCCCCCAATCTAACCTCGGCGCGCCGCGGGCGTGCGGTATCCTCGCGGGCGTGATGACGCCGCTCTCCCGGAAGGCCCCGCGCTCGGCGCGCGCGGCGCTCGCCGCAGTCCTCGTCGCGCTCGCCGCGCCCCCCGCGCTGGCGCAGGCGCCCTCGGCGCCGCCCGCGGAGCGCCGCGCCGCGGAGCGCGCCGCCCGCGCGGAG
>NZ_JAKZLF010000007.1 GCF_022808855.1 Anaeromyxobacter soli
GGCGTCCAGCACGAGCACGAGGCTGCCCTCGCTCACCCGATCCCCTGCCTTCACCTTGAGCTCGCGGACGGTCCCCGCCGCCGGCGCGGGCACGTCCATGGTCGCCTTCTCGGACTCGAGGGTGATGAGCGGATCGTCCCGCCCGACGGTGTCGCCCGCCTTCACGAGCACGTCGATCACCGGCACGTCCTTGAAGTCGCCGATGGCGGGGACCTTCACCTCGACCCGGCCGCCGCCCGCCGGCGCGGCCCCCGCGGCCGGGGCCTTCGCGGCGCCCTCCGCGGCCCGCGCGGCCGGTGCCGCCGCGCCGTCGCGCTTCCCGGCGGGCGCGGGAGAGGGCGCGGGCTTCGTGGCCGCCGGGGGCGCGGGCTTCGCGGCCGAAGGGGGCGCGGCCTTCGCGGCCGGCCTGGCCGCCCCCGCCTCGTCGAGGGTGAGCACGACGCTCCCCTCGCTCACGCGATCGCCGACCTTCACCCGCAGGTCCTTGATGGTGCCCGCCGCTGGCGACGGCACGTCCATCGTCGCCTTCTCCGACTCGAGCGTCACGAGCGCGTCGTCCTTGCTCACCGCGTCGCCCGGCTTCACGAGGACGTCGATGATCGGCACGTCCTTGAAGTCGCCGAGCGCGGGGACCTTCACCTCGATGGTGCTCATGGGTCGTTCGCTCTCCGGGGCGCCTACACGGTCCACGGCGCCGGCTTCGCGGGATCGATGCCGTACTTGCGGATGGCCTCCGTCACCTTCGCGGCGGGGAGCTTCCCCTCGTCCGCGAGCGACTTCAGCGCGGCGACCGCCACGTGGTGCCGGTCCACCTCGAAGAAGCGGCGGAGCCGCTCGCGGGTGTCGGAGCGCCCGTAGCCGTCCGTGCCGAGCACGAGGTACCTGCGGCCCACGTACGGCCGGATCTGCTCGGCGAACGTGCGCACGTAGTCCGTCGCCGCGACCACCGGCCCGGAGGTCTCTCCGAGGCAGCGCTCGACGTGCGACTTCTTCGCCGGCGCCTCCGGGTGGAGGAGGTTCTCGCGCGCGACCGCCATGCCGTCGCGGGCGAGCTCCGTGAAGCTCGGGCAGGCCCACAGGTCGGCGTCCACGCCCCAGTGGCTCTTCAGGAGATCGGCGGCGGCGATCACCTCGCGGAGGATCGCGCCCGAGCCGAGCAGCTGGACGCGCGGGGCCTTCTTGTCGCCCCCCGCCCCGCGCTTGAAGAGGTACATGCCGCGGATGATGTCCTCGGCCGCGCCCTCGGGCATCGCCGGGTGCACGTAGTTCTCGTTGAGGACGGTCAGGTAGTAGTAGACGTCCTCCTGCTCCTGCACCATGCGCCGGAGCCCGTCCTGCACGATGACCGCGACCTCGTAGGAGAAGGTCGGATCGTACGAGCGGCAGTTCGGGATCACCGACGCGAACACCTGCGAGTGGCCGTCCTCGTGCTGGAGCCCCTCGCCATTCAGGGTGGTGCGGCCCGACGTGCCGCCGACGAGGAAGCCGCGGCAGCGCATGTCGCCTGCGGCCCAGGCGAAGTCGCCGACGCGCTGGAAGCCGAACATCGAGTAGAACAGGTAGAACGGGATCATCGAGCGGCCGTGCACGGAGTACGACGAGGCCGCCGCCATCCACTCCGCCATCCCGCCCGCCTCGGTGATGCCCTCCTGCAGCACCTGGCCCTTCCGGTCCTCGCGGTAGAAGGCGAGCTGGTCCGCGTCCTCCGGCGTGTAGAGCTGGCCGACGTGGCTCCAGATGCCGAGCTGCCGGTACATGCCCTCCATCCCGAAGGTGCGGCCCTCGTCCGGCACGATCGGCACGACGCGCGCGCCGATCTTCTTGTCGCGCGCGAGGATGCTCATGATCTGCACGAGCGCCATCGTGGTGGAGATCTCCCGGTCCTCGGTGCTCTTGAGGAGCCGGTCGAACGTGGCGAGCGGCGGGACCTCGAGCGTCTCCGGCGCGCGGCGGCGCCGGCGCGGGCGATCGCCCCCGAGCTCGGCGCGGCGGGCGCGCATGTACTCGAGCTCCTTCGACCCCTCCTCGAACCTGAGGAAGGGCACCTCCTCGAGCTTGTCGTCGGGGACGGGGAGGTCGAAGCGGTCCCGGAAGCGCCGGACCGCGTCCGTCGCGATCTTCTTCTGCTGGTGGGCGATGTTCATCGCCTCGCCCGCCTCGCCCATGCCGTAGCCCTTGATGGTCTTCGCGAGGATGACCGTCGGCTGGCCCTCGTGGCTCACCGCCGCCTGGTAGGCGGCGTAGACCTTGAACGGATCGTGGCCGCCGCGGTTGAGGCGCCAGATGTCCTCGTCGGAGAGCTCGGCGACGAGGTCCTTCAGCTCCGGGCTGTCGAAGAAGTGCTCGCGGACGAAGGCGCCGTCCCGCGACTTGTAGACCTGGTACTCGCCGTCCACCACCTCCATCATCCGGCGGCGGAGGGCGCCGCTCTTGTCCTTCGCGAGCAGCGGATCCCAGTGCCGGCCCCAGATCACCTTGAGGACGTTCCAGCCGGCGCCCCGGAACGTGCTCTCGAGCTCCTGGATGATCTTGCCGTTGCCCCGCACCGGCCCGTCGAGCCGCTGCAGGTTGCAGTTCACCACGAAGATGAGGTTGTCGAGCTTCTCGCGGCCGGCGAGGCCGATGGCGCCCATCGCCTCGGGCTCGTCCATCTCGCCGTCGCCGGTGAAGACCCAGACCTTGCGGCCCTCGGTGTCCACCACGCTCCGGTCCGCCAGGTACTTCATGAAGCGGGCCTGGTAGATCGCCATGAGCGGCCCGAGCCCCATCGACACGGTGGGGAACTGCCAGAACTCGGGCATGAGCCAGGGGTGCGGGTAGGACGAGATGCCCTTCCCCTCGACCTCCTGCCGGAAGTTCGTGAGCTGCTCCTCGCTGAGGAGGCCGAGCAGGAACGCGCGCGCGTAGATGCCGGGGGAGGAGTGACCCTGCAGGAAGACGAGATCGCCGCCGCGCTCCTCGGACCAGGAGCGCCAGAAGTGGTTGTAGCCGACGTCGTAGAGCGTCGCGGCGGAGGCGAAGCTCGCGATGTGGCCGCCGACGTTCGTGTGCTTGTTCGCGCGGACCACCATCGCCATCGCGTTCCAGCGGATGTAGTGGCGGATCCGCTGCTCGAGGGCGAAGTCGCCCGGGAAGCGCGGCTGCAGCTCGACCGGGATGGTGTTGACGTAGGCGGTGTTCGCCGAGAACGGCACGTACGCGCCGGCTCGCCGCGCCCGGTCGATGAGGTGCTCGATGAGGAAGTGCGCGCGCTCGGTCCCTTCGCGCTCGAGGACGCCCTCGAGGGCGTCGAGCCACTCGCGCGTCTCCTGCGGGTCCATGTCGGGGCTGGAAAGCGGGTCCATTCGGGGCGCCTCACGGTCGTTGCGGACGTTGCTTCGGCTGGGGTGAACTCCTAACGAGAAGCGCCTGCCGATCAACGCCTGCCGGCGTGGATCCGCACCTCGGGTGCGCGCGGCGCCGCGCACCCACCCGCCGCACCGATCCGACGGTGCGATCGCGCCCCGGGGGCGGGGGTCCAGCCGTCCGCCCTTCGGCTGGGAGAGGACCGCAGTGCCTCGAGCCGCGCCCGCCGGAACACGGTAGGCTCTCGTCCGTGCGCGCGATGGTCGTCGAGCATCCGGGCCGGCCGCTCGCCGCCCGCGACCTCCCCGTCCCCGAGCCAGGGCCCGGCGAGATCCTGGTGCGCGTCCTCGCCTGCGGTGTCTGCCGCACCGACCTGCACGTCGCCGACGGCGACCTCGCCCTCCCCGGCCGGCCCGTCGTGCCCGGGCACGAGATCGTCGGCGAGGTCGTGCGCGCTGGCCCGGGCGTGGCGCGCTTCGCGCCGGGAGATCGCGCCGGCGTCGCCTGGCTCGCCTGGGCGTGCGGGGCCTGCGGGTTCTGCAGGGCGGGCCGCGAGAACCTCTGCGAGCGCGCGCGCTTCACCGGCTGGCAGCGGGACGGCGGGTACGCGGAGTACGCCGTCGCGGACGCGCGCTTCGCGTTCCCGCTTCCTCCCGGCACCGACCCGGTCGCGACCGCGCCGCTCCTGTGCGCCGGGCTCATCGGGCACCGCGCCTGGCGCATGGCGGGCGACGCGGCGCGGCTCGGGATCTACGGCTTCGGCGCGGCGGGGCACATCCTCGCACAGGTCGCCCGCCACGCCGGCCAGGAGGTCTTCGCGTTCACGCGGCCCGGTGACGACGCCTCGCAGCGGCTCGCGCTCGACCTCGGCGCGGCCTGGGCGGGCGGCTCGGACGCGCCCCCGCCAGCCCCGCTCGACGCGGCCGTGATCTTCGCGCCGGTGGGCGCGCTCGTCCCCGCCGCGCTCGCGGCGGTGGCGCCGGGCGGGACGGTCGTCTGCGCCGGCATCCACATGAGCGACATCCCGCGGTTTCCGTATGCGCTCCTGTGGGGGGAGCGCGTCCTGCGCTCCGTCGCGAACCTCACCCGCGCGGACGGCGAGGCGTTCCTCGCGCTCGCGCCGCGCGTGCCCGTGCGCTGCGAGGTGACGCCGTTTCCGCTCGCCGCGGCCAACGAGGCGCTCGATCGGCTGCGCGCGGGGAGGATCGAGGGCGCGGCGGTCCTCGTGCCCTGAAGGGGCCGCGCGCCCGCCGGGCCCCGCAGTGCTCGCCCGGCGAGTCCTCCCCGGGCCCCGCGCGGCTCCGGTCGCCGCTGGCCCGCGCCAGCGCCTCTTGCAAATGAAAGATGCCGCCATTAATCTTCCAGGTGAAAGCAGTCCTTCCCCGCGTCATCTGGAGGTCCGATGCGCGCATCCGCCCACACCGCGAGGTCGCCGGAGCCGGGCGCCGTCCTGACGAAGGCGACGCTCCGCGCGGCGGAGCTCCTCGAGCTCACGGACGCGCAGCTCGCGCGGATCATCGGCGTCAGCGGCGCCTCCGTCTCGCGGCTCCGCGCGTCCGCGCGGGCGATCGACCCCGGCGCCAAGGAGGGCGAGCTCGCGCTCACTTTCCTGCGCATGTACCGCAGCCTCAGTGCTTTACTGGGAGACGCAGCGAGCTGCCGCGCGTGGTTCCACGCCGAGAACGCTCATCTCGGCGGCACTCCCGCACTCCTCGTGCGGAGCGTCGAGGGGCTGGTGAATGTCACGCAGTATCTGGACGCGATGCGGGGGAAGGTCTAACGCCCGGGCGCTCGAGGGCCGGCCCTGGCGCATCGCGGAGGGCCAGCGGATCATCTCGACGCGGCCCCTCGTCGATTCGGACGCCGAGCACGCGCTGCTCGAGCGGATGATCGACGACCACAAGCCGCCGCTGCCGCCGGACCCCGTGCTCGGGAGGCTGCACTACCTCCTCTACTCTCCGTTCCGGTACCCGCCGCTCAGGTACGGCTCGCGCTTCGGGGGCCGCCACGAGCCGAGCCTCTGGTACGGCTCCGAGGAGCTCCGCACCGCGCTCGCCGAGACGGCCTACTACCGGATCGTCTTCTTCGAGGGGACGAAGGCGAAGCTCGCGCCGCACGCGATGCCGTTCTCGGCGTTCCAGGTCGCGGTCGCGACGCGGGCGGGGGTGGACCTGTCGTCGCCCGCGTTCAAGGCCTCCCTCCGCAAGCTCTGCTCGCCGAGCGACTACACGGTGAGTCAGCAGCTCGGGACCGAGATGCGGGCCGACGGGATCGAGGCCGTCCGCTACCCCTCGGCGCGCGACCCCCGCCGCGGCCCGAACCTGGCGCTCTTCTCGCCGGCGGCGTTCGCGGCCCCCGCCCCCCTCGCGACGCCGGAGACCTGGTACTGCACGGTCACCGCCGCGCACGACGTCGAGTTCCGGCACGAGCGCGCCCTCACCATCGACACCGAGGCGTTCCCGCGCAGCACGTTCCTCGTGGCCGGCGTGCTGCCGGCGCCCGCGGCGTGAAGGGCCGGGGGCTCGGGGCCGACCGGGGCGCGGCGCGGGCGCGCTCCGCGCGATAGGCTTCGCGGATGCCAGGTCCCCTCGATCGCGCCGACGCCCTCGCCCTCGAGCAGGCGAAGCACGTCCTCGAGACCCCCGATCTCGCCATCCAGCTCGCGAGCCGCGTCGGCCGGCCGATCGAGCGGCTCGTCGAGAAGCTGCCGGTTCGCACGCGCGATCTCGTGGGGAGCGCGACGCGCACCGCGCTCGAGAAGGGGCTCGAGCTCGCCGTGCGGACCCTCGACTTCCGCGAGGCGACGGGGGCCGGCGGCTCGCCTCCGCTCGCCGTGCGCGGAGCGCCCGGCGCCGCCTCCGACCTCGCCCACCGCGCGGCCGTCATCGCCTCCGGGGCGCTCGGCGGCGCGCTCGGCGCCGCGACCCTCGCCATCGAGCTGCCCTTCTCGACGACGCTCATGCTCCGCTCCATCGCGGACCACGCGCGCGCCCAGGGCGAGGATCTCTCCGAGCTGCGCGTGCGGCTCGAGTGCCTCGGCGTCTTCGCGATGGGCGGCCGCGCCGCGAGCGACGACGCGGCCGAGGCCGGCTACTTCGCGGTGCGCGTGGCGCTCTCGCAGGCGGTCGCGCGCGCCGCCGAGCAGCTCGGCGCCCGCGCCATGGGAGACCTCGCCGCCGAGCGCAGCGCGCCGGCGGTCGCGCGCCTCGTCGGGCTCATCGCCCAGCGGTTCGGGACCCAGGTCGCGCAGAAGGCGGTCGCCCAGCTCGTCCCCATCGTGGGCGCGCTCGCCGGGGCCGGCATCAACTCGGTCTTCATCCAGCACTACCAGAAGACCGCCTGGGGTCACTTCACGGTGAGGCGGCTCGAGCGGAGCTACGGGGCCGACGAGGTGAGGCGAGCGTACGAGGCGATCCCGGGCTGAGCCTCGTCGCGGGGACGCGTCTCAGGACCGCAGGAGCTCCATCACTGCGTCGGCGGTGAGGACCTTGCCGGCGGCGCGGACCTTCCCGTCCACCACCAGCGCGGGCGTGGTCATCACCCCGAGCCGCATGATCTCGCGGAGGTCCTCCACCTTCTCCACCGCCACCGAGAGCCCGAGCGCCTCGACGGCCTTCTCGGCGTTGGCGGTGAGCGCCTTGCACCTGTCGCAGCCGGTACCGAGCACCTGGATCTTCATCCGTCACCTCACAGGACCGCGTTGAAGAGCCAGCCGACGAGCAGGATGCCGAGCGCGACGATCCCGACGAAGGCGGCGATGAGCGGCGGGCGGAGCACCTTCCGGAGGATCACGATCTCCGGGAGCGAGAGGCCGATCACCGACATCATGAAGGCGAGCACGGTGCCGAGCGCGGCCCCCTTCCCGAGCAGAGCCTCGACCACCGGGATGATGCCCGCCGCGTTCGAGTACATCGGGACGCCGATCGCGACCGCGGCCGGGACGGACCACCACGCGGACTTCCCCATGAACCCGGCGAGCAGCCCCTCCGGCACGTACCCGTGGACTCCTGCGCCCACCGCGATCCCGGCGAGCACCCAGGGCCACACCTTGCCGACCACGTCCCGCACCGCCTCGACGCCCTTCTCGACTCTGCCCTGGAACCCGAGCCGCTCGCGCTCGTGGACCTCGCTCCGCTTCATCGACGCGTAGACCCATGGCTCGACGTAGCGCTCGAGCTTCATCCTCCCCAGCACGAAGCCCGCGGCGACGGCGATCGCGAGCCCGGTGACGAGGTAGAGCGCGGCGACCTTCCACCCGAAGAGCCCGAGGAGGAGGACCAGCGCGACCTCGTTCACCATGGGCGCGGCGACGAGGAAGGACAGCGTGACGCCCAGCGGGATCCCGACCTCCACGAACCCGAGGAAGAGCGGAACGGCGGAGCAGGAGCAGAACGGCGTCACGACGCCGAGCAGCGCGGCGAGGACGTTCCCCACCGACTCGCGCCTGCCGGCGAGCAGGGCGCGGGTCCGCTCGGCGGTGAAGAACGAGCGCACGATCCCGACGCCGAAGACGATGAGGACGAGGAGCAGCAGCACCTTCGGCGCGTCGTAGAGGAAGAACGCGACGCTCTGGCCGAGGCGCGAGGACGGCGAGAGCCCGAGCACCCGGAAGGCGGCGAGCTCCGAGAGCGGGTGGACGAGCGCATAGGCGGCCGCCCAGACGGCGAGGCCACCGGCGAGCAGCGCCGCGGTCTTGACGCGGCTCGCGCCTCGCGCCGCCGCCTCCGCCGTCGTCCGCGGCGCCGGCTGCGCGCAGCACGCCGGCGCCTCCTCCGACTCGCCGAGCACGGGTAGCTTCACGAGGCCGTCCTTTCGCGAGCCGACCCTCGGCCGCGGCGCGGAGTATCGGGAATCCCGGAGCCGGTGTCATCGTCTTTTTGCGATTTGCGGATCCCGCGCGGCTTGCCGTGCGCGACCCCGCGACCGCTCGATCTCGCTAGCGCGCGCGTCTGCGCGGGCGCCGCTCGTGCCCGTGGCCGAGGATCCCCGCCATGCGCAGGAACCCGTAGACGAGCACGACCAGCGACGACCAGATCACGATCGCCAGCCCGACCATTCCCTGTGGCTGAGCGTTTTCCATGAACCGGCGATACCCCGAACCCGCTCGCCGGGCGCCGCCCGGCGGGGGCCCATCCGGTGACAGGTGCGTGACGCGCCCGCTCGCCCGGGCGCCCGGTCTTGCCTCTCGCGCGCGTCCATCGTAGATAGCCGATTCCATGGCGCCCCAGCTCAAGAAGGTCCCGGCCTGCGGTCCGGCTCCGGAGCCGAGACAGGAACCCGACCTCCGGCCGGTCGAGGGCTCCGACGCGGACGAGGAGCTGGCGCTCCTCGCGAAGGCGGTCGGGCACCCGGCGCGGGTCCAGATCCTCCGCCTCCTGGTCCGCCGCGAGGCGTGCGTCTGCGGCGACATCGTCGACGAGCTCCCGCTGGCGCAGTCCACCGTCTCGCAGCACCTCAAGGTGCTCAAGGAGGCGGGCCTCATCCGCGGCGAGATCGACGGTCCGCGCGTCTGCTACTGCATCGAGCCCCGCACCCTGCGCCGGCTCAAGTCCCTCGTCGGGAGCCTCTAGCCCATGTCCGAAGCCACCCTCGTCGCGCCGGCGCGCGCCGGCGTGACCCGTCGCCTCTCGTTCCTCGACCGCTACCTGACGCTCTGGATCTTCCTCGCCATGGGCGCGGGCGTGGCGCTCGGCTTCCTCGTGCCGGGCGTCGTCCCCATGCTCGAGCGGATGTCGGTCGGGACGACCTCGATCCCGATCGCGGTGGGCCTCGTCCTGATGATGTACCCGCCCCTCGCGAAGGTCCGCTACGAGGAGCTGCCGCGGGTCTTCCGGAACGGGAAGGTGCTCGCGCTCTCCCTCGTCCAGAACTGGATCGTGGGACCGTTGCTCATGTTCGCGCTGGCCGTGATCTTCCTGCGCGACCGCCCCGAGTACATGGTCGGCCTCATCCTCATCGGCCTCGCGCGCTGCATCGCGATGGTCATCGTCTGGAACGACCTCGCCAGGGGCGACACCGAGTACTGCGCCGGGCTCGTCGCGTTCAACTCGATCTTCCAGGTGCTGTTCTTCTCGGTCTACGCCTGGGTCTTCATCACGGTCCTGCCGCGCTGGCTCGGCCTCGCCGGCGCCGAGGTCCACATCACCATCGGCGAGATCGCGAAGAGCGTCTTCGTCTACCTCGGCGTCCCCTTCCTGGCCGGGATGGCGAGCCGCTTCGGCCTCCGCGCCTGGAAGGGCGAGGCGTGGTACCGCGGGGTCTTCATCCCGCGCATCTCGCCCATCACGCTCGTCGCCCTCCTCTTCACCATCGTCGTGATGTTCTCGCTCAAGGGCGAGACCATCGTGCAGGTGCCGCTCGACGTGGTGCGGATCGCGATCCCGCTCCTCGTCTACTTCGTCGTCATGTTCTTCGTCTCGTTCTTCATGAGCCGGAAGGTGGGGGCGAGCTATGGCCAGACCGCCACCCTCTCCTTCACGGCCGCGTCGAACAACTTCGAGCTCGCCATCGCGGTGGCGGTCGCGACCTTCGGGATGGCGCACGGCGCGGCGTTCGCGGCGGTGATCGGGCCGCTCGTCGAGGTGCCGGTGCTCATCGGCCTCGTCACGGTCGCCCTCGGGCTCCGCGACCGCTTCTTCCCGGGCGAGACGGCGGAGCTCGCGGGCGTGAAGAACTGTGCGGGGAGCGTCGGCCCGTTGCGCGGGAAGGCGAGCCCGTGACCGGCGCGGACTGGCGGCGCGAGGCGGAGGAGCTCCGCAGGCTCGGGCCGCGCCACGTCCTGTTCCTCTGCGTCGCGAACTCCGCTCGCAGCCAGATGGCCGAGGGCATCGCGCGTTCGCTCGCGCCCGCCGGGGTGACCGTGTCGTCGGCGGGCTCGCAGCCCTCGCGCGTGAACCCGCTCGCCGTGCGCGCGCTCGCCGAGATCGGCCTCGACATCGCCGCCCACCGCTCGAAGAGCGTGGAGGCGATCCCTCCCCACACCGTCGACGCGGTCGTCACGCTCTGCGCCGAGGAGGTCTGCCCGGCCTTCCTGGGGAAGGCGCGCCGCGTCCACTGGGGCCTCCCCGATCCCGCCGGCGCGGGAGGCCCGGAGGAGGACCGGCTCCAGGCGTTTCGCGACGTCCGCGACGAGCTCCGCCGCCGCCTCGCGGTCGTCTTCGGGCGGTAGCCGTCCGAGCCTCACGATCCCGGCCGCTCGCAGGCGAGCCGCAGCACCTCGCCGTCCGCCGTCCCGGCCAGGATCACCTCGTCCGCCCCCGCCCACACCGCCGACACGGCGAGGCGCTCGAGCCCGCGCGGCCTCCCCGCGCCGAGCCCCGCCTCCCGCGTCCGAGCGAAGACGAGCCCGCCGCCCTGCGTCCCGACCACCACCCCCTCGCCGGTCGCCGCGGCGGCGTTCGGGTTCACCTCGTTCGCGCGGGCGTCGGCGAGCCTCAGCGCGGCGACGCCCCCGTCCCGCGCGAGCCGCACGAGCCCGCCGTCGTCGGTGCCGGCGAGCGCGCCGTCGCCGAGCGGCGCGAGCGCGGTGACGACGTTCGTCGCGGCGCCCGGCGCGCCGAACACGAGCGGGTGCCAGGCGGCCGTCCGCGCGAGGAGCGGCGCGTCGAGGTTCGCGAGCGGCAGCGCGTAGGCGCCGGAGGCCGTCCCGATCCAGAGCTCGGTCGCCGTCGCGGCGAGCGCGGTGGCGCGGATCGGCTCGCCGTCCGGGCCGGTCACCGCCATCGGCTCGGCGCCGCGGTCCGCCGAGACGCGGAAGACGCCGCGCGCCGTCCCGGCGTAGAGCCGCGCTCCCGCGCGCGCGAGCGCCGTGACGCCCTCTCCCCGTAGCAGCACGAGCGCCTCCCGCGGCCCGTCGAGCGCCACGAGCCCGCCCTGCGTCGCCGCCCACACGAGCCCGTCGTGCTCCGCGAGCGCGTTCACGAACCGCTCGCGCCCCTCGAGCCCGGGGACCGCTTCCGCGGCGCCGTCAGGCCCGAGCCACACGACGCCGTCGTCGAAGGTGCCGACCACCGTCGCGCCGTCGGCGGCGGCGAGCACGGCGGTGACCCGCCGGCCGAGTCGCGCGAGCGGCGCGCTCGCGCAGGGCGGCAGCTCCGCGAGCGCGGCGGCCGGCGCCGGCGCGAGCGACGCGTCGCTCAGGGCGGGGAGCGCGAGGTGACGGAGCCGGGCCCGGTCGCTCCAGGCGAGCGCACCCGCGCTGGCCGCGAGGAGCGCCCCGCCCGCGAGGAGGGCGCCGAAGAGGAGTCGCGTTCCGCCGCGACGGCCGCCGCCCCGGTGGCGCGGCGCGAGCGCCGGTGCGGGGGCGGGTGCGAGCGCCGGGCCGAGCGCGAGGGCGAGGAGCTCCGCGCGACGGCGGCCCTGGCGAGCGGCCCCGAGGCCGAGGATCGCCGCGGCGAGGCCGGCCGCGCCGAGGGCGAGGAGCGCGAGCCCGGCGCCGGCCCCCGCGAGCAGCATCGGACCCGCTGCGTCCGGCGCGCCCGGCGGGGGCAGCGGGAGGAGCGTGAGCGCCACCCTGCGGCGGCTCACGTTGCCCGCCGCGTCGGAGGCCACCACCTCGAGGTCCGCCGCGCCCGCCCCGGCTCCGGCCGGGACGTGGAGCTCGGCCACCCAGGCCCCGAGCGGCCCCTCCATCCGCGCCCGCGCGAGCTCCCCCCACGGCGCGCGCACGAGCACCTCCTTCACCTCCATCGCGCCCTTCACCGCGTTCGCGAGGCCGCCGGGGCGCCTCGAGAGCGCCGGGAGCCGGGAGACGGCCAGCGACGGCTTGAGCGCGAGGCGGATCGCCTCGCCGGGCGCGGCGGTCGCCGGCGCGGAGAGCACCGCGATCGCGGCGGGCGTCGTGTCGACGCGGATGGGGGCGGTCCGCTCCTCGCGCCGGCCGTCCGCGTGCCGGATCGTGATCCTGGCGTCGTAGCTCCCGTCCGGCCAGGCGGGCGGGACGAGGAAGCGCAGCACGAAGTCGCCACGGAGCGGATCGCGGATCGCCTCGCGTGGCGCGGCCTCGAAGGGGAGCGCGACCGACACCGAGCGCGCGCCGGGCGCCGCGACGCGCAGCTCCGGGTCGCCGGGCTTCACGCGCGCGGGGGCGAGGTCCACCTCGGAGGCGGGGCCGAAGATGCCCTCATGGGAGACGCCCTCGGGGAGCTCGTTCGGCACGAGCGCCTGCGCGAGCGGCAGCGACGGGTCGACGCGCAGCGCCCGCTCCACCGCGACGAACGAGGTGTAGGGCGTCACGAGCTTGAAGCGCAGCGCGAGGGCGACCGTCTCCTCGATGGCGGACGCGGGTGGCGCCATGGGCTCCGCGGTGAGGAGGTCCTCGATGCGGCGGCGCGCCCAGAGCGTCCCGAGGATCGGCTGAGCCGTCCCCTCGCCCGCGTCCACCCGCGCCTCGGCGACCTCGATGCGCGAGGCCCACGGCGCCTCGCCGAGCCGGCCGCGCAGCACGAGGTGCGTCGGCGCCCCGCGCCGGACTCGCCCCGCGACCACGAGCGGCTGCCCGGCGAAGAGATCCGGCAGGCGCGCCGGCAGGAGCTCGGTCACCTCGGCGCCCTCGAACCCGACCTCGAGATCGGTGAGCACCGGCCGGTCGATCCGCTTGAAGAGGCGCGCCACCGCCGCGTCCGGCGCCTCGTCGAGCGACACCACCTCCGAGGCGCCGCGTCCGGCCCGGCCCACGCCCTCCACCAGGTAGCGGTTCACCGACGTGCCGATGCCGAACCCGAACACCCGCGCCCGGCCGCGGAGGGCCTCCACCGCCTGGATGATCTCGGTCTCGTTGCCGATGAAGCCGTCGGTGCAGAACACCACCATGCGCAGCCTCCGCGGGTCCTCCGGCGGCGTGAGCGCGGCGCGGACCCCCTCGAGCATCTCGGTGCCGCCGCCGCCCTGGAGCCCGGCGAGCCACGCCTTCGCGCGCGCCACCGCCGAGGGGGTGGCGGGGAGCGGCGCCTCGCTCATGGCCTGCGCGGCGCCGTCGAAGGCGACGATCTGGAAGGTGTCATCCGGCCCCATCGCGTCGAGCGCGCGCAGGACGAGCGCGCGCAGCCGATCGAAGGGCGCGCCCATCATCGAGCCCGACTTGTCGAGGAGGAACACGAGCTCCTTCGGGCGCACGAGCGCGGGCGCGATCTCCGCCGGCGGCTGCACGAAGAGCATGAGGAAGTCCTCGCCCTTCTCGCGCTGCACGACCGCGTGCGCCGCCGGCGCGGCGCCCGCAGGCCGCCAGGTGAGCACGAAGTCCTTGTTCGGGATCCGGTCGTCCTCCGCGAGGGCGACGATCCGCGCGCCGCCGGGCTCGAGCCCGGTCACGGCGCGATGGCTGCGCGTCTCGACGTCGTCGAACGCGCCCCCGGGGACCAGCCGGACGAGGATGTCGACGTCGTGGCCGGAGCGCGTGCCCGGCGGCACGACGGGCGGCGTCACGCGCGACGCGTCGGGGACGCGATCGGTGTCGGGGGCCCAGCCCGGGCCCGCGGCGCCGGCGGCGAGCCGCTCGCCGGGCACGTAGCGCGGGCCGATGGTGGTCGGGAAGTGGAACGCGTAGCGCCCGTCGTCGAAGGGGACCTCGTGGACGTAGCGCAGCACGACCGCGACGGTCTCTCCGGGCGGCACGTTCGCGACCGACTGGGTGAACAGGTTCGGCCGCTCCTGCTCGGTGAGCGCGGCGGTGCGGCCCTCG
This sequence comes from Anaeromyxobacter soli, assembly GCF_022808855.1. Taxonomy (GTDB): domain Bacteria; phylum Myxococcota; class Myxococcia; order Myxococcales; family Anaeromyxobacteraceae; genus Anaeromyxobacter; species Anaeromyxobacter soli. The sequence continues at coordinate 14,024 of NZ_JAKZLF010000007.1, forward strand.
CGCTTCGCCGCCTCGTACGTCCGGCGCGCCTCCTCGCGGCGGCGGACCTCCGAGAGCACCACCCGATCGCCGATGCGGAACAGCATGTCCGTGACCGCGGCGTTGGCCGGGAGCGGGAACGCGTAGATCGCCTCGAGCCGGTCGGACGAGGGGTTCGCGTAGAACTGGGTCACCTCGACGCGGGCCACGTTCCCCGTGACCTGCGCCACGACGCGGGTGTGGACGAGCGGGAACTCGAGGAGCGCCTTCCCGTCGGGGGTGCGCCCGGTGAGACGCGGCGTGAACATCGCCGCCGCCTCCTCTCCCGCGGCGGCGGGCGAGGGCTCGAGCGTCTCCGTCGAGGGGAGCGCCGCGACGAGCGCGGCGAGGCGGACGAGGTCCGCGCGCGGCAGCCGGGCGCGCTCCCCGGCGGGCGCGGCCGGGGGCGGCGGCGGGTGGGCGGTGGACGGGACGTCCCGCGGCGCCTGGCGCGAGCAGGCGAGCGCGAGCACGGCGAGGACGGTGACGAGGCGGGAGCGGTTCGGGTGCAAGGCGGACGACGGGCGCATTGGGCCCTCCATTCCCCGCTCCTTGAGCAACGGGCGTGCCCCGCACGAATTCGCGGAGCGCCAGGGCATTCCGCACGCTGTGTCCAGCCGGCCACGTGGCGGAGGACGGGGAGACGCGGGCCGGCCCCGGGGCCGCGCGCGCGCGAAGCGTTGAAGATGGACGCCTCCCTCGCGACATTGACGTCGAGGTGCGGCCAACGGAGGGAACGACGATGGGGATGCTCGACGCGCTGCTCGAGGGGCTCGGCCGGGAGAGCTTCGAGGACTTCACGCGCCGCTGGGAGCGGGGCGCTCCCTGGGACGCGCTCAGGGACGAGGAGACGATCGCGAACTACGACCGCGTGGCCGACGAGATCGGCCCGGCGGAGTTCCAGGAGGCGGCGCTCGCGAGCGTCGAGCGGCTCTCGCCGGAGGAGCGCCGTCGCTTCGTGTCCGAGCTGCAGCGCAGCGCGCGCAGGGCGGACGTGAACTATCCCGGCGTCCACGACGAGGGGCTCGAGGAGCCGCAGGCGCTCGCGGCGCTCCTCTCGCGCATGCACGGCGAGCGTCGCGGCATGATCCGCCAGCTCCTCGCCGCCAACGAGTCGACGCCCGCCACGAGCGGCCTCCTGTCGAGTCCGGTCGCAGGAGCGGTCCTCGCCGGCGTCGCCGTCATGGCCGTCCGCCAGTTCACGAACCGCTCCAGCCGCAAGCGCTGATCGTGGCCGGCGAGGTGTCGAGGATCTCAACGCCCGGTCCCTCGCGACCGTCGAGCAGTCGAGACCGCCAGGCCGCGCCGGTTCACCTGCAGCGGAACCCCGCCGGAGCCCCTCGCGTGCCGGTCCCCTGGTGCGGTGGGTCCGTGTTGGGAGGTGCTGCACCCAGCGTGCGACATTAGACCGCTGGTCATCCGCTCCGCCGCGCGACGCGCGGCTCCGCGCCCATGTCGACCTTCGCCCGCCGGCTCTCGCTCTGGAAGCTCCTCGCCACCGCGAGCGAGCCGCTCTCGCTCGCGGACCTCGCGCGCCGCTGCGGCGTGTCCAAGAACACCGCGCAGCGCGACCTCGACGCGCTCTCGGCGGCGGGCGTGGGCGTCGTGGAGGAGCGCCGCGGGCAGCGGCTCTACTTCAGCCTGGCGCCGGGCGAGTGGGCGCCCTCCGCCGGGCACAGGTCCGCTGCTCGGAGCGAGCGCCGGCGCTGACCGAGGACCCCGAGGCTACTCCCGGCAAAACACCACAGGCGACCACCCCATTTGCTGGAGCGGTGGTGTGATACCAAGGGATCCGCCGGGGGGGAGGGCCGTGACGGGCGCCAAGCGCGCCGCGCCACGGCCCTTTTTTGTTGCCTGTCGCGCTTTCGGCCAGGAACGCGCGGCCCGCCAAGGACGTGCGTGCGGCGAATGGGCCCGTTCTTATGAAGGGCCCTGATGGCGGCCCTCGCTCAGGCTCCAGGTGCGCGGGTGAGGCCAGGGAGGGGCGAGCTTGAAGATCGGCACCTGGAACGTGAACGGCATCCGCGCGCGGGAGGCGCAGGTCGCGGAGTGGATCGCGCGCGAGCGGCCGGACGTGGTCTGCCTGCAGGAGATCAAGGCGCCACCGGCGCGCGTTCCCCCCTCGCTCTGCGAGCTCGAGGGCTACTGGTGCCTGTGGCACGGGGCGACCGCGTACTCCGGGGTCGGCCTCCACGTCCGGCGCGAGGTCGCGCCCGAGCGCCCCGCGTTCACGCACCCCGACTTCGATCTCGAGACCCGCATCGCCGTCGCCGAGGTGGCGGGCGTCACCGTCGCGTCCGTGTACGTCCCGAACGGCGGCAAGGACTTCGCTGCGAAGCTCCGCTTCCTGGAGGCGCTGGATCGCTGGGTGGAGGCGGCGTGCGCCGCCGGCCGCCCGCTCGTCATCGCCGGCGACCTGAACGTCGCCCGCACCGACCAGGACGTCCACCCCAAGGAGCGGAAGGCGGGCGCCATCGGCCAGCGCCCGGAGGAGCGCGCCCTCATCGAGCAGATCCTGTCGCACGGCCTCGTCGACCTCGGCCGCGCGATGGATCCCAAGAACGAGGGGCTGTTCACCTACTGGGCGCCCTGGCGGAACCTTCGCCAGCGCAACATCGGCTGGCGGATCGACTACGTGCTCGCGAGCGCCGCGCTCGCGAGCCGGGCGACGCGCTGCGCGGTCCTCGCCGACTTCGGCACGAGCGATCACGCGCCGGTGGTCGCCGAGCTGCCGTGACCCGGGCAACAGCGTTGGGGGCGGCGCGTCAGACGAAGGGGCGGAGCGCCTCGGGATAACGCGCCACGAGCCCCGGCGGCGCCTCCACCCGCCGGCGCCTCACCATGGCCTCGAGCATCGTGGCGTTCGCGGGCGCCTTCCCCTCGAAGTGGTTGTTCGTGACGACGTAGACGTCGGGCTGCGCCGGGGCGGCCTCGAGCGCGCGGATGCGCTCGACCCAGGGCTCGAGCTCGCGCGCGGTGTAGAGGTAGTCGTAGCGGGCATCGCGGCCCGCGTCCTTCCGGAACCAGTCCTTCCAGTTCCTCCCGTGGACCCTCACGTAGGCGACCGCCGAGGTGACGGCGGCGCCGGGCCGGATCGAGCGGTGGAAGAGCGGCTGGTCGACGTTCACGATCCCGACCGCCGCCTCGGCGAGCTCGGCGTGGACCTCCGGGACGTCCCACGAGTCGTGGCGCACCTCGAGGACGAGCGGCAGCCCCGCGAAGGCGCGGAAGAGCCCGCGCAGCCACTCCTCGTTGCCGTCCGTCCGCTTGAACGACCAGGGGAACTGGAGCAGCGCCGCCCCGAGCTTCCCGGCCGCGTGCAGCGCGTCGAGCGCCGCGCGCGCCTCCTCGACCTCCTTCGTCCCGTACGGCTCCCCGCGCTCGTGCGTGAAGCGGCGCCAGACCTTCGCGCCGAAGCGGAACGTGGGGACGTCCGCGACGCGCTCGAGCCAGCGCGCCGCCACCTGCGCGGAGAACGGCCGGTAGAAGGTCGCGTTCACCTCCACCGTCCCGTAGTAGCCGGCGAGGAAGCGGAGCCGGTCGAACCCGCGCGGCTCGGGCCTGGGGTAGACGATCCCGCCCCAGTCCACGTACTCCCACCCCGCGGGCCCGAATCGGATCACAGGCCCTCCGCGTAACACCGCGCCCCGCCTCGCGGCAGGGCTCGCCCGGGTTCCAGCCATTCCGCCTCGTCGTGCGGCCCCGGGACTCCTCGCCGGTCGCTGTCCGGGGTCCTCCCGGAGTAGAATCCCGCGCGGGGGTGGGACCATGCCGGCGAGGCCCGAGGAGAAGGAGCGCACCTACACGGCGCTGCCGAGCATCGCTGCGGCGTCGGAGCGGCACGGCTTCTTGCTCGTGCTGTCGGGGCCGCAGTTCGGGGACGTCTTCCCGCTCGCTCCAGGCCGCGAGGTGACCATCGGCCGGCGCGAGGACGTGGACCTGCGCATCGTGGACGAGGCCGTCTCGCGCCTGCACGCCGCCGTCCGGATCGAGGGGGCGGGCGCGGTGCTCCGCGATCTCGGCAGCGCGAACGGCACCTGGGTGAACGGGCGGCGCGTCGTCGAGGAGAAGCTCGACGACGGCGCCCGCGTCCAGATCGGCGGCGCGACCACCCTCAAGTTCCTGTGGGCGGACGAGCTCGAGGCCCGCTGGCAGATGAAGATCGCCGAGGGCGCGCTCCAGGATCCGCTCACCGGCCTCTTCAACCGGCGCCACCTGGAGGAGCGGCTCGCCTCCGAGCTCGCCGCCGCGCAGCGCCACGGGCGCGAGCTCTCGCTGCTCCTCGCCGACGTCGACTTCTTCAAGGCGGTGAACGACCGCCACGGCCACCTCGCCGGCGACGAGGCGCTCAAGATGGTCGCCTTCGTGCTGCGCGGCGCGATCCGGAAGGAGGACGTGCTCGCGCGCTACGGCGGCGAGGAGTTCGTGGTCGTCGCCCGGGAGACGGGGCTCCAGGGCGCGCGCGCCCTGGGGGAGCGGATCCGCCGCGCGGTCGAGCGGAGCCGCTGCGCGTGGCACGGCCACGACCTGGGCCTCACCGTGTCGATCGGCGTGACCGTCTCGATCGGCCTCGCGGAGTACGTGGCCGGCCGCAGCGATCGGGAGCTGCTCGAGGCCGCGGACCGCGCCCTGTACCTCGCGAAGCAAGCCGGGCGGAACCGCGTCGTCGCGATCCCGCCCGGCGCCGCCGCGGTACCTTGAGGCGCGGGCCGGCGCCCCGCGGTTTGCGAGGCGCCGGATCACGCTCCGTTGCCGTCAGCGCTGCGGCGCGGGCGGCGCGACGGAGCCGGGCGCCGGCGCGGGCGCCGGCGTCGAGGCGGGCGCCGGCTGCGCCTGCGGACGGCGGAGCGGGTCGAACTCCCCCGCCACCTGCAGGAGCCTCACCGCGGCGAGCTGGGCCGAGAGCGACTCCGTCGTGAGGGCGATCTCCGAGTTCCGGAGCTGCGCCGTCGCGTCCGCCTGCTCGACGGCCGTCGCGGCGCCGGCGCGGTACGACACGTCCACGAGGCGCTGGTTCTCGGCGGCGAGGTCGCGCTGCTCCTTCGCCTTCGCGGCGTTCGCGCGGGCGCTCTCGAGGTCGAGCGTCGACTGGCGCACCTGGGCGCGGACGCGGGCCTCGGTGCTCGCGGCGCTCGCCTCCGCCTCCGCGATCCGCGCGTTCCCCTCGCGGATCTGCGACTCGCGCAGGCCGCCGTCGAGGAGCGTCCAGGACAGGCCGAGCCCGAACGCCCACTGGTCGTTCTGCCCGGTGAAGCCGGCGGCGTTCTGGATCTGGTAGCGCCCGAACGCGGCCACGTTCGGCAGGTAGCGGCCCACGGAGGCGTTGCGGCTCGCGCGCTGGAGCTCGACGTTCCGCCGCGCGGCCTGGAGGTCCACGCGCTCGCGCAGCGCCCCCTGCTCGAGCACCGTGAGGTCGTCGGGGAGCTGCGGCTCGGGGGGCGCGGTCACCTCGAAGTCGACCGGGCGGTCGAGCAGGGTCGCGAGGCCGATGCGCGCCGACTCGTAAGAGTTGCGGGCGCGGCGCAGGTCCTGCTCCGCGCGGGCGCGGTCGATCTCCGCGCGCAGGAGGCCGACCTTCGCGATGGTGCCGGCCTGGTAGCGGACGCGGGCGTCGTTCTCCTGGCGGCGCGCGATCTCGAGGAGCCGCTCGGAGACCTCGGTCGACTGCTTCAGCGCGGCGACGCCGTAGTAGGACTGGGCGACGCCGAACACGATGTCCCGCCGGACGTTCTCGATGGTGAGGCGCGAGACGGCCTCCGCCTTCGACGCGGCGCGGATCCCGAACGCGAGCGCGGGCGAGAACAGCACCTGGTTCGCGTCCACCTGGCCGGCGAGCTGATCCTTCGCGACGATCGTGATCTCCGGGCTGCCCGCGCCGAACGTCCCGGCGGGGAGCACGGCCGCGGGCTCGTTGCGCGTGTAGGTGCCGCTCGCGTTCACCTGCGGCAGGTAGCGCGCCCAGGCCTGCACGGAGATCTCGTCCGCCTGGCGGAGCCGCGCCGCCGCGGCCTTGAGGTCCAGGTTGCGCGCGGCGGCGAGCTGCAGCGCCTGCTCGAGCGTGACGATCTCGCCGGCAGGCGTCGGCTGCGGCGTCGGCTGCGCCTCCAGGCTGGGCCCTGCGCCCTGCGGCGCCGGCTGGCCGGCCTGCGGCTGCGGCGCGGGCGCGGCGCTCCGGGACGGCTCCGGCGCCTGCGCCACCGCGAGCGCGAGCACGGTCACTGCGATCACTGCGTTCATGTCTCCTCCCGCCGGACGGCGTGGATGCGTGGTGCTACCTCGCGCCCGCCTGCGAACGCCGCCCCCCAGAAGGGGTCCGGCCGGTCGCGCCGGGCGGGCGCGGTGAAGGGGTCTCTGGCCGCGGCTCGCGGCCCGGAGCTCGGGGCGCGCGTCATCTCCCGCCGCCCTCCTCCGGCGCGCCCAGGCGGACGACGAGCCGGTCGACGATCCGCGCGAGGGCCTTGCGGTCCGCGGGATCGAGCGCGCCGAGGATCGCGGCGAACTTGTCCTCGATGTCGGCGTCGATGCGGCGGAAGAGCTGCTCTCCCCGGGGGGTGAACCGGGCGCGGACGACGCGGCGGTCCGCGGTGTCGCGCTCGCGGCGCAGGTGGCCGTCGCGCTCCAGGCGGTCGACGATCCCGGTGACGGTCTTCTCCGTCACCGCCACGCGCCGGGCGAGCTCGCCCATGGTGAGCGGGCCGTCGTGGCCGATCCAGAGGAGCGCGTGGATCTGCGGCGGGGTGAGCTCCAGCTCGCCGCAGCTCGCGGCCACCGGGTCGCGCAGGGAGCGGCGCCGCGCGAGCGCGATCACCTGCTCGCGGAGCGCCCGCGCCTCCCGGCGAAGCCCGGCGTCGGAGATAGTCCGCATTGCGGACCGTCTCTATGCCGGGTGGTCCGCGCCGTCAAGGGGAAGCGACCGGGCGCTCCGGGGTCCCGCCCAGATCCTCGATCTCCCCCTCGATGTCCTTCCGCTCCTCGGCGTCCGGCCGCAGCGCGAGGAAGGCCTTGAACTCCTCGATCGCCCGCCGCCGCTCGCCGCGCTCCTTGTACAGGTAGCCGAGGTAGTAGTGCGGCATCGGGTTGTCCTTCTCCTCGCGCGCCGCCCGCTCGTACCAGGGGAGGGCCGCGCGCTCCCCCTCGGCCTCGTGCAGCGCGCGCCCGAGGCGGTAGATCACCGGCACCGCCTTCGGCTCTACCCTCAGCACCTCCCGGAACACCTTCGCGGCTTCCTCGGCCTTGCCGAGCCGGAGCTGGCAGTCGCCGAGCGCGATCCGCAGGCGCGAGAGGCGCGGCGCGGCCGCGATCGCCTTCTCGTAGGCGCCGATCGCCGCGTCGCAGCGACCGTTCGCGGCGAAGAGGAGCGCCATCCGCTCGTGGGGATCCGCGCGCCGCGGGTCGGCCTTCGCGGCGCCGCGGTAGGCCGCGAGCGCCTCCTCGAGCGCGTTCGCGCGCTCGAGCGCGGCGCCGAGGTGGAGCTGGTGGTCGGCGTTCGAGGGCTCGAGCTCGACCGCGCGGCGCAGCTTCGCCACGGCCGCCGGGGTCTCCCCCTTCGCGAGGAGCGCGCGGCCGAGCCACTGCTGCGCCTCGGCGAGCTGGGGCGCCTCGGCGGCGGCGGCGGTGAGCCGCTGCACGGCGCCGTCGGCGTCGCCCCGCTCCAGCTTCACCGCGCCGAGCCGCACGAGCGCGCCCGCGTTCCGCGGCTGGAGCTCGACGGCCGCCTCGAGCGCCTTCTCCGCGCCGGTGAGATCGCCGGCGGCCCAGAGCAGCGCGCCGAACGTCACGTGCCCCTCCGCGTCGCGCGGGTCGAGGGTGAGCGCGCGCTCGAGGCGCGCCCGCGCGCCGGCCGCGTCGCCGCGGGCGAGCGCGATGCGCGCGAGGCCGGTCTCGGCGGCGGCGCACTCCGGATCGACCGAGAGCGCCCGCCGGTAGGCGGCCTCCGCGCCGGCGGGATCGCCCTGCGCGAGCGCGAGCTCGCCGCGCGCCGCGTGGACCGCCGCCACGCGCGGGCCGCGCTCCACCGAAGCGGCGAGCTCGGCGGTCGCGACGTCGAGCTGGCGGCGGGTGACGGCGATGCGGCCGAGCGCGAGCCGCGGCTCCCAGGCCGCGGGGGTCTTCGCGGCGACCTCGCGGTAGAGCGTGACCGCGTCCTCGATCCGCCCGGCGCCCTCGAGCGCGGCCGCCTTCGAGAGCGAGAGGGCCGCGTCCCCCGGCGCGGCCGCGAGCGCTCGGTCCGCGAGCGACAGCGCGTCGAGCGCGCGGCCCGCGGCGGCGAGCGCGCGCACGCGCACCGCGGCGAGCGCCGGGTCCTTGTCGGCCGACCCCGCCACCGCCTCCGTCGCCGCGACCGCGCCGGCCGGATCGCCGTGGGCGAGGCGGTGGCGCGCGAGCGCGGTGCGGGCCTCCGTCGCGAGCGAGTCCGCGGCGATCGCCGCCTCCCAGGCGCGATCGGCCTCGGCCGCCCCCGCCGAGGTCCGGGCCAGGAGCCCGGCCCGCAGCGCGAGCGCCCGCGCCCGCTCGCCGGGACCGAGCCGCGCCTCGGCCCCCTTCTCGAGGAGGGGCGCGAGCTCGGCCTCCGCCGCCGCGGGGTCGCCCGCCGCGACCGCGAGCGCGGCGAGCTCGAGCCGCGCGGGCAGGTAGCCCGAGTCCCGCGCGAGCGCGATCCCGAACGCCGCCTTCGCGGCGGCCGCGTCGCCGCGCGCCGCCTCGGCGAGGCCCTTGCCGTGAGGCGCCCGCGCGCCCTTGGGCTCGAGCGCGCCGAGGGCCTCGAAGCGCGCCGCCGCGCGGGCAGCGTCACCGCGGGCGAGCGCCGCGCGCGCGAGCAGCGCGAGCACCTCCACGTCCTTGCCGTCCCCGGCCGCGTGCTCGAGCGCGGCCTCCTGAGGCCCGGTGGGCCCGCCGCCCGTGGCGACGCTCACGGCGAGGCGGGCCCCGAGCGCCGCCGCGTCCGTCGCGTCGCGGTCCGCGAGCCGGTCGGCGGCGCGGCGCGCCTGCTCGAGCGCGGCGGGCGGCGCCCCGTGCCTGAGCTCGAGCGCCGCCACCGCCATGGCGTGCAGCGCGGCCGCGTCGCGCGCCTCGGGGTCGGCGGCGACCGCCTGCGCGGCGAGATCGAGCCCGGCCCGCTCGGAGGCGTAGTCGCCCTTCGCGAGCGCGGCGCGCGCCCTCGAAAGGAGCGCCGCGGTGCGCGCGGTGTCCCGCCCGCGCAGCGCGCCGGCGAAGAAGAAGCCGTGCTCCGTGAACCCGGCGCCGATCCCCACCGCGAGCACGAGCACGAGCGCCACCACCGCGACGGCCAGCCCGGCCGCGCGCGGCCGGCCGGCGCCGCGCCCGAGCCTCGGCGACCCGCGGCGCCGCGCGCCCCCGGCGACCGCCTTCGAGAACGCCTCCACGTCGCCGAGCGGAGCCCACGCGTCCTCTCCGTCCTTGCATGCCTCCTCCTTGCCGGTGAGATCGCCGCGCGAGAGGAGCTCGAGGACGCGCCGCTCGTCGAACGGGCCCACGACCTTGCCGGAGCGGATGCGCACGCGGTAGCGGGCGCCGCCCGGAGCCGGCGCGGCGGCGCCCTCCCCGAAGAGCATCTCGAGGTTCTCGCCGCCCGCGGCGGGCGGATGGGCCGGGGGCGCCTCCGGCGCGGCAGGCGCCGGCGCGCCGAACGGATCGGCCGCGGCGGGCGAGGCCGCGCCGAAGGGCGAGGCCCCCGGCGCGGGGGCGAACGGATCGGTGTCGTCGAGCGAGGGAGGCGGCGGGGCGGCGGGCCGCCCGGCGCCGAGCTCGACCTCGCCGAACCCGAGCGCGCCGCCGTCGGGCGTCGCCTCCACCGCGTCCGCGGTGGCGTCGGGGACGTCGGCTCCGAACGGATCGGCGCCGGGCGTCGAAGGCGGCGCGAGTGGATCGTTTTGCCGCGGCGCGGCGGGGATCGGCGGCGGGAGCGGGACGCTGTCCGGTGCAGGCAGCGCCGGGGGCGGGAGCGGCACCCCTGCCGCCACGGAGCGCGGTGCCGGGAGCGGGACCCCGGCGCTCGGGGGGGGCGGGAGCGGGACGCCCGCGGAGGCGGGCGGCGCGAGCGGGACGGCGCCCTCGGTCTTCCCGGGGAGCGGCACCGGCTCGTCCCCCGCCCGCCGGCCCGCGCCGTCCGCGTCGGCGGGGCGGACCGGGAACGTCTCGCGGCACTTCGGGCACCGGACGTTCAGGCCGGACGCGGGGATACGCCGGTCGTCGATGTTGTAGGCGGCGTGGCAGTGGGGGCAGCCGACCCTCATGTCGCGTTCCTCCGGTGCAGGACGTCTCCGGCGGGCAGGCGAGAGAGCCCTCGGGGTCACGGAAGGTAGCACCCGGTCCGCGGCCCCTTCAAGGAAGCAGGCCCGTGATAAACGGAGGGAATGTCGGAGCTGTCGGACGCCGTGCGCGCGCGGCTCAAGGCGTGGACGTACGAGCTCGGCGGCCCCGGCACCCGCGCCCGGCTCGACAAGATCACCGCGCCCGCCAACGAGTTCGGGGTCGATCCCTACGGCTTCGACCTCGACTTCGCCGTCGCAGCGGTCGCCCCGCTCACCTGGCTCTACCGCAAGTACTTCCGGGTGGAGCTCCACGGCGTCGACAACGTCCCGGCGGAGGGGCGCGTCCTCCTCGTGTCGAACCACTCGGGCCAGCTCCCGTTCGACGCGGCGATGATCGAGGTCGCGCTCCTCGTCGAGAAGGACCCGCCGCGCGTCGTGCGCGCGCTCGTCGAGCGGTGGGTGCCGACCCTCCCGTTCGTCTCGACCTTCATGGCGCGCTGCGGGCAGATCGTCGGCACGCCCGAGAACTGCCGGAGGCTCCTCGCCGCGGACGAGGCGATCCTCGTCTTCCCCGAGGGGGTGCGCGGCCTCAACAAGCCGTTCAGGGAGCGCTACCAGCTCCGCCGCTTCGGCCCGGGGTTCATGCGGCTCGCGCTCGAGTCGGGCGCCCCCATCGTGCCGGTCGGCGTGGTCGGCGCGGAGGAGCAGGCGCCGGCGCTGCTCGACCTGAAGCCGCTCGCGCGCCTCCTCTCCTTCCCCGCCTTTCCCATCACCCCCACCCTCCTCCCCTTCCCCCTCCCCGCGCGCTACCACCTCCACTTCGGCGAGCCGCTCCGCTTCACGGGCTCGCCGGACGAGGACGACGCCGAGCTCGAGCGCAAGGTGGCGGAGGTGCAGGCGGCGGTGGCCGCGCTGCTCGAGCGCGGCCTCGCCGAGCGCAAGCACGTGTTCTGGTAGGAGCCCCCGTGGCGCCCCGCACCGAGCCCATCACCTTCCCCGGCATGCCGCGCACGGTCCTCGTGACCGGGATCTCCGGAAACCTCGGCCGCGCGCTGGCGAAGCTCCTGCACACCGAGACGCGCGTCGTGGGCCTCGACCGGCGCCCGTTCGCGGGGAAGCCCAAGGACCTCGCCCACCACCAGCTCGACATCCGCAAGGCGCGGGTCGAGGAGGTGTTCCGGCGCCACCGGCCCGAGGCGCTCATCCACCTCGGGATCATGCACGACCCCCGCGAGCTGCGGAGCGAGACCCACTCGTTCAACGTCCTCGGCACGCACAAGATCCTGGATCTTTGCGCCCGCCACGGCGTGAAGAAGGCCGTGGTGCTCTCCTCGGCGAACGTCTACGGGCCGCGCCCCGACAACTCGAACTTCCTCCCCGAGGAGACGCCGCTCATGGCGGGGGAGCGCTTCAGCGAGATGCGCGATCTCGTCGAGCTCGACATGTACGCGCAGTCGTTCATGTGGAAGCACCCCGAGCTCGAGACCGTCCTCCTGCGCCCGGTGAACATCGTCGGGCCGACGGTGCGCAACGCGCCGTCGAACTACCTCCGCCTCGCGCGGCCCGTCACGGTCCTCGGCTTCGATCCGATGGTGCAGATCATCCACGAGCAGGACGTGTGCCGCGCGCTCGCGCTCGCGCTCCGGCCCGGCCTGCGCGGCGTCTTCAACGTGACCGGGCCCGGACAGCTCCCGCTCTCCGCGATCCTGCACCAGCTCGGCCGTCACCCCATCCCGGTGCCGCACCTCGTGGTCCGGTCGCTGCTCCGGCGCGCGTTCGAGGCGCGGCTCACGAGCTTCCCGCCGGAGGAGGTGGATCACATCCAGTACCTCTGCGTCGTGGACGGCTCCCGCTTCGTGCGGGAGGTCGGCTGGAGCCCCTCGGCGTCCCTCAGGGATACCATCCGCAGCGTCGTGGCGTAGGCGGATCGCGCTCTGCTATGGGTCACGGCATGCGCACCCTCTCGTCGACCCTGCTGCTCGCCGGCGCGCTCTTCGCGTCGCGTGCCCTCGCGCAGGAGCCCGCCTTCCAGCCCCAGGGCGAGGTCCGCTTCTACTCGACCGGCGGCATGGGCAGCGGGGCCTCGTTCGACGACACCCGCATCGTCGGACCGGACGTGAACCTGACGCGCCGGGAGGACGGCAGCTGGGCGGGCGACATCGCCGGACAGGACGTGAACCTCGTGGGCGGCGAGTCGCGGCTCTCCGGTCCCCAGGTGAACCTCACCTTCAAGCAGAAGAGCGGCAAGACGGACGTCGAGGGGCTGTTCTACGGGCAGCGCGTGCGGATCTCCATCGACCCGAAGAAGCTCAAGGGACGGTACGGGAGCTGCTCGTTCGATCTCTCGCGCGGGCGCGGACCGCCGGTCTACCGCGGCGACGTGGGCTGCCTGCACGAGGGCCAGCGGCTGCCCTCCGCCGGAAAGGCGGGCGTCGAGCTCATCGGCGAGGCGGCGGGCGAGAAGCCGCCTGCCGTCCAGCTCGGCCTCGCGCTCGTCGCGACCCTGCCGCGCTGACGGGCCGCGACGGGCGCGCGCCGGCGGGCTTCCTCGCGGTGCGCGCGGGTGGCGCCGCGCCACGCATCCGGACAGAATGACCCGGATGTCCGATCGTCTCTGCCGCGGCCTCTTCCCCGAGCACGGCCTACGCGCGGTGTTCGTCCGCGTGGGCGACACCGCCCGGATGGCCCGCATGCTCCACGGCCTCTACCCGACGAGCGCCCACCTGTTCGCGCAGGCGCTCACCGGCGGGGCCCTGCTCGGCGCGCTGCAGAAGGAGAAGGGGCGCGTGAACCTGCAGCTCGAGTGCGACGGTCCGCTCTCGGGCCTGTTCGTGGACGCCGATCACGACGGGAACGTGCGCGGCTACGTCCGGCGACCCGCCGTGAACTTCCCGGGCGATCCGGCGCGCGGCGCGCGCGCGGCGCTCGGGGGCTCGGGCTTCCTCTCGGTCCTGCGGCAGCTCGGCGACGGCCAGCACTACCGCAGCGCCGTCGAGCTGGTCACCTTCGACCTGCCGGAGGACCTGCGCCGCTGGTTCGCGGCGAGCGAGCAGGTTGAGACCGCCCTCGACGTCGCCGTCGTACCGCGCGAGGGCGAGCCGCTCGGCGAGGTCGCCGGGGTGCTCCTGCAGCGCCTGCCGGACGGCGACGACGCGGCGATCGAGGCGGCGCGCGCCCGACTCCTCGGAGGCGCGCTCCCGGCGGCCCTCTCCCGCGGCGCCCCAGCCCAGGACATCCTCAGGGAGGTGGGCGGCCAGGGTTTCGAGCTGCTCGCCGACGGCGAGGTGGCGTACCGGTGCGGCTGCAGCGACGCCCGGGCGCGCTCGGCGGTCTCCGCGCTCGGTCGCGAGGGCGTCCTCGAGGTGCTCGCCACCGAGAAGCAGGCCGTGATCACCTGCGAGTTCTGCCGCTCGCGGTACGTCGTGGACGAGGCGGCGCTCCGTGACATCGCGCGCCGGCTGGGGGAGCGCGAGGCGAGCGGGTGAGCACGGCTGTGGTAGATTCTGCTCCCCTGCCGGGCCGGACGAACGGCCCCCTCTCCCGGAGGACCGCCATCCCGACCTCGAAGAAGAGGAAGACCGCCGCCCCCGCGAAGCGCCGCTCCGCGAAGCCCGCCCGCGCCGCCGGAAAGCCCCGCCGCGGCGCGGTGGCGCGCAAGGCGAAGCGCAGCGCCCCGATCGTCGACCACCCGCTCGGCATGGGGGTCGCCGACGGCTTCGCCATGGACCGCCTCGCCGCGCCGGCGCGCATGAAGCGCGCGCCCAAGAAGGCGGTGCGCGAGATCGGCTGGGCCGCCTTCGGCGAGGTCGCGCGGAGCCTCGCGCAGCGGATCGCCGCGCGGTACGAGCCGGACGTGGTCGTCGGCGTCGCCAAGGGCGGCGTGTTCGTGGGCGGAGCGCTCGCCGCCGCGCTGGGCGTGGACTTCTACCCGGTGCGCATCGAGAAGCGCCGGCGCGACGCCGCGCCGCTGCCGGAGCCCGTGGTCGAGCTGCCCGATCTCTCGCGCAAGAAGGTCCTCGTCGTGGACGACGTCGCGGCGAGCGGCGCCACGCTCGCGAAGGCGCGCGCGGTGACCCGCAAGGCGGGCGCGCGCGAGGTGCGCACCGCCGTGCTCGTCGTCCGGCCCGACGGGGCGCGGCCCGACTTCTCCTTCCTCGAGACGGACGAGCTCGTCCTGTTCGGCTGGGACTACCAGCTCGACGGCGGCGAGGCGGGCGGCGTCGATCCGGGCGAGGTCGGGGTTTGACGGCGCCCCCCGCGCGCACGGAGCCTGCCGCGACGCACGCTGCCTGCCTGCGCCGGGCGCCATGAGGCGGAGGTTCGGGGGGGCCTGCGGGCCGTCCCGGGGGAGCACATGAAGCGCGTCGTCGTCGGCACCGCCGGACACATCGATCACGGCAAGAGCTCGCTCGTGCGCGCACTCACCGGGATCGATCCGGACCGGCTGCGCGAGGAGAAGCGGCGCGGCATCACCATCGAGCTCGGGTTCGCGCACCTCGCGCTGCCCGACGGCACCGTGGCCGGCGTCGTGGACGTCCCCGGCCACGAGCGGTTCGTCCGGGCGATGGCGGCCGGCGCGGGCGGGATCGACCTCGTCGTGCTGGTCGTCGCCGCGGACGAGGGCGTCATGCCCCAGACCCGCGAGCACCTCGACATCTGCCGCCTCCTGGGCGTGCCGCGCGGGCTCGTGGCGGTGACGAAGTCGGATCTCCTGCCCGGGCTGGGCGCCGACTGGTTGCCGCTCCTCGAGCAGGACATCCG
The DNA here is from genome assembly GCF_022808855.1 of Anaeromyxobacter soli. Lineage (GTDB taxonomy): Bacteria > Myxococcota > Myxococcia > Myxococcales > Anaeromyxobacteraceae > Anaeromyxobacter > Anaeromyxobacter soli. The sequence goes on from NZ_JAKZLF010000007.1 coordinate 29,074, forward strand.
CGAGGCGACGAAGGGGACGTTCCTGGAGGGCGCCGCGGTGCTGCCGGTGTCCTCCGCCACGGGCGAGGGGCTGGACGAGCTCCGCGCCGAGATCGCCCGGCTCGCGGGCGAGGTGACGGAGCGGCCGGCGGACGGGCCGGTGTTCCTGCCCATCGACCGCGCCTTCTCCATGAAGGGGTTCGGGACGGTGGTCACCGGGACGCTGCTCTCGGGGCAGATCGCCGAGGGTGACGAGGCGGCGCTCCTGCCGTCGCCGCCGGGGGCGCCGCCCCTCCGCGTCCGGAGCGTGCAGGTGCACGGCAAGGCCGCCCCGCGCGCGCTCGCCGGCCAGCGCACGGCGGTGAACCTCCCCGGCATCGAGCCCACCGCGGTCGCGCGGGGCCAGGCGCTCGTGCACGCCGGCGTCGTGCCGCCGTCCTCGATCCTCGACGCCGAGGTGACGCTCCTCGCCGCCGCGCCGCGCCCGCTCAAGCACCGCGCGAAGCTCCTCCTCCACGTGGGCACCGCGCAGGTGCCGGCCGCCGTCGCGCTCCTCGATCGCGCCGAGCTCCGCCCCGGCGAGACCGCCTTCGCGCAGCTCCGCCTCGGGGCGCCGGTCGCGGCGCTCCCGGGCCAGCGCTTCATCCTGCGCGGCTTCGCGGTGCTCGAGGGGCGCGGCAAGACCGTCGGCGGCGGGCGCGTCCTCGCCGTGGCCGCCCCGCGGCGCCGCCGCGGGCGTCCCGAGGCGACGCGGCAGCTCGAGGTGCTCGCCCGCGGCGACCCCGACGCGCGCGTCGCGGCCGTGCTCGAGCTGGCCGGGCCGGCGGGGCTCGACCTGCCCGGCCTCGTGGGGCGGACCGCGCTCGCGCCCAGGGCGGCGCAGGGCGCGCTCGACCGCCTCGGCGCGAAGGGCGGCGCCGTGCTGTTCGATCGCGAGCGCCGCGCCTACGTGGGGGGCCCGGTCGCCCAGGAGCTCGCGCGGCGCCTCCTCGCCGCGGTCGACGCGTTCCACGCCGCGCACCCGCTCGCGGCGGGCATCGGCCGCGAGGAGCTGCGGGGGAGCCTGCCCCCCATCACCGATCCCCGCCTGTTCCAGCGGCTCCTCGCCCAGCTCGCGGAGAGGGGCGAGCTCGTCGTCCAGGGCGACCAGGTGCGCCGGAAGGGCCACGCCGCCGCCTCCGGCGCCGACGCGGGGGCGCTGAAGGAGAAGGTCGCGCAGGCGCTCGCCCAGGGTGGGCTCACGCCGGCCTGGCTCGCGGAGCTGCCGCTGCTCGTGGGAGGCGCGCCGGCCGACGTGCAGGCGGTGCTGAAGCTCCTCCTCGCCGAGGGGCGCGTCGTCCGCGCGAGCGCGGAGCTCTGGTTCGACGCGGGCGCGGTCGGGGCGCTCCGGGAGCGGCTCGTCGCCTTCCTGCGCGAGCGGCGCGAGATCTCGACCCAGGAGTTCAAGGACCTCGTCGGCGCCACCCGCAAGCACGTCATCCCGCTCGCCGAGTACTTCGATCGCGAGAAGGTCACCCTGCGCGTCGGCGAGAAGCGCGTGCTGCGCGGGGAGGGGCGCGCATGAGCGAGGCGCCGCTCGAGGCCGTCGGCACGGTCGTCATCCGCGGGGGGCGGATCCTGTACGCGAGCCCGCTCGTGGCGGCGCTCGTGGAGAGCACGAGCGCCGCGCTCGTCGGCGCGAAGGCGTTCGAGCTCCTCGCCCCGGAGGACCGGTCGCGCACGGCGGACCGGTACGCGCGGCTGCTCCGCGGCGAGCCGACGCCGGCCGAGTACGAGGTCGCCCTCGCGCTGCCCGGCGGCGGGCGCCGGGCGGTGGAGCTCAGGATGGACGTCGACGGCCGGGACGTGCTGGTGCGCGTCCGGGACGTCTCCGCGCGCGCCGACCGCCGCCCCCGCCTCGAGGCGCTCGCGGCGCTCGGCGCGGCCATCCAGCGCGAGCGGAACGAGGCGGGGGTGTTCGAGCGCGTCCGCGACGGGCTGCGCGCCATCGGGCTCACCTCGCTCCTCATGCGCCCCGAGTCGGACGGCGTCCGCCTGGAGTGGGCCGCGCCGGCGCCCGCGATCGAGGCCGAGTTCGTGGAGAAGGCGGGGCCCCTCGTCGGCCGCGTTGGCGCGTGGGGATCGTTCTCCCGCGCCGTGTGGGCGGACGGGGTGGCGTTCTCCGACGACTGGGGGTCGGAGGTCGCGGCGTTCGTGGGTGACCCGCGGGCCGAGGTCGCCCACGCGAGCGCGGTCGCGCTCCGCCTCACCCGCGCCATCGCGGTCCGCCTCGACGAGCGGACCGCCATCCGGAACTACCTCGTCATCGTCGGCGACTGGCTCGACCGCGGCGACGTCGCGGCGGTGCGGCTCTTCGGGGCGCAGGTGGCCGCCGCGCTCGACGCGGCGCGCATCATCGCCGACCTCTCGCGCCGCAACGCCGAGCTCGCGGCGCTGAACCGGCTGGGCGCCATCGCCGGCGACGCGGCGGATCTGCCGAGCTTCTTCGCGCGCTCCGCCGAGCTGGTGCGGGCCGCCACGGGCTGCGACGCGCTCGGCGTCTACGTGCTCGAGGACCGCGAGGGCGAGCTCGCCTGCCGCTTCCACGACGGGGTCGAGAACGCGCCGGCGGACACCGCCCGCCTCCCGCTCACCTCGCCGCTCGGGGACGTCGTGCGCGACCGCACCGCGCGGGTGGTGGAGGCCCGCGCCGACGATCCGGGCGGCGCGCTGGTGGCGCGCCTCGGCTTCGCGGCCAGCGCCTGGGTTCCGCTCGTGGCGCGCTCGCGCGTGGTCGGCGTCATGACCGCCGGGTACCGCTCCGGCCCGGAGCGGGCGCACTCGCGGCTCGACGTGCTCGCCGCGGCGGCCGCCCACTTCGCCGGCGCGATCGAGTCCCACGGCCTGCTCGGTGACCTGCGCCGGCGCGTCGGCGAGCTCACCCTCCTCAACGACCTCGCGCTCGCCTCGGCGCAGCTCGACCCGGTGCTGCTGCTCGACGCCGCGCTCCGCCGCGTGTGCGGCACGCTCGACGCGGGCGGGGCCGCGTTCCTGCGCGACGGCGACCGGCTCCTGCTCGTCTCCGGCGTGGGCCTCGCGCCCGAGGCGGCGCGCGCGGTCGCCCAGCTCCAGGTCGGCGAGGGCGCCCCCGGCCTCGCGGTGGCGCGCCTCGGCCCCGTGGACGGGCGCGACCCGGCCAGCGGCGGCGACGCCTGGGAGGCGTTCCGCGCCGCGCGCGGCGACGGGCCGCTCGTGGCCGTGCCGCTGCTCGCGAAGGCCCACGCGCTCGGGGCGCTCCTCGTGACCCGACCCGTCAACGGGCGCGAGCTCGAGCCGGGCGACGTCGGCCTCCTCTCCGCCATCGGCGTGCAGCTGGGCGTCGCCGTCGAGAACGCGCGCCTCTTCGCGGACGTGCGGCGCCGCCTCTCCGACCTCGAGGCCGTCCACGCGCTCGCGCTGCGGATCTTCGGGAACGCGCCGGGGGACGTGCGGGCGCTGCTCGAGGACGGCTGCCGCGAGGTCGCCCGCGCCCTCTCCGCCCGCGGCGCGGCGGTGCTGCTCGTGGACGACGGAGGGCGCGCCCTGCGGGGCGTGGCCGCGTTCGGGGCGCCGCTGGATCCGGCGAAGATGCGGATCTCGCTCGAGGAGGACGGGATCGCCGCGGAGGCGTTCCGGCGCCGCGCGCCGGCGTGGAGCGCCGACGTGAAGGGCGATCCGCGCACGAGCATCCACGCCGCGCCCGGCATGCCGTCCCTCGCGATGCTCGCCGTCCCGCTGACCTCCCGTGAAGCGACCCGCGGGGTGCTCTTCATCGCCGACGACGCCGGCCGCAGCTTCGGCGATCCGGAGCTCGCGCTCGCGAACGCGCTCGCCGGCGAGCTCGCCGTCGGGCTCGAGAACGCCGAGCTCTACGCCGAGGCGCGCGCGCGCGTCGAGGAGCTCTCGCTCCTCAACGAGATGGGCAGGACCGTGGCGGCCTCGCTCGATCTCGACCAGGTGCTGCGGGACGGCGTGGAGGCGGGCCGCCGCCTGCTCGACGCGAGCCGCGGTGCGGTGGTGCTCTACGATCCGGTCGCGAGCGAGCTGCACCTCGCGGCGGGGACGGGGCTCGAGGAGGAGGATCCCGCCCTCTTGCCCCAGGCGCTGCGCGACGGGGGCGTCTCCTTCCGCGTGATCCGCGAGCGGCGGGCCATCGTGGTGGACGACGCCCGAAACCACCTCGAGGTGAACGCCGAGCTCCGGGACCGGCTCTCGCCGCGCGCCATGCTCTTCGCGCCGCTGCTCCTGCGCGGCGAGCCGCTCGGCGTGCTCGTCATCGAGGAGTCCCGCCGCCCCCGGCGCTTCACGGAGGCGGACGTCCAGCGGGTCACCGCGGTGGCGAACCAGCTCGCGGTGGCGATCGAGAACGCCCGCCTGTACCAGGCCGCGCGCGACCGCCTCGCCGAGCTCTCCGCGGTCATCGACGTCGCCCGGGTGGTCTCGTCCTCGCTCGAGCTCGAGGAGGTGCTCGGCGCCGGCGCGGAGCAGCTCATGCGCACCCTCGAGGTCCCGGCGTGCACGATCCTCCTCGGCGACGTGCGCGGGCAGGCGCTGCGACGCGCGGCGTTCCGGGGCGCGCCGGTCGGCGCGGACCGCCTCTCGCTCGAGGAGCCCTCCATGGCGCGGGCCGCCCTCGAGGCGCACGCGCCGCTCGCCGGGCGCGCCGACACGGGCGCGGCGGTGCTCGCCGTCCCGCTGCACGTCCGCGACCAGCCGGTCGGCGTCGCGCTCGTCGAGGGCGCGGACGCGGAGCGCACCTTCACCCCCGGCGAGCTCTCCCGCGCCATGGCCATCGCGAGCCAGCTCGCCGTCGCCGTGGACAACGCGCGGCTCTACTCCGAGACCCGCCGCCGCGCCGAGGAGCTCGCGCTGCTCCACGACGTCGGCCGCTCCCTCGCCACCCTCGACATCGAGCAGGTGCTCGGCGAGGGCGTGAAGAACCTCGCGCGCATCGTCGACTGCACCGCCGCGTTCCTCGCGCTCGGGCCCGGCGACGGGGGCAGCCCCGAGATCCGGGCCGTGGCGGGGCCGCTGCGGGGCCTGCTCGGGCGCCGGCTCCCGCCGGGCTCGACGCCCATCGAGAGCCCCGTCCTCGAGCGGGGCGAGGCCGTCGCGATCGAGGACGTGGAGCAGGATCCTCGCGTCTCCCCCGAGGCCCGGGCGCTGACCGGGGCCCGCGCCCTGCTCGTGCTCCCGCTCCTCGTCCGCGAGCGCACCATCGGCGCGGCCGTCATCATCGAGACCCGCGCGCCGCGCCGCTTCACGTCCGCGGAGATCCAGCGCGCCGCCGCCATCTCGAACCAGCTCGCCGTCGCCGCGGAGAACGCCCGCCTCTACGAGGACCTCCGCAAGAGCTACGCGGAGCTCGCCCGGGCGCAGCGGCAGCTCATCCAGCAGGAGCGGCTCGCCGCGCTCGGCGAGCTCTCCGCGGTCGTCGCCCACGAGGTGCGCAACCCCCTCGGCGTGATCTTCAACTCGCTCGGCTCGCTGCGCCGGCTCATCCGCCCCGCCGGCGACGCGAAGCTGCTCCTCGACATCGTGGGCGAGGAGGCGGACCGCCTGAACCGGATCGTCGGCGACCTGCTCGACTTCGCGCGCCCCTCCGAGCCGCAGCTCCGCCCCGAGCGGCTCGAGCGCGTCGTCGACGAGGCGATCCAGACCGCGCTCGCCCAGAACCCGCAGGGCGTGGAGGTCCACCGGGAGGTGGACCCCGACCTGCCGGCCGTCCCGATGGACGCGCGCCTCGTGCGCCAGGCGGTCATCAACATCGCCGTGAACGCGCTCCAGGCGATGCCCCGCGGCGGCCGGCTCACCGTCCGGCTGCGGCGCGAGGACGGCGCCGCCGCCCTCGACCTCGAGGACACCGGCCCCGGCATCCCCGAGGAGGTCCGGCACCGGATCTTCGAGCCCTTCTTCACGACCAAGGCGAGCGGGACCGGGCTCGGGCTCGCGGTGGTGAAGCGGATCGTCGACGGCCACGGCGGCGAGCTCACCGTGCAGAGCCGCCCGGGCGGCACCGGCACGGCGTTCCGCCTCCGGCTGCCCTTGCGCCCGTCCCCCACCGAGAAGGAAGCCGCCCATGGTTGAGCTCCCCCCCGGCGTCGCCGGCTCCGAGGACGGCGGGGACCTCGCGCGCCGCGCGGCCGCGAGCGTTCCCCCCCGGGGCAAGGTCCTCGTCGTCGACGACCAGAAGAACATGCGCGCCACGACCGCCATCGTGCTGCGCCAGGCCGGACACGTGGTGGAGGAGGCGGAGGACGGCGCGGCGGCGGTGCAGCGCCTCCAGCAGGAGACCTTCGACGTCGTCCTCACCGACCTGCGGATGCCGAGCGTCGACGGGATGGAGGTCCTGCGCGCGGCGCAGCGGCTCGCGCCCGAGACCCAGGTCATCGTGATGACCGCCTACGGCACGATCGAGTCGGCGGTCGACGCGATCCGGGAGGGCGCCTACGACTTCCTCGCGAAGCCGTTCAAGGAGGACGAGCTCCTCCTGCGCGTCTCGAAGGCGCTCGAGAAGCGCCGCCTGCTCGGCGAGGTGAGCCTCTTCGCGGGGGAGTTCCGCAAGCGCTACGGCCTCGAGCACGTCATCGGCCGCTCCGCCGCCATGCGCGAGGTGCTCGACCGCGTGGTGCGCGTGGCGCCCACCGACGCCACGGTCCTCGTCACCGGCGAGTCGGGCACCGGCAAGGAGCTCGTCGCCCGCGCGATCCATGTCGCGAGCCGCCGCGGCGACAAGCCGTTCGTGCCGGTGAACTGCGCCGCCATCACCGAGACGCTCCTCGAGTCGGAGCTCTTCGGCCATGCGAAGGGCGCCTTCACCGGGGCGATCCGCGCCCGGCGCGGCCTGTTCGAGGAGGCGAACGGCGGGACGCTCTTCATCGACGAGGTCGGCGAGACCGCGCCGGGCTTCCAGGCGAAGCTCCTGCGCGCCCTGCAGGAGGGCGAGATCCGCCGGGTGGGCGAGTCCGCGCCGGTCCAGGTCGACGTGCGCATCATCGCGGCGACGAACCAGGATCTGCGCCGCGCCATCTCCGAGCGCCGGTTCCGCGAGGACCTCTACTACCGGCTGGCGGTGGTGCCGGTCCGGATCCCCCCGCTGCGGGAGCGGCGCGAGGACATCCCCCTCCTCGCCGCCCACTTCGTGCAGCGCTACAACCGCCGCACCGCCGAGGGGAAGATCCTCACCCCCGAAGCGCTCGCCCGGCTCGTCGAGCACGAGTGGCCCGGCAACGTGCGAGAGCTCGAGAACGCGATCGAGCAGGCCGCGGCGCTCTCTCCCAGCCGGGAGATCCGCGCGGGCGACGTACACATCGAGGCCGTGCGCGACGTCGGTCCGGGGCGCGACGAGGACCGCCGCACGCTCGCCGAGGCGGTGGAGGACGCGGAGCGGCGCACCATCGAGGCGGCGCTCGCGCGCTGCGAGGGCGATCTCGGCCGCGTGGCGCGCGAGCTCGGGGTCTCGCCGACGACGCTGTGGCGGAGGATGAAGCGGCTCGCCATCGATGCCCGCGGCGCCGTTCCCCCGGCCTAGCCCGCGGCGACGGCGAGCCGGCGACGCGCGGCCAGGCGCCGCCGAGCGAGTGCGGGACACGCGTTTTTCAGCTCTGAAACGGCCGCCTTTCACGTGTGCAACGCGGAGGCCCGCTGGGTCACTGCGGGGGTCCCCTCGCCGGTGGAACGTTCGACCGCCATCCTCCTGGATTTCCTCGGTTGTCCGGCAAGAAGGACGCGCAAGGCCCCGGATGGCACCGATGTTGCTCTTAGCGAACCAAGAGAAGTGCAAAGCAGCCTGTTGAAGGAGGTCCCCCCCCGCCACTTCAGCTGCGCTTTGCACTTCTTTTCTTTTTTCTCCGCGGATCGCCGCCCGCATGGCCTCGTTCCTCATCGTCGACGGTGACCGAAACTTCCGCGAGGCACTCGCGATCGCGCTCAGGTTGGACGGCCACGCGGCCGTCGCCGCGGACACCGCGGACGACGCCCTGGCGCGAATCGCGACGCGGCGACCCGACTGCTGCGTGGTGGACGCGCACCTCGTCGGCTCGGACACCGTGCTCGAGGCCGCGGCCGCGGCCGGCGTGCGCACGGTCGTGACGGGCCCCCACGAGGATCTCCTCGCCCACGTCGTGCGCCGTCACCCGCGCGCGCAGCCGCTCCCGAAGCCGTTCGCCGCCGACGCGCTCGCGCGGCCCGCCTGAAGGTTCTGACGAGGCTGCGCGCCCGCCGGCACCGCGTTGATCGCGGCGCGGCGGGCGCGTGAGGAACGGCCGGAGAGCCTAGAGCAGGATCGCGCCGGCGGCCTGGGCGAGGCGGATCACCGGGTCGGCGACGAGCCCGAGCACCACCACCACCGCGACCGCCGCGGCCAGGGCGACCGAGGTCGCGGCGGACGAGAGCGGCTCCGCCTCGCCGGCCGCGGGCCGCATGTACATGTAGACCACGACGCGGAGGTAGTAGTAGATGCCCATCGCGCTCGTCAGCACGCCGAGGATGGCGAGGCCGTAGAGCTGCGCGCCGATGGCCGCCTGGAAGATGTAGAGCTTCCCGATGAAGCCCGCGGTGGGCGGGATCCCCGCGAGCGACAGCAGGAACACGGCCATCGCGAACGCGAGCCCCGGGCGGCGCCGCGCCAGCCCCGCGAAGCGCTCGAGGTCCCACGCGTCGGCGGGCTCGTCGTCGAGGCGGGAGCGCCGCTCGAGCGCGCCCACCACGGTGAAGGCGCCGATCGCCGTCGCCGCGTACACGGCGAGGTAGAAGAGCAGCCCCGCGAGCGCCTTCTCGCGCACGCCCGCGACCGAGGCGGACAGCACGCCGACGAGGAGGTACCCGGCGTGCGCCACGGAGGAGTACGCGAGCATCCGCTTCACGGAGCGCTGGGGCACCGCGAGCAGGTTCCCGAAGATCATCGTCAGCACGGCGAGGCCGCTGATGACGCCCGAGAACGCCGTCGCCTGCGCGGCGGTCCCCGCCTCCGCGGAGAGGAAGATGCGGGCGAGGAGCGCGAACGCGGCGGCCTTCACCCCGGCCGCCATGAACGCGGTCACCGGCGTGGGGGCGCCCTCGTAGACGTCGGGCGTCCAGGCGTGGAACGGCACCGCCGCGATCTTGAAGGCGATGCCGGCCGCGACGAGGCTCAGCCCGGCGAGGGAGAGCGGCGAGCCGCGGCCCTTCGCGAGCTCGCCGAACAGGGTGGAGCCGGACGCGCCGTAGAGCAGCGCCGAGCCGTAGAGGAAGAGCGCCGAGGAGATGGCCCCGAGCACGAGGTACTTGAACGCCGCCTCGGAGGGGCGCTTGCCGCGGCGGAGGTAGGCGGCGAGCGAGTACGTCGCGAGGCTCATCACCTCGATGGCGATGAACGCGACGAGGAGGTCGGTCGCCATGCCGAGCAGGGCCATGCCGGCCGTGCCGAACAGCGCGAGCCCGTAGAACTCCCCGCGCTCCGCGTTCCGGGCGCGCAGCCAGCCCGCGCCGACGAGCGCGGAGAGCGCGAGCCCGGCGCACACGACCACCGTCACGAAGGCCGAGAAGTCGTCGACCACCGCCTGGCGGTTGAACACGTAGCCGGAGTAGGGCCGGGCGATCGCCGCGGCCCCCGCGGCGACGGCGAACACGACCGTGATGGCGGCCTGGTACCCGCGCCGCCCCGAGACGAGGAACACCTCGCTGAGGAGCACCGCGAGCGCCCCGACCGTGAGGATCGCGATCGGGAGGAGCGCCACGAAGTCGTTCGTCGGGAAGCCGTTCATGTCAGTGAGCCCCGCCGGTGGGGAGGACGATGGGGAGCGTCGGGGCGGGAAGCTGGGCGCCCGCGCGGACCGCCACGGACGGCGTGACCGTGCCGACCTGCGGGCCGATGCCGAGCCGCGCCTCCGCCTGCTGGAACCGCCCGATGAGCCGGTCGACGGCCGGCTTCGCCGGCGCGAGGAACGGGCCGGGGAGGATCCCCATCACCACGATGAGCACGAGCATCGGGACGAGGACGAAGCCCTCGCGGACGCTGAGATCGGGGAGGGCGCGGTTCGCCGGGTTCCGCATGGCCCCGAAGAACACCCGCTCGACCAGGATGAGCATGTAGACCGCGCCGAGGATGACGCCGAGCGCGCCGAGGGTCGCGAACACCGGCGCCGAGCCGAGCCGCGAGAGCCAGGTGCCGGAGAGGATGAGGAACTCGCCGACGAAGCCGTTCGTGCCCGGCAGCCCGACCGACGACAGCATCACGATGACGAACGCCGTCGCGATCCAGGGGACCTGCTTCGCGATCCCGCCGTACTCCGCGATGAGCCGCGTGTGGCGCCGCTCGTAGAGCATGCCGACGAGGAGGAACAGCGCGCCCGTCGACACGCCGTGGTTCAGCATCTGGTAGACGGAGCCGGTGAGCCCCTCGGCCGAGAGCGCCACGAGGCCGAGCATCACGAAGCCGAGGTGCGAGACCGAGGAGTAGGCGACGAGCCGCTTCATGTCGGTCTGCACGAGCGACATGAGCGCGCCGTAGAGGATGCCGATCACCGCGAGCACGGCGATGACGTTCCGGTACTGCAGCGCCGCCTCCGGGAAGAGCGGCAGCGCGTACCGGAAGAAGCCGAAGGTGCCCATCTTGAGGAGCACGCCGGCGAGGATGACTGAGCCGGCGGTCGGGGCCTCGGTGTGCGCGTCGGGCAGCCAGGTGTGGAGCGGGAACATCGGCACCTTCACCGCGAACGCGACGGCGAACGCGAGGAAGAGCCAGCGGGCGTGGTCGGGCGTCACCTGCAGCGCCTGCCGCGCCTGGACGTAGTCGAAGGTCCCGCCGTCGTGGAAGTAGATGTAGATGATGGCGAGCAGCATGAGGACGCTCGCCGTGAACGTGTAGATGAAGAACTTCACCGTCGCGTACAGGCGGTTCTGCGAGCCCCAGATGCCGATGAGCAGGTACATCGGCACGAGGATGAGCTCCCAGAACACGTAGAAGAGCACGAGGTCGAGCGCGGCGAAGGTCCCGATCATCGCCGTCTCGAGCACGAGCAGCGCGATCATGAACTCCTTCACGCGCTCCTCGACCGCCCGCCACGCGGACAGGATCACGATGGGCGTGAGCGCCGTCGTGAGCATCACGAGCAGGAGCGCGACGCCGTCGAGGCCGACGTGGTAGCCGATGCCGAGCGACTGGATCCACGGCAGGCGCTGCTCGAACTGGAACTCGGGCGCGCTCGCGGAGGCGTCGAAGCCGAACCAGAGCCCGAGCGACAGCACGAAGGTGAGGAGCGAGAAGCCGAGCGTGAGCGCGCGGTGCTGCCCGGGCTCGTCGCGCGGGACGAGCACGAGCGCGAGCGCGCCGGCGAGCGGGAGGAAGGTGACGAGGGTGAGGAGGTTCACGGTCTAGCGCCCTCCCGCGCCGAGCACGGTCCAGAGGATCACCGCCGCGGCGACTGCCATCACCGCCGCGTATCGCTGCAGGTCGCCGTTCTGCGCGACCCGGAACATCGAGCCGGCGGCCCCGACCGCGCGCGCGACGCCGTTCACGAAGAGGCCGTCGATCGCGAAGACGTCCACGATGCGCCACAGGATGTACGCGAGGTAGCGCAGCGGCTCGATGACGAGGAACTCGTACAGCTCGTCGACGCGGAACTTGTCGTACGCGAAGCGGTACAGGCGCGGGAACGCGAGGGCGAGCTTGCGGGGCGCCTCGAGCGCCGGGCCGGCGTACATCGTCCACGCGACGAGGGTGCCGAGCGCAGCGACGCCCCAGGCCGCGAAGTACGGCCACGCGGGGTGCTCGCCGGCGTGCAGGTGCTCGACCGCGAGGAGCCGCGCGGTCCCCGCCGCGAACACCGGCTCCACGAACCGCTCGAACAGGTGCCCGAGCTGACCGTGCACCGGCAGGGCCAGCACGGTGGCGACGATCGACAGGATCGCGAGGATCCAGAGCGGGATCGTCATCACCGGCGAGGACTCGTGCGCGTGCTCGGCGGCGTGGGTGCGCGGCTTGCCGACGAAGGTGAGGAAGAACACGCGCGACATGTAGAACGCGGTGCCGAGTGCCGCGAGCGTGCCGAGCACGTAGGCGATCTCGCCGACCTGGTGCCACGCCGGGTTGTGGCTGAAGAGCGCGTTGCCGAGGATGGCGTCCTTCGACCAGAAGCCCGAGAGCGGCACGAAGCCGGTGATGGCGAGCGTCGCGATCCCGAAGGTCGCGGCCGTGTGCGGCATCTTCTTGAGGAGCCCGCCCATCTTGCGGATGTCGGTCTCGTCGCCCATGCCGTGCATCACCGACCCGGCGCCGAGGAACAGGCAGGCCTTGAAGAACGCGTGCGTGACGAGGTGCAGCACGCCCGCCCACCAGGCGCCGACGCCCACGCCGATGAACATGAAGCCGAGCTGGCTCACGGTCGAGTAGGCGAGGACCTTCTTGATGTCGGTCTGGACGAAGGCGATCAGCGCCGCGAACAGCGCGGTGAGCGCGCCGACGATCGTGACGGTCGCCATCGCGGCCGGCGCGAGCGAGAACAGGAAGGCGTTGCGCGCGACGAGGTACACGCCGGCGGTGACCATCGTCGCGGCGTGGATGAGGGCCGAGACCGGCGTCGGGCCGGCCATCGCGTCCGGCAGCCAGACGTAGAGCGGGAGCTGGGCGCTCTTGCCGCACGCGCCCACGAACAGGCCGAGCAGCGCGAAGGTGATGGCCCACTGGTAGGTGCGGCCGGCGAAGGTGCCGACCTGGATCGCCGCCGCCGGGTCGAGCGAGCGCGCGATGGCCTGCAGGTCGCCGTAGCTCGCCGTCCCGAAGATCGAGATGAGCGCGAACAGGCCGACGAGGAAGCCGAAGTCGCCGATGCGGTTCGTGACGAACGCCTTGCGGCCGGCGAACGCCTTCGCCGGGTCCGTGTACCAGAACCCGATGAGGAGGTAGCTGCAGAGGCCGACACCCTCCCAGCCCACGAACGTCAGCACGAGCGTGTCGCCGAGGACGAGCGTGAGCATCGCCGCGACGAAGAGGTTCAGGTACGTGAAGAACCGGGCGTACCCCGTGTCGTCCTCATGGGACATGTACGACGCGGAGTAGATGTGGATGAGCGTCCCGACGCCCGTGACGACCATGATCATCGTTCCGGACAGGCGATCGACGAGCAGGCCCCACCCGATCGAGATGAGCGCCCGCCCGTCCGGGCCGGCCACACGGATCCAGGGATCGCCGCGGAAGTGCAGGACGGTGCCCTGCAGCGCCCAGGTGAAGGCGATCGTCGAGACGACGAGCGCACCCACCATCGCGCCGAGGGCGATGAGGGTGACGTTCCCCTTCCCGATCCGCCGCCCGATGAGCCCGTTCACGATCGCGCCCGCGAGCGGAAACAGGATGATCGCCCAGAGATAGGACTCTGCCGCCGTGGGAGACGCTACGATAGGGGGCATAGGAGTGCGCGAAGGATTACCCGCTCACGCGTGGTTAGACAAGGCTCTTGTCAGCGGAAAACCTCCGCTAGCATGCGGACATGAAAGCTCCAAATTCGCCCCCGGCCCCCCCTTCCGAGGCTCGAAACTTGCCGCGTGCCGACCGGCTGCTCGAAGCGGCCGAGAAGGCGGGGCTGGTGCGGCGGCTCGGGCACGGGGTGGTGATGGAGGCGGTGCGAGGGGAGCTGGAGCGGATCCGGCGCGAGATCCTGGGCGGCGCCACCTGCCCGCCGCCCGAGGCGATCGAGCGCGACCTCCTCGATCGGCTCGAGGCGGCGTCGAAGGGCTCCTTGCGGCCGGTGATCAACGCCACCGGCGTGGTGATCCACACGAACCTCGGCCGCGCGCCGCTCTCCGAGGACACCATCGACGCGATGCGTCGTGCCGCCGCAGGCTACACGAACCTCGAGTACGACCTCGAGGCGGGCGAGCGCGGCGATCGCTACGGGCACGCCGAGGCGCCGCTCTGCCGGCTCACCGGCGCCGAGGCGGCGGTGGTGGTGAACAACAACGCGTCGGCGGTGATGCTCGCGCTCGCCGCGCTCATGCCGGCCCGGCCGTCGGGCGACGCGCCGGCGGACGGGGCGCCCGAGGTGGTGGTCTCGCGCGGCCAGCTCGTGGAGATCGGCGGCGGGTTCCGCATCCCCGACGTGCTGCGCCGCTCGGGCGCGACGCTCGCCGAGGTCGGCACGACGAACCGCACCTACCGGCGCGACTACGAGGACGCGATCGGGCCGCGCACGCGCATCCTCATGTCGGTGCACCGCTCCAACTTCCGCGTGCAGGGGTTCGTGCACGACGCGTCGCTCGAAGAGCTCGTCTCGCTCGGGCGCGAGCGCGACCTGTGGGTGGTGGACGATCTCGGCTCGGGCACCCTCCTCGAGACCGCGCCGCACGGCCTCGGGCTCGAGCCGACGGTGCAGGAGCGCGTGCGCGCCGGCGCCGACCTCGTCTGCTTCTCCGGCGACAAGCTGCTCGGCGGCCCGCAGGCGGGCGTCCTCGTGGGCCGCCGGGAGGCGATCCGGCGCGTGAAGCGCCACCCGCTCATGCGCGCGCTGCGCGTCGACAAGGTCACCCTGGCCGGCCTCGGCGCGACGCTCGCCCACTACGAGCGCGGCGAGGCGCGCGAGAAGGTCCCCGTCTGGCGCGCGATCGCGGCGGCGCCCGAGGCGATCCGGGAGCGGGCGGAGCGGTGGCGAGCGGCGCTCGGCGCGGCGGGCGGGGGGGCCTCGGTGGTGCCCAGCCGCTCGGCGGTGGGCGGCGGCTCCCTGCCCGAGGTCACCCTGCCGACCTTCGTGCTCGCCCTCCCCGCCGGCGATCCCCATGCGCTGCTCGCGCGGCTCCGCCGCCGGGATCCCCCCGTCGTCGCACGGATCGAGGAGGATCGGGTGGTGCTCGATCCGCGTACGGTGCTGCCCGGCGAGGACGAGCCGCTCGTTCGCTGCGTGAAGGAGGCGCTCGCAGGCGCAGCCCCCGTCTCTACGGGTTGAATCTGTATCCGACCCCGCGCACCGTCTCGAGATGCCGGGGGTGCTCGGCGTCGTCGCCGATGTGGGCGCGCAGCCGGGCGATGAAGTTGTCCACCGTCCGCGCCGTGCCGAAGTAGCGCGAGCCCCACACCGCCTCCATGAGCTGCTCGCGGCTGAACACGCGGTCGGGGTGCAGGACGAAGAAGGCGAGGAGGTCGTACTCGCGGCTCGTGAGCTCGAGCGCGTTCCCGGCCACCGTCGCGCGGCGCGCGTCGAGGTCGAGCTCGATCTGGCCCACCTTCCGCACGGCGCGGTTCGGGCCGGTCTCCCCGCGCGCGCGCCGCCGGCGCAGGAGCGCGTCGATCCGCGCGAGCAGCTCCTTCAGCCCGAACGGCTTCACCAGGTAGTCGTCCGCGCCGAGCTGGAGGCCGGCGACCTTGTCGCCCTCCTGCCCCTTCGCGGAGAGGATGAGGACGGGCAGCTCGGGGTCGTCCTTGCGGATCTCGCGCACCACCTCGAGCCCGCCGAGCCGCGGCAGCATCACGTCGACGAGGACGAGGTCGGGCTTCTCGGTCTTGGCGAGCCGGAGCCCCGTCTCGCCGTCGCTCGCCGAGCGCACGGTGTAGCCCTCCATCCCGAGGTTCAGCTGGAGCCCGCGGAGGATGGAGGGATCGTCCTCGATGACCACGATCTTCTCGCCCACGTCTTCCCTCCCTACGCCGGCCGCGCCGCGCGCGCGCCTTGCGGCGCCTCGGCGACCGCGCCGAGGGCGGGCAGCGAGATCGTGAACGTCGCCCCGTGGCCCACCTGGCTCGACACCGACACCTTCCCGCCGTGGCCCACCGCGATGTGCTTCACCATCGCGAGCCCGAGCCCGGTCCCCTCGATCGTGCGCGAGAGCGGATCGCGCGCCCGGTAGAACTTCTTGAAGATGCGCTTGTGCTCGCGCTCGGGGATGCCGGGGCCGTTGTCGGTGACGCTGATCTGCACGGTCGGGCCGCTCGCCACGGCGCGCACCGTGATGCGCTTCTCGGGGCCGGTGTACTTGTGGGCGTTCTGCAAGAGGTCGAGGATCGCCTCCGAGAGCGCCTTCCGGTCGGCCATGACCGGCGGCAGGTTCGGCGCGACGTCGCGCTCCACCTCGGCGGGGTGCTGCAGGAGCATGGCCTCGAACGCCTGGAGCGCCGAGTCCACGATGGGCCCCACCGGCTCGCGGGAGAGCTGGTAGGTGCGGCGGCCGGACTCCATGCGCGCCCAGTCGAGGAGCCGGTTGATGAGCCCGGACAGGCGGGCGGTCTCGTCGGAGATGATCTCGAGCGCCTCGCGCTGGCGCGCCTCGTCGGGGATGCGGCCGAGCTGGAGCGTCTCGACGAACATCCGGATGGAGGTGAGCGGCGTCCGGAGATCGTGGGAGACCTTGTTCACGAAGTCCGTCTGGAGCTTCGCGAGCCGGGCCTCGCGGAAGATCACCGCGAGCGTGGCGGCCGACCCGAAGATGGTGGTCGCCACGAGCGCGACGATGAGCCAGCCGAAGACGTAGTCCCGCGGCAGGGTGCCGTAGACCAGGATGAGGATGCCCACCGTCAGCATCAGCGCCGCGGGGACGAAGACGAAGCCGATGACGAGCGGCAGGACGCGGCGGAGCTTCACGGGGCGCCTCGCGGGGGGTCGGATCTCATCTATAGCCCAGGCGCGCCCGGCGCGCCGCGGGTGCTTCCGGGTACGGCCGCGGCCCGCGTGCGCGGGCCTGCGGGGGGACGCCGTGTCGTGAAGACGACAGGATCGTCCTCGACCCTGGAACGCGGCGAGCCAGCCTTCACGTTTCGTGCGCGCTACGTGGCGAGGACTCGCTGTCGCAGGGGCACGCTCTCGACCCGGGGTGTCGCCTCACCCGGCCGCGTTAACGATTAGCAAGAGTGAAGCTCAACGGAGCGCAGTCACTACGCTTCTGCCGGTGAACGTCGCCACCGAACCGATCCGAACGCGCGGCGCGCAAATTGCGCGCTTCACGTTTCCCGAGCGTCACACGGGAGGTCCTGCTTCGCGCGTCCGCGCGCAAACCTCCCGTCTCGCCGGAGCCTTATCCGCGAGATCCCGGCTCCGTGCGACGGGCATTGCGCTTCGAATAATTTGCGCCGAAACCAATCCGCTCATTTTGGCTCGCGGCACGCATTCGGGGGTCGGAATGTTGACGCAGGGGGATGCTCGTCGTTCATTCGCGATGTCAGGCAGTTAGCAATTGCTTGAACCACCAATTGCTCGAGATCAACCGTCCGCTGGGGACGTGCGGCGCTCCGAGGTCGGTGGCGCCGCTGGAAAGGCTGCGCGCTCGCGCGAGCCACTTGGAGGGTTTCACCACATGCAGAGATGGATGAACAAGTATGGCGCGCTGCTCTTCGCCGGCGTTCTCGCGGTGACGGGCTGCCAGGGCGAGAAGGGCGCGAACGGTGTCAACGGCACCGACGGCACCGACGGCACGAACGGCCAGGACGGCATGAGCGCGGTCACGGGCAAGCTCAAGCTCGTGATCGACGGCGTCCAGACCACCGCGACCGCGTCGACGCTCACCTTCACGATCTACCCGGCGGCCGCGGCCTGCCCGGGCGGGACCTGTGACGACGCGCTCGGCATGATGACGCAGAAGGTCTTCTACGCCTCGGAGTACGACGCGGCGACGAAGACCTTCACCACCGCGCACACCTTCCAGTTCAACGGCGGATTCAAGTTCAAGGCCATCGTGGACGGCGGCAAGGGAGCTCAGTTCACGGCCGTCACGAAGGCGGGCGTGAACCCGAACTTCGTCCCGGAGACCTCGCAGAGCGCGATGATCTACGGGTACATCGCGGACGCGAACGTCCTCGCGGCGCCGGCGACGGGCCACTACGCCTTCCCGGACAACGTGGCGAGCGCGGGCAAGGTCTACGGCACGATCGACTACGAGTCCTCGGCCAACGTCACCGGCTGCGAGAAGTGCCATGGCAAGCCGTACTCGAAGCACGGCTACCGCCAGGCGACCGTCGTCGGCCTGCCGGTCTTCGCCTCCTGCAAGGCCTGCCACACCGGCCAGCGCGTGGGGTCGGACATGAACTGGCAGGTCATCGTCGACGATCCCGCCGCGTACGCCGCCCTCCCGAAGGACGCCAAGGGCGCGCCGATCCTCACGGACGCGATGAAGACCACGTACGCCTACACGGCGAACGTCATGAACGACACGCACATGTCGCACGCGATGGAGTTCAACTTCCCGCAGTCGATGGCGAACTGCGTCACCTGCCACGACGGCAAGCTCGACGTCATCCTCGCCGACGCCAACTTCAAGATCTCCACCTGCAAGAGCTGCCACCCCGTGAACGGCAAGGGCGGCACCGACTCGAAGCGCGCGCCCGCCCTCCTCGGCGACGGGACGACGACGAACCCGGGCATCATGCCGGCGGCCATCCACGGCAGCATGAACCTGGCCACCACGGACTGCCTCACGTGCCACAAGGCCGGCGGCGCCCGGACGTTCAAGCAGATCCACAGCGGCCGCACCGCGGCGATCTACGACGACAGCGGCGCGCGGTTCGCCGATGCGGTCAAGACGACGATCGACGCGGCCTCGTACGATCCCGCGACGTACAAGCTCACGGTCGACATCAAGATGACCGGTCTCGCGGCGAACGCGCTGGTGAAGCCGACGCTCGTGGTCAGCCTCTACGGCTACGGCACGAAGGACTTCGTCGTCAGCGGCCACAGCACGCAGGCGGACGGCACGACCAACCTCGAGTACACCTACGGCGCGATGCAGCGCGCGAACCCGACGCTGTCCTCGAACAGCGCGCGCCTGACGCTCAGCCCGGACGCTCCGACGGCCGGCACCACCTCGTGGACGGCGGTCGCGGACCTCTCGCTGTGGGCCGCCAAGATCGGCGCGGACAAGCAGGTCCAGCGCGTCGAGATCGCGTTCCTCCCGTCGGTCGGTCGTGACCAGACGGCCCTCGTCAGCGCCACGAACCCGGCGATCGCCGTCACCGGCAAGACCGCCACGCTCGACCTCGTCGGCAGCACGACGCTCGTCGCGGACGCGAGCGCGGTCGGCAAGAACATCGTCGACCCGGCGAAGTGCAACGCCTGCCACGACGCGCTCGGCACGACGTTCCACGGCCCGAACTACGGGAGCGCGGGCGTCGTCGCCTGCCGCACCTGCCACACCGTCCAGAGCGGCGGGTCGCACCTCGAGATGCAGTCGCGGTCGATCGACTCCTACATCCACGCGATCCACTCGATGCAGGCGTTCGATCCGGGCGACATCAACTACGCCGATCCGATCGCGGTGCTCCGCCACGAGCTGCACGTCGAGGGTAACTACCCGAACTTCGCCGGGACCCTGAACTGCAACTCGTGCCACAGCAGCGGGACGTACGAGGTGCCTGACCAGACGCGGTCGCTGCCGAGCCTCCTCTCGGGCTCCGACCCCGTCGCGAACCGCAACATCCAGAACGTCCCGAGCTACGTCGTGGGTCCGGCGTCGCGCGCCTGCGGCTCCTGCCACCGCGCGAAGCTCATCAACGAGGACGACGCGGGCACGCTCGCCGCGTTCAACCAGCACACGGCCATGTTCGGCACGCTCGTGGCCGGTACGTCCGCCAACCTCGACGCGGTCACCCAGGACATCATGTCCCAGATCGGCGTCGGCCCGGCGTTCACCGGTACGGCGGTCGCTGGCGCGCAGGTCGAGAGCTGCGTGGTGTGCCACCCGAACGCGGGTACGGACCACCAGGCGGCGTTCGACCGCTGGGCGGACGGCCTCTAGTCGAACCGGCGAGGTGGGGTCCGCCCCACCTCGCTCCCTGATCACGCAGCAGCGTTGAAGACGGGTGAGGCGAGCACGAAGGTGCTCGCCTCACTCATTTTGGAGGATGCGCGGCGGGCGTGCCGGGTGGCCCGGTGCGCCATCGGGCCCGCTCCTAGTGGAAGGGCTTGCCGGAGGCGGCGTGCTCCACGAGGAGCGGCGCCGGCTCGAACCGCTCGCCGTGCCGCCCGCGCAGCGCCTCCAGCCGCCCGAGCAGCTCCTTCGCGCCGAGCTTGTCGGCGTAGCGGAAGGGACCGCCGCGGAACGGCGGGAAGCCGAGCCCGAACACCGCGCCGACGTCGCCGTCGCGGGCGCTGCGGAGGATGCCCTCGCCCAGGCAGCGGATGGCCTCGTTCACCATCTGCAGGACGACGCGCTCGCGGATCTCGTCCTGCGGGAAGATCTTGCGCCGGCGCCCGCCGGGGAGGAGGTCGTAGACGGTGACGTCGACGCGCTTCTCCTTCTTGTCGCCGTACGTGTAGAAGCCCTTCCTGTTCTTCCGGCCGAGCCGCCCCGCGGCGACCACGTCGTGCAGCGCGGCCGGCGGGGCCATGCGCGCGCCGAACGCGCCGTGCAGGATCTTGCCGACCTTCTCGCCCACGTCGATGCCGACCTCGTCGAGGAGCGTGATGGGACCCACCGGGAAGCCGAACTGCACGAGCGCCCGGTCGAGGTCCTCGATCGCCGCGCCCTCCACGAGGAGCTCCGCCGCCTCGTTCATGTACGGGGCGAGGATGCGGCTCGTGTAGAACCCCGGTCCGTCGCCGACCACGATGACCGTCTTGCCCTGCCGCTTGCCGAGCGCCACCGCGGTCGCCGTGGCCTCGGGCGAGGTCTTCTCGGTCACGATGATCTCGAGGAGCGGCATCTTCTGCACCGGCGAGAAGTAGTGCATGCCGAGCACGGTCTGGGGGTGCGCCGAGGCCTCGGCGATCCGGGTGATCGGGATGGACGAGGTGTTCGAGGCGAAGATGCCGGTGGGGTTCACCGCCTCGAACGCGCGGAGCATGTCCTGCTTCAAGGCGAGGTCCTCGAAGACGGCCTCGACGAGCACGTCCACCGAGCCGAAGCCCGACCAGTCGGTGGTGGCGGTGACGAGGCGCAGCTTCTCGTCGCGCTCGAGCCGGTCGATGGAGCGGCGCTTCACGCGCTCGTCGAGGAGCCCCTTCACGCTCGCGAGCGCCTTCGCCGCGGCGCCGTCGTCGCGCTCCCGGACGCGCACCGGGATCCCGGCGTTCGCGGTCACGAAGGTGATGCCGCTGCCCATGAGCCCGCCGCCGAGCACGCCCACCCTCCGCACCGCCCGCGCCTTCACCGACGGATCGTCGACGCCCGTGTCCTTCTTGAGCGCGGTGGTGGCGAAGAAGATCTCCATGAGCCGTCGCGCCACCTCGGAGACGGCGAGCTGGCCGAAGAGCTGCGCCTCCTTCTCGAGCCCGCGCGCGAAGCCCTTCTGGTAGCCGTACTCGACGGCCTCGAGCGCGCGGACCGGCGCGGGGTACATGCCCTTCGTCTTCGCGAGCACCGCCTTGCGGGCCTGGCGGAAGAGCAGCTCGCGCCCGACGAAGTTCTCCTCCAGGGCGACGCGCGTCGCCCGCGCGACCGGGCTCGCCTTCCGCCGCGGCTCGCGGCGGAGCTTGCCCGTCGCGAGCGCGAGGGCGCGCTGCCGGGCGACCGCGAGGAGCAGCTCGGGAGGGACCACCTCGTCCACGAGCCCGATGTTCAGGGCCTTCCGCGGCTTCACCGTCTTGCCGGCGAGGATGAGGTCGAGCGCGGTCTGGATGCCCACGAGCCGCGGGAGCCGCTGCGTGCCCCCGCCGCCGGGGATGAGGCCGAGCTGGACCTCCGGGAGGCCGAGCTGCGTCTTCGGGTCGCTCGTGGCGATCCGGTAGTGGCAGGCGAGCGCCCACTCGAGGCCGCCGCCGAGCGCCGCGCCGTGGATCGCCGCCACCACCGGCTTGCGGTAGCGCTCGAGCCGGTCGAAGCCGGCCTGCATGTCGCGCGCGAGCTTCTCCGCCTCGCCCGCCTCGGTGATCGCCTGGATGAGGTCGATCTTGGCGCCGGCGACGAAGCCGTCCTTCTTGCCGCTCGCGAGCACGATCGCCTTCACCGTGTCGTCCACCGCGAAGCCGTCGAGCAGGCGGAAGAACTCCTCCATCGCCCCCGGCTCGAGGACGTTCACGCTCTCGCCCGGCTCGTCGAGGAGCAGGGTCGCGACCCCGTCCGCGAGGTCCACCCGGAAGCTCCGGCCCTGCCGCTCTGCCGCCTGTGCCGTCATCATGTGCGTCCCTCCGCGACGTCCGGGCCGGTGGTCACTCGCGCTCGAGGACGAGCGCCGCCCCGAGGGCGCCCGCCGCGCACACCGTGATCAGCGCGTGCTGGCCCTTGCGGCGCTCCAGCTCCCGCAGCGTCTGCAGGATCATCCGCGCGCCCGTGGCGGCGAACGGGTGGCCGAGCGCGATCGAGCCGCCGTTCACGTTGAGCTTCGCGGGGTCGATCTCGCCGAGCGGCTCGGGGCGCCCGAGCGCCTTCTCGGCGAAGTCCTTCGAGGCGAAGGCCTGCAGGTTCGAGAGCACCTGCACCGCGAACGCCTCGTGCATGTCCACGAGGTCCATGTCGGCGAGCCGCAGCCCGGCGCGGTCGAGCGCGACCGGCGCGGCGTAGGCCGGCCCCTGCAGGAGCTGGTCACGCGGGTCGAGGGCCGCGTAGGCGTAGGAGCGGACGAAGCCGAGGGGCCTCATGCCGAGCGCGCGGGCCTTCTCCTCGCTCATGAGCACGAGGGCGGCGGCGCCGTCGGTGAGCGGCGAGGCGTTGCCGGCGGTGATGGTGCCGTACCTGCGGTCGAACACCGGGCGGAGCGCCGCGAGCGCCTCGAGCGTGGTCTCCTTGCGGACCACGTTGTCCTTCGCCGAGACCCGCTCGAAGCGCGGCGGCACCGGCACGTGCATGACCTCGCCGTCGAACTTGCCGCTCTCCCAGGCGGCGGCGGCCCGGCGGTGGCTCTCGAACGCGACGCGGTCCTGCGCCTCGCGCGAGATCCCGTTCTTCTGCGCCATGAGCTCGGCGCTCTCCCCCATGGTGAGCCCGGTGGTCGGCTCCTTCAGCGCGGGCGGCTGCGGGGCGAAGTCCTTCGGGCGCAGGGTCGAGAGGATCCGGAGGCGATCGGCGAGGGTCTTCGCGCGCGAGAGCTCCACGAGGCCCTGGGCGAGCGCGCGGGTCGCGAAGATCGGCGCGTCCGAGAGGGACTCCGCGCCGCCCGAGATGGCGCAGTCGGAGTGGCCGAGCTGGATCTGGTCGGCCGCGTCGGTGGTGGTCTGGATCGAGGTGGCGCACGCGCGGGCGACGGTGTGCGCCTCCACGCTCCGCGGCAGCTGGGTGCGCAGGACCATCTCGCGGCCGATGAGCGTCACCGTGGGAGACGGGATCACCTGGCCGAACACCACCGAGTCGAACTCCTTCGGCGGGATCCCGCTGCGGGCGACGAGCTCGTTCACGACCAGCGCGCCGAGGTCCACGGCGGAGAGGTCCTTGAAGTCGGTGCCCGCCTTGACGAACGGCGTGCGGAGGCCCGCGACGACCGCCGCTCGGCGGCCCGGGGGAACGGAACCGTTCATGCCCATGGATCTCTCCGGTTGACTGGGGAATCGGCCGGCTGCTCGGCGATTTTTAAGGACCTTGGCGCGGAGCGTCAACGACGCCGAGGGCCTCCCCCCGGCAGGGCTCGCCCGCCCGCCCGCGGGAGGAGGGTTCTCTTGCGCGTCCCTGGCTTCTCCGACACCATCCCCACATGAAGCGGTCGCGCGCCCTGAAGCCACTCTCGAGCGAGCACCACCAGGCGCTCCTGATCTCCTTCCAGCTGAAGCAGGGGCTCGCCGGCCACGCCGAGTCTGCCGGCGCGCCGAAGGATCTGCCGGGCCTCGTCGCCCTGGCCCGCCGCTTCGAGGAGCAGATCCTCAGGCCCCACTGCCGCGCCGAGGAGGAGCTCATCGGCCAGCACCTCACCGAGGGCGACCTGCGCCGGCTGCGCGGCGAGCACGCCGAGCTGCAGCGGCTGCTCGACGCGGCCCGGGGGGCCCGCCCGGGCGAGCAGCGCGCCGAGCTCTCGGCCTTCGCGGACCTGCTCGAGCGGCACGTGCGCTGGGAGGAGCGCGACCTCTTCCCCTACGCGGAGCTGCACGTGGACGAGGCGGCGCTCGCGACGATCGGCGGCGAGCTCGAGAAGCGGCTCGTCCTCGCGCGGAGCGAGGCGAGGGCCCCGCGCCGCTGACCGGTCACTCGGCCTCCGCGGCCGCGCCGCCCGAGCGCGCCACGTCCTCCCCGCGCACCTTGCCCGGATCCATGCCGCGGGCGCGCTTCGTCATCTGCGCGAAGAGCTCGTCGAACGGCGGCGCGCCGCCCTTCATGAACCGCAGCGGGTTCACGCGCGCCACGACGAACGCCTTGAGGTAGGGCGAGTCGAAGCCGCGCTCCTTCAGGCGCGCCACCGCCTCGGCGACGGCGTCGTCGAGCTCCAGCACCGCCCGCGCGCGCCGCTCGCGCTCGGGGACGGCCTTCGAGAGCTTCTCGTCCACGAAGGCGTCCACCTTCTTGAGGATGGGCGCGTAGGCGCTGCCCGAGAGGCGCGGGCGCTCCTCGTAGGCGAAGCCGAGCGTGACGAGGCCGGCCTCCTCGAACTCGAGCGCCATCTCGCTCTCCGACGGATCGACGGACGCCGCGAGGTCGCGGTACATGCGCACGACCTCGAGCGCCTTCTCGCGCAGGTTGTGGGCCTTCTCGATGTTGAGCGCGAGGATCTGGTAGGCGACCTGCTTCTCCGGCACGACGAGCGCGAGGACGCTCCGCGCGCCGAGCTCCTTGAGCGCCGTGAGCCGGTGGCCGCCGTTCGGCGTGAGCCAGGCGTCCTTCTCGCGCACCACGATGATGGGGTCGAGGTAGCGGCGGGTCTTGTCCATCGCGACGGTGAGCTTGCGCACGTGCGCGTCGGAGACGTCGCGCTGGAACGGCGTGCGCTCCACCTTGTCCACCGGCAGCGCGGCGAACAGCAGGGCGTGGCCGCCGAGCGGCTCGCGGTAGGCGGCGAGCACCGCGCCGCCGTCCCGCTCGATCTCCCCGGCGAGCTCCTCGAGCTCCGGGGGACGCTCGGCGAGGGCGAGCTGGGGCGGGGCGAGCTCGGTCGGCGTGAGCTTCACCCCCTTGCGGGCGCGCGGCCGCCCGCTCTTCGTCACCGGCCGCTTCTTCTGAGCCATGAACCCATTGTAACGGCGGGCTCGCGACGAGGGGCTTGCCCCGTCGAGGGCGCTGCCGCTAGATCCCCCGGGTGATCGACGTCCGCGGCCTCCGCAAGCACTACCAGGTCCACCGCCGCCCGCCCGGCCTCGGCGCCGCGCTGCGCTCGGTCTTCCGCCGCCGCTACGAGACGGTGCGCGCGGTGGACGGCATCGACTTCTCGGTGGGTGAAGGCGAGCGCGTCGGGTTCCTCGGCCCGAACGGCGCTGGGAAGACGACGACCCTCAAGATGCTCTCGGGCCTCCTCCACCCGACCGAGGGGGAGGTGACCGTGGCGGGGCACGTGCCGCGCCGCCGCGAGCCCGCGTTCCTGAAGCAGATCACGCTCGTCATGGGCCAGAAGCAGCAGCTCCTCTGGGACCTGCCGCCGGCCGAGACCTTCGCGATGAACCGCGCGATCTACGACATCCCGCGGGCGCAGTTCGACGAGACGCTCGAGGAGCTCGTGCGGCTCCTCGAGCTCGGCGAGCTCATCCAGAAGCCGACCCGCCAGCTCTCGCTCGGCGAGCGCATGAAGTGCGAGCTCGCCGCGGCGCTCCTCCACCGGCCGCGCGTGCTCTTCCTCGACGAGCCCACCATCGGCCTCGACGTCTCGATGCAGGCCACCGTGCGGAGCTTCGTCCGCGCCTACAACGAGCGGTTCGGCGCGAGCGTGCTCCTCACGAGCCACTACATGGAGGACGTCGTGCAGCTCTGCCCGCGGGTCATCGTCATCGACCGCGGACGGCTCATCTACGACGGCGACCTGCGCGCGCTCGCGCTCAAGGTGCGCCCCGACAAGCGCATCGTGGTGCGCTTCCGGGACCCGAACGGCGGCGCGCCGAGGGACCTCGGCCGGTTCGGCAAGGTCGTGTCGAGCGAGCCCAGCCAGGCGACGATCCAGGTCGCGGCGGAGGAGGTCTCCGGCGCGGTGGCGCGGATGCTCGGCGCGCTGGCGGTCGCCGACCTCACCGTGGAGGATCCGCCGCTCGAGGAGGTGATGTCCGAGCTCTTCCGCACCTCGCGCGAGCGAGCCGCGGGGGGGTGAGCGGAAGCGTTAGCGAGAGATCGCGCGTTGCGAGTGGGCGCGAACCGCGAGCGGGCGCGGGTCGCAAGCGGGCGTTGCGTCGCGAGCGCAGGGGCAGGCGGCGGAGCCTGCCCCGTAGCGAGCAGGGGGCATGGGGGAGCCGCGGAGGCCGGGCGCGTCAGCGACCCCGGCCGACGAGGTTCCCCCATCTCAACGATGAAAAGGACAGGCCGATCCGCCGCACTGCTTGTTCACCGAGCGCCACTCGCACTCGGGCCCGCGCGCGGAGAGGTCCACGCGCAGGTGCTCGCGCGCGAACTTGACGGCCGCGAGGATCGACAGCATCGAGTCGCGCTTGCAGCAGCGGGCGGCGTCGGTGGCGCCGACGACGGTGAGCGCGCGGGCGGTCATGCGGTTCGCGAGCCCGCGCTCCTTGCCCTTGAGCGGCGTCGCCTCGGTGACGATCGACACGAACGCGCCCGCCCCGACGGCCGCGCCACAGGTGCCGAGCATGCCGCAGGAGCCGCCGAGGACGGGCGCCACTCGCCGGCGCGCCTCCGCGACGCGCTCGGCGCGCTTCTGCTTCTCGCCCTTCACGTTCGAGTACGCGGCGACGAGCACGGCGGGCACGAGGAAGTGGTGCTCCGGGCCGTGCAGCTTCACGGCGGGGTGACGGAGCATCCGGAGCGCGAGCGCCATCGGATCGCGCTCGTCGGAGGACGCGCAGACCTTCTCGATCACGTCCATCGCCGGGGCGGAGTGGCAGGCGTCGCAGGCGAAGTGGCCCGCCTTGCAGCGCGCCGAGGAGACCTTGGGGGCGCCGCACAGCACGCAGACGAGCTCGGCCGACGCCGGCAGGTAGACGAGGTCCTCGCCGCAGACGAGGCAGCCGGTGAAGGGAGCGTCGGCGTCGGAGGTCGCCGAGGCGGCGTCGCCGCAACCAGCGTCACAGGCCGCGGACGGCGTCTCGGGCGGGGGGCTCGACCTGAACAGCTTGAACACGCGGGAAGTCCTCGATCCTGAGGGATCCTCAGCATGGAACCGCGGACGGGCGCAAGATCATCCCCCCGGCCGCTCGCCCGGCGGGACGGGCCGGCCCGCCGGCGCGATGACCTTCACCGACGACGCCTCCCCGAGCGCGAGCCCGTCCCCCCGCGGCTCGGCCCCGGTGATCTCGACCACGTCGCCGCGGAGGAGCTCCCCGAAGCGGCGGTTCGCGTCCGTGACGTGCTTCTCCTGGAGCGAGAGCCCCACCCGCCCCTCCGGCCCGCACCCCATGTAGCGGAGGCGGCCCTTGGAGGCGAGCGGCTCGGAGACGATGCGGAACACGCGCCCGGGGGGCGGCTCGGCCCAGGCCTCGCCCTTCGGCGCGAGGACGAGGTAGCTCATCTTCACCGCCTCCTTGCGGAGGCCGGCGGCCTTGCCGAGCTGCGCGACGATGGGCGGCGGCTCGATGGGCCGCTCGGCGTGACACCAGTCGGTCTCGCGCACGAGCGCGGGGCACGCGCCGCGGAAGAGGCAGGGGGCGCGGACGGTGTAGCCGCGCGCGACGAGCAGGTCGCGGACGCGGAGGAGCGCGCGCGAGGTGTCGCGGAGCGCGGGCTCGAAGACCACGAGCGAGCCGCCCGCCACGACGAGCGCGAGCGCCTCCTCGAGGAGGTCCGCCCGCCGCGCGTCGGCCTCCGGCCCGGGGAAGAGCTCGTTCACGACGTGACCCATCGTGACGAGGTCGAACCTGCGGCCGCCGGCGAGCTCCGCGAGCGGCCGGTTGCGGGTGGGGTTCCACTCCCGCGTGGCGAGGGGCTCGCCCGCCGCGGCGGCGAGCGCGCGGGCCGCGCCGAGCGCGCGCGCGGAGCGATCCGCGGCGACCACCTCGGCGGCGCCGGCGTCGAGCGCCGCGAAGGCAACGGGCGCGGGGCCGCTGCCGAGGTCGAGCGCCGTGTGGGGGCGGCGCGGCAGCTCGGAGAGGATGCCGCGCGCCTGGAGGTAGGAGATTGGCCAGTAGAAGAGCAGGTACGCGCCGAGGAGCCGCCCCTCGTCCATGTAGCGCGCGCCCGCGAGCTCGCGCTCGCGGGTCAGCCCCCTCGACAGCCGGGCGACCGCGGCGCCCACCTCGCGCAGCTCGTCCGGCGCGAGCAGCTCGGGGGAGCCGCCGCGAACGCCACGGGGAGGGCCGCCGCGGGGCGGGTGACCGCCGTGGCGGCCGCGCTGGCCGTGCGGGCCGCCGGACCGGGAGGGCGCGTCGCGGCCCTCGCGCCACACGCGGACGAGGTGCGGGACCCAGCGGGCGAGATCTTCGGCGGGCGTGCGCGGCACGGGCCCGCGGTTCTAACCCGGAGCGGGCGCGCGGGCCAGATCGTCCGGGAGCGGCACCTCGATCGTCATCCCGTCGCTCGCGACCGAGAGCGGCCCCTGCCACTCCGCGCGCGCCTCGTCGACGAGCGGCTGCCACTCGCGATCGTAGCGGGTGGAGAGGTGCGTGAGCACGAGCTCGCGCACGCCGGCCTCGCGCGCGACGCGCGCCGCCTCGCGCGCGGTCGAGTGCATCGTCTCCTCGGCGCGCGCCTGCTCCGGAGCGCCGAAGGTACAGTCGTGCACGAGCAGATCCGCGCCGCGCGCCGCCGCGATGGTGCCCGCGCACGGGCGGGTGTCGCCGGTCACCGCCACCGCCCGGCCCCGGCGACGCGGCTCGACCACCTCCTCCGGCCGGACGACCCGGCCGTCGGCGAGCGTCACTGCCTCGCCGCGCTGGAGCGCGCCGTAGAGCGGGCCCATCGGCACGCCGAGCGCGGCCGCCTTCTCCGGGTGGAAGCGCCCCGGCCGCTCGTCCTCGACGAGCGCCCAGCCGACCGAGGGGATCCGGTGCTCCGTCGCGAACGCGCGCATGACGCAGCCCTCGCGGCGGATCTCGGTGCCCGGCGCGACCTCGTGGATGCGGACGTCGAAGGCGAGCCGCTCGGTCCCCGTGAAGAGCATCACGTCGAGGAGCCGCTTCGCCGGCCGCGGGCCGTACACGTCCATGGGCGTCGTGCGGCCCTGCATCGAGAGCGTGCGCAGGAAGCCGATGGCGCCGAGGTAGTGGTCGGCGTGGAAATGCGTGAAGAAGATGGCGTCCACGTCGAAGCCGGTGCCGAAGCGGATCATCTGCCGCTGCGTCCCCTCCCCGCAGTCGACGAGGAACAGCTCCCGGTCGCGCCGCACCGCGAGGCCGGTGAGGTTCCGGTGGATGGTCGGCTGGGCGGCCGAGGTGCCGAGGAAGGTGAGGCGCAGCATCGGGCGGGAATGTAACGGAAGGCGGGGCGCGGAGGGGCTCCGGTCGGCGGATGGCCGGAAGGGGTGGTGGCGAGGGCGGCGGCGTTGGCCCAGACCGAGAGTTCCGCCTGGCGGCCTTCCCGTCCGCGGCGCGGGCTCTGGTTACGGACCGAACGGGCCGTTTAATGCCGGGTCCGACCGTGCCGTGCCCGACCGGGAGTTCCGGCTGACGGTCACAACGGCCGCGGCGCGGACCGACAGAGGAAGGTTGGCTTCGTCGTTGCGGCGAGCAGCCGAACGGCGAAGGATGGGCCGATGCCGAAGTGGTTTGCCCTCGCCCTCTGCAGCGCCGGCGCGCTCATGCTGGCCATGGCGGTCCGCCAGTCAAGCCGCGGGAGGGAGTCGCGCCACTGGACGCGCACGCTGGGACGCGTCGTCGAGTCGCGAGTGGAGCTCCTGAACGAGGCTGACGAGCAGCGCTCGAGACGGTGGGGGTTCGTGATTCGCTACGCGTATGAGGCTCGGGGACGCGCGCAGGGATCGAGGCAGATCTGGATCGGCTCGGCCGGCGTGGCGTACGAAGACGAGGAGCGTGCGCTCGAGTGGGTGGAGCGGTTCCCCAAAGGCGCCGAGGTCACGGTCTGGTTCGACCCGGCCGCTCCGTCGCAGGCGGTGCTCGTACCGGGTGTCCCTGGAGCGCAGGTGGCCCTGCTCGTCCTCGCCGGGCTGGCGCTCGTGGGAATCGGCATCTTCTTGCTCTCGCGCGCATGAGGGTGTTGGGCGGCTCCGATGCGCTCGCCCGCGATATGGCTAAGTGAAGCCGACGCAGGGCACGCCGTGAGCTACCCGCATCAAGTACGTGCCGCATGGGAAGATGATGCCGGTGTCCCCTGCGCGTCTCGAAGCCAATGCCGACCGGTAGGAGCGCACGAACTCCGCGAGCCGCCCAAGCGTCTCGATGCGCTTCCACTTGTCGCGTGAGGCGACGCGCGGGCGCAGATTGCGCCGCGCCTCACCGGACGTGGGCCGCCCTGTCGGCTTCTGTGCCAGGACGCGGGCGATTCCAAGGAAGCCGCCGCGAGACTGTCCCTCTCGTACGGCCTGCTCTTCCCTCTCGGCGAGTGCCGACTCGAGCTTGCGCCTGAAATCGTCGGCCGAGGCAAAGCCCGGGGGCGCGGTCAGCTGTAAGGCGGCAGTATCGGGAAAGGCGCCCTTGGGATCGAAGAAGTGCTTGGGTCGTTGAACCACGATGGCGTCCCCGCCGATCAACTCGGGAGCAGACCACAGCCCCGGCCACAACCGACCGGAGCGGACGAGACGCGCGGCGACGGGGTTCGCGAGGACGTAGGCGGCCTTGTCGATGACGTCAGTCGGCGAGACGAGCCTCACGGCGCTGTAGCTGTTGGGATCCCAGAAGGCTTCCCAGCGCCCGAGGGAGGCGTTCACGGCGCGAGCAACCAGGGCATCCAGGAACTGATGAAACGCCGGAAGGCGCGCGTCAGGGTCCGTCACGACGAGATGGAAGTGGTTCGACATGACGCAGAAGGCGTGGACGTCGATGCCGTACCGACGGGCAGCGACGGCGAGGAGAAACAGAAACACGCCGTTCAAACACTTGGAGGGCCGGAGCAGGAACTGCCGGTGCGCGCAGCGTCGAGTTACGAGATAGGTGGTCCCTCTGAGAACTTGTCGCGGAACGGTCATGCGACGGGTGTGAGCAGGGAGTGTGCCCGCCACTCTGCGCAAATCCATTGGAACTTCATAAGCGACACCGTCCGACCGGCGGCCCCACGGTGCGGAGCGCGGAACTCTCGGTGCGGGCTCGCGCGGTGCGGCTCGGCGACGCGCGCGGTGCGGCTCGGAGCGCTGCGCGGGCGCCGACGAGCGGTCAGTCGCGGCCGCGGGCGACGCGCTCCAGGCCTCGCACGAGGACCTCGAGCCCGAACTGGAAGAGGCCGTCGGGGTCGTCCTCCGCCAGGTGGTCCGCCAGCGCGACGAGGAGCGGGAACTCCTCTCGGGGCAGCGCTCTGAACTGCTTGCGCGCCTCGCCGAGCATCTTCCGACGTGTGACGCCCATCGCCGCCGCGGCGGCCTCGTAGCGCGCCTCGTCCGCCGCGAACTCGGTTACGAAGTTGTTGAGATGGTAGGCAGCGCGCGCGGCGTCCCGGTCGGACAGGCCGGACGACCGCAGGACGCGCAGCACTGCCTCGATGTGGCGAAGCCGCCGCGGCCCGATCGGCGGGGTGCTCGCGAGCACCCGGGCCGCGTCCCGATGAGCGAGCAGGCCCCGGCGGTTGACCCGCGCCATCTCCGTGAGCTGGTCGCGCCATGAGCCCGTCGGGGCAATCTCCGGGATCTCCCCCGCGATCTCGTCCGCGACGAGCACGAGCAGCTCGTCCTTGTCGCGAACGTGCCGGTAGAGCGAGGCGGCCTTGACGCCGAGCTTCTCGGCCAGGCGGCGCATGGTGAGCTCATCCAGCCCGACCTCGTCGAGGAGGTCGAGGGCCGCCCGGACGACCTGCGCCCGGTCGAGCGGCTTGCGTCGGGGAGGGCCCCTGTGGTCGCGGTACGGAACGAAGCTCACCCTCACCTCCCTGGCGCCGATCCTACGCGCCACCCCCTTGATCCGACAACGCTGGTCGCATTACGTTAACGTCGTTAGCTTGTAGCGACCGTTGTTAGCTGGGCGTTGGCCCGAGGGAGAATGCGACATGACGGCACGAGCGAAGGCGTACAAGGGTGTTGCGATGGAGGGGCTCATCGCGAGCTGGTACACGCGGAACACGGGGCGTGACAGGAGACGCTTCGTGACCGCCGCGAATGCGGTCGCTGCCCGCGTGGCGCCAGGTGGGCGCGTGCTGGAGGTCGCCCCTGGGCCCGGGTACCTCGCAATCGAGCTCGCGAAACGCGGCTACGCGGTCACCGGACTCGACATCAGCCGGTCCTTCGTGCGGATCGCCGGTGAGAACGCGGCGCGGGCGGGGGTCTCGATCGAGTTCCGCCACGGCAACGCGGCCGAGCTTCCCTTCCCGGAGGCGTCGTTCGACTTCGCGGTGTGCATGGCCGCCTTCAAGAACTTTGCGGACCCCGTCGGCGCGCTCGACGAGCTTCACCGCGTCCTGCGGCCGGGCGGGCGGGCGTCGATCTTCGACCTGCGGAGGGATGCGCCCCTCGACGCCATCGATGCGGAGGTGCGAGCGATGAACCTGACGCGCCTCGACGCCTTCGTCACGCGCTGGACCTTCCGACACATGCTGCTGAAGAGCGCCTACTCGCGTGAGGATCTCGAGCAGATGTCGGCCCGGAGCCGGTTCGGAGGCTGCGAGATCGCCGCAAGCGGCGTCGGGTTCGAGCTGCGGCTCACGAAGTCGGCGTGAGGTACGTCCGGAGCTCTCCGTGGGGCGTGGGGCGGGGGAGACGCGTTCGACGGACGGGCGTTTGCCTCTCGCTCGGCTGGGCTCACGCGGACGCCGCGCCGGGGCGGAATCATGGACGCGCTGGACGAGCCGCGGAACTCTCGGACCGCTACGCGAGCTCGCTCCGACGTTCGGTCCCATGGCGCGTCCAGCGGACGAATCGCGGACGGATCGGACGAACAGCGGAACTCTCGGTCGGGCGCGGGCTCGGACCGCTACGCGAGCCCGCACTGACGTTCCGGGCTCGGACCGCTACGCGAGCCCGCACTGACGTTCGGTCCCATGGCGCGTCCAGCGGACGAATCGCGGACGGATCGGACGAACAGCGGAACTCTCGGTCGGGCGCGGGCGCGGTCGGGCGCGGGCGCCGGGCGCGGAAATCGTGGAGCGGATCGGGAAGGTCGGCTCGGTCCGGGTGATCGGGCGGGGCCGGACGGGGCGCGGCGCCGGCCTACGACGACGCCGACGTGTAGTGCCCGATCGAGCGCAGCCAGACGAGCCTCGCGAAGGCCGAGAACGCGAGCGCACCGAGGAGGACGAACACCCCCTGGGAGAACGCGAGTGTGCCGAGGAGCGCGCGCGCCGGGTACGTCGTCATGAGCGCGAGCGGGATGACGACGGTGAAGACGACGCGCAGGGCGCCGCGGAAGACGTCCGCGGGCCAGCGGGCGGCGTCGAAGATGGAGAGGAGCAGGAACGAGAGGTTGTCCACCTTCACCACGAAGAACGCCGACGAGACGACCAGGATCCAGAGCGCGTAGAGGATGAGCGTGGCGCAGAGGAGCAGGACGAGCGAGGCGAGGACCGCGCCGGGCGACGGCCAGCGACCCATCCGGTGGAACGCCACGGCGAAGACGGCGAGCCCGCCCACGACGTCGAGCGCGCGCCACGGCGCGAACTTCCCGGTGGAGACGAGGAACTGCGCGTCGGCGGGCTTGAGCAGCACGAAGTCGAGCGTTCCCTTGCGGATGTGCTCGACGACGGAGGCGAGCGACGGGTTCACCGCCCCCTCGAGCACGCCCTTCATCACCGTGAACCAGCCGATGACGACGAGCGCCTCCTCGAAGGACCAGCCCGCGATCGAGGAGCGCCGTCCGTAGACGACCAGGATCGGGACGAGCGACCAGGAGGTCCAGAAGAGCGCGAGCCCGCCCTGGACGAGGAAGTCGACCCGGTACTGCATCGCCACCGCGATGGAGGCGCGGAGCTGGATCGCGAGGAGCGTGAGGTAGCGGCGCACCCTACCCTCCGAACGCCGCGAAGCGGCGGAGCCCTGCGCGCCAGGTGACCCGCGCCGCGAGCGCGAGCACCGCCACGTAGGTCCACTGGACCGCGAGCTCGCGGAGCGCGGTCGCCCGCGGGGTCATGCCGATGACCATCTCGACCGGGAAGGAGAGCATGAAGCGGAACGGCAGGAGCTTCGCGGTGACCTCCAGCCAGCGGGGGAAGAGCTCGAGCGGGATGAGGTAGCCGGAGAACACGCCGTACAGGCCGAGCCACAGCTCGAACACCGACGAGGACGAGTCGATCGCGAAGGCGAGCGCGCCGATGACGGCCATGGCGAGGAACGTGATGAGCCAGGCGCCGATCACGGTCACGGGGAAGAGCGCGAGGAGCAGCGGGTCGTGGGTGAAGCGGCCGGGGCCGAGGGTCGCGAGCGCGACCGCGATGATGGGGAGCGAGGCGACGAGGCGGATCGGCATCGCGCCGACGTTGGAGCAGGCGTAGGAGACGAGCGGATGGATGGGTCGGAGCAGCCGGAACGCCAGCGTCCCCTGGCGGATCTCGAAGTTCACCTCCCAGATGACCCACGCCCCGGCGTTGAGCCGCACGACGAGGGCCGCGAGGTAATAGGCGCCGAACTCCGCCTGCCCGAAGCGCCCGATCGGCGCCTCGCGCGCGACCGCGCTCATCAGGGCGAGCATCACGAGCGGCATCGTGGTGGAGAGGAGCCACACGAACATCTCGGCCCGGTAAGCGACCGACTCGGCGAAGCCGACGCGGAGCAGCGTGGGGATGGCGCGGAGGGTGCGGCTCACGGGCGTACGGTAACGCGGATCGGCCGCCTGCGCCCGGGCGAGCGGCGCGGCCCTACCCGGCCACCACGCCGCCCGCAGATGGCCGCCTCGTCGGCGCCGAGTAGCCGGCCCTCCCGGAGCCGCACCTGAAGCGAACACGCGTCCCGGATCGGGCACGGCCGGGACCGCCGCTTCAGTCCCGGGATGGCCGGACCGGGCCGAGCGCCCGCCACGTCGCGGAGCCCGAGGGAGCGCGCGCGAGCCGGCCGGCGTAGGATCCACGCCGTGAGCGATCACGATCGCGAGCTCTCCCGCGCCTTCGACGGCCAGGCCGAGCGGTTCGAGCTTGCCCCCGCGCAGCGCGACCCCGCGGCGCTCCAAGGGCTCGTCGCCTTCGCGGCGCTCCCGCCCGGCGCACGGCTCGTCGACGCGGGGTGCGGGCCCGGGCTCGTCGCGGAGGCGTTCCTCGCCGCGGGGAGCTCCGTGCATGGCGTGGATCTCTCGCCGGAGATGGTGCGGCGCGCGCGACGCCGCTGCGACCGGTTCGGCGCGCGCGCGCGCTTCGAGGAAGGCTCGGTGCTCGACCTCCGCGCCGGCCCGTTCGACGCCGCGATCTCGCGCCTCGTCATCCACCACGTCGAGGACCCCCTCGCGTTCGTGCGCGCGCAGGCTGCGCTCGTCGCGCCGGGGGGCGTCGTGGTCGCCTGCGATCACACGGCCGATCCCGACCCGGAGCGCGCCCGCTGGCACCAGGCGATCGAGCGCGCACGGGACCGGACCCACGTCCGGAGCCTGTCCGCGGGGGAGCTCGTGGACGTGCTCGCGCGCGCCGGGCTCGGCGGGCTGCGCCTCCTCGAGGAGCCGTTCGAGCTCGACTTCGACGAGTGGTTCGACCGCGGCACGCCCACGCTGCCGAAGGACGAGGTCCGGCGCCGCGTCCTCGCCGGGCACGCGCGCGGGTTCGAGCCGGTGCCGCGCGACGACGGCGGCATCACCCTGCGCTGCGCCCGCGCCCTCGTCCGCGGCGTGCGGCCCCGGGGCTGACGCGTCGACCGCGCGGTACGAGCCCCCCGGGGACGTCTGGGCGCACGCGCGGGGCGCTCCGCGGGGCGGCCTTCCGGGGTGAGGCACGGCGGCGTGGGGCCGGCTACACGTCTCCGGGTGGGAAAGCTCGAGGTCAACGCCATCCTCACCCGCCGCATCGAGGTCGCTCCGGGCCTCGTCATCTTGCGCGTCGTCCCCGACGGCTGGACGTACCCTGAGTTCCGCCCCGGCCAGTTCGCGGTGCTGGGCCTCCCCGCGCGCGCCCCGCGCGTCGCGCTCTCCGATCCGGAGCCGCCGGACGAGCAGTCGGAGCCGGACCGCATGATCCGGCGGGCCTACTCCATCGCGTCGTCGTCGCTCGAGCGCGGCGAGCTCGAGCTCTACGTGACGCTCGTCCGCTCGGGCGAGCTCACGCCGCGGCTCTTCGCGCTCTCGCCCGGCGACCGGCTATGGCTCGGCCCGAAGCCCGCGGGCATGTTCACGCTCCGAGACGTGCCGCCGGAGCGCGACGTCGTGCTCGTCGGGACCGGCACGGGGCTCGCTCCTTACATGAGCATGCTCCGCACCGAGCTCGCCTGCGGCGGGCCGCAGCGCTTCGCCGTGCTGGCCGGCGCGCGGCACTCGTGGGATCTCGGCTACTCCGCCGAGCTCATCACCCTGGCGAGGCTCTGCCCGAACTTCACCTACCTGCCTACGGTGAGCCGCCCGGACGCCGAGCCGGCGCCGTGGGGCGGCGCGACGGGCTACGTGCAGGCGCTCTGGACCGACGGCGCCCTCGCGCGAGCCTGGGGCGCGCGGCCGACGCCGGCCGACACGCACGTCTTCCTGTGCGGAAATCCTGCGATGATCGACGACATGACGCTGCTCCTCGAGCGGGAGGGCTTCCGCGAGCACGCGCCGCGTCAGCCGGGAGAGGTGCACGTGGAGCGGTACTGGTAGCCGAGCAGGCGGATCCGCCGGGGCCGCGGCCCGCCGCCCACGGCGAGGCGCGGGCGGGCGCGCGGGCGCTCCCTCCCATGAGAGACTCCGGTGCGGCGCCCGCGGCGCCGAGTAACTGTAGGAACGTCTGCTGTCCGGAGCTCTCGTGGCGCGTGAACGAGGTCAGCCGAGCGCGGGTGACGGCCCCGCCGGCGTGGCGCCGGCCGCTGGAGGCGGCGTGTCGGCGCTGCTCGGGGAGCTGGCGCGCGCGCCGGAGGTGCAGCTCGGCTCCGCCTGGGAGCACGTGCTCGGGCCGGGTGCCGTCGTGGGCCGCTTCGAGCTCCTGCGCGAGATCGGGCGCGGGGGCTTCGGGATCGTGTACGAGGCCCGCGACCGCGAGCTCGGCCGCTCGGTGGCGTTCAAGGCGATCCGGGCGGGAGACCGGGCGGCGCTGCAAGAGGACCGGCTGCTGCGCGAGGCCGAGGCCGCGGCGCGGCTCTCGCACCCGAACATCGTCACCCTCTTCGACGCCGGCCGCTGCGAGCACGGCCCCTACCTCGTGCTCGAGCTGCTCCGCGGCGAGACGCTCGCGGACCGCCTCACCGGCGAGCCCCTCGCGACCGGCGAGGCGCTGCGGATCGGCTCCGCCGTCGCGCACGCGCTCGCGCACGCCCACGCAGCGGGCGTCGTGCACCGGGACCTCTCCCCCGGCAACGTCTTCGTCTGCGGCGACGGGCGCGTGAAGGTGCTCGACTTCGGGCTCGCGCACGCGTTCGGGCGGCGGCGGATCAGCGGCGGCACCCCCGGGCACATGGCGCCGGAGCAGTGGCGCGGGGCGCCCGAGGACGAGCGGACGGACGTGTACGCGCTCGGGGTCCTCGTCTACCGGATGGTTGCGGGGACGCTCCCGTTCCCCGACGACGCGGAAGGGAGCGCGACCGCGAGCCCCAGGCCCGCGCCGGCCCTCCACGTCCCGGACGCGCCCGCGCTCGGCGCCCTCCTGGCGCGGATGCTCGCGAAGGACCCGGTCGACCGGCCCCGCGACGGCGCGGAGGTCGCGGCGGCGCTGGACGCGCTCCGCACCGGGCCCGAGCGGACGCCCGGGGCGCCCCCAGCGCCCGCGCGCCGTCGCCGCCCTGCCCGCGCACGGTGGCTCGCGGCGGCGGCCGCCCTCCTCGCGCTCGCGGTGGGCGGAGGGGTCGTCGCCCTGCGGGGGTCCGGAGCGACGGCGCCTCCCGCCGCGGGGCAGGGCGCGACGCGCGTCACCGTCGCGGTCGCAGACTTCGAGAACCTCACCGGGGAGCCGGAGCTGGCGGGCCTCTCGGGGATGCTCATCACCTCGCTCGAGCAATCGCGGCGGCTGTCGGTCCTGACGCGAGTCCGGATGCTCGACATCCTGCGCCAGCTCGGGCGCGAGAAGGTGACCGGGGTGGACGAGGCGCTCGGCCGCGAGGTGGCGCGCAGCGCGGGGGCCCGCGCGCTGGTGCTCGCTTCCATCCGGCGCTTCGACGCGCTCTACGCCATCGAGCTGAAGGCGCTCGACCCCCACACGAGCGAGTACCTCTTCACGCTCCAGGAGACGGGCCAGGGGAAGGCGAGCGTCCCCGGGATGATCGACCGGCTCTCCGAGGAGACGCGCCAGCGGCTGCGGGAGAGCCCGGCGGAGGTGAGCGCCTCGCGCGTCGATCTGGCGTCCGCGACGACGGGCAGCTTCGAGGCGTACGCGCACTACTTCCGCGGCGAGCAGGCGCAGGACGCGACGCGTTACCAGGAGGCGCTGCAGGAGTACCGGGCCGCCCTGGGCGTCGACCCGGACTTCGCGCTGGCGTCCTACCGGATCGCGTACCTGGGCGAGTTCACCGGGCTCGACGCGGCGGCGCGGCGCGCCGCCATCGACGCCGCGGTGCGGGGCGCGAGCCGCGTCCCCGAGAAGGAGCGGCTGCTCATCGAGGCCTGGAAGGCGCACGTGGACGGGGACGAGGAGCAGGCCCACGACCTGTACGCGCGCGCCGTCGCCGCCTACCCGCAGGACAAGGAGGTCCTCTACCTGGCCGGGGATCTCTACTTCCACGACGGAGACTCGTCGCAGGCGCTGGCGCTGTTCGAGCGCGCGCTCGAGCTCGACCCAATCTGGGAGCCGGCGCTCATGCACGTCACCGATGCGCTCGCCAGGCTCGGCCGCATCGACGAGATGCTCACCCGCAGTCGCAGCTGGGTCGAGAAGGCGCCGGGGGGAGCGTCGTATCGCGCGCTCGCGCGCGCCGAGATGTCGTCCGGGCGCTTCGAGGAGGGGGAACGTGACGCCCGTCGCGCCTTCGAGCTCGACGGGAACATCTTCTCCCGCATCACCCTCGCCGAGGCGCTGGATCTCTCGGAGCGTCACGGCGAGTCCGAGGCGCTCGTGCGCCCCGTCGCCGAGCGCGCGGAGGCCTCGCCGGATCGCGCCAAGGCCGCCGCCGCGCTCGCCAGCTCCCTCGCGTACCAGGGCCGGCGGCGCGAGGCGTTCGAGGTGATCGACCGGTTCGCGGCCCACGCCACCTCGCCGAGCGAGCCGACCCTGCGGCTGCTGCACCTCCTCGGCGAGGAGCCCCAGGACGCTGCGCGCGAGGAGGCCCGGCGGCTCGCCGCCTCCGGGTGGCGATGGGAGGGGCTCCCCTCCGTCCTCGCGCTCACCGGCGACCTGCAGGCGGCCCGCGCGCAGGCGCGAGCGCTGCCGCCCGGACCGTCGCGCGCGCTGTACGAGGGCGCCGCGGCCTGGCGCGGCGGCGATCCGGAGCGAGCGCGGGCGCTGCTGCGCCCCCTCCTCCTCTCCCCGGGTCGCGGCGGAGACCTCGCGATCGGCGCGACGTGGATCGCGGCGAGCGTCGCGCTCGAGTCCCACCACGACGAGGAGGCGATCGGGGAGCTGCGCGCGCTGCGACAGCGGCCGGGTGGCCCGGCGCGCAGCTGGATGTACCCGCGGAGCTTCTACCTCGAGGCGGTGGCTCTCGACCGGCTCGGCCAGCGCACGAGCGCGCGGGAGTGTCTCGATCACCTCCTCGCGCTGCTGCACGGCGCGGATGGCGACCTGCCTCTGCTCGCCCAGGCGAAGGCGCTGCGGCGGCGGCTCGCAGCGGACGCGCGCCCCGCGAGCTCCGCGCGCAGGTGAGGACGTCGCCGCGTGACGGCGCGGACGGCTTCCCGGCCTTCCGTCGGAGAGGGGGAGAGACGATGTTCGCGCGCGCGGTGCTCGCGTTCCTGGCGATGCCGGCGGTGGTCGGCGTCGCGATCCCGCTCTGGATCGCGCACAGGGACGGCGCGCGCGGCTCCGATCACTCCGCCGGCCTCCTGCTCGCCTTCGCCGGGCTCGCCGGCCTGCTCTGGTGCGTGCGGGACTTCTACACCATCGGCAAGGGCACGCTCGCGCCGTGGTCGCCTCCGACGAAGCTCGTCGTGGTCGGGATGTACCGGTTCGCGCGGAACCCCATGTACCTCTCGGTGCTCACACTGGTGACGGGGATCGCCGCGTGGAGGGGCTCGCCCTCGACCCTCGCCTACGCCTTCGTCCTGGCGCTCGTCTTCCACGTGCGCGTCGTCCTCGGAGAGGAGCCGGTCCTCGCGCGCAGCTTCCCCGCCGAGTGGCCCGTCTACGCCCGCGCGGTGCCGCGCTGGCTCCCGCGCCTGTCCCCATGGCGCGGCCCCGGCTCCGAGGAGGGGCCTCGCCGGCCCGCGTGAGCGCCGTTCGGAGGGGTCACCCCGCGCACAAGGCGTGAAATCGCCCGTCCGCGCTGCTACGCTGCGGCGCGGAGGTACCTCCATGACGCTCTCCCGCGCGGCCTTGCTGGCGGTCACCGCGCTCACGCTCTCGAGCGCCTGCGGCGGCGGATCGAGCCCGACGCCAGCGCCCTCGGCGCCCGGCGACCGGATCGGCTCCACCGAGGCGCGGGTGACCGCTTCCGCTCCACCGGCCGATCTCGCCGCCGCGGTGGGGAGCAACGGAGCGCTCGCGCTCGACCTGTACCGCGTGCTCGCGTCCGAGGCGCAGGAGAACCTGTTCTTCTCCCCGCAGAGCATCACCTTCGCGCTCTCGATGACCTACCCAGGCGGTTCCGGCGCGACCGCCGCCGCGTTCGAGCAGACCCTCCACGTCTCGATCCCGGAGCCTCGCTACCACCGGGCGATGAACGACCTCGACCGGCAGCTCCGTTCTCGCGGCGAGAACGCGTCCGGCGCCGACGGTCAGCCCTTCCGGCTGCGGCTCGTGAACCAGCTCTTCGCGCGGAAGGGCTTCACCTTCGAGCAACCGTTCCTCGACACGCTCGCCGGGGAGTACGGCGCGGACGTGCGACTCCTCGACTTCGGGAGCGCGCCGGAGCCCGCCCGCGAGGCGATCAACGCGTGGGTGGCGGAGGAGACCGAGGACCGCATCCCCGACCTCTTGCCGGTCGGGACGATCGACACAGACACCGTGGCCGTGCTGGTGAACGCGATCTACTTCAACGCGGCCTGGGCCAAGAAGTTCGACCCCGCCCTCACCCGCGACCGCGAGTTCACGCTCCTCGACGGCTCGCGGCTCCTCGTGCCCACGATGGCGAGCGGCGACCTGCCCACCCGGGCCGCGCAGGTGGCGGGCGTGGAGGTGGTGGAGCTCCCCTACGACGACGGCGAGCTCTCGATGCTGCTCCTCGTCCCGCCCGCGGGCGGGCTCGCGGCGCTCGAGGAGCAGCTCACGCCGGCGCGGCTCGAGGCGTACCTCGCCGCGCTCCGGGACGAGCACCTCGCGCTCACGCTCCCGCGGTTCGAGGTGCGAAGCTCCCTGCAGCTGAAGCCGCCGCTCACCGCGCTCGGGCTCGGCGTCGCGTTCGGCGACCAGGCGGACTTCTCGCGCATGTCGACCGAGGTGGGCCTGCGCGTCTCGGACGTCGTCCACCAGGCGTTCGTGAAGGTGAACGAGGCGGGCACCGAGGCGGCCGCGGCGACGGCGGTCATCGTCGGACCGACGAGCGCGCCGGTCACGCGAACGGTCGCGATCGACCGACCTTTCGTGTTCGCCATCCGCGACCACGCCACCGGCGCGCTCGTGTTCATGGGACGCGTCGTGCGTCCCTGAGCGGTCCGCGGGAGGCGCGCGTCGCCCGCCCCCGCAGCGCGGCCCTCAGATTCTCTTGCGCAACCGCACGCGCGGCTCGCCCGGGCCGTCGTAGTCGGGCGAGTGCCCCACCCCGCCGTCGCCCCGGAGGAGCTCGAACCCCATCGCGGCGTGGAACGCGAGCGACCCTTCGTTCAAGGGCGAGGTGACCCCCTGCACCTCGGTCACCCCGAGCGCGCGGACCGTCTCGAAGAACCGCTCGTAGAGCGTGCGGCCCACGCCGGCGGCGCGGAAGACAGGGTCGACGCCCACGAAGTGGATGTACGCCTGCTCGGGGGAGGTCTGCGACTGGAAGCCGGCCAGGAAGCCGCAGAGCTTCCCGTCCGCCTCGGCCGCGAAGCTCGTCGGCCGGAAGTGGACGAAGAAGAGCCGCGGGAGCATGTCCGCCATGCGCCTTCCGCCCCACCAGTCGTTCAGCACCCGGATGATCGGGCCGTAGTCCCCGGGCTCGAGGTGACGGATCGTGATCGTCATCGGCGCCTCCGCACGCCCAGTATCGGCCGATCCGCGGCGGCGCGGAAGGCCGGAGGCGAGCGCAGGAACCGCCCGGGAACCATCGTGGGCCGCTTCCGGCCTCGCGAAAGCCGGCTACGGCGCGCAGAGCCCGCCGCAGTCCGCGCCGCTCGGCGGCGCGCAGTCGTCGCGCGGATCGTCGACGCAGGCGCGGCCGTCGGGGCACGGAAGCCCGGCGACCCCGCCGCAGAAGACGGGCGCGACGCAGACGCCGTCGCAGCCCGCGTCGGTCGGAAAGGTGCAGCCGTCGCCGGGCAGGTCCACGCAGACGAACTCCCCGGAGCACGCGCGCCCGCTCTCGGGGCCGCAGCGCACCTGCGAGGGGCACTCGTGGATCTCCCAGC
This sequence comes from Anaeromyxobacter soli, assembly GCF_022808855.1. Lineage (GTDB taxonomy): Bacteria > Myxococcota > Myxococcia > Myxococcales > Anaeromyxobacteraceae > Anaeromyxobacter > Anaeromyxobacter soli. The sequence continues at coordinate 71,718 of NZ_JAKZLF010000007.1, forward strand.
CGCACTGGCCGCCCGCGTGCTCGACGCAGCGGCCCGTGGGCCCGCCCGTGCTCCCGTCGGCGCAGATCCAGTTCGGCATGCCGAGGGCGGGCCCGCAGGCGGCGCGATCGCACAGGACGACCGCACCGTCGGACGCGGAGGCGCGGCGCTCCTGGTCCGCGGCGCACGCCGCAGCGAAGAGGGCGAAGAGGACGAGGAGCGGGGTGCGCATGAGCGACTCGGGCGCCGCGGCAGCGCGGGCGACCTTCATCCTAGCGTAGTGAGGACCGTCCAGTGACCCTTCGCGAGCGGGCCCGTCCCGGGCGGGATGCGGTGCGAGGCGCGTCAGGCGAAGCCGTACTTCTTCAGCCGGTCGATGAACGCGGAGCGGCTCAGGCCGAGGCGCCGCGCGGCCTCGGACTGGTTTCCTCCGGTCGCGGCGAGGGCCTTCACGATGAGGCTGCGCTCGACCGCGTCGAGGTGCTCCCGGAGCGAGAGGGTGCCCTCCGGCGGCGACTCCGCCCCGGGCTCCTCCGGAGCGGCCGCGGGCGGTCGGCCGAACGCCTCCGGACCGAGCTCCCCGCTCGAGCCGAGCGCGACCATGCGTGCGACGGCGTTCTCGAGCTGCCGCACGTTGCCGGGCCAGTCTGCGCTCCGCAGGGCGGCGAGGAGCGCGGGCGAGAGCCGCACGTCCTCCATGCCGAACCGCTCCGCGTACCGGCGCGCGAACTCGGCCGCGAGCGCCGGGATGTCGTCCCGGTGGTCGCGGAGCGGCGGCACCACGAGCTCGACGACGGCCAGCCGGTAGAAGAGGTCCTCGCGAAAGCGCCCGGCGCGGACCTCGGACTCGAGGTCCCGGTTCGTGCACGCGACGACGCGCACGTCCACCTTCTCCACCCGGCCGGCGCCCACCGGCTGGATCTCGCCCTCCTGCAGCGCCCGCAGGAGCTTCGCCTGGAGCGGCAGCGGCAGCTCGCCCACCTCGTCGAGGACGAGCGTCCCGCCGTCGGCCTGGGCGAAGAAGCCGCGCCGGGCCTGCGCCGCGCCGGTGAAGGCGCCGCGCGCGTGACCGAACAGCTCGGCCTCGGCGAGCTCGGCGGGGATCGCCGCGCAGTTGAAGCGCACGAGCGGTCCGGCCGCGCGCCGGCTCTCGGCGTGGAGCAGCGAGGCGACGAGCTCCTTCCCGGTGCCCGTCTCGCCGCGGACGAGCACGGTGATGTCCTTGGGCGCGAGCCGGCTCACCGCGTCGAGCAGGCGGCGCATCGCCGGCGTGTCCGCGACGAGGCTCCGCCCGATGGCCTTCTCCGCGGCGAGCCGCCGGTTCTGGGTGCGGAGCGCGCGCGCCTCGAGGGCGCGGTCGATCACGAGCGACATCTCCTCGATGTCGTAGGGCTTCGTGACGTACTCGTAGGCGCCGGCCTTCATGGCCCGCACCGCCACGCGCTCCGAGCCCTGGGCCGTGAGGAGCACGACGGGGAGCGCCTCGTCCTGCTCGTGGATGGCGTGGACCAGCGCGAGCCCGTCCATCTCGGGCATCGCGTAGTCGGTGACCACAGCGTCCACGCCCTCGAGCCGCTCGAGCGCCTCCTTCCCGGAGCGGGCGAGCACCGGCTCGTGGCCGAGCGAGCGGACCAGCTCCTTCAGCGCGTACAGGACGGGCGGATCGTCATCCACGAGCAGCAAGCGGGGCATCGACGCACCTCACCGTGGGTTCGCGCGGCAGGGACGCGCTCGCGACCGTGCCCTGGCCCGGCACGCTCCGGTACTCGAGCGCGCCGCCGTGCTGCACGAACACGCCGCGGGCGAGGAGCACGCCGAGCCCCGTCCCCTCCTCGCGCGTGGTGAAGAACGGAGTGCCGACGCGGTCGAGCACCTCCGGCGGCATGCCCCGGCCCGTGTCGCTCACCTCCACGCGGACCTGGCCGTCTCGCTCTCCGATCTCGATCTCGACGCGGCCCTTCCGCGGGGTCGCCTCGATCGCGTTCGCGACGAGGTTCAGGAGCGCCTCCTTCAGGCGTCGCGGATCGGCCACGAGCTCCGCGTCGCCCTGCCGGCGGAGCGACACCCCGGCGCTCTCGGCGCGCGCCTCCAGCACGGCCAGGGCCTCGTCCGCGACGGCGCCGAGCGCGACGGGCTCGGGGCGCAGGGTGTCGAGCGGACGCGAGAAGGACAGGTACTCCTGGAGGATCTTCTGGATCCGCTCGACCTCGCCCTCCACCACCTGGAGCCGCTCCCGGATCTCGGGCTCGTTCGCCTCGCGGGCCGAGAGCTGGACGAGCGCCTTGATCGCGCCGAGCGGGTTCCTGAGCTCGTGCGAGAGCTTCGAGCTCAGGAGCTCCAGCTCGCGGGCGCGCGCCAGCGCCTGCGCGGCGATCTCCTCGCGGGAGCGGAAGATCTGGCCGAAGGTCGACTCGACGGTGCGCGCGAGGAGCGACATGTAGTCGGTGTGCAGCACCACCGACACGAGGAGGAAGCCGAGCGCGGAGAGGCTGTAGAGCGGATCCGGGATGACCGGGCCCAGCCAGGCCTGCGGGACGGCGAACATGGCGGCGACGAGCACCACGAGCGCCGTGAGCGCGGCGAGCGTGGCCCGGCAGATCCCGCGCCGGATCGTGAACTGCGACACCGCGCCCATGAGGGCGATGAGGACCGGGCTGTGCAACCCGCCCGTCGTCGCGATGGCGATGACGATGAACGCGAACGGCTGGCGCTCGTCGCCCTCGCAGGCGTTCGCGACGCGCTCGCTGAGCGCCCGCGCCACGTGCGAGAGGAGCAGCGCGCCGAGGATCCCTGCCAGCACGGCGACTCGCCAGGGGGGGTACCCGGTCGCGGCGAGCGCGGCGCAGAACGCCAGCCAGACCGCGTAGAAGCCGGCGAACAGGAACCACCGCGTGCGCTTCCAGCGGCACTCGACGTTGGCGGCGATGACGCGCCTCCAGCGCGCGGCGTCCAATCGCTCCGGCATGACTCCTCGTGGAGTCGCAAGATCCGGGCCTGAGCCGCGAGCGGGGTCGAGCATGGGCCGCCATCATGCCGTGGGTCCGGCTCCGTTGCCACGCTGCCGGGAACGCGGACGATCTCGCCCCGGAACCTGTCCGCGAACCCGGCAGCCCGCCTGCGCGCCGCGCCTGCCGAGCCGTGCAGGCCTGCGACTCGCGCCGTGGCACGAGGCATGTAAAGGCACGCTCGCGTGGCGCCTGCGCGGGTGCCGCGCCGCCGGCGGACCGAGCCCAGGGACGCTCCCTGCGGCGGCGCGCCCGCGCGGCGCCACCCTTGGATGACCACGGAAGGGAGCGCGTTCATGAAGAGGCTCGGGCTCGCGGCGTCGCTGCTGGGGGTTTCGCTCATCGGGGCCGAGTACCGGAGCGCGGCGGCCGCGGCGGGCACGCCCGCGGAGGACGCGCCGGCCGCGGTCCCGGTGACCGCGACCACCGCGCGAGTCCATCCCGCCAGCCCCCGCGCGAGCGGCTCGCCCCGGTCCGCGGGGGAGTGAGCGCCGGGCGACCCCCGCGCCGCGGCGCCGGCCGCCCTCGACCGCGAGCAGGCCGTCGATGACCTGCGCGACCCGCGCGCTCGTCGCGGCCGCCATCGCCGGGTCCGCGCTCCGGGCCGGGGCGCAGGACGGACCACGGCGCGCGCAGGATGCGGCCCTGGAGGTCAGGCTCTCGTCCGGCTACGAGCAGGCCTTCGGCGAGATCGGCTACGCGCTGCCGTCGCTCGGCGACTACGGCGGGCCGGGCGCGGCGCTCGAGCTCGCCGTGGCCTGGCGGCCGGTGGCGGCGTTTGCGCTCGGCGTGTTCGGCACGGGAGGGCTGTACGCGCGCGGCGGTGAGCCGCCGGCGGGCGCGGAGGTCTGGAGCATCGCGGGGGGAGCGCAGGCGGAGCTCCACGTCGCGCCGGACGAGCGCTGGGATCCGTGGATCGCGCTCGGCGTGGCCCTTCGCCGCCACGGGGTGGAGCGGGAAGGCGGGACCGAGTCGTTCGACGGCCACGAGGTCCTGCGGCTGCGGCTCGGCTTCGACCGGCGCTTCGGCGCGCGCTCGACGCTGGGCCCCGTCGTCGCGGTCGCCCTGGCGCGGTTCACCCGACACGAGCGTCCGGACGGCAGCGCGGTGGACGTGCCGAGCCCGTCGCTGGGCCTCATCGCGTTCGCCGGCCTCTCCGCCGCGTTCGATCTGTGAGCGCGACCGCGGCCGGTGTGCGGAGTTCCGACGGCGGCTCGCTCGCGACTGTCGTCGATCCCGACGCGCGGCGCGCGCTCGCGCCGGCCGCCCGCGCCGATCCTCCCGGCGTTTCGCCGCCGCGCGCGCAGCGCCGCGCCGGGCGCGGGCCTTGCAGCACCGGCTGCGCGTCGTCTCAATTCACTTCACGAGGAACACAAGATGAAGAAGCTGCTCGTCATCACCGCCGCCGTCATCGCCTTCACGTCGACCTCCGCGCGCGCCGAAGATCCTTCACGGAAGCTCAGCATCGCGCCGTTCGTCGGAGCGTTCGTCGGGACCGGCGACCAGCGCGATCTCCTCGATGACTCCGTGCTCACCGGCCTCACCCTCAGCTACGAGGTGCATCCCTACGTCGCGATCGTCGGCGCGGTCGGATGGTCGCCCACGCAGGTGAAGGCGCTCGGCGAGGACCTCGACCTCTTCCAGTACGACCTCGGCGTCCAGGGACAGTACCCGGTGGCGCTCGCGCAGGGCTGGACGCTGAAGCCGTTCGTGGGGATCGGCGCCGGCGCGCGCACCTACAGCTTCCGCGATCTCGACGTGGACTCCGAGACCGACTTCGCGGGCTACGTCTCCGCCGGCGCGAACGTCGAGCACGGGGCCTTTGGGCTCGGGCTCACCGCGCGTGACTACGTGACGGCGTTCGACGGCCTCGCCTCCGCGACCATCGACCAGACGGCGCGCAACGACCTCGGGCTGTTCGGGTCGGTGAGCGTCCGCTTCTAGAAATACGGGGGCTGCGCCCCCGCCCCGCCGAGCGGAGCTCGTCGGGGCCCCACCCCTGCGCCCGGGGTCCCGTGCGCCGCGCCGCGCGGCTGCGCCGCTTCCGCGGCAGCGCCCCGGCGGGCTCGCTTCGCTCGCCTGTCGCGAATCACGATGGGCCTTTCACTTCCCGGCGCCCCGCGCCGGCCGAGAGTCGCAGGTGCAGCAAGGCGCCCACGCGGCCCCCCCTCCGCCGCCGCGTGGGCGCTGCAGTCTTTCTGCGTGCGCTGCTCGCCCCTACGCGTTCAGCCACTGCTCGTACGCGTCGAACGCGTGGGGCCTCCCGAGGAAGTCCTTCACGAGCTCGGCGGCGGGCTTCGAGCCGCCGGGCTCCAGGATCGCGCGGCGGTAGCGGCGGGCGGGCTCCGGATCCATGAGCCCCTTCTCGCGGAACGGGCCGAACAGGTCCTTCGCGATCACGAGCGACCACATGTACGTGTAGTAGATGGCGGAGTAGCCGTCGAGGTGCCCGAAGGACTCGTGGAAGTAGGTCCCGTCCACGTGGCGGAACGGCGTGTAGCGCTCCTGCAGCTCCGCCACGAGCGCGGTCGTGTCGAGGCTCTTGGGGTCGCGCCGGTGCAGCTCGAGGCTCGTCGCGGCGTAGAACATCTGCTGCCGCACCATGAGCCCCTTGCCGTACTCGTCGGCGGCCTTCATGCGCCGGACGGCGTCGGCGGGGAGCGGCGCGCCGGTGTCCACGTGGCGCGCGAAGCCGGCGAGCACGCCGGGATCCCACACCCACTCCTCCAGCATCTGCGAGGGCGCCTCGACGAAGTCCCACTCGGTGGCCACGCCGGACTGCCCCGCCCAGCGCGTGTGCCCGCCGAGGACGTGGTGGAGCAGGTGGCCGAACTCGTGGAAGAACGTCTTCACGTCGCCGTGCTCCATGAGCGCGGGCGCGCCGCCCTGCGGGCGCGGGAAGTTGCAGACGAGGACGCCCTCCGGCAGCTGCCGCCCGGCCTGGCCGGAGGCGAGCGTGAACTGGGCGTAGTGCTTGTACTTACCGTCGCGGGGGTGCATGTCGAGGTAGACGCGCCCGACGAGCTTCTCGCCCTCCACCACGTCGTACGCCTCGACCTCCGCGTGCCAGACCGGGGCGTCGGGCACCGGGCGGTACGCGATGCCGAACAGCCGCCCCGTGACGTCGAGGACGCCGTCCTTCACGCGGGCGTAGTCGAGGTAGGGGCGCACCGACTGCGAGTCGAACCCGTACTGCTCGGCCTTCACGCGCTCCTGGAGGTAGGCGCTGTCCCAGGGCTCGACGCGCTCGGCGCCGGGGACGTCCTCGCGCTTGCGGGCGAGGAGCTGCCCGAAGTCGCGGCGCATCCGCGCCTCCGCGGCCCGGGCGATCTTCTCGACGAACTCGGCGGCGGCGCGGTCGCTGCCGATCATCTTGTCCTCGGTGACGTAGGCCGCCCAGCTCTCGTAGCCGAGGAGCCGCGCGAGCTCGGCGCGGCGCGAGAGCATGCGCGCGAGCACGTCGAGGTTCTTCGGGTGGCCCCGCAGGCGGTACAGGCGCCAGAGCGCCTCGCGGGCGCGCTCGCTCCGCGCGTACGTCATGAACGGCACGTAGTCGGTGTTGTCGGTCGTGACGACGACCTTGCCCTCCGGGCCGGCCGGATGCGCTCGCCGCCAGTCCTCGGGCAGCCCGTCGAGCTCCGCCGGCGCGAGCTCGATGCGCCGCACGTCGTCCTTGATGTTGCGCCCGAACTCCTGGCCGATCCGCACGAGCTCCTCGCGGAGGGCACGGACGCGCGTGCGGGTGGCCTCGTCGCGATCGACGCCGGCGCGGCGGAAGTCGCGCAGGCTCTTCTGGAGGTAGTAGCGGGTCGCCCCGTCCTCCCCGGAGACGTCGAGCGCCGCGATCGCGTCGTACAGGCCGCGATCGAGCGAGAGCTCGGTCGAGAGCGCGTCGATCTCCTGCTCCGAGCGCTCGGCGGCGTCCCGCATGCGCGGGTCCGGGTGGACGTTGCGGGCGAGGCTCGCGCGCGAGGCGGCGTCGGAGAGCGCCCCGAAGGCGGCGTCGAAGGCGGCGAGCGCCGCAGGCGCGGCGCGCGGCGCCGGCATCGCCTTCAGCCGGTCGGCCTCCGCGCGGGCGCGATCCATGTCGCGGCGGCAGCCGCGCTCGAACTCGTCGGGGGTCCCGCACAGCGCGCGGGAGGCGTCGGGGCTCATTCGCATAGATTAGGGGACGCTCCGGCCGAGCGCACGCGCGTCCGCGCAGGAGCGAGGACGCCCGCCGCAGGCCCGGGATCGTGCGCGAAGCCGCGTCACATCTCCGGCTTCGTCTCGCGCATCATGATCGCCGTGACCGCGTCGCGCGGCGGGACGTTCTCGTAGAGGACCCGGTACACGGTGTCCGTGATGGGCATGTCGACGCCGAGCCGGCGCGCGAGGTCGCGCGCGCTCTTGGCGTTGCGGATCCCCTCGGCGACCTGGCCGAGCTCCTTCTGGATCTGCTCGGCCGTCTTCCCCGCGGCGAGCCCGCGCCCCACGGTGCGGTTGCGGGAGAGGTCCGACGAGCAGGTGAGCACGAGGTCGCCGAGGCCGGAGAGCCCGGACAGGGTGAGGGGGTTCGCGCCCTTGCGAACCGCGAGGCGGGTGATCTCGGCGAGGCCCCGCGTGATGAGCGCCGCGAGCGCGTTCGCGCCGAACTCGAGGCCGTCGGAGATGCCGGCGGCGATCGCGACCACGTTCTTCACGCAGCCGCCGATCTCCGCGCCGACGACGTCGCTCGAGGTGTACGGGCGGAAGGTGCGGGTGTGGAACGCGTCCTGGACCTGCTTCGCCACCCGGTCCCAGCGCGCGGCCACGGTCACCGCCGTGGGGAGCCCCTTCGCGACCTCCTTCGCGAACGACGGGCCCGAGAGCACCGCGATGTAGGGGTGGAGCGGCACCGGCAGGACGTCCTCGAGCACCTCGCTCATGGTCATGAGGGTGTCGAGCTCGATGCCCTTCGCGACGCAGACGACCGGGGTGCCGGCGTGCACGTGGCGCTTGGCCTCGATGGCCACCTGGCGCACCGCGTGGGAGGGGACGGCGACGACGACCAGCTCCGCCCCCTCGAGCGCCCGGGTGATGTCGGGGGTGGTGAGGAGCGAGGGCGGCAGCGGCGTGCCGGGGAGATAGCGATCGTTGCGGTGGGTCTTGGCGATCGCGTCGATGACGGCGTGGTCCTTGTCCCACGCCGTGACGGTGTACCCCTTGGACGCGAGGAGCGAGGCCAGCGCGGTGCCCCAGGAGCCGGCGCCGAGGACGGTGCAGCGCATGATGAGCCCTCCTTGCGGCGGATGGTATGCCGCGGGTGGCCCGCCGGACGCCGGGAACTCCGGGGCCCGCGGGGACGGGGGACATACCCCGAACGCGGCGCATCGTCGAGATGGGCAACGCTTTCGGAGCCTACCCCCGTCGCGCCCGGGGCTCCCGCCGCTCGGCCGGGCGCTCGCGGCGCACGGCTCGAGGCGCCGGGAGAGGTCACCCCACGGCGAGGCGGACCGCCCGCTCGAACGGCGCCGGACGCGAGGCGGCGAGCGCGAGCATGCGGTGCCGGAGCGCAGGGTGCCGGGTCAGTCCGAGCACGATCCGGGTCCACGCCCAGTAAGGGGCGAACCTGCGGCGCCAGGCGCGCTCGTACGGCGCGAGCGCCGCGCGCGTCGCGCCCTCGCCGAGCGCGGCCGGCAGGAGCGCCGCGAGATCGAGCGCGCAGCCGAACGCGAGGGAGAGTCCCTCCCCCGTGACCGCGTCGAGGTAGCCGGCCGCGTCGCCGAGCAGCACCAGCCGGTCGGCGATCCGGGCGCGCGCCCGCCGCGCGAGCGGCCCCGCGCCGCGCGGCGCGGTGATCGCGGGTGCGCCCTCGAGCAGGTGGGCGAGGGCGGGGAAGCGCGCGAGGAGCGCCTCGTACTCGACCGGCCCCTGCCGCTCGAACAGGAAGGCCACGTCGACGCGCCGGGCGCCGACGGGCGTCACGTAGGCCTCCGCGCCCGGCCCGAAGTGAACCTCCACCGCCTCCGCCCAGGGCGGGATGGCGAAGTGGCGCCGGACGCCGTAGCGGGCGGGGCCGGAGGCTGAGCGCTCGAGCCCCTCGCGGCGGCGCACCGCGGAGGAGAGCCCGTCCGCCGCGACGAGCACCTTGGCGGGGACGTCGCCTGCGGAGGAGACCGCCCAGATCCGGTCGCGCTCGCGCCGGTGCGCGTGCACGTCGGCCTGGACGAGCTCCGCGCCCGCCTCCCGCGCCCGCGCCGAGAGCGCGGCCGAGAGGGCCGTCCGGCGCACTCCGAGCCCGCCAGGCGCCGGGAGCCTGAGCCGGGCCGCGTCGTGCCGCTCGATCCAGCGGATCTCCTGGAAGGCCGCGGTGTGCTCCGGGTCGAGCCGGCCGGTGACCCCCAGCGCCGCGAGCGCCCGCACGCCGGCGGGGAGGATCCCCTCCCCGCACGCCTTGTCCACCGGCCCCTCGCGCTTCTCGAGCACCGTCACCGAGAGCCCGCGCCGCGCCGCCGCGATCGCGAAGGCGAGCCCGGCGGGGCCGCCGCCCACCACCACGGCGTCGCGCAGGGGGCCGTTCACGCGGGCCGCCGCCGGCGCGCCCGCGCCTGGGCGAGGGCGAGCTCGCCGCGCAGGAGCGCGAGCGCGAGCCGGAGCGCCGTCGCCCGGCGCGGCGGCACGAGCGTGCCGGCGAGGAAGCGCCGCAGGGCCTCCCGGCGCCGGAGCTTGCCGGAGGAGGTGCGCGGCAGGGTCCCCGGCTCGAGGAGGCGCACCGTGTACGGCGCGATCGAGGTGCGCTCGAGCACCGCCCGCCGGATCTCCGACTCGGCCGCCGGGTCGTCCCGCGCCCCCCGCGCGCGCTCGGCGAGGATGGCGAGCGCCTCGCCGCCCTCGCCGTCCCCCTCGCCGAGGGGGACGAAGCCGACCGCCACGGCGCAGCCCGGCCGGACCGCCGCCACGCCCGCGAGGGCCGCCTCGAACTCGTCGGGCGCGTGGTTCGCGCCGCGCACGATGACGACGTCCTTCGCGCGCCCGTGCACGTACAGCTCGCCCCCGAGCGCGAACCCGAGATCGCCCGTGTCGAGCCAGCCGCCCGAGAGCGCGCGCCGCGTCGCGGCGGGATCGCCGAGGTAGCCCTGCATGAGGGACGGCCCGCGCACGAACACGCGCCCGAGGCGGCCCTCCCCGGCGAGCGCTCCGTCCTCGTCGCGGATCTCCACCTCGACGCCCGCGATGGGCGGGCCCACCGAGACGAGCTCGCGCGGCCCGGGCGCGACGGTGCCGTCGCGGGCGAGGCGCGCGGGATCGACCCGACGCCCCTCGAGCGGCCGCCCGCGCGGGCTAAAGGTGACCGCGAGCGCCGCCTCGGAGAGGCCGTAGACCGGCACGAGCGCCGCCGGATCGAGGCCGTGCGGCCCGAAGCGCGCCGCGAACCTCCGCATCGCCTCCGCGGAGACCGGCTCGGCGCCGTCGAGCGCGAGGCGCCAGGTCCCGAGCGACAGCCCGGCGAGCTCCGCGTCCTTCACGCGATCGGCGCAGTAGGCGTAGGCGAAGCTCGGCGCGACCGAGATCGTGCCCTGGTGGCGCGCGATGGCGCGGAGCCACAGCGCGGGGCGCGCGAGGAAGTGCTCGGGCGCGATGAGCACGAGGCGGCCCGGGTAGCTCATCGCCGCGAGCAGGCAGCCGATGAGCCCCATGTCGTGGTAGAGCGGCAGCCAGGAGACGAGCGCGTCGTTCGCGTCGGGCCGGACCCGCTCGACGAGCGCGTCCACCTGGGCCTCCAGCGCGGCGTGGGTGAGCGCGACCGGCTTCGGGTCCACCGTCGAGCCGGACGAGAACTGCACGAGCGCGAGCGCCTCGGGCTCGGAGGCGCGCGAGAGTCGACCGGTCTCCTGCGAGAGCTCCGCCGCGTCGGCGCAGCCGAGCGGCGGCGCCGCCCGCGCGATGGCGCCGCCGAGGAGGCGCCGCACCGCGCCGGAGGAGACGACGAGCCGCGCGCCCGACACCTCGAGCATCCGGGCCGTCTGCGCGAGGTACTCCTCCATCCGGCCGAGCCTGACCGGCGGATAGAGCGGCACGGGCACCGCCCCGGCGAGCCACGCCCCGAAGAACGCGTCCAGGAAGGCGGGCTCCGTGCGGAGCACGATCGCCACCCGATCGCCCGGCGCCACGCCCCGCGCCGCGAGCGCGGCGGCCACCCGCTCCGCGCGGTCGGCGACCTCGGCCCACCGGAGCGTGCGCTCGCGCTCGTGGAGATCGACGAACGTGACGCCGCTCGGGTGGCCCACGGCCGCGCGGAGCGCGTGCGCCAGCGTCGGGGAGCGCGGCGCGGGCGCCGGTGGCCCCACGAGCCTCACCGGGCCGGCTCCGGCGCCTGGGCGGGGATGAGCGCCGCGTCCGAGCGCGCCGCGACGAGCCGCGCGAGATCCGCGAGCGTGCGCGTTCCGGCCGCGTCGTCGTCCTCGAGGACGATCCGGAAGCGGTCCTCCACGGCGACGACGAGCGAGAGGAGCTGGAGCGAGTCGAGCGCGCCCGCGAGGGCCGCGTCGGGCGCGGGCGTGGCGTCGCCGAGCCGGAGCTCGTCGCGCGCGATGCGGAGGATCTCGTGCGCCACCCTTGCTTCACGATCCGTCATGGTCACCACCGGAGGAGGACGAGCTCGGCCGAGAAGCCCGGGCCCATCGCGGCGAGGAGGCCCACGTCTCCGGGGCGGGCCTCGCCCGCGTCGAGCAGGTCGCCGAGGACGAAGAGCACCGAGGCGGAGGAGAGGTTGCCGACCTCCTGGAGCGAACGGAAGGACCGGGAGAGCGCCGCCTCCGGCAGGTCGAGGGCGCGGCGGAAGGCCTCGAGCACCTTCGGCCCGCCGGTGTGGGCGATGAAGTGGCGCACGTCGCCGCGCGAGAGCCCGTTCGCGGCGAGGAAGCGATCCACGTCTCCGCCGACGTTCGCCTGGATCACCTCCGGCACCTTCGCGGAGAGGACCACCTTGAAGCCCGTGTCGACGACGTCCCACCCCATCACCCACTCCGTGTCCGGGTAGAACACCGAGCGGGTCGCGAGGATCCGCGGCGCGTGGTCGGGCGCGGGGGCGCGCTCGCCGCCCTGGAGCACCACCGCCGCCGCGCCGTCCCCGAACAGGCCGCTCGCGATGACGTTCGCGATGGAGGTGTCCTCCCGCTGGAGGGTGAGCGAGCAGAGCTCGACCGAGACGAGCACCGCCACCTCGCCGGGGAACGCCCGCAGGGCGTCCGAGGCCCGGGCGAGCCCCGCCGCGCCCGCCATGCAGCCCAGGCCGAAGATCGGCGTCCGCTTCACCGAGGGCGAGATCCCCAGCCGGTTCACGAGCTTCGCGTCGAGCGAGGGGGTGGCGACGCCGGTGACGGTCACGAAGTAGAGATGGTCCACCTCGCGCGGGGTGACGCCCGCCCGCGCGAGCGCCTCCGACACGGCCGCCGCGCCCAGCTCGCTCCCGACCCGGATGAACGCGTCGTTGGTCTTCCGGAACGAGTCGAGCGCCGGGTACTCGGAGAGCGGAAGGGCGAGGTGGCGGCCGCCCACGCGTGCAGCGCGGTGCAGATCGGCGAGACGCTCGACGTTGAAGTGCCGCGCGCCCCAGTACGCGGACAGGGCCGCGATGAGCGTCTCCTGATCCACGAAGTTCGGGGGCAGCGCGCGGCCGACGGAGAGGATCGCGGGGTGCGTGCTCGTCATAGGGGGAACGGCCCAGCGGCAGGCATGTGACCCCGCGCGCACGGCCGCAAGGTCCGGCCGGGGGCCGTGGCGCCCGGACGCAGCGCCGTCAACCGGGCGTCGCGACGGGCAGCGTGAAGCTGAACGTGCTGCCCGCCGCGGGCGCGCTCACGAGCTCGACCTCGCCCCCGTGAGCCTCGACGAGCCGCCGCACGATGTAGAGCCCGAGGCCGAGCCCGTCGGCCTCCCGCCCGGGACCTCGCACGTAGCGCTGGAAGATCCGCTGCTGGTCCTCGGGCGCGATCCCGGGCCCCTCGTCCATGACGGAGATCCGCACGAAGGCGCCGGCCGGGTTGGCGCTCACGACGACGCGGCCGGCGGTGTGCTTGAGCGCGTTCCCGACCAGGTTCACGAGGACGCGGTCGAGCCGGTCGGGATCGGCGTGCACCGGCGGGAGGCCGTCCGGCACGGCGACCTCGAGGCGCTGCGGGTCGAACACCCCGCGGTTGAGCTCGATCGCCTCCGCCACGAACGCGCGCACGTCCACGGCGGCGCGCTGGAGCGCGAGCGCGGCGCCGCTCTCGAGGCGCGCCGCGTCGGCGAGATCGCGCAGCATCCGCTCCATCCGCCTGCCCGCGAGCGCGATGTCGCGCGCGGCCTTCTCCGCCGCGCCCGGCTTCGCCCCGTGGCGGCCGAGCACCTGCGCCTTGAGGAGCACGATCTGGAGCGGGTTGCGCAGGTCGTGAGAGACGGCGCGGAGCAGGTCCTCGCGGCTCTCCTTCGTCGCGCGCAGCTCGGCGATGGTGACGTTGAGCTCGTTCTCGATGTGGCTCCGCAGCGCGACGAGCTCGCGGTGCGGAGCGACCACCGCGCCCACGAACAGCGCGCGGAAGATGAGGAAGAAGGTGAGCACCAGGTACGCGTGCCCGAGCACGTGCACCGGATCGAACGGGCGCGCGTAGAGGGTGAGGGAGAGCTCGGAGAGGACGGTGACCGCGAGCGCCGCCGCGAGCGTGCGGGCGCCGCGGTCGCCGGCGCGGGCGGCGCGGTGGTGCACGAGCGCGCCCACGAGCGCGACCGCCGCGACGAAGAGCTCGAGCCCGACCTTCGCGGACGTGAGCCCGCCTCCCTCCACGTAGAAGAAGGCCCGATCGCCCGGCAAGGCGAGCTCGACCGCGACGAAGGCCGTGACCGCGACGAGGTGGGGGACGAGCAGGCGCGCCCTGCCCGGCCGCAGGCTCCGATCGCTCGGCGGGAGCCGCGCGACCCAGACGAGCGTCCCCACGGTCCAGAGGCGGGCAAGGAACCAGTAGTAGATGCCCCGCTCGGTCGTCCCCGGGCCCCCGACGCCCGGCATCCCCGGAAACGTGAGCAGGTGCAGGGCCTCGAAGAGCCCCACCGCCAGGAACGCGGGGCCGATCACCTGCGCCCGTCGATCCGGGAACTCGCGGGCCGCGAACCACTGCACGCCGAACGTGGCGAACGCCACGCCGACGACGAGCAGCTCGAGGACGGTGTGGACGGGGAGGTACCGGGCCGCAGAGAGCGGCTCGTGCAGCCCGGGCAGCGCGAGGAGGATGACGAGGGGCGCGGCGAGCGCGACGAGCCACGCGAGCCGCAGCCCGGACGAGGCGGTGGGCGGTCGCGAGGCCGCGCGAGGCAGGGTCAGATCGTCCACCATGGAGGCGCCCATCCCCGGGCGGGCCTCGACTCTACACGAGCCGGAGCGATGCAATTCCGGCTTTCCTGCCGCGGCGGCGCTGCTTGCCAAGCCCCCCCGCGGTCTTACGTTCGCGCCATGCGAATGGAAAAGCTCACCGTGAAGGCCCAGGAGGCGCTCGCCGCCGCCCAGAGCGAGGCGCGCCGCCGCGACCACCAGGCCATCGACGTCGAGCACCTCGTGCTCGCCCTCCTCTCCCAGCCGGAGGGGACCGCGACGCCCATCCTGGAGAAGATCGGCGCGGAGCCGTCGCTCGTCGCCTCGCGCGTGGAGGACGAGCTGCGCACCGTGCCCAAGGTCTCCGGCGCGGAGCCGTACCTCGCGAACCGGCTCGCGAAGCTCGTCGACCGCGCCGAGGACGCCGCGAAGCGGCTCAAGGACGAGTACGTCTCGACCGAGCACCTCCTGCTCGCCGCCGCCGAGGAGAAGACCGGCGCGGGCGAGGCGCTGCGCGCCTCGGGGGCGACGCCGGACCGGATCGTCGCCGCGCTCCAGGACGTGCGCGGCGGGGCGCGCGTGACGTCGCCCGAGGCCGAGAGCCAGTACCGCGCCCTCGAGAAGTACGCGAAGGACCTCACCGCGCTCGCGAAGGCGGGGAAGCTCGATCCGGTGGTGGGGCGCGACGACGAGATCCGCCGCGTCGTCCAGATCCTCTCCCGCCGCACGAAGAACAACCCCGTGCTCGTCGGCGACCCGGGCGTCGGCAAGACCGCCATCGTCGAGGGGCTCGCCCGGCGCATCGTGGACGGCGACGTACCCGAGGGGCTCAAGGGGAAGCGCCTCCTCGCGCTCGACCTCGGCGCGATGGTCGCGGGCGCGAAGTACCGCGGCGAGTTCGAGGAGCGGCTGAAGGGCGTCCTCAAGGAGGTCGTCTCGTCCGAGGGCCAGATCATCCTCTTCATCGACGAGATGCACACCATCATCGGCGCCGGCGCCGCCGAGGGCGCGATGGACGCGGGCAACATGCTGAAGCCCGCCCTCGCGCGCGGCGAGCTGCACGCGATCGGCGCCACCACCGTGAACGAGTACCGCAAGCACGTCGAGAAGGACCCCGCCCTCGAGCGGCGCTTCCAGCCGGTGTTCGTGGGCGAGCCGTCGGTGGCCGACACCATCTCGATCCTGCGCGGCCTCAAGGACCGCTACGAGCTGCACCACAAGGTCCGCATCCAGGACGCGGCGCTCGTCGAGGCGGCGCGGCTCAGCCACCGCTACATCACCGACCGCTTCCTGCCTGACAAGGCCATCGACCTCGTCGACGAGGCGGCGAGCCGGTTGCGCATCGAGATCGACTCGATGCCGACCGAGGTGGACGAGGTGCGCCGCCGCATCGCACAGCTCGAGATCGAGCGGCAGGGGCTGCAGAAGGAGCAGGACGAGGCCTCGCGGCACCGGCTCGGCCAGGCGGAGAAGGAGCTCGCCGCGCTGAACGAGGAGTTCGCGCGCCTCAAGAGCCGCTGGGACGCGGAGAAGGCGGTCATCCAGGACCTCGCGCAGGCGAAGCAGGAGATCGACGGGCTGAAGCAGGAGCAGACGAAGGCGGAGCGCGAGGCGAACTTCCAGAAGGCCGCCGAGATCAAGTTCGGCCGGCTCCCGGAGGTGGAGCGGCGCGTGGCGGAGCTGCAGGAGCGCCTCGCCGGCCTGCAGCGCGACGGCGCGATGCTGAAGGAGGAGGTCACGCCCGAGGAGATCGCCGAGGTGGTCTCCAAGTGGACCGGCATCCCGGTCTCGAAGCTCGTCGAGGGCGAGGTCGAGAAGCTCCTCGGCATGGAGGACCGGCTGCGGGAGCGCGTCGTCGGCCAGGACGAGGCGGTGCAGGCGGTCTCGGCGGCGGTGCGCCGCGCGCGCTCGGGCCTCCAGGATCCCAACCGGCCGATCGGCTCGTTCATCTTCCTCGGGCCCACCGGCGTCGGGAAGACGGAGACCGCCCGCGCGCTCGCCGAGTTCCTGTTCGACGACGAGGCCGCGATGGTCCGCCTCGACATGAGCGAGTACATGGAGAAGCACGCCGTGTCGCGGCTCATCGGCGCGCCCCCCGGCTACGTCGGCTACGAGGAGGGCGGCCAGCTCACCGAGGCGGTCCGCCGCCGGCCGTATGCGGTGATCCTCTTCGACGAGATCGAGAAGGCGCACCACGACGTCTTCAACGTGCTCCTCCAGATCCTCGACGACGGCCGGCTCACCGACGGCCAGGGGCGCACCGTCGACTTCCGGAACGCGGTCGTCATCATGACCTCCAACATCGGCTCGCAGGAGATCCAGCGGCTCGCCGGCCGCCCGGGGGCCGACGTCTCGGCGATCCGGGAGGCGGCGCTCGAGAACCTGCGCGCGGAGTTCCGGCCGGAGTTCCTGAACCGGGTGGACGAGATCGTGGTCTTCCGCCCGCTGTCGCGCGAGCACGTCGGGCGCATCGTGGAGATCCAGCTCGCGCGCCTGCGCAAGCTCCTCGAGGAGCGGCGCATCACGATCGAGCTCTCGCCTGCGGCGCGCGAGGCCATCGCCGACGCGGGCTACGACCCGGTCTACGGGGCGCGCCCCCTGAAGCGCGCCATCCAGCGGATGATCCAGGACCCGCTCGCGACGAAGCTCCTGCGCGGCGAGTTCAAGGCCGGCGACCACGTCGTGGTGGACGAGGGGCCGG
This sequence comes from Anaeromyxobacter soli, assembly GCF_022808855.1. GTDB lineage: Bacteria > Myxococcota > Myxococcia > Myxococcales > Anaeromyxobacteraceae > Anaeromyxobacter > Anaeromyxobacter soli. The sequence goes on from NZ_JAKZLF010000007.1 coordinate 88,711, forward strand.
ACGGGAACATCACGTTCGCGAAGGGCGCCCGCGCCGTCGAGGGCGAGGCGCTCGTGCATTGATAGGTGGTCGAACCGGGGAGGGGCCCCGTGCAACGCACGGGGAGGGGGCAACGCCCCCTCCCGGCGGGGAGCCCGGGCGCACCCGCGAACGCGGGCGCACGGGCTCACGGGCCCCGCCGAGCAGGGGTGGGGCCCCGGCGACGGCGGTGAGCCGCCGACGGGGCGGGGGCGCAGCCCCCGTACGATCACTACGCCTGCGCGTCGAGCCAGACCTCGAGCCCCTGCGCGTTGAGGTCGAGGTCCACCCCGTACACCGCCAGCGCCTCCTCGCGCGCGAGCGGCGCGCCGTGCGCGGCGAGGCCGCGGAGGAGCTGACCGGCGAGCGCCTCGCGCAGGGCGGCGTGACGGCCGGGCCCGGAGGGCGCCGCGCGCGCGAGCCGCACGTGCTCGTCGAGGCCCTCGAGGAGCTGGGCGGCGGCGCGGGGGATCTCCCCCTCGAGCATCCCGAAGTGCGTGAGGTAGATGCGCTCGGGCTTCTCCGCGAGCATGCGCTCCACGGTCCGCCGCAGCGCGGCCGGATCGAGCTGCACCGGCGTCGTGGTCGGGAACACGAAGGGCCCCTTCGCGGAGTCGGCCTCGCGGTAGGAGATGCCGAACGCGTCGCCGGTGAAGAAGCCGCGCGTCGCGGGATCGTGGACGACGAGGTGGTGCTTCGCGTGACCGGGGGCGTCGAGCATGCGGAGCACGCGGCCGCCGAGATCCACCTCGTGGCCGTCCGGCGCCTCGACGACCCGCGCCGCGGGGATGGGCGGGATGTCGCCGTAGAGCTCCCGGAAGCGCGCCTCACCGTAGACCTCGGCGGTGCCCGCGATGAGCTTCGACGGATCGACGAGGTGGCGCGCGCCGCGCGGGTGCGCGACCAGCGTCGCGCGAGGGAGCGCCTCCATGAGCTTCCCCGCGCCGCCCGCGTGGTCGAGGTGCACGTGCGTGACGACCACGTGCGAGACGTCCGCGGGCGCGATGCGGAACGCGGCGAGCGCCTCGAGGATGCGCGGCACGGACGAGGACGCCGCGGTCTCGATCACGGCGGCGGACGCGTCGCCCCGGACGACGTAGCAGGCGGCGAGCTTCGGGCGGACGTAGCCCGAGTCGAGGAGGACGACGCCGGGGGCGATCTCGCGGGCAGGGTCGAGGTGCATCGGGCTCTCCGGAGCTTGCGGGGCCGTGCTTCTGTACCGGCGCGGCGTCCGCACGGCAACTCGGCATGAGGCTGCGGCCGCGCGGCGTGGCGCCCGGGAGGCCGCGGAGCGGCCGGTCGTGCGCCCATCACGCGGCGCCGCGCACCGGCGCAGGGCGAGCGGCGCGCGAGGAGCGGCGTGACTCCGGGTTGCTGCGGAGGCCGGCGCAGCTATGGATCCAGAGGCGGCAGCTCCCTCGCCGCCAGGAGGTCGCTGCGATGGATCGCCACCTCGAACACTACTGGCCGCTTCCGCTCCGCATCCTGCTCGGGATCTCGTTCATGTACCACGGCGCCCCGAAGCTCACCGCCGCGGGGCACGCCGAGTTCCAGGGCATGCTCGCCCAGCTCGGGATCCCGCTGCCCGCGCTCATGGCCTGGGTGGGAGGCATCGTCGAGTTCTTCGGCGGGATCGCGCTCATCGTCGGCGCCGCCACCTGGCTCGTCGCCCTCCTGCTCTCGCTCGAGATGCTCGTCGCGATGATCAGGGTTCACGCGCCGTACGGCTTCGGCTACATCCAGATCACCGGGATGACCGACAAGGGCCCGGTGTTCGGGATGCCGGGCATCGAGGTGAACCTCCTCTTCCTCGCCGGGCTGCTGGCGCTGTTCATCGGCGGGGCCGGGCCGCTCTCGGTGGACGAGCGGCTCATGAAGCGCGAGAGCCGGCTGCAGGTGCCGTGGCTCAGGCACCGTGAGGTCCACGCCTGAGCGCCGCCGATCCCGCAGTGAGCGACGCCGGACGCAGCGCGGCGCCGCGCGCCCCGCGGGCGCGGGACGGCACGGCGCCGCAGGTCGCGACCGGAGCGCGCTACTTCGCCTGGATCCAGCCCTCGGCCGTGAGGAGCTCCGCCGTGAGCACCGCGCCGCCCGCGGCGCCGCGCACCGTGTTGTGCGAGAGCGACACGAACCGGTAGTCGAAGAGCGCGTCGGGACGCAGCCGGCCGATGGCGACGCCCATGCCGCCGCCGATGTCGCGGTCGAGCTTCGTCTGCGGCCGCGAGTCCTCCTCGAAGTAGGTGAGGAACGGCTTCGGCGCCGAGGGGAGCCCCATCTTCTGGGGCTTCGGCTCCCAGCTCCGCCACAGCTCGATGACCTCGGCGCGGTCGGGCTTCCGCTCGAAGGTCACGAACGCCGCCGCCATGTGCCCGTCGGAGGCGGGCACCCGGATGCACTGCGCGGTGATGATCGGGTCCTTCGCCTTCTCGATCCGGCCGCCCTCGAGCCGGCCCCAGATCTTCATGGGCTCCTGCTCGGACTTCTCCTCCTCGCCCTTGATGAAGGGGATGAGGTTGTCGACCATCTCCGGCCAGCTCTCGAAGGTCTTCCCGGCGCCGCTGATCGCCTGGTAGGTGCAGACCGCGACGCGCTTCGGCCCGAACTTCATGAGCGGGTGGAGCGCCGGCACGTAGCTCTGGATCGAGCAGTTCGGCTTCACGGCGATGAAGCCGCGCGCGGCGCCGAGCCGCTTGCGCTGCGCCTCGATCACCGCGGCGTGCTCGGGGTTCACCTCGGGCACCATCATCGGCACGTCGGGCGTGCCGCGGTGCGCGGAGTTGTTGGACACGACCGGCGTCTCGCGGCGCGCGTAGTCCTCCTCGAGCTTCGCCGTCTCCTCCTTGGACATGTCGACGGCGCAGAAGACGAAGTCCACCTCGCGGGCGATCTCGTCGACCGCGGAGGCGTTCTTCACGCTGAGGGCGGCGGTCGCGGCCGGGATCGCGGTCTTGAGCGCCCAGCGCCCCTTCACCGCGTCGGCGTATTTCTGGCCCGCGGAGTTCGCGCTCGCGGCCACGAGCGTCACCTCGTACCAGGGGTGGTTCTCGAGCAGCGCGACGAACCGCTGGCCGACCATGCCGGTCGCGCCGAGCACGCCCACCTTCAGCTTCTTCTGGCTCATGACTCCTCGCTTGGAAAGGAACCGTGGAGCGTAGCACACGGGATGGGCCCGTCGAGGCGGCGGGGCCGGCGAGCGCCGACTCGCGAGTCAACGCGCGCGGCGGGCCGCCGCGCGAGGTCCAATCAGTAGAAGACCTCCTCGAGGAAGAGCCCCTGCGGCGGTGCGGTCCTTCCGGCCCGGGTGCGGTCGCGGCTCGCGACGAGCGCGGGCATGGAGTCCGCGCTCCGCCTGCCCTTCCCGACCTCCACGAGCGTGCCGACGAAGTTCCGCACCATGTGCTTCACGAAGGCCGTCGCCTCGACGACCAGCTCCACCCGCCCTCCCGCCTCGCCGAGCACGTCGAGCCGGTGCACGTCGCGGACGGCGTGCTCGCAGGCGCAGTCGGCCGCCTGGAAGGCAGCGAAGTCCTGGCGACCGAGCAGGTGGCGCGACGCCGCGCGCATCGCGCCGACGTCGAGCGCGCCGAAGAGCTGCCACGCCTGGAGGCGCGACAGCGGCGCGCGCGTCTCGAGGTTCAGGACGACGTAGCGGTAGCGCTTGCCACGCGCGCTCCGGCGCGCATCGAAGCCGTCCGGCTCGACGCTCGCCGTGCGGACGGCGACGTCGTCGGGGAGGAGCGCGTTCATCCCCTTCACGTAGGCGGAGAGCGGCAGCGGCCGCGCCTCCGGGAAGGAGACGACCTGGCCGCGGGCGTGCACCCCCGCGTCGGTGCGCCCCGCCGCGGTCACGCGCCGCGGCTCCTTGTGGAGCGTCGCGAGGGCCCGCTCGACCTCGGCCTGGATCGACGGGCCGTTGGGCTGGACCTGCCAGCCGACGTAGCGGGTCCCGTCGTACTCGAGGACGAGCTTCACGACCGGCACGTGCGCAACCTACCACGGCCATGCCGCTCCTCCGCCTGCTCTGCGCGATGCTCCTCCTCGCCCTCTCCGCCGCCGGCTGCCGGAACGGCGGCTCGACCGGCGAGCCGTCGGGGGGCGGCACGGACGGCGGCGGGGGGACCGGCGGAGGTGGAGGCGGCGGAGGCGGCGGAGGTGGGGGCACCCCGACGACGCCGGGCTGGGCGGTCGTCGCGCGAGAGGACTTCGAGGGCGGCGACCTGCCCGCGGGCACCTTCGCTCCCGACCCGGTGCCCGACGACGGCCCGTTCGCCGACGGCGGCGCCTTCTTCGTGGCGCGCGGCGTGACCCCGCCCGCCGCGTTCCGCGCCACGGAGCCATTCGGCGCGAGCGGCTGGCTCACGCTCGAGTCGTACTCGCGCCGCGCCGACGCGGCGCTCGCCGACCGCGCCGCGGTGGTGGCCGATCCCGCCGGCGGAACGAACCACGTCCTGCGCCTCCGCTCGCCCGAGCACACGGACGGGACGGTCGTGCGCCCGACGCAGCCGCTCCCGGCGCGCTACCGCATCTCGCTGCGCGTCGGCTACGCCGCGTTCGGCGACGGGAAGCCCGGCCTGAACGGCTACGACAGAGGCGACGAGACCGCCGGCCCCTGGTGGCCGGGGGAGAGCGCGACGAGCCAGAACGGCTTCTACTGGCTCACCATCCTCGACGCGCTCCCGCGGCCGCACGACAACACCTGGATCCACCACCACCGCAAGGTGGTCGTGGACTCGGACAACCATTACCCACCGTGGATGGAGGTGTGGACCGGGAGCGGCTTCGTCGCGTCGGGCGAGCACCCGATCATGATGATCGCGCTCGACGGCTCGCGCCCGGGCGACGCGAAGACGGGCAACGCGTTCCTCTCCTTCTCGAACGGCGCGTGGCAGCCCTCCGGCGCGATACGCGCCGTGGACGCGTACCTGCCGGACACCTGGTACCGCGTGACGATCGAGCGCGACGGCCCGCGCTACACGCTCGAGATCTCGGGCCGCTTCCGTTACGGCGGCGACCAGACCTACCGCGCGAGCGTGGACGCCGCACAGACGTGCCTCTGGCACTACCCCGTGGACGCCGCCGAGGCCGCCGGCGCCGCGGGCTGCGTGGACACGGGCTCCTTCGTGGGACCGGAGTTTCCGCGCTGGCCGGCGGGCGGCACCTGGCCGGACTGGTTCATGTTCGGCGACCCGCACGTGAACTACTACGAGGGTCAGGTCTTCTATGACGACGTGGTGCTCGAGGAGTGGCGGGAGTGAGGGCGGCACCGTAGGCTCGCGCGCGTGAGCTCGCCCGCGGTGGTTCCTCCCTCCGAGTTCTCCGACGTCCCCGCACCCGAGGGCGGCCGCGCGGCGCGCCTCCTCCCCGCCGCCCTCGCGGCCGCGACCTTCGCGCTGCACGTGGCCGCCGGCGGCCGCTACGGCATCTTCCGCGACGAGCTCTACTTCATCGTCTGCGGCGAGCGGCTCGGGTGGGGGTACGTCGATCAGCCGCCCGGGATCGCGCTCGTCGCCCGGGTCGCGCACGCGCTCTTCGGCACCTGGGTCCCCGGCCTGCGGCTCCCCGCGTGGCTCGCCTCGGCCGCCACGGTCTTCCTCGCCGCGCGGCTCGCGCGACGCCTCGGCGGCGGCGCGTTCGCGGCGGCGCTCGCCGGCGTGGCCCTGGCGGCCTCGCCGCTCCTCGCCGGGCTCGGCCACTACCTCACGATGAACGCGTTCGAGCCGCTCGCGATGATCGCGCTCGCCTGCGTGCTCGTCCGGCTCGTGCTGGGCGACTCCCCTCGGTGGTGGCTCCTCGCCGGCGCCGTCGCCGCCGCGGGCGCGCTCCTCAAGTACACGTCCGCGCTGCTCGCGCTCGGGCTCCTCGCCGGCCTCCTCGCCACGCCGGCGCGACGCGCGCTCGCGACGCGATGGGCGCTCGCCGGCGCAGCGCTCGGCGCGGTCCTCGTCCTGCCGAACGTCCTGTGGCAGGCGGCGCACGGCCTGCCGTTCCTGGAGCTCGTCCGGAACGGACAGCTCGAGAAGAACGCGCCCTTCTCGCTCGGCGGCTTCGCGCGCTCGCTCCTCCTCGAGCCCGGCCCGCTCGCCGCGCCCGTGTGGCTCGGCGGCCTCGCCTGGCTCCTCCTCGCCGAGCGGGCGCGGCCGTTCCGCTTCCTCGCCATCGGGGGAGCCCTGTACCTCGCCACCCTCGTCGCCACGCGCGGGAAGGCCTACTACGCCGCGCCCGCCTTGCCGATGCTGCTCGCCGCGGGCGGCGTCGGGATCGAGCGGGCGCTCCGGCGCGGAGCGGCGCGCCTCGCGGCGCTCTGTGCGATCGCGGTCACGGGCGCGATCGGGCTCCCCCTCGCGATCCCGCTCCTGCCCGTCGAGGCCTTCGTCCGCTACCAGGCCGCGCTCGGGCTGAAGCCGGCGCCGCTCGAGCGGCACGCGTACGGCGCGCTGCCGCAAATCTTCGCGGACCAGCACGGATGGGAGGCGCTCGCCGCCGCCGTCGCGGACGTGACGCGCGGCCTCCCGCCCGAGGCGCGCGCCCGCGCCGCCGTGTTCGCGCAGAACTACGGCGAGGCGGCGGCGCTCGAGGTGCACGCGCCGGGGCTCGGGGCGCCGGTCGTCTCCGGTCACAACCAGTACTTCCTGTGGGGCCCGCCGGCGACGGGTGGCGATCCGCTCATCGTCGTCTCGGATGCGCACGAGGACTGCGGCGCCGGTCTGTACCGCGAGCGCACGCTCGCCGCGAGGCTGCCCTCGAGCCCGTGGACGATGCCCTACGAGGACGCGCGCTGGATCTGGATCTGCCGCGGCGCGACGCGCCCGCTCGCCGAGGTCTGGCCGGCGGTGCGGCACTACGAATGAGGGTCGGGCATTCGTTGACCCCGCGGCGCCGCCCGCGTTATATGCCGTTCAACTTTCGTTGAAAGCGCCGGTCCCCGGAGGCTCCCCGTGGCAGCGAGTGAGCAGGCCATCCTGTCCCAGCTCGACGCGAGCGCAGAGCGCGGCGTCCGCCCCGAGCGTGCGCAGGCCGCCCTCGCAGACGTCCCCGCGCTGCCGGAGAGCCTCGTCGCGCTCGAGGAGCAGCTCACCCGCGCGACCGAGGACGCCGAGGAGAAGCTCCGCGCCGCGGCGCGCCACCTGGTCTCGGCGGGCGGCAAGCGCATCCGTCCCATGGTGACGCTCCTCGCCTGCGGCGCCTGCGGCGGCGAGATGCGCGCCGCGGTGCCGTACGCGGTCGCCGCCGAGCTGACCCACTCGGCGACGCTCCTCCACGACGACGTGATCGACGACGGCCCGCTGCGGCGCGGCCAGCCCGCCTCGCGCGTCATCTGGGGCAACGCCGTCTCGGTCCTCTCCGGCGACTGGCTCCTCACCCGCGCGCTCGAGATCGTCTCGGCGGAGCCCGCCCGCTCGGCGGCGCTCCCGACGCTGCTCGCCACGATGCGCAGGCTCGTCGAGGGCGAGGTGCTCCAGCTCTCGCTCCGCAGCTCCTTCGCCGCGACCGAGAAGGACTACCTCGACGTCGTGATCGGCAAGACCGCCTCGCTCTTCGGCTGGGCCGCCGCGGCGGGCGCGTGGGCGGCCGGCGAGGTCGGGCACGTGCCGGAGGCGCTCGTCCGGTTCGGCGAGGGCATCGGCATCGCCTTCCAGCTCGTGGACGATGCGCTCGACTACGCCGCCGACCCGAAGCTCCTCGGCAAGCGCCTCGGAACGGACCTCATCGAGGGCAAGGCGACGCTCCCCCTCATCCGGGCCTGCGAGGCCGAGCCCCGGCTGCGCGAGCGGCTCGCCGCGCTCGTGGACGGCCAGGACGACGGCGACGCCGTCGCCGCCGACGTGGTCGAGGTGGTGAAGCGCGTCGGCGGCGTCGAGGACGCGCGCGCGCTCGCCCGCGAGCACACCCGCAGCGCGCTCGCCGCGCTCGAGGAGGTGCCCGACGGCGTGCACCGCCGGGCGCTGCGCGAGGCGGCGGGATCGCTCACCGAGCGCGCGTTCTAAACGACAGTTCGTGATTCGCGATCACCTTCGGTGACGCGAATCACGCTGTCGTTTAGCCATGTTCGAACGGGGGACTGCGTCCCCCGCCCCGCCGAGCGAAGCTCGTCGGGGGCCCACCCCCGCTCGCCGGGTCCCGTGCGCCGCCGCGAGCGGCTTCGCCGCTTCCGCGGCGTCGCCCCGGCGGGCTCGCTACGCTCGCCTGTTCGCGAATCATGATCGGCCGTTTAGGCCGCAGCGTTCCGGGCCCCGCGCCCGGAGTGCGATCCTCGACGCACCGTCACCGAGCGTGCTAGGGCTTCGGGGCATGCGCCTCCCCCTCGTGGCCCTCGCCTGCGCCGCGCTCTCCTGCGCCACGAGCGTGAAGCGCCCGCCGGTCGAGCCGTTCCGGTACCAGGGTCATTTCGCGACCTATCCGACCGGGCTGCGGCTCGTTGCGTTCAGGACCTCGCACGCGAAGCGCGCGACGGTGATCGCGTCGTACGACGTCGGAGACGCGGACGATCCCCGCGGGAAGGAAGGCCTCGCGCGGCTCGCCGCGCGGCTCACCGCGGTCGCCGCTCCGGCGAGCGGCGGGCTCCGGCTGCGGGAGCGGCTGTTCGCGGCGGGCGTCATCGACTCCGCGAAGGTCGGCGCCGACTCGACGGACTTCCAGTCGATCGTGCGGCTCGCCCGGCTCGACGAGGCGCTCGCGATCGAGGCGGACCGGCTTCGCGAGCCGCTCGCGGGGATCACGAAGGAGGAGGTCGCGCGCGAGGGCGAGGCGCTCGCGCGCGAGCTCGCGGCGGACCAAGGCGCGACCGAGGGCGCCTCGGTCTTCGCGCTCGCGTGGCGCGGCACGCGCTACGACCGCGCCCCGCCCACGCCCGAGTCCGTGCGCGCGCTGACGCTCGAGGACGTCCGCTCCTGGGCGAGCCAGCATCTCGTCCCCGATCGCCTCGTCCTCGTCGTGAGCGTCCCCGAGGCACCCAGCGAGGCCGTCCGGCGGGTCCTCGCCGCCTTCGGCGCGCTCGCGACGACCGGCGCACCCGACGAGCCACGCGTCTCCCCTGCCGAGCGACCGTCCGTCGCCGGCCGGGAGCCGGTCCTCTGGACCGACATGCAGACTCGCTCGATCCCTGGCACGAAGCCCCACCTCTGGCTCGCGTGGCCGCTCCCGGGGATGAAGGACGGCACGAGCGCGAGCGCCTTCGCCGCGACCGTCGTCCTCCAGCAGCGCCTCTGGCGCGCCCGTGAGGGCGATCTGGCCGCGCGGGTCACCGGGGTGACGCTCACGCTCGAGCGCGGCCACCAGGGCTCCGCGCTCCTCGCGCGGATCGAGCTGCGCAGCGCGGAGGACGCGGCGCCCGTGCGAAACGCGCTCCTGCACTCCGCGTACGACGCGCGAGCGCTCGACGACTACGCCCAGCACGTCGCCGTCCGCGCGCTCGCGCGGCGGATCGACGTCGGGCTGTGGGACATGGAGGAGGGCCCGGGGCCGGAGGCGGCGTGGAGGCTGCGCGCGACCGGCGAGCCGGACCCGCTCGCCGCCTTCGCCCGGGAGGCACGGACCCAGCTCGGTCGATCGTTCGAGGAGTATTACCGCAAGTGGATCACGGTCGAGCGCGCGGTCTCCGTGGCGGTGCTTCCCGGCGCCGGCGGTCCGCCCACGGAGGCGCCGCTCGACGAGCCGGGCGCGTGGATCCCGATCGTCCGTACCCTGGGGGCCGCGGCGCCCGGCGCGACCGAGGTCCGGGAGCTCCTGGACCCGCCTCGCCTCGGCGAGGCCTTCCAGACGCGGCTCTCGAACGGGCTCCGCGTGGTGGTCCTGCCCCACGGCGAGCGCCCGATCGTGGAGGCCCGGCTCCTCGTGGACTCGGATCCCGTGGGTGGTGCGGGAGGGTCCCTCGTGCCGTCGATCGCCCTCGCGGCCTCGGAGAAGGCGTGGACGCTCGCGGGAGGGCACACCTGCCGTGCGAGCCCGTTCCTCCCCAGGCGGGAGAAGATCTCCTTCCGCGAGCGCGGCTCGGCGAACGCGCTCCCGGAGATGCTCGGGCGGCTCGCCTGCTGGACGCGGCGAAGCCTCGACGGAGACCGCGTGGACGCCGTTCGCGAGGGCATGACGTCATCACTGGCGAGGGGAGAGGCGACGAGCGCGTCGATGCGCGCCGGGCTCGCGATCTCGTCCGCCCTCTACTCGCCGGAGGACGATCCCCTCGCGAGCGCGCCGCTCGCCGGGCTGAAGGCCGAGCCCGCCCGGCGCTGGCTCCTCGAGCAGCTCCGCCCCGAGCGTTCGCTCCTCGTCATCGCCGGCAAGATCATGCCCACGAAGGAGCTGCTCGCGGACGTCGAGGCCCGCTTCGGCGGGTGGAAGCGGCGCACCTCGGCGCCGGGAGAGCACGCTTCGCCGCCCCTGCCGGCGCGGCGGCACGTGCTCCTCGTGGACGTGCCCGGCGCCGAGCTGGCCACGGTCGCGGTCGCCTACCGCCTCCCGCTGCGCAAGGGCTCGGACGAGGCGGCCCTCCTGGCGGTGCAGCACGACGTCGGGACGCGCCTCGTCGCGCTCGCGGGCCCGGCCGGCCGGATCCTCATCCATCACGGCGGACTGCCACACGCGCCGACGCTGTCGACCTGGGCGACGCTCGACGCGAGGCAGGTCCCCGGCGCGATCCAGGCGGCGCTCGACGCGGTGAGGAACCTCGCCGCGCGTCCGCTCGCCTCGGTGGACGCGAACCTCGCGCGCTGGCTCGTCGCGCGCTGGCAGGCGTTCCGGTTCGACACGACGAGCCAGCGTATCGGCGCCGTGGAGGAGCTCTTCTTCTCCGATCTGCCGCTCGACGCGTGGGAGGGCCTCCCGGCCTCGATCGCCTCGCTCACGCCGGAGCGCATCCAGGCCGCCGCCCAGGCCGTGAACGTGGGACGCGAACAGATCGTCGTGCAGGGCGACGCCGCGACGCTCGCCCCGGCGCTCAGGGACGCAGGGTTGTCACCAGAGGTGCTCCCCGCGCCGCAGCCGGCGCGGTAGGCTACCCGCCAGCCAGGAGATCCCATGCGCCAGGTCGTCCGTACGCTGCTCTACGTCTCGCTCGCCGTCGCGCCCTTCCTCGAGGCCTGCCGCTGCCCGACGGTCGACTCCGGCCACCGCGGGATCGTCTTCAAGACGCTCGGGGGCGGCACGAGCCGGGAGGTGCTCGACGAGGGCATGCACGTGATGCCGCTGTGGAACAGCGTCATCCCCTACGACACGCGCGTGCACGAGATGAAGGAGCAGCTCTCGGTGCTCTCCTCGAACGGCCTGCCGCTGCGCGTGGACGCGAGCGTCCGCTTCCGCCCGATGCTGCAGGAGCTGTACGAGCTCCAGACCCAGATCGGCCCGGACTACGACTCGAAGCTCATCGCGCCCATCGTCCGCTCCGAGGCGCGCAAGGTCTTCGGCCGCTACCAGCCGGAGGAGATCTACTCCACGAAGCGCGAGGAGATCGAGCAGCAGATCTACGCCGAGGTGACGAAGGCGCTCCAGGGGAAGCACGTCGTGGTCGAGGCGGTGCTCGTCCGCGACGTCGAGCTGCCCGACGCGATCAAGACCGCCATCTCCGACAAGCTCGCCGAGGAGCAGCGCGCGCAGAAGATGAAGTTCACGCTCGATCGCGAGCGCCAGGAGGCGCAGCGCAAGCAGATCGAGGCGGAGGGCATCCTCAAGTACCAGAACATCGTGCGCCAGGGCCTCACGCCGGAGTACCTGCAGTTCAAGGGGATCGAGGCCACCGAGCGGCTCGCGGCGAGCCCGAACGCCAAGGTCGTGATCGTGGGCAGCCCGAAGAGCGGCCTGCCCCTCATCTTCCAGGGCGACAAGTAGCGGCGCGGGGCGCTACCCCCCCACGCGTCGTTCCGGCCGCGGGCGAGCTCCGCTCGCGAGCGGCCGCGTGCGCCGCGCGCGCACACCCACCTCACCCACGGTCACGGGACACCACCCGGCGTGGAGTTCTCGCCCGGTGATGGGCCCTCCGTGAGAGACTGCGCGTCCGTGCTCGCCCGCGCCTCTGCGCGGTGGAGGGGAACGATGAGAAGGATCGGGATCGCCGCCGGCGCCGCCCTGCTGTTGCAGGCCTGCGCGACGGTGTCGGAGAAGCCCGCGCCGGCCGAGTCGCCGGTGCCGAAGGCGGCGCAGCTGTCCGCGCAGGAGGCGCGCCGGGCGCCCGCTGCCAAGCGCTACAAGATGAAGCTCGCGATCGCGCGCTTCTCGAACGAGACGAACTACGGGCGGTCGCTGCTGAACGACGCCGATCTCGACCGGATCGGCAAGCAGGCCTCCGACATGCTCGCCTCCCGGCTCATCATGTCCGGGAACTTCGTCGTCCTGGAGCGCCCGGATCTCCAGAAGCTCGAGCGCGAGCAGCAGCTCTCCGGCGGAAAGCTCGTCGGGGCCGACACGGTGATCACCGGCTCGGTCACCGAGTTCGGCCGCTCGGTCGGCGGGAAGAGCGGGTTCTTGAGCAGCACCAAGGTCCAGCTCGCGCACGCCAAGGTCGACGTCCGCCTCGTGGACGTGAAGACCGGCCACGCCTACTTCTCCGCGATCGGGGCCGGCGAGGCGAGCACCGAGTCGGGCGAGATCGCCGGGTTCGGCAGCCACTCCGAGTACGACGCCACGCTCAACGACCGCGCCATCGCCGCGGCCATCTCCGACGTCATCGATCGCCTGGCGGCCACGCTCGCCGATCGCCCCTGGCGCACGGACATCCTCGAGGTGCAGGGCGCGCAGCTGTTCATCACCGGCGGCAAGCACCAGGGCCTCCGCGAGGGCGACACCCTCGCGGTCATGGAGGCGGGCGCGACGGTGAAGAGCAAGCAGACCGGCTTCGAGGTGACGCTCCCGCCGAAGCAGGTCGCCACGCTGCGGGTGGTGAGCCTGTTCGGCGACAGCGAGACGAACGAGGGCGCCGCCTGCGAGGTGCTCAGCGGCCGGGTCGAGCCCGCCGCGCTCGCGAAGCTGTTCGTGACGGAGCCGAAGTCGTGAGGTGCGCCATGACGGGGAAGATCCTCATGCTGGCGATGCTCGCGCTCGCCTGCGCGATGCCGCAGACGGTGGTTCGCACGCCCGACACGCGCCCCAGCCTCGCCGTGGCAGGCGCGCCCGCGGGCGCCGTCCTGTTCGTCGACGGCGAGCCGGCGGGCGCGGCGAGCGCGTACGACGGCCACCCGAACGTGCTGCTCGTCGAGCCGGGCTCGCACGAGGTGGACGTGCGCGACGGCGCCGGGAACGTGCTGCACCGCCAGAAGGTGTTCGTGGAGAGCGAGCTCAAGACCATCCAGGTGCACTGACGATGAACCGGACGACCCTGCTCCTCTCCTCCGTCGCGCTCCTCGCCGTCCTCCAGGGCTGCGCCCGGCACCAGACGATGTACGCCTGGGGCGACTACGACGAGGCGCTGTACGTGCACTACAAGAACCCCCAGGAGCGCGAGCGCTTCGTGGCGAGCCTCGACGCCGTGATCCGCGACGCCACCCAGCGCGGCGAGAAGGTGCCCCCCGGCTGCCTCGCCGAGTACGGCTGGGCGCTCATGGAGGAGGGGCGCCACGACGACGCCATCGCCTACTTCCAGCGAGAGCGCGACCAGTGGCCCGAGTCGCGGGTCCTCATGGACAAGATGATCCGCAACGCGCAGCAGAAGCGCGCCACGAACCCGTCCACGCCGGCGAAGGGTCCCGCGGGCGCGCTGAAGAGGAGCTGACATGTCCCGGCACGCCCGCGTCGCCGTCGCAGCCGCGATCCTCGCGCTCCTCTCCGCCTGCGCCACCGCTCCGCGCAAGGACTACTCGAAGTTCGTCGCGGCGCAGCCGCGCGCGATCCTCATCGTCCCGGTGGTCAACAAGAGCGTGAACGTGGACGCCGCGGACTACTTCCTCTCCACGCTGCCCATCCCGGTGGCGGAGCGGGGCTACTACGTCTTCCCGGTGAACCTCGTGAAGCGCCTCCTCGAGGACGACGGGCTCGCCGACGCCGCGCTCGTGCACGGCGCCGATCCCGGACGGCTCTGCGCGCTCTTCGGCGCCGACGCGGTGCTGTACGTCTCCATCGAGAAGTGGGAGGCGAAGTACCTCGTCGTCACGACGCAGGTGAACGTCGAGTTCGAGTACGTCCTCAAGGACGGCAAGACCGGCGAGACGCTCTGGACGGACCACGAGGCGATGGCCTATCAGCCGGACTCGAACGGCGGCGGGATCATCGGCGCGATGGTGGCCGCCGCGGTGACGAAGGCCTCACCGAACTACATGCCGCTCGCGCGCCAGGCGAACTGGAAGGCGCTGTCCTTCCCCGGCCCCGGCTTCCCCGCCGGGCCCTACCGGCCCGAGTACGGCAAGGACCTCGTCGCCGACACGCGGCTCTGATCGCGGGAGGGCGCACCGGCGGGCAGGCGGGCGCCCAGGGTGCGTGCGATCCTGCGTGAACCGACGGTCAAGGCAGCGCAGCGGCGTCGCGCACGAGGTCCGCGTAGCGGTTCACCGGATCGGCGGGGTCGGTGCCGTCCCGCCAGCGGAACGTGTACGGGTCCCACCCGTCCGGCCGCGCGTCGTAGGCGAACAGCCAGGGCGCGACGCCCGCGCCGCCCGCCCGGCGGATGCAGCGGAACCAGCCGCGGTAGATCGCGCGGCGATCTTCGAGCGGCAGCCCGTCGTTGCGGAGCCCCAGCTCGCCGACCAGGAGCGGCTTCCCGAGCCGGCGCGCGGTCGCGATCCGCTCGGAGAGGAACCCCGCGCCGAAGAACGCCGCGAAGTCCGCCGGGACGCCCCACGCCTCCGGGTAGAGGTGCACGCTCGCGTAGTCGACGTACGGCGACGCGGTGAGGAGCGCGAACTCCTCGCCGTCGAGCCCCTCCTCGCCTGAGCCCACGAGGTGGCCGGGCGCGCGCGCCTTCACGAGCGCGGCGACCTCGTCCACCCAGGCGCGGAGGGCCTCCCGCGAGACGCCCTCCGCGCGGGGCTCGTTCACGAGCTCCCAGGCGAGCACGGCGGGGTGGTCGCCCCAGCGGATGCCGTCGACCGTGCTCACCCGGTCGAGGAGCGCCGCCACGTGCGCGCGGAAGTGCTCGACCACCGCGCGCTCCGTGAAGAAGCGCGGATCGCCCTCGCGCGGCGCGGGGAGCCCCGCCCACGCGACGTACTGGCGCTGGCCGCCGTAGTCGTCCCAGCGGTTCGCGAGCGGCAGGACGAGCCGGAGCCCGTGGGCGCGCGCGCGGGCGAGGACGAGGTCGAGGCCGCGCAGGGCGAGCTCGTCGTAGACGAGCGGCGCCGTCTGCATCGCCGCGTCGCCCGCGCCGTCGTTGAACGCGTTCGTGCGCACCGCGCGCACCCCGAGCGCGGCCGCCTTCGCGAGCGTCTCCTCGACGGCCGCGGCCTCCACCTCCCCGCGGCGGAGCGCGCGCGTCGCCTCCTCCTGGAGGTAGTACGCGTTCAGCGCGACGAGGTGGCCGTCCACGCCGGGCAGGGCGGACGGCGGCCCCTCCTCGCACGCGGCGGCCTCCTCCTCCAGATCCGGCCCGGCGTCACAGGCGGTCACGCCGAGCAAGATGAGGGCGAGGAGCGCCGCGCGCATGGGCGCCGGCCCACTCAGGCATTGCGCCACGCGCGCTCGGCGCGAAGCACGAGCGCGCCGAGCGGCACGTCGAACGGCCAGGAGTCCGCGATCATCCGGCCGAGGCCCTCCTCGCGATCGCGCTTCGGCGGGAGGGCGCCCGCCTCGAGGGAGGTCAGGTAGGACCGGAGCGTGTCCCGGCAGGCGCCGAGCTGGGTCGGGCAGAGCTGGTACTTCGGGGCCGCGAGCTCCGCCTCGATCTCGGCGAGCGCGCTGGCGACGAGGGTGCGGGCCTGGTTCCGGCGGTCCATCGGGCCCGCGTTGTATCCGACCTTCGCGCCGGGGGAAACCGTCGCGCCGCGGGGCCCGCCGCGCGCGGGGCCTTTCCGTTCAACGAACATTGAAACCCGGCGGCGCCACTGGTACAGATCGCCGCGCCATGGCCTACCGCTCCTTGCGGGAGTTCCTCGATCGGCTCGAGTCGGCGGGCGAGCTCGTCCGCGTGAAGGAGCCGGTCGACCCCGTGCTCGAGATGGCCGCGCTGGCGGACCGCGCGGCGAAGCAGGGTGGACCGGCGCTCCTCTTCGAGAACTTGAAGGGGCGGGCGCCCGGCGGGTTCCCGGTCGCGATGAACCTGTTCGGGACGCGCCGCCGCACGAGCTGGGCGCTCTCCTCCGAGGACTTCGAGGAGCACGCCCGGGAGCTGCGCGCGCTCTTGCACCTCGCCCCGCCGCAGTCGCTCTGGGACAAGCTCAAGATGCTCCCGAAGCTCGGGAAGCTCGCGACGATGACGCCGAAGCACGTCTCGTCCGCGGCGAGCCAGGAGGTCGTCGTCCGCGAGCCCGATCTCGGGAGCCTGCCGGTGCTCACCACCTGGCCGCACGACGGGGGGCCGTTCATCACGCTCCCGCAGGTCATCACGCGCGACCCGGAGACCGGCATCCGCAACGTCGGGATGTACCGGCTGCAGGTGCTCGGGCCGAGGCGGCTCGCCATGCACTGGCAGCTCCACAAGACCGCGACCGCGCACTACCGCGCCTACCAGAAGCGCGGCGAGCGGATGCCCGTCGCCATCGCGCTCGGCGGCGATCCCGCCCTCACCTACTGCGCGTCCGCGCCGCTGCCCCCGAACGTCGACGAGTACCTGTTCGCCGGGTTCCTGCGCGGCGAGGCGGTGCGCATGGCGAAGGGCGTCGCGGTGGACCTCGACGTGCCGGCCGACGCGGACCTCGTCATCGAGGGCTTCGTGGACACCGCCGCGCCGCTCGTGCGCGAGGGACCCTTCGGCGATCACACCGGCTTCTACTCGCTCGCCGACGACTACCCCGCGCTCGACGTCGTCGCGGTGACGCACCGGCGCGACGCCGTCTACCCGGCCACCGTGGTGGGCCCGCCGCCGGTCGAGGACCAGTGGCTCGGCAAGGCGACGGAACGGATGTTCCTGCCCATGCTGCAGATGATCTTCCCGGAGATCGTCGACATGGCGATGCCGGTGGAGGGCGTGTTCCACAACCTCTGCCTCGTCTCCATCAAGAAGGACCACCCCGGCCAGGCGAAGAAGGTCATCCACGGCCTGTGGGGCTCCGGCCAGATGGCGCAGACGAAGACGCTCGTGGTGTTCGACGAGGACGTGGACGTGCAGGACGTCTCCCAGGCCGCGTGGCGCGCCTTCGCGAACGTGGACGTGAAGCGCGACCTCGTCATCGCCGACGGGCCGGTGGACGTGCTCGACCACGCCGCCGCGCACTTCGCCTTCGGCGGCAAGATCGGCGTGGACGCGACGCGCAAGTGGGCCGAGGAGGGCGGGCGCGAGTGGCCGGAGGTCTGCGTCCACCCGCCCGAGGTGGTCGCGCGCATGGACGCGCTCTACGAGCGCCTCGTCCCGGGCGCACCGAAGCCGCGCCGCCCCCGCATCGCGGCGCCGCCCGCGGCCTCGTGGACTCCCCGGCGCGGAGGGATCCTCCAGTGACCGTCCCGCTCCCCGGCGAGGCGCAGCGCGGCTCCGCGGTGCGGGCGATGTTCGACCGCATCGCCCCCCGCTACGACCTGCTCAACCGCGTCATGACGCTGAAGGTCGATCAGGCCTGGCGGCGGCGGCTCCTCGCGGACCTCGCGCCGCGGGACGGCGAGGCGCTGCTCGACCTGTGCGCCGGCACCATGGACGTCGCCGCGCTCGCCCGCGGGCGCGCGCCGGGGCTGCGCATCGTCGGCGCCGACTTCTCGTTCCAGATGCTGGCGCGCGGCGTCGAGAAGACCGGGCTGCCGGCCTCCCAGGCGGACGCGATGGCGCTGCCGTTCCGCGGGGCGCGCTTCGACCTCGCCACCGTGACCTTCGGGATGCGGAACCTGGAGCGCTACGAGACGGGGCTCGCCGAGCTCGCGCGCGTGCTGAAGCCCGGGGGCCGGCTCGGCGTGCTCGAGTTCTTCCGGCCGGAGTCCAAAGGCTCGCGGTTCGTGCACGGCGCGTACAACCGGCTCGCGCTGCCCATCCTGGGCCGGATCCTCTCGCCCGATCCGGAGGCGTACCGCTACCTCGTCGCCTCCATGGAGCGCTTCGCCTCGCGCCCGGAGTTCGAGGAGGCGGCCCGGCGGGCGGGGTTCCGGGAGGTGCGCGGCGAGACGCTCTTCCCGGGCGTGTGCGGCCTCGTGACGGCGGTGCGCGCGTGAAGCTCGTCGTCGCCGTCTCCGGCGCGTCCGGCGCGCCCTACGCGAAGCGGCTACTCGACTTCGTCGCCGCGAACGGCGAGAAGCACGGCGTCTCGCTGGACCTCGTCTTCACGCAGACCGGCAAGCAGGTCTGGAAGCAGGAGATCGGCTCCGAGCCGCGCTACCCGTTCCGGGTCTGGAAGAACCAGGACTTCACCGCGCCGTTCGCCTCCGGCTCGGCGCAGTACGACGGCATGGTCGTCGTCCCGTGCTCGTCGGGGGCCCTCGCGCGGATCGCGCACGGCATCTCGGTCGACCTCGTCGGCCGCGCCGGTGACGTGATGCTGAAGGAGGGGAAGAAGCTCGTGCTCGTGCTGCGCGAGACGCCCCTCTCGCTCGTCCACGCCCGGGCCATCACCCAGGTCATCGAGGCGGGCGCCGTCGTGCTGCCCGCCTCGCCGTCGTTCTACTCCGGGCCGAAGACCATCGAGGCGCTCGTCGACACGGTCGTGTCGCGCGTGCTCGACCGGCTCGGCCTGCCGAACGAGCTCATGAAGCGCTGGGAGGGGCTCGTGCCCCGCGCCCCCGAGCCGGTGGAGGAACCCTAGATGATCTCGACCCTCGCGCACCGCGCCCTCGAGCGCGACGGCCTCGGCCCCATCCGCGACAAGGTCCTCTCCGGCGAGCGGCTCTCCGACGCCGACGCGCTGCGCCTCCTCGAGGCGACCGACCTCGCCGCGGTGGGCGCGCTCGCGAACCACGTCCGCGAGGCGCGCCACGGCGACCTCACCTTCTACAACCGCAACGTCCACCTGAACCCGACCAACGTCTGCGTCGCGACCTGCAAGTTCTGCTCGTTCGCGCGCAAGGACGATCAGGTGGCGTCCGAGGGCTACACGATGAGCCTCGACGACGCGGTCGCGAAGGTGCTCGCGCGCCGCGGTCTCGGGATCACCGAGGTCCACATCGTCTCCGGCCTCCACCCCGAGCTCCCCTGGGACTACTACCCGGAGCTCCTGCGCCGGATCCGCGCCGCCTGGCCCGAGCTCGCCATCAAGGCGTTCACCGCCATCGAGATCCACTTCTTCGCGGAGAAGTTCGGGAAGAGCTACGAGCAGGTGCTCCGCGAGCTGCACGCGGCGGGCATGGACACGATGCCCGGCGGCGGCGCCGAGATCTTCGCGAAGCGCGTGCGCCGCAAGATCTGCGACGACAAGGCGACCGCCGAGCAGTGGCTCGAGATCCACCGCACCGCGCACCGGCTCGGCCTCAAGACGAACGCGACCATGCTCTACGGCCACATCGAGCGGCTCGACGAGCGCGTCGATCACATGCGGCTCCTGCGCGAGCTACAGGACGAGACGGGCGGGTTCCAGGTCTTCATCCCGCTCGCGTTCCACCCCGAGCACAACATGATCGGCAAGGCGTTCCCCAAGCCGACCGGCTACGACGCGCTGCGCACGCTGGCGGTGGCGCGTCTCTACCTCGACAACTTCGACCACGTGAAGGCGTACTGGGTGTCGCTCGGCGAGCGGCTCGCCCAGACGTCGCTCGCGTTCGGCGTGGACGACGTGGACGGCACCGTGCTCGAGGAGCGCATCTACCACATGGCCGGCTCGACCGTGCCGCAGGCGCTCTCGGAGCGGACGCTGCACGACCTCATCCGCGCCGCGGGCCGGGTGCCGGCGGAGCGCGACAGCCTCTACCGCGTGCTGAAGGTGCATCTTCCTGCCGGGGGGGCCGAGATGCCGGTCCCCCCGGACCCCTCGCACGCTCCGGTCCAGCCTCAGCCGGCTGGACCTCCGCTCGCCGCCGCCGCCCGCCGAGTCTAGGACCCGCCATGCCGAAGCTCCGCGCCGCCGCCGTCTCCTTCCTGAACGCCCACCCGCTCACCGTCGGGCTCGAGGGCTCCGAGCGGATCGAGCTCGTCCTCGCCGAGCCGTCGCGCTGCGCCGCGATGCTGGAGGCCGGCGAGGTGGATCTCGCGCTCGTCTCGGTCGCCGCGCTCACCAAGGGCGAGTACGAGATCGTGCCCGGCATCGCCATCGGCGCGGACGGGCCGGTGCAGACGGTGGTCCTCGCCGGCGAGCAGTCGCCCGCGATCTGGGACGAGGTGTTCCTCGACACCGCCTCGCGCACCTCGCACGTGCTCGCCAAGATCGTCCTCGACGAGATGGGCGTTCACCCGACGTTCACGCCGATGCAGGCCGACGAGGGGCTCGCGCGCGCCAAGGGCCGGAAGGGCGCGCTCGTCATCGGCGACCGCGGCTTCGGGGTGCGCGCGAACCACATCGTCGATCTCGGGCGAGAGTGGACGCACCTCACGGGCCTGCCCATGATCTTCGCGCTCTGGGCGGCGCGGCCGGGCCGCGTCTCGCCGGAGGACGTGCAGGAGCTGACGCGCGCCGCGCAGCACGGCCTCGGCGTCCGGACCGAGCTCGCCCAGCGCTTCGCCGCGCAGAAGGGCGGCGATCCGGAGCGCTACCGCCGCTACCTCACCCAGCGGATCCGCTACGGGCTCGGGCCGCACGAGCTCGACGGCCTGGAGGCGTTCCTCGCCCGAGCGGCCGAGAAGGGCTTCCTGCCGCCGATGAAGCTCCGCTTCGTCGACGACGTGGTCCGCACGGCGCGCACCCGGCGGGTGGTCTCGCTCGACACCGCGCTGCAGAAGGGCGCCGACGGCGAGCGGCTCGACGCCGACGAGGCGGAGCTGCTCGACGAGAAGGCCCCCCTCCTCGAGCTCGGCCTCGCCGCCGACGCGCGCCGCCGCGCGCTGCACCCGGACGGCGCCGTCACCTACATCGTCTCGCGCAACGTGAACTACACGAACGTCTGCACGACGGCGTGCCACTTCTGCGCGTTCTACCGGCCGCGCGGCCACAAGGACGCGTACGTCCTCGACCGCGACGAGCTGACCCGCAAGATCGACGAGACGGTGGCGCTCGACGGCATCGAGATCCTCCTCCAGGGCGGCCTGCACCCGGACCTCGGCGTGGAGTGGTACGAGGAGCTGTTCCGCTGGGTGAAGGAAAAGTGGCCGGTGATCAACCTGCACGCGCTCTCGCCCGAGGAGATCTGGCACATCGCCCGCACGAGCGACCTGCCCCTCGACGAGACGATCCAGCGGCTCATCGCGGCCGGGCTCGACTCGATCCCCGGCGGAGGCGCCGAGATCCTCGACGACGAGGTGCGCCGCCGGATCGCGCCGCTCAAGTGCTCGACCGACGAGTGGCTCTCCGTCATGAAGGCCGCCCACGTGAAGGGGCTGCGCAGCACGGCCACCATGATGTTCGGCGTCGGCGAGGAGGCGCGCCACCGGGTGGCGCACCTCGCGCGGCTGCGCGAGCTGCAGGACGAGACGGGGGGCTTCACCGCCTTCATCTGCTGGCCGTTCCAGTCGGCGAACACGCGGCTCACCGCGTCCGACACGAGCGCGCAGGCCTACCTGCGGGTGAACGCGGTCTCGCGGCTCGTCCTCGACAACGTGCCGAACCTGCAGGCCTCCTGGGTCACCATGGGCGGCGGGGTGGCCCAGGCCTCCCTGCACATGGGCTGCAACGACTTCGGCTCGGTGATGATCGAGGAGAACGTGGTCTCGGCGGCGGGCACGACCTTCAGCATGGACTCGGAGGAGGTCGAGCGGCACATCCGCGACGCGGGCTTCCGCGCCGTGCGGCGGAACATGAAGTACGAGCGGCTGGGGGATCGGATCGCGTGACCCCGCGCGTCTACAGCGCGCCCTGGGTGCTCGCCGGGCGGGCGGCCGCGGGCGCTACCCCCGCCGCCCTCCGCGACGGCGCCGTCGCCCTCGAGGGCGATCGCGTCCTCGCCGCCGGACCGCGCGCCGCGGTCGAGGAGCGCTTCGGCGCGGGCGAGCGGCTCGACGCGGTGATCCTCCCCGCGCTCGTGAACGCGCACCTCCACCTCGAGCTCTCGCACATGGCCGGGCGGGTCGCCGGCGGCGAGGGGCTCCCCGCCTGGATCCACCTCTTCATCTCCGCCCGCGCGCTCCCGCGCCCCGAGGAGGAGGCGGCGCAGGCGATGATCATGTCCGCCGAGGACATGGTCCGCGCCGGCGTCGCGGCGGTGGGGGACGTCTCGAACACGCTCGGCTCGGTCGCGCCGCTCGCCGCGGCCGGGTTCTCCGGCACCGTCTACCAGGAGGTGTTCGGGGTGACGCCCGCGCGCATCGAGGCGGCGCTCGCGAGCGCCCGCGCCGCGCGCGCGGCCTGCCCGCCCGCGCCCGGCCTGCGCATCGCGCTCTCGCCCCACGCGGTCTACTCCACCCACGGCGCGACCCTCGGGCAGCTCCTCGCCGCCGGCCCCGCCTCCATCCACCTCGCCGAGGATCCCGCCGAGCGCGCGCTGTGCGCGACCGGCACCGGCGACTTCGCCCGCATGTTCAGCTCGCTCGGCGCGGCCCGCTCGCTCCGGCCCCGCGCGCGCTCGGCCGTGGCGTTCGTCGCCGAGCACCTCGCGCCCCACCACCTCGCGGTCCACTGCGTGGACGTGGACGAGGACGACGTCGCCCTCCTCGCCCGCACCGGCGCGACGGTGGTCCTCTGCCCGCGCTCGAACCGCTTCATCGTCGGGAAGCTCCCGCCCGTGGCGGCGCTCCTCGCCGCGGGCGTGCCGCTCGCGGTGGGCACCGACTCGCTCGCCTCCTGCCCCTCGCTCTCCCCGCTCGCGGACCTCGCCCTGCTCCGCCGCGAGCTCCCGGAGATCCCGGCGGCGACGCTCCTCCGGCTCGCGTGGAACGGGCCGGCGGTCGGCGCCCCCCACGTCGGCGCGCTCGCGCCGGGCGCGGCGCCGGGCGTCCTCGCCGCTCCGCTCGAGGGCGCGCGCGTGGAGGACCCCTTCGACTTCGTCGTCTCGGCGTTCGGCGCGGAGGAGCGCCCGTTCACCTGGCTCGCGCGCCCGCGCGCGGAGGCCCTCGCATGACCTCTCCCACCCCGGCCCGCGCCGCCCCTGCGGCGCCCGGCGGGACCGTCGCCGCGCTCGCGCGGATGGTGAAGCTCAGCCACTCGCTCTTCGCGCTGCCGTTCGTGGCGGCCGCGGTGGTGCTCGTCTCGCGCGAGGCGCGGCTCGAGCCCGTGCGGCTCGCGCTCGTGGCGCTCGCCGTCGTCGCGGCGCGCACCGCCGCGATGGCGATGAACCGCATCGCCGACCGCGCCTTCGACGCGCGGAACCCGCGCACCGCGCGGCGCGAGCTCGTGACGGGCGAGGTGTCTCCGGGGGCGGCCATCGCGCTCCTCGCCGGGAGCGGCGCGACCTTCGTCGCCGCGGCGGCGCTCATCGCGCCCATCTGCGGCTGGCTCGCCCTGCCGGTGCTGGCGATCCTGCTCGGCTACTCGTACGCGAAGCGCTTCACCTGGGCCTGCCACCTCTGGCTGGGCGTCGCGCAGGCGCTCGCGCCCATCGGCGTCGCCATCGCCCTCACCGGCGCGGCGCCCGCCTCGGCGATCGCGCTCGGCCTCGGGGTCGGGGCCTGGATCGCCGGCTTCGACGTCTTCTACTCGCTGCAGGACATGGACTACGACCGCGGCGCGGGGCTCCGCTCCATCCCGGCGCGCTTCGGCGTGCGCGGCGCGCTCGCCTGGGCCCGCGGGCTCCACGTCCTCGCCATCGCCTGCGTCGCCCTCGCGGGCGTGCTCGGCGGCCGGGGCGCGGGCTGGTTCGCCGGGACGGTGGTGCTCGCCGCGGTGGTCGCGGCCGAGCACGTCCACGTGGCGCCGCGCGGGCAGCTCCGGCCGGAGCGGATCAACGTCGCGTTCTTCAACTACAACGCCTTCGCGTCGATCGCCTTCGCGCTCGCCGCGCTCGTGGATCTCGCCCTCGCCTGACGCCTCCGCCCATGACCGCGACCGCGTCCCACCCGCCCGCCACCTCCCACGCCCTCACGCGCTCCGACCTCGCCGTCGCCGACGCGGTCGGAGCGCTCATGGAGCTGTGGGGGTTCCGGCGGCAGCTCGGGCGGGTGTGGGCGGTGCTGTTCCTCTCCGAGCGCCCGCTGGCGGCGCCGGAGCTGTGCGACCGGCTGCACATCTCGACCGGGCTCCTCTCCATGAGCCTCGCCGAGCTGCGCCACTGGGGCGTGGTGCGCACGGTGACGATCCCGGGCGACCGCAAGGAGCACTTCGAGGCGGAGACGAACGTCTGGCGGCTCGTCGCGAACGTGCTGCGCGCGAGAGAGAAGCGCGCGGTGGAGGAGGCGCTCGCGACGTTCGAGCGGGTGCTCCACGAGCTGCGCGCCGCCATGGCGGACGTGGACCCCGGCGTGAAGGCCGCGGCGCGCTTCAAGGTGCGGAGGCTCGAGCACCTCGCGGACCTGTGCCGCGCGGCGCTGAACGTGCTGAAGCTCCTCGTGGACAGCGCCCGCGTCGACGCGGGTCCCCTCAAGGCCATCAGCGACGCGCTCGGGCGGCGCTGAGCGCGGCGACTCTCAGGATCTCGAGGGCGCAGTCCCCGCCAGATCCGCCAGCGGCAGCTCGACGTGGAAGGTGGACCCCTGCCGCGGCCGGCTCTCCACGCGGATGGCGCCGCCGCCGGCCTCGATGATCTCCCGGGCGACCCACAGGCCGAGCCCGAGCCCTCCGTAGTGCCGCGCGCTCACCGCGCGCTCGAAGGGCTCGAAGATTCGAACCTGGTCCTCCGGGGCGATCCCGATGCCGCGATCGGCCACGGTGAGCACCGCGACGCCGTCGCGGCGCTCGAGCGCGAGCGCGATGGGGCTCCCCGCGCCGTACTTCATCGCGTTGGCGAGCAGGTTCGTGATCACCTGCTCCACCCGGAGCCTGTCGCCGAGGGCGGCGATCCCGGGCGCGACGGCCACCTCGAGCGGGCAGCGTGCGCGGTCGGCGGCCTCGGCGAGCCGCGCGGCGACCTGCGTGACGCTCTCCGTCAGATCGAAGCGCTTCCGCTCCAGGTCGAGCTTCCCGGTCGCGATGTGCGAGACGTCGAGGAGCGTGCCGACGAGCGAGCCGAGCCGCTCGACGCTCGCGGCGCTGGCCGCGACGCGCTGCATGACGCCCGCGAGCTCGGGCGACACTCGCTCCCTGCGGAGGAGCCGGTGCGCCTGCTGGATCTGGAGGAGCGCCGCGGTCACGGGCGTCTTGAGCTCGTGGCTCGCCACGGAGAGGAACACGTCCCGGGCGCGGATCGCCTCGTTCTTCGCGTCCTCGGAGGCCTTCTGGAGGTGGATGTCGGTGAGCGTGCCCACCCACCGGCGCAGCCGCCCGTCCGCGCCGCGCAGGGGGGCGGCGCGCACGAGGAACCAGCGGTATTCGCCGTCGCGGCCGAGGAGCCGGAGCGTGCCGTCACCCCCGATCTCCTCGTCGCGCATGCGCTTCCAGAACGCGACCACCGGGGCGCGGTCCTCGCGGTGCACGAGCGTGCGCCAGCGGCCGTTCGCGAGCTCCTCGTCCGTCTTGCCGGTGTACTCGCGGATCTGCGGGTTCTGGAACTGGGTGCGCCCCGTGGCGTCCGCGGTCCAGACCATCTGCGGGATGGCGCCGAGGAGCGTGCGGAACCACTCCTCGGACTCGCGCTGCGCCGCCTCCGCCGTCTCGCGCGCCGTGAGGTCCGAGCACGCGCCCACCCACTCGATCACCCGCCCGCGAGTGTCGGCGACCGGGGCGGCGCGCGCCACCACCGGCGCGAAGCCCCCCCCGCTCCGACGCAGCCGGTACTCGAGCTCGAACCGGTCGCGCCGCGCGACCGCCTCGCGCCAGCCCCGCGCCACTCGGTCCCGGTCGTCGGGGTGGACCGCGTCGAGCCAGCCCGAGCCGCGGTACTCGGCCAGGCTCTGGCCGGTGAAGGCGCGTCACGACGGCGAGTCCGCGTGCGCGAGCCCCTCGGGAGTCGTCGTCCAGATGACGTCCGAGCTCGTCGCCACGAGCGATTCGAAGCGGTGCGCGTGCGCGTCGCGCTCCAGGTACCCGTCCCGCAGCGCCGCCGCGATCCAGCAGAGCACGCCGCCGATGACGAGGAACAGCGAGACGACGACCACCTCCGCCTGCGACGGCCCGAACGCGTCGTAGGGCGCGATGAAGAACCAGCCGCACAGGCCCGCCGAGAGCCCGAGCGAGAGGAGCCCCGGCCCGAGCCCGCCCAGGTAGGTCGCGAAGACGACGGCCGGCACGTACAGCGCGAGCGGAGCGCTGGAGACGAGCGGGCGCATCGCCAGCGAGAGCGCCGTGGAGAGGAGCGGGAACGCGACGCCGAGCGACAAGGCCACGGCGCGCCTGAGCTCGGGCGGCGGGAAGCGCACGCGCACCGGCGCAGCCTAGCGCTTCGCGCGGCGCCGTGCGCATCCTCCTCGGAGGTAGCCCTCGGGGTGCGTGCGTCCGGGCGGCCGGCCTCCTCACGGCGCCGCCCGCTCAGGCGGGGTCGAGCAGGCCGCGTGCCGCCTCGCGCGCCTCCGCCGCGATGGCCGCCTCGTCGGCGCCGAGCAGCCGGCCCTCCCGGAGCCGTACCTCACCGTCCACGACGACCCATGCCGCAGGCGCTCCCGCCCACAGGAGGGCGAGATCGCCGCCAGGGAGCTCCGGCAGCGGCACCGGCGGTCGCCAGTCGAGCACGACCACGTCGGCGAGCGCGCCGGCCTCGAGGCACCCGAGGGTCTCGCCGAACGCCTCCGAGGCGAGCCGTGCCGCGGTCGGCCAGGCGACCTTGCCGACGAGGCTGCCCGCCGCGCCCGCGCTCCGGCCGGCGTGCCTGAGCAGCGTCGCGGCGTGGAACGCCTCGCCGGCGACGTCCGGGAAGAGCCCGTCGGTGCCGAACGCGATGCTCACGCCGAGGCCCGCGAAGTCGAGGAGCGCCGGCACGGGGGCGCCGAAGAACATCGCCGCGCGCGGCGTCACGGCGAGCACGGCGCGCGCGTCGGCGACCATCACCGCCTCGGCGTGGACGGTGGTCCCCCCGTGCGCCACGAGGGTGCGCGGCCCGAGCAGCCCGTGCGCGGCGAGGACCTCCAGCGGCCGCCGGCCGAACCGGGCGAACGCGTGCGCGAGGTCGGCCTCGTCCTCGCCCAGGCAGGCGTGCACGCCCGCGCCCGCGTGCGCGCCGGCGAGCGCGAGCGTCTCCTCGGTGGTTTCGAAGAGCCCGGCGATCCCGACCGCGCCGCGGAGCCGCGCGTCGGTCGCGTGCCGCGCGGCGAACGCCGCCGACGCGCGCACCTCCTCCTCGCCGCCGGCGCCGCGCGCGCCGTGGGCGAGCACCGCCCGCAGGCCCAGCGCGCAGGCGCCCGCGACCGCCTCGAGCGCCTCCGCCGCGGCCCCGGGCGCGGCGCGGACGAGATCGAACGCGCAGGTCACGCCCGCGCGCAGGGCGGCGAGCGCGCCCGCCCGCGCCAGCGCCCCGAGGCGCTCCGGGGTGGCGCGGCGCTCGGCCCGGCCGCGGAGGCCGGCGCGCAGATCGGAGATCGTGGGCGGGGGGCGCCCGGGGAGCCCCGCCAGCCGCTGCAGCGACCCGAGGGCGAGGTGGGTGTGCGCGTCGATCATCCCGGGCACCACCAGCCGCCCGTCCGCGTCCACGTCCCAGTCGCCCGGCCGCCCCTCGACCCGCCGGCCCGGCGGCGCGACGAGGACGATGCGCCGCCCCTCCACCACGACGGTCGCGCCCGCGCCCGCCGGGGGCACGATCCCGTTCCGGATGACGATCCGTCCGTCCACGGGCGCGCATCATCCCTCCCGCGCCGACGCCGCGCAAAGGCGGCGCTCCGCCGCGCCCTACGCCCCCGTGCGCCTTGCCGGGCGAGGCCCGGAGCGGTTAAGAACGTGCCCCCATGCTGTCCCAGGAAGTCCTGAAGAAGCTCGAGGCGATCGAGCAGCGCTTCGAGGAGCTCACCGCGCTCCTGTCGGATCCCGGCGTCGCGTCCAGCGGCGACCGCTTCCGCAAGGTCTCCAAGGAGCGCGCGTCGCTCGAGCCCACCGTGGAGGCGCTCCGCGCCTACCGGCGGCTCGTGAAGGACATCGAGGACAACGAGGCGCTGCTGGCGGAGAAGGACCCCGAGCTGCGCGAGATGGCGAAGGAGGAGCTCGCCCTGCTCCGCCCGCAGGTCGATCCCGCCGAGGAGCAGCTCAAGATCTACCTCGTGCCGAGGGACCCGGCCGACGAGAAGGACGTCATCCTCGAGATCCGCGCCGGCGCGGGCGGCGACGAGGCCGGGCTGTTCGCGGCGGAGCTGCTGCGCATGTACCTCCGCTACGCCGAGCGGCGAGGCTGGCGCGCCGAGGTCGCGGACAGCTCGGGCGGAAACCTGGGCGGCGTGAAGGACGTCACCGTCAACATCGCCGGCGACCAGGTCTACTCCTGGCTCAAGTACGAGTCGGGCGTGCACCGCGTGCAGCGCGTGCCCGCCACCGAGGCGCAGGGGCGCATCCACACCTCGACGGTGACCGTCGCGGTGATGCCCGAGGCCGAGGACATCGACATCCAGGTGAGCCCCGCCGACATCGAGATGGACGTGTTCCGCTCCACCGGCTCGGGCGGCCAGAGCGTCAACACGACGGACTCGGCCGTGCGCCTCACGCACAAGCCGACCGGCATCATCGTGAAGTGCCAGCAGGAGAAGAGCCAGCTCAAGAACCGCAACATGGCGATGCGCATGCTCCGCGCGAAGCTCTACGAGATCGAGCTCGAGAAGCAGCGCAGCGCGCGCGACGCGGCGCGGAAGAGCCAGGTCGGCACGGGCGACCGCTCCGAGAAGATCCGGACCTACAACTTCCCGCAGGACCGGCTCACCGACCACCGCGTCAACTACACCCGGCACAACCTGCCCGCCGTGATGGATGGCGACGTCCAGGACGTCATCGACGCGTGCCGCACGTTCTACGCCGCGGCGGCGCTGCGCGAGGCGTCGCGCGGGAACGCCGCCGAGGGCGCCGCGGAGCGGCGCGCGTGAGCCCCACCCCCCGCCACCGATGACGATGCGTGAACAGGCGCTCCCGGCGCGCGGGGACGGGGGCGCGGCCCCCGCATGATCACCACGTCCTGGACCCCTCTGAAGCTCCTGGCCTGGACCCAGGAGTTCTTCGCGAAGAAGGGCGTCGACTCGCCGCGCCTCACCGCGGAGGTGCTCCTCGCGCACGCGCTCTCCTGCGATCGGGTCCGGCTCTACCTCGACTTCGACAAGCCGCTCGGCGAGCCCGAGCTCGCCGCCTACCGCGAGCTCGTCCGCCGCCGCGGCGAGGGCGAGCCCACCGCCTACCTCGTCGGCAAGAGAGAGTTCTACGGCCGGGCGTTCGCGGTGGACGCGCGGGTGCTCGTCCCGCGCCCCGAGACCGAGCTCCTCGTCGAGGCGGCGCTCGCGGCGCTGCCGCCGGGCGGGCGGCTCCTCGACCTCTGCACCGGCTCCGGCGCGATCGCCGTCAGCGTCGCCCTCGAGCGGCCGGACGCGCGCGTCCTCGCGACCGACGCCTCGGAGGGCGCCCTCGCCGTGGCGCGGGAGAACGCGGCCCGGCTCGGCGCCGTGGTCGAGTTCTCCCACGGCGACCTGTGGGCGGCGGTCCACGGGGACGCGCGGTTCGAGGTGATCGTCTCCAATCCGCCCTACGTTCCGACGGGCGAGGTCGCCGGGCTCTCCCGCGAGGTGCGGCGCGAGCCGTGCATCGCGCTCGACGGGGGGGCCGACGGACTCGCGCTCCTCCGCCGCATCGTCGCCGGCGCACCGGCGCGGCTCGTCCCCGGGGGAACGCTCGTGCTGGAGATGCACGAGGGCCACCTCGCCGAGCTGCCGAGCCTGTGCCTGCAGGCCGGCTTCGAGCGTGCGGAGGCCCGCCGGGACCACGCCGGGCTGCCCAGGCTGGTGGTGGCCCACATGGCGGGCGGACCCCACCCGGCGTAGAATCCGCCCGCCTCGACGCCCGGTCTGGGCCCGACGGGCCCGCGCTGTCACGCGCGGTGCAACACCCGCGGCGCGCGCCGCGGGCACGGAGTGGAATTGGACAAGATCCTCATCGAAGGCGGCGTCCCGCTGCGTGGCAGCGTCGAGGCCTCCGGCGCGAAGAACGCGGCCCTCCCCATCATCGCTGCCTCCCTCCTCGCCGAGGGCGAGCACCGCATCCGCAACGTCCCCGATCTCGCGGACGTCCGCACGCTCGGGCGGCTGCTCGGCCACATGGGCTGCCAGGCCGAGCGGAACGCGGGCGAGAAGGGCGCCCTGTGGATCCGCGTCCCGGCCGCCGTGCAGCCGGAGGCGCCGTACGAGCTCGTGAAGACGATGCGCGCCTCGGTCGTCGTGCTCGGCCCGCTCGTCGCGCGCTGGGGCAAGGCGCGCGTGTCCATGCCGGGCGGGTGCGCCATCGGCGCGCGGCCGATCGACCAGCACCTCAAGGGCCTCGCCGCGCTCGGCGCCGAGATCCACCTCGAGCACGGCTACGTCGAGGCGACCGCGCCGCGCGGCCGGCTCCGCGGCGCGACCTTCACCTTCGACGGCCAGACCGTCACCGGCACCGAGAACGTCATGATGGCGGCGGTGCTCGCCGAGGGCGAGACGCTGCTCCGGAACTGCGCGCGCGAGCCGGAGATCGTGGACCTCGCGAACGCGCTCCGCGGGATGGGCGCCCGCATCGAGGGCGACGGCACCGACGACATCTGGATCGAGGGCGTCGAGTCGCTCCGGCCGATCGACCACGTCGTGATCGCCGATCGCATCGAGGCGGGCACGTTCCTCGTCGCGGGCGCGCTGCCCGGCGGCGACGTGACGGTGAAGGGCTGCGTCCCGGCGCACGTGGAGGCGCTCGTCGAGAAGCTCCGGGCGGTCGGCGCCCAGGTCCTGCCGGTGGAGGGCGGGCTGCGCGTGGTCGGCGACGGCCGCCCGCGCCCGGTGGACGTCCGCACCGCCCCGCACCCCGGCTTCCCCACCGACATGCAGGCGCAGATGATGGTGCTGCTCTGCCTCGCCGACGGGTCGTCGAAGATCACCGAGACCGTCTTCGAGAACCGCTTCATGCACGTGCACGAGCTGCAGCGGCTCGGCGCCGACATCGCCGTCGACGGGAAGACCGCGGTGGTGAAGGGCGTGCCGGGGCTCTCCGGGGCGCCGGTGATGGCCTCCGACCTGCGCGCCTCGGCGGCGCTCGTGCTCGCCGGCCTCGCCGCGCAGGGCACGACCGAGGTCCATCGCGTGTACCATCTGGATCGCGGCTACGAACGGATCGAGGAGAAGCTCGCGCCCCTCGGCGCGCGCATCCGGCGGGAGAAGGCGTGAACGGCGAGATCATCACGGTCGCGGTCCCGAAGGGCCGGCTGCTGGAGGAGTCGTCGGCGCTCTTCGAGCGCGCCCTCGGCGTCTCCCCGAAGAAGCTCCTCGACGGGACGCGCAAGCTCGCCGCCGACGCGCCCGAGGCGGGGCTGCGCTTCATCTCCATCCGGGCCGCGGACGTGGCGAGCTACGTGGAGCACGGAGCGGCGGCGGTCGGCATCGTGGGGCTCGACATCCTGCGGGAGGAGCCGCGCGACCTGTACGAGCCGCTCGACCTCGGGATCGGCCGCTGCACGGTGATCGTGGCCCGGCACCGGGACGCGAAGCCCCTCCCCCGCGGGGTCGCGCCCCGCGTCGCCACCAAGTACCTCTCGCTCGCCGCCCACCACTTCGCGAAGAAGGGCATCCCGGCGGAGATCATCCCGCTCCACGGCTCCATCGAGGTCGCCCCTTCGCTCGGCCTCGCCGACGCCATCGTCGATATCACCGAGACCGGGGAGACCCTCCGCGCGAACGGGCTCGTCATCGAGGAGACGGTCCTCGACGTCTCCGCGCGCCTGGTGGTGAACCGGGTGGCCCTGAAGCTCCACGCGGAGCGCCTGCGCCGGCTGATCGCCGCCCTTCGCCGGGTATGCGGCGAGGCGGCAGCGCCGAAAGTCCGTTGAAAGGTCCCGGGCCTTCTGCCTAGTATCCGGGGGTTTCCTGGATAGCTCCGGCGCTTCGCTCGGATCCCTTTCCTGATCCTCGTGCTTCACGGTCCCAAGGAGGACCCGTTTCCGTCATGGATTGCCCGCGGTGCAGCGTCGAGATGGCCGAGATTTCCCACGAGGACAGCGTGGTGCACCGCTGCGGCGAGTGCGGCGGAGTCTGGGTGGTGGATGTCGCGGACCTGAACAAGATGCTGCTGCACGCGAACCTGCCGGCGCTGTCGGCGCTCGGCGGCTACGTGAACGCGGACGAGATCGCGGGGATGTGCCCGGCCTGTAACGTCGATCTCGTGGTGGTCGAGGGCGGCGAGAAGCGCGCCGTCACCTACGACACCTGTGAGTCCTGCGGCGGGATCTGGATCGAGGGCGAGGAGGACGAGCCCGCCCCGGAGATCGGCTGGAAGGACGCCGAGAAGCAGATCGTGGCCTTCTTCCGCCGCTTCGCGAAGAAGAAGTAGCCGAGCTCACCACATCCGGTCGTCGCGCCACGGGTACGCGGTGTTCGAGTACCCGCGGATCTCCCAGTAGCCGCGCCGATCGTGGGTCATGAGCTCGAGGCGCGAGACCCACTTCGCGCCCTTCCAGGCGTAGAGCTGGGGCGTCACCACGCGCACCGGCCCGCCGTGCGCCCGCGGGAGCGGCGCGCCCTCGACCGCGTGGACGAGGAGGACGTCGGGCTTGAGCGCCTCCTCGAGCGGCAGGTTGGTGGAGTAGCCGTCGGACGCGTGCGCCATGAGGTGGGTCGCCTCCGCGAGCGGCCGCGCGAGCGCGAGGACGGTCTCGAGCCGGACGCCGCGGAAGGCGAGGTCCAGGACCGACCAGCCGGTCACGCAGTGGAAGTCGGCCTCCACGTCCTCCTGCGGGAGCGCCATCAGCTCGGCGAAGGAGAGCGTGAGCGGCGCCTCGCAGGCCCCGTCCACCACGAGCCGCCAGCGCTCGGGCGCGATCTCCGGCGTCTCGCCGAGATCGAGCACCGGCCACTCCGACTTCTCGAAGACGTTCTGGCCCGGCGGCTCCTTCGGCATGCCGTGCCGGTTCCGCGGCCCGTCCCCCTGCGGCGCGGCGTCGGAGAGCGAGGGCGTCGCCCGCAGCTTCTCGCCGAAGCGCGCCCGCAGCGCCGCCACCCCGTCCTCGATCCGCCGCCGGATTTCGTCGCTCACGGCTGCCGTTCTAGCCGGTCGGCGGCGCCCACGCACCCCGCATGCCCCGGGCGGCTCCACCCGGCCGAACTCCTTGACTCCCGGGCCCCTTCACGGCAAAAACTGGTCCGCGACGCGGGAATAGCTCAGTTGGTAGAGCATCAGCTTCCCAAGCTGAGGGTCGCCGGTTCGAACCCGGTTTCCCGCTCCAGTTCTTCCGAGGGGTTCCGTCGAGAGGCGGGACCCCTCTGCTTTGTGGGCTGAGGGTTCCGGCTCGGCGTTCGTTCCGAAGTCTAGGGCTCGAGGACCCGCTGCAGCTGGCCGGTGCGGAGCTGCTCCTCCACCATCGGCTCGAAGTCGTACCTGTCCCAGCGCCGGGCCGGCGCCCTCGACGAGGCGCCTCCCTGCGTCGGTCAGCGCTGGAGCGTCAACGGCAGCGACTGGGACGCGCGCGCGGGCGACGCCAGCGTGAACTGGCGGAGTACTGATCGAGAGTCACGCGGACGTCTGGATTTCGAGACCGTAGCGAGCGCCGAGCTTGGTCAACCTATCCACGTCTGGCGGCGAAGTCGGCGCCGGAGGAATCTCGCGCCGCTGCGCCGGCTCGCCCGCTTCGGCGAAGAACTTGTCGATCCCACCCGGCTCGTAGGTCACGACCACGCGGAGCTTGCTCGTAGGCTCGAAGTGCTCGAGCTTGTCGGCGGGGATGCGGATCAGCGATCCGGGCCCGCACTCGAGCTTCTTCCCGTCGACGTGCAACGTGAGCGTTCCCTCGACGACGTACACGGTTTCCACAACGCGACGGTGAACGTGTGCAGGCGGCCCCATACCTGCGGGCATGGTCATCTGCATGACCGTCGCCTCGCCATTCGACTCGTCGCTCGACAGCAGGACTTCGTAGAGGCCTCCGAGCATCCAGAAGGCCCTACCCTCACCCGACTTGTGAACTATCGCCTGAGCCATCGTCTCCCCCATGGGTGAAACGTCGCGCTGAAGGAACGTAGTGACTGCCTCTGGGCGTCGCTAGCTCGCTCGATCCTGGCGGCAACGGCCGCGCCAGCCTCAAGAAGCCACTCGTGGCGAACGAACGTCACAACGTTGCCGACCGGCTCAAGGAGCCTCGGACAGCAAGAGAGAGGCCGGAACGTAGGGGCGACCAAGCCACCAGGTTCCGGCCTCGAGAGTTGGAGCGGGAAGCCGGGTTCGAACTGGCGCCGCATGCGAACGCGTCAGAGCGCCCGCTCCCACGCGCCCCGCCGCCACCGCTCGACCCACGCTTCCGCGCGGTAGAGCGCGAGCGCCGGCGCGTTCGATGCCGCGACGCGCAGCACGACCTCGCGTGCGCCGGCCGCGTCGAGCAGCGCCTCGCACCGGCGCAGCAGCCATCGCCCGAGTCCGCGACGCCGCGCGCGCGACGCGACCGCGATCGTCTCCACCTCGTCCTCCCCCTCGCGCTCGGGCGCCACGACGCCGCGCAGCAGGCCGACGGCGCCGTCGGCGTCGACGACGAACCGCAGGAGCTTCGGGTCGAACCCTGGCGCCGCCACGATGCGCGCACCGTCCTCCGCGGTGACGGGGACCGTGAATCCGACCCCGGCAAACGCGTCGTTCTCGAGCGCCGCCCAGGCGTCGAGCCCGACCTGCTCGAGGCCGACCTCCGCGAGACCGGCGGGCAGCGCGAGCGGCGGCCGCGGGCGCGTGCGGCGCATGCCGACGACGGCGTCCGCCGGCTGGTAGCCCCGCGCCTCGAGCTTCGCACCGACGCCGGGGGCGTCGCGCTCGACGACGCGAAGCGTCCGCGCCTGCGCGCTCCGCGCGCGCGCCTCCATCTCGTCCACGATCGCGAGCGCCGCCGGCGCCGGTCCCGCGAGCCACGTGAGCGCGCACCGGCCCGTCTCCGTGAGGCCCTTCGCGACCCACAGCCCCACGGCGGCCGGCGTGCCGTCTTCGAGGAGCGCGACGCCCTCGATCCCGTCCGGCAGCGCCGCGACCTCGCCCCGCAGCGCGGCGACGTTCCGACCGAGGAGCGCCGCGATGGGCGCCCAGTCCCGGACGCTCGACCAGGGCACGATGTCGCGAGGCGCCGCAGGATCCTGCACCCGATCGCGTGTCATTCGTCCCCCACCGACGCCCGGTCGCGCCGATCCCGAAGAAGACCACAGACGGTGAAGCACGAGAACCGTTCCGTCGTTCACGCGACGCACGCCCGACCGACTTCGGGCTCGTCAATCATCTCGCATGGAGCGCGACGAAGGGATGAGCGTTCGAGGTCGTCTCTCGTACCCCGAAGACTGCGGTAACCTTTCGAGCGGAGGCGGGTTGGCTCGAAGCGGAGAAGGCCATGAACTTTCGGTTGATCGCCTGCGCCCTGATGTTCCCCATCGCGGCGTCCGTGGCATGCGTCGCGGCGGGACACGGCAAGACGGCCGCCGCGCCGGACACGCACGAGGAGTGCTCGATCGACTCCGACTGCCCCGGTGGGCGCTGCCAGCTCGGCGTGTGCTCGTACGCCTCGCGCGAGCACATGCCTTGCGCCCTCGACTCCGAATGTCCCGGCGGCTCCTGCCGAATGGGAGCGTGCTCGTCCTTGCCGCCGGGGGTTCCGGAGTGCTCGATGGACTCACAGTGCCCGGGTGGCAGCTGCCGTGCCGGGAGCTGCTCGCCGGTGCCGCCGGGGCCCTAGCGTCTTCTCCTCCGCTGGCGTCGCTTCTTCCTCGTCGCCCTCCACGCTCCCGGCGCGAGACCGTACGACGCTCAGGAGGTTGCGACCGGAGCGTTCGGTCCAGTACAGACGAGGACATGCTCGCGTACCTCTTCTGGCACTGGCCGGCGCCGACGGTGGACGCCGGGCGCTACGTCGAGTCTCTCGTCGCCTTTCACCGCGCCCTCGCGTCCAACGCTCCTCCCGGCCTGCGCGCCTCGCGCGTGTACGAGGTGGAGGCCGCGCCGTGGCTGGCGGTCCCGCGCGCGTTCGAGGACTGGTACCTCGTGGACGACTTCGCCGCGCTCGGGGCGCTCAACGAGGCCGCCGTCTCCGGCGCCCGCCGCGACCCACACGACGCGGCCGCGCGGCTCGCGGGCGGAGGCCATGGCGGCCTCTACCGCCTCGTCGCTCCGGGCGGTGAAGGGGCCCTCGACCGCACGACGTGGTGCTCGAAGCCCGACGGAGTCCCCTACACGGAGTTCCACGCGAGGCTCCCTCCCGGCGAGAGCTGGCAGCGGCAGCTGGTGCTCGGGCCCGCCCCGGAGTTCTGCGTCGTCGGCGTGGATGCGGCCGCCGCGCTCGGCGGCGTGGCGGTCGCGGCCCGCCGCATCCACGCCTGGTCTTGAGGCCGCAGGACCAGGCCCGCGCCGGGCCTGCCCCGGCGCCCTGCCGGAGCCCGCGCGCGGATCCCGTGGAGCGCCAGACGGAAGTCAGAGCGCCCCGACCCCAGAGCGCCCCGACCCAGAGTAATCGCGGTAGAGCGCCCCGACCCAGAGTAATCGCGGTACACGGCCGACGCGCATCACGCGCGTCAATCGCGGAGTTACGCGTGCTTGGCTCTCGCGACGCTGACGCACTCCGCAACCGGCGGTGCGCTCCCGCGAGGCTGGACCTCTGACGACGACGGCCGGGCGCGCGCCCGGATCAGCTCGCGAAAGCGCGGATCAGAGGGGCGAGGTTGGGGATGAGATCCCCCCAGCCGTGCAGCACGACCACGAGCGTGAGGTTCCGGGTGCGCGCCCAGAGTATGCCGAACGCGACACCGATGGGGGACAACATGACCATCGCGTAGGCAGCGGCGCTGAGCACCTCCGGCGGCCTGGCCATGCCTTCCACGGTGTGTGCGCCTCGCAGCACGTACCCCGGCGCGTGCGCGAGCGCGAAGAGGACTGACATTCCCAGCACACCAGCGACAGGCGATCGCAGCCACGCCGCCATGCGCGACTGGAGCAGCGCACGAAACAGGAACTCCTCCACGAGCCCTGCTTCGACCGCCAGCCAGGCCCAAACCGGTAACGCCATCGCGATCACCTGCCAGGCCGAGAGCTCATACTCGGCCATGAGCGTGCCGATGGCCTGAGGACCGCGCCCGAATCGAAGCTGTATGATCGAGAACAACCCCATCATGACGAGAAGGGTCCGCAGCTCGATCCAGTCGAGTCCTGGGAACTCGAACAGCTGCCGCCACGAGTAGCCAAGGCGGCGGAACACGAGCGCAGGCACCCACACCATGACAGCCAACTTGGCGGTGAGAATGGCGACCGATCGCGCGGGCTCATTGGTGACCGCTGCCCTCACCGCGGAAAGTCCGTAGCCGAGAAACCCCACGCCGATGGCAACGAGAAGGAGCGCGATCCACGAGAGCTCGCGCGCTGGCTCGTGCACCGGCTGCGCCCGTGGGGTCGCGCCGATCGTCGCGAGCCAGGCTGCGAGCGCTGGTGCCACACCGAGGAGAAGCAGAACGGCGGCCACCTCGCTCGCGTCGAATCCAGGAGCGGTGAGGAGCACCGCCAAACAACCACCATAGATGAGGACGTAGCCCACGGAGGCAACGAGTGCGCGCGACATGGGGCTCCGAGGAGATCATAGATCAGCGGCGCAGTCACGCAGGGTACGTACGCTGCCTCTCGTTTTCGGCCGCACGCGCCGCACTCCGAACGCATTATCACCCGGAGTCGTCTCACGAACAGTGCCGTGAAGTCCCGGACCCGGCCTCCAGCTCGTTTCGCAGATTTTCGCGGAGAGTTGAACCGGAAGGTGCACTCTCGGTAGGCTGTCCCGCATGCTCCGCCGCAACGTCCCCCGTGCCGCAATGGCTGCCGTGATCGCCCTCGCGACCGGCTGCGCCCACCTCTCGACGAGCTTCACCTGCCCGGCGAAAGGCGGCGTGCCCTGGCGCGAGGTCCGCTCCGAGCACTTCGTCGTCACGACGGACCTCGGCTCCCGCGGCGCGCAGGAGCTGACGCGCGAGCTCGAGATGCTCCACCTCGCGCTCCGCTCGGCGCTGTTCGGCACTCCGCCGGCGATGCCGGGCACGATCCGCGTGGTGGTGTTCCGGACGCGTGACGAGTTCCTGGGCTTCGCGCCCGCGTCCCTGGCCGCCTTCTTCGGCACGCTCCACGGCGAGCCGCTCGTCGTGCTCGACGGCGCGCTCCCGTACGGCGTGCGCACCACGCTCGCGCACGAGCTCACGCACTACATGGCGGCGCGCGCGTTCGCGCGCCAGCCGCGCTGGTTCGCCGAGGGGATGGCCGCGTACATGGAGACGGTGGGCTCGAGCGGCCTCGGCAACACGCCCACGGTCGGAGGCGTGCCGCGCCACTACCACGCGCTCGTGTACCCGTACTTCGGGAAGGTGCGCGAGGTGCTCACCGCTCGCGGCGCGCTGGAGCTGCCTCAGTACGCGGTGTCGTGGGCGCTCGTGCACTACCTCATCAACGTCCACCCGGTGGAGTTCAACGCGCTCCAGGCGCGCTTCGTGCGCGGCGACGATCCCGACGTCGCCTGGCGAGACGTGTTCCCGCAGTGGGATCCCGCCGTTCCCGGCGCGACCGACGCGCTGGACGCGGAGCTCGGGAGCCATGTCGCGCGCGGCAGGTTCAGGTACCGCGACCTCCACCTCGTGAAGGATCACCCCGTCCGCGAGCGGCCGATGCTCCCGGCCGAGGTCCACGACGTCCGCCTCTCGCTCGCGTCGGCCATGCGGTGGCCCCCGGAGAAGCTCGACGCCGAGGTGACGGAGGCGCTCGCGGAGGACCCCGGCAACGTGGTGGCGCTCACCGTCGCCGCACGCTCCCGCGGCGCGGAGCCCGCCGCCCTCGCTCGCAAGGCGACGGAGGCGCACGCCGACGACGCCCGGGCGTGGCTCTTCCTCGGTGACGTGCTGCCGGAGTCCGACGTGTCCGGCCGCGAGGCGGCGCTCCGGCGGGCCGTCGCGGCTGCGCCGGAGAACCCGGAGCCCCTGAACGCGCTCGCCTGGAACCTGCTCCGGAGCGGCCGCCCCGGAGAGGCGCTGCCGCTCGCGAAAAAGGCGTTCGTCGCGGCGCCCTGGGATCCGGCCATCGTCGACACCGTCGCGGGCGTGCTCGCGGGCCTCGGGGACTGCGGGGAGGCGGTGCGCATGCAGCAGCGTGCGATCGATCTCCTGCCGGATCGGATGAAGCCGCGCGACCGGCAGGACTACATCGACCACCTCGCGGAGTTCCAGCGGTGCGCGGCGAAGGCGGCGACGCCGGACGGCGTGAAATCCGCACCTCTCGTCCACTGACGCGGATCGATCGCAATCGGGCCTTAGCGCTGTCTGACGCAGGGCGCACCACCCGTACCCGGAGACATCGAGCTGGATCCAGGCGAGCATGGGGGGATGCTCGCGACCCTCCTCGCTGCCGCCTTGCTCGTCGCGGTCCCCTCGCGGGCCAGGGACGCCGATCCCCGCGCGCTCGTGGGGCAGCCGCTCCCCGAACCCGGGCGCGGCCAGTTCGCCTCGTGGAAGCTCCAGGACACGTGGCTGGTCGACGAGCCCGGAGCGACCCCGCGGTACGGGTGGGTGATCTGGAACCGCCGTGGCCAGGCGATCGTGTTCCTGAGGAGCGAGGACCGGGTGGTGGACGCCCTGCGGGTCGAGGTCCCCCGCGGCCA
The DNA here is from genome assembly GCF_022808855.1 of Anaeromyxobacter soli. Taxonomy (GTDB): domain Bacteria; phylum Myxococcota; class Myxococcia; order Myxococcales; family Anaeromyxobacteraceae; genus Anaeromyxobacter; species Anaeromyxobacter soli. The sequence continues at coordinate 128,581 of NZ_JAKZLF010000007.1, forward strand.
CGCGATCGGCTTCGCCTGCACCCCCGCCGGCGCGGCGAACCCGGACCGGGACTTCGTCGCGCTGGTCGACGATCCGCCGGTGCCGCCGGGAGCGCGGTGCGTGTTCTCGCGCCCCCGCAAGGCATGGCGGCTCGACCGCAGCCGCGGCCGGATCGAGCCCGTCACGCCGGCCGGGATGAAGTGCCAGCGTTCCTGCCCCTGGGACTGAGCGGCGAAGGCGCGTCGCCCGACGGGGCGATCACCCCCGCGACAGCTCGCGCGCGAGCGCGCTCCGCATGCCCTCCGCCGCGCGCTCCATCGCCTCGGGGCCGCGCTCCAGGTGGAACGGGCTCACGCGCGGGATCCCGTGGAGCGCGACGGCCTGCATGCGCGGGCGCTCCGGGATGCGGAGCGCGGGGCTGCCCCGCCGGCGCCAGGGCGAGCGGGACGTGAGGTGATGGTAGAGGACGCGCTCTCCGGCGAGCGCGCCGGCGAGGCCGGGGCGGTCCAGGACGCCGCCGTCCAGGTACAGGCGTCTCCCGATCCGAACCGGCTGGAACAGGAACGGGAGCGCGCACGAAGCGTGAATCGCCGGAGCGAGCTCGCCATCGTCGAGCACGGCGGTGCGCCTCGCGAGGACGTCGAACACGGACACGGCGAGCGGAACGCGGCACTCTTCGAAGCTCCCGGCAGGAGCGAGCGCCTCGAGCCGCGCCCGGAATCGCGCTCCGCGCAGGAGCCCGAGCCCGGGGCGGAGATCCCAGAAGTGCTCGCGGCGCAGCGCCACGAGCTCCTCGCACAGCCGCCCCGCAGGGACCCCGGCGGCCCAGAGCCCTCCCACGAGCGCCCCCGCGCTCGAGCCGAGGACGCGCGCGGGGAGCAGCCCCTCGTCCTCGAGGACCCGCACCACGCCCGCGTGCGCGTAGAACCCGAAGAACCCGGACGACAGCGCGAGGGTGAAGGGTCCCGAGGCGAGCCAGTCCCGGAGCGTGGGCACGGCGGCAGCATGCCGTCGGCCGGCGCGAGGCGCAACGGCGGGCGGGGTACTCGCGGCCCCTCGACGTCTGCTCGCTGCGACCGCTTCGGCGGCTCTCGCACGAAGCCGCTGCCGGCGGCCCCCTGCTCGGCAGCGCTCACGCCGGGCGATGCGCGACGAAGGTGATGCACTCGCCTCGCTCGGGCTGCCGCCGCGCGACGCGGTCGGCGCGGCGCGCCTCGGAGCGGATCCGGCGACGGAGGGCGCGCTCGCTCCGGTCGACGGGGGCGCCCCGCTGGATGGCGAGGCTCTCCGCGAAGAAGTACGCGCCGTCTGGCTTCGGCGGCAGCAGCGCGATCCGGGAGAAGCCGGCGGCGCAGAGCGCGCGCTCCAGGCTGCTCGCGTCGAAGAGGGTGAGGTGGCGCGGCGGCTCGAGGCCGCGCCAGTCGGCGCCGAAGCGTTTCAGCCCCTCGGCGTCCAGGTTCGGGGTCTGGACCCAGACCCGTCCGCCCGGCCGAAGCAGCGCGAGCACCCTGCGGAGAGTCCCGACCGGATCGTGCAGGTGCTCGACGACGTGGTTGAGGGTCACGTGCTCGAAGCTCTCCGGGTCGAGCGCGGCCTCCTCGATCGTTCCCGCGAGAACCGTGAACCCCGATCCCCTTGCGCGCGCGACGGCCGCGGCGTCGAGGTCAAGCCCCATGACGTCGAAGCCGAGGCGGCGGGCGATGCGCAGGAAGTCCCCGTTGCCGCAGCCCACGTCGAGCAGCCGGCTCCCGGGACCCGCCGGCGCGGGCAGGTGACGGATGAGCTGGCCGGCCTGCGCTCGCGCGGCCGCGCTCAGCGGAGCGACCCACCGGGCCAGAGGCGCGGCCGGTCGCAACGCGTAACCGAACGCGGCGTTGTAGTGGGCGTGGTGGCGGAGCCGCTTCACGGCCCGCCGGAGCCCACCGCCAGCGGCGAAGACGTCCCGCGGCGCGGTCCCCCCGTGCGTGTAGTAGGTGCGGTAGGCGAGCCCGATCCCGGCGAGGTCCGGGCGCGGGTCGAGGTAGGCCGCGCCGCAGCCCGAGCAGCGCCAGAGCGTCCAGCGACCCGGCGCGGCGCGGAAGATCCGGTCGCTCAGCCCTTCGAAGAGGAGCGTCCGGGAAGGGGAGGCGCAGGCGGGGCACCGGCCCAGGACCTCGAGGTGCTCGGCTGGCCACGGAGCGTCGAGCGGCTCCGCGGCAGCTCCGGTCTCAAGTCGGCTCATCGGCTCGTCGTCTCTCGAACGCGACAGATGTCGCGAGAGTGGCATGAGCCGCCCATCGACACAACGCGCGGCGCCGCTGCGAGCCCCGGCACGCCGCCGGCCGGCGCGGGGCGCAACGCCGGGCGTGGCGCAGGTGGACTCGTCCGCTCGCGCGACGACCGCGTCAGCGGCACGCCCGCAGCACGAGGTCGCCCTGCGTGACTCGACCGTGAAGCTCGACGAGCCGCACGTCCTTGAACCCAGCCGCCTCGGCCGCCGCGACGAGCGCGGCGTTCTCGTGGAACCGGAACCCGTGCCGGGTGATGCCGCCGAACTCGCGGAGCTTCGCCGCGCTCGAGAAGCCCACGGTGAGGAGCCCGCCCGGCCGGAGCACGCGGTGCAGCTCGGAGAAGGCCTGGGCGAGGTCCGGCCAGAAGTAGACGGTGTTCGTGGAGGCCACGACGTCGAAGCTCGCCTCCTCGAAGGGGAGCGCCTCGACGGCGCAGCGCTCCAGGCGGAGCTCGGACCCGCCGAACCGCGCGCGCCGCGCGCGCAGCCACGCCACCGCCGCGTCGGACGGATCGACGCCCGCGAGGCTCCGGACGCCGCGGGCGTGCGCGAGCTCGAGCAGGGCGCCCCCGCCGAAGCCGACGTCGAGGAGCCGGTGCCCCGGCGTGAGCGCGACGCCCTCCAGCGTCGCCTCGATGAGGGCGCGGTTCCCGCGGTTCAGGACCCGGGTCATGACGGTGCGACCGAACCAGCCTCGCGGCCCGGCCAGCTGGCGCGCGATGGCCGCGGATACGGGGTCGAGCAGCCGGAACAGGGAAGCCTTGCGCATGTTCAGTCCTTCTCGATTCTCGCATGCGCCGGCAACGGGGGCGGAGCGCCCTTCGTGCCTGATGCTACAGACAGGCGAGCCGGACGGGCCGCCGCGCTCTACTCCGCGAGGAAGTCCGAGATGAACCCCACCCGCGGGATGTACTTGCACGCGATCCGGATGGTCGAGAGCACCGGCACCGCCACGAACAGGCCGATGGGACCCCAGACCCAGAACCAGAACAGCGAGCCGAGGAACACCGCGAGCGAGTTCAGCCTGAGCTGCTTGCCGAGGAAGATCGGGTCGACGACGTTCCCCTGGATCGACACGAGCGCGAGGTAGATCCCGCCGACGGCGAGGACGTGCTTCAGCGAACCGTACTGGAGGAGCGCCATGAGCGTCGGGAGCGCGAGCCCGATCGCCGGGCCCACGTACGGGATGAAGTGCAGGAGCGCGGTGGCCATCCCCCACACCGCCGCGTGCTCCAGGCCGTACAGGGCGTAGATCCCCCAGGTGACGAGCCCGAGGAGCGCGTTCAGCCCGACCCGGTTCAGCATGTACTGCTCGACGTCGCGGTGGAGCTCCTCGAACGCCGCGAGCGCGCGGGCGCGCGCGGAGGGATCGCGGCCGGCGTGCGCGAGGAACTTGGCGTGGTAGCGCGGTCCCTCCGCGAGCGCGAAGTAGAGGACGAAGATCGCGACGGTGCACGCCGCGGCCACCGCGATCGCGCCCTGCGCGGTGCCGACGAGGACCTGTCCCCAGGGGATCCCCTCTTCCACGCGCACCGCGCCCGGCCGCGACGGTGGCTTCGCGATCTGCTCGGTCTGCGCGCGGAAGTGCACGAACCGCCGCGCCACCGCCGCGGAGGCCTCCCGCAGCCGCCCCTCGTAGCTGGGGAGCTCGTCGAGGAAGGCCGCGACGCGGTTCCAGAGCAGCGCGACGAGGGCGGCCACCACCGCGAGGGCGAGGAGCGTCCCCAGGAGAGCCGCGACGGACCGCGGCACCTTGCGCCGCTCCAGCGCCGCGACGACCGGGTGCACGGTGAACGCTAGGATGATCCCGACCACGCTCGGGACGAGGAGCTCGCGCGCGAGGTAGCAGAACGCGAGCGCCGCGCCGGTCGCCAGCACGGCGAGCGACCGCTCGGCGACACGGGATTCGCTCAGCAGACGGACGTCGCGCACTGGATCGAATGTGAGCACCCGCCCCCTCAGCCGCGAGCGGGTGGCGGAGGCCACCGCCGGCGGCTGGCCGGACGGCGCGCCGGCCTCGTCCTGGCGGATCGACCCGGCTCCCGGGCGGCGGCGCCGATCAGGGCGTCGCCGCCGGGCGCGTCGCGAGCCGGGCGCCGCGGAAGACGAGGTACAGGCCCACCGCCTGGACGAGGTGGTAGAGGGCGTTGTGGTCGAAGTACCGCGGGTGGAGCGCGATGCGTCCCTGCTGGATGGCCGCCGCCACGAAGGTCAGCCCGAGGCCCCAGGCGCCGGCGCTCACGCGCGCCTCGGCGCGCCGGCCGGCGAGCAGGAAGGCCACGAGGAGGAAGAGCGCCGCCGGCAGGTAGAAGGCGATCGCCACGGCGAAGCGCCGCTCGCCCCCGAGGACCACGGCCGCGTAGAGGCCGAACGCCAGCGCGACCCCGCCCGTCAGCGCACGCGCGGCGCGGCGGCCGAGCACGAGCCGCGCCCCCGCGCCCCAGCCGGCCACCGCCCCGAGCCCGACGGCGAGCAGCGTCGCGCTCCACACGACCGCGCCGACCGAAGAGGTCTTGTCCGCCACGAACCCGTGCTCGATCGCGCCCAGCGCCGCCGCAGCGCCGAGCACCGCGAAGAACCCGGCGAACCACCGCCGTGCGCGCGCGCCGCCCTCCCTCGAGAGCAGCACCGCGAACGCGGCGCACTCGAGGGCGAGGCCGAGGTCGGTGAGCGTGACGTCCGGCTCGAGCACGATGCGATCTCCGGCGCCCGGCCCGCGGCGACGCCTGCGCTGGCGGCCACGGTACCACCTCACCCTCGGCGTCGGGGAGCTTCGGTTCCGCGCGGTGCGCGCGCGAGAGCCCCGAGACGCGAGGTCTTCTCTACAGCGGCACCGTGTAGCAGAGCGCCGTCCCCTCCAGCGCCACCACGCCGTCACCGCGCGTCACGGTGGTCCTGAGCTCGGTGATGGGCTTGTCTTCTCGCACCTTCAGCACCTCGACCGCGCCGGTGAGCGTGTCCCCCGGGCGCGCCGGGGCCTTGAAGCTCCAGTCCACGTGCAGGAAGACGGTCCCCGGCCCGGGCAGATCCTCGGCGACCACCGCGTTCAGGATCGCGCTCGTCACCCCGCCTTGCACGATGATCTCGCCGAAGCGCGAGGCGCGCGCGGCCGCCTCGTCGTAGTGGAGCGGGTTCCGGTCCCCGCTGATCGCCGTGAAACGCCGGATGTCCTCGGCTTCGACTCTCCGCCGACGCTCCGCCCGCTGACCGACGCGAGGAGCACCCTTCGGCCACGCTTCGCTCGTCGTCATCTCCGCCTCCTCTCGGACCTCTCAGCGACCTGCGATCCCGCCGGCGACGCCGAGAGCGGCAGACGGGCCCGTCGCGCCGCCGGAGGTCTCGTCGAGCGTGCCGAGCAGCTCCACCTCGCTCGCCATGTGGCGCGCGAGCAGCTTGTGCAACCCCTTCGCCTCCTCGAGGTCCCACTCGAACGAGGCGATGCGATCGGTGACCTCGAACAGCTCCACCGACGCCGCGTCTCGCGCCGTCTGGTAGCCGGCCAGCGCGGCCTCGGTGCCGCTCACCACCGCGCGCGCGAGCAGCTCCGCGTCACGCAGCGCGTCCGTGATCCCGTGGGCGGTGATCGGGTCCTTGAAGTACCCGGCGTCGCCGACGAGCGCCCAGCCCGGTCCCCACGCACGGCGCATGAAGCCAGGGATCCCGGGGAAGGGCTGGAGCCTCGCGTCGAGGCGGGCGCTTCGGAGCGCGGCGGCGAGCTCGGGCGCAGCCTCGGTGAGGACCTCCCGGTAGACGGCGTCCGCGCCTCCGGGCAGCGCGTCCAGGAGCCGCGGCCGCGGCAGCGCGGCGAATACGCAGGTGCGCCCGTCGCCGGTGGGGATGGCGCCGGCGCTCACGCCGGGGCGGTAGTACCAGTGATAGCCCTCCACCTCGAGACCCGACCAGTGCCCGTAGACCACTCCGCACGCGTGGCGGCCCGCGCGCTCGGTGGGGGCGCTCACGAGGCGGGCAGCTCTCGACCGCGCGCCGTCGGCGCCGATCACGATCGACGCCGCCACGCGCGCGCGGCTCCCGTCGAGCCCTTCGATCACCGCTCCCTCGACCCGCCCCGACGGGCCACGGACCACCTCCGCGAGCGCGGCGCCGTGGACCACCTGCGCGCCGGCGGCGCGGGCGGCGTCGACGAGGAGCGGGTCGAGCACCGTCCGCCGCGGCGCGTAGAGCGCATCCACGCCGTCGCGAGGCTTCACCGCGAACGGCAGCGCCTCGTGCCCGTAGTGGAACGTCGCGCTGCGAACGGCGGGGGTGCCCGTCGCGCGCAGCCGGTCGAGGAGCCCCCACCGCGCGAGCTGGAGCACGCCGCCGCGCATGAGGGCGTGGGTCGAGATCGTGTCGCTCCCCTCGCGATCCCGGTCCACCACCAGGACGCGCAGCCCCGCGCGGGCGAGCAGCATCGCGGTCGCGGCGCCGGCGCAGCGGGCCCCGACGACCAGCGCGTCGTACTCGGGGCGGATGAGGGAGGCGGTCGTGGTCGTCATGGTGTTCTCCTCTCCTTCAGGCGGCGGACCGGCGCGCGAGGCGCGTGGCCAGGTGATCCACGAGGACGGCGGCGTCCTTGCCCACGCCGTCGAGGAAGCTCGAGTTGCGGCGGCGCAGGAACTGGAGCCCGAGCACGTACAGCCCGGGCGCCGGGGTGACGCCGCCCGCGTGGCGGATCTCGCCGCGCTCGTCGAGCACCGGCACGCGCAGCCAGGGGTAGCTGCGGCGGTAGCCGGTGGCCCAGATCACCGTCCGGATCCCGTCCGCGCGCAGGTCGATCGCGCGCGGGGCAGGGGGCGGTGAGATGGCGCGGATGGGCTCCGGCGGCGGAACCGCCGCCGCGCCGCTCTGCGCGACGTGGGCCTCGATCCGCCCGAGGAGCCGCGCGAGGCGCCGCTCCGCCGCCGCGATCGTCTCGTCCAGGTCCTCGGCGAGGAGCACGCGGCCGCCCTCGACGCCCTGGACCCGTCCGACGAGCCGGACGCCCTCGTCGAGGAGCACGCCGAGATCGAGCGTGCGATGGTCGGGGCGGCCGACGAGCTGGAGGGACGGCTGGCGGCGGGCCGCCTCGAGGTCCGCCACGGCGTCCGCGCCCTCGTCGAGGATGCCCGTCGCGTCGAGCCACTCCATCACGTCGCGGCCGCGGTAGCGCCGGGGCAGCCGGACGTGCCTGCCCACCGCGAGCGTCACCGGCCGGCCGGAGCGGTGGAGCTCGTCCGCGAGCTGGAGGCCGGTCGCGGACGCGCCCACCACGAGGACTCCGCCGGCGGGCAGGGCCCGGGGGTTCCGGTAGCGCGCCGGGACGAGCTGGACGACGTCCGCGGGGAGCTCTGCCGCGAGCGGTGGGACGTGGGCCCGGTCGCAGTGACCGGTGGCGACGATGACGCTCCGGGCGCGCCACGCGCCGCGATCGGCCGTCACCCGGTAGCCGTCGCCGTCGCGCTCGACCGCGTGGACGGCGACGCCCGCCTCGACCGGCGCCGCGAAGGAGCGCGCGTACGCCTCGAGGTACCCGATCACCTCGCGCCGGGACATGAACCCGTCCGGATCGGGGCCGCGGTAGGAGAAGCCCGGGAGCCGCGACTGCCAGCGGGGGGTGAGCAGCCGGAGCGAGTCCCAGCGCTCCGAGCGCCAGCGCTCGCCGACGCGCCCGCGCTCCAGGACCGTATGATCCACGCCGCGCGCCTGGAGGCAGCGGCTCGCGGCGAGACCTGCCTGCCCACCTCCGACGACGACCACGTCCGTGCGCTTCATGGCATCTCCCCGAGGAGCGTGGCGGGAGGCCGCCGGCGGGCGCGCGTCGCGCGTCGGCCGGCGGTCCCCATCGGCACTTCACGCTGCGTTCACCGAGACCGCGACCGGGACGCCGTTCGTCAGCACGTCGTAGACCGCCGAGCGGGCCCGCGACTGCGCGACGATCTCCTCGAGCTTCGCCGCCGGCGCGTCGCCCTTGATCCGGAAGCTCACGCGGAGCTGGCGGTAGCCGTTGCGGACCTCCGCCGAGAGCCCGAGGATCCCACGCAGGTCGATGTCGCCCTCGACGGTGGACTCGACCTCGTAGAGGGTCACGCCGCGCGCCGCGGCGATGTTGGCGATCCCTGCCGTGAGGCAGGCCGCGATCGCGTGGAGCAGGAACTCGACCGGGGTCGGCCCCTGGTCGCGCCCGGTGAGGACGGCCGGGTGATCGGCGTCGTAGCTGAACTCGCGCGCGTGCGCGTGCTCGCCGCCCGCGCCGCTGAACCCTTCGATGCGGGTCCGGCTGTGGGTGCCCTGCTGCCAGTGGTTCGTCGCCCGGAACTGGAAGCTCCCGAGCTCGGGCTGCTGCTTCACCGCCCCGATGGTCGCGAAGAGCGTCGGCGTGTCCACGCCGTTCATCGGCACGGGCGTGCGGGAAGGCCGCTTCATCGTCGTGGCGGTCTGCGTCGTGGGGGTCTGCATCGTGGGCGTCTCCATCGTCGTTCTCCGTCGCCCGGTGGACCGGCCATCGGTCTCGCTCGCTGGGCACGGAGGGGAATCGCAGGCGCCGTGCCACGCCGGACTCCGGACCGACACCACGGGAATCCGCTGGGTTCCGGGCGTGGCCGGCCCGGCGGGGTCGCGGCGAGACCTCGTCGTGGACGAGATCTCGCCGCGCACCGCGACGGGCTTTCATCCGGGCGCGCCGCCTCGGCCTCGCTATGTTCCGGGCGCGGCGCGGCGCCGCGGACCGTCGCCGCGGAGCCGGACATGGAGCACGGGATCGGGGAGCGGCGGATCGACGAGGAGCTCGCCCTGCGCGCCGTCGTCGAGGGGACCGCCTCGGCGACGGGGCAGGAGTTCTACCGGGCGCTCGTCAGGAACCTCGCGCGCGCCCTCGACACCTGCGGCGCATGGCTCACCGAGTACGACGAGCGCCGCAGGTGGCTGCGCGCGCTCGCGTTCTGGTTCGACGGGCGATGGGTGGAGGGCCACGAGTACGTGATCGCCGGCACGGCGTGCGAGACGGCGGTGCGCGAGCGACGCGTCGTCCACGTCCCCGATCGCGTGACCGAGCTGTACCCCGAGGTGAAGTCCCCCCTCCCCGGGGCCGTGAGCTACCTCGGCGTTCCCCTCCTCGACCCCGACGACCGCGTGCTCGGCCACCTGGCGGTCGTGGACACCCGGCCCATGCCCGCCGAGAAGCGGCTCCTCCCGCTCTTCCGGATCTTCGCGAACCGCGCGCTCGCGGAGATGCGGCGCGTCCGCGTCGAGCAGGATCTGCGCGAGCGCCAGGAGAAGCTCGCCGGGCTCATCGGCAGCGCGATGGACGGGATCGTGGAGCTCGACGGAGACCTGTGCATCACGCTCATGAACGCCGCCGCCGAGAAGGTGTTCGGCTGCGCCGCCGGCGGGCTGCACGGGCGGCCGGCGGACGAGCTCCTGGGCGGCCCCGCGACGGCGAGGCTCCGCGCGCTGACCGGCGAGCTCGAGCGGCGAACGGGCGGCGAGCGCGCCCTGTGGATCCCGGGCGACCTCGTGGCCGAGCCGCCGGGGCGGAAGCCCTTCCCGGCCGAGGCGACGCTCTCGCGGTTCGAGGTGCGGGGGCGGCCGTTCTACACGCTCATCCTGAGGAACGTGGACGAGCGCCTCGAGGCGGAGCGGAGGATCCGCGCGCTGAGCGCGGAGGCGGCCTACCTCCGCGAGGAGCTCGCGGCCGAGCACGGGTTCCACGAGATCGTGGGCAGGAGCCCGGCGCTGCGCCGGGCGCTCCAGGGCGTCGCGCAGGTCGCGGCGACGGACGCGACGGTGCTCCTCCTCGGCGAGACGGGCACCGGCAAGGAGCTCTTCGCCCGGGCCATCCACGAGCGGAGCGCCCGGCGCGGCCGTCCCCTCGTGAAGGTGAACTGCGCGGCGATCCCCGCCACCCTCATCGAGAGCGAGTTCTTCGGGCACGAGCGCGGCGCGTTCACCGGCGCGACGCAGCGGCGGGACGGCCGGTTCGTGCTCGCCGACGGCGGGACGATCTTCCTCGACGAGATCGGCGAGCTCCCCCTGGAGCTGCAGGGCAAGCTCCTGCGGGTCCTGCAGGAGGGAGAGCTCGAGCCGGTGGGGAGCTCGCGCACGCGCAAGGTGGACGTGCGCGTCATCGCCGCGACGAACCGGGACCTGGAGCGGTCCGCCCGCGAGGGCGGGTTCCGGCAGGATCTCTTCTACCGGCTGAGCGTCTTCCCGCTCCCGCTCCCGCCGCTGCGCGAGCGCGGTGACGACGTCGTGCTGCTCGCCGCAGCGATGGCGGAGCAGCTCGCCCGCGGCCTCGGGCGGAGCATCGCCCCGCCCGACGCGGCGGACGCCGCCGCCCTCAGGTCGTATCCCTGGCCCGGGAACGTGCGGGAGCTGCGGAACGTGATCGAGCGGGCGATCATCACCTCCCCCGACGGCCGGCTCCACCTGGACCGGGCGCTGCCCGAGCCGGACGTCGCGACGCCGTCGAGCGGCGCGGCGGCGCCGGAGCGGGTCGACGGCGAGGTCCTGACCGACCAGCGCGTGCGCGCGATCGAGCGCGGGAACATGATCGCCGCGCTCGAGCGGTCCGGCTGGCGCGTCGGGGGCAGGGGCGGCGCCGCGTCGCTCCTCGGCGTGAGCCCCTCCACGCTCAAGTCCCGCATGAAGGCGCTCGAGATCGCCCGCCCCGACGAGCGGGGCGCTCCGGCCTCCGAGACGGGTCGTCACCCGGTGTGACGAAAGAGGGGCAGCGCGCGGTCCGTGCGTGCACCCGAGAGGCGTGGGTGCACGGCCCTCGGCCGCGACATGATCGCGCGCGCTCGTCCACCGAAGGAGGCCCGCCGTGCGCGCCATCTCCCTCTCGCTGCTGCTCCTCGCGATCTCCTGCGCGGCCCCGGCTGCGCGGCCCGCTCCGAAGGCCGGGCTGGGCGCCGCCGCTCCGGCCGGCGCCCGCGTCGCCCGCGTCTGGCACGGCCGCACCCCTGCCGCCCGCGCCGACGAGTACGCGGCGTACGCCTCCGAGGCGGTCCGGAAGTTCCGCCAGATCCCGGGAAACCTCGGCTACGCCATGTACCGGGAGGACGGACCTTCGGAGTCGCACTTCATGGTCGTGAGCTACTGGGCGTCGCGCGAGGCCATCCACGCGTACGCGGGGGAGGACATCTCGCGAACGCGCGCGCTGCCGCGCGACGCGGAGTTCCTCATCGACCCGGAGCCCACCGTGCACAACTACGACATCGTCGCCGCCGACCCGGCGCCGTGACGCACGGAGGGGCCCGCGCCGGATCCGGCGCGAGCCCCCGTCCGCTCCACCCTATGGCAGGACGAGATCGGCGGTGGCCGTCCCGGCCGCCGGGACGCTGGCGCTCACGGGCGCGCTCACCGTGACCGTCTCGTTGCCGTCGGCGTCCACGGTCCGGCGGCTGGCGAGGACCGTGTAAGCCGCCGCGGGCAGGGACGAGACGGAGTAGCTCTCCACCCCGCCGGCGACCGCGCCGGGCGCCGTGCGCACGATGAGCTCCCTGGGCGAGCCGCCCGCGTCGAGGCTCTGGCGCACCTCCACCTCGTCGGCCTGCGACACGCTCGCGGCGGGCGAGATGCCGCCCGAGAGCGTCCCCACCTGCGAGGCCTGCTCGAACGCCGCGTCCCAGGCCACGACGGCCGTCGGCCCCGTGATCGCGATCGCGCCGCTCGCACGCGGCGCGTACGCCGCCGCCCCGACCACCGGCTGGCTCACGACGTAGTAGGTCCCGCCCGCGTCCAGCAGATCGAGGACGTACGTTCCGTCGGCGCCGGTGAGCGCGGCGCGCACGATCGAGGGCTGGCCCGTCGCGGACAGCGCCTGCGCGGTGACGAGCACGCCGGGGAGGCCCGCGCCGCTCGCGGCGTCGGTGAGCTTGCCTTCGACCGCTCCGGTCGCGAGCACGTCCACGGCGCGCACGGTGGGCCGCAGGATGAACTTCTCCGAGGCCCCCGTCTCGTGGACGAAGACCGACCGGTGGGCGTCGAGGTCGACGACGACGTCGCGGGTGGTGTTCGGCGCGACCTCGAAGTTCACGGTGAGCTTCACGCCCGACTGCTGGCCGGACGGGACGGTGAGGTCGTGGACGCTTCCGTCCGCGAGCGTGACCGTGTTCCGGGGGCCGAGCACGAGGCGCAGCTGCGTGTACCTGCCGGCGGGGATGGTCGCGCCGTCGACGAGCGTGGCGCTCACGCCGCCGGTGAGGGAGAGGAGATCGACCTGGGCGTCGGGCGTGCCGAGCACGATCCAGTCACCGCCGTCGGCGTGGATCTCCACCCGCCGGACCTCGAGGTCGAGCGCCTGATAATCGCCGGGCGCGTCGACCAGGCGCACGCGGACCGCGCCGCTGCCGCTGCTCGAGCCGCAGGCGGAGAGCGCGCTGACGAGCGCAGCCACGACTCCGAGCTTCCAGAACTTTCGAGACGACATCGTCTGTGTGCCTCCTGGCCTGTGTGTGAGCGAAGGTGCGTCCGAACTGGCGCTCGCCCGCCCGAAGCAACATGCGGCGAGCCGACAAATTCGCGTGTCCCTCGATGGGCCCGTGCGCCCGCCCGGTCGCATCCATCAGGTTCGGGCCGCGCGCGCTGCGGGGCGAGGCGAGCCATGATGGAGAGCGACATGACCCCCAAGGACACGGATCTCGCCCTGACGCTGCCCCTCTCCCGGGAGCCGTCCCTGAAGCGCCGCTACAAGGTCGTGGACGAGCCGCTCCACGGCAACCTGCGCTTCGGGCTGCTCCTTGAGGTCCTCGACAAGCTCGCCGAGGAGGCTGCGCTCGCGTACGCGCGGCGCGCCCACCCGCAGGCGCGGGTCGTCACGGCGGCGGTGGACAACATCCTCGTGCGGAACCCGGCCGACGTGGAGCGCGACCTCGACCTCGTCGCGCGGGTGAACCACGTCGGCCGGACCTCCATGGAGGTGGGCATCCGCGTGACGCAGCCGGGCCTCGCGGGCGAGGCGCCGCTCCACGTCGCCTCCTGCTACTTCACGATGGTCGCCCGGATCGGCGAGGGCGACGAGGCGAAGAGCGTGCCGCTGCCGCCGCTCGACTACGAGGACGAGCTCACGCGGCGCCGGGCGCGCCGCGCGGAGGAGCGCCGGGACGAGTACCGGCGCTACGTCGCGGCCTCGCAGGAGCCGCCGAGCCACGAGGAGTTCGAGCTGCTCGACCGGCTCCACCGGGAGCAGGAGCGGCCCGGGTTCACCGGGCTCCTCTCCGCGCGGCTCGTCACCGACGCCTGGGAGCGCATGTTCCCCGAGCAGGAGAACGTGCCCCGGAAGATCTTCGGCGGCTACCTCATGCGCCGCGCCTACGAGCTCTCCTCGATCTGCGCGGAGCTCGCGGCGCCGGATCGGCCGGTGCTGGCGGCCGTGAACCGGGTGAACTTCCTGAACCCCGTGCGGCTCGGCGACACGCTGCACTTCTCCAGCCGCGTCGTGCACACGGCGGGGAGCCTCGTGTCGGTGGAGGCCAGCATCGAGCGGCGGAGCCGCGACCGGAGCGTGCGCGCGATCTCGAACTCGTGCCTGTTCACGTTCGTGAACGTGGACCGCGAGATGTGCCAGCGCGACGTGCCGCCCGTCTACCCGACCACGTTCGGCGAGGACGCCCGCCTCCTCGCGGCGCGGAGACAGCAGCTCGCCCTCTCTCGCCACGCGGGGCGGGGGTGGATCGCCGGCGCCCGCGAGCGCGGGCCGGCGGCGGACGGCCGTCAGACCGAGTGACCCCGGCGCGAGCCGCCGGACTCGCGGCGCGCGGCCCTCAGCCCGGGAACGCCTCGGGCCGATCGAGCTCGAGCTCGTCGACGGAGAACCGGGCGTACGGCTCCGTGCGCCCCCTCACGTGCCAGGAGGCCTCGAGCCGGAACGGCACCCGCATCCCGTCGATCACGCGATAGCCGCTGCACTCGCCGGTCCAGGGCGTGAGCACCGGCTCGCCGTCCACGTCGCGGTAGCGCTCTGCGGTGATGCGGGAGGGGACACCGTTCGCGTCGAAGTGGAAGTCGACGGCGACCTCGAGGCCGCGGACGCGCAGGATCGCCCGCGCCCGCGTGTCGTCGATGGGCGCCCACCGCACGTGGCGCGCGTCCAGGAAGGCGGTCGGGAACCAGACCATCTCCGCGAGGAGCCGCTGCAGCGAGGCCTCGCCCACCTCGCGGCCCCGCACGTCGGCGAGCTTCCAGCACGACGCGAGCATGATCCGCATGCCCCCCTCGCCCGCGAGCGAGCGATCGCGCGCGTCGATCCAGAGCCCGGCCCCCGTGCGCACGCGGCCCCACCAGACGAAGCCGGGCGGATCGCTCGCGAAGTACTGCACTCCGCGGATCGCGAGCCACGGACGGTCGAAGCGCGGCCGGAAGGTGCCTCCGTGGCGGAGACGCGCGGCGCGGACCGGCGCGTGGCTCGCCGCGCCGGACGCCTCCGCGTACCGCCGAACCGGCGGCGGCAGCGCCTCGAGCGCGGTGCGCCGCTCCGGCCCCGAGCTCTCCTGCGTCCAGAGCGCGTGCGCCTCGCGCGCGATGCGCCGGTTGAAGCGCTTCCCCTGCACAGCCACCACGAGCCCCAGCCCTCCGGCGGCGAGCGCGGCGATCCCCATCGACCTGCGCAACATGCTCTGGCTCCTCTCCCCGGCATGCTCTCCGATCGCTCGGCGCGCCGCACGGTCGCCTTCTGGAGTGAGCCGTGGTGAGGAACCTGAGCGGAGCGCGGGCGCCGGCGCGGAAGACCGCTCCGCACGGGGCGGGGCGCTCAGCGCCCGAGCACCGCGCTCAGCCGGGCGAGCGCGTCGGCGAGCGCGTCCGGAGGCACGGCCGTGAAGCAGAGCCGCACCCAGCTCTCGTAGTCCCGCCCGCACGCCGGCCCGGGCGTGAGGAGCACGCCCGCCTCCAGGCACCGCTCCAGGAAGCCGGGCAGCCCTTCACCCGGCGCGAACGCCTTCGCCGCATCGAAGAAGAGGAACGTCCCCGCCTCGGGGGGCGGGATGCCGACGGCGGCCGCGGCGGCGCGACCGGCGGCGGCGTACGCGGCGCGGGCCTCGGCGAGCCAGGCGTCGCCCCCGTCGAGCGCGGCGGCCGCGGCGAACTGCATGGGACGCGCGGCGCAGTAGCTCTCGTGGAACTGGAGCGCCCGTATGGCGCGCATCGCCTCTGGCGGGCCGTGGGTGTAGCCGATGCGCGCCCCGGCGAGCGCGTGGCTCTTCGAGAGCGTGTGGGTGACGACGGTGCGCCCCGCGAGGTCGGGGCGGCGCCACAGCGGCCGGTGCTCCCCGGCGTGCACCAGGTCCTCGTAGGCCTCGTCCGCGATCACCCACAGGTCGTGCCGGCGCGCCACTGCCGCGATGGCCTCGGCGACGGCGTCGGGGAGCAGCCGCCCGGTGGGGTTGTTGGGGGCGTTCACGTAGATGGCCGCGGTGCGCGGCCCGATCGCCCGCTCGAGCGCGGCCTCCGGATCGAAGCCCGGCTCCGCGAAGCGCGTGAAGAACGGGACCTCCACGCTGGTGCACCCGTGGGAGATGGCGATCCCGCGGATGAGCGGCCAGAACGGGGACGGCACGACGAGCTCGTCGCCGGGCGAGAGGAGCGCCCCGACCACGATGGCGAGCCCGGTGGTCGCGCCGGGCATCACCTGCAGGCAGGCCGGATCCACCTCGACGCCGTGGCGCGACGCGAGCCGGCGGAGGATCGCGGCGAGCAGCGCGGGCTCTCCCTGGACCGGAGCGTAGCCGTGGAGCCGCGGGTGCGCGTCGGCGCGCTGCGCCTCGGCGCGCGCGGCGGGGAGCGGATCGAGCCACGTGTCGCCGACGTGGAGGGGATGGACCGGCCCGGGCCGCTCGCGCGCCCGGGCGGCGAGCGCGCTGTAGACGTCGTGGGACAGGCTGGCGACGACTGGGGCGACGCGGGGGTGGCGCGGCATCGGGCTCCTCGGGCGCGTTTCCACTCCCATACACCGGCGGACGCACCGGCGCGCGGGCCCTTGCGCGCAGAGGCACGCCCGTCGATCATCCGCGACGCATGGGCATCGGCCGCGTCGAGCTCCTCGTCGTCCTCCTCACCGCGCTCGCGGCGATCTCGGTCGCCTGGTTCGCCCGGAGCGGGCGCTGGCGCCAGCGCCGATTCGTCCCGCTCACGATCGCCTTGCTCAGCGCGTACGCGCTCCTCGCCCGCCGGCTCGGCTGGGGCGAGCTGCTCGTGCTGGCGGTGCTCGTCGTTCCGCTCGTGTTCCTCCCCGCGCGCCTCGTCCGCCCGGGCAGCGGCTCCCGCGGCTGACGCGCTGGATCTCCGCGAGCGCCGCGGGCCCCGCCGCGCCGGCGTCGCGCGCATCTCCCGTTCGGGCGACGCTCCGCCGAGCTACGTGAGACCCCGCCGCCCCCTCAGGAGTTGCGGCACCTCGGCGCGAGCCGTAGGAGCCGATGGATGCACGCCTCCACCGACAGCGGGATCGACGGCTTCGGCCGGCTGCGGTGGGGCAGCCACGTCTGCCTCTTCCATCGGACCGCGCGAGAGCTCGGGGACGTCCTCGTCCCCTTCCTGCGCCGGGGGCTCGAGCAGGGGGAGCGCTGCGTCTGGGTGACGGCGGCGCCGCTCGAGGCGGACGCCGCGCGGCGTGCCCTCGCCGCGGCGGTGCCCGATCTCGGCGCGCGGGAGGCGCGCGGGCAGCTCGAGATCCTCGAGCACGAGCGCTGGTACCGCGCGGCGGGCGGCGACGACGGCGCGCGGGTCGTGCAGAGCTGGCTCGTGCGCGAGGAGGCGGCCCGCCGCGCGGGGTTCACCGGGCTCCGCGTCGCCGGCAGCGCGGGCCCGGAGGGCGCGTGCGGCGCCCCGGGCTTCCTGGAGTATGAGGCGCGCGTGAGCGCCGCCTTCGCGCGGCGCAGGCTGCTCGCGCTGTGCAGCTACGGGCTCGACGGCTGCGACGCCGGCACGGCGCTCGAGGTCGTGCGCTACCACGATCGGACCCTCTCGCTCCGCGGCGGAGCCTGCGAGGTCATCGCTCCCGGGCGGGCGCGCGCCGGCGAGGAGCCGCTCGAGCGGCGCGCCGCCGTGCTCGAGGCCGCGCTCCGCGCGCGAGAGGAGCTCATCGTCGTCGCCTCGCACGAGCTCCGCACCCCCATGGCGTCGCTGCAGCTCCTCGTCGACTCGCTGCTCCGCGCGCGCGAGCGGACGAATCGCTCCGCGGAGGACGAGCACCGCCGGCTCGAGCGCGCGGCGGCCCAGTGCCAGCGGATCGCACGGCTGCTCGACGATCTCCTCCACGTGTCCCGACCCGGCCAGCGCGCGGAGGTCGTCCCTTCCGACGCGGATCTGTCGGCGATCGCCCGCGAGGTCGCGGAGCGGATGCAGGAGCCGCTCGCCCGCGTCGGCTGCGCGCTCACGCTGTCGGTCCCCGCCGCGACGCCGGGCCGCTGGGACAGGCTCCGCCTCGAGCAGGTGCTCACGAACCTGCTCGCGAACGCCGCGCGGCACGCGGGCGGAGGTCCGGTCGAGCTCTCCATCGCCGCGAGCGCCGCCGGCCCCGTCGTGTCGGTCCGCGATCACGGCCCCGGCGTGCCGCCGGAGGCGCGGACCCGCGTGTTCGCCCGCTACGCGCAGCTCGAGGGCGGTCGCCGCCTCGGCGGCGTGGGCGTGGGGCTGTGGGTCGTCCGGCGCATCGTCGAGGCACACGGAGGGCGCGTGGAGATCCGCGACACGCCGGGAGGCGGCGCGACGTTCCTCGTGACGCTGCCGTGGGACGCGGCGCGCCAGGAGGCGGGCGCCGCCGCGAGCTGATGACGAGACGCGCGTGCCCGGCCCGCTCGCGGGCGGGCCGGGGCGCGCGTCATCGACCGCGGTCGAGCGGTCGCCAGCCGACTAGAAGGCGTACCCGCAGATGACGGTCACCTTGGCGGCGTACGCCTCGGGCTGCGTGGCGAACTCGCCGATCCAGGCCAGGCCGTCCGCGCTCGGATACGTTCCGACGAGCGTGCCGAGACGATCCGAGCGGGCGCCGCCGGAGAGCGCCTTCTTGCCGCTCGGGCACGTGGTCGTGATCTGCTGCGTCGTCAGCGTGCTCGGGTTCACGAACACGGAGCGGGAGAGGATCTGGTAGCCGGAGACGCCGTTCGCGCCCTGCGGACCCGCCGGTCCCATCGGCCCGATCTGGCCGGCCGGCCCGGTCTCGCCCTGCGGCCCCGCCGGCCCCATCGGCCCGACGAAGCCGCGCGGCCCCTCCGGTCCGGTCGCTCCCTGCGGCCCCGTGAGCCCCTGGGGTCCCATGTCACCGCGCGGCCCCTGCGGCCCCTGCGGCCCCGTCGCGCCCTGCGGCCCGGCCGGTCCGGCCGGCCCGGCGGGCCCGGCGGGCCCCTGCGCTCCCTCGGCGCCGATCGTCACGTCCATCGTCGCGCTCGCGTTTCCCGGCGCCTGCACCACGGTGAGCCGGTAGGTGCCCGGGGGCATTCCCTGCGGCAGCGCCGCCACGACGTCGGTGGGCGAGTGGCTCTTCACGTCGAGGACGGTCCTGCCGACGAGGACCGTCGCGGCCTGGGCGCCGAAGCCCTGCCCCTTCACGAACAGCATGCCGGTGCCGAGATCCGCGTCGGCGCGCGTGATCTCGACCTTGCCCTGCTGGGCAAGCGCCGCCTGCGCTGACAGCGCGAGCACGAGCGCTACGATCGTCTTCATGGTGAGCCCCTCCCCGGCCGAATCACGGTCGGTGACGCGTACTGTCCGACGATCGCGCGTCGCTTTTCCATGTCCCCAAAGGGCCTGTGAACAGGACACCTCCACGCGTCCACATTTCACACACCGTCTACACGCCCGTTGCGCTCACACGCCTACAGCGTCGCTCACTCGGGGTGAACGACGCCGGGCGCGCGCCGCCGCGGCGCGGCGCCTCCCCGCGCCACCCTCGGCTGCGCGATCCCGCCCTCCTCGCTATGCTGCCCGGGGGCGGGAGGAACGGCATGGCGGGACAGGGATCGACGGGCAACGTGATCGCGGCGCTGGCGAGCTTCTTCATCCCGGGGCTCGGTCAGCTCATCCAGGGACGCCCGCTCCTCGCGCTCGTGATGTTCGTGCTCGCCGGCCTGCTCTGGCTCGTGTTCCTCGGGTGGATCGTCCACCTCTGGTCGATCATCGACGCCGCGCGCTTCAGGCCGCGCGGGTGAGCCACAGCGCAGGCAGCCGGCGTTCGCCGCGGCAGGGGAAAGCCCTGGCGGACAGCGCAATCACGCCTCGGCGGGCGCCCCGCCCACCGTGCGGAGCATGCCCCGGAACTGCTGGAGGAGCCGCATCACGCCGTCGCCGAGGTCCACCGCCTGTCCGCGGTCGTCGGCCTCGCGCAGGATCGCGGCGACCCGCTCGAGCGCGTCGGCCAGGTCCACGAGCGAGGAGGGGACGCGGAGCACGCCCTCCGCGTGGCGGAACCGCACGAGCTCGAGCTCGATGAGGCTCGCGAGGAGGCCGGGGTCGCGGATCTCGATCATGGTG
This sequence comes from Anaeromyxobacter soli, assembly GCF_022808855.1. Taxonomy (GTDB): domain Bacteria; phylum Myxococcota; class Myxococcia; order Myxococcales; family Anaeromyxobacteraceae; genus Anaeromyxobacter; species Anaeromyxobacter soli. The sequence continues at coordinate 148,269 of NZ_JAKZLF010000007.1, forward strand.
CTGCTCGACAAGCTGGCAGCGGCCCCGCACCGCGCAACCCGACGCTCCAGGGGACGTCCCCTCGGGGCGGAGCCGTGACGCACCTCGCGAGGCGAAGGGGCTCGCCCTCCGTCCCACCGAGCGGGCGCACGCACCGGCGCCCACCCTTGCGTACGGAATGCGCAGAGGTGCGTGAGCTGTTGATCGGCAGCAATGGGGGGCATTCCGCTTTGGCGCTCCATCACCGGGCGCGTGGTCCTCGTGGTCCTCGCGTGGCTCGTTCCGTTCGTCGCCATCTCGGCGTGCGCGGGGGCGGTCGTGTACCGCGAGCGCATCGAGGCCGAGCTCGACGCGAACCTCGAGCTCGCCCGCGCGGCCTCCCACGCGTTCGACGGGTTCGTGCGCGACGTGCTCCGCCAGGAGGAGCTCGTCGGCGACGCGATCGCGACGCGACGGCTCGCGCCGGACGTGGTCGATCTCCTCCTCTCTCGCGCCGACCAGGAGTACGTCTCCGTCCGGGATCTCTCCTGGGTGACCCCCGACGGGCGTCTCGTCGCCTCGAGCGACCGCAGGCTCGTCGGGCGCTCGACGGCGGGGCGCGACGACCTGCGGCGGATCCTCGCCGGGGCGGTCTTCACCGTGAGCGACGTCCGCGCGGCGGACGCGGACGGCGCGCGCAGCGTCGCGATCGCGCGCGGGATCCGGGAAGGCGGCGAGCTCAAGGGGATCGTCCTCGCCACCGTGGACGCGACGCGCCTCGGCGAGCTCTCCCTCCCCTTCGAGCGGCTCGGCCGCGCCGACATCGCGCTCGCCGATCGCCGCGGCGAGATCGTCTTCCGCCGGCCGGGCGCGGGCGGGCCGGCGGGCGGCGTGCTCGACACGGCCGCGGTCGCGCAGGCGCTCCGCGGGGGGGAGATCGCGCGGAGGACCCCCGACGGCGGCGCCATCACGGCGACGGTGCCGGTGAGCCTCGTCGGCTGGTCCGCCGTCGCGAGCCGCTCCTTCGCCGACGTCGCCTCGCCCTTCCGCACCGCCATCGCCCGCGCCGCGGGGCTCGGGGCCGCCGCGGCGTCGCTGGCGGTGCTGGTCTCGATCCTCGTCACCCGGCGCATCGCCCGCTCGCTGCGCCGCCTCGAGCAGCACGTCCAGGAGCTCGGCCGCGGGAGCGCCGACCTCGCCGAGGTCACCGGTCCCGGAGAGATCGTCCGCCTCGGGCGCGCCTTCGACGACATGGCGAAGAAGCTCGTCGCCGCGAACGCCTCGCTCGTGCTGCACGAGCGGATCTTCGAGACCTCCCCGGACTCGATGATCCTCCTCGACCGCGGGCTGCGCCTGCGAGCGGTGAACCCCGCCTACGCCGCGATGCGCGGGCTCCCCACCGCGGACCTGCTCGGGCGACCGCTCGTGGAGATCATCGGCCTCGACGCGTTCGACGCGATGGCGCCGCGCATCGAGCGCGCCTTCTCCGGGGAGTCGGTGCAGTACGAGCTCTGGACGGACCTGCCCGCCGGGCGCCGCTGCGTCGAGGCGAGCTACCAGCCGGTCCGCGAGGGCAGCCGGCTCGAGCACGTCGCCGTGCGGTTCCGCGACGTCACCGACCGCCGCCACGCCGAGGCGGCGGCCGCGCAGTCGCTCGTGATCGTCGAGGCGGAGCGCCGCCGCTTCGAGGCGGTGTTCCGCGAGGCGCCCGCCGGCATCGTGATCTTCGACGGGCGGGACCTCCGCGCGAAGTGGTCCAACCGGACCTACCTCTCGTTCCTGGACGCGCCGTTCGCGCAGCTCGGGATCGAGGGGCTCCGGATCGAGGACTTCGTGCCGAACGCGCGCGAGTCCGGGCTCGTCGAGGTCCTCCGGAGGGTCGCGGCGACCGGCAAGCCCGCCGACACGCCCGAGTACCGGCACGACGGCCTCGCGCGCGGCGCGACCTGGTGGCGCTGGTCGGTGCGGCCCATCCCGGGCGAGAACGGGGCCGACGTCCTCCTCCTCGTGACCGAGGTCACCGAGCAGGTGGAGGCGCGCAAGGTGGCCGAGGACGAGCGGCTCCGGCTCGAGACCATCCTGCGGACGCTGCCCGTCGGCGTCGTCATCGCCGGGCCCGACGGCCGCGCGGCGAGCTCGAACGATCACGCCCGCCACATCTGGGGCGGCGACGCCGCGCTCGATGCCTACCGGGGCGCCTGGGCGGAGACCGGCCTCGCGCTCGCGCCCGGAGACTGGGCCATCCAGCGCGCGGTGCTCCGGGGCGAGACCGTGACGGGTGAGCTCATCGACATCGTGCGCTTCGACGGGACGCGCGCCACGATCCTCAACAACGCCGCCCCGATCCGCGACGCCTTCGGCCGCATCACCGGCGCCGTCGCGGCGTTCCAGGACGTCACCGAGACGCGCCGCGCGCAGCAGGAGGCGGAGGACGCCGTGCGGCGCCGCGACGAGGTGCTCGCCATCGTCTCCCACGACCTGCGCACCCCGCTCAGCGCGATCGTCATGGGCGCGCGCTTGCTCGGGGGCGCCGCGGCGGGGGATCCGGAGCGCGTGCGCACCACCGCGGCGCGGATCGCGAGCGCGGGCGACCGCATGAACCGCCTCATCGGCGACCTGCTCGACCTCGCCAGCCTGGAGGGGGGCGGCCTGTCGATGCATCGCGAGCCGCTCGCGCCGCAGACGCTGGCGCGGGAGGCGGCGGACGTCATCCGCCCCCAGGCGGAGACGAAGGGGCTCGAGGTGCGCTGCCGCGCGCCGGAGGAGCTGCCGCTCGTGTCGTGCGATCACGATCGCGTCCTGCAGGTCCTCGGCAACCTCACCTCGAACGCTGTCAAGGCGACCGCACACGGGCACGTGGCCATCAGCGTGAGCGTGGAGGGGGATCACGTCGTCTTCGAGGTGCGCGACACCGGGCCCGGGATCCCCGCGGAGGAGCTGCCGCACGTGTTCGATCGGTTCCGGCGGGGCCGCTCCGCGCCCTACGCGGGCACCGGCCTCGGCCTCGCGATCGCCCGCGCGCTGATCGAGGCGCACGGGGGGCGGATCTGGGCCGAGAGCACGCCGGGGGTCGGCACCATGGTCCGCTTCGCGCTGCCCACCGCGAGCACCTCGGCGCTCGAGCAAACCGCCGTCGCCGGCTGACGACGAGCGCTCACCCGGGGGCGCGCGTCGCGAGCGCCTCGGCGGGCGAGTGCGCCTGCCATGGCGCGGCCGCCGGGAGCGTGAAGGTGAAGCGGCTCCCCTGCCCGGAGCGGCTCTCCGCCCAGATGCGACCGCCGTGCGCCTCCACGATGCCGCGCGCGACCGCCAGCCCGAGGCCCGCGCCGCGCGCGGAGGCGCCGCGGCCGCGCCTGAACCGGTCGAAGAAGTGCGCGAGCTGATCCTCCGGGATCATGCGCCCGCTGTCCTCGATCTCGAACGCGACGGCGCGGCCGCCGTCCACGGCCCGTGCCCGCACCGTGACGAGGCCCCCCTCCGTCCCGTCGAGCGCGTCGGCGAGCAGGTTCCCGAGCACCTGGAGGACGCGCTCGCGGTCCGCGTCGACGTCGGGGAGGGTCCCCGCGGCCTCCGCGACGAGGGTCACCCCGGCGCGGCCGGCCGCCTCCCGCTGCGCGTCCGCCGCGGCGTGCACGAGCGCGGCGGTGTGCTCGGGTCGACGGTTGACGACGAGCCGGCCCGCCTCGAGGCTCGCGAGGTCGAGCAGGTCCGCGACGAGGCGCGACATGGCCTCCGCGGCGCGCTCGATCGCGGCGGCGCCGCGCCGGATCCGCTCGCCTCCCGGGCCCTCCGGTGCGTCGGAGCGGAGCGCCCGGGCGGAGGCGAACACGGCGCCGAGCGGCGCGCGCAGGTCGTGGGAGAGGATCGCGAGGACCTCGTCGCGCTCGCGCCCGGCGCGCTGCATCTCGACGTACAGGCCCGCGTTGTGGATCGCCTGCGCCGCGCGGCGTGCGAGGTCGCGCGCGACGCCGAGCTCGCGCGGGCCCAGCGCGCGGTCGGGGCTCGTGATGGCGAGCGTGAGCACCCCGAGGTTCCGCCGTCCGGTCGCGAGCGGCACGACGAGCCAGGCGCGCAGGCCCTCCGAGCGCAGGGCCTCCCGGTGCTCCGGGTCCGGGGCGAGCGCGGCCAGCGCGGCGGAGTCCCCCTCCGAGGCGCGCTCCGGCTGACCGCTGCGGAGCACCTGCCACACCGGCGAGGTCGCCGGGTCGGGCGGGAAGCGGAGCCGCAGGTCTCGCAGCGCGTGCTCGCGGCGTGGGTCCGCGTGGGCGAGCGCGACGAGCCGCAGGCGCCCCTCCTCGTCGAGCGTCTCGATCGTGCACGCGTCGGCGAGGGCCGGGACCGCGAGGCGCGCGAGCTGCTCGAGCATCCGCTCCGGGTGCATCGACTCGGCGAGCGCGGCGCCCGCCTCGATCATGAACCGATCCAGCTCGTCCGCGCGGCGCCGGTCGCTGACGTCCCGCAGCACGTGGGCGAACCCGCCGAGGTGCCCCTGCTCGTCCCGCACCGCGCTCAGCACGACGCTCGCGTAGAAGCGGGTCCCGTCCTTGCGCACCCGGAGGCCCTCCTCCTCCGCGCGCGCGTCCCGCGTGGCCCGCCAGAGCAGCTGCTCGGGACGGCCGGCCTCGCGCTCCTCGGGCGTGTGGAACAGCGCGAAGCTCCTGCCGAGGATCTCGGCCTCGGGCCAGCCGGTGAGCCGCTCCGCGGCGGCGTTCCAGCCCGTGACGAGCCCGTTCGGATCGAGGAGCAGGATGGCGTGCGCGTGGACGCCCTCGGTCATGAGGCGCAGGCGCTCCTGCGCGGCGCGCGTCTCGGCGAGCGCGCGGCGCGTGCGGCGATCCGCGGCCCGGAAGGCGCCGACCGCCACCGCGATGACGCTCGCGCTCGCGAGGTACCCGGCGAGCGCGAGCAGGTCGGAGCGGCTCGCGACGCGCAGGCTCCCCCGGGGCTCGAGGAACAGCCAGGCGAAGCCGGCCGTGCTCGCCGCGGCGGCGACGAGCCCCGGCGCGGTGCCGCCGAGGACCGCAGCGAGCGCGACCGCGGCGAGGACGAAGACGTACCGCTCACCGCCGAGCGCCCCGAGGAGGACGTACGTGATCGCGAGTCCTGCGGCGGCGAGCGCGAGCGCCGCGGCGTAGGACCACGGAGGCGCGGCGGCCGCGCGGTCAGGCCTGTCGGACATCGTCACTCTCGGCAGGAGTGCCTCACCCTCGTTCTCGCCGGGTCGGCCGGAAGCGGCACGTTCGGCGCACCACTTCCCGACGCCGCACGCCAGGGGCCGCGCTCCGGCGCCGGGCAGAACCTGGGCTCTCGTGCCTCTCGCCGGGAGCCCCCGAGCGCCCGTCAGCCTTTCGGCGGCCCGCGCCCCTCGGTGGCGCGGTCGATGAGCCGGCGGAGCGTCTCGGTGAGGACCGCGCCGTCGACGGGGTGAACCAGGTACGCGTCGGCCCCGACGGAGAGGCCATAGCGCTGATCGTCCGGCAGCGCGTGGCTCGCCGAGAGGTGGACGATGGGGACGGTCGCCGCCCGAGGATCGCCGCGCAGGTGCCGGCAGAGCTGGAAGCCGGTGATGTCGGGGAGCTTCACGTCGAGCAGGATGGCGTCAGGTCGCTCGGACAGCCGCAGCATCGCCTCGCGCCCGGTCGCCGCCGAGACCACGTCGAAGCCGCCGCGGGTCAGCAGCCGGGCGACGAGGTAACGGGTCGCCTCGTCGTCCTCGACGTGCAGCACGAGGGGGCGCGCGCGCCCGCGCTCGCCCGCTCCGAGCTTCTTGGTAAGCGGCAGGTCCTGCACTGGGTCCGAGTTAGTCCGCCCCCTGGGTGCGGACAAGCTCCCCACCAGCCCTTGCTCTGGGTCAAGCCACGCGGCGCCCTGAAGGGGGGAGAGATGCGGGCCTGTGTGTGCTAGCCTGGTCTCCGAGGCGTTGGTTTCCGGACAACGTCCGCACCTCTCCTCCTGGAGCTCACGCGAGGGGACAACCGCATGCCGACGCGCTCTCGCTCCGCCACCCTCGCCGCCCTCTGGCTCGCCGTGACCTCGGTCTCCTGCGAGCGAGCGCACGAGGCTCCACATTCACCAACCGTGACCCCGCCTCCGGCCGCCGCTCCGCAGCGCGTCGAGGCAGCGGCGCCCTCGCCCGCCCCAGCTGCCGTGGAGCCGAGCACGGAGGCGCAGGCGGACGGTGGAAGCGCGCCCGCGCCCGCCGCCGCCCCGGCTGCTCCGGCCGCGCCGAGACCTGCCCCGCCGCGCCTGCTCACGGCGGCGGCGCTCTCGCCCTCGCGCATCGTGCTCGCGTGGGAGCCGGCGGAGCAGGCCGGGGACGTGACGGGATACCAGGTCTTCCGCGACGGAAGCGCCGCGGGCATCGTCGCGCACGCGGGCTTCACCGACGACGGCCTCAGGCCGCGCATCCGCCACTGCTACACGGTCGTGGCCCTGGACGCCGCGGGGCACCGCTCCGGCCCGACCCGGCCCGCCTGCGCGGAGACTCCGGACCAGAGCCCCCCGACCGCGCCGACCGCGCTCAGGGCCGAGGCGCGCGGAGAGCGGCAGGTCGTCGTGAGCTGGGACGCCGCGAGCGACGACGTCGGCGTCGCGGGGTACGAGGTGCTGCGCGCCGAGGCGATCGTCGCGAGGGTGCCGGGGACGGCGGTGACCGAGTCCGGCCTCGCGCCCGCCCAGACCTACTGCTACACGGTGCGTGCGCACGACGCCGCGGGGAACGTCTCGCCCGCCGCCGGGCCCGCCTGCGCGACCACCCCCGACCTCACGCCGCCCACGCGGCCGGACCCGGTCGTCGCCGACGCGCAGGGAGAGCGCGCGGTCCGCGTGCACTGGGCGCCATCGGCCGACGACGTGGGCGTCACCGCCTACGAGCTCCTGCGCGACGGAAGCGTGGTCGCGACGGCGAGTGACCTCGCCGCCCTCGAGAAGGGACTGCGCCCGACGCAGCGCTACTGCTACACGGTGCGTGCGCTCGACGCCGCCGGGAACCGCTCCGCGGAGGGCGGGCCCGCCTGCGCGACGCCCCCGGATCTCACCGCCCCGAGCGTGCCATCCGGCGTCGTCGCGACCGCCAAGTCGGACACGCGCGTCGAGCTCCGCTGGACCGCGTCCACGGACGAGCTCGGCGTGCAGGGCTACGAGGTCCTCCGCGACGACAAGGTCGTCGCCGCGACGGAGGCCACGAGCGCGAGCGAGGCGGGCCTCCGGCCGGCGCGCGAGTACTGCTACGTCGTCCGCGCGCACGACGCCTCCGGCAACGTCTCCGCCCCCTCGAAGCGCGCCTGCGCGACCACCCCGGATCTCACGCCCCCGTCGGCTCCGAGCCGCATCGCCGTGCTGCCGAACTCGCCCACGCGGATGGCGCTCGTCTGGGGCGCCGCGGCGGACGACGTGGCGGTCACGAGCTACGAGATCCAGCGCGGCGGCACCGTCGTCGCGCGGGTGGACGCGCGCCTCAGGCACCACGTCGACGCGGGCCTCTCGCCGTCGAGCGAGGCCTGCTACGCCGTCGTGGCGCTCGACGCCGCCGGCAACCGCTCCCCGCCGCGCGGGCCCGCCTGCGCGACGACCGCCGCGCCGGGCGTCCCGGGGGCCCCCGCGGCGCTGCGTGCCGAGCCGGAGTCGGCCAGCTCGATCGCGCTGTTCTGGGAGCCCTCGTCCGACAGCGGCGTCGTCTACGCGGTGTACTGGGACAAGGGCGGCCGGATCGGCTCCACGGGCAAGACGGTGTTCAGCGCGACGGCCCGGTCCGCCGAGCGGCGCTGCTACCGGGTCTCCGCGATCGACGCGGAGGGACGCGAGTCGCCTCACTCGTTCGAGGCCTGCGCCTCCCCGCGCGAGGAGTCCGCGCGGGGCACGCTCTCGCGCGTCGACGTGGAGTGATCCAGCGGGGGCGGACGACCCGCTTCGGCTCGATTCGCTCGCGGCCGTCGGGCTCCTTCCCGGCGCGCTCCCCTCGCACCCTCAAACCACGAGCGCGAGCACGAGGACGCCGACCAGCACGAAGGCGAGCGCGACCTTCACCGCATTGCCGAGCACGAAGCCGACGAACGCGCCCGCCCCGGCGCGCCCCGCCGCGCGCAGGTCGGGGTTGCGGGTGAGCTCGAACAGCACGGCACCGACGATGGGGCCGAGGACGACGCCGGCGGGACCGAGGAACAGGCCCACGAGGAGCCCCACGCTCGCGCCGAGGATCGATCGCCGCGACGCGCCGAACGCCCTCGCCCCGAGCGCGGCCGCGGCGAGGTCCACGAGCCACATGAGCGCGCCGACCACGGCCGCGAAGGCGACCGTGCCCCAGCCGACGCGGGTGAAGTCCTCCGCCCACGCGACGAGCACGACGCCCGCGACGAGGAGCAGCGAGCCGGGCAGGATCGGGAGGACCAGGCCGGCGATGCCCGCGACGATCGCCGCCGCGCCGAGCACGTAGAGGAGGACGGTCACCTGAGCGGGTTCTGCCGCGCCCGGCCCGCGCTGTCGAGGCCCCCGAGGCGGCCCACGCCGCCCATCAGTGCTGGTGACGCGGGAGCACCCGCCGGTAGCCTTCGCGGAACAGGTCCCCCTGCGCGAAGCCGATGCCGAGCCCGCGCACGAGGGCGAAGTCCGCCGCGGTCTCGACCCCCTCCGCGACGACGCGCTTCCCGGTCCGTCCGGCGAACGCGAGGAGCGAGTCGAGCATCGCGCGCCGCGACGGGTCGCCCACGCTGCGGAGCACGGAGCGGTCGAGCTTGAGGACGCGGGCGAGGTGGAGCTCCTCCACGCTCACGAACACGTTCGCGCCGCCGAGGTCGTCGAGCGCCGCCGGGATGCCCGCCTCCGCGAGATCGCGGAGCATCGTCGCGCCGCGCCCGACGGCGTTCGCGTGCACGCACTCCACGGCCTCGACCACCACCGCCACGCGCGAGGAGGCGAACACCTCCTGGAAGCTCGCGGCGGCGAGGGACCAGATCTCCGGGCTGACGTTCAGGAACACGCGCGGCCCCGGCGCCTCCTTCACCTGCAGGCGCTTCAGGGCGAGCTCGGTGCGGACGAGCAGCTCCGGCGCGGCCCGCAGCCGCTCGAAGACCACCGCGGGCGGGACCGCCACGCCGTCGCGCCGGTGGAAGCGCGCGAGGGCCTCGTAGGCGTGGAGCCGGCCCGTGGCGACCTCGACGATGGGCTCGTACTGCACGCCGAAGCGCCCGGCCCGGACGACGTCGAGTCCGTCGGGACGCGGGAAGGGCCGGGGGTCTCGCGCACGGGGGAGCGCTGCTGCGGTGGCTGGGTCTCGCACTCGTGAATACAAACGGCGCGGCCCGGGCACGAATTCTCCGGGCGCCCCGATTTCTGTCGCGCCGCGGGATGGCGCCCGCTCGCTCCCCCGGAGAGCGCCGAGCGCGAAGGGGCGCTCGACCGGGGCTCACGGCGCCTTGAAGTCCTCGGAGCGGAGCCCGTGCTTGCGGAGCAGGCGGTGGAGGCTCTCCCGCTCGAGCCCCGCCCGCTCCGCCGCGCGCGTGACGTTCCCCTCGAACTCCCTCAGGAGCGCGACCAGGTACTCGCGCGTGACCCGCTCCCGCGCGCCCGCGACCGCGTCCCGGTAGGGCAGGGCGGCGAGCGCCCCCGCGGGCGTCGCCACGGCGGGCGTGGAGGCGATCTCGGGAGGGAGGTCCGCGAGCGTGATGCGGTCCCCGCCCGCCACCGCCACGGCGCGCTCGATGGTGTTCTCGAGCTCGCGCACGTTGCCCGGCCATTCGTGGCTCGCGAGCCGCACGAGGGCCTCCGGCTCGATGGCGGTGATGTTCCGGCGCAGCGCGCGCGCGTGCTTCTCGAGGAAGTGCGCGGCGAGGAGCGGCGTGTCCTCGGCGCGCTCGCGCAGGGGCGGGAGCGTCACCGCGATCACGTTGAGCCGGTAGAAGAGGTCCTCCCTGAACCGGCCGGCCCGAACCTCGTCGCGGAGGTCCCGGTGGGTCGCGGCGATGATGCGGACGTCGACCTTCACCGGCGTGCTCTCGCCCACCCGCCGGATCTCCTTCTCCTGGAGGGCGCGGTTGAGCTTCACCTGCGCGGGCAGGGGCAGCTCGCCGACCTCGTCGAGGAAGAGCGTGCCGCCCTCCGCCTCCTCGAACAGGCCCCGCTTCGCGGCGGCGGCGCCGGTGAACGCGCCGCGCGCGTGGCCGAACAGCTCGCTCTCCACGAGCTCGCCCGGCAGCGCGCCGCAGTTCACCGCGACGAAGCGGCGCTCGCGCCGCGCGGAGTGGTAGTGGACGGCGCGCGCGGCGAGCTCCTTGCCGGTGCCGGTCTCGCCGAGCACGAGCACGGTCGCGTCCACCTGCGCGGCCTTCTCGAGCAGCGCGTACACCTCGCGCATCCGGGCGCTGCGGCCGATGAGGTTGTGGAAGGCGTCCTCGTCGCCGGGTGCGGCGGTGCGGCGGGCAGCGTCCACGAGCCGCTTGTGCTCGGCGGCGCGCGCCACGACCGCGAGCGCGGCGTCCGGGTCGAACGGCTTCTCGAGGTAGTCGAACGCGCCCTGCTTCATCGCGCGCACGGCGTCGGCGACGGTCGCGTAGCCCGTCATCATGACCACCTCGGTGGTCGGCGCGCGCGCCTTCACCGCCGCGAGGAGCTCGAAGCCGTCCGCGCCGGGCATGCGGATGTCGGTCATCACGACGTCGTAGGCGCGGGTCGCCACGAGCGCGAGCGCGCTCGCGCCGTCCTGCGCGGTCTCGACCTCGAAGCCGTCCGCGAGGATCTTCGCGAGCAGCTTGCGCATGTTCTCCTTGTCGTCCGCGACGAGGATCCGCACCGGCTCCATCTACGCCTCCGCCCGGCCCGCGCGGGCCGGGAGCCTGAGCGCGAAGCGCGCGCCCCCGCCGTCGCCCGCGTCGGCCGCCAGATCTCCGCCGTGCGCCCGCGCGATGGCGCGCGACACGGCGAGCCCGAGGCCGGTCCCGCGGGGCTTCGTGGTGAAGAAGGGCTCGAACAGCTTCCCGCGGTCGGCGGTGTCGATGCCGGGTCCGGAGTCCTCCACCGACACCTCCGCGGTGCCGTCCTGCGCCGCGAGGCGGACCGCCACCCTCCCGCCCGGACCGGCCGCCTCGGCGGCGTTCCGCACGAGGTTCACGAGGACCTGCCGGAGCTTCTCGGGGTGGCCCGGCGCGACGGCGCCGCCGGCGACCGACACCACCACGCCCTCGAGCAGCCGCGCGTCCCGCAGCCGGGAGACGACGTCGTCGGTGAGGGCCCGCAGATCGACCGGCTGCGCCGCGGCCGGCAGCGGCCGGGAGAGGTCGAGCAGCCCGTCCACGATCTCCTTCGCGCGCAGGGTCTCCTCCTCGATGACCGCGAGGTCCTCGGCCACCGCAGGGTCGGCCTTCTTCCGGAGGAGCTTCGCGTAGCCGAGGATGACGCCGAGCGGGTTGTTGATCTCGTGGGCGACCCCGGCGGCGAGGCGGCCGATCCCGGCCAGCTTCTCCGACTCCACCAGGCGGTCCTGGTGCTCGCGCAGGGCGGCGGTGGTGGCGTTCCACTGCCGCGCGAGCGCCTCGAGCTCGGGGGCCCCGTGCACCTCGATGCGCGCGTCGAGCTCCCCTGCCGCGATGCGCGCCGCGCCCGCCTGGAGCTGCGCGACCGGCGTCGCGATCGACCGGCCGATCACCACCGAGACGATCACCGCCACCCCCGGCGCCGCGACGAGGAGCCCGACGAGGAACCCGAGCGTCCGGCGCTGGACGGCCTCGGCCTCCTGGCGGAAGGCGCGGATCTTGGTCTCGAAGCGCTCGACGAGGGCCTGGGTGAGGTCCTGGATCCGCGTCACGACGAGCTGGGCGCGGCCGTGCTCGAGCTTCACGCTCGCGTGCTCGCCCGAGAGCACGGCCGGCACGATCCGCTCGCGGAAGATGCCATCGAGCCGGCCGCTCTCCGCCTCGATCCGGTCCACGAGCGCGCGCTCCTCCGGCTCCTCCGCCGCCTGACGGAGCGCGCGCGTGAGCCGGAGCACGGTCTCGCGCGAGGTAGCGTAGAAGCCGAGGTGCGAGGTGTCGCCGATGATGATGGTGTGCGCCTGGTGCGCGTACTGGTCGCGCACCGCGCTCGCGAGCTCGAGCGAGAGGCGGACCCCCTCCTCGCGCGACTTCATCTCGGTGAGCCCGCGGTGGATCCGCATCGAGCCCGCGATGGCGACCGCAGACGCCGCGGCGAAGAGGAGCACCAGCGCCCCGAAGCCGAGCGCGAGCCGGCGCGCCGTTCCCGATCCGTATCGCATGCCTTCCTTCACGCGCGGCGCACCGCTCTCTCTCGAAGGGCCGGGCACGCGAGCCCGCGCCGGCCGGCAGCTCGAGGAGGGCACCGCTACCCCATCACAGTGTAGCGGGGGACGGAGGCGAGCGCCCGGATCGATGCTATCTAGGCTCCCGGAACGCCGCGTCGTAGTGACCCGCGGTGGAGAAGAGGCAAGGTGGCGGCGGATCGGGGGTTCAGGGTGATCTCGCGCGAGCCGGTGGGGGCGCGGCGGCTCGGGTTCACCGGCGGGGCCGTGGTCGCGCACGCGCTCGTGGTCTGGGTCGCGACCCGGTCACCGCCGCCGCCGCCGCGGCCGGCCGTCCCGCTCGACGTCCTGCTCGTCCCTCCGGGCGCGCTGCGCGAGCGGCTCCTGCTGCCCTCGCCGGCCCCCGCCCCCGAGCGCCGGGCTCCGGGGCCGCTGAGCCCCGCCCCCGGGCCCGCCCGTCGCCCGGATCCCCGCCGCCTCGTCCCTCCCAACGTGCCCGTCTCCGCCAGCGCACCGCCGCTCGAGGCGGTGGACCCGGGGGAGCTGCCGGCGCTCACCGGCGGGGAGGTCGCCTTCTCCGGCAAGGGCGGCGATCCGTACAGCCGGCTCCCGCGCGGCGGAGGAGGCGCCGGCGGCGGGATCGCGCCGGGGGGCGTCGAGGCGTCGGAGTGGCTCGTCCTGCACCAGCGCGAGATCGTTCGGCGCATCCAGGAGCGCGCCTCCACGCGGCCCTACCCCATCGTCGCCGCGGCCATGGGCTGGACGGGCCTCGTGCGAGTCGCCTTCACGATCCGGACGGACGGGAGCGTCGCCGACCTTCGGGTCGTGAAGTCGAGCGGAAGGCAGGTCCTCGACGAGTGCGCCCTCGAGGACGTCCGCGCCTCGGCCCCGTTTCCTCGCCCGTCGGAGGAGCAGTCGGTCGAGGTCCCCATCCTCTACGTGCTCACCTGATGCGCGCCGTCACCCGCCCGGCGGGCGGCTTGCACCGAGGCCCGGCTCGCGCGGAGGATGCGCCCGTGCGACCGAGACCCGAGGAGCGGCTGCGCGAGATCCCCTGGCACGCGCTCGCCGGACGGGCAGCCGCGCTCGACGCGCCGCTCGCGGAGATCCTCGGCGGCGCGGCAGCGGAGCGGGTGGTCGATCGCGTCCTGCGCGGCGAGCGCGCGCTTCCGGGCGAGGCGCGACGGGCGTTCGCGGAGGCGCTCTTCGGCGTGGCGCTGTGGCGGCGCCGCCTGCGGGCCCAGCTCGGCGATCCGGACGCGCCGCCGCGCCTGCTCCTCGGCGCGCTGCTGCGCGACCTCGCCCTCCGCCCCGACGCGGAGATGCTCGCGGCGCTCGCGCCGGGCGCGCTGCCCCCGCCGCGGCCGGCGCCCACCGCCCTCGCCGACCGCGCCTCGCTCCCCGACTGGCTCGCGGCAGAGCTCGTCGCGGCGGCCGGGGACGAGGCGGACGCGCTCGCCGACGCGCTCGACCTCCCCGGGCCGATCTGCCTGCGCGTGAACCTGCTCCGCGCCACGCGCGAGGCGGCGGCCGCGCGGCTCGCCGCGGAAGGCGTCGCGAGCCGGGCCGGGCGCCTCGCCCCCGCCTGCCTCGTGGTCACCTCGGCGCGGCCCAACGTCTTCGGCCTCGAGGCCCACCGCGCCGGGATCGTCGAGGTGCAGGACGAGGGGAGCCAGCTCCTCGGCGCGCTCGTCGGAGCGCGACCGGGGGAGACGATCCTCGACGCCTGCGCGGGCGCGGGCGGGAAGACGCTCCTGCTCGCGTCGGACGTCGGCGCGGCGGGGCGCGTGTTCGCCGTCGATCCCGACGCCGCGCGGCTCGAGCGGCTGCGCGTGCGGGCGGCGCGCGCGGGCGCTGGACCCTCCGTGGTGATCCAGGGCGCCGCGGCGCCGGAGGCGCTCCGCGCGGATCGCGTGCTGGTGGACGCGCCCTGCTCCGAGCTGGGCGCGCTGCGCCGTGGGCCGGACCAGCGCTGGCGGATCGATCCGGCGGGCTTCGCGGCGCTCCCCGCGCTGCAGCTCGGGATCCTCGCGCGCGCCGCGCGCCACGTCCGGCCCGGCGGCCGGCTCGTCTACGCGACCTGCACGTTCCGGCGGCAGGAGGACGAGGAGGTGGCGCTCGCCTTCGAGGCGGGGCACCCGGAGTACGTGCGCGTGGCGCCCGCCGCGGACCCGGCGGTGATCACGGGAGAGCGGTTCGTGCGGACCTGGCCGCACCGGCACGGGACGGACGGGTTCTTCGCGGCCGTCTGGGAGCGCAGGGGGTGAGCGGCCGATCAATGATTCGCGAAACAGGCGAGCGAAGCGAGCCCGCCGGGGCGACGCCGCGGAAGCGGCGAAGCCGCTCGCGGCGGCGCACGGGACCCGGCGAGCAGGGGTGGGTCCCCGACGACGGCGGCCAGCCGTCGGCGGGGCGGGGGCGCAGCCCCCGTTCGAACATGCCCTACAGCTCCGTCTTCATGACCGCGCCCGCGGACGCGTTCGACACGAGCAGCGCGTAGCGCCTGAGCCAGGAGGAGCGGACCTCCTTGCGCTTCGGGCGGAAGCCCTCGCGCCGCCGGGCGAGCTCCGTGTCGGGGACGTCCACGGTGAGCGCGCGCGCCGCCACGTCGATGGTGATGGGATCGCCGTCCTGCACGAGGCCGAGGGGCCCGCCCTCGGCGGCCTCCGGCGACACGTGCCCGACGCAGGCGCCGCGCGTCGCGCCGGAGAAGCGGCCGTCCGTGACGAGCGCGACCTGCTCGCCGAGGCCCATGCCCTGGATGAGCGCCGTGGGCGAGAGCATCTCCTGCATGCCCGGCCCGCCCCTCGGCCCCTCGTAGCGGATGACCACGAAGTGCCCGGGCTTCACCTTGCCGGCCATGATCCCGGCGGTCGCCTCGTCCTGCGAGTCGAAGCAGATCGCGCGGCCGGTGAACCTCCGCATCGAGGGCTCGATGCCGGCGGTCTTCACCACCGCGCCCTCCGGCGCGAGGTTGCCGAACAGCACCGCGAGGCCGCCCACGGGCGAGTAGGCCTCCTCGAGCGGATGGATCACGGTGCGATCCTTGATCTCCGCCTCGCGGATGCGCTCGCCGACCGTCTCGCCGCTCACGGTGAGCGCGTCCTCGCGGACGAGCCCCCCGCGCCGCGCCACCTCGTGCAGCACCGTCGGGACGCCGCCCGCGCGGTGGATGTCTTCCATGTGCACGGTGGACAGCGACGGCGCGATCTTCGCGATGTGCGCGACCTTCCCCGCGATCGCTTCGATGTCCTTCAGGTCGAGGGCGACGCCCGCCTCGCGCGCGATGGCGAGCATGTGCAGCACGGTGTTCGACGAGCCGCCCATCGCCATGTCGACCACCATCGCGTTGTGGATGGCGTCCTTCGTGACGATGCGCCGCAGCCGGAAGCGCTCGTCGCCGGCGATCTCCACCGCCCGGCGCGCCGCGCGGCGCAGGAGCGCCTCGCGCTCCGGGGTGAGCGCCAGGATGGTCCCGTTGCCGGGGAGCGCGATGCCCATCGCCTCGCAAAGGACGTTCATCGAGTTCGCGGTGAACATCCCGGAGCACGAGCCGCCGGAGGGGCAGGCGCGGCACTCGATGTCGTGCAGCTCGGCGTCGCCCATCTCCCCGCGGGCGCGCTTGCCGACCGCCTCGAACATCGTGGTGAGGTCGATGGGCGTGCCGTCCGCCTTGTGGCCCGCCTTCATCGGCCCGCCGGAGACGAACACCGTCGGCACGTCCACCCGGAGCGCGCCCATCACCATGCCGGGGACGATCTTGTCGCAGTTCGGGATGCAGACGAGCGCGTCGAGGCAGTGCGCGTTCATCATCGTCTCGATCGAGTCGGCGATGAGCTCGCGCGAAGGCAGGCTGTAGAGCATGCCCGCGTGCCCCATGGCGATCCCGTCGTCCACGCCGATGGTGTTGAACTCGAAGGGGACGCCGCCCGCCTTGCGGATCTCGTCCTTCGCGATCCGGCCGTACTCCTGGAGGAAGAAGTGGCCCGGGATGATGTCCACGTGGCTGTTCGCGATCCCGACGAACGGCTTGTCGAAGTCGGCGTCGGTGAGGCCGGTCGCGCGGAGCAGGCTGCGGTGGGGGGCCCGCTCGAACCCCTTCTTGATCATGTCGCTGCGCACGTTCCGGTTGTCCCCATTCGGCCACCGGGTTGTCAACCCGCGCGGCTTGACCGCCCGCCCGCCCGCTCGCGGCGAGGGCGCCGTCCGGTTATGAGCACGGGCGATGGCCGCGCCCGCTCCGAGCTTCGAGGAGGCGATCGCCCGCGTTCGCGCCGCGCTCGCCGAGCGGCCGGCGCGCGCGCTCGAGGTGCCCGGCTTCCGGCGCGCGGGCGTGCTCGTCCCGATCCTGGCGCGGCCCGAGGGCCCCACGCTGCTCTTCACCCGCCGCACCGAGACGCTCCCGCACCACAAGGGCGAGATCTCGTTCCCCGGTGGCGGCTGCGCGCCGCGCGAGAGCGCCTTCGCCGCGGCGCTGCGCGAGGCCGACGAGGAGGTCGGGCTCGCGCCCGGCGGCGTGGAGCTGCTCGGCGCGCTCGACGACGTCCCGAGCATCGCGCGCTACGTCGTCACCCCCGTGGTCGCGGCGGTGCCCGCCCCGCCCCCCGCCTTCGTGCGCGCCGAGGCCGAGGTCTCCGAGCCGTTCGAGCTGCCGCTCGCCCGGCTGCTCGACCCGGGGAACCGGCGCGCCTCGCTGTGGGATCCGGCGCGGCTTCCGGCCGAGGCCGCCGCGGCGCTCCTCTCGGTGCGGGTGCCGTTCGAGGAGGTGGACGCAGCGACCGGCCAGTGGCGGGTGTGGTCGTTCCACGCCGATCCGGCGCGCGTCGTGTGGGGGCTCACCGCCCGCGTGCTCGCGGATCTGCTCGACCGCGCGTTCCACGGGGAGCTCCCGCGTTGAGGCGCCCCGTCCTCGCGGGTCGCCGGGCCCCGCGGTGGAGCTTAGGATGTCGGACGGTGCGCAGACGACTCGCCCCCGCCGCGGTCCTCGCCTTCGCCTGCGCGCTTGCCTGTGGCGGCGGGTCGAAGAGCAGCGGGACCGAAAAGACGTGCAAGGCCGCGATCGACTGCGGCGGCGTCCTCGTCTGCATCGCCGGAAAGTGTGCGGCGGCGGCGCCCGTCTCCGCGGCCTGCTCGCCGCCTTCCCACCCCACGGCCGTCCTCGGCGATCCCATGACGGCGCCCGATCCCGGCACCGCCTGCCAGACCCCCATCCGCGCGCCGGTGTACCCGGGGGCCCAATCGCTCGGGGAGCTCCCGGTCGGCGCCCAGGCGCAGTTCCAGGTGCCGCCGGGGACCTGGAGCGTGACGGTGGTCTCCCAGGAGGTCGCCGGCTCGGCGCCCGACTTCGTCTACCTCGAGACCGGGCAGGCGTGCGGCGTGACGGCGGACTGCGGGGTCGGGGTGCAGTGCGTGAGCGGACAGTGCGCGTTCGGGATCCCGAACTCGGTGGTCCCCACCGGCGTCACCGCACCCGACTCCCGGGTCTTCTACGACGAGCTCGCCAAGATCCCCCAGGACGCGAACGGCTATCCCGACTACACCGGCCTCCTCGGCTACTACGGCGGGTTCACGCCCGTCTCCGGCGCGCTCACGCTCCCCAACACCTCCCCCGGCCTGGACGCCGCGCGCAGCGCGGGCGGGCTGCCGCCCGGCACCTGGACGCTCACGGTCAACGACTACGCCTACGAGTGCGCCGCGATGTCGGGGTGCACCGGGGGGAGCAGCTCGAGCCGTTACGACGTGCAGGTCCTCACGCGCGCGGGCCCCATCACCTCCACCGGCACGCTCGACGTCGACGTCTACGTCGCGTCGGCGAGCGCGACCGCGGCGGGGCTCGCGCACGATCCGCAGCTCGCGCGCCTGTTCCAGAGCGTGGCGGCGGTGCTCGGACACGCGGGCCTCTGCCTCGGCAGCGTGGTGCTCCACGACCTGCCGGCGTGGGCGCAGTCGAGGTACGCGAACGTGAACATCGACTCCACCGGCCCGTGCGATCCGCTCTCGCAGCTCTTCACGCTCGCCGAGGCGCAGCGCCCGTCGATCCACCTCTTCCTCGTGGACGAGCTCACCGTCACCGCGAACGACCCGAACGACCCGTTCGCGATCGTCGGCATCGACGGCTCGATCCCCGGCCCGTCCGGCGTCCCCGGCACCGTGAACGGGGGGGCGGTGGTGACGCTCGCGGACCTGGGCATGGGGAGCTGCGGCGGGACGGTCGACATCGCGCATTGCGGCACGGACCGCATGGCCTTCATCGTGGCGCACGAGGCGTCCCACTGGCTCGGCCTGTACCACACGACCGAGCGGTCCGGCACGATGTTCGACCCGCTCTCCGACACGCCCACCTGCGCCTGCGCGACCTGCGCGCCGGTCGCCGATCGGGCGACCTGCGAGGACAAGCTCACCGACCCCTCGCAGACGCCCTTCGACGTGACCGGCGCCGACTGCTCCGGCGCAGGCACCACCTGCGCCGGCGCCTCGAACCTCATGTTCTGGCTGCTCGACGACACCCGCTCGAACGGGTCGGTCACGCCGCAGCAGTCCGAGGTCATGCGCCTCAACCCTGCGGTCCGCTGACGGAGCCTCCATGACCGCTGCCCTCGCCGCCCTCGCGCTCGCCCTCGTCTCCTCCACCGGTGCCGCCCGCGCGCCCGCGTGCACGCCCCCCGGCGCGAGCGCGCCGGAGGCCGGGGCCCGCCCGTGCGATCCCGCCGTGCGCGCGAGGACGCTCGAGCTCCTCGGCGCGATCGATCGTCCGATCCGGCCGGAGACCTGGCGCGCGCTCGGGCCGGACGCCGAGCCGGTGCTCGCCGAGGTCGCGGCCTCCGACGCGCTCCCCACCCGCCGCGCCCTCGCGCTCGAGGGGCTCGCCGCCATAGGCGGCGCGCGCGCCGAGAAGCTGCACCGCTCGCTCGCGGCCGACACCCACGAGCCGCGCGCCGTCCGCCGCGCCGCGATCCGCGGCCTCGGCCGGCTCGTCCCCCGGGAGAAGCTCGACGCCACGCTGCGCCCGCTCCTCGAGCGCGATCCGGATCGCGGCGTCCGCGCCGGCGCCGCCGAGGTGCTCTCTCGCCGCTCCCCCGCCTCGTCCTGCGCCGCCATCCGCGCGCAGGCCCGGCGCGAGGGGACCGCCGGGAGCGGGCTCTTCGCGCGCGCGCTCGCCGCCTGCGAGCGGTAGCGACCCCATCGCGCGCCTCGTGACGCGACCCGCTCCACCGGGCTCCGCGCTATCCTCCCCACCTCCGTGCTCGCCCTCCTCGTCGCGCTCGCGCTCGCTCAGGCCCCCGGCCTCCCGCCCTCCGCCTGCGCGCTGCACCGCGCCCTCTTCCCGAGCGCGCCGCAGCCTCCCGGCGGCGAGCCCGGCTGCGCCGACGCGCTGAAGGAGGCGTGCGACTCCGGCCGGCGCCTCGCGTGCCACGGGCTCGCGCGCGTGCTCGAGGCGGGGACGGCAGGCAGGCCTGATCCCGAGCGCGCGCTCGCGCTCTTCGCTCGCGCCTGCGCCGCCGGCGTCGCCGACGCGTGCGCGGGCGCGGCCGAGCTGCGCGCGGCGCGGGGCGATCGGGAGGGGGCCCGCGCTTTCCGCGAGGAGGGGTGCGCGATGGGCTCGGCCCGCGCGTGCGCGTGGCTCGCGGCGGACGCCCCGCCCGGCCGCGCCGACCGCCTCGCCGAGCGGGCCTGCGATCTCGGCGCCGCCGAGGGGTGCCTCGCGCTCGCCCGCGAGGCCGACGGCGAGCGACGGGGAGAGCTCCTGTGGCGGGCCTGTCGCCTCGGCGCGGACGCGGCCTGCGCGGCGATGGCGCTGCCCGCCGGCGAGGCGCGCTGCGCGGACGGCGACGGGGAGTCGTGCCTCGAGGCGGGGAAGGTGCTGCAGGAGGGGCGGGCGGCGCCGGCGGACGGCGCGCGCGCCGCGGAGCGCTACGCCCGCGCCTGCGAGCTCGGGCTCGCCGCGGGGTGCAGCCGCCTCGGCGTGCTCCTCCGCTTCGGCGCGGGCGTGCCCCACGACGAGGCGCGCGCCCGGGCGCTGTTCGAGCGCGCCTGCGCGGAGGGCGACGACGAGGGCTGCCGGCTGCGTGACGACCCGGTGCTGCTGGAGGAGTGACGGCGCCGCCCGCGCGCCGGGCTCATCATCGAGGACGGCGGGCGGAGCACGCCGTCACGCCGAAGGCTGGCCGGGTGGCGCGGCGCCGCCGGGGCGCGGCGCGTGGAGCGCGGCCCGGATCCCGGCGAGCAGCGCACCCTCCTCGATCGGCTTCGGCACGAAGACGTCGGCGCCGGCCGCGAACAGCTCGACGCGCGCCGCCGGGCGTCCGGAGATGCCCACCACCGGGAGGGAGGCGAGGCGGAGGTCCGGCGAGCGACGCAGCGCGGTGACGACCTCCGCGCCGCGCATGCCGGGCATCGCGTCGTCCACCAGCAGGAGGTCCGGCGGATCGGCGTGGGCGAGCGCGAGCGCGACCTCTCCCGACTCGGCCTCGAGGCACACGTGCCCCGCGTCCTCGAGCATGAGGCTCACGAGCCTGCGGACGAGGTGGTTGTCGTCGACGACCAGGATGCGGAGGAGCGCCATCGGTGCCGCCGGAGCAAGCTAGTGACGTGGGGGCGCGGAGGAGAAGCGGGAGGCGCCGTTCGCTCCGTCGAGCTACCGGGGTGACCGTACCGGCTTCACGGGGAGCGGCGCGCGACGCGATGCGAAGCAGGTCCTGGGCCGATCGTCCGACGGGGGAAGGTCGTTCAGGGGTGCTGGCCCGCGTCGTCCTGCGGCTGGAACGCGGCCCACATGTCGCGGGCGTCGCGGACCTGCTCCATGAGCGCGATGCCGATCGCGCAGGCGAGGAAGACCGCCAGCGCGAGCATCCACGGGTGGAACTCGAGCAGGTCCCTCGGGCTCAGCGGAGCCCGCCCCTGCCGATCGTCGTTCCGCGCCGCCATGCCCGGTAAGTAGACCGCGCCCAGCGCACGATGCAACCCCTTCGGCGTGGTGCGCCCAGGCGTTCAGGCGCTCGCGGTTGGGGCCCTCCCACCTGGAGCCTCGCGATATCGGCGCGGAAGGGGCGGGGAGCCCCCGGCGTGGCGCGCGCCCCGGCCCGTGCGGTGCAGGCCCCGTACTACACTCCCGCGCCATGCTCGCCACCCTGCTCGCCGCCGTCAGCCTCGTCGCGGCGCCCCCGCGCACGCTCCGGGTCGACTACTTCCACACCGGCACCGCCACCGACGAGCGCTTCAGCCTCGATCGCGTGGTGCTCGAGCCCCTCCCCTTCCCCGGCCGGCCGGACCGTCCCGTCGACGACACGAACCTCGGCAAGTACTTCTTCGAGGTCCGCGACCTCGGCACGCAGAAGGTCCTCTACTCGCGCGGCTTCGCCTCGATCTTCGGCGAGTGGGAGCTGACCGACGAGGCGCGCAAGGCGAACCGGACGTTCTCCGAGTCGGTGCGCTTCCCGGCGCCCGCCGCGCCGGTGCAGCTCGTGGTGAAGAAGCGCGACGCGGAGCGGACGTTCCGCGAGGTCTGGTCGCTCGTGGTCGATCCGCACGATCGGTTCGTGGACGACTCTCGCCCGCCGTCGCCCGGCCCGGTCGTCGCCCTCCAGGACGCGGGCGACCCCGCGACGAAGCTCGACCTGCTCCTCGTCGGGGACGGCTACACGGAGAAGGAGCGCGCCAAGTTCGAGAAGGACGCGCGCCGGCTCCTGGAGATCCTCTTCGAGCACGAGCCGTACCGGTCGCGGCGCCGGGACTTCAACGTGTGGGGGATCTGCCCGCCGGCAGAGGAGCGCGGCGTCTCCCGCCCGCTCACGGGGATCCACCGCCGCAGCCGGGTCGGCGCCACCTACGACGCGTTCGGCTCGGAGCGCTACGTCCTCTCCTTCGAGAACCGCTCGCTGCGCGACGTGGCGTCCTTCGCGCCCTACGACGCGATCGCCATCCTCGTGAACGCCGAGACCTACGGCGGCGGCGGCATCTTCAACCTCTACGCCACCGTCGCCGCGGACAACCGCTGGGCGGGCTACATCTTCGTCCACGAGCTCGGCCACTCGCTCGCTGCGCTCGCCGACGAGTACTTCACCTCCGAGACCGCCTACCTGCCGAGCGAGGCGCGTCCCGAGCCGTGGGAGCCGAACGTCACGGCCGACCCGCACGCCGCGAAGTGGAAGGAGCTGCTCTCGCCGGGCGTGCCGCTGCCGACCCCGTGGCCGAAGGAGGAGTTCACCCGCCGCGCGAAGGAGTTCCAGGAGCAGCGCAAGGCGATCCGCGCGCGCAACGGGGCGGAGGCGGAGATGGACGCCCTCTTCCTCGCCCAGCAGAAGGAGGAGACGGCGCTCCTCTCCGCCGCCCCGACCGCCGGGAAGGTGGGCGCGTTCGAGGGCGCGAACTACGAGGCGAGCGGCTACTACCGGCCGGAGCTCGACTGCGTGATGTTCACGCGCGATCCCGTGCCGTTCTGCGCGGTCTGCCGGCGGGCGCTCTCGAGGGTGTTCGACCTGTACGCGGCCCCGGCGAAGGGACGCTGACCGGGACGCCGGGGAAGTCGCCCCACCGGCCGCGCCGCCGCTGCCCGATGTACCCCCTCGGGCCGGGCCGTGCCCTCGCACCCGGATGGCGCGGCGCGTTATGATTCTCGAATCAACCGGCCCGGAGGCCTCCCGATGACCGACAAGAGGACCGCGAGCTTCATGCGCTCGCTCTGCATGGGCGAGATCGAGGAGGAGATCCTCCTCCCCTACCCGGAGCCGAAGACGGGCGAGAAGGAGACGCTGGCGGCGGTGCTCCAGACGCTCAAGTCGATGCTCGGCGGGCGCGAGCGCGACTTCCGCGCCTGGGATCGGGCCGGCGAGATGCCGAAGGACTTCGTGAGCGAGCTCAAGGACGCGGGCCTCTTCAGCCTCGTCATCCCGGAGGCGCACGGCGGGCTGGGGCTCGGCGCCACCGCCTACTCGCGCATCATGCAGGAGCTCGCCCGCTACGACGCCTCCGTGGCGGTGACCGTCGGCGCGCACAGCTCGATCGGCATGCGCGGCCTGCTCCTGTTCGGGACCGAGGAGCAGAAGGCTCGCTTCCTTCCGCGGCTCGCCACGGGCGAGCTCGTCGCCGCGTTCTGCCTGACCGAGCCGGGCGCCGGCTCGGACGCCGCCGGCATCAAGACGACGGCGGTGCGCGACGGCGACGACTGGATCCTGAACGGCGAGAAGCTCTGGATCACGAACGGCGGCATCGCCGACTTCTTCACGGTCTTCGCGAAGACCTCGCTCGACGGCCGCGGCCGGATCACCGCCTTCATCGTGACGCGCGACATGAAGGGCGTCTCGACCGGTCCCCACGAGGACAAGATGGGGATCCGCGCCTCGTCCACGACCACCGTCGTGCTCGAGGACGTCCGCGTCCCTTCGGCGAACGTGCTCGGCGAGATCGGGCAGGGCTTCAAGCTCGCCATGAAGATCCTGAACGCCGGGCGGACCGGGCTCGGGGGCGGCTCGGTGGGCGGCATGAAGCGGCTCATCGAGCTCGCGGTGCACCAGGCCCGCGACCGCGTGCAGTTCGGGCAGCCCATCGCGAGCTACGACTCGATCCAGCAGAAGATCGGCCAGATGGTCATCGACTGCTACGCCTCGGAGAGCGTCGTGAACCTCGTCGCCGGGCTCGTGGACCGCGGCTACGAGGACTACGCGGTCGAGGCGGCGATCTCGAAGGTGCTCTCGAGCGAGGCGCTGTGGCGGACCGCCGACGAGGCGCTCCAGATCGCGGCGGGCCAGGGCTACATGCGCGAGATGCCCTACGAGCTCGCGCTGCGCGACAGCCGCATCAACCGGATCTTCGAGGGCACGAACGAGATCCTGCGCCTGTTCATCGCGCTCACCGCCATGAACGACGTCGCCGAGGAGCTGAAGGACCTGTCGAGCTCCATGCGCGGGGTGTTCGCCGATCCCATCAAGGGCTTCGGGGTCCTCTCCGACTACGCCAAGCGGCGCGCCCAGCTCGCGACCGGCCTGCGCCGCGAGAAGGGCCGCTTCACGCTCCTCCACCCGTCGCTCGCCCCGGAGGCGGCGCTCTTCGAGGAGGCCGCGACCGCGCTCGCGCGGGCCGCGGACCGGATCCTCCGCAAGCACGGCAAGAAGATCATCGGCGAGCAGCTCGCGACGCGGCGCCTCGCGGACATCATGGTGGACCTGTTCGCGCTCGCGGCGGTGCTCGCGCGCGTCTCCACCAAGATCGACGATCGCGGCGAGGCGTCGGCGGAGATGGAGCGCCAGATCCTCCGCGCCCTCGCCCGCCAGGCGAAGCGGCGCGTCGACCAGAACCTCGCCGGCATCGACGAGAACGAGGACGCGACCGTGAAGCAGCTCGCGAAGCACGTCCTCGAGGCCGGCCGGTACGCCTGGGACAACCTTTGATGGCGCCACCCGCTCGCATGGAGCCTGCTGCGACGCACGCTGCCTGCCTGCGCCGGGCGGCCTCGTCGTTGCGTTCCTCGACGTGCCTTACAGGCACGCCTGCGGTGCTCCCTCCTCGGAGCGCCCGGCTCGGCGACGTCATCGCGCGTCTCGCGACGGCTCCACGCAAGCGACGGGCGCCATGAGCGACGGATCGCGGTTCGCGGTCACTTGACCGCACGGAGCCGCGCCCTGACGCCGGCGGCCCGCCCCCGCGTCTCGCCGGGACGGGCCGCCGCTCGCCGTCGCTCCGCTCCTCCCCCGCGCGTCACGCGGGGCGGAGGAACAGCGCGAGGACCCGCTGCCAGCCGTCCTCGCCGAGGGTGGAGGGCGCGGGGGGAGGGAGCGCGCCGCCGTCCGCCGCCGCGAGGCCGAGCTCCTCCTCGACATAGCGGTCGAGCCGCTCGCGCTCCCGGCGCAGCCAGCCGCCGCCCTCGCGATCCTGCGGGAACGTCATGTAGACGCCGTCCGAGGGCGCGAGGGCGAAGAGCCAGCCGCGCCCGTAGGGCTCGCGCTTCACGAGGCCGGGATCGCCGCGCAAGGTCCCGTTCACGGCCACGACGCGCCCGTCCACCGGCGCGGTGATCCGGACGATGCGGCCGCCCGCCCGGACCACCGCCACGGGATCGCCGCGGCGCACCTGCATGCCGCGGCGAGGCAGCTCGACCGCGCTCGCCGAGGGGAGGAGCCGCTGCGCGAAGTCGTCGAGGCCCACGCGCAGCCCGCTCGCGGCGGGCGCGAGCCAGGTGTGGTTGGGCGCGTAGTACGCGTCCCGGCGGTAGGCGAGGTCGCCCGCGTCCGCCATGGCGGCTTCGCGGCGGCGCTCACGCGCGCGCCAGGCGAGGGCGAGCGCGAGGGCGGGCAGCGCGAGCGCGAGGAGCCCCGCGAGGAACAGCGCCGAGCGCCCCGCAGCACCGAGGAGGAACGTTCCCAGCGCCTCGAGGATGGAGACGAACGTCGTCATGGTTGCGCTCCCTTTCTTCGCGGTCGAAGTCCCGGCGGGACACCCTCCAGCTTCGCAAGCGACGGGCCAGCGCTCCCGGGCCGGTGAGCCCTCGTTTTCGTTCGGGTCCGCGCTCCCGCGGCAACCCGCCGCGTGGAGGTTCTCAGCGGGCCCCCACGCTCGGCTGCCTGGAACCGCCCTGAATCCGCGCGCGTGGGGGGCGACGTTGAGTCCGTCAACGCATGGTGAATTCCTCGCTGTCCTCCCGACCCGGCAGGCGCCCCCGCCCGCGCGGGAGCACCGCTCCCGTACGTCCCGGCGGCGAGGGCCCCATGAAGCGTGCCCGCCTCCCCCACAGGCGCGCACCCGGAGCCTTGCGTACCCTCGAGCCCGCGCGAACGTTGTCGTGCCGGAGGGCTCTTCCGCCATGTCGCGCACGCTCCTCGTCGTCGCCGCGCTCGCCGCGATCCCCGTCGTCTCCCGTCCGGAGCCGCCCCGGGCCGAGGGGACCATCGACGCAGGGGACGCGCAGGTGGAGGTGCTGGGGAAGCGCTACGCTCCGGGCGAGACGATCGAGCTCCCCGAGGGTTATCTGCGGGTGGAGGAGGCCGGACCCGAGGACGACGAGATCGGGTCGTTCACCGTCGTCCCGGCGGCGGCGCTCGCGCGCGCCGAGGCCCCCCCGGCGGCGAGCCCCGAGCAGGCGACGGCGCGCAGCGGCGCGCGCGGGCCGGGCGCGGTGGCCGGCAACGGGACGGGAGCGGGGGAAGAGACGACGGCCCCGCGGAGAAGCGCGCACCCCGACTGCAGCGCCGAGCGCGCGGCCTACCTCGCCGAGATCTGGAAGCAGTCGGGGATCGAGGTCTCGGACCCGAAGGGCTTCCTCGCCGGCCTGGAGCAGACCGAGGAGGGCGCGGATCTCACGCTCGCGTGGTTCGCGCTCTCGACCGACGCCTTCCGCACCCTCGCGTGGTCGTCCGATGCTCGCGCCAAGGCGGCCGCGCTCGCGCGCTGCGCGCGGGGGAACTGATCACGCCGCCGCGACCGACTGCTCGGGGGTCTCCGGGGGCGGTGCGGGCCTGAGCGCAGCGAGCCGCTCGGCCGGCACCGACGGGCTCGCGTAGACGAGCTCGAGCGGCGCGCGCACGAACGCGTCGGGCAGGATGCCCACGCCGGAGAGGCCCAGGATGCGGTGGAGCTCGGGCTGCACGCCGAGGAACGGCGCGAGCGAGCGCGTCGCGCGGTGGACGAGCTCGGTGCAGGAGAGCCGCTCGAGGTCGGTGAAGTCGAGGTCGAAGTCGTAGGGCCGCCCGAGCTGGGCGAGCGCCACCTGGCGCACCACCGGCCACGCCTCCTCGAACGGGACCTCGCCGCCCCCGACGAGCCGGTCGCGCACGAGCCGCTCCTCCTCACCGAGGGCGCGGGGATCGTCCGCAGGCGCCTCGGCCCGCTGCCGGAGCCGGGCCGGGAAGCGCAGCACGACGAGCCGGTCGCAGCGGCAGAAGTCGAGCACGTCCTCGGTGAGGACGCCCTCCGCGATGGCGTGGATGACGATCTGCTCGCCGAGGGCCAGCCGCTCGCGGGCTCCCGCCGGAGCGAGGTCGCGGTCGGCGGGGGTGGTGCGGCCGAGGTACAGCCCCACGTGGCTGAACAGGCCGGGGATGAGCTTCCCGTCGAGGTACGCGTCGTAGCCGCGGACGAGCACGTCGCCGGGACGGACGCGGTCGATCACCGCGCGCGCGTCGCGGCCCTTCACCTTGTAGGAGCCGGGGTCGTAGACGATCCACATCGGGAAGCGGAACACCTTCACGTCGCCGAGCACGTCCATGAGCGCGTCTCGCACACGTCCCATCGGGACCTCCGGATCCGAAGGCCCCCGATGAGAGCACACTCAGCGTGAGAGCGCGATACCGACATCACGGTACGTCATTCCCGCTCGAGCGCCTCGAGCTCCGCGCGCCGGGCCGCCGCGCCGGCCTCCGCGGCCTCCGCCCGCGCGCGCGCCTCGTCCGCCCGCCGCAGGGCCACCTCGGCGGCGCGACGCGCTTCGCGGGCCCTGCCCTCCGCCTGCTCGAGCCGCTCGCGCGCCGCGCCGAGCGCCCGCGCCCGCAGCCGCGCCTGGCGCTCCGCGCGGGCTCGCTCCGCGCGCTCGGCACGCTGCGCCTCGGCGCCGGACGCGCTCCCCGCTGCCGTCGCCTTCGGCGCGGACGCGCGAGGAGCCGCCGCCCGCGCCTTGCGCGACGTCCCCGCGGTGCCGCCGGAGGCCGTCCCCGCGGCTTCGGCGCCCCCTCCCGCGACCAGCCCGAGCCCGGAGAGGTCTCCCGCCGCGACCTCCGGGTCTCGCTGGAGCGCCCCGGCGCGGAGGGCCTCGCGAGCCCCGCCCGGCGCCGTCGCCGCGACCCGCAGGAGCAGCTCCACCCGCGCGAGCGCGACCGGGCTCGCCGGGCGCCCCTCGGAGGCGAGCACCTCGGCCGCCCGCCCGCGCAGCGCGCGCGCCGCCGTCCGGAGCTCCTGCTCGGCCTCGCGCAGCGCAGCCGCCCCCTGCCCGGCGAGCGCGCGGCGCTGCCCGGCGCGGAGCCGATCGCCCGCCTCGAGCAGCGCCT
This sequence comes from Anaeromyxobacter soli, assembly GCF_022808855.1. Classification (GTDB taxonomy): domain Bacteria; phylum Myxococcota; class Myxococcia; order Myxococcales; family Anaeromyxobacteraceae; genus Anaeromyxobacter; species Anaeromyxobacter soli. Next base: position 176,439 of record NZ_JAKZLF010000007.1, read on the forward strand.
CGATCTCGTGCCCCCGCTCTCGGGCGACGCGGTTCAGGACCCAGGCCAGCCCGACCGGACGGCGGACCTTGCGGAGGGCGGCCGCCCCCGCGGCGTCCCCGCGCTCGGCGAGGGCGCGCGCGAGCGCGTCCCGCTCGGCGGTGAACCGCGACGGCGACGTCGCGAGGAGCCTGCCCACCTCCTCGCCGCCGGGGAGACCGCCCTCGCCTGCGCGGCGGCGGGCCATGGGCTAGCGGCCGCGCAGGACGGCGACCGAGCCGGGCACGCCGGGCATGAGGGTCACCGACTCGACGAGCGAGATCTGGTGGAAGATTCCCTCCCGTCCGTCGTAGGCCGCGGCGAGCTCCTGGCCGACGATGATGCGCGGACCGGACGCTGTCCGCATCACGACCACCGCGCCGTCCTCGAGCACGGGCGCCTTCACGATGCCCCCCGCGAACGCGGGCTGGAGCTGCTGGTACGGCGTGAGGGCGGTGCCCGGGTAGGGGCGCAGGAGCTGGTAGAAGCGGCCCGGCGAGACCGCCACCGCGTACGGTCCGTGCCGGCCCGCCGCGTCGAGCCGGGCGAGGGCGCCGAGCAGGTCGTCCGCGGTCCGGGAGGGATCGCTCCAGTCGCCCGCCGGCAGCTCGACCGCGCCCTCGTGGCCGAGGAGCCCGCGCACGCCTGCGCGCGGCAGCCCCTCGAAGACGATCCGATCCTCGGCGCGCGCGATCTGCCGCGCCGCCTCGGACGCCTCGGAGAGGACGAGCGGCTCGCCGCAGGCGACGTCCGCCTCGATCGCGCGCGCGCCCAGCGCGAAGGTGCGGTGGATGACCGGGAGCGGGCGCACCTTCGGCACGTGGACGTGGGCGCCCTCCGGCTCCTCACCGAGGGGCAGGTCCTCCGCGACGCCGGCGCGCGCGCCGAACCCGATCGGCCCCACCACCTCGAGGAGCCGCCGGCCGGCCCGCACCTCGTCCGCGGCACCCCGCGCCACGGCGTCGATGCGATCCCAGACCTCCTGCTCGAACGGGGCGCTCTCTCGATCCTGCCAGCTGGTCATCGCTTCCCCTTCTCGCGCGGCGCCTCGCCGCCCGCCTCGGCGGAGGTCTTCGCCGCGTCCTCCTCGGTCACGATCGGTCCGGCGTGGCCGGTGTGCTCCTTCAGCATCCGGGCGAACGCGAGGTCGTGGCGGCGGATCCACTCGAGGATCATCGAGGCGTGCTCCTTCTCCTCGTCGCGGTTGTGCGCGAGGATCTCGCGGAGCTCCGGGTCCTCGATCGCGTCGACCCGCTGCTGGTACCAGTCGATCGCCTCGAGCTCCTCCTGGAGCGAGACGAGCGCCCGGTGAAGGTCCTTCGTGCGAGCGGACAGGAGCTCCTCCCGCTCGTGCCATCCCTGCGATGCGCCGGCCATCCTGCACGAGTGCGCAGCCGGGGCGGCGGCGCCAAGCCCCGGGCCGTTCGGCACCGCGTCCGGGGGGCCATACGGACAGTGGACGATAGACGCCCCGCGCCGCCGCGAGAGGATCCGACCCGCGGCGGGAAGCGAGTTCCTTGGCGAGCGGTTCCATGGCATGAGTCCTCCCGTGGAGAGCCCTGCCGACTTCCTCGCCCGATGGCAGTACACCGGCCTGTTCGCGGTGATCTTCGTGGAGGAGGCCGGGGTCCCGCTGCCGCTGCCGGGAGATCTGTTCATCGCCGCGATGGGGTTCCTCGCGCACGGCGGGCGCGCCGCGTTCGCGCCCACCGCCGCGGTCGTCACGACGGCGACCGTCCTTGGCGCGGCCCTCCTCTATCTCGTGTCGCGCCACGCGGGCCGCCCGCTCCTGGTCCGCCTCGCGCGGCGCCTCGGCTACACCGAGGAGCGCGAGGCGCGGCTCGAGGCGTGGCTCACCCGGCGCGGAGCCCCGGCGGTCGTGCTCGGCCGCCTCGTTCCCGGGCTCCGCATCGTGATGACGGTGGTCGCCGGAGCGCTGCGGCTCAGGCAATCGACGTTCGCGCTCGGCACGCTCGTCGCGGGGCTCGTGTGGGCGACGCTCTACTTCTGGATCGGCTGGGCGCTCGGCGCGGGCTACGAGCGCGTCGGCGGCGGTGGCGCGCTGGCCAGCGCCTGGCCCGCCGCCGTGGCGATCGCGATCGCGGCCTCCCTCGCCCTCACCTGGCGCGTCCGCGCCCGGCGCGCCCCGCGCGCGGAGCCTTGAGGGAGCACGCCGCGCGCGCTCGCGCCGGGCGGCCTCGCGCTCCGCGCCGGCGCGGCCGTCCCCGTCGGTGCGTGGCCTCGCCGCAGGTGTGCGGGCTCCCTACGTTTCCGGCGTGGAAGCCACGATCATCCGTCGGATCCTGCTCGTCGAGGACGACTCGGGCATGCGTGAAGCCATCCGGGCGCTGCTCGAGCGAGCGGGCTTCTCGGTGGCCGTGGCGCGAGACGGCGCCGAGGCCTGGGAGATGCTCTCCCGCGGACCCAGGCCCGTCGCGATCCTGGCCGACCTCTACACGCCCCGCATGACCGGGCACGACCTCGTCGCCCGCATTCGCCGCACCCCGCGCTTCGCGCGCGTGCCGATCATCGCCATGAGCGGCGAGCGCGCCACGAAGACGCGACCCGCGGCGGAGGCGTTCCTCGAGAAGCCCTTCTCGCGCGAGCAGCTCGAGTGGGCGCTGCAGCGCGTCGGCGCGGCAGAGACTGCCTAAACGACAGTGCGTGATTCGCGCTCACCTTCGGTGACGCGAATCACGCTGTCGTTTAGGGATGTTCGAACGGGGGCTGCGCCCCCGCCCCGCCGAGCGAAGCTCGTCGGGGCCCCACCCCTGCTCGCCGGGTCCCGTGCGCCGCCGCGAG
>NZ_JAKZLF010000070.1:0-2500 GCF_022808855.1 Anaeromyxobacter soli
AAAAAAATGCGGCAGCGACCTACTCTCCCACACCGCTTCCGGTGCAGTACCATCGGCTCTGGTGGGCTTAACTACCGTGTTCGGGATGGGAACGGGTGTGACCCCACCGAAATAGCCACCGCAAACCTGGAAAAGAGCTCGAGAAGCGACTGCTGCTGCTTCTCGCTGAATACGAAGGGTTAGAAGAGTCTTCCAGCGGGCCTCGCGTGGCCCGGACTACACGTTTCGATGCCTCGATCTCGACCTCGTTCAATGGTCGTCTACGACCTGAGAAGAGGGAGACCAAGCCGCACGCCCGATTAGTACCGGTCAGCTGAGCGCCTCACGGCGCGTACACCTCCGGCCTATCAACCTCGTCGTCTTCGAGGGGGCTTCAGGGGCTTGCGCCCGGGAGAAGTCGTCTCGAGGTTGGCTTCCCGCTTAGATGCTTTCAGCGGTTATCCGTTCCGCACATAGCTACCCAGCGATGCCCCTGGCGGGACAACTGGTACACCAGCGGTGCGTCCATCCCGGTCCTCTCGTACTAAGGACAGATCCTCTCACTTCTCCTACGCCCACGGCAGATAGGGACCAAACTGTCTCACGACGTTTTGAACCCAGCTCGCGTACCGCTTTAATTGGCGAACAGCCAAACCCTTGGGACCTGCTCCAGCCCCAGGATGCGATGAGCCGACATCGAGGTGCCAAACCGCGTCGTCGATGTGAACTCTTGGACGCGATAAGCCTGTTATCCCCAGAGTACCTTTTATCCGTTGAGCGATGGCCCTTCCATACAGAACCACCGGATCACTATGACCTGCTTTCGCACCTGCTCGAGCCGTCGCTCTCGCAGTCAAGCTCCCTTATGCCATTGCACTCGACGCCTGGTTTCCAATCAGGCTGAGGGAACCTTAGCGCGCCTCCGTTACTTTTTGGGAGGCGACCGCCCCAGTCAAACTACCCACCAGCCATTGTTCCCGACCCCGATGAGGGGTCCAGGTTAGACACCAGAAATCGCCAGGGTGGTATTTCACCGTTGCCTCCCCCCAAGCTAGCGCCCGGGGTTCATAGGCTCCCACCTATCCTACACAAGCAATTCCTAGTGTCAGTGGCAAGTTGTAGTAAAGGTTCATGGGGTCTTTCCGTCTTGCCGCGGGTAAACTGCATCGGCACAGCTATTTCAATTTCGCTGAGTCCCTGGTCGAGACAGCGCGGAAGTCGTTACGCCTTTCGTGCAGGTCGGAACTTACCCGACAAGGAATTTCGCTACCTTAGGACCGTTATAGTTACGGCCGCCGTTTACCGGGGCTTCGGTTCATCGCTTTGGCCTTGCGGCCTGACGAATCACCTTAACCTTCCGGCACCGGGCAGGCGTCAGACCCTATACGTCCACTTGACGTGTTTGCAGAGTCCTGTGTTTTTGTTAAACAGTCGCTACCGCCATTTATCTGCGACCCAGTGTCGCTTCAGGAGCAAGTCCCTACACGACGCCGGGCCCCCCTTCTTCCGAAGTTACGGGGGTAGATTGCAGAGTTCCTTGACCAGAGTTCTCTCAAGCGCCTTAGGATTTTCTCCTCGCCCACCTGTGTCGGTTTGCGGTACGGGCGCCTCGTCAGCTCCACGCGGGGATTTTCTAGGAAGCATGGGATCACGCACTTCAGGCCTTGCGGCCACGTCATCACCTCTCGGCGTTAACGGCCTCACCTTTTCATCGTATGAGGCCCGCCTACGGGCTTGAACCGGGACGACCGTCACCCGGCTGCGCTACCCTTCTCCGTCCCCCCTCGCTTCAACGCCAACGGGGCGGTACAGGAATATTAACCTGTTGTCCATCGCCTACGCCTTTCGGCCTCGGCTTAGGGCCCGACTAACCCTGGGCGGATTAACCTTCCCCAGGAAACCTTGGGCTTACGGCGAACGAGTTTCTCACTCGTTTTGTCGCTACTCATATCGGCATCAGCTCTAGAACAGACTCCACCAGTCCTTGCGGTCTGGCTTCGCTGCCGGTTCTACGCTCCCCTACCGATCCCTTGCGGGATCCCGTGGCTTCGGTGTCATGCTTGAGACCCGATACATTTTCGGCGCAGTCTCGCTTGATCAGTGAGCTATTACGCTATCTTTAAAGGATGGCTGCTTCTAAGCCAACCTCCTGATTGTCAAAGCGCTACCACATCCTTTTTGTGATCACTTAGCATGAACTTGGGGACCTTAGCCGACGATCTGGGTTATTCCCCTCTCGCCGATGAATGTTATCACCCACCGACTGCGTCCCGGGATAACAGTTTCAGGCATTCGGAGTTTGGTACGGTTTGGTAATCTGGTAGGACCCCTAGCCGTTCCAGTGCTCTACCTCCTGAACTGAATTTCCCGAGCCGATACCTAAATATCTTTCGGGGAGAACCAGCTATCACCAAGTTTGATTGGCCTTTCACCCCTACTCACAGCTCATCCCAGAAGTTTTCAACCTCCATGAGTTCGGTCCTCCACGCGGTTTTACCCGCGCTTCAACCTGGCCATGAGT
>NZ_JAKZLF010000071.1 GCF_022808855.1 Anaeromyxobacter soli
CGAAGCCCCTCCGGCGGGGAACGGTCGCGAACCCGCGAAGCGGGCGCGACCGTTCACGGGCCCCGCCGAGCAGGGGTGGGGCCCCGACGACGGCGGCCAGCCGTCGGCGGGGCGGGGGCGCAGCCCCCGTGAGATCAGATCGGCCTGGCCTGCGTCGTCCGCGCCAGGTCGGCGAGCTCCTCCGGCGACATCGAGAGGAACGCGTCGGCGCAGCGGGGATCGAACTGGGTCCCGGAGCAGCGCGCGATCTCGGCGCGCGCCGCGTCCACCGGGCCGCCCTTGCGGTAGGGCCGGTCGCTCGTCATCGCGTCGAAGCAGTCGGCGATCGCGAAGATGCGCGCGCCGATGGGGATCGCGTCGCCCGCGAGGCCGCGCGGATACCCGCCGCCGTCGTAGCGCTCCTGGTGGCAGAGCACGATCTGCGCCGGCACGTCGAGGAACTCGACCGACTGCAGGATGTTGAAGCCGATCTGCGGGTGCTTGCGCATCTCTTCCCACTCGGCCGGCGTGAGCTTCGCGGGCTTGAGGAGGATCGCGTCGGGCACGCCGATCTTGCCGATGTCGTGGAGGAGGGCGCCGCGGCCGATGTCGGGCAGCTCCTTCTCGGTGAGGCCGAGCCGCTTCGCCACGGCGAGCGTGTAGCGCACGACGCGCTGGGAGTGGTCGCTCGTCTCGTGCTCGCGCGCGTCGAGCGCGGCGACGAGCGACCAGAGCGTCTGGGAGTAGGTGGCCTGCAGGTCCCCGAGCGTCCGCGACAGCTCCGCGGTCTTCTCGCGCACGCGGTTCTCGAGGCTGCGCCGGTAGCGCTGCCGCGCGAGCTCTAGGCGCCGTCGCCCGAGTGCCCGCTCGATCGCGCGGATGAGGTCCGTGACCTTGGGCGGCTTGAGGAGGTAGTCCGCCGCGCCGTTTCGCAGGCACTCGACCGCGGCCTCGGTGTCGCCGAAGGCGGTCAGCATGATGACGGCGGTGTCCGGGTGGAGCTCGCGGATCCGGTCGAGGAACCAGAAGCCGTCCTTGCCCGGCATCCGGACGTCGCTGATCGCGAGCGAGAACTCGCTCAGCCGGGCCGCGTCCAGGGCGGCCTCCGCCGAGGAGACCGCCGTGACGGCGTAGCCCTCCTCCCCGAGCAGGACCGCGATGACGTCGCGCACCGACGTGTCGTCGTCGACGATGAGGATCCGGGTGGGTTCGCTGGGGGACTCCGCCATTCGAGCGCTTATCCTTCGGCGAAGAGGGGGCGCCCAGAAGGGGCGGGTGCCGAAACTATAGCATGCAGGTCGCACCCCCAATGCCCAGCATTCGCCCGGCGGTCGCCCGTTTGAGCGCCGCGTCTTGACCTAGCGCCAGTCCACCGCTACATCCCGCGCGGCAACATGTCCGACACCCCGCGCAGCAGCCTGCCCGTCCTGGGCTCCGCCGGCGAGCCGCCGCAAGACCCGAGATCCATCCTCCAGGCCTTCCGGGAGCAGGGCGTGCCGATGACCGCGCGGAAGCCCGGCTGGCTGCGGGTCAACGTGCCGGGCGGCGAGCGCTACCAGAAGGTGCGCGAGACGGTGAAGGGGCTCGAGCTCCACACCGTCTGCGAGGAGGCGCACTGCCCGAACGTGGCCGAGTGCTGGGGGGGCGGGACCGCCACCGTCATGTTGATGGGCGACGTCTGCACCCGCGGTTGCCGCTTCTGCAACGTGAAGACGGCGGCCCAGCCGCCGCCGCTCGACGCGGACGAGCCGCGCCACCTCGCGGAGGGCATCGCGAAGCTCGGCCTCGACTACATCGTCGTGACGAGCGTCGACCGGGACGACCTGCCCGACGGCGGCGCCGGTCACTTCGCCGACGCGATCCGGCGCCTGAAGGCGATCCCCCACCTCCTCGTCGAGGTGCTGACGCCGGACTTCCGCGGCGACGCCGTCGCGGTGCGCGCGGTCGGCGAGGCCGCGCCGGACGTGTTCGCGAACAACCTCGAGACGGTCCGCCGGCTCACGCCGGTCGTGCGGGATCTCAAGGCCGGCTACGACCAGACCCTCGGCGTCCTCGCGCAGATGAAGCGCGAGTTCCCGCGGATCGTGACGAAGTCCTCGATCATGGTCGGGCTCGGAGAGACCGAGGGCGAGCTCGTCCAGGCGATGAAGGACCTGCGCGCGTCCGGCGTGGAGATCCTCACGCTCGGCCAGTACCTGCGGCCGAGCGCCTGGCACCTGCCCGTCGTCGAGTTCGTGACGCCCGAGAAGTTCGCGGCGTGGCGGGAGGCGGGCCTCGCGCTCGGCTTCCGGTACGTGGCGAGCGGACCGCTCGTACGGTCCAGCTACCGCGCCGCCGAGCTGTTCCTGAGGGGCGAGATCGCCTCGCGAGCCCCTGGTCCCTGACCGGAGCGACTCATGCGCCGAGAGCACGAGGTGGGGGCGGTACCGAGGCGGCAGCGCGGCAACCACCGCGAGTGGGAGCCCGGCCGCTTCGTGAAGGAGTTCCCGCTGTACCGCCTCGTCGCCGAGGACGGCGAGCTCGTCGGTCCGCCCGACGAGGTGACGCTGTCCGACGCCGAGGTGCTGAAGCTCTACGAGCTCATGGTCCTCAACCGGGCGCTCGACGAGCGGATGATCACGCTCCAGCGCCAGGGCCGCATCGGCTTCTACATCGGCTCCATCGGCGAGGAGGCCTCGATCCTCGGCTCCGCCGCGGCGATGGACGAGCAGGACTGGATCTTCCCCTGCTACCGCGAGCACGGCGCCGCGCTCATGCGCGGGATGCCGCTCGTCACCTTCCTGTGCGAGCTGTTCGGCAACGCCGGCGACGCCCTGAAGGGCCGGCAGATGCCGTGCCACGAGGCCTGGCGGCCCGGCCGCTTCACCTCGATCTCCTCGCCCATCTCCACGCAGATCTCGCACGCCGTCGGCGCCGCCTGGGCGGCGCGCCTCAAGGGCGATCCGATGGTCGCCATCACCTACTTCGGCGAGGGCGGCACGAGCGCCCACGACTTCCACACCGGCCTCAACTTCGCGGCGGTCCGCAAGCTCCCGGTCGTGTTCATCTGCCGCAACAACGGCTGGGCGATCAGCGTGCCGCGCGAGCGGCAGACCGGCTCCGAGACGATCGCGCAGAAGGCCATCGCCTACGGCATGCGCGGCGAGCGGGTCGACGGGAACGATCTCCTGGCGGTGCACGCGGCGACGCGGCGCGCCCGCGCGCGCGCGGCGGCGGGGGAGGGGCCCACGCTCATCGAGTGCGTCACCTACCGCGTCGAGGGCCACTCCACCTCCGACGATCCGCGCGCCTACCGCCCGGCGGAGCTGGTCGAGCCGTGGAAGCGGAAGGATCCGCTCCTGCGCATGCGCCGCTTCCTCGCGCGGCGCGGGGCGCTCGACGACGCGGGGGACGAGCGGATCCGCGCCGGCGTGCGCGAGGAGCTGCAGCGGGTCCTCAAGGAGGCGGAGGCGTTCGCGCCGAAGCCGCCGCTCGAGTCCCTGTTCGAGGACGTGTACGCGGAGCCGACCCCGCTCCTCCGCGAGCAGCTCGCCGAGCTCGAGGCCGCGGTCGCCGCCGATCCGCGCGTCGCGAACCCCCGCCACTCCGACGCCTGAACGCCCGGGAGGTCCGCATGCCGACGATGAACATCATCCAGGCGGTGAACGACGCCCTGCGCCTCGAGATGCGTCGCGACCCCGACGTCGTGGTGATGGGCGAGGACGTCGGGAAGTTCGGCGGCGTGTTCCGCGCCACGCAGGGGCTCTACGACGAGTTCGGCGCCGATCGCGTGATGGACACGCCGCTCGCGGAGGGCGGCATCATCGGGACCGCGCTCGGCATGGCGCTCTACGGCCTGCGGCCCGTCCCGGAGATCCAGTTCGCGGACTTCATCTTCCCCGCGTTCGACCAGATCGTGAACGAGGTGGCGAAGTACCGGTACCGCTCCGCGGGTCAGTACTCCTGCCCCATGGTGATCCGCACGCCCTACGGCGGCGGCATCAAGGGCGGCCACTACCACTCGCAGTCGCCGGAGACGCACTTCGTCCACACCGCCGGGCTCAAGGTGGTCGTGCCCTCGAACCCGTACGACGCGAAGGGCATGCTCATCAGCGCCATCCGCGATCCGGACCCGGTGCTGTTCTTCGAGCCGAAGCGCGTGTACCGCGCCGCGAAGGGCGAGGTGCCCGAGGGCGAGTACCAGGTCCCCATCGGCAAGGCGAAGGTGACGCGCGAGGGCTCGGCGCTGACGCTCGTGGCGTGGGGCTCGATGTGGCACGAGGCCGAGCAGGCCGCTCGCGAGGCGGAGGCGGAGGGCATCGACTGCGAGGTCATCGACCTGCGCTCGCTGCAGCCGCTCGACACCGACACGCTCGTCCAGTCGGTGAAGAAGACCGGCCGCGCCATCGTGGTGCACGAGGCGCCGCGCACCTGCGGCTTCGGCGCGGAGCTCGCCGCGATCCTGCAGGAGAAGTGCTTCCTCCACCTCGAGGCGCCCATCACGCGCGTGACCGGGTTCGACACGCCGTTCCCGTACACGCTCGAGAACGAGTACCTGCCGCGCGCGCCGCGCGTGCTGAAGGCGATCCGCGAGGTCGTGTCGTACTAGGGCTGCCCCCGGGCAAGCGAGGCCGAACCCATGGCGTACAAGCTCGAGCTCCCCGACATCGGCGAGGGCGTCGTCGAGGCCGAGGTGCAGCAGTGGTTCGTGAAGCCCGGCGACGTCGTCGCCGAGGATCAGCCGCTCGTCGAGGTGATGACCGACAAGGCGACGGTGGTCATCCCCTCGCCGAAGCGCGGGCGGGTGGTGAGGCTGTTCTGGAAGGTGGGCGACGTCGCGAAGGTGCACTCGCCGCTCGTGGAGCTGGAGCTCGAGGGGGCGTCGGCGCCGCCGCCGTCGGCGCCGAGCACGGCCCAGGCGAGGGCCGGCACGGAGGCGCCCGCGGCCCGGGCCGCGACGCCGGCCGTTC
>NZ_JAKZLF010000072.1 GCF_022808855.1 Anaeromyxobacter soli
GGCTCGGGGCGGCCGGATCGCGGGGCGGGCTCGCGGGCGCGGTGGCGGAGCTCGTCCGGGCGCGCGCGACGCGCGGCGACGTCGGCGCGCCGGAGCCCGCGCCGGCGCGTCCGGGCGAGACGGAGGCGGCCCGGGCACGCCTCGTCGCCACCGCCGAGGGCATCGCGCTCGCCGGCCCGCAGGCGACCACCGCGGGAGCGCGCGACCTCGTGGAGGGGGTCCGGCGCGCGCTCGACGCGCTCGCGCCGTCGGACCGCCAGGGAGCGATCGACGACGCCGCGCTCGGGCGGCTCCTCGCGCTCGGCGCCGCCGCGAAGGGGAAGCGCCTCGGCAAGGGCGACGGCCCGCTGCGCGAGCTCAAGGACGCGCTCGCAGCGGCGGCCGAGGCGCTCGCGCCGCTCGCCGCCGAGGCGCTCGCGGCGGAGTCGAAGGCGGAGCTCTGCCGGCTCGTCGCCGACGCCGAGGCCCGGTACGCCGCCGCGAAGCGCGCGGCCCGCGCCGTGGACTTCGACGACCTCCTCGTCGTCGCGCGCGACCTCCTGCGGCGAGACGCGGCGCTCCGCGCGGAGCTCCGGGGCCGGTTCCGCGCGCTGCTCGTGGACGAGTACCAGGACGTGAACGGGGTTCAGCAGGAGCTGTTCGAGCTGCTCGCGGGCCCCGGCACGCCCCCCGGCCCGGTCCTCGTCGCGGTGGGCGACCTCAAGCAGTCCATCTACCGCTTCCGCGGCGCCGACGTCGCGGTGTTCGCGCGACTCGTCCGCCGGCTCGACGCGGGCGAGGGGCGTGTGCTGCACCTCTCGGACAACCATCGCTCCGCGCCGGCGGTGGTCGAGCTCGTGAACGAGGTGTTCGCGCGATGCATGCGCCCGCCCGACGGCGCGCCGGCGCGCGACGACGAGATCCGCTTCTCCGACGCCGATCGGCTCGTGCCGCACCGCCCGGAGGGCGCGCGCCCCGCGTGCGAGCTCCTCGACGACGACGGCGAGGGGAACGCCGCGGAGCGGCGGCGCCGCGAGGCCGACGCGATCGCCCGCCGCATCGAGGCGGTGGTCGCCGGGACGGCGGGCGTCGCGGTGCGCGAGCGGGGCGAAGGCGGAGGCGAGCGCGTGCGGCGCCCGAGGCTCGGCGACGTGGCGATCCTGTTCCGGCGGCTCACGCAGATCGGCGAGTACGAGCGGGCGCTGCGCGCCGCGGGGATCCCCTACCGGCTCGCGCGCGGCGGCGGCTTCTACCAGGCGCCGGAGGTGCGCGATCTCGGGGAGCTCCTCGCGACGCTGGCCGATCCCGCCGACGCGATCGGCTGGGCCGCGCTGCTCCGCTCGCCCATGTGCGGCGTCTCGGACGCGACGCTCTTCCTCGCCGCGCGGGCCGGCCCCGGACGGCTGGCGCGTGCACCCGCGGGCGGGCTCCGCGACGAGCTCCTTCGAGCCCTCTCGGCCGACGGGGCCTTCGCGCTCGCGCCAGGCACGGCGGAGCAGGCGGTTCGCCGGGTGCCGGCGGAGGACTGGGCGCGGCTCGCGCGCCTGCTCGAGGTCTGGCGCGAGCTGCACGCGCTCCGCGACAGGCTCGCGCCGGACGCGCTGCTCGGGCGCGCCGTCGAGCGCCTCGATCTCGACGCAGCGCTGCTCGCCGGGCCCGACGGCGAGCGGCGGGCGATGAACGTCGCGAAGGCCGTGGCCCTCGCCGCGCGCTTCGCCGCGGACGGCGGGACGGCGGCGGAGCTCGCGCGCCACCTGCGGGCGCAGGCGGCGCGGCCGCCGCGCGAGCCCGAGGCGGAGGTCGAGGCCGGCGACGCGGTGGCCATCCTCACCGTGCACCAGGCCAAGGGGCTCGAGTGGCCGGTGGTGTTCGTACCGGACCTCGGCGCGCGCGCGCGGAGCGACGCCCGCCGCGCGCTCCTCGACCCGGCGGGGCGCGTCTGCGCGATGCGCTACGACGCGGCGGCCGAGCGGTTCGACGAGACGGTCTCCGTGCGCGAGGCGCGCGAGCACGAGCGGCGCGCGGCGGCGGCCGAGTCGCGCCGGCTCCTCTACGTCGCGATGACCCGCGCGCGCGATCACCTCGTCCTCTCCGGCGAGGCCTCGAACGGCGCGGAGAGCTGGCGCGGGCTCGTGGAGGCGGCGGCCGACGCGCGGCCGGAGCTCCTGCGGCGGATCCCGATCGCGGAGGCGGGGACGGCTGCGTCGGGGACCCCGCTCGCCGAGGCTACCGCCGCCCCCGCGGCTGCCGCCGCGGCGGTCGTCGCGCCGCCCCACCTCGCCGGCCCGCCCGCGGTCGCCGCCGTGCGGACCGCCGTGACCGAGCTCGCCGAGTACGCCCGGTGCCCGCGCCGCCACCACCTCGGTCGCGTGCTTGGACTGGCCGAGCCGCGCGGCGCGCGCGGCGCCCCCGCCGACGATCCCGGCCGCGCGACCGCGCGCGGGACCCTCGCGCACGCGATGCTCGCCGAGGCGGATCTCGGCGCGCCGCCCCTCGAGCGCCGCGCGCAGCTCGCCGCCGCCGCGGCGCGGCGCGGTCACGACGCCCGCTCGCCCGGCGTGCGGCGCATCCTCGCGGAGGTGTCGCGCTTCGCGGACTCGGAGGGCGGGCGCGAGCTCGCGGCGGCGGCGCGCGACGCGCGGCTCCGCCGCGAGGTGCCCTTCCTCCTGCGCCTCCACGCGCGGGAGCGCGGCGCGCCGGCGGTCTACCTCGTCGGCGCCATCGACGCCCTCGTGGCGGACCGGCGCGCCACCGCGCTCACGGTCGTGGATTACAAGTACGCGACCTTTCGGCCGGACGCCGCCGACCGCTACCGCCTGCAGCTCGTCGCCTACGCGCTCGCCGCCCGCCGCGCCCACCCCGAGGCCCGCGTCCGCGCCCGCCTCCAGTTCATCCGCGGGGACTGCCGCGCCGTGGACGTCACCCCCGGCGAGCGCGAGCTCTCCCGCTTCGCGGCCGACGCCCCGCGGCTCGCCTGGGAAGCCTTCCGCGGTGACGGCGACCGCCCTCCCGCCTCACTCGGCCGCGACGAGGCCCGCTGCCGCGCCGAGGGCTGCGGCTTCGTCTCGCGCTGCTACCCCCGCGCCATCGACGGAAAGTGAATGGGCCGCGGCCCCCGCCGGGCTCTCGCCGCCCGCCGCGTTCGCACCAAGCCAGCCGCGTATCGCGCCGTGCCGCCCACGTTCGCTGCGTGCCGCCGCGTTGGCACTACGCCGCCACGTTCGCGCCGACCCGCCACGCCGCCGCATTCGCACCGATCCGCCGCATTCCCGCCACGCCGCCACGTTCGCACTACGCCGCCACGTTCGCGCCGACCCGCCACGCCGCCGCATTCGCACCGATCCACCGCATTCCCGCCACGCCGCTGCGTTCGCACCGATCCCGCCGCGTTCGCACCGAGCCCGCCGCCCGCAGAAACAACCGTGAACACCGGGGAGGGGCCCCGCGCAATC
>NZ_JAKZLF010000073.1 GCF_022808855.1 Anaeromyxobacter soli
CGCGCAGGTTCCCCGCCGGAGGGGCTTCGCCCCTCCCGCGCTTCGCGCGGGGCCCTCCTACGGAACCGATCGGGGGGACTGCGTCCCCCGCCCCGCCGAGCGAAGCTCCGCGCGCTCGTGCGCGCGTAACCCAGCGAATCATGACCCGCCGGTCAGGAGTCCGCCTTCTTGAGCTGCTCGGCGAGGTAGTTCTGCGCCCCGACCTGGTCGATCGCCGTGAGCTGCGTCTCGAGCCAGTCGGCGTGCTCCTCCTCGCCCTCGAGGATGTGCTCGAGGAGTTCCGCCGAGCCGTTGTCGCCCTTGTCGCGGGCCAGCGCGATGCCGCCGTTCAGGACGCCGATCGCGTCCGTCTCGAGCGCGAGGTCGAGCTGGAACATCTCCGGGACGCTCTCGCCCACGTTCACCTTGTTGTAGCGCTGCACGTTGGGGAGGCCGTCGAGGTAGAGGATGCGCGCGATGAGCGCGTCGGCGTCCTTCATCTCGTCGATGGACTCGTGCCGGAACTTCTCGTACAGCCGGTCGTACCCCCAGTTCTCGCAGATGCGCGCGTGCAGGAAGTACTGGTTCACCGCGGTGAGCTCGTTCGTGAGCACCTGGTTCAGCAGATCGATGATCGCGGGATCGGCCTTCACGTCGGTCTCCTCTCCCTGGAAGGCGCTGGCGCGCGCTCTCGAGGCGCGCCTGATATAGGAGCCGCCTGCGCATGGCGGCAATCGTCCTCCTCCTCGTCACCCTCGCCCGCCCCGCCGAGGGCGTCGTCACCGAGACGCGCCCCGCGATGGGCAGCGTCGCGAGCGTGACCCTCGCCGGAACGACGCCGGCGGCCGCCGCGCCGGCGATCGAGGCGGTGTTCGCGGTGTTCCGGCAGGTGGAGTGGTCGATGAACGAGTGGCGCGAGGGCTCGCCGCTCGCCCAGCTGAACGCCTGGGCGGGGCGCGGCTGGGTGCCGCTGCCGGGCGATCTCTGCGAGGTCCTGGCGCTCGCCAAGCACGCGGCGGTCCGCACCGGCGGCCGCTTCGATCCGACCTGGGCGGCGCTCTCGGACCTGTGGCGCTTCGACGGGAACGCGCGCGGCCCCCCGCCGGACGACGCGGTGCGGGCGCGCTGCGCGCTCGTCGATCATCGCCTGCTCGAGCTCCGCCCGCGCGGGACCGCGTGCGAGGCGCGCCTCGCCCGCCCCGGCATGCGGGTGGGGCTCGGCGGGCTCGCGAAGGGCTGGGCGATCGACGCCGCCGCGCGCGCCCTCCGCGCCCGGGGACAGCGGGACTTCCTGCTGCAGGCGGGCGGCGACCTCTACGCAGCGGGCACGCGCGGCGGACGGCCCTGGCGCGTCGGCGTGCGCGACCCGCGCGGTGGACCGCTCGACGAGCTCGCCGAGGTGGAGGTCCGCGATCGCGCGTTCTCGACGAGCGGCGACTACGAGCACGCGTACGTCGTGAACGGCCGGCGCTACCACCACCTCATCGACCCGCGCACGTGCCAGCCGGCGACCGCCTCACGGGCGGTGACGATCCTCGCGCGGCGCGCGGTGGACGCCGAGATCCTGGGGAAGTCGCTGTTCATCCTCGGCGGAGCGCCCGCCCTGCGCGAGGCCTCCCGCTGGGGAGCCGAGGCCCTGGTCGTGGACGCGGACGGCTCGGTGCTGGCGACGCGCGGCCTCCGGAGGGCCCTGCCCGCGCGCTGGCGCCCGAGCGCCGCGCCGCGTTCTCGCTAGTGTCCTGAGTCGTAAATTCGTGGACGGATGGGCGAGGGCGTGATCTACGGTCATGATGCTGACCGAGATGACGCCCGCTCCCGGTGACCCGCTGGGCCTCACGAGCGACGAACGCGAGACGCT
>NZ_JAKZLF010000074.1 GCF_022808855.1 Anaeromyxobacter soli
CCGGGGCGGCGCTGCTCGCGCCGCGCGCGGGCGCGCGGCTCGCGCGGCGGCTCCCGCGGCTCGGCGCGGCGCTCGGGGCGCTCGGCGCCGGGCTCGCGGGGGTGGGGAGCCCGGCCCGCCTCGGGCTCGCGCTCCTCGTCGCCGTCGCGCCCGCGCTCACCGCCGCGGCCGCGTACGCGATCCCGCTCGCCGCCTTCGGCGTGGACGCCGGGATCGCCGGCGGAGCGGTCCTCGTCGCGGTGATCACCTTCGGTCAGCTCACTCCGGGCCTGCCGATCGGGACGGGCGTCTACTGGAGCCTCGCCGCGTGGGCAGCCCGCCGGCTCGGGGCCGCGCCGGACGACGCGGCGGCGCTCGCGGTGCTCACGCACGCGTCGATGATCGTGGCGAGCCTCGCGGTGGGCGGGGTCTCCGCGATCGTGCGACGCGGCGCGTTGCGCGAGCTGCTCCGCCGGCGGCGGGAGGTCGCGACGCTCGCGGACCCCGCCTCTGCGTGCGAGGCCGACGGCCGCTCACGCTCGCCTACATCGGCGTAATCGCTCGCAATCGGGCGCCTCCGTCCCTCGGGTCCGGCATGGATAAGCCCGGATCGCGGTGTTACGCTCCGCGCGCGATGGAACTCAACGAGATCCTGCAGGTCGCGCTCCGCGGCGGCGCCTCGGACATCCACCTCAAGGCGGGGCTGCCGCCGATGTTCCGGGTGGACGGCGCGCTGCTGCCGCTGAAGGACGCGCGCCGCCTCCCGCCCGAGGAGATCGGGCGGATGGCCGTCGGGATCATGAACGACTACCAGCGGGAGAAGTTCAAGCAGACGAACGAGGTGGACCTCGCCTACGGCGTGCCCGGCCTCGGCCGCTTCCGCGTGAACGTCTTCCAGCAGCGCGGGACGATCGGCGTCGTGCTGCGGGTCATCCCCTTCAAGATCCAGACGATCGAGCAGCTCATGCTGCCGAAGGTGCTCGAGAAGATCGCCGCCGAGCAGCGCGGCCTCGTCCTCGTCACCGGCACGACCGGCTCCGGCAAGTCGACGTCGCTCGCGGCGATGATCGACCACATCAACGCCACCGAGACCTGCCACATCATGACGATCGAGGATCCGATCGAGTTCCTCATCCGCGACAAGCGGTCGATCGTGAATCAGCGCGAGGTGGGCGTCGACACCATGAGCTTCGGCCAGGCGCTGAAGAGCGCGCTGCGCCAGGACCCCGACGTCATCCTCGTCGGGGAGATGCGCGACCTCGAGACCATCGAGACGGCGCTCACGGCGGCGGAGACCGGCCACCTCGTGATGTCGACGCTCCACACCCTCGACGCGACCGAGACCATCAACCGCATCATCTCGGCCTTCCCGCCCTACCAGCAGAAGCAGGTTCGCCTGCAGCTCGGCTCGGTCCTGCGCGGCGTCATCAGCCAGCGGCTCGTGCCGCGCGCCGACGGCAAGGGGCGCGTGCCCGCCATCGAGGTGCTCCTCGCGACCGCCCGGGTCCGCGAGCTCATCGAGGACAAGGACCGGACCAAGGAGATCCCGGAGGCGATCGCCCAGGGCCACGTGTCGTACGGGATGCAGACGTTCGACCAGTCGCTCATGTCCCTGCTGAAGGCCGGCCTCATCAGCTACGAGGAGGCGCTCCGCCAGGCGACGAACCCGGACGACTTCGCGCTCCGCGTCTCGGGCGTGTCGGGCACGAGCGACTCGAAGTGGGACTCGTTCGAGAAGGCCGACGGAGGCGCGCCGGCGCCGGCCGCTGCCGCTCGCCCCGCCCCCGCGGGCGCTCCCGGCGTGGCGCGTCCGCCCCCCGCCGGCGCGCGCCCGCAGCCCGCTCGCGCCGGGCCG
>NZ_JAKZLF010000075.1 GCF_022808855.1 Anaeromyxobacter soli
TGGAGGCGTCGCGGCTCGGGGCGCTCCGCGCGCGGCGGCCGGCGCCGCACGCGGGGGCGGTCGGCGGGCCGCTCGCGGGCGCCCTGCGCGCCGCGCTCCCCGCCGAGTGGTCGCCCACGCAGCTCGAGACGTACGCGCGGTGCCCGTTCCGCCTGTTCCTCCAGCTCGGGGCCCGCCTGCCGGACCCGGCGACCGGCGACCTCGACCAGGAACCGCGCGACGAGGGGAGCCTGCTGCACGCGGCGCTCGAGCGGTTCGTCGAGGCGAGGCTCGCGCGCCGGGCGTGGCCGCCCGCCGGGGACGCGGCCGACGTGGCCGAGGCGCACGCCGTGGCGGAGTCGGTGTTCGCGCGCTTCGAGGCGGAGGGCAGGACCGGCGATCCGGCGGTCTGGTCGGCGCGCCGCGAGGCGGTGCTCGCGCGCCTCGCGCGCGTGGTGCTGGCGGAGGCGCGCGATCACGACGGGCTCGTCCCGGCGCTCCTCGAGCACCGCTTCGGCGGGAGGTCGGAGCGGCCGCCGCTCGAGGTGCGCGCCGGCGCAGAGACCGTGCTGCTGCAGGGGCGGATCGACCGCGTCGACGCGTCCGGCGACCGGCTCCTCGTCGTCGACTACAAGAACGCGCGCCACGCGACGGCCTACGCCGAGCTGCTCGACCCGGAGGCGATGGGCGTCACGAGCTTCCAGGTGCCGGCGTACCTCGCCGCCGCGGCGCGCGACCTGCCCGGCCGCGAGCACCTCGAGGCCGCCTACGCGCTCCTCCGGAAGGCGGCGCGCACGGAGCCGTTCGCCACGGACGCTGCGGATCCGGTCCTCTCGCTCTCCGCCCCGGAGGGCGCGGAGCGAGCCGGTACGGAGGGCGCCGGCGGGGCGGGCCCGCGCGGCTTCGCGGCGGGCGTGGTCGAGGTCGTGCGGCGGATCCGGGCGGGCGAGTTCCCCATCGCGCCGCGGACCTGCGAGGGCTGCCCGTACGGCGCGGTGTGCCGCGCCGAAGGCAGCGCGGGCGAGCCGGACGACGCGGGGGGTGGCTCGTGAGCGGCCCCATCGTGTTCGGCCCGGCGGCGACGGCGCTCTTCCGGCTCGAGGCGCCGACCGCCGTGTCGGCGGGCGCGGGCTCCGGGAAGACCACCGCGCTCGTCGAGCTGTGCGCGCGCCTCCTCTCGGGCGAGGCGCTCGGGACGCCCTGCGCGCCCGCCGAGATCGCCGCGATCACCTTCACGGAGAAAGCGGCCGAGGAGCTCTCGCAGCGGCTGCGCGGCGCGGTGGCGGAGCGCGCGCGCGCGGCGTCCGCGAACGGCGCGGGCTCCGCGGACGCGCAGGCGTGGCAGGAGCGGCTCCACGGGCTCGACCGGCTCCCGGCCGGCACGATCCACGGGTTCTGCGGGAGGCTCCTGCGGGAGCACGCGCCCGAGGCGGGCCTCGACCCGGAGTTCTCGATCGCCGACGAGGACCGCGCGTCCTCCTGGCTCGCGGGCGCCGCCCGCGCGGCCACCATCGCCGCGCTGGACGCGGGCCGGCCGGCCGCGCGGGCGCTCGCCGCGGGGCTCGGGGCGGCCGGATCGCGGGGCGGGCTCGCGGGCGCGGTGGCGGAGCTCGTCCGGGCGCGCGCGACGCGCGGCGACGTCGGC
>NZ_JAKZLF010000076.1 GCF_022808855.1 Anaeromyxobacter soli
GGGTGCGGTACCAAGACATCGCTGACGCTTTTTGAGTCAGGACATCGCTGACAGTCGTGGCTGCTCGACTGTGGCGTGCCCTGGAAAGTTCAGCGAGCCATGAGCCAGAAGCTGGAGTTCGTCGAGAAGGCGACCAAGCCCGGCGCGAACATCTCGGCGCTGTGCGTCGAATACGGGATCTCGCGGCAATCCGGCCACAAGTGGTTGCGCCGCTACCGCGAGCAGGGGTACGCGGGTCTGGTCGAGCACAGTCGGCGTCCCGCCTCGAGCCCGCTCGCCACGGCGGAGGAGATCGTGGTCAGCATCGTCGAGCTCCGGGACAAGCATCCGAGCTACGGGCCGCAGAAGATCGCGCGCGTCCTGGCGAGGCGGCTCGGCCCGAGCACGCCCAGCGCGTCGACGGTCGCTCGGGTGCTTCGGCGCCTCGGGAAGATGAAGCGCAAGCGGTACCCGGTGAGGGTCTGGACCGTCGCCGGGCGTCCGCGTGTCGAGGTGAAGGGGCCGAACGACCTCTGGACCTTCGACTTCAAGGGCTGGTGGCGCGCACAGAACCGAGAGATTTGCGAGCCCTTGACCGTGCGCGACGCATTCAGCCGCAAGGTCCTCGCGGTGACGCTCGTGCCGAGCCGGCACACCATCCACGTGCGCCGTGCGCTGGAAGCCTTGTTTCGCAAGCACGGCGTGCCGCTCGCAATGCAGTGCGACAACGGAAGCCCGTTCGCCTGCTCGCGGGCGCGAGGAGGGATGACGCACCTCTCCGCCTGGCTCGTGTCGCTCGGAATCCGGCTCGTCCGCTCCCGCCCGGCGTCGCCGCAGGACAACGGCGGACACGAGCGGATGCACCGCGACCTCTCCGAGCTGGAGCTCAGGCCCGCCAAGAGCCGCAGAGCGCAGCAGCGCGACTGCGACCGCTGGATGGTCGACTTCAACGAGGTCCGCCCGCACGACGCGCTCGGCGGCAAGACGCCGTCGGAGGTCTACCGCGACTCGCCGCGGCGCTCGCTCGTACCGATGATCCCCAACTACTCCGGCGACTGGCAGACACGTCGGGTGAACCGCATGGGGATGGTGCGCATCGCCGGCGACTACGTGTTCCTCAGCACCGCCCTCATCGGACACATCGTCGGGCTCCGCCAGGAGAGCGAGCTGCTGTGGCGCGCCCGGTACTTCGACGTGGACCTGGGCACCCTCGAGATCGTCCCGTTCGACCACGCCCTCGCCCAGAACACGGTGATGCCACCTGTCACCTGGGTAAACACCGAGCAGCGGATTCGTCAGCGCGGGAGACAAGCCAAGATCCCGAGCAAAGTGTCAGCGATGTCTTGACTGGTTCC
>NZ_JAKZLF010000077.1 GCF_022808855.1 Anaeromyxobacter soli
CTAGTGTCCTGAGTCGTAAATTCGTGGACGGATGGGCGAGGGCGTGATCTACGGTCATGATGCTGACCGAGATGACGCCCGCTCCCGGTGACCCGCTGGGCCTCACGAGCGACGAACGCGAGACGCTGGAGCAGTGGTCGCGTCGTCCGAAGACAAGCCAAGCGCTCGCCGAGCGGGCGAGGATCGTGCTCGCGTGCACCGAGCGAAAGACGAACACGCAGATCGCGATCGAACTGCGGGTGCACCGAAACACTGTCGCCAAGTGGCGAGCCCGGTTCGGCAAGAACCGTCTCGATGGTCTGCTTGATGAGCCTCGGCCCGGGGCTCCACGGAAGATCAGCGACGCCGCGGTGGAGCGCGTGATCGCCAAGACGTTGGAGGCGAAGCCGCGCGACGCCACGCACTGGAGCACGCGCTCCATGGCGCGAGAGACCGCGATGAGTCAGAGCGCGATCAGCCGCATCTGGCGCGCATTCGGGCTACAGCCGCACCGTTCGGAGACGTTCAAGCTCTCAAAGGACCCGCTGTTCATCGACAAGGTCCGGGACATCGTGGGCCTCTACATGGACCCGCCCGACCGAGCGATGGTCCTGTGCGTCGATGAGAAGTCCCAGATCCAGGCGCTCGATAGAACGAGGCCACTCCTGCCGCTTCGCCCCGGCCAGGTCGAACGCCGCACGCACGACTACGTGCGGCACGGCACGACCTCGTTGTTCGCTGCGCTCGACGTGAAGACCGGCTCGATTATCGGCGAGTGCCACCGACGGCATCGCGCGGTCGAGTTTCGCAAGTTCCTTAAAACCATCGACGCGGCGGTCCCCGAGCATCTCGAGCTGCACCTCGTGCTCGACAACCTCTCCACCCACAAGACGCCGGCAATCAAGCGCTGGCTACTCAAGCATCCCCGCTTCCACCTCCACTTCACGCCCACGAGCGCGTCGTGGATCAACTTGGTAGAGAGGTGGTTCGGACTGCTCACCGAGAAGCAGATCCGACGTGGTGCGCACCGCAGCACGCTCGCGCTCGAAGACGCGATCGAACGGTTCATCTCGATCACGAACGCGGCGCCTAAGCCCTTCGTCTGGACGAAGTCCGCCGACGAGATCCTCGCCAGCATTGAACGATTCTGCCGACGGACTTCCGACTCAGGACACTAG
>NZ_JAKZLF010000078.1 GCF_022808855.1 Anaeromyxobacter soli
TGACCTGCCCCCCGACTCTAGACGGCTAGCTTCGTGAGTCCGGTGATACTGCGAGCAAAGCCGTTCGGCGTCTGGTTGTCCAGCGAGCTGTGCGGCCGCACCTCGTTGTAGTCGATCCGATAGGCCTCGATCTTCTTCCGAGCGTCGTCGAGGCTGAGGAACCAGTTCTCGTTCAGGCACTCGTCCCTGAACTTCCCGTTGAAGCTCTCGATGTAGCCGTTCTCGGTCGGCTTGCCCGGCCGGATGAAGTCCAGCTTGATGCCCTGCGCATAGGACCAGGCGTCCACGACGTGGCTCGTGAACTCGGTGCCGTTGTCGACGCGGATCAGCTCCGGCTTGCCGTGGAGCTCGACGACGCGCTCGAGCACGCGCGCGACGCGTGCTCCTGGGAGCGAGTGGTCGACCTCGATGACGAGGCACTCCCGCGTGAAGGTGTCGACCAGGTTCAGCGTCCGGAACTGGCGCCCGCTCGCGAGCGAGTCCTGGGTGAAGTCCATCGTCCACTGCTGCCGCGGCCGCGTCGGCGGCGGCGGGAGTACCCGCACAGACGCGGCGATGCGCTTGCGCTTCTTCTTCCTGACTGCCAAGCCTTCCGAGCGGTACAGGCGGAAAACGAGCTTGTGGTTCACGTCGTGGCCCTCGCGCTTCAGCAGCACGTGGAGGCGCCGATAGCCCCAGCGCGGTCGCTGTGCGGCGAACGCCCGGAGCTTCTCCCTGAGTTCGACGCGTTCCGGGCGCCGCCCTCGGTAGTAGTAGGTCGCCGGCGCGAGCCCGACGACGCGGCAGGCCCGCCGCTTGGTGATCGCGAACTCCGCCCGGATCGCTTCCACGCCGAGGCGGAGCGCGGCGGGCCCTACCATTTTTTTCCGAGGAGGTGCTGCAGGGCCTGCTTGTCCAGGGTGAGGTCTGCGACGAGCGTCTTGAGCTTCCGGTTCTCATCCTCGAGCGCCCGGAGCCGCTTCGCCTCGCTGACCTCGAGGCCGCCGAACTTCGCCTTCCAGCGGTAGAAGGTCGTCTCCGTGATGCCGAGGCGGCGCACGACGTCCTGCACCTTGGCGCCCGCCTCGACCTCCTTCAGGACCTTGATGATCTGCTCGTCGGTGAACTTGCTCTTCCGCATCCGTCCTCCAC
>NZ_JAKZLF010000079.1 GCF_022808855.1 Anaeromyxobacter soli
ACCGAACCCGTGACGTCCGTCGTGCGGAAGTAGAACTGCGGGCGGTAGCCGTTGAAGAACGGCGTGTGGCGCCCACCCTCCTCCTTCGTCAGGACGTACACCTCGGCCTTGAACTTGGTGTGCGGCGTGATCGAGCCCGGCTTCGCCAGCACCTGACCGCGCTCCACCTCCTCGCGCTTCAGGCCGCGGAGCAGCGCACCGATGTTGTCGCCCGCCTGCCCCTCGTCGAGCAGCTTGCGGAACATCTCCACGCCCGTCACCACCGTCTTGACCGTCGGCTTCAGGCCGACGACCTCGATCTCCTCGCCCACCTTGACGATCCCGCGCTCCACGCGGCCCGTCGCCACCGTCCCGCGGCCCGAGATCGAGAACACGTCCTCGACCGGCATCAGGAACGGCTTGTCCGTCGCGCGCTGCGGCGTCGGGATGTAGCTGTCCACCGCGTCCAGCAGCTGCTGGATCGCCGGCTCGCCCAGCTCTCCCTTGTCGCCCTCGAGCGCCTTGAGCGCCGACCCCTTCACGATCGGGATCTCGTTGCCCGGGAAGTCGTACTCCGTGAGCAGCTCACGGACCTCGAGCTCCACGAGGTCGAGCAGCTCCTTGTCGTCCACCATGTCGACCTTGTTCAGGAAGACGACCATGTACGGCACGCCCACCTGACGGGCGAGCAGGATGTGCTCGCGGGTCTGCGGCATCGGACCATCCGCCGCCGACACCACCAGGATCGCGCCGTCCATCTGCGCCGCCCCGGTGATCATGTTCTTCACGTAGTCCGCGTGACCCGGGCAGTCCACGTGCGCGTAGTGCCGCTTCTCCGTCGAGTACTCGACGTGCGCCGTCGCGATCGTGATGCCGCGCTCGCGCTCCTCCGGCGCCTTGTCGATCTGATCGTACGCCATGAACTGCGCGCGGCCCTTCGTCGCGCAGTACTTCGTGATGGCGGCCGTCAGCGTCGTCTTGCCGTGGTCGACGTGACCGATCGTCCCCACGTTCACGTGCGGCTTGCTGCGCTCGAACTTCTCCTTGCCCATGA
>NZ_JAKZLF010000008.1:0-17109 GCF_022808855.1 Anaeromyxobacter soli
GGTTTGCGGTGGCTATTTCGGTGGGGTCACACCCGTTCCCATCCCGAACACGGTAGTTAAGCCCACCAGAGCCGATGGTACTGCACCGGAAGCGGTGTGGGAGAGTAGGTCGCTGCCGCATTTTTTTTCTTGGCCCGCTGGCGCAATTCGCGCCGGCGGGCTTTTTCTTTTGTCGGCTCCATCGCCGAGGCCGGCGGGTCCGGAGCTCAGGCTCACGGCGCTGCTTTCGGCCGCTCGGCCGCGGGCGCGCAACGCCCGCGCGCGCCTGGAGCGCCGAATGCCTCTCACGGCGCCGTCGGCCGTGAGGACTGCGAGGTGCGCAGCACCTCCGCCACCCGGGCCAGGTCCTCGACGAACCGCCTCATCTCCTCCCGCCGCGTTTCGTCGTCCGGGGCCCTCAGGATCGACGAGGGGTGCACGGTGGCGACCACGATGGGCGCGAATCCCGTCGAGAGCAGCTCCCCGCGCCGCTGCGTCACCCGGAAGTCGCTGCCGAGGAGCGCCTGCGCCGCGGTCGCGCCCAGCAGGACGACGGCCCGGGGCTGGACGGCCCGGAGCT
This sequence comes from Anaeromyxobacter soli, assembly GCF_022808855.1. Classification (GTDB taxonomy): domain Bacteria; phylum Myxococcota; class Myxococcia; order Myxococcales; family Anaeromyxobacteraceae; genus Anaeromyxobacter; species Anaeromyxobacter soli. The sequence goes on from NZ_JAKZLF010000008.1 coordinate 560, forward strand.
CGGCGTCGAGCCAGGGCCGGCACGCGCGGACCTCGCCGACGTTCGGCTTCTGGTGGATGCGACGCTTTCCTCGCGCCTCCCACTTGAAGTGCTTCACCGCGTTCGTCACGTAGACGGAGGCGCGGTCGAGCCCCGCGGCCTCGAGCGCCCGGTCGAGCAGGCGGCCGGCCGGGCCGACGAAGGGCCGGCCCGCGAGGTCCTCGTCGTTGCCCGGCTGCTCGCCGACGAGGAGCACCGCGGCTTGCCGCGGGCCCTCGCCGAAGACGGTCTGCGTCCCGCGCTCCCAGAGCGGACACGCGCGGCACGTCCGCGCCGCTTGCCGGAGCGCAGCGAGGTCGGTCGTCCTCGGCACGGGTGCCGGCCGGAGGTCGCCTGATCGCTTGGGCGGGTCGCGGAGCGAGGGTGCGCGAGCGGGTGGGCGGGCGCGGGCGGAGCGGGGCGGGCTGTCGGAGCGACGTGGCACTTCTTCATGGTTATCCACGGGAGACCCCCGGAGACCACGGGACACGGCCACCGCGGCGGGGGGCCGGCCGCGCGGCGGGCGGGCGGGGAGGCGAAACGAGGTGGTGGTGCCGAACGCTCGACCGAACGGTGCGGGGGCGAGGGGGGCGCGGACGGGTTCCGCCGACCTCCCGCTCCACGGCGGGCGCGTGCCCCCATGGCTCTTCCACCGCATGGCGCGCCTCGGGCGCGTGCTCTCCGAGGCGATCGTCCTCGAGTACGGGCGCGCGGAGCTCCTGCGGCGGCTGTCCCATCCGTTCTGGTTCCAGTCGCTCGGCAGCCTGATGGGGATGGACTGGCACTCCTCCGGGATCACGACGAGCGTCCTCGGCGCGCTGCAGCGGGGGCTCGCGCCGCTGGAGCGCGAGCTCGGCCTGCGCGTGTGCGGCGGCCGCGGGCGCCACTCGCGCCGCACTCCGGACGAGCTGGTCGGCTTCGGCGAGCGAACGGGCCTCGACGGCGAGGCGCTGGCGCGGACGAGCCGGCTCGTTGCGAAGGTCGACGGCGCGGCCGTGCAGGACGGCCACGCGCTGTACCTCCACGCCTTCATCGTGGCCGAGGACGGCGCCTGGGTCGTCGTCCAGCAGGGGATGGACCCGGTGCGGCGGCGCGCGCGCCGCTATCACTGGCTGTCCGAGGGGCTCACGAGCTTCGTCGACGCACCGCACGCGGCGATCGACGGGGTGCCGGGCGGCGCCATCGTGAACCTGACCGATCGGCGCGCGGCGCCGTCGCGGGCCGCGCAGCTGGCGCTGGTTCGCGAGGGGCCCGAGCGGGCCGTCGCGAGCATCCGGAGCGCGCTCGGGCGAGTCCCCCACCTCGATCTCCCCGGCCACCACGCCGTCACCGCGTCGGACGTGGTGCTCCGCCGCCTGCACGGAACGATCGCCGCCGCGGCCGAGCGCGGGCCGGTCGACTTCGCGGAGCTGCTCCTCACGCCGGGGCTCGGGGCGCGGACGGTGCTCGCGCTCGCGGCGGCCGCTGAGGTGATCCACGGCGCTCCCTGCCGCTTCAGCGATCCGGCGAGGTTCTCGCTCGCGCACGGCGGGAAGGACGGCCACCCCTTCCCCGTCCCGCTCCGCGTCTACGACGAGACGCTCGGCGTCCTGCGCCGCGCGGTGGAGCGCGCGAAGCTCGGGAACGACGACCGCATGGCGGCCATCCGGCGCCTGGACGACGAGGCGCGCCGGCTCGAGGCCGGGGCGGAGGGCCCGTCACTCGAGGCGTTCGTCGAGGGGGAGCGCGCGGCGAGCCGCGCCTACGGCGGCCGAAGCGTGCTCGACGGAGCGGGCACGGGGAACGTCGCGCCTCGCCGGACGAGCTCAGCGACGCGGGCTCGGGGCGCTGCCGCAGGGCGAGAGGCGCGAGGAGCCGGGCAGGCGCGAGACGCGAGCTCCCCGGAGCCGCAGCGTGACGCCGCGCGCGCGGCCGACACGGCACGCCCATCCCCACCCGCCCAGCTCTCCCTGTTGCCGCGGTGACCCGTGCGCCGTCCGGTGCGGACGGTGCGGCGAGAGGCGAGAGGCGAGAGGCGGGGCCCTTCGCCCGTACGGCGGTTCGGGTCACACGTCGCTCGCTCGGGTCGAGCCCGTCGCGAGGCGCACGATGGCGTCGCCGCAGGCAGCCAGCGCGTGCCGCAAGAGGGATCGGCCCGGGCGGCAGCGCGAGTCAATGGCCCGGCGCGGTGAGCGCGATGCGTGCGAGCTCGCGCACGTTCGCCGGACACTCGACGGCCCCGAGGTCGTCAGCGCCCACCCAGCGCGCGCCGTCCCACTCGTCGCAGGCGGCGAGGGTTCGCGACGCGACGTCCGCCACGAACGCGAAGTTCAGGTGCAGGCCTTTCGAGCCGGCGGGATGCTCCTCGTAGCCGACGAGCCCCGGCGGCGTGCCGTCCACCCCGAGGCCGGAGGGGAACGTTCCCTCGAGGCCGGTCTCCTCCCGAAGCTCCCGGCGGGCGGCCTCGAGCGGTGTCTCCCCGGGCTCGATCTCGCCGCCGACGGGGAGCCAGGTCCCGAGCCGGCGGTGACGGACGAGGAGGATCGCGCCGCCATTGCGGCAGAAGACGGAGACGGAGAAGGCGCGGCGGGTGGCGGAAGAGGTCATCGGCGTTCCTGGCTCTGGCGGGCCGCGCGCTCTCGTCGAGGGAGCTGCACGCGCCTCCATCGCGGAGGCGGGGAGGGGAGCATGGGACGGTGAAGGAGGCCAGCACATACGCCGCGGAGAGTCTCGCGGCCCCCCGGGCGCGAGCTTCGCGCCGGCGGTCCAGAGACCTCGAAACGGTGCCGCGCGATCCTCGCCGCGAGCTCGCTGGACAGGACGGCCGGCGCTCCGTTCCGGCGCCTCGAGGCGACATGCCGGTCGGGCCGCGGGGAAGCGCGCCGCGCGTCCGCGACGCCTCCCAGGCGTGGCGGGCGGAGCGCAACCACGGCGGCGTGCGTGGGCCTCCTCCGGGAGGCGGCGCACCGCACGGGCCCGCGCCGGCTCGCTCGCGATGGGTGCGGCGCGATGCGTGCCCGCGGAGGGCGCGACGTGCCTCGACGCGCAGGCCCAAGCGGGAATGCGCAGCCTGCTTGCCACCCCGTGCCGAGGAGCGTCTTCTCGATGACACGGGGGCTCGTCGTGCGGAACCCGGCGCGAAGCGGCGGTGAACGCGAGACGCTCGAGCGGCTGCGAGGGGACGAGGCGGCGCTGGAGAGCGAGCTCGCCTCCGTGCGTTCGGAGGCGGCCGTCGCCCTCGAGAGCGCGCGGCGCGAGGCGGAGCGGATCGTCGCCGCCGGACGGCGCGAGGTCGAGCGGGTGCGCGACGCGCTCCGCGCGGACGAGGCGGCGGCGCTCGACGCGGAGGCGCAGCGAGCGCGCGAGGCGGTCGTGGCGGAGGTGGCGGCCGTGGCGGCCCGCGCCGAGCGGAACCGCGCGCGCGCGCTGGAGCGGGTCCTCGCGGTGGTCCTCGGGAGGCGGCCGTGATCCTGCCGATGGCGCGCGTCCAGCTGATCGGCCCGCGAGATCGGCTCGAGGGCGCGCTCGCGTTCCTGCAGGCGCAAGGCGTCCTGGAGCTCCGCCGGCCGACGCCGGTGCGGCCCGGAGAGCGCGCGCTCGTCGAGCGGTGCGCGCCCGTCCCGTCGGTGGCGGCGCGCGCCGCGCGCGCACAGGAGGCGCTCGTCCGCCTCGAGTCGCTCCGTGCACGGCTCGCCGGCGGGCGCGGCGAGGGCGAGGGACCGCTGCCGGAGCCGGGCTCCGAGGCGCTGCTCGCGCGGCTCGCGGAGATCGACGCGGCGCTCACGGCGCTCGAGGCGCGGCGCGCCGCGCTGGCCGAGGAGGGGGACGCGATCGCACGGTTCTCCCGGCTCGTGGTGGCGCTGGCGCCGTTCTCCCACGGCCTCGAGCCGCGCCAGGAGCCGGAGCTCCACGGCCTCGAGCTGCGCACGGACCCCGAGGCCATCGCGCTCCTTCGCGGAGAGCTGCGCCGCATCACCGGCGGCGCCTTCGACCTCACCGCCCGGCCGATCGACGCGGAGCGAACCGGAGTCCTCATCGTCGTGCCGCGCGCCTGCGGGCGCGCCGTGGCGGCGCTCCTCTTCGAGCGCGGCGTGGACGAGGTGAAGCTCCCCTCCGCTTGCTCCGGGAAGGCGCTCATCGACGTGCTCCTGCACCTCACCGGGCGCGCCCGGACGATCCCCGCCGAGCAGGCGGAGGTCGAGGCGGCCTGGTCTCGCCTCGCGGACGGGCTCGCCGCCCCGCTCGCCGCGAGCGCCGCCGCGACGCGCGCCTTCCTCGAGCGGGTGCACGCCGAGGACGCCTGCGGCGCGACGCGCTTCGCGTTCGTCGTCTCGGGGTACATGCCCGCGGAGCGGGTGCCGGCCTTCCAGGCTTCGGCGGCAAGTGAGCTCTGCGAGCGGGTGACGGTGCTGGCGTGCACGCCGGAGCGGGACGCCTGGCCGGAGGTCCCCGTGGTGCTCCGGAACGGGCGGCACGTCCGGCCCTTCGAGCGGCTCCTCGCGCTCGTGCCGCTGCCGCGCTACGGCTCGACGGATCCGACCCCCTGGCTCGCCGTCTTCTTCCCGCTCTTCTTCGGGCTCGTGCTCGGCGACGTCGTCTGCGGCACGGCGGGGATCGTGGTGGCGCTCGTGCTGCGCGTGCGAGGGGTGGGGGGCGCGCTCGGGCGGGACCTGACCTGGATCGCGCTCGCGTGCGCGCTCTCCGCGGTCGCCTTCGGGATCCTCTTCGGGGAGGCCCTGGGCGAGGTGGGGTCCCACCTCGGGATGCGCCCCGTGCTCCTCGACCGGCGGCGCGCTTTCATGGCGTTCCTCGGGGTCGCCATCGCCGTCGGCGCCGTCCACGTGGGCATCGGCATGGCGCTCGGGATCGCGGGCGCGCTGCGCGCGGGGCATCGCCGCGCCGCGCTGGCACGCGCCGCGAAGCTCGGGCTCCTCTGCGCCGCCGCGGTCGCCGGCGCGACCGCCGTGCACCTGCTGCCCGCAGCGGCGCTCCCGCCGGCGCTCTGGGCGGGCGGGGCGCTGCTCGCCGTGGCGGTGGGTGCGGAGGGGCCGATGGCGGCCCTCGAGCTCGTGCTCGGCCTCGGCAACGTCCTGTCCTACGCCCGCCTCATGGCGCTCGGGCTCGCCTCGGTGATGCTCGCCGAGGTCGCGAACCTCGTCGCGACGACCCTCCGGCCGGTGGCCGCGGGGCTCGCCATCGGCGTGCTGCTGCACGTCGTGAACTTCACGCTCGGGCTCATCAGCCCGACCGTGGCCGCGCTCCGGCTCCACTACGTCGAGTTCTTCGAGAAGTTCTACGACGAGGGCGGTGCGCCCTACCGCCCCTTCGCGCTGTCCCGCTAGGAGGATGACATGGACAAGGTGCTGCTCGCCGTCTCGGCCGCGATCGCGGTGGGGGTGTCCGCAATCGCGACCGCGTGGGTGCAGTCCCGGATCGGCGCCGCCGGCGCCGGGGCGCTCGCGGAGAAGCCGGAGGTCCGCGGCGCCATCATCGTGATGCTCGCCATCCCCGAGACGCTGGTGATCCTCGGGTTCGTCGTGGCGGTGCTGATCCTCACGGGGGGGTAGGCCGTGGGCTACCCGGAGCTCCTGCGCGTCCTCGGGGAGGAGGCGGCGCGAGAGGCGCGGGAGGTGCGCGCCGCGGCGGAGCGCGAGAGCGCGCGCATCGTGGAGGAGGCGCGCGCCGCGGCCGCCTCGGCGCGGGACTCGGTGCTCGCGCGCGAGCGGGTCGAGGGGGCGGCGCGGCGGCGCGCTGCCCACGAGGCGGTCGCGGTCGAGCGGGAGCGCGCGCTCCTCGTCGAGCGAAGGAGGCTGCTCGAGGGGCTGCGCGACGAGGCCCGCGCGCGGCTCGTCGCGGAGGGAGGCGCCGCGCTCGACGCCGCGCTCCTCGCGGAGATCCTGCCGGAGGCCGGGGACGGGCCCCTCGAGCTCGTCGTGGATCCGGGCGCCGAGGAGGAGGCGCGCCGGGCACTCGCCGCGCTGGACGCGGGCGCGGCCGCGCGGGCGGTCGTCCGTGCGGCGCCGGAGGCTCGCGGGGGCGTGGAGCTCGTGGCGGGGCGGCGCGTCCTGGACGACACGCTGCCCTCACGGCTCGAGCGGGCGTGGCCCGCCCTCGAGGCCGAGCTCGCGGAGCTGCTCTTCGCGGAGGGCTGACGTGGCGCGCCTCGACTTCGCGAACTCCCGGATCGGCGCGCGGCGGGCGCGGCTCCTCGGCGATCGCGCGCTGCGCGAGCTGCTCGCGCGCGGCGGCCTCGAGGCGCGGCTCGAGCTGCTGCGGTCGAGCGCCGCGGGCGCCGGGATCCCTGCCGCGGTGACGGGCGCGCCCGACCCGCTCGCCGCGGTCGAGCTCGCGCTGCGCGAGGCGGTCCACCGCGAGGAGGCGCGCCTCCTGCGGGACACGGAGGGCGCGCGGCAGCGGGCGCTCCTCTCCGCCTTCCTCGCGCTCGAGGAGGCCGCCGCCGTGAAGGCGATCGCGCGCGGGGTGGCCGCGGGCGCGCCGGTGGATCGGACCCTCGCGGCGGCCCCTCCCGTCCCGGGTCTCGCGGACGCTGGACGCCGCGCCGCCGCCGTCGCGCCGGACGTCGCCGCGGCGCTGGAGGTGCTCGCCTGCGCGGGGAGCGAGGTGGCCGCGGCGGCCCGCGGCGCGTTGGGCGCGCCGGGGGAGCACGGTCTGCTCGCGCTCGAGATCGCCGCGGACCGCGCCGCCTTCGCGCGCGCGAGAGCGGCGTGCCGCCGCGGCGGAGAGGACGCGGCGATCCTCGCGAGGCACCTCGGCGATCGCGTCGACGCCCGCAACGCGGCCACGCTGCTCGCCCTCGCGGGCGCGCCGCCGGCGGCGGACGCCCTGCTGGACGGGGGGCGGCTCCTCTCGGGCGAGGCGCTCCGGCGCGTCGCGGCCCTGCGCGAGGGCGCGGCCGTGCGGGATGCGCTCGCGCAGGCGCTCGGGGTCGCGGCGTCGGACCTCGCCACGCCCTGGGGCGCGGAGCGCGCGCTCGAGCGGCGGATGGTCGTCGCGCTGCGGCGCGAGGCGCGGAGCCGACCGCTCTCGCTCGCGGTGCCGCTCGCCTGGCTCGCCGCGCGGCGCGCAGAGGTCCGGCGCACGGCGCTGGTGCTCCGCGGCGCGGCGCTCGGGCTGCCCGCGGGCGAGATCCTCGATCTCGCGGAGGAGGGCCCGTGACGCACGCCGCCCGAGCGGGGCAGGCTGCCGGAGGGCCGCTGCGGCTCGTGGTCGTGGTCCGCCCGGGGGACGCGCTCGGGTTCCGCCTCGCCGGCGCCACCGTGGAGGAGGCCGGGCGCGGCGAGGAGGCCGCGACGCTCCGGCGGCTCGCGGGCGCAGCGGACGCAGGCGTGCTCGCCGTCGAGGAGGAGGTCCTCGCGGCGGCGGGACCCCGCCCGCTGCGGCGCGCGCGAGAGCGCGGCCTCCCCGTGGTGCTGCCCTTCGCGCTGCCGCGCCGCTGGGGCGAGGAGGGGCGCGGCCGCGCCTACGTCGCGGCGCTGATCCGCCGCGCCGTCGGGTACGGCGTGAAGCTCGGCGCGGCCGGGGAGGGACCATGACGGGCAGGCTCGTCCGGATCGCAGGGCCGACCGTCGTCGCGGACGGGCTCGCCGGGGCCGGGCTGAACGAGGTCGTGTGGGTCGGAGAGGAGCGCCTCCTCGGCGAGGTGATCCGGCTCGAGCGCGACCTCGCGACGATCCAGGTGTACGAGGAGACGGAGGGGCTCGCGCTGGGCGAGCCCGCGGAGCCGACGGGCGAGCCGCTCGCGGTGGAGCTCGGGCCCGGGCTCCTCGGCTCGGTCTTCGACGGCGTCCAGCGCCCCCTCGACGCCCTCGCCGCGCGCCAGGGCGACTTCCTCGGACGCGGCGCCCGCCTGCCGGCGCTCGATCGGGCGCGGCGCTGGGAGCTCGAGCCGAGCGTCCGCGCGGGCGACGAGCTCCTCCCCGGCGCCTGCCTCGGGATCGCGCGCTCCGGTCCCGACGCGCACCCGGTGCTCGCGCCGCCGGGCGCGGGCGGGAGGATCGCCGAGGTCCGCGGGGGCGCCGTGACCGTGGACGAGCCGGTCGTCCGGCTCGAGGGCGGCACGGAGCTCGCGCTCGCCCATCGCTGGCCGGTTCGCCGGCCGCGCCCCATCCGCCGCCGGCTCGCGCCCGACGTGCCGTTCCTCACCGGCCAGCGCGTGCTCGACTGCTTCTTCCCGGTCTCGTCGGGCGGCACGGCGATGGTGCCGGGCGGCTTCGGGACGGGCAAGACCGTGCTCGAGCAGAGCCTCGCCAAGCACGCGGCCGCGGACGTGGTCGTCTACGTGGGCTGCGGCGAGCGTGGCAACGAGATGGCCGAGGTGCTCGACGAGCTGCCCAAGCTCGACGACCCCCGCACCGGCGGTCCGCTCCTCGGTCGCACCGTCCTCGTCGTGAACACCTCGAACATGCCGGTCGCCGCGCGCGAGGCCTCGATCTACACGGGCTGCACGATCGCCGAGTACTTCCGCGACATGGGCCGCTCGGTCGCGCTCATGATCGACTCCACCTCCCGCTGGGCCGAGGCGCTGCGGGAGATCTCCGCGCGCCTCGAGGAGATGCCGGGCGAGGAGGGCTACCCGACCTACCTCGCGTCGCGGCTCGCGCGGTTCTACGAGCGCGCCGGGCGCGTCGAGACGCTGGGGTGCGGCGAGGGCTCGGTCACCGTGGTGGGCGCGGTGTCGCCGCCCGGCGGCGATCTCTCGGAGCCCGTCACGCAGTGCTCGCTGCGCGCGACGGGCGTGCTGTGGGCGCTGTCGGCCGACCTCGCGCACCGCCGCCACTACCCGGCGCTGGACTGGGGCGTTTCCTTCTCGCTCGAGGCGGAGCGGCTCCGGGGCTGGTTCGAGCGAGAGGCCGGGGAGGGGTTCGGGGCGCTGCGCGAGGAGGCGATGCACCTCCTGCAGCGGGAGCGCGAGCTCGTCGAGGTGGCGGAGCTCGTGGGCACCGAGTCGCTCCAGGACGCCGAGCGGCTGGTGCTGGAGTCGGCGCGGCTGCTGCGCGAGGGGTTCCTCCGGCAGAGCGCCTACGATCCCGTGGACGCGAGCTGCCCGCCCCGCAAGGCGCTCGAGATGCTGCGGCTCCACCTCGAGCTCCACGGCCGTGCGGCCAACGCCGTCGCGGCGGGCGTGCCGCTCCGCTCCATCCTCGAGGCCGGGCTTTCGGCCCGCCTCCTCCGCCTCGGCTCCGTTCCGGCGGAGGCCATCGCGAGCGGCGCCGGAGCGCTCCGCGCCGAGATCGCGGAGGCCATCGCGCGCCTCGAGGCGGAGTGAGCCATGGACCTCGTGACGCGGCGGGTGCGTGGAGCGGAGGGGATCGCGGGGCCGCTCCTGTTCCTCGAGGGAGTCCCGCGCGCGCGGCTCGGCGAGATCGTCCGCATCCGCGCCGGGGGTGAGGAGCGCCGGGGGCAGATCATCGAGCTCACCGGCGCCCGCGTCGCGATCCAGGTGCTCGAGGAGACGCGCGGCCTCTCGCCGGCGCGCGCGGAGGTGACGCTCACCGGCGAGGTCGCGGCCCTCGGCGTCTCGCGCGGCATGCTCGGCCGCGTGCTCGATGGGCTCGGCCGCCCCGTGGACGGGCTGCCGCCGCCCATCGCCGAGGCGCGCCTGCCCATCCACGGCGCGGCGCTGAACGTCACGCGGCGCGAGAAGCCCGCCGACTTCATCGAGACCGGCATCTCCGCGATCGACGGGATGAACACCCTCGTCCGCGGGCAGAAGCTCCCGGTGTTCTCCTGCGCCGGCCTGCCCGCCGGGCGGCTCGCCGCGCAGCTCGTGTGCCAGGCGCGCGTCCGCGGCGGCGAGCGCTTCGCGGTGGTGTTCGCCGCCATGGGCGCGCCGTTCCGCGAGTACGACGCCTACCTGGAGGCGTTCCGGCGCGCGGGCGTGCTCGATCGGACGGCGGTGTTCCTGAACCGCGCGGAGGACCCGCCCATCGAGCGGCTGATGACGCCGCGCTGCGCGCTCACCTGCGCCGAGCACCTCGCCTTCGGACACGGCCTGCACGTCCTCGTCGTGCTCACCGACATGACGAGCTACTGCGAGGCGCTGCGCGAGGTCGCGCTGGCGCGCGAGGAGGTGCCCGGCAGGCGCGGCTACCCCGGCTACATGTACACGGACCTCGCGACCCTCTACGAGCGCGCCGGGCGGATCGCCGGCCGGCCCGGCTCGATCACGCAGGTCCCGGTGCTGACGATGCCGGACGACGACCTCACCCACCCCATCCCCGATCTCTCCGGGTACATCACGGAGGGACAGATCGTCCTCTCGCGCGAGCTCGACAGGCGGGGCATCTACCCGCCCATCGACGTGCTGCCCTCGCTCTCGCGGCTCATGGGGCTCGGGGTCGGCGCCGGCCGCACCCGCGCCGACCACCGGCCCGTCGCGGACCAGCTCTACGCGCTCTACGCGCGCGGGCGCGACGTGCGCCGCATGGCCGCGATCGTGGGCGCGGCGAACCTCGGCGAGGACGAGCGGCGGCTCCTCGACGTCGCGGATCGGTTCGAGCGCGAGCTCGTCGGCCAGGGGGACGCGTTCCGCTCGATCGAGGACACGCTCGAGCTCGGGTGGAAGCTCATGGCCCCGTTCCCGCCCGAGGCGCTCACCCGCCTCCCGGCGGCGGTGCTCGAGGCGCGCCGGAAGGAGGCCCCGTGAGCCGCACGCCCACGACGCGCATGGGCCTGCTGGAGGTGCGGTGGCGCGCCGAGATCGCGTCGAAGGGTGCGCGCCTGCTGCGCGCCAAGCGCGAGGTGCTCGCTGGGGAGCTCTGGAGGCTCATGCGCGAGGTCCTCGCCGGGCGCGCGCGCCTCGACGAGGTGCTGCGCGAGGCGGTGAAGGCGCTCGGGATCTCGCGCGCGCTCGACGGGGAGGAGGCGCTCGAGTCGCTCGCGCTGACCGCCGCGCGCGAGGTGCCGCTCCAGGTGAGCGTGCGGCGGGTGTGGGGCGTGCCGACGCCGTCGGTATCGGCGCCGCCGCTCGTGCGCGCGGCGGACGAGCGGGGCAGCGTGCCGACGAGCTGGGGGCTCGCGGGCGCCGAGGCGGCGCGGCGCCACGAGGAGGCGCTCGAGGTGCTGCTCCGGATCGCCTCGCGGGAGCTGCACCTCGCCCGGCTGGGCGAGGAGATCCAGGCGACCTCCCGGCGCATCAACGCGCTCGAGCAGCTCGTGCTCCCCGCGCTCGCAGCCGAGGCGGGCCGCGTCGAGGCAGCGCTCGACGAGCGAGACCGCGAGGACGTGGTGCGGCTTAAGCGGTTCCGGGCTCGGGGCGCGCGCCGTCGCGCCGGCGCCGCCGGCTCGTCAGCGCGCTGAGCGCGCTCAGCTCACGACGGGCGGCGCCACAGCGGCTCGAGCTCGAGCGGCAGCTCCTGCCCGACGAGCTCGGCGTCCGCCTCGGCCATCTGCGCGCGGAGCGCGGCGAACACGGCGCGGACCGCCGCCTCGACCTCCTGCGGATCGCGCTCGAGGTCCTCCGCCACGATGGCGTAGAAGTCGTCGGCCGAGCGGAGCGGGCGCGGCGGCCGCGCGGAGTGGCGCTCGCAGGCGGTGAGGCGGCTGCCGAAGGGCTCGGGCAGGTGCTCGCGGAGGTCGTCGAACTCCGGGCGCTGGATGCGCTGCGCGAGCGCGCACATGACCGCCTCGACCGCGCGCGCTGCCTCGGCGCGGCGAGGGAGCCCCTCGCGCGCGAGGGCGGTCACGAGGGCCTGGAAGTTCGCGTCCTGAAGCGGATCGTGATCGCCGGGGAGAGCCATGCCGCCAAGATCATCACGCGACCACGACACGGCAGCGCCCGCGCGGTCGGCGGTCCCCCTCACGGGGGCGGGTTCGCGCATCCCCAAACGGGCGAAGAACGGTGCCCCGGGGGCGGGCGTGGGGTGGTACGACCGCCACCCATCATGCGCCGATGGGATCCCAGCGGGGCGGCCAGGGGGCCGCGCGTGGCTCGGCTCGGTCCGCTGGCGTTCCTCGTCCTCGCGCTGGGGACGGTGGCCGTGGGCGCTGGCGCCTTCGGCATGCTGAGCCAGGCGGCCACGCTCGACGCGGTCGTCTCCGCCGAGCTCGCGCCGATCCACGGCGAGCTGCGCTCGATCGCCCCGGCGCTCGCTCGCGCGCACGACGAGGCGCTCGAGGCCGCGCGAACGAAGCTCGCGGCCAGCATCCACAACGCCTCGCGCGCCCTGCTGGCCGCCGCCGCGGTGGCGCTCGCCCTCGCCGCTGGAGCCTTCGCAGTCGCCCGGCGCTCGGTCCGCGCGCTGGCCCGCAGCGAGGCGCGCTACCGCGCCGCCTTCGAGAACGCCGCGATCGGCATCGCCCACGTCGCGCTGGATGGGCGCTGGCTGCGGGTCAACCGCCGCTACGCCGAGATCCTCGGCTACACCGAGGACGAGCTGTGCGCGCTCCGCTTCCAGGACATGACGCACCCGGAGGACGTCGGGGAGAACGAGGCGCACGGCCGGCGGCTCGTCACGGGCGAGGACGAGACCTACACGGTGGAGAAGCGTTACCTCCGGCGAGACGGTCGGGCCACCTGGGTGAACCTCACGGTCGCGCTGGTGCGCGACGGCGCAGGCCGGCCGCGTTCCTTCATCTCCGTGGCCGAGCCAATCGACCGGCGAAAGGCCGTCGAGGACGAGCTCCGGGACGCGCTCCGAGCGCGGGACGAGTTCCTCGCGGTGGCCTCGCACGAGCTCAGGACGCCGCTCACGAGCCTGCGGCTGCAGCTCGAGGGGCTGAAGCTCGCCGCCGCGCGCGGCGCGGCCTCGCCCGAGCGGATCGCGGCGAGCTCCGGGGCGGCGCTGCGCCAGCAGGCGCGGCTCGCCCGGCTGGTGGACGAGCTGCTCGACGTGTCCCGCCTCGATCGGGGAGAGCTGCGGATCGCGCCGCGCGAGGCGGACCTCGCCGAGGTCGTGCGCGTCGCCGCCGAGCGGCTGGGCGACGCCGCCTCGCGCGCCGGGAGCACGGTGCGGCTCGAGCTGCCGGACGCGATGCCGGCGCGCATCGATCCGGACGAGGTCGAGCGCGCCGTGGGACACGTGCTCGCGAACGCCCTCAAGTACGGCGCGGGGAAGCCGGTGGACGTGGAGCTCGAGCGCCGCGGCGAGGCGGGGCTCCTCGTCGTCCGAGACCGCGGCATCGGCGTCGATCCCTCGGTGCGCGAGCGCATCTTCGACCGGTTCGAGCGCGCGGTCTCCCCGCGCAACTTCGGGGGCCTGGGGCTCGGCCTGTTCGTGGCGCGCCGGGTGATCGAGGCGCACGGAGGGCGCATCGCCGTGGAGGATTCGGCGGGGGAGGGCGCCACCTTCCGCATCGAGCTCCCGCTCGCAGGACCGGTGGCGCTCGAGGCCGACGCGCGCGGTAGCGCGTCGGCCGGCTGAGCCTCAGGCGAGGTCGAACACCAGCACCTCGGCCGCCTCGACGCCCTCGAGCCGCACCTCGCGCTCGTCGCTCAAGGCGGCGCCGTCGCCCGCCGCGAGCGTCTCGTCTCTGAGCCGCAGCGTGCCTCGCGCCACCTGGACCCAGGCGTGCCGCCCGGCCTGGAGCGGGAGCACCGCCCGCTCTCCGGCCTCGAGGAGCGCCGCGTACACCCGCGCGTCCTGGTGGATCGTCACGCTGCCGTGGGCGCCGTCGTGGGAGGCGACGAGCCGCAGCCGGCCGCGCCGCTCCTCCTCCGGAAACTGCTTCTGCTCGTAGCCAGGGAGGAGGCCGCGGCGCTCGGGCAGGATCCAGATCTGCAGGAAGCGGACGGGCTCGGAGTCGGAGCCGTTGAACTCGCTGTGCAGGACCCCGGTCCCGGCCGTCATGCGCTGCACCTCGCCCGGCCCGATGGTCGAGCCGGTCCCCATCGAGTCGCGGTGGGCGAGGCGGCCCGACAGCACGTAGGACAGGATCTCCATGTCGCGGTGGCCGTGAGTCCCGAACCCCTGGCCCGGGGCGACGCGGTCCTCGTTGATGACGCGGAGCGTGCGGAACCCCATGTGATGGGGGTCGTGGTAGTCGGCGAACGAGAAGGTGTGGCGGGTGTCGAGCCAGCCGTGGTCGAAGTGGCCGCGGTCCTCGGAGCGGCGGATCGTGATCATCGCCGCTTCTTGGCGCCGGCGGGCGTGAAGATCAACGCCATCCTTGTGGCCCGTCCGGCGTGGCTCCTCGCGATGGGCCTCTCGCGGCGAAGGTCCGGCCGGCCCCTTCCCCCGCGGGGGCACCGACGAGCCGCCAGCAGTCAGCCGGATGGCGCGGACGACGAGGCGTGCGCGAGGGAACGCCCGAGGCGCAGGCAGCGCGGGAAGGCACTCCGTCACACGCCGAGGACGGCGGTGAATCGTCCGACTCCCAAGGAAGGCACCTCTCTTCTCGCTGGGCCCGGTTCGCGAACCGTCTCACGCTGCGAGGCGACAGGAGGTGTGGAATGCGTCGCTTGTGCACGTTCGTGGCGGTGCTGGCATTGGCGGCTTGCGGTGGGCGCGAACAGGACAATCAGCTGGCGGGCGCGTCGTCCGCGGGGCCACAAGCCTCCGGGGGGGCGGATAGTTTCGCCGTGAAGATCGATCTGGCGAGCTATGAGCACGGCAAGCCCAGGGGTGCCCTGGTCAAACAGCTCGAGAAGCTATTCCACCCGAAGAAGTGGCGCGGGGAGACCGACGGACCCGTGCTGATGAATGCGGATAGCCTGCTCGAGCTCTCCGACAGCGAGAGGAGCGCGCTGAGGACCGTCCTGAAGGAGGGGCACGCCATCCTGGTGACCGGCGTCACCGAGGACCTGCTCGTGCGCCTTCACGCCATCAACGGGAGCGTCCCCGCCATCACGCTGACCAATCCTGCCGAGCTGTACGTGCTCGCGGCGCCGCAGGGGCGGTTGCGCATGCTCGCGATCCGGTCCATTCCCAACTTCGAGCCCTCTCCGGACGCCGACGTGCGCAAGGAGGCCTACGCCGAGATGGTGCTCGACTGGTTCCGGAGGCAAGTCCGCGGGACCTTCGAATCGGGGATCGCCTCCATGGCGAGCGCGCCCAGGGCGAGCGGGCCCAGGGCGATCGTGGCCGCCGAAGCACCCGGCTACAACACGCTGGGGAGCGAGCCGGAACAGTTCCCGTGGTCGCACACGGACGTCTTCAGCATGGAAGCTTTCTACAGCAATCACTGCGGGTCGAAGCAGAAGTGCACCGACACGTTCGCCGTGACGACCTACTCCTGGGCGGTGCATAGCCCCATCTCCGTGGTGGATCAGCCGGGCGACTACCTGCTGACACGCATCTCCGCCGCCGTGAACACGGGGGGCTGCAAGCTCTCCATCGGCAAGAACAACCGCTTCGCGGGGTACTGGCTCAGGCAGGCCAACGTGGGCGCCTCCGTGACGGACGCCACGCTCAAAACCGGGGTGAAGGTCCTCGCCGGCTACACCGCGCCCCAGGCGCAGATGCCCAACGTGCAGTACAGCACCGGCGTGACCTGGAACTTCGGCGCGTCGGGGACGATAGGCTCGAGCGCGGGCTTCTCGGGCGGGAAGCCCAGCGCAGAGGTGAGCCGCTCGCTCGGGTTCAGCGCGGGCGTATCGTACTCCAACACGAAGACCTATCAGGCGGACGCGATCACGATCCTGCCGCAGATCTCCGCCGACCCGACGGATCCGTCGAAGGTCCGCTGGACCTACGATTCCTGGAACCACGTCAAGCAGAACATCGACCCGGGGAACCACGCGTGTGGCGGCCCGGGGCTCCTCGTCACCGCGGGGCTACCAGGGGTCATCTACGGTTCTTCGTTCGAGCCTTCACAGGAGTGGGTGTGGGCGCTGCTGCCGGAGGTTCGTAGCGCTCTGCCCGTCAACAGGGACGGCGTCCCCGTCCTGTCGGTGCAGGTCGATCTCTCCATGCTCCTCGGATGGTCCTACTTCTGGGACATCACCCAGTGCAACTACAGCGGGAGCCTCGGCACCTTCTGGGTCGGCGACAAGAGCATCGACGTGGTCGGCGACGTCGCGAACAATCCCAGCAACGGGCTCATGTTCGATTCGGGGTGCGGTACGGCCATGCACTTCGGGACGATCCCGCTCGGCAACCCCCGCAAGGAGCCGAGAGCGTCCAACGACAATGGCACCAACGTCGGCACCCCGTACCCTTTCACCTTCTCGCTCTCCCTCCCGCTCGCGCCCGATCCGCGCCTGATGCAGCTGACGAGCATCGAGCCGAACCACGGGCCCAGGGGCACCAGGGTCACGCTGAGGGGAACCAGCTTGCACACTGCGCACAGCGTCGACTTCGGGGGGCAGCTGCCGTCCAGCATGTCGATGGAGTGGCCCGAGGGCACGGACCCCGCGACGGGAAAGCGGTATGAGCCCTACATCACCGTGACGGCGCCGAACCCGGCGACTCCCGATTACGTCGGAACCACGGCGGCCATCTCCGTGGTAAACGCCGTGGGGATCTCGGGGGGCACCGCCGAGTTCAACTTTACGTACGAGTAGGCGGGCGCTTCCGCGGGTGAGGCGCGGGGCCGGTGGGGCCCCCCCCCCCCCCGCCCCCCCCCCGCGGCGGCCCCCCCCCCAAACCCGCCGG
>NZ_JAKZLF010000008.1:17119-173982 GCF_022808855.1 Anaeromyxobacter soli
TACACCTTCAGGTTCGTGTGGGCGGGGGCGGCGGGGGGTGCGGGGGGGGCGGTGTGCCCCCCGGCCCGCGCCTGACTCCCTCGGTGCGAGCACCCGCAAGCATCCGGGAGGATCCTGCGGAGAGTCTCGGTAGCTTCAATGGACGACGGGCGGTTGAGCCAGGCCCAACCGCCCGTCCGAAATGGCTCCCCAGGCATGACTCGAACATGCGACCCGGTGATTAACAGTCACCTGCTCTGCCAACTGAGCTACTGGGGAATGGCAGGGGCGCGAATCTAGAGAAGGACCGCGGGCGCGTCAAGAGGGTATGCGACCCGTTTCGGCGGGTCGCGTACCGCCCACGATCGACGCCGCGGCAGCGAACGATCTTCGCGGCGCAGGGCCCACGAACCGCCCACCGTGTGATCAGCCGAGGCCGACGGCGCGCCCGAGGGCCGGACCCGGCAGCTATACTCGGCTCCGTGACGACGCCTCTCGCCTCCTGCGGCCGGCTCGCCGGCACGCCCGCCGGCCGGGCGCTCGCCCCCGCAGCGGTGGCGCGATGACCGCCGGCGGCCTCGCGCGCGAGCGGTTCGCCGCGGTGATGGCCCGCGATCCCATCCCGCTCGACGAGGCTGCGCTGGCGATCGCGGCGGAGGAGTACCCACACCTCGACGAGGCTGCGTACCTCGCCCGGCTCGACGCGCTCGCGGCGCGGGTCGTCGCCCGCTCGCCGGCTCCCGCCCGCGCCGCCTCGTTGCTCCGCGCGCTCCGCGAGGTGCTCGCGGGGGAAGAGGGGATGCACGGCGGGTCGACGGATTACGACGACCCGCGCAGCTCGTTTTTGAACGAGGTGCTCGACCGCCGCGTCGGCCTGCCGATCACGCTGTCCGTCGTGTACATGGAGGTCGGGCGCCGCGCAGGGGTCTCGCTTGACGGCGTCGGGATGCCGGGCCACTTCCTCGTGCGCTACCTCTCGCCCTCGGGCGCCGAGATCTTCGTGGACGCCTTCCACGGCGGGGAGATGCTCTCCGCCGACGACTGCCTGTCCCGCTACCGCGAGCGCACCGGGCGCGATCTCGACCGGCGCCTGCTCGGTCCATCCACCCCGGGCCAGATCGTGCTGCGCATGCTGGGGAACCTGCGCCGCCTCTACACCGCGCGGAAGGACGACCTCCGCGCCTGGTGGGTGCTCGACCGGATCCTGCTCGCCGCGCCGAGCCAGCTCGCGGCGCTCCGGGATCGCGGCCTCGCCGCGGCCCGGCTCGGAGCGGGCCGCTCGGCGGCGCGCGACCTCGAGACGTACCTCGCGCGCGCCCCGGACGCCCAGGACTCCGACTCGGTCCGCGCGACGCTGGCTCAGCTCCACGACGGGCCTGAGCTCGCGAACTGAGCGGGCTCCCCGGCTGCGGCTTCCGCTCAGCGCTCGCCGCCGCTCTTCGGATCACCCGGCGGTGCCGCGTCGGCGGCGCGCGCCGGAGGTCCGGCCTCGAGGCGCCGCAGCCGGAGCCGCTCGACCGGCTCGCCGCCCACGAGGTGGCGCTCGACGATCTCCGCGACGTCCGCGACCGAGACGTGGCCGTACCAGACGCCCTCCGGGTACACGACGATCGACGGGCCGAAGGCGCAGGCGTCGAGGCAGCCGGCGGCGTTCGCGCGGATCTGCTTGTCGAGCCCGCGGCGCTTGAGCTCCTCCTTCAGCGCCTGGCGGATCGCGGGCGAGCCCTTGCGCCCGCACGAGCCTCGCGGATCGTCCTCGGCCCGCACGTTCTCGCACACGAAGACGTGGTGGCGGAAGCGCATGCGGTGGTCCTAGCGCCGCGGGCGCCCGCCCGCACGCGAGTCGCTACGGCTCGCGCGCGACGATCTGACCGCGCGGCACGACCAGCAGCGCGCCTCCCGAGACGCAGAGGTCGTCCCCCACGAGGTGCCCGGAGGCCTCGCTCGCGAGGTACAGGCACGCGTGCACGACGTCCGCGACCTCGCCGACGCGCCGGTTCGGGAGGGCGCCGGCGATCGCCGCGCCGACGTCCTTCAGCTCCGCCTCCGCCATGGGCGTACGCACCCAGCCCGGGGAGACCAGGTTCACCCGGGTGCGCGGCGCGAGCTCCACCGCGAGGCTCATCGCGAGCGACTGGAGCGCGCCCTTCGTCGCCGCGTAGTGGCCGTGGCGCGCCTCGCCACGCTGGCCGGCGGTGGAGCCGATGAACACGACGTTGCCGCGGCCGTTCCGCCCCAGGTACGGCGTCGCCTCGCGCACGAGGTAGAACGCGCTGAACACGTTGACGCGGAAGATCTCCTCGAGCTGCGGTCCGGCGATCCGGTCGATGGGGCCCTCGTTCCAGATCGCGGCCGAGTGCACGATCTGGTCGAGCCCGCCGAGCGCCTTCACCGTGGCGTCGACCAGGTGGACGCAGCCGGCCTCGGTGCCGAGCTCGGCCCCGATCGCCACCGCGCGCCCGGGGTAGCGGGCCGCGAGCGCCTCCGCGGCCGCGCGGTTCGAGCGGTAGTGGACGGCGACCTTCATGCCCTGCGCGAGGAACGCCTCGGCGACGCCGAGGCCGATGCCGGACGAGGCGCCCGTGACGAGCGCGCAGCGCCCTGCGAGATCCGAGTAGCTCACCTGCACGCTCAACGCCGCCTCCGCTTCGCGCCGCGCCGGGCCGCCGGCACGGTCGCCTCGGGCGCCGTCCAGCGCGCGCCGTCGAGGACGTCCAGGATCTGCACGAACGAGGCGATCGACAGCGGCCACCGCGGCGTGTCCACGTCGGCCACGTGGCGCCGCGTCACGGCCTTCGCCGAGATCACCGCGAGCCTCTCGCGGTACTCCTTCGAGATGTACGTGCCGTACTCGGCCCAGACCCCCACGGCGCCGCACGCCTGGGCGACCGGCATGTCCTTCTTCGGGTTGTCGCCGACGTAGAGCACCTCGGTCCCCTCGAGCCCGAAGTCGCCGAGGACCCGGCGCAGCCCCGCCGGGCTGGGCTTCTCCGCCGCGCGCGGCAGCTCCACGACCACGGTCTTCTTGGAGCGGTAGGCCCCGGCCGCGTCCTTGCGGCGGATCTCGGGGTCGACGTTCTCGGGCAGGTCATAGCCCTTGAGCGCGTAGACCGCGTCGAAGAGACCGTCCAGCTCGAGCATCTGGATGCGCAGCTCGAGCGCGTTCCGCGGCGCGTCGGAGAGGGCGATGACCTTGAGCCCCCGCGCGCGGATCTTCTCGAGCGTCTCGCGGACGTGAGGGTAGGGGTGAAGGTAGCGCCGGCGCGCCTCGGCGAACGCGCGCCGCGCGGGGCGGATGACGAGCGCGTCGAACGAGTCGAAGTCCGCCTCGTACGGCCGGAAGAGCGACGACTCCTGGATCGCGAACGGGTACTCGTTCGACTCGTGGCGGGTATAGACCGCCTTCAGGGACTGGACGATCTCGATGCGGGGGCGGCCCGTGGTCTGCTCGAGCGAGGCGACCATGGCCTCGAGGCTCGGGACGATGTAGTCGACCCATGGGTAGAGCGTGTTGTCGAGGTCGGTGACGACGGCCTTCATGCGCGGCACGCGCGCATCGTAGCCGGTGGGTCCGCCACCCGCCACGCCCGTGTGCCGACGTGGGCGTGGGTGCGCCGCGCGCTGCGGGCGGGCGCCGCGGGCGGGCAGGGTGTAGATTCGGCGGCGATGGCCCCGACCGATCGCTTCGAGATCATCGCGCCGCTGCCGTCTTCCTCCGGGTTCCGCCGCGCCCTCGCCGTGGACCGCTCAGGGCCGCCCCGCGCGGTCGTGCTCGCGTTCGCCCCGGCGCGCGTCGCCGACGATCCGGTTCGACTCGCGGCGCTCGCGCGCGACGCCGAGGCCGCGGCGCGCGTGCGGCACCCGAACGTCGTGCCGGTCGACGGCCTCGAGACCGTCGGGGGCGCCGTCGCGGTGGTCGAGCCGCACCGGCCCGGTCCTTCGCTCCGCGACCTCCTCGACGCCGCCGGGCGGCTCCCTCCGGACGTGGCCGCCCGCGTCGTCGCCGACGCCTGTGCCGGGCTCGCGCGCGTCCACGCGCTCGATCCCGGCGATGGTCGCCCACTCGCGCACGGCGCGCTCTCCGCCGAGCGGCTCGTCGTCGCAGCGGACGGAGCGACGGTGCTCACCGGCCTCGGCGCCGGGCTCGGAGAGGAGACGGCCGCGGACGTGCGCGCGCTCGCCGCGATCCTGCACGAGTGCCTCGTCGGCGAGCCCCCGCAGGCGCCGCTGCGGCCGCTCGACGCTCCCGGCATCCCGCCCGCGCTGGCGGCGGTCGTCGATCTCGCGCTCGGCGCGACGGGGGGACAGCCCCTGCGCTCGGCGGGCGTGCTGGGCGAGGCGATCGCGGCCGCGCTGCCGCTCGCGCCCCGCGAGGCGGTGTCGGCCTACGCCGAGGCCATCCTCCCGGCGGACGAGGGCGAGCGTGCGGCGCTCGCGCGCCTCGTCGCGCGAGCCACGGGAGAGGACGCCGAGGCCGATCTCGCCGTCGAGCTGCTGGAGGACGGCGAGCCGGCCATGGCGGCGGCCACCCCGACCGCGACCCCCACCTCGAGCGCGACCCCGACCCCGACCCCGAGCCCGACCCCGAGCCCGACCGCGATGGCTACGGGCAACCCGGTCGGAACGGAGACCCCGGCCTCCTCGGTGAACCCGCTCCTGCCGGAGCAAACGGCTCTGCCGGTGCAGCCGGTCCCGAGCACGACCCCCGTCCCGGCAGGACCGCGCGAGGCGGCTCTTCCTGAATGGTTCGCTCCCTCCGCGGCCGAGGCGCGCGCTGGCTCGGTGCTCCCTGAGCCCGTCGTCATCCCCGCGCGCGTCGCGCCACAGGCGCCCGCGCCCGCCGTCGCGCCGACGCCGGTGCAGGTCCCGCGTCCTGCGGATCCGTTCTCGCCGCAGCCGGTCGCCTCGGGCGGAGTGGCTGCTCCTTCGCCGGACACGGTGTCCACGTTCCCCGCGCCCGTCGCCGCAGCGCCGCGGCGCTCGCGGGCCCCGCTCGCGATCGCCGCGCTGTGCCTTCTCGTCGGGTTCGGCGGGGGCTTCGTCGCCACGCGCGGCAGGATCCTCCCCGACCTCGTCCGCGCGGACGTCGCCGGACGCGAGCCCGCACAGGCAGCCGAGGTCCGCCCCGAAGCGCCCGCAGCGGGCGGCGCGGCAACGGCGAGGCCCGCCTCCACGGCGCCCGCGGAGGACGCCGGAGCTCCGCCCAGGGCTGCCGCGGCGGAGCCTGCTGCGGCCGCGCCGGCGAAGCCGGCGAAGCCGGCGAAGAAGGCGCCGCCCCGCCGCGTCGCCGCGGCTGCTCCGTCGGCAGGGAAGGGGTTCCTCGTCGTGACCGCGCCGGCGGAGGCCGAGGTCCTCGTCGACGGAAAGCGCGTCGGTATGGGCGACGTGCGGCGCGAGGTCGACGTCGGCGCCCACCGCGTCGAGGTCCGGCTCGGCGGCGCCAGCGTGGCCGAGCGGTTCTCGATCTCGCGGGGCGAGACCTGGACCTACGACGTGACGCCCACCGTCAAGTAGCCGCGGGCGCCCGGACGAGGCTCCGCCCCGCGACGGCGCCGGGGCCGTCGCGCGAGGGTGAGCGTGAGCGGCATCCGTCTCTAGTGGTCGTGCCCTTCCGGCCCGTGGGCGTGACCGTGCTCCCGCTCCTCTTCGGTCGCCTCGCGGACGTCACGGACCGTGATGTCGAAGAAGAGCGTCTTGCCGGCGAGCGGGTGGTTCAGGTCGATCAGGATCTTGTCGCCCCGGACCTCCCGGATCACGAACGGGACGGGCTCGCCGTCCTCGCCTTCCGCCGTGAGCTCCATTCCGGGCTGGGGCTGGAAATCCGGCGGGAAGGCGGTGCGGTCGACCTCCTGGACGCCGCGCGCGTCGTGCTCGCCGTAGCCGTCCTTGGGCGGCACGGTCACCTGCTTGCGATCGCCGGCGGACAGCCCCTCGAGCGCCGACTCGAGGCCGGGCACGATCTGCCCCTCGCCGTGGAGATAGGTGAGGGGCTCGGCAGGCTCGGAGGCGTCGATGACCTTCCCGTCGCCGAGGTGGAGCGAGTAGTCGATGCCGACGACGGTTCCGTTCGAGATCTTCATGGCTCGAAAGATAACGCGCCGGCCGTCCCCGCGAACGGGTACGGCCGGCGCGCAGTCCGGGATTCGCAGCCGTGCCTGCTGACCCGGGAGGCGACTGGTGCCGCATGTCGACCTTTGCAGTCGACGTGCCGGTGGCCACCCGCGTGTGCGGGGAACGGCGCAAGGCCTGGAAATCCGGGGGCTCGGCTGGGTGGCCTCGGCCGCGGGCTCCCCCGGGGATCGCTCGGGGAGAGCGAAACGCCTGCGCGGCCGCGCTTCCGCCTCGAAAGCTTTGCGACCGCCCGCGCGGCTACCAGTAACCCCAGCGGCGCCGGAGGACCCACTCGACGGCGAGCACGCCCGCCAGGGCGGCGAGGTACCACCAGCGATCCCACACCGGCACCGACTTGCGCCGGCCGATCTCGACCACCTCGGGATCCGCGAGCTTCAGGTCGGGGAGGCGGCCGCCCGGAAGGGCCGAGAACGCACCGCCCGTGGCCTCCGCGAGCGCCGAGAGCAGCTCCGGGCGCGGCGCCGCGTCGGAGTCCTCCGGGCCGGAGCCGCGCACCGCCACCGCGCCGGTCGCGACCTCGCCGTCCCGGCCGTGCGCGACGATCTTGTAGGCGCCGGGGCCCGGCGCGACGAGCTCCACGCGCGCGACGCCGTCCTCCCCCGCCACCGCCTCGCCTCGCGCGACGCTCCGGCCGTCGTCGTCGACGAGCTCCGCCGCGACGCGGTCGCCGGCGGCGGGCCCGAAGTCCGGTCGCCGGGAGGTGACCGCGATCCCGACCGGCGCCCCGGGCTCGACGGCCGGTGCATCGGGCTCGACCTGCAGGGGCGCGAGGCCCGGATCGCGCACGAGCCAGCGCAGGGCCTGGTTCCAGAAGCGCAGGTACGCGCGGTTCCCCTGGCCCGACTCGGCGGCGAGGAACCCCCAGCGCCAGGTTGCGTCGGTCGCGACCGCGAGCGTGCGGCCCTCGCCGACCTCGCGCACCGCGACGAGCGGCGCGGGGCGGCCCTCGACGAGGACCGCGGGCGCCTCGAGCAGGACCGAGGCGCCGGCGCCGGGCGCGAGCGCGTGCGTGAGGTTCACCGCGGTGACGGGCGGCAACCCGCGCCAGACCCCCTCGTTCGCGGCGTCGCCCGGGGCGAGGCTCGTCACGGGGTGGCGCTTCCCCTCCGAGGTGAGCCGGGGCGCGATCTCGCCCTCCGCCATCGACGAGCCGTCGATCGGCGCGACGGGGAGGATCTCGGCGAGCGCCGTCTCGCCGTAGCGCCCGTCGCCGAAGCTCTGCTCGCCGCCGACCATGGCGAGCGCGCCGCCCCCGCGCACGTACTCGCGGAGCGCGGGCAGGAAGCGCTCGATCTCGAGCCCGCGGTACGGGGCGTAGGCGAAGTTCACGAAGACCACCGCGTCGAACGTCCGGAGCTGCTCCCCGAAGATCTCCGCCACCGGAAACGGGATGAGCGACAGGTCCTGCTGCGGCCCCGCGTCGTCGGCGTTCGAGCGGAGGATGAAGAAGCTCACGAGATCGACGTTGGGATCCTGCTTGAGCAGGCCGCGCAGGAAGCGCACGTCCCAGCTCGGCCGCCCGGCGACGAGCAGCACGCGGACGCGGTCCCGGATGACGCGCAGCACGAAGGAGCGCGCGTTGTTCTCGACGACCGCCTCGCCCGGGAACACCGGGGCCGCGACGGTGAAGACGAAGGTCCCCGTCGCGTCCGGCGCGAAGGAGAGCGGGACGGTGTAGCGGTCGCGGCCCCGCTCGAGGCGGACGGTGGCCGAGGCGACGACCGCCCCCTCGCGGCGCAGGACGAGCCGGACCTCCTCGTCGGAGAAGCCGCGCGCGCGGAGCGTCACGTCCACCGTGACGGTGTTCCGGACGAACGCGAACTCGTCGACCGCGACGCGCTCGATGGCGAGATCCTTGGGCGCCCCGCGCCCGACCGCGACGGCGTTCACCGGGATCCCGAGCGCGCGCGCCTTGGCGCGGGCCTCCGGGCCCACGCCCTCCGAGAGCGCGGCGTTGTCCGCTCCGTCCGACACCACGAGCAGGCCGGCGAGCCGCCGCGTCGAGCCGCTCGCGCCCGAGGCGACCGCGTCGAGCGCCCCGAGGAGGTCCGTCCGGCCCGCGCGCCCGGGGACGCCGCGCGCGGCCTCCGCCGGATCCACCGGCGCGACGTCCGCGCCGAACGTGTACCACTCGAGGTCCACGCGGTCCGAGAGCCGCTCGAGATCGGCGCGGTGCGCGGCGAGGAACGCCCCGGCCGCCGCGGCGCGGGGCTCGCCGTCCCGCTCCACCGGGAAGTTCATCGAGCGTGAAGCGTCGAGGAGGACGGCGAAGCGGTTGCGGACCCGCGCGGTCTGGAGGAGCTCGACGGCGGGCTCGAGCAGGAGGAACAGCGCGAGGACCGCCGCGAGGGCGCGGAGCGCGACGAGGGCTGCGCGCCGGGCGCGGCGCGGCTCGGAGCGCAGCCCCCGCAGCGCGAGGACCACGGCGCCGGCCGCGGCGAGCGCGGCCAGGGCGATCGCCCAGGTCGGCAGCGGCGTGAGCGCGGTGAGCCGCCAGGCGTTGTACCCGCCGTCCACGCTAGCTCCGCCTGCGGAGGATGAACGGGAGGTGCACGGCGTCGTCCTTGTAGTCCGTGCAGAGCGCGTACATCGCGAGGTTCACGCCGATGCGCAGCGCCGTCTCGCGCTGCGCCTCGCCGCCGGGCGTGCACGGATACTCCCAGTCGCCGAGCTCCGTGCGGGCCCATGCGCCGCCGAGATCGTTCTGCGAGTAGACCACCGCGAGTCGCCCGTCGAGCGTCTGCGCCTCGACCCAGGGCTTCACGAGCACGCGGCCGCCCTGGCGATCGAGGAGGTAGAACGTCTTGTTGAGGACGTGCTCGCGCGGCACGGGCGCGAGCGGGGAGGCGGGGAGCACCCGCGCGAGCTCACGGCGGACCGAGGCGTCGAACGGACCGGCCTCGGTGCCGTCGGCGGAGTCCACGACGAGGAATCCGCCGTACTGCAGGTGGCGGCGGAGGGCGGCGCGCTCGGCGTCGGCGAAGGGCGGGAGCGGGCCCGCCCCGGCGAGGTAGAGCCACGGCCAGCGGTGGAGCCCGGGATCGGAGAGCCGCACCGCGGCCGGTGCGCTCGCCGTCTCGATGGACGTCCGCCGCGCGAGCTCCCACCCGAGGCGGCGCAGCGCGGACGGTCGCGGGTTCCAGCTGCCGCCGTGCTGCACCTGGGCGAGGACGAGCTTCGAGGCGTCGGAGAACGCGCGAGCGCGCCGGGGGAGGGCGGCGAGGGTGGCGGCGGCCGCCGCCGCGGCGAGGAACGTGCGGCGTGGGATACGGGTCGGGCCGGGCATCGATCTCGCGCAGATCTTAGGCGGAAACCGGCGCGGGCGCCCGCGGAATCCCGGCACGGGCGCCAGGTTGGCGCGCGCTCCACCCGCTGCTAGGGTGTGCGCCGTGTCGGTGCTCAAGAGCGTCCTCGACCTCGCAGCGCGCGCCGTCGCGGCCGCGGCCGACCTGGGCCGCCTCGCGGAGCTGCTGCGCGACCGAGGGTTCGCGGTCGCGCTCGCGGCGGGGCTCCTCGGTCTCGCGGCGCTCACGGTCGCGGCGCGGTTCCCGCGCGGGCTGGCCGCGGCGGGCGGGGCGGTCCTCGCCGCCCTCGCCGCGTACGCGCTCCGCGGCGCGATCGCGGCGCACCTCGGGATATCGCTCGCCGTGGCCGCGCCCGTCCTCGCCGTCGTCGCGGGCGCCGCCTGCGCGCTCGTCCCGCTCGCGTTCCCCGCCGCCGTGGGCGCGCTGCCCGGGCTGCTGCTCGGCCTCCACGCGCCCATCGCCGGCCGCGCCGAGCTGGGCGCGGCGATCGGCGCGCTCGTCGCCGGGCTGGTCGGGCTGCTCTTCGCCCGGTTGGTGGCGGTCGGCTTCGCCTCCGCCGTGGGCGGCCTCCTGGTGGGCGCCGCAGCGGTCGCGCTCGGAGGAGCCCGCCCCCTCGCGCGAGAGCTCGTCACGCACCCGCTCGCGATCGTGGCCCTCGCCCTCGTGCTCGCCGTCGCGGGCGCCGCCTACCAGCTCGCCCACGGGGTCGCGCCGGCGCGCGCCCCGCGCCCGCCGCCAGCCGCCTGAGCGACGACGCTCGCGATCGACTCCCGGCGCGGCGAGTCACGCCCGGCCACGCGGGGCGTCCGGCTCAGGGCGTCGCTCGCTCGGGCCGGGCGCCAGCCGCCGGCTCGAGGGGCGCGATCGCGGCCATCAGTCCTCGGGCGGGCCGAGCAGCTCGAAGTCCGGGATCTCCGCGCGCAGGTAGTCCCGCAGCCGGGCCGTGAGCTTCGCCTCGATCTGGCGCGCCCGCTCGCGGGTGAGCTTGAAGCGATCGCCGATCTCCTGGAGCGTCAGGGGCGGCTCTCCATCGGGGGGCAGGAGGCGCCGGTCGAAGATGTAGCGCTCCTTCTCGTCCTTGATGGTCTGCGAGAACGACTGGAGCTTCTCGCGGAAGATCCGGCGGAGCTGCTCGTCGCCGATCTGCTCGTCGGGCGCGCTCGCGCCGTCGAGCGCCAGGCGATCGAGGCGGGTCTGGCGCGCGTCGTCCTCGTCGCTGCGGAGAGGGGCGTCGAGCGAGACGTCCTCGCTCGACATCCGCGCGGTCATCTCGAGGACGTCCTTCTCCTCGACGTCGAGGTTCTTCGCGAGGAGGCGGGGAGTGGGATCGATGCCGCGGGCGAGGAGCTTCTCGCGCTCCTTGGACAGGTTGAAGAAGAGCTTGCGCTGGGCCTGGGTGGTGCCGAGCTTCACCATCCGCCAGTTCTCCATGAGGAACCGGATGATGTACGCGCGGATCCACCACGCCGCGTAGGACGAGAGCTTCACGCCCTTCCACGGGTCGTACTTCTTGACGGCCTGCATGAGGCCCATGTTCCCCTCCTGGACGAGGTCCAGGACCTGGAACGCGGTGCGGCGGTACTCGTGCGCGATCTTCACCACGAGGCGGAGGTTCGAGGCGACGAGGCGATAGGCGGCGTCGACGTCGCCCGTCTCGCGGTACCGCACCGCGAGCGCGTGCTCCTCCTCGCGCGAGAGCACCGGGTGGCGCGAGATCTCCGCCATGTACGCGCGGAGCGGGTCGTAGCGGACGAGTCCGCCCGCCCCGGCCTCGCGCTCGGCGCGCGAGGGCAGGCGTGGGAGCGGCCGGGGGGTGGCCTCGTCGTCGCGCGTGGGCTTCGCCATCGGGGTTTCGGGCGCGGCCAGGCAGGAATGCCGGCGCGCGCCCGTCGTTGTGTTATATGAGGTGCGGCGCCGCGTGCAAGAACTGCGGCGCCGGCACCGGCGCGTGGCGGGTCTTCGCGGAACGGCGCGGGTTCCGGTCCTCCCTCAGGACCGAGGCCGACGCGGTCCCTAGCGAGATGCCGCCATGCGCCGCTCACGAGCCGCGCCCGACTCGGTCGAGGCGCGAGCAGGAGTCTACGCATGGAGAACCCCGCCGCCGGGGCGCCAGAGCTGGCGCCCTCTGACTACGTCTCACAGGCCTCCTTCGACGAGCTCGGGCTCTCGGAGGCGGTCCGCCGCGCGATCGCCGAGCGAGGCTACGAGCGGCCGACCCCGGTGCAGGCCGC
This sequence comes from Anaeromyxobacter soli, assembly GCF_022808855.1. GTDB lineage: Bacteria > Myxococcota > Myxococcia > Myxococcales > Anaeromyxobacteraceae > Anaeromyxobacter > Anaeromyxobacter soli. The sequence goes on from NZ_JAKZLF010000008.1 coordinate 28,767, forward strand.
GACCTACCGGCCCGTCCGCGACGGCAAGGACGTGATCGTCCGGTCGAAGACCGGCACCGGCAAGACCGCCGCCTTCGCGATCCCCATCCTCGAGCGCGTGCCGGAGGGCCGGCGCAAGCCCTCCGCGCTCGTGATGTGCCCGACGCGCGAGCTCGCCATCCAGGTGGCCGAGGAGTTCACCGCGCTCGCGAAGCACAGGGACCTGTCGGTCGTCGCGGTGTACGGCGGCGCGTCGATGGGCGACCAGCTCCAGAAGCTCGAGGCCGGCGCCGAGATCGTCGTCGGGACCCCGGGCCGCATCTACGATCACATCCGGCGTCGCACGCTCAAGCTCGACGACGCGATGGTCTGCTGCCTCGACGAGGCGGACGAGATGCTGAACATGGGGTTCTTCGAGGAGGTGACGCGCATCCTCGACAACCTCCCCCAGGACTGCCAGCAGCTGCTCTTCTCGGCGACGGTCCCGGCCGACATCGAGCAGATCATCCACGACTACCTCACCGAGCCGGAGACCATCCTCCTCTCGGGCGACGAGTACTCGGTCGAGAACATCCACAACGTGATGTACCCGGCGGTGGACGCGTACCCGAAGCCGCGCAACCTCCTCTACATGATCGAGACGGAGGAGCCCGAGACGGCGATCGTCTTCTGCAACACGCGCAACGACACCTCGCTCGTGGCGGCCGTCCTGAACCGGAACGGCTACGACGCGGAGCTCCTGAACGGCGATCTGCCTCAGAAGGAGCGCGAGCGGGTGATGGCGAAGGTGAAGCGGGGCGAGGTCCGCTTCATGGTCGCGACCGACATCGCGGCGCGCGGCATCGACATCTCGGACCTCTCGCACGTCATCAACTACTCGCTGCCCGAGGATCCCGCGGTGTTCCTCCACCGGGTGGGCCGCACCGGGCGCATCGGCAAGAAGGGCACGAGCCTCTCGATCGTGTCGGGCGCCGAGATCCACACGCTCACGGTGCTCCAGAAGAAGTACGGGATCACCTTCGAGGAGAAGAAGCTGCCCACGCCCGACGAGGCGCGGCGCCGCTGGACGGACCGCCACGTCGCGGAGCTGAAGGACAACATGAGCGCGTCGATCTTCGAGGCGTTCATCCCGCTCGCGCAGGAGCTCAAGAACCGCCCGGACGGCGAGTACCTCACGGCCTTCGCGCTCAAGTACTTCTTCACGCACCACCGCATGGAGCGGGCCCAGGATCGCGAGAAGGCGGAGCACAAGCGCGAGGAGCACGAGCGCCGCGAGAAGGCCGAGCCGCGCGAGAAGGCCGAGCCGCGCGAGGCCCGCGGGCGCGACCGCGGACATCGCGGCGAGCGGTCGGAGCGGTCCGGGCGCTCAGAGCGTTCGGAGCGCTCGGAGCGGCCGCGTCGCGAGCGCCGCGAGGTGGTCGAGGCGGTCGCGCCGGCTGGCGAGGCGGACGGCAAGACGCGCGAGGTGACCGCGACGACCGTGGACGCGGGCTCGCCCGCGCCCCGCGAGGGCAGCCGCCGCACCTCGCGCGGACGCGGTGACCGCCGGCGCGAGCCGTCCGTCGAGGGCGACGCGCCCGCGCCGGAGGGTGGCGCGGAGGGGAGCCTCGCCGGGGGGGCGGGGAGCGAGGACGCGGCGAGGCCGCCGCGCGCGAAGATCTTCCTCTCGCTCGGCGAGCAGGACGGCGCCGACGAGGGCCGCGTGCGCGAGGCCCTCTCCACCTTCGCGCCCGGCGTCGAGCCGCGGTCCGTCGAGGTCCGCCGCACGCACAGCTACGTCGAGGTCGCGCCCGAGGCGCTCGAAGGCGCGGTGGCGGCGCTGCACGGCAAGGAGTGGAGCGGGAAGACGCTCACGGCCGAGCGCGCCCGGCGCCGTCGCCGCTGAAGGCCGCCCCACGCCGCCGCGCGACGCGGGGACCTCCTCGCGCGCGGCGGTGTGCGCTCGCGGTGATTCTCCGGTCGACGGGGCCGGGCGGCCTCACGACGCGCCGCGTCTCGGCTTCGCCGGACGAGAGGCAGGCGATCGCACGCTGCGCGTCGTAGGATGCAGCCTCATTGCCACGCAGGGGAGGCGCGATGGCCCTGTCTACCACCCCCGAGCTCCTTCGCGAGCTCGCGGTCCTCTACAACCGCGTCGCGGAGCTCGAGCGGGCCGGCGGCCTGCGGCCCGGCGAGGGCGCTCCCGAGGGCCTGCAACGGCAGGTCGGAGATCTCGACACGGGGCTCCACGCGGCGGTGGCGGCGTTCTCGGACGATCTGCTCGGCGTGCTCACGCCCGCCGGCGACATCCTCTACGTGAACGACGCCGTCGAGCGGATCGCGGGCTACCGGCCGGACGAGGTGATCGGGAAGAACGCCTGGTCGTTCGTGAGCGAGGAGGACCTCGCGAGCCTCGCGAGCGCACGCTCGACGCCGCTCGACGACGCCATCCCGATCGAGGTCAGGGTCCGCTGCGCCGACGGCCGGCTGCGCTGGCTCGAGTTCTCGGCGCGCCCCTGGCCGCGCGAGAATCCGGTCTACATCATCGCCTGCTGGCGCGACCGGGAAGGCCGGCGCGCGGCGGCCGAGGGCGGCGAGGACGCGCTGCGCCTCGACGCCGAGCTCCGCCGCGCCGCGGCGCTCGCCCGCGTGAGCCAGCTCGCGCTCGGGCTCCCGTCCGTGCAGGATCTCCTGGACGCGGCCGCGTCGCTCGCCCCGAGCGCCCTCCAGCTCTCGGCGGGCGCGTACCTCGAGCCGGAGGGAGGCGGCCTCGCCGTCCGCGCCTCCGCTGGCGTCTCGGTCCCGCGTGGCCACGCCGTCCCGGTCGTGATGACGCTCGCCGGCCTCGCGCGCGCGGGCGGCTCGCCGGTCCACAGCTCCGACGTGGTCCGCGACGGCCGCCTCGCGGACTCGCTCCTCGCCGCCGCCGGCGCCGGCGCCGCGCTCGCCGTCCCCGTGCGCGGGAAGGAGCGCGCCCACGGGGTCCTCCTCGTCGCCGGCCGCTCGCCGCGCCACTTCGCCTCGGACGAGATCCACTTCCTCGAGACGGTCGCGAACGTGGTGGCGACCTCCATCGACGCGCGCGCCGCGCAGGAGGCGCTCCGCGTGCGCGAGCGGCTCGCCCGCGCCGTCTTCGACCACGCGCGCGACGGGCTCGCCATCGTCGACCGCGAGGGGCGCTTCGTCGACGCGAACGCGGCGGTGGAGCGGATCCTCGGCGCGACATTCGAGGCGCTGCGGGGGCACCGGCCCTCGGAGGTCGCCCGCACCGAGCTCGACCTCGCGGCGCGCACGCCGCGCCAGGGCGAGGCCACCGTCACGACGCCGAGCGACACCCGGCTCGTCGAGTGGGACGTGGTGCCCGACATCCAGCCCGGGGTGGCGCTCGCGGTGCTCCGCGACGTCACCTCGCGACGCGAGGTCCAGACCCGCCTCGCCCTCGCGGACCGGCTCATCTCGGTCGGCGCGCTCGCGGCGGGCGTGGCGCACGAGCTCAACACGCCGCTCGCGTACGTCGCCGCGAACCTCGAGTACCTCGCGGGCGCGGTCCCCCCGCTCGTCGCGGACCGCCCGAGCGCGGAGATCCGCGAGGCGCTCCAGGAGTCGGTGGAGGGGGTGGAGCGGCTGGGCCTCATCCTGCAGGACCTCCGCACGTTCATGCGCGCCGCGAGCGGCGCCGACGACGGCCCGGCGGACCTCGAGGCCGTGCTCCGCTCCTCGGTGGCCATGACCTGGAACGAGATCCGGCACCGGGCGCGGCTCGAGAAGGACGTCCGCCGCGTGCCCGCGGTGCAGGGCAGCCCGGCGCGCCTCGCGCAGGTGTTCGTGAACCTGCTCGCCAACGCGGCCCAGGCCATCCCGGAGGGAGACGCGCAGTCTCACGTCATCCGCATCTCCGCCCGGGAGCTGCCCGGCCGGAACGTCGCCGTCGAGGTGGCCGACACCGGCGCCGGGATCCCGCCCGCGGTCCTCCCGCGGATCTTCGAGCCGTTCTTCACGACGAAGCCGGCGGGGCAGGGCACCGGCCTCGGCCTCAGCATCTGCCGCAGCATCGTGCAGGGCCTGGGCGGGCAGCTCGAGGTGAAGAGCACCCCGGGCAGCGGCGCCACCTTCCGGGTGGTCCTGCCGGCGGCCGAGACGGCGCCGTCGGCGTCCGTCACGGCGGGCCGCGCCGCGGCGCCGCCCCCGGTCGCGCGGAGCCGCGTGCTGGTGGTGGACGACGAGCGGCTGGTGGCGGCGTCGCTCCGGCGCGTGCTCGCGGCCGATCACGACGTGACGGTCGTGGCGTCGGCCCGCACGGCGCTCCGGCTCGTCGAGCGGGGGGAGCGGTTCGACGCGGTGCTCACGGACCTCGTCATGCCGGACATGACCGGCCTCGAGCTGCACCGCCAGCTCCTCGCGATCGCGCCCGAGCTGGACGGCCGCGTGCTGTTCATGACCGCGGGCGCGTTCACCGACGAGGCCAGGCGGGCGACGGAGATCGAGCCGGAGGCGTGCCTCGAGAAGCCGGTGCGCCTCGACGTGCTCCGCGGCGCGCTGGCGCGCGTGCTCGCGCGGCGCGAGTGAGGGGCCCCCCGCCAGTCATCTCAGCGGGAGGGGCCCCGCGCAACGCGCGGGGAGGGGCGAAGCCGCTCCCGGCGGGGAACGGTCGCGAACCCGCGAAGCGGGCGCGACCGTTCACGGGCCCCGCCGAGCAGGGGTGGGGTCCCCAGCGGCTTCGCCGCTGGGGAGGGGACGCAGTCCCCGTGAGATCGACTCAGTTCAGCGCGACCGGCCCCGCGAGCTGGGCCCGCAGCGGCGCGATCTTCTCGCGGTAGTCCGGCAGCCACGCCGCCTGGACGGGCGCTTCGCGCGGGACCTGGATCTGCATCGGGTTCATGTACCTCCCGCCGCGCTTGACCGCGTAGTGGAGGTGCGGCCCGGTCGAGAGGCCGGTCGACCCGACGTAGCCGATGATCTGCTTCTGCGAGACCTGCCTCCCCGCCGACACCGCGACCTGCGACATGTGGCAGTAGATGGTCTCGAGCCCGTTGCGGTGGTGCAGGATCACGCTCTTGCCGCAGCCGCCGTTCCAGCCCGCCTGCCGGACAGAGCCGTCGCCCACCGCCCAGATGGGCGTGCCGACCGGCGCGCCGTAGTCGACGCCCTCGTGGGCCCGCGTGTAGCCGAGGACCGGGTGGCGGCGCATCCCGAACGTCGAGGTGACGTGCGCGTACTTGAGCGGTGACTTGAGGAAGCCGCGCCGCGCGCTGTTGCCCTCGTCGTCGAAGTAGCTCGTCTGGCCCGTCGGGTCGGTGTAGCGGAAGAGGCGCTTGCGGCCCGTCGCGGCGCCGTCGTACTCGGCCGCGAGGACGTCCCCGTACCGCAGGAGCTTCCCGTCGGCGTACACCTTCTCGACGAGGATCCGCATCCGGTCGCCGTTCCGGACGTCCTGGTAGAAGTCGACGTCCCAGGCGAGCACGTCCGCGGCGAGCACCGCGAGCCCGGGGTCCTCCTCGGCGCGCGCGAGCGACTCGTAGAGCGACGACTCGATGGTGACCGCCACGCGGGCGACCTCGGTCGTGAGCTCGACCGGGCGCTTCGCGCCCTCGAGCGTGCCGTCCGGGGCCCGCTCGACGATCCACTCATCCGCCGCGCCCTGCCGGTAGCTGAAGCGGTGCAGGTCGCCGTCCGCGGTGCGCTCGATGCGGAGCTGGTCGCCGGGCCGCGCCTTCCGGAAGGGGAAGTGGCCGCGGAGCGCGTCCACCACCTGGTTCACCTCCGCCGCCGCGAGGCGGAGCGAGAACAGCGCCTGGTTCAGGGTCTGGTTCTTCTGCAGCCGCACCGCGACCGTCGTGAAGCGCACCGGCTCGACCGCCGGCGTGGCCTGGGCCGACGGCCCCGGCGCCGGTTCCGCCTGGATGATCGCGGGGTTCGCTTCGGGCGGGACCGCGCGGAGCCGGCCGGCGGCGCCCACCAGGGCGACGGCGAGAATGGTGAGGAAGCCGAGCCCGGCGAGGACGGCGGGGAGACGGCGGCGGCGGGGCAGGTCGTCGGCGCGGTTCTGCATCGGCCGGCAATGTAGCAGCAGGTCCGGCGGATCAGAAATCCCGGTGTTGGGCGTGTGGGAGTGGGTACGTCGGGTGCCGGGCCGCTACCGGGCGGGGAGCGCTGCCGCGCCGCGTCGGAGCGGCCGCCGGCCGGGGTCAGAGCTCCACGCGCCGGTCGCCGTGCTCCTTGCCGTCGAAGCGGAAGAGCGTGCCGCGGCCCTCGATCTTGGAGACGAGGTTCACGGGCCGGCGCCAGAGCGACTGGAGGTGCTTCAGGGTGTCGCGCGCGTAGTCGAGCTTCAGGTCCACCCCGTCGTGCTTGTGCACGAGGAGGAGCTCGCCGCGGTTGTCGAAGTTGCCGTCCTCCACCGCGATCATCGGCTGGCCGAAGTTGGTCAGCATGTGGAGGAGCTTCTCCTTCACCTTCTTGAACTCGCGCTCCATGACCTCCCAGCGCTGGTGCTTGTCGTTGTAGCCGTAGGTGAACAGGCGCTGATCGAGCACGAACTCGAGGGTGAGGAACTCGTCGATGAAGGTGACGTCGTTGTAGTGCTTGCGGACCTCGAAGATCTTCTCGCGGCCGAGGCCGAGCCGCTTGTCCCAGTGCTTGCGCTCCACGAAGGAGTCGCAGTCGTCGTACTCCTTGCCGAAGCGCCCCTTGTTCCAGCGGTCCTCGATGTCGCGCCAGAGCTCCACGCCGAGCTTGTAGGGGTTGAGCTGGCCCGGGTGCGTGGCCAGGGTGCCGGAGTGGTGGTCGGCGTAGTCGATGATCTCCGACGCGTCGAGGGCCTTCTCCGTCATGATCTTGGAGTGCCAGTAGGTGGCCCAGCCCTCGTTCATGATCTTGGTCTGGCCCTGCGGCGCGAAGTAGTACGCCTCCTCGCGGACGATGGAGAGGACGTCGTGCTCCCACCGCTCGAGGGGCGCGTTCTCCAGGAGGAAGAGCAGCACGTCGCGCTCCGGGCGCTCGGGGAACTTGCGCTTGCGGGCGGCCTCCTCGTCGAGCAGCTTCTGCTGCGCCTTCAGGAACTCCGGCGGGTTGATGAACTCCCGCATGTACTCGCGCTCGGACTTGAAGCCCTTCGCGACCTTCCGCTCGCCCTCCTCCTCCGGGTGGTCCGGACGGCGCTTCACGTAGGGTGACTGGTAGTCGATGAGGTTCTCGATCGAGAGGCAGCGATCGATGAAGTCCTCGACCAGCTCCACCCCGAGCTTGTCCTGGTAGCGGCGGACGCGCGTCGCGTGGTTCGCCATCTGGTCCATCATCTTCCGGTTGGTGTGCCGGAACATGAAGTTGTTCTTGAAGAAGTCGACGTGGCCGTAGACGTGGGCCATCACGAGCTTCTGGTCCACGTCCATGTTGGACTCGAGCAGGTACGCGTACGAGGGGTCGTTGTTGATGACCATCTCGTAGATCTTGGAGAGGCCGTACTCGTAGCCCTTCGCGAGCCGCTCGTAGTCCATCCCGAACCGCCAGTGCGGGTAGCGGTTCGGGAAGCCGCCGTAGGCGGCGACCATGTTGATCTCGTCGAAGTTCAGGACCTCGAAGATCGTGTCGAAGAAGTCGAGCCCGTACTCGCGGGCGTAGCCCTCGATGCGCTTGCGGATGTCGTGCAGGTGCGCCGGGAGCTGCGTCTTGCGATCCATGCCGTCCCCTAGTTCCCGGTCCCGAGGAACGTCTTGATGGAGCCGTAGATCCCGTCCTTGTCGGCGATCTCCGAGAGCGCCACGTTGTCGTGCGCGCCGATGGCGTCCTTCAGGTCCTTGATGAACTGGCCGGAGCCGTACGGGCTCTCGACCTGCCCGTACGCGAACAGGTTCACGGCGGGCAGGATGCGGTTCTGGAGCAGGTCCACGCAGAGCCGGGTGTCGTCCGCGCTCCAGTTGTCTCCGTCGGAGAAGTGGAAGGGGTAGACGTTCCAGCTCCCCGGCGAGTACTCGCTCTCGATCATCTCCAGCGCGAGCTTGTACGCGGACGAGATCATCGTCCCGCCCGACTCGCGCGTGTGGAAGAACGTGTCGCGGTCGACCTCGCGCGCGACGGCGTCGTGGATGATGTAGCGGGTCTCGAGGCCCTTGTAGTGCTTGCGCAGCCAGGTGTCGATCCAGAAGGACTCGATGCGGACGATCTCCTTCTGCTCGTCGCCCATCGATCCCGACACGTCCATCATGTAGATGACGACGGCGTTCGTCTCCGGGAGCGGCACCTGCTTCCAGCTCCGGTAGCGCCGGTCCTCGCGCACCGGGACGATGAGCGGCTTCCGCCAGTTGTACGAGCCGCTCGCGATCTGCCGCCGCAGCGCCTGCTTGTAGGTGCGCTTGAAGTGGCGCAGCGACTCGGGCCCGGCCGGCGCGACGCCCGTGTACTTGAGCTTCGTCGCGACGATCCGGTCCTTGCCCTTCGGCTGGATGCGGGGGAGGGAGAGCTCCTCGCCGAGGATGTCGGCGAGCTCCTCGAGCGAGACGTCCACCTCGAGGATGTGCTGCCCCTCGCCCTGGCCGGCCTGCCCGGAGCCGGGCTGCCCGTCCCCGGGCGAGAGCGGATCGCCCGGCTCGCCCTCGCCCTGGCCCACCCCGCCCTGCGACCGCTCGCCGAACACGAAGTGGGGGATGTCGATGGTCGGGACGGGGATGGTGATGAACTCCTTCCCCTTCTTGCCGATCATCTCTCCCTTCTGGACGTACTTCTTCAGGTTCCGCTTGATGCGGCCGCGGATGATGTCGCGGAAGCGGGCGTGGTCCTGCTTGATCTTGAGTGTCATGCGCCGACCACGCTCCTCGCCCGCGCTCCGGGCCCCGCTGCTGGCTAGTCCTTCGCGTCGCCGCGCGCGAAGATCGAGGCGACGTAGTTGAGGACGTCGGTGGAGCAGACCTCGCAGTAGCCGTAGTTCTTGATGAGGCGCTGCTTCACGACGTCGATCTTCTCCTGCGTGTCGCGGTCCACCACCGAGGCGACCAGGTTCTTCAGCTTGATCGAGTCCTTCTGGTCCTCGAAGAGCTTCAGCTCGAGCGCCTTGTGGAGCCGCTCGTTCGTGCGGTAGTTGAAGGTCTTCCCCTCGATCGCGAGCGCGCCGATGTAGTTCATGATCTCGCGGCGGAAGTCGTCCTTCCGGCTGTCCGCGATGTCGATCTTCTCCTCGATCGAGCGCATCAGCCGCTCGTCGGGCTCCTCGTACTGGCCCGTGTACTTGTTGCGGACCTTCTCGCGCTGCGTGTACGCCTTGATGTTGTCGATGTAGTTCGCGCACAGCTTCGTGATCGCGTCCTCGTCGGCGCTGATCGCGCGCTGGACCTCGTTCTTCACGACGTCCTCGTACTCGCGCTTCACGTCGGTGAGGAGGTCCCGGAAGCGCTTGCGCTGCTCCTCGGAGGAGATGAGCGAGTGCTGCCGCAGGCCGGACTCGAGCTCGTTCAGCACCATGAACGGGTTCACGCAGCCGTCGCCCTTGTCGGAGACGAGCGCGTTCGAGATCTTGTCCTGCACGTAGCGCGGGCTGATGCCCTCCATGCCCTCGCGCTGCGCCTCCTTGCGGAGCTCCTTGATGTTGTCCTCGGTGAAGTTCGGCAGCGACTTGCCGTTGTAGAGCTTCAGCTTCTGGACGAGGGTGAGGTTGTGCTTCTTCGGCTCTTCCAGCCGGGTGAGCACGCCCCACATCGCGGCCATCTCGAGCGTGTGCGGGGCGATGTGCTTGCCCCGGATCTTGTGGCTGTTGTAGTCGCGCTCGTAGATCTTCACCTCCTCGTCGAGGCGCGAGATGTACGGGATGTCGATCTTGACGGTGCGATCCCGCAGCGCCTCCATGAACTCGTTCGACTGGAGCTTCTTGTACTCGGGCTCGTTCGTGTGGCCGACGATGACCTCGTCGATGTCGGTCTGGGGGAACTTCTTCGGCTTGATCTTGTGCTCCTGCGTGGCGCCGAGGAGGTCGTAGAGGAACGCCACGTCGAGCTTCAGGATCTCGACGAACTCGATGATGCCGCGGTTCGCGATGTTGAACTCACCGTCGAAGTTGAACGCGCGCGGATCCGAGTCGGAGCCGTACTCGGCGATCTTCCGGTAGTTGATGTCGCCGGTGAGCTCGGTCGAGTCCTGGTTCTTCTCGTCCTTCGGCTGGAACGTGCCGACGCCGACGCGATCCTTCTCGGAGAGGATGAGCCGCCGCACGCGCACGTGCGTCATCACCTTCTCCCAGTCGCCCTTGTACTCCGTCATCAGCTCCTTGAAGACGAAGCGGCAGGCCGGGCAGAGGTCGCCCGTGTCCGGGATGGTGAAGCCAGCCTCCGGCGGGGAGAGCTCCGCGTAGACCTTCGCGCGCCACTCGTGGGGCACGAGGTGCAGCGGCTCCTCGTGCATCGGGCAGGGCATGAGCTCGCGGCGCTTCACCCCGTCGAGGTTCGTGCGCTCGATGTCCCACGCGTAGGTGTAGACCGCGCCCTCCGGGCTCCTGGAGTACGCCTCGAGCCCCTTCTTGAGCAGGCGCGCGATGGTCGACTTGGACGAGCCGACCGGGCCGTGCAGGAGGATGACGCGCTTCTCCGTCCCGTACATCTGCGCCGCGCTCTTGAAGACGTTCACGAGCTTCATGAGCGGGATGTCGAGCCCGTAGATCGCGTCCTTCCCGCCGAACATGGGGTCGGTGAAGAAGTCGTAGCGGATGAGCTTCTTCTTGTTGTCGATGTACTCGGTCTTCCCGTGCGACAGGATCATGTCGTAGACGCGCTGGAACGCGGTCCGCGTGACCTTCGGGTTCTGCCGCACGATGGCGAGGTACTCCTCGAAGGAGCCCTCCCAGTGCTGCTCCGAGTACCCCTCGCGATCCTGGAGCGCGGCGATCCGCGACACCCAGCCCGTCTGCGTCACTTCTCGGACGTCTCGCATGCGTGCCCTCGAGCTTGCGCCGCCCGAGTTGCGGCGGCTCAAGGGAGCATAAGGTCCGGCGAGGCGCGCTGCAGAGACGCAGGGCCCCGCGCGCGCCGAGGACTCCCGGGTGGGGAGCGGCCGCGCGCGCTCAGCGCGCGCCGCGCTTGAAGAACTCCACCTGCCAGCGCTGCACGGCCGCGTTGTGGCAGGCGAGGTCGGGGCAGAAGACGTGCGAGCCGTCGTTGCGCGAGACGAAGTAGAGATCCTTGCACTGCGCGGGCGCGAGGACCGCGCGGAGCGCTGCGGCTCCCGCGCTGGCGATCGGCCCGGGGGGCAGGCCCGCGGTCGTGTACGTGTTGTACGGATGGGGCGTGAGGAGGTCCGCGCGGGTGATGTTCTTCGACCATCGCCCCGTCCGGAGCATCGTCGCGTACATCACGGTGGGGTCCGTCTGGAGCGGCATCCCGATGCGCAGCCGGTTCAGGAACACGCACGCGATCCGCGGCCGCTCGTCCACGCGTCCGGTCTCCTTCTCGACGATGGAGGCGAGCGTCGCGACGCGCCCCTCGTCGAGCGCGATCCCGGGGGCCCGGAGCGCGTGCGCCTTCCGGTACTCGTCGTCGAAGCGAGCGACCATCGCCTCGGCGATGGCGCGCGCCGAGGACCCCCTCGCGAAGCTGTACGTATCGGGGAAGAGGAACCCTTCCAGGCTGGCGTACGGCACGCCCAGCGCCCGCGCGACCGCCGGGTCGCGTGCCACGGCGAGGAACTCGGCCTCGCTCGCCAGCCCGCTGCGGGCCACGATCGCCGCGATCTCCTCGGCGCGGAGCCCCTCGGGCACGGTGAACCGGTACAGCTTCACCTCGCCTCGGAAGACGCGCTCGATGACCTCGTCGGGCCGGAGCGGCCCCGCGAACGCGTACTCGCCGGCGCGGAAGGTGCGCCGGTCCCGCTTCACGAACCGAAAATAGCGCCACGCCACCCGCTCGTCGGAGAGCACGCCCGCCTGCGCCAGCGCGCGGATCACGGCGCGCGCGCTCGAGCCGGGGGGCACCACGACGACCTTCTCGTCGGGGCCGCCGTACGGCGTCTCGCGGAAGACGGTCACGTCGCGCCAGGCGAGGGCCGCCATCGCGGCGGCGGCGACGAGCGCGACGAGGACGACGGCGAGGACGAACCGCTTCAAGCCTGCCTCCGATCGAGCCAGCCCTGCAGGATGATCGCCGCCGCCTCGGCGTCGACGCGCGCGCGGACGTCCCGCGACGAGAACCCCTGGTCGCGCAGCCTCGACTCGGCCTCGAACGAGGAGAGCCGCTCGTCGAAGAGCTCGACCGGCACGCCGGCCGCGCGCCCGAGCTCCGCGGCGAACGCCCGCGCGTGGCGGGCCTCCGGTCCTTCGGTCCCGTCCATGTTGAGCGGGAGCCCGACGACCGCGGCCTCGACCTCCCACTCCCGCATGGCGGCGAGGATGGCGGAGAGGTCGGCCTCGCGCGATCGGTGCTGGACGACGGAGAGCGGCCGCGCAGTGCGGAGCACGTCGTCGGCGAGGGCGAGGCCGATCCGGGCGCGGCCCAGGTCCAGGCCGAGGTAGCGCATCGCGCGGAATCTAGGCGCCGACCGGGCGTGCCGTAAAGGCCGGAGCGCGGCCGAGGGGAACGCGGCGCGGACCCGCGAGGTGCGTGGAAGTGCGCGGAACCACGGCGCAGCGGGGTGGCACGCGCCGCGCTGTGGGGGGCGACGCCGGCGCGCTCCTGACCTCGCCGGCCCCAGGAAAGGATCTCACACATGATCTCCGCCGCCAGCTCCGGCTCCGCCCCGTCCGCCGCGCCCGTCTTGACCCCACCGCTGGAGGAGGCGCGGTCCTCCTCGCTGCACGCCGCGGCCGGCGCCGCCGTGCGCGGCCTCGCCGAGCTCGCGATCGAGACCCTGGTCCCCCAGGCCGCCCGGACCACGAAGGCGAAGCGCACGAGGAGCTCCGCCGCGCGGCGCTCCACCGCCTCGCGCTCCTCGAGCGCGGGCTACGCGAAGAAGACGTCCAGCTCCACCGCGTCGTCGAGGTCGTCGTCCTCGAAGACGACGGCCGGCGACCCGTTCGCCTTCCTCGACGACCCCAGGCTCTCGCTCGAGGAGAAGCTGATGCGCCTCCTCGCGCAGCTCAACGCCCGGTACGAGGAGGAGATGAAGCAGCACATGGACGTCCTCGCGGGCAGGTCGTCCTCCGCGAGCAAGTCCGGGTCCACGGGCGGGACCTCCGGGACGAAGAAGAAGAAGGGCGGGATCTTCGGCGCGCTCGCGTCGGTGGTGAAGAAGATCGTCCCCGGCGCGGGCCAGCTCGTCGACATCCTGAAGGACAAGACCTTCCAGGCCGCGCTGAAGAAGCTCGGCGGGCCGGTGCTCGCGGCGGGCGCCACCGCCCTCGGGTTCCCCGCGCTCGCGCCGGTGCTCATGAAGATCGGGCCCGACCTCGCGAGCGGCGCCGTCGACCTCGCGAAGGCCCTCGACGCCGAGATGAAGTCGTCGAGCGGAGGCTCAACCGCGTCGGGGTCGTCGAGCACGGCGGACGGCGAGAGCGCGCTCTCCCAGAGCGAGCAGCAGCTCGAGCTCATGAAGCTCCAGCAGCTCCAGGAGAAGCAGAAGGAGATGTTCAACCTCGTGTCCTCGATCTTCCGCATGCAGCACGAGACCCGGTCTTCCATCATCGGGAACCTCCGCTAGGAGCCGCGCCATGAACGTCATCGAGGGAACGGAGCAGGGGACGCTCGCGGAGCTGCAGGGGATCCCGCCGGACGTCGGCGACGCCATCGCCTGCCTCGCGGAGGCGGAGCTCGAGGCGGGACGGGTGGAGACCGCGCGCGCGATCCTCGAAGGGCTCGTCGTCACGAACCACGAGGACGCCGGCGCGTGGGCGCTCCTCTCCCAGGCGCACAGGCGCCTCGGCCAGCCGCTCGCCGCGCGGTTCTGCGCCGAGGTGGCGACGAAGCTCGCCCCGGCCGATCCGTTCGTCCGGCTGACGCGCGCCGAGAGCCTGCTCGCGACGCCGGGTGCCGACAGGGCGGAGGCGTGCGCGGAGCTGCGCGCGGTCGCCAGCGACGTCGAGGTGGGGGAGCGGGCCACGGCGCTGCTGGGCGCGCTCTCGCAGTGAAGGGCGGCCCCTCCGCCCCGGGACCTCCAGAGTCCACTTCCTGGCGGCGGATCCGGAGCGCGTTCGCTTGACGATTCGCGGGTGTTTCGGGGATATTTCGCGCCCAGGCTGGGGGGTCCGCGCCACCCTGCCGCCCGGACCGACGGTCGGTCCGGTGACAGGACGAAGGAAGAGAAGCGATGGCGATCGGCACCGTGAAGTGGTTCAACGACGCGAAGGGCTACGGGTTCATCTCGCAGGAGGGCGGGGAGGACGTCTTCGTCCACCACAGCGCCATCGAGATGGACGGGTTTCGCACCCTGAAGGAGGGTGAGCGCGTCGAGTTCGACGTGACCCAGGGCCCCAAGGGGCTTCAGGCAGCCAACGTCCGGAGGCAGTAAGACCGGGCCTCCTGCGACGATCGAGCGGCCTCGGGTCACCGGGGCCGCTCGCGCTTCTGGCGCGGGCCGCGGCAACGAACGAGAAGGGACTGAATGAGCGAGAAGGAAGCCGGCATCGAGGTGCAGGGGACGGTCGAGGAGGCCCTCGCCGGCGGCATGTATCGCGTCAAGGTGGACCAGGGCCCGACCGTGCTCGCGTACGCCTCGGGGAAGATGAAGAAGTTCCACATCCGCATCATCCCGGGCGACCGGGTCAAGCTCGAGCTGTCGCCGTACGACCTCACGCGCGGACGCATCACCTACCGCGACAAGTGACCGGCGCGGCGGCGCCGCGCCGCGCGGTGCCCGATGACGCCCTCCCGACGCAAGCTCTGGCTCGACTGGCAGCGCGGCCTCGCCGTGCTGTTCATGGTCGAGGTGCACGTGCTCGACGCCTGGCTCGCGCCCGACGCGCGCAGCGGCGCCGCGTACCACGCGCTCCGCATGCTCGGCGGCTTCGCCGCCCCCGGCTTCCTGTACATGGCGGGTCTCTCGCAGGCCCTGGCGGACGCCGCCGCCGTGCGGAAGGGGATCGCCCCCGCCGCCCGCCGCGCCTCCGCGGTCCGGCGTGCGCTCTGGCTGCTCGGGGTCGCGTACGGGTTCCGCGCCGTCGAGCTGGTCGTCGGCGGAGCCTGGCGGCGCGAGGGGGGCTGGACGGATCTCCTGCGCGTGGACGTCCTGAACGTCATCGCGGTCGGGCTCCTCCTCTCGGCCCTCCTCTCCGTCGGCAGATCGGCCCGGGTGGGCGCGCTCCTGGCCGGCGCAGCGGCGCTCGCGATCGCGCTGGCCACGCCCGTCGTCGCCGAGGTGCTGCGCCACTACGATCTCCCCTCGGCTGCGGCCGCGGCGGACCCGGCCGCGCGGCAGGCGCCGAGCAGGCTCGTGGACGTCCTCTTCGCGTATCTCTACGGAAGCTGGCCGCGCGCGAACTTTCACCTGTTCAACTGGGCGGGCTTCCTCCTCGCGGGCGCCGCCGCCGCGCCGCTCGCGCGCGGTGACAAGCGGCCGGTGCTCTGGCTCGGGCTCGGCGCGGCGCTCTTCGCGCTCGGGTGGTGGGCGGACCGCTGGGCCCCCGTCTACGCGTACCAGCAGTTCTGGCGGACCTCGCCCTCGTGGTTCGCCATGCGGCTCGCGGTGTGCCTCGCCCTCACCGGCGCGCTCCAGCTCCTGCCGGACGCGGCGGAGCGCGGGCTGGGCTGGCTGACCCTGCTCGGGCGGCAGTCGCTCGTCGGGTACATCGTCTCGGTCGAGCTCACGTACGGCGCGCTCGCGTGGCGGGTGAAGCGCGCGCTCTCCTTCCCCGCGACCGTCTTCGGCATCGTCGCGATGGTCGCGGTCACGTGGGCCATCTCGCTCGCGTGGGAGCGCTACCGGGCCCGGAGACGAACGGGCGGGCAGCGCGGCGCGGGGACGCTCCGCGGCGTGGGCGCCTGATCGGGCCGCGCGCCGCAGGGCGCGAGCCCGTCGCGCGGTGGCGCGCGCCGGGCGGGCGGCGCGTCAGCCCTCGCGGAAGACGATCGGCTCGGACAGCGCTCGGAGCAGGTCCTCGTCCGAGAGCGCGCCCTGCTCGGTCATCTTGTGCAGGATGTCCTCGACCCGCTGCTCCCACGCGTCGCTCGGGCTGCCCCGGGCGCGCATGCCGTGGTAGCGGATCGGGTTCGGGATGATGGAGGCGAGGAACGCGGCCTCCTTCGCGGTGAGCGCGCGGGCGTCCTTGCCGAACCAGTGCTGCGCGGCCGCCCCGATGCCGTACACGCCCGGCCCCCACTCGACGAGGTTCAGGTAGATCTCGAGGAGGCGCGCCTTCGGGACGGTCGCCTCGAGCGCGACCGTGATGGCCGCCTCGCGGATCTTGCGCGCGAGCGTCTTCTCCCGCGAGAGGTAGAGGTTCTTCGCGAGCTGCTGCGTGATGGTCGAGCCGCCCCGGACGACGCGTCCCTCCTCGGCGCCGCGCGCGAACGCGTCGGCCAGCTCGGCGAAGTCGAAGCCGGGGTGGCCGAAGAAGCCCCCGTCCTCGCTCGTGGTGACCGCCCGGATGACGTGCTCGGGGAGGTCCGCGATCGGGACGAAGGTCGGGGTGCGCGGGCCGATCTCGAACGCGCGGCCGCGCTCTCCCTCGCCGTTCACCGGCTGGTAGGGGAAGGGGCGGCGCAGCGCGACGGGCTCTCCCTTGCGCGAGGCCTCGCGCATCCGCGTGAGGTCGAGCCCGGCCCCGACGGTCCAGGCGGCGGGAGCGAGGAGCGGGCCGGAGACGTCGAGGTGCGCGTCGAACGTGCCGCGCGCGCGCGGCGCCTCGGGAGGCGGGGCGAGACCCGGTGGCAGCGCCTCGACGAAGGCGGTCCAGTCGGCGCGATCCGCGTGCAGCGAGGCCGTGAACGGCACCCCCGAGCCGAGCCGGGCCTCGGCCGTCACGCCGACGCGCAGGTCGGCGCCGAGCGAGAGGACGCCGTCCCGGAACGCGACCCGACGCTCCGCTGCGTCCCAGGTGACGGTCCCCTCTGCGCCGAGCCGGAACGGGCCGAGCGGCTCGTCCCCGACCCGCTCGCCGGACGCGAACAGCCGCTCACCCGAGGCGCGCAGCCGTGCCTCGACGTGCGAGAAGCCCTCGTCCGACTCGGCGTCGAGCTCGAGCGCCACGGCGCCGTCGCTCAAGGTCGCGGGGCCGGCGCGCAGCGCGGGCGGGAGGAGCGCCGGCGAGAGGTGTCCGAGCCGGACGTGGGCGCGCCAGCGGTCGTCGGCGGTGGTCTGCGCGGTGACCTGGCCGGTGCCGCCGCCGGGCAGGCGCAGCGCGAGCGTGAACGACGCGCCGGCGGCGTCGCGCGCGCCGCCGAGCTCGGCGTCCACCGGGCCCAGCTCCACCTGACCGCGCTCGAGGGGGAGCACCACGACGAGCCCGCGCACGTGGACGGACGGGAGCGCCGACCGCGCCGAGGGGCGCGGGCGCGGCGCGGCGGGCGGGGCTGGCTCGGCCGTTCCCGGACGCTGCCGCCGCTCGAGGAGCGCGCGGAGCGCGCGCCCGCGCGGACCGACGGAGACCCGGACGCCGGAGAGCGCGATGGAGGCGGGCTCCAGCCGGCCTCGCAGCAGCCCGAGGAGGCTCGGACGCGCGGCGATGCGCTCGATCCGGACGAGCGGCTCGCGCGGGCTCGCGCCGGGGAGGGTGACGGGGCCGAAGGTCGCCCGGAAGAGCGGGTCGATCGCCACGCCGGGCGCGACGGTGACCTCCGTCCCGAGACGCGCGCGCAGCTCCGCGCCGATGCGCTCGCGCAGCCAGCGGTCCACCGCTGGCAGCCGGACGACCCCCTGCACGGTCGCATAGAGGGCGAGCAGCGCGGCGAGCGCCGCGAGGAGCGCGCGCCGTACCCAGACGGGAGGCCGGGCCGGCGACGGCCGCATGTCTCGCTCGGCGCGCATCGGCGCGCGCTGTTTACCGGCCCGCGGCCGGGAGGTCAACCACGGAGCCGGCGGCACGGACGCACGCGAGCGGGAGGAAAAGGAGAGGTGCTCTGTTACATTCTCCCGGGAACTCATGGCCCCGTCCCGCACACGCCTCCGGCGA
Source organism: Anaeromyxobacter soli (assembly GCF_022808855.1). Classification (GTDB taxonomy): domain Bacteria; phylum Myxococcota; class Myxococcia; order Myxococcales; family Anaeromyxobacteraceae; genus Anaeromyxobacter; species Anaeromyxobacter soli. Next base: position 46,735 of record NZ_JAKZLF010000008.1, read on the forward strand.
CGCATCCGCCGCGACCGTCTCGGGGTCCGGACGCTCCTCGCCATCGCGCTCTCGCTGGGCGCGAACGCGGGGCTCCTCTGGGCGCTCCTCTCCGCCGGCGCGTTCGCGTTCCGCGCGCCGGGGCCGGCGCGACCCGTGGCGCTCACGCACCTCTCCCAGTCGCAGTGGGACGCGAACCGCGCCATCGGCAACCGCCCTCCGCCGCCTCCCAGCGCGGCCCCCGCGCCGCAAGCGCCTCCCGTGCCGCCCCCGGAGGAGCAGCGCGCGGCGGGCAAGGTGGTCGAGCTCGCCCCGGACGCACCGGGCGAGGACGCGGCGCCCAAGGACAGCCGCTTCCTGTCCGAGCGGAACCGGCGGGTCGAGAAGGAGACGGTCTCGCGCTACGCGGGCAATTCGCAGAACCTGCGGTCGCAGCCGTCCCCTGCGTCGCCGGGGCGCCAGGCGTCGGGCGAGGGCGGCAAGGCGGAGCGAAAGACCGAGGCGAAGGAGGGCGCGCCCGGCCAGCGAGGCACGGGCGCGGATCGCCTGCGCATGCCGCAGCAGGAGCAGAAGCCCGAGCAGGCGCAGGAGAAGCTCGCCCTCGCGCCGAGCGCGGGAGGCGAGACCCCGCTCCATGAGCAGCAGCGGAGGGAGCGCGTCGAGCAGGGGGCGCCCTCGCCTGCGCTGCCGGGCGCGCCGGGGGACGGCTCCGATCGGCTGCAGGGGCCGAAGCGTCCCGACCTGTCGCTCGGGCAGGACACGCTCGCGCGGCTCGCGGGCGGGCCCAACATGGACGGGTTCCGCGAGGCGGAGGAAGGCGACGTCACCGCCCTCAACACCCGCGAGTTCAAGTACGCCACGTTCTTCAACCAGGTGCGCCGCGAGATCGGCGCGGACTGGTACCCGCGCGTGCGCGCCGCCGTTCGCGAGCGCGACCCGGAGTTCAAGCACTTCTTCTACAAGGAGCGGACGGTGGTGGTGAGCGTCACGCTCGATCGCTCCGGCCACGTGACCGATCTGTCCGTGCTCCAGTCGTCCAACGTCGACTTCTTCGACCGCGTCGCGATGGCCTCCGTGCGGCAGGCCCAGCCGTTCCCGAACCCGCCCGGCGGGTTGTTCGGCTCCGAGCCGACCACCCGCGTCCCGTTCACCTTCACGCTCTACCCGTCCGATCGGCGGCCGTTCGTGATGTGGGAGCGCCCGGAGCAGTGACCGGGCGTCCGCCTGGCCGCGCACGCGCGCGGGCGAGGAGCGGTCGCACGCGCCGGCGGGGTCGGGCAGGAATGGCGACGCCGCCGTGTTCCCACGGCGCGTGGACACCTCAGCGAACCGCAGCGCTGCGCGCGTTGCGCACGAGCGTCCGGTGCGGCGCGCCCTCGTCGCGCTCGTCGCGTCGGTGGCCCTGAACGCGGCGGTCTTCGCCGCCATCCACTCCGCGGGCGCGTTCGCGCTCTCCCGCCGCGCGGAGGCCGTCGCCCGGGTCGGGCTGGCCGCGGTGTCCGCAGCGCGCTGGCGCGCGAACCGGCTCGTGTCCGCGGAGCGCGCTCAGCCCACGCCCCTCGAGCCCGCTCGCCGCCCGCCGTCGGCGGTGGACGAGCGCCCCGACCCCCGCGGCGAGGTCGTCGCGGCGCCCCCGTCCGCGGATCGGCGCGCGCCAGAGCGCTGGCGGTTCCTCTCCGACCACGACGGCAGCGCGCCGCGCGACGTGCAGTCTCGCGAGGCGGGGAAGCGGCGCTGGGACACCCCGCTCGCGCGGCCCACCCCGGGCCCGGAGGGCGCCCAGGGGATCCCACGGAACGGAGAGGGCGGCAGCGCCGAGACGCCCGTGCCCGGCCGCGAGGGCTCCGCGGACGCGGGCGAGGCGGTCGCGCGCGCGCGGGCGGCGCTCGCGCCTGCGCCCGCCGGAGAAGCTCCCTCGGGTTCCGCCGCCTCTGCAGCCCGCGAGGCCGCCCCCGCGGCGGCGGCCGGGGAGGGTGGCGCGCGCAGCACAGGACCCTACGACCCGCGCCTGCTGCCGACCGCGTCCACGTTCGAGCGGCTCGCCGGCGGACCGGGCGAACGGCTCCACGACGTGGAGGAGGGCGACGCGACGGGGCTCAACACCCGCCGGTTCCGCTTCGCGGAGTTCTTCCTGCGCGTGAAACGTGCGATCGCGCGCGAGTGGGACCCGAACCGGACCTGGGACGCGCGCGACCCCGCCTCGCAGCGGTACGGCCGGCGGACCCGCGGCACGACGGTGGACATCGTGCTCGAGCCGGCGGGCGGCGTCCGCGACGTGCGCCTCGTGGCGAGCTCTGGCCTCGACTTCTACGATCGCGAGGTCGTGCGCGCGATCCGCGCCGCCTCGCCCTTCCCGAACCCGCCGCGAGCGCTCGTCGGCGCCGACGGGCGGATCCTGCTCGCCCGGTGGCGCTTCGAGCTCGCCTGGGACGACGCGCGGCCGAGGTTCGCCCTGCCGGACGCACCTCGGCCCTGAGGGCGGCCGCTCGCCCGGGCGCCCGTCATGTCACCGACGCGCCATGTTCCTGAGCGGCGGATGCGGTATATCCCCCCGATGGATCAGCCGCAGCGCGTCAAGATGGAAGGCGTCAAGAACGTCGTGCTCATCGCGCACGACAGCCGGAAGGACGATCTCCTCGAGTGGGTGAAGTACAACCGCGAGGTGCTGAAGGAGCACCGGCTGTTCGCGACCGGCACGACGGGCGGCCTGGTGCAGGCCGCGACGGATCTCCGGATCACGCGCTTCAAGAGCGGGCCGCTCGGGGGCGACCAGCAGGTCGGCGCCAAGATCGCCGACGGCGAGCTCGACGTGCTCATCTTCTTCTGGGATCCGCTCGAGCCGCAGCCCCACGATCCGGACGTGAAGGCGCTCCTGCGCATCGCCGTGCTCTACAACATCCCCACCGCCTGCAACCGGTCGACGGCCGACTTCATCGTCGCCTCCGAGCTGTTCCACGGTGAGTACGACCGGATCGTCGAGGATCACGCCGCGGTCCGCGAGGCGTACCTGCGCTCGCGCGCGGCCCGCGGTTACTGAGCGCGGGCGGGGCACCCCGGGCCGAGGCCGCGGGGTGCCGGCCCGCCGTCACTCCACCTTCATCCCGGGGCGCCACCGCAGGATCGGCTTGCGGGCGGCGCGCGTCTCGTCGAGCCGGGCGCGGAAGGGCCGGGTCGGCGCCGCCTTCACCGCCTCGGGATCCGCCTGCGCCTCCTCGGCGATCGCCTTCATCGCGGTGCAGAAGCGCTCGAGCGTCTCCTTCGACTCGGTCTCCGTCGGCTCGATCATGAGCGCGCCGGAGACGACGAGCGGGAAGTAGACCGTGGGCGGATGGAAGCCGTGGTCGATGAGCCGCTTCGCGACGTCCATCGTCGTGACGCCGTGAACCTTCTGCAGCTTGTCGTCGAAGACCACCTCGTGGAGCGAGTCCGTCTCGTAGGGGAGGTTGTAGGTGCCCTGCAGGAGCTTGCGGACGTAGTTGGCGTTCAGCACCGCGAGCTTCCCGGTCTCGGCGACGCCCTCCGGGCCGTACTCGCGGATGAGGGCCCAGGCGCGGACGAACATCCCGAAGTTGCCCCAGAACTCGCGGAGCTTCCCGATCGTCTGCGGCCGCTCCTTCGGCTCGACGAGGAGGCGGTACCGCTCGCCCTCCTTCACGACGACGGGCAGGGGAAGGAAGGGCGCGAGCTTCGCCTTGACCGCGACGGGCCCGGAGCCCGGGCCGCCCCCGCCGTGCGGCGTCGCGAACGTCTTGTGCAGGTTGTACTGCATGACGTCGAAGCCCATGTCGCCCGGGCGCGCGACGCCGAGCAGCGCGTTCATGTTCGCGCCGTCGCCGTACACCAGGCCGCCCTTGGCGTGCACGATCTCGGCGATCTCCGCGATGTTGCTCTCGAAGATCCCGAGCGTGTTGGGGTTCGTGATCATGATCGCGGCGACGTCCTCGTCCATCGCCGCCGCGACCGTCTCCGGGTGGAGCCGGCCGTCCGCGCCCGACGCGAGCTGCACGACGTCGTAGCCGTTCAGCGCCGAGGAGGCCGGGTTCGTCCCGTGCGCGGTGTCGGGGATGAGCACCTTCTTGCGCGGGTTGCCGTGCGCCTGGTGGTAGGCGCGGATGAGCATGAGCCCGCACAGCTCGCCCTGGGCCCCGGCCGCGGGGACGAGCGTCGTCTGGTCGAAGCCGGCGATCTCCGAGAGCGCCCGCTCGAGCCGGTACATGAGCTCGAGCGCCCCCTGCGCGAGCTCCGCGGGCGCGAGCGGATGCACGTTGGCGAAGCCCGGCAGGCGCGCGAGCGCCTCGCTCGACCTCGGGTTGTACTTCATGGTGCAGGAGCCGAGCGGGTAGAAGCCGGTGTCGATCCCGTGGTTCCAGGAGGACATCCGCGTGAAGTGGCGGACCACCTCGAGCTCGGAGACCTCCGGCATGCCCTCGACGCCGTCGCGCAGCAGCGCGGCCGGGAGCTCGCGGGCCGGGTCGAAGTCGCCGCCCGCAGCGGGCAGCGACACGCCGCTCCGGCCGGTCGAGCCGCGCTCGAACAGGAGCTGCTCCTCGTGCACGAGCCCGCGCGTCGCGCCGCCCGCGCCGACCTCCGCGTGCGCCGTCGCCGTCACCTTCGCGTCCTTCTCCATGCTGGGCTTCCAGCCGGTGGGGTTTCCCATGGCTATCCCTTCACCGCCTGCGCGAAGAGCTCGATGAGCTCGGGGGTGTGCAGCTCGGTCGCGACGCAGAGGAGCGCGCCCTTGGCCCCGCGGAGCTCCGGGTACCAGCGCGCGAGCGGCGCGCCGGCGGCGATGCCGCGCTTCGCGAGGCGCGCCACCACCGCCTCGGCGTCCCCGACGTCGAAGGCCAGCTCGTTGAACGACGGCGCGGAGAACACCGGGGAGATCCCGGCGCGCCCGAGCGCGTCCTTCAGCAGCCGCGCGCGCGTGAAGTTGAGCCGCGCGAGCTCGGTGAGGCCCTTCTTGCCGAGGAGCGACAGGTGGATCGTCGCGGCGAGGGCGCTGAGGCCGGAGTTCGTGCAGATGTTGGAGGTCGCCTTCTCCCGCCGGATGTGCTGCTCGCGCGTGGAGAGGGTGAGGACGAAGCCGCGGCGGCCGTGCTTGTCCACCGTCGCGCCGCAGACGCGGCCCGGCATCTGCCGGACGAACTGCTCGCGCAGCGCGAAGAAGCCCGGCGCAGGGCCGCCGAAGGCGAGCGGGTTGCCGAAGCTCTGGAAGGTCCCCACCGCGACGTCGGCGCCGAGCGCGCCCGGCGCCTGGAGGAGGCCCAGCGCGACCGCCTCGGCGGTCACGGAGATGGTGAGCGCGCCGGCCCGCTTCGCGATGGCGGCGGCCTCCGGGAGCGCGTCCACGACGCCGAGGAAGCTCGGGTAGCCCACGATGACGGCGGCGGTCCCGCCGTCCACCGCCTTCTCGAGCGCGGCGAGGTCGGTCCGTCCGTCCGGGCCGAACGGCACGGTCGCGATCTCGTCGCCCGTGGACCGCAGGTAGGTCGCGAGGACCTTGCGGTACTCGGGGTGGACCGCGGCCGAGACCACGATCTTGCTGCGCCCCGTCACCCGCGTGGCCATGAGGGCCGCCTCGGCCATCGCGGTCGCGCCGTCGTACATGGAGGCGTTCGAGACGTCCATGCCGGTGAGGAGGCACACGAACGTCTGCCACTCGAAGAGCGCCTGCAGCGTGCCCTGCGAGACCTCCGGCTGGTACGGCGTGTAGGCGGTGAAGAACTCGCCGCGGAGCAGGAGCTGGTCGACGACCGGCGGGACGTGGTGCGGGTAGCAGCCGGCGCCGACGAACGGCGGGTGCGCGGTGTCGTTGCGCGCGGCGAGCGCGCGGAGCTCGGAGAAGAGCGTGACCTCGTCCGCCGCGGGCGGCAGGTCGAGCGGGCGGGAGAGGCGCAGCCGCTCCGGGATCGAGCGGAACAGGGCGTCGAGGCTCTCCGCCCCGATGGCGTCGAGCATCGCCCGGACGTCCTCGGGCGTGTGCGGGTGGTAGCGCAAGGCGCGGACTCCTGTGGCGCGCGCGAACCCGTCCCGGGACGGCCGCCCGCGAATGTCTCGGTGACGACGCCCGCCGGGCGGCGGACGCCTACTCCTGCTCCTCGACGAACGCGCGGTACGCCTTCGCGTCCATGAGCGCCTCGAGCTCCTTCGGATCGGAGGGCTCGACGACGATCATCCAGCCCTCCTCGTACGGATCGTCGTTGATCGTCTCGGGCGCGTCGGCCAGCGGGTCGTTGACCTCGACGACCTTGCCGGAGAGCGGGGCGAAGAGCTCGGAGACGGCCTTGGTCGACTCGACGACCCCGAACGACTCCCCCTTCTTCACCGTGTCCCCGACGTCGGGCAGCTCCACGAACACGACGTCGCCGAGCTGATCCTGGGCGAAGTCGGTGATCCCGATGACGACCTGCGTGCCCTTCGTCCGGGCCCACTCGTGCTCGCGCGTGTACTTCAGGGTGTCGGGGATTTCCATGGCGTCCCTCTCCTCGGTCACTTCCGCGTGTAGAACGGCGTCTTCACGACCTTCGCCGCGGCGGCGCGGCCGCGGATCTCGACGCCGAAGGTCGAGCCCTCCGCGGCGAGCGCCGGCGGGACGTAGGCGAGGCCGATCGAGGTCTTGAGCGACGGGCTCTTCGTCCCGCTCGTCACCTCGCCGACCTTCCGCCCGTCCTGCACCACCGGATACCCGTGGCGCGCGATCCCCGCGTCGGTCAGCACGAAGCCGACGAGCTTCCGCGCGAGGCCCTGCTCCTTCTGGCGGACGAGCGCGTCGCGCCCGATGAACTCGCCCTTGTCGAGCTTCACCACCCAGCCCAGGCCGGCCTCGAGCGGCGTCGTGCCGTCGTCCATGTCCGAGCCGTAGAGCCGGTAGGCCATCTCGAGCCGGAGCGAGTCGCGCGCGCCGAGGCCGCACGGCTGGATGCCCTCGGCCTGGCCTGCGTCGAGGAGCGCGTCCCACAGGCGCGGCGCGGCGGCGGGGGGGCAGAAGAGCTCGAAGCCGTCCTCGCCGGTGTAGCCCGTGCGCGCGACGAGGCAGGGCACGCCCGCGACCTCGCCCCGGGCGAAGCGGTAGGAGCGGATGGGCATGAGATCGAGCGGCGTGAGCCGCTGGAGGAGCTGCGCGGCGCGCGGCCCCTGCAGCGCGAGCTGGGCCCAGTCGTCGGACTCGTTCTTCACGTCCGCTCCGCCCGGGTGGCCGGACAGCCAGTCGAAGTCCTTCTGCCGGTTGCCCGCGTTCACGCACACGAGCAGGTCGTCGGCCGCGCGGCGGTACACGACCACGTCGTCGACGATCCCGCCGGACTCGCGGCAGAGGCAGCCGTACTGCGCCTGGCCGTCCGCGACCTTCGAGAGGTCGTTCGTGAAGAGCCGGTTCAGCGCCTCGAGGGCGCGCGGGCCGCGGAACACGACCTCGCCCATGTGCGACACGTCGAACAGGCCGACGCGCGTGCGGACCGCCTCGTGCTCCTCCAGGATGCCGGCGTACTGGACGGGCATCTCCCAGCCGGCGAAGTCCACCATCCGCGCGCCGGAACGGACATGCGTTTCGAAGAGGGGCGTTCGCTGGGCCATGGGGCGCCTCGGGGACCGGAAGGGCGGGCGGATTCTATCGGGGTCGACTGTCGGGTCAAGCGCGCCGGGACCGGCGGAAGATCTCGCGGGGACGCGCCCTTGGACTACCGCTCCCGCGAAGGGTCCGCAAGGCAGGAATGGCGGAGGCGCCCCGCGCCCCCCGGAACGGGCGCGCTCGCGGCGCTCGCACTCGAGGCGTATCAGGGGCAGGCGACGGGCTCGCAGCGTCCCGCGCCCACGGCCGCGCAGCAGTAGAGCGGTGCGCCGCCGTCGTCCTCGAAGCGGTAGCGCCAGCCCGCCCGCGCGACCTCGAGCACGCCGAACCCCCACCGCACCGACGCGAAGATCACCTCGGTGCCCGGGACCGACGCGGTGTCGAACCGCTCCGACGGGCGGCCCCGCGCTCCGTTCCCCGAGACGAGCACGTCGAGGCCGCTCGGCGCGCGGAGGTGCTGGAGATCGTGATCGTGCCCGGCGAGGAAGGCGCGGACGCGTCCCCCGCCCGCGGCGAGGAGCCGGTCCATCCGCGCGAGGTAGTCGGGCGTCGCGTCGGTGCGGTGCCCGCCGGCGGCGACCGGCGGGTGGTGGCCGACGAGGAAGCACCAGGGCTTGTCGCAGCCGCCGGGCTCCGCGTCGCAGGCGTCGGCCCGGCAGCCGGGCGCCTCCTCGCGCACGAAGGCGACCTCGTCGTCGAGCGCGAACCCGCCGTACGCGCCCTTCACGAGGTTCGTGTCGACCACGAGGAAGCGGGCCGCGCCGCGATCGAGCGCGTAGTGCCGCGCCGGCATCTGCCAGAGCGGCGACCGGTGCGCGACCTCGAGGCAGGCCTTGAGCCGACCCTCGGCGACGGGGTCCCCGCCCTGGCTGCAGCTCCCGCCGGACGCCACGTCGTGGTTGCCGAGCGCGAGGTAGACCTCCGCCGCCGGCGTGCCGGCGAGGGTCGAGAGCGGCCCCTCGTGGCGAGCGAACCCGGGGTCCGCGGGCGCCGCGAAGCCGGGGGCGAGGGTGTTGCCGTCGGCGCCGAAGGCGCAGGCGGACGCCCCGGGCACGGTCGTGCTCGGGCCGCACGGGTAGACGTCGTCGCCCGGGAAGAGGGCGAGCGCGAAGGGCGACCTCCGGTGGGCCGAGGACACGGCGCGGGCGACCTCGCGCTGCTGGTCGGTCCCGTCCCCGAAGTCGGCGAGGTGGAGGACGCGCAGGAACGGTCCGGCGAGCTCGGGGGCGGGCCCCGGCCGGCGCGCGCGCTCGGAGCGGACGGTGAACGTCGGGCTCGATCCGCAGCCGCCGGCCGCGAGCGTGAGCGCGACGAGCGCCGCGGCGAGCCGGGCCCGGATCACCGCGCGCGCGCCCTCGCGAGGTCGATCGTGTTGACGAGCAGCATGGCGCGGGTCATCGGCCCGACGCCGCCCGGCACGGGCGTGATCGCGGAGGCGCGCCGCGCGGCCCCCGCGTACTCCACGTCGCCCACGAGCCGCCCGTCCTCGAGCCGGTTCATGCCGACGTCGATCACGACCGCGCCCTCGCGGACCCAGTCACCCCGGACGAGCTCGGCCTTGCCGATGGCCGCGACGAGGATGTCGGCGCGGGCGACCTCGCCGGCGAGATCCTGCGTGCGCGAGTGGGCGATCGTCACCGTGGCGTGCTTCTCGAGCAGCATCGCGGCCATGGGCTTGCCGACGATGTTGGAGCGGCCGACGACGAGGGCGCGCTTGCCCTTCGGGTCCACCTTGGCCTCCTCGAGGAGCCGCATCACGCCGGCGGGGGTGCACGGGCGCGGCGTGCCGGGGATGCCGATCGAGAGCGCGCCGACGTTGAACGGGTGGAAGCCGTCCGCGTCCTTGCGGGGATCGATCGCGTCGAGGACGGTGCGCTCGTCGAGGTGCTTGGGGAGGGGGAGCTGGACCAGGATGCCGTGGATGGTCGGGTCGGCGTTGAGCCGGCCGACGAGCGCGAGCAGGTCGGCCTGCGACGTCGTGGCGGGGAGGTGGTGCTCCACGGAGCGGATCCCGACCTCCTCGCAGTCCTTGCGCTTTCCGCGCACGTAGATGGCGGAGGCGGGGTCTTCGCCGACCCGCACCACCGCGAGGCCGGGGGCGATCCCGACCGCCACGAGCGCGCGAACCGCCTCCGCGACCTCACTCCGCACCTTCGCCGCGATGAGCTTACCGTCGATGATCATAGGGCTCGGCAGTATAGCGAAGGCCGCCGGGAGCGGCGCCCCCATCCTGGCCGCTTGGCGCGGAGCCCGGCCCGCCCCACCGTCAGGGTCATCCCTCGGTCCGCTCGCACGCCGCCCCGGAGGCCGACCATGGCCCTGTATCGCTTCCTCTTCGCTCCGGCGCTCCTCGCCCTCGCCGTGCTGGCCGGCCCCGGCCGCGAGCAGGGGCCCGTGACCCAGGCCGAGCCGCCGCGCGTCGTCGCGCCCGAGCGCGCCGCGGCGGCGCCCGCGCCGCAGGCCCAGGGATCGCTCTCGCGCGCCGTCGCGAAGCACGCGCCGCGAAACCCCGCGCGGCCGGCGCGGCGCTGATCGCGCACGGGGCGAACGCGACCGGGTCCGGCTAATATCCCGTCGCGCGCCGACGCGCTCCGGGAGAACCGCCGATGGCAGAGCTGTGCGAGAAGTGCACGACGCCCCTCGACGACGCGGGCCACTGCGTCACGTGCGAGGCCGACGCCGAAGGGCTCGCGCTGGTCACGCGCTCCGGCTACGCCTCGGTGCGCGAGATGATGTCGCTCCTCGAGGTCGAGGGGCTCGGGCCGGAGATGGAGAAGGTCCCGCCGGCGCGCCCCGAGGAGCGCGCCCATCCGCTCTGGAACCTGTACGTGCCGCGGGACGAGGCCCCGCGCGCGGTGGAGTTCCTGCGGAGGGACTGGGCGGAGCTGCTCGAGGATCCCGAGGCCGCGGCGGCCGCGGCCCGGGGCCAGGCGGGCGTGGATCTGGACCAGGACGGGGACCTCACCTGCCCGGCCTGCGGGCACGTGTTCGCGGTGCGCGGCGGGGAGGAGGCCGAGTGCCCGGAGTGCGGTCTCGGGCTCGGCGCGCCGTCGAACGCCGCGCCGGACGAGTCGCAGTCCTAGGATTAGAGCCCCATGCCCAGGGAGCTCGCGGACCTCCACATCCACGTCGGCGGGGCGGTCGCGCCCCACGTCCTCTGGTCGATCGCCCACGAGCAGGGGTTCAAGCTGCCCGTCTCCGACTACTGGGAGTTCAAGGAGCTCGTCTCCGCCCGGCCGGGGAAGGTGAAGTCGCTCGACGAGTACCTCGCCGTCCTGCACACCTGGACGGAGAAGATCCAGTCGTCGCCGCAGGCGATGGAGCGCAGCGTCTACGAGGTCATCGGCAAGGAGTACCGCTCCTCGCGCGTCTCGCTCATCGAACTGCGCTTCAACCCCATGAAGCGCAACGTCGGCGGCGAGCGCGATCTCGATCACATCATCCACGCGGCGCTCCGGGGCATGGACCGCGCCCTCCTCGAGTACGGCGTCCGCGCCGGGCTCATCTTCTGCCTCGCCCGCGAGTTCGACGCGCACCTCAACGAGATCCTCGTCGAGAAGGCCATCAAGTACCGGCGCCGGGGCGTCGTCGGGATCGACCTCGCGGGGACGGAGCGGAACGCCCTCGAGCTCGACGGCCGCGAGGTGAAGCGCTACCGCGAGCTCTTCGCGCGCGCCCGCGCGGCGGGGCTCAAGACCACCGTGCACACCGGGGAGACCGCCGGGACGGGCGCCGAGGGGGTGCGCGCCGTCGTGGAGGAGCTCGAGCCCCAGCGGATCGGCCACGGGATCTGCGCCGCGAAGGACGAGCGGGTGATGGATCTCCTGCGCGAGCGGGGGATCGTGCTCGAGATCTGCCCGAGCTCCAACCTCGCGACCCGCGCGGTCGCGTCGCTGGCGGAGCTCGGGGGGATCCTGCGGCGGTTCTGGGAGCGCGGGGTGAAGTTCACGATCAACACCGACGGCCCGTACCTGCTCGACACGGACATGCGCACGGAGGTGCGGCTCCTGCGCGACGGCGGCATCCTCTCCGACGAGCAGATCGACCAGACGCTCGCGTGGGCCCGCGAGGCGAGCTTCATCGAGGATTGATCACACGGGGCCTGCGGCCCCGGCCCCGGCGGGCTCGCTTCGCTCCGCCCCACGACCGCCGCGCTCCGTCAGCCCGCAGCCTCCGCCTCGGCCGCATCCAGCGCGGCGGCGGTGCGGGCGAGGTCCTCGGACGAGCGGAAGTGACGCGGCTCGAAGGCGGCCGCCATCGGGGTGCCCCACTCCTCGGGCGGCGCCTCGATGCCGGGGAAGTACCGAGGCCGCCGGTGCACCAGGGCGGCGAGCATCTCGGAGAGCGGCGAGCGGAAGCGCTCGGGGCCCCCCGCCGCCGACAGGATCCGCTCGGCGCGCCAGCGCAGCTCGAGCACGCGCCCGAACCCCTCCTGGAAGATCCGCTTCACCGGCGTCTCGGCGAGCGCCTCGATCGCGCGGCCCTCGTCGCCGCCGGCGAGCTTCTCGAGCCCGAGCTCGAGGTAGGCGCGCGCCGCCTGGAAGACCCCTCGCACGGCGTCGAGGTCGCCGGGGTCCACCGCGTCGGCGACGAGGACGGCGTTGGCGGCCGACACGATCTGCCGCTCGACGGCGTCGCGCTCCGCGGGCGAGAGCGCGGCGAACGCGCGGTCGAGCAGCGACGCCTGCGCGAGCGTCGCGAGGAAGAAGCCGGGCGGACGCGCGGCCAGCCCGGGCGCCGCGGCCGGCGTCCGCGGCGGGCGCGCGAACCACGAGAGGGCCTCCTCGAGGGACGGGTAGCCGAGATCCGCGAGGCGGGCGGCGCGCCAGCGGAGGGCCGTCTCCTCGAGCTCGCTCGGGAGGTCCCAGCGGAGCGAGGAGAGGAGCCGCGTCGCGGCGAACGGATCCTCGGCGTACAGGTCGTCGAGGACGCCGCGCACCGCCATGTACTCGGTGCCGTCCACGAGGAACTCGATCACGAACTTGTTCTCGGGCGTCCGCATGAAGCGGTCGCTCGTGAGCTCCGGATCGGGATCCTGCTCGAGGTCGTGGATGCGCAGGCTCGTGCGCAGGACGAGGTACAGCACCTCGCGGTCGAGCGCGGCGAGCTTCCGCTCCCAGCGGGCGGCGGCCTTCGGCTCGAGCTGCGCCCCGGCGCGCGCGGCGCGGAGCCACGGCAGCGCCTTGCGCGGCTCGAACCCCGACCGCGACCAGGCGTCGAGGTCGATGAAGGTCTTGAACTGCTGGGCCGAGGCGAGCTGCACGATGAACGCCGCGTCGGCGAGGCCCACGTCGCGGATCGTGAAGTACAGCTCGTCGGCGGGCAGGGCGCGCACGAGCGCCTGCGGATCGCGCGCGTCGAGGATGACGTCGAGCCGCTTGCGCCCACGCGCTGCGGCCAGCGCCGCGCGCGCGTCCCTCAGCTCGGCAGGCGCGAGCGCCCTGTTCTCCCTGGCCATCACGCACCCCCATGGTGCGCCACCCCGCGGCGGCGCAACGCGCTGCGCGGACCGCTTCGGGGCGGCAGCCCACCGGACGGACGACTGGAGAGACCGCGCGGCGCCGGGCGTCGTGGTGGCGCGCGCGAGGCCGGGGGAGGCGCCTCGGAGGCCGAGGCCGGCCTCGCGCTACGCCCGCGCGGCGGCGCGGGAGGCGCCGTGGGCGACCTTCACGATCTTGCCGGCCTTGAGGCAGCGCGTGCAGACGCGCACGTGCTTCACGGTGCCGTCGACCGTCGCCCGGACCGAGCGGAGGTTGGGCATCGAGCGGGTCTTCGTCTTGTTGTTCGCGTGGGAGACGTTGTTCCCGACGAGCGGGCCCTTCCCACAGATGTCGCAGCGGCGTGCCATGGCTTGCTCCGAAAATCCGAAAGAGCGCGGGATATTACGCAACGGCGGCGGAAATGCAAGAGGCTGGTTCACGCGGCGGGCGCTCGCCGCCGCCGCGCAGCAGTGCGGGCGTGACCCGCGCGATCCCGCCTACTTGAGCGGGTTCTTCGACCCCAGGAGCGCGGCCACGTGCCCGGCCGCCTGGATCCCCGCGTAGAACTCGCCCTCGATGCCGAGGCCCGGGAGCACCTCGCGGCCGGCGAAGAACAGGTTCTTCCAGGGGCCGCGCACCGGCACGCCGGTCACGCCCAGGAACTCGTCGAGGTTGGCCTCGTAGAGCGGGTGGACGGGAGGGAGATCGGCGGCCTCGGGAGAGGCGAGCAGGGGCGCCGACTCGGCGATGAGGTGGCGCTCGAAGAAGGGGATCGCGTCCGCCACCGCCTCGCGGATCCTGGAGGCGGCCTGCTGGAGCGCCGGCCGGCTCCGGACGTCGGCGGGGACGAACCCCGACGCGCAGACGACGCGCTCGTCCGAGACGGGCTCGCCGCCCGAGCCCTTGTCGCCGGGGCCCTTGCGCCCCTCGCGGCGCGCGGGGAGCACCTGCAGGAACACGGCGTTGTCGAGGCCGTCGCCGGCCGAGGCGTTGCGCAGCGCGATCACGTTCTCGGCGAGCGCCGGCGGGAGCGCGGCCTGCTTCACCACGAGGTTCACCGAGACGAGCTGACGCCGCGGGCGAATCCCGCGGAGCGGCTCTACGGCGCGCGACTCGCGGAGATCCGCGGGCAGGAGGTCGAGGAGGCGGTCCGCGTCGGTGGCCACGATGAAGGCGCGCGCCACGTGGGCGTCCGGGGAGTCGGCGAGCCGCACCGCCTCGACCTTGCCGCCCTCGATGTCGAACCCGGTCGCGACGGCCGGCTCGCCGGGGCCCCCGCGCAGCTCGCCGCGGGACTCCGCGATGCGCCGGCGCACCATCTCGCGCAGCGTGCCCTGACCGCCGGGGAGGCGGCTCGTCCCCCGGAACGCGCCGCCGAGGAGCCGGACGAGCGAGAGCGGGGAGGGCTCACCGTCGAGGTACGTGAGGAAGCGGTGCGCGATGGCGACGCTCTGGGCGAGCTCGTGGTCCTCGAGCCCTGCGAACGGCCTCGCGACGCCCACCGGCTCCTTCGGCGCGCCCGGCGCGGTCGAGGCGAGCTTGATGGCCTTCTTCACCTCGCGCCGCTCGATGAACCCGTCCGGAGGGAGCGGCGGCGCGGAGCGCAGGAAGAAGCCGGCGAAGTCGAAGAGGGTCCCGAGCGTCGCGAAGGCCGCCTCGAGCGCCTCCGCCTCCTGCGGCCACTCGCGGCGCAGCTCCGTGCGCAGGATGGCGGGATCGCGCGAGAGGTCGGCGCGGTGCTTCGGCAGGAGGAGCTGGAAGTCCGGATCCGAGGGCACGAGCGCGCGCGAGAAGTCGGTCGCTAGGCCGAGCTCGGAGAGGACCGCCTCCGCGCTCGGCAGCTGGCGCGGGGAGGGGACGACCGCCGGTCCGAAGGGCAGGATGTAACCCTGGTCGGCGTAGTGGAAGCCGGGGTCGTCGTGGGCGACGTGCAGGACGCGGAGGCCGCGCCGGGCGAGCAGCGCGCCGGCCACCACGCCGCCGAGCTGCGAGCCGACCACGCAGACGTCGTAGATGCGCTGGGTTGCGGGAGGACGGAAGGTCTGCGCCACGGGCGCGGGAGTCTACCCGGGTTCGGCCGCGCGCCAAACCTCTTCTCGACCCCGCCGCGATTCCGCGGCCGGGCGGCCGGCCGCTCGCTTCACGCCAGCTCCACGAGCGGGTTCGTGACCGGCCCGGGCGGAGCGAGCCGCGCACCCTCCACCCGCACGCGCCGCCCCTCGACCGAGAGCCGGCCCGCCGCCAGCCACTGGATGGCCTGGGGGTAGAGCCGGTGCTCCTGCTCGAGGATGCGGGCCGCGAGCGCCGCCTCGTCGTCGTCGGGCAGGACCGGCACGATGGCCTGCGCGATCACGGGGCCGGTGTCCGTCCCCTCGTCGACGAAGTGCACGGTGCAGCCCGCGAAGCGCGCGCCGTACTCGACGCACTGGCGCTGGGCGTGGAGCCCCGGGAAGCTCGGCAGCAGGCCGGGGTGCACGTTCAGGACGCGCGGGCAGCCGCGCGACGCGGGCGTCGGGCCGAAGGCGCGCAGGAAGGCGGGCGTGACGAGCCGCATGTAGCCGGCGAGGCACACGACCTCGACCCGGTGCGCGCGCAGGACCTCGACGAGCCGGAGGTCGTAGGCCTCGCGATCGGCGACGCCCTTCGACGGGAGCACCTCCGTCGCGACGCCCGCGCGGCGCGCCCGCTCGAGCGCTCCGGCGGTCGGGACGTTCGAGACGACCACGGCGACCTCGGCGTCCACGCGGCGTGCGGCGCCGCCTGCCCCGCAGGCGTCCAGGATGGCCTGCAGGTTCGTGCCGCCGCCCGACGCGAGGACCCCGAGCCGGATCACCGCACCACCTCGCAGGTGGCCTCGCCCGTGCCGTCCTCGATCTGGCCGACGGTCCACGCGTCGAGGCCGCGCGCGCGCAGCGCGGCGTGCGCTGCCGCCTCGTCGCCCGGCGCGACCACGGCGACGAGCCCGAGCCCCATGTTGAAGGTCCGGTACATCTCGTCGCGCGGCACGCCGCCCTCGCGCTCGACGAGGTCGAAGATGGCCGGCCTCGGCCAGCGCCGCTCCTCGAGCACCGCGCGCGTGCCGTCGGGCAGCGTGCGCGGCACGTTGCCGGGCAGGCCGCCGCCGGTGATGTGGGAGAACGCCTTGACCGGGACCGCCTCGAGGAGCGCGAGCACGTCCTTGGCGTAGATGCGGGTCGGCTCGAGGAGCGCCTCCGCGAGCGTGCGGCCTCCGAGGGCGTCGAAGCGCCGGTCGAGTGGGTTCTTCTCGAGGAGCGCCTTGCGCGCGAGCGAGTAGCCGTTCGAGTGGAGCCCGGTCGAGGCGACGCCGATGACGAGGTCGCCCTTCGCGACCGTCTTGCCGTCGACGATGCGCGAGCGGTCCACGCAGCCCACCGCGAAGCCCGCGAGGTCGTACTCGCCCGGGGCGTAGAAGCCGGGCAGCTCCGCGGTCTCGCCGCCGATGAGCGCGCAACCTGCCTGACGGCAGCCCTCGGCGATGCCCTTCACCACCTCGGCGCCCTGCTCGGCGGACAGCTTCCCCGTGCCGTAGTAGTCGAGGAAGAAGAGCGGCTCGGCCCCCACGACCGCGACGTCGTTCACGCACATCGCCACGAGGTCGATGCCGATCGTGTCGTGGCGGTTCGCCTCGAAGGCGACCTTGAGCTTCGTCCCGACGCCGTCGGTGCCCGAGACGAGCACCGGCTCGCGGTACTTCTTCACGTCGAGCGCGAAGAGCCCGCCGAACCCGCCGATCCCGGCGAGGACCTCGGGGCGGAGGGTGGGACGGGCGTGGGGCTTGATGAGCTCGACGAGGCGGTCGCCCTCGTCGATGTCGACGCCCGCGTCGCGGTAGGTCAGGGACATGGCGGGCCATTACCGCGACGGCGCGACGGCCGCAAGCTGCTCCCGCGCCGGGCAGGGCGACGGGGCGGACGCCGGCCGCCGCGCGCCGTGGCGCACGTCGTGGCCGCGCCCGGGGGGCGCGGTTGCTCCGGGTCGTCGCCTAGAGCGCGACCGCGAGGAGCAGGAGGGCGGCGAGGAGTACGGTGGTGAGGCGCATCGGGAGCGGCTTTCGCTCGGAGTGCTGGCAGGCATCGTAGCGGAGCGATCCGTCATCGCCAGTTTCCGGCCGCGTTCGTGCCGCGCCGCGTCGCGGGCGGTTCGTTGACACTGGCGCGTGAGGTCGGCTAAGCACCACTTCCTTCCGAGGTCACGCACCGCAAATGCCCTGGTTCTCCAAGCAGAAGAAGGTGAAGGCGAGGGAGTCGACCCCCGCCGCCCCGCCGCCGCCGCCCGCCAAGGGCGAGGGCATCTGGCACAAGTGCGAGGGCTGCGAGAGCGTGGTCGCGCGCGCGGAGCTCGAGCGCGAGTGGAACGTCTGCCCATCGTGCGGCCAGCACGAGGCGCTGCCGATCCGCCGCCGGTTCGAGCTCGTGCTCGACCCCGGCTCCTTCGAGGAGCTCGACGCCGATCTCACCCCGCAGGATCCGCTCGGCTTCGTGGACGCGAAGAAGTACCGCGACCGCCTGAAGGGCACCTACAAGAACACCGGGCTGCGGGACGCGTTCATCTCGGGGGTGGGCTCGATCGCCGGGCAGCAGGTGTCGATCGGGTCGTTCGCGTTCGAGTTCATGGGCGGCTCGATGGGCTCGGTCGTCGGCGAGAAGGTCACGCGGGTCTTCGACCGCGCCTTCGAGCGCCGGCTGCCGGCCATCGTCTTCAGCTCGACCGGCGGCGCCCGCATGCAGGAGGGCATCTTCTCCCTCATGCAGATGGCGAAGACCTCGGCGGCGCTCCACCGCTTCCGGGCGGTCAGGAAGCCCTACGTGTCCGTGATGCTCCACCCGACCACGGGCGGCGTGGCGGCCAGCTTCGCCTGGCTCGGCGACGTCGTCATCGCCGAGCCGAAGGCCCTCATCGGCTTCGCCGGGCCCCGCGTCATCGAGCAGACCATCCGGGAGAAGCTGCCGCCGGGCTTCCAGCGCAGCGAGTTCCTCCTCGAGCACGGGATGATCGACGCCATCGTGCACCGCCACGACATGCGGGATCGCCTCGGG
Source organism: Anaeromyxobacter soli (assembly GCF_022808855.1). GTDB lineage: Bacteria > Myxococcota > Myxococcia > Myxococcales > Anaeromyxobacteraceae > Anaeromyxobacter > Anaeromyxobacter soli. The sequence continues at coordinate 64,818 of NZ_JAKZLF010000008.1, forward strand.
CAGCTCCTGTCGCTCCTCGGCTGACCCGCGCGCGAGCGGCCGCGCCCGGCCCGGCGCGGTCCCGCGGCGCGCGCTAGCACACCGCCATGGCCGATCCCCACGCCTACCTCGCCGGGCTGCAGCCGCTCGCGATGCGCTTCGGGCTCGAGCGGATGCAGCGCGCCCTCGACGCGCTCGGCCGTCCGGAGCGCGCCTACCCCGTGCTGCACGTCGGCGGCACGAACGGCAAGGGCTCCACCTGCGCGATGGCCGCCGCCGCCCTCGAGGCCGCCGGCCACAGGGTCGGCCTCTACACCTCGCCTCACCTCGTCCGCTTCAACGAGCGGATCCAGGTTGCGGGCGCGCCCATCGGAGACCTGGACCTCGCCTCGGCGATCGAGGAGATCCGCCGGGCCTGCCCGTGGCACGACGCGGGCGAGGAGGGCGACCGGCTGACCTACTTCGAGTTCGCGACGCTCGCCGGCCTCCTCCACTTCGCGCGCGCGGGCGTCGGCGCCGCCGTGGTGGAGGTGGGGCTCGGGGGGCGCTTCGACGCGACGAACGCGATCGTGCCGCGCGTCACGGCGATCGCCGCCATCGGCCTCGACCACACGCAGCTCCTCGGCGACACCGTCGAGCAGATCGCCTTCGAGAAGGCCGGGATCTTCAAGCCCGGCGTGCCGGCGGTGGTGCACGGGCGCCAGCCGCCCGGGGCGCTCGAGGCGCTGCGGACGGAGGCGGCGCGGCGCGGCGCGCCGTTCGTCGTGGCCGCCCCCGACTACCCGGGCCCGATCGCGCTCTCCGGGCCGCACCAGCGGGGGAACGCCGCGCTCGCCCACGCGGCGCTGCGCGCGCTGGCGCGCGCCGGGGTCGCGGTTCCGGACGAGGCGATGGCGCACGGCATCGCGACCGCGCGCTGGCCGGGGCGGCTCGAGGAGCTCTCGGGCGTGCTGCTCGACGGCGCACACAACCCGGACGGCGCCGCCGCCCTCGCCGCCGCGCTCCGGGCGATGTACCCCGGCCGACCGGTCGAGCTCGTGTTCGGGGTGCTCGCCGACAAGGACCACGCGCACATGCTGGCCGCGCTCGTCCCGGCCGTCCGGGCGCTGCACGTCGTCACGCCTGCGTCCGCGCGGGGGCGGCCCGCGGCCGAGGTCGCCGAGGCGGCGCGCCGCCTGGGGGCCCGGGCGGACGTGCACGGCTCGGTCGCCGAGGCGATCGACTGCGCGCGAGGCGCCGCGGCGCCGGACGGCGTGGTCTGCGTCGCCGGCTCGCTCTACCTCGTGGGTGAGGCGCGCGGGCTCCTCGCGCCCAGGTAGTCAGATATCGCATTGGAACCCCTGGGCTTTTTTTGAGGGGGCGGCCGGTCGCATGCTAACCTGCCCGCCGACCTCTCTGGGGAGCCCACGCATGCGTCCTCGCCACCTCGTCGCGCTGGTCCTCGCCTTCGCGGGCAGCAGCGCCCGCGCCGCCGGCGCCCTCAACGTCGTCACCGCCGTCGAGGTGAAGGACGAGGGCGCCGCCGTGGTGCTCCAGGTGAAGGGCTCGAAGCCGCCGAACTTCACGACCTTCTCGATGGCCGATCCGCCGCGCTTCGTGATCGACCTCTCCGAGGCGCGTCTCCAGGGCGTCCCGGAGGACCTCGTCGTCCGGAACGGCGTCGTGAACCTCGTGAAGAACCTGTCGTACGGCTCCGAGGCGACCGCGATCGCCCGGATCATGGTGGCGTTCCAGGTCGAGGTCGATCCGCCGGAGGTGCTGGCCGAGGGGAACACGCTCGTCGTCCGGGTCGCGAAGCCGGCGGGGGCGTCCCCGGCCGTGGCGGCCGACGACGGCGCCCGCGCGCGCGAGGCGGAGGAGGCGAAGGCTCGCGCCGCGGCCGAGAAGAAGGCGCAGGAGGAGGCCGCCGCCCGCGCCGCAGCCGAGGCCCAGGCGCGCGCCGAGGCGGAGAAGGCCGAGGCTGCGGCCGCGGCGGAGAAGGCGCGGGTCGCCGAGGTCGCGGCCGCGGAGGAGAAGGCGCGAGCCGCCGAGGTCGCGGCCGCGGAGGAGAAGGCGCGGGCCGCCGAGGCGGATCGCGCCAAGGCCGGGGTCGAAGCCGACGCGCAGCCGGCGAGCGCGGCGGCGGAGGAGCAGTCCCGCGCGGAGGCCGAGGCGAAGGGCGCCGCCGAGGCGCGCGCGGCGTACGAGAAGGAGCGGCAGGAGGAGGTCGCGAGGTCCGAGGCCGAGGCCCAGGCCCGGTCGCGCGCGGAGGGGGAGGCGCGCGAGGCCGAGGCCAGCGCGCGCGCGGAGGCGGACCGTCGGGCAGAAGAGGAGGCCGGCGCGCGCGCTGCGGCCGAGGCTCGGGCCGCATCGGAGCGCGAGCTCGCCGCGGCGAACGGCAAGGCCGCCGCGCTCGACGAGGCGCCCGCGCCGGAGCGGTCCCGGGGGGCGGCAGCGGAGTCGCATCCGGAGCCGGCGGCCGCGGTGGCCGAGACGGCCGCCGAGGCGTCCGCCGGGCGGCTCGACGTGGGGGCGCCGCGGGCGCAGCTCCGCGAGGTCGGGTTCAAGCAGATGTCCGGGGTCTCGCGCGTCTTCGTGCGCACCAGCGTGACGCCCCGGTTCTCCGTCCAGGACGTGGGCGAGAACGTGATCCGGGTCGAGCTCGAGAACACGCGCGCGACGCGCCGGAACGACCTGCGTCACCTCGACACGTCGTTCTTCTCCTCCGCGGTCGCGGTCGTCACCCCGGCGCGCCGCGGCTCGAGCTACGTCCTCGACATCAAGCTGCGCGAGCGGGTCCCGTACCAGCAGCGGATCGAGGGCGACATGCTCGCCATCGACTTCGAGCGGCCCGCCGCGCCGGCGTCACTGCCGGTGGCGGGGCCCGCCGGGGCCGCGCCGGGCGGCGGCGCCGCTGCCGACCCCGTCCCGGCCGCGCTCGAGGGCGAGGCGCCCGCGACGACGCCGGCCGCGAATTGACGCGACAGCGACGGCGCGCCGCGTAGAATCGCGCCCTCGCCGTGCACCGCACTCCGCTCCTCGCCGTTGTCGCGCTCGCGGCGCTCGCCGCGCACCTCGCCGCCGCCCAGGCGCCGGCGACCGCTGCGCGTCGGGGCGCCCTCCCGGAGGGAGACGTCCACGTCGACGCCGGGACCGTCACCTACGACGCGTCCACCGGGAGCTTCCTCGTCGAGGACGGGGCCGTGCTGCGGAGAGGCACCGTCGTCCTGCGCGCGCGGACCGCCCGCTATGACCCCGAGACGGGCCAGGTCGTGGCGACGGGCGGCGTCCTCCTCACGGACGCCACGCGCGCGGTGGCCGCGGATGGGGTCACCGCGGTGCTCGGCGGCCCGTTCGAGGCGCAGGACGTCGTCGCGTTCCTGAAGAGCGGGCCCGTGGAGCTCGGCGGGGCCGAGTCCATCGACGCGGCGCGCGGCCTCGGCCAGAACCGGCTCGTTTTCTCCGGCAAGTCGCTGCAGGGGGACCCCTCGGGACGGCTGAAGCTGTCCGGCGCCCGCCTCACGCTCTGCGACTGCGGGGCGGGCCGCGCGCCCTCGTGGGAGATCCGCGCGGCGAACGCCGAAATCATCGCGGGGAAGCGCGCCACGCTCTCGTGGCCCGTCGTCTACGTCACGCCCCGGTTCCTCTTCGTCGATCACCCCGTGCCGGTCCTCCCGCTGCCGTGGCTCTACCTGCCGCTCGGCGAGCGGCAGACGGGGCTCCTGGTCCCGCAGCTCGTGTCGAGCGGCGCGACCCGCTTCGCCGTCGACGTCCCCCTGTTCGTCACGCTGGGGCGAAGCGCCGACCTGACCTTCACGCCGGGCTACGCGTTCGGCCCGGGCAGCGCGGCGGTGGACAAGGGCAAGCCCGCCGTGCGCGGGCCCACCGCGCGGCTCGAGGGCCGCTGGGCCCCGGCGGTCGGGGCGGCGGGCCGGGCCGAGCTGACCTGGCTCCGGGACCTGGACGCCGAGCCGGGCGGTGAGTCCGGGAGCCGCTACGCGGTCGCCCTCGCCCACGCCCAGCGCTTCTCCGAGCGCACCTCGCTCCGCGCCGACCTCGCGCTCTACAGCGACCCGCTCCTCGCGCGCGACTTCTCGACCGACATCCTCGCGCGCGGCACGAGCTACCGGCGCTCGGACCTCGTGGTCGAGCACGCGCGGGACGCGCTCGTGCTGGAGGCGGGCGCCTCCTACCTGCAGCCGTTCCTCGTCTCGCCGGAGGGCTACGGCCTGTTCGGACGCGACGTAGACGAGCTGCACCGCTGGCCGTGGGCCTCGGCGACGCTGCTTCCGAGCTTCCTCGGGCCGCTGCGGGTGGAGGGGAGGGCGGGCGCGGCCCGCTTCGCGCCGGCTGCGTCGCTCGACGGAGGGACCCTCCGCGGCCTCGTCGCCGATGGCGCGGCAGGTGTGCCGTACGAGCTCCCGCGTCCGTCGGGCGTGGACCGGGTGCTGCGGCCCGGCGCCTCTCGCGGCGACGTCGGGCTGGAGGTCGCGGCCCCGCTGCAGCTCGGGAACGCGCTCGTGGTGGAGCCGTTCGTCCGCGGTGCGGCGCTCGGCTACGCGTTCGAGGACGGGACGGATCCCGCCATGCAGGCGTGGGGAGTCGCCGGCGCGCGCCTCGAGACGACCTTCGGGCGCGCGTTCGGGGCGATCCGGCACCGGGTGACGCCCTGGGTCGAGTGGCGGCTCGGGAGCGAGTCGGCGGGCAACGCGGATCTCCCGGCGGCGTACGACTCGCTCGACCGGGTCGAGCGCTCGTCGCTCGTGACGCCCGCGGGCGCGCCGGGGCCGGTGGAGCTGCCGCTGCCCATCCTGTCCGCCGCTCCGCGCGGCCGCTTCCAGCAGCTGCGTGCCGCGGTCGACACGCGCCTCTCCCTGCGCGGGGCCGACGTGCTCCGGCTCGAGCTCGGCCAGGACTACGACGTCGAGACCGGCCGGCTCGCGGAGACGTTCACGAGCGGCGAGCTGCGGGCGGGCCGCTTCAGCGCGGACGCCGCGGCGCGCTTCCTCGCCTTCGGCGGGCGCAAGGAGCCGGTGCCGCTCACCGGCGTGCCGCGGCTGCCGTCCTCTCCGCTCGATCGACTCACCGAGCTCCGAGCCTTCGGGTCCGTCTCCGATCGGCGCGGAGATGCGCTCCGGCTCGGGCTCCTCTCCATCGGGAGGGGCGCCTCGGGCAGCCTCGTCGCCGGGCTGGATCCGCTGTTCGATCTGCGGCCCGCGCCGCTCGAGGCGGTGGCGCAGGGGAACGCCGGCGTCACCGCCCGCCTTGGGGGAGCGACGGCGACCTACGACGTGCTCTTCCCGGGCCGTCCGGTGGTCCGCTCCTGCCCGGACCGTACCCGCGAGGTGGGTGCGCTCCACATCCAGCAGCACGTCGCGACGTTCGCCTGGCAGTCGCCCTGCCGCTGCTTCCGGGTGGCCGCCAGCCTCACCCTGAACGACTGTGGGGGGTTCACTCCTCGGATGATGATCGATTTGGCCCCGGTGGGGTCGACTCTCGCAGGTGCGAGTCGGTAGACTCTCTCCCCCCAGGCGGAGCGACTCGTCCGCCATTCGCGGGGGTTGCGATACGTGAACCTCGACTGGAGAATCGACGGGTGAGCCGGACCCGAACACCGCCGCCGCACGCCGCGCGGAACGCCGAGGGGAACGAGCCCGAGAAGCGCCGCGCCATCCTCCACGCCGCGGTGCGCGTGTTCGCGGAGAAGGGCTACCACGGCTGCCGCATCGCCGACGTGGCGCGGGCCGCCAACGTCGCGTACGGGCTCGTGTACCACTACTTCCGGAACAAGGAAGAGCTGCTCGAGAGTGTCTTCGCCGAGCAGTGGACGATCCTCATCAACGCCATCCGGGCCATCGACGAGGGGCCCGGTACGGCGGCCGACAAGGTCGCGGCCATCTTCGGGTTCGTCTTCGACGTGTACAAGGCGGCCCCCGCCGCGGTGCGCGTCCTCATCCTGGAGGTGACGCGCACGCCGCAGGGGCTCCGCGCCGGCTCGACCCGCGAGACCTTCGACCGCGCCGTCCACCTGGTCGCGGACGTGGTCCGTCAGGGCCAGCAGGCCGGCGAGCTCCGCGCGGAGCTGGACCCGGTCATCGCCGCGGCGGGCCTCCTCGGCGCCCTCGAGCTCGCGATGACCGGCATGGTGATCGGCATCGTGCCCGCGGGGGACGAGGCCGCGGTGGACCGGGTGAAGGGCGAGGTCGTCGAGCTCGTCTGCGGCGGGCTGCGGCGCCGCTGAGCGGCACCCGGCCCCCGATCGACTGCGCGCGCCCCGCCGGGAGCTTTTGCCGGGCGGTGCCCCCGAACAGAATCCCTTCCCCCATGCCGCGCTGCGGCGTCGGTGGTCGCCGGCCGGATCGCCCGGGCGGCGGGCTCGTGATCTTTCGCCGGCGCGCGGCGCGCTGCCGGCATCCGGCCCCGCGGGGCCGAGCAAGGGTGAGTGATGGCGGCGCGCGTGCTCGTGTCGGACGACCTCTCGCCGGAGGCGGTGAGGATCCTCCAGGCGGCAGGGCTGGACGTGGACGTGAGGGTGGGCCTCAGGCCCGAAGAGCTCGAGCGGATCATCGGCGACTACGACGGCCTCGCGGTGCGGAGCGCCACGAAGGTGACCGCGCGCCTGCTCGAGAAGGCCGCCCGGCTCAAGGTGATCGGGCGCGCCGGGGTCGGCGTCGACAACGTGGATCTCGCGGCGGCCACCCGCCGCGGCGTCGTGGTGATGAACACGCCCGGGGGCTCGTCGATCACGGTGGCCGAGCTCGCGCTCGCCATGATCCTCGCCCTCTCGCGCCACGTGGCCGCCGCCACCGCCAGCGTGAAGGGTGGCAAGTGGGAGAAGAAGCGGTTCCAGGGCCACGAGCTCGCCGGCAGGACGCTCGGCGTCGTGGGCATCGGGAACATCGGCTCGGTCCTCGTCGAGCGGGCCCTCGCGATGCGCATGCGCGTCGTCGCGTTCGACCCCTTCATCTCGCCCGAGGCGGCCGCCAAGCTCGGCGCGTCGCTCGTGGACCTCGAGACCCTCTGGCGGGAGGCGGACGTCGTCTCGGTCCACGTGCCCCTCACCGAGAAGACGCGGAACCTCGTCGACGCGGCGGCGCTCGCCAAGATGAAGAAGGGCGCGATCCTCGTGAACTGCGCCCGGGGCGGCATCGTGGACGAGCGGGCGCTCGCCGAGGCGCTGCGCTCGGGACACCTCGCGGGCGCGGGGCTCGACGTCCTCGAGCAGGAGCCGCCGCCCGCCGATCACCCGCTGCTCGCGCTCGAGAACGTGCTCCTCACGCCGCACATCGGCGCCTCGACCGAGGAGGCGCAGTCGGCGGTGGCCATCGCGGTCGCCGAGCAGCTCTCGGACTACCTGGTGCGGGGCGTCGTGCGGAACGCCGTGAACGCGCCGGGGCTGCCGCCGGAGATGATGGAGCAGCTCGCGCCGTACCTGCCGCTCGCGGAGAAGCTCGGCGCGCTCGCGGCGCAGCTCGCGCCGCCGGGCCCGACCGAGGTCGCGGTGGAGGTCGCCGGCGAGCTCGCCTCGGTGCCGCTCCGCCCGCTCGTCGCGCGCGCGCTCGCCGGCATCCTGCGGCCGTTCCTCGACACGCCGGTGAACGAGGTGAGCGCCCCGGCCATCGCGCGGGAGCGCGGGCTCGCGGTGCGGGAGACGCGCTCGGCCGAGCCGCACGACTACGCGAGCCTGGTGACCGTCACGGTCCGCGGCGCGGGCGGCGAGGCCCAGGTCGCCGGGACGGTGTACGGGAAGCGGGACGCGCGCATCGTGCGGGTGAACGCGTTCCGGGTCGAGGCGGTGCCGGACGGGCAGGTGATCCTCTGCGAGAACGACGACGCGCCCGGCGTCTTCGGCAGCCTCGGCACGACGCTCGGCGCCGCGGGCGTGAACATCGCCCGCATCTCGCTCTCGCGCGTGGAGGATCGCTCGCGGGCCTTCGCCTTCCTCAACGTGGACTCCGCGCCGTCGCCGGAGCTCCTCGAGCGGCTGCGCCGCCTGCCTCACGTCCGGTCGGTCCAGGCGATCTCGCTCTAGGCGCGGTCGCGCCGGCGCTCCAGCGGGCGCGTGGCGGCGATCCGGGCCGGCGATCCGCGCGGCCCGCGGGCGATCCCCTTTCGCGTCCGGACCGGGGCGGATAGAGTCGCGCGCGATGCTCGACCTCTCGCTCCCGTCCGGCCTGCGCGACCTCCTCCCCGATCACTCGGCGCACCTCGCCGAGCTGTCCGCGAAGCTCCAGGAGGTGTTCTCGCGCTTCGGCTACCGGCGCGTGTTCCTGCCCACGCTCGAGCGGCTCGACGTGGTGGAGCGCGGGCTCTCGGCCGCGGCGCTCGCGGACGTCATGAAGTTCGTCGAGCCCGGCTCCGGAGAGGTCGTCGCCATCCGGCCTGACATCACGCCGCAGATCGCGCGGCTGTACGCGGCGCGCCCGGACGCGCTGCCGTCGCCGGCGCGGCTCTGCTACGACGGCCCGGTGCTGCGCGCCCGCGAGGCGCGGGCGGGCCGTCCCCGCGAGGTCTACCAGGCCGGCGTCGAGCTGCTCGGCGCGGGCGGGCCGTCCGCGGACGCGGAGGCGCTCGTGGTGCTGGCGCGCGCGCTCGAGCGGGTGGGGCTCGGCGCCGCCGTGCTGGAGGTCGGCCACGCACGCTTCGCGCACGCGGTGATCGACGGGGCGGGGCTCGCGCCGAAGGGCCGCGCCGCCGCGTGGGAGGCGCTCTCCCGCAAGGACGAGGACGCGCTCGCCGCGCTCGCGAAGAAGGGCCGCGGCGAGGCCGCCGCCCGCGCGGCGCTCCCGGAGCTCGCGACGCTGTACGGCGACGGCGCGCTCTCCCGCGCCCGCAAGCTCGTGCGCGACGTCCCCGGCGCCGCCACGTCGCTCGGCCAGGTCGAGGCGGCGCTCAGGATCGCCCGGCGCCGAGGGGTCAAGGACGTCTCGGTGGACCTCGGGGAGACGCGTGGCCTCGGGTACTACACCGGCATCACCTTCGCCGGCTACGCGCCGGGGGCGGGGAGCGCGGTCGCGGCGGGCGGCCGTTACGACGAGCTCCTCGAGCGCTTCGGCCGGCCCGGGCCGGCGATCGGCTTCGCCGTCGACCTCGAGTTCGCGACCCAGGCGCTCGAGCGTGCCAACGGCCGGGCGGGCGAGCGCACCGCGCGGTCCCGCCGCAGCCGTCCGCGCTAGCGGATCCCGGTCCGCCCTGGTATCGTGCCGCACCTGCGTCGGCGCTGCGACCGCGAGGTGCGCGCGCCGGGAGTCCACCCAGGGAGCCATCACATGCCGAACGTGGTCGTCGTCGGAGCCCAGTGGGGCGACGAGGGCAAGGGAAAGATCGTCGATCTCCTCACCGAGCACGCGGACGTCGTCGTCCGCTTCCAGGGGGGGAACAACGCCGGCCACACGCTGGTGGTGAACGGCGAGAAGACGGTCCTCCACCTCATCCCGGCGGGCATCCTCCACCCCGGCAAGTCGTGCGTCATCGGAAACGGCGTCGTCTTCGACCCCGAGGTCTTCGTCATGGAGGTGGACCGGCTCAAGAGCCGGAACGCCCTCGCCGACGACGCCCAGCTCGTGGTGTCGCTCGACGCGCACGTGATCATGCCGTGGCACAAGGCGATCGACATCGCGCGCGAGCAGGCGATGGGCGCCGGGAAGATCGGGACGACCGGCCGCGGCATCGGGCCGACCTACGAGGACAAGGTGGCGCGGCGCGGGCTCCGGATCCGGGACCTCGTCGACGCCTCCCGCCTCGAGCGCAAGGTGAAGGAGCGGCTGCCGGCGGCGCGGGAGGAGCTGCGCCGGCTCGGCGCCACGCCCGACCTCGACGAGGCGGCGATCGTCGCCCGCTACGCGGAGCTCGGCCGCCGCGTCGCCCGCTACGCCGCGGACGTGTCGCTCTGGCTCCACCGCGCGCTGCAGAACGGCAAGCAGCTGCTGTTCGAGGGCGCGCAGGGGACGATGCTCGACGTCGATCACGGCACGTACCCGTTCGTCACGAGCTCGAACACCGTCGCGGGCAACGCCGTGGTGGGGTGCGGCCTCGGCCCGACCGCCGTGGACTACGTCCTCGGGATCTCCAAGGCCTACTCCACGCGCGTGGGCGGCGGCCCTTACCCGAGCGAGCTCAAGGACGAGACCGGCGAGCGGCTGCGCAAGATCGGCGGCGAGTTCGGCGCGACCACCGGCCGGCCCCGCCGCACCGGGTGGCTCGACGTCCTGGCGCTGCGCTACGCCGCTCGCGTGAACGGGCTGCACGGCATCGCGATGACGAAGCTCGACGTGCTCACCGGGTTCGACACGGTGAAGATCGCCGTCGGCTACCGCGTGGACGGCAAGGTGCTCGACGAGATGCCGTCGGATCCGGAGCTGCTCGAGCGGGCCGAGGCCATCTACGAGGAGCTGCCGGGGTGGAGCGAGAAGCTCGACCACCTCCGGAGCTGGGACGACCTCCCGCCCCGCGCGCGCGCCTACGTGAAGCGCGTGGAGGAGCTCTCGGGCGTGCCGGTGGTCGGACTCTCCGTCGGCGCCGACCGTGGGCAGACGATCCTGCTCGAGAACCCCTTCCGCAAGTAGCCTCGGCGCACGCGGTGGGCGCGTCCCCGCGCCCGCCGCGCACCTCTTCCGCGTTCCACGCACAGCGGCGCCATCTCGGGCGCCGCCTCGCGCGGCGCCGCGGGCGGTCGCTTCGGCTCTGAGCGGTCGCGCCTCGAGCGCCGCCGCCTTCGCTGGTCGTGCGCTCGGGCGTATCATGCGCGCCATGCGCGCTCTCGCCCTGTTCGCAGTCCTCCAGGCCGCTCCGGCGCTCGCGCTCGCGCAGGGGGCGCCCGGGACGGCGCCCTCGAGCGGCGCGCGCCCGGTCGTGCAGAGCGCGGGCGCGAGCCCCGCGGCTCCTCCGTCGAGCGTGACGGGCGTGACGGCCGCCCCGGCTCCCGGCACGACGACCGTGACCGCCGCTCCGAGCTCTCCTCAGCCGTCGACCGCGGCCCCGACCGCCACCGCGACTCCGACCGCCGCGAGCCCGACCCCGGCCGCGACGGCGAACCCGGCCGCGACCGCGACCGCGAGTCCGGCCCCGACCGCGACGGCCAGCCCGGTCGTGACCGCGAGTCCGGCCCAGACGCCGCCCGCGAGCCCCGCCGCGACCCCGACCGCCGCTTCCGTTCCGGTCGCGCCCACGGCCGCCGTCGCGGAGCGGCTCGCGCAGGGCGATCGCGCCTTCGGGGCGGGTGACGTCCGCGGCGCGCTCTTCGCGTATCAAGACGCGGTCTACCTCCAGCCCGGGTACGTTTTCGCGCGCGTGAAGCTCGGGCGCGCCTACCTCGCGCTCCGCTACCCCGCGCAGGCCATCGCGCAGGGAGAGCTCGCGCTCGCGTCCGATCCGACCAGCGACGACGCGCGCAGGCTCCTCGAGGAGGCCCGCGCCGCCCGGGTCCCGGCGCCCGCCCTTTCGGCCTCCCCGACGCCGCAGCCCGCGGCTGCGGCGCCCGCTGCACCCGCTGCGGCCGCTGCGCCCGCGATCGGCGCGCCCACCGCCGCCATTCCGGCGGGAGCGACGGTCGTCGTCGTGATGCCGGCGGGCGTGGCGCCCGGAACGACGATCGCCGTGCCTTCCGCGGCCCCCGCGGCCCCCGCGGCCGCTCCGGCCCCGGCGGGGACCCAGCCACGCACCTACCGTCTCACGCCCGAGCCGTACGACGCTCCTGCGCCCCTCCCTGCGGCGCCGGCGCAGGCCGGCGGGCCCACCGCCGCGCAGCGCTACCGCAGCGCGCTCGACCTCGTCGCGCGCCGCGAGTACGGCGCGGCGATCGCGCTCCTCGACGACGCGATCGCGCTCGATCCGCGGCTCGCCGTCGCATACACGGCCCGTGCGAGCGCGAAGTTCGGCCAGAGACGGTTCCGCGAGGCGGCCGACGACTACAAGGCTGCGCTCGGCCTCGACCCGGCCCTCGGGACTCCGCTGTACGGCCTCGCCGAGTGCTACCGGCTCCTCGGCGACCCGCTCGCGGGCGAGCTGTACCGCCGTTACTCGAATAGCCACGCCCGGGACGTGCGCGAGGAGCTTCGGTCGGTCGCGCGCGCCCGCGCAGACGAGCTCTCCGGCCGCTGATCCTGGAGGCGCGGCCCCCTCGGCCGCGCGGCCGCCTCCGCCCCCGCGCGGAGGGCGGTCGCGTGCCGCGCACGAGCGCTCGGGTCGCCCGGGCCCGGCCCCAATCGTACCGCGCCGCCCGTCTGGCCCACCTCCGTGGGCGGCCGTACACTTGGGGCATGGAGGCGGCGCGGATCTACAAGACGCGCCTGCCGCTCCGGATCGCGGTCGCCACGGCGGGCACGTTCTGGTTCGGCGTGCTCGTCGTGCTCCTCGGCGCCCCGGGCGCGGAGCCGCGCGCCGTGCTCGGCGCGACGCTGTTCCTCGCCTTCTTCGCGGTGTTCACCGTCCTCTACGCCCGGACGTCCATCACCGTGACGGACGACGGCATCGTGGCCGCGACGCCCTTCAGCCGTCGGCCCGTGCGCTACGAGGAGATCCGCGAGATCATCGTGCAGGACGGGCTCGGCGGGCGCGTCTACGCCCTGTTCACGCAGCGCGGGCGCGTGCAGTTCACGAGCCTCTTCGCTCGCCACCGCGAGCTGTTCGAGCTGCTCCTCGAGCGGGCGGACCTCTCGCCGCAGCGGCTCCGGCGCTGAACCTCACGATGAGGACGCGAGCGCCAGCGCCGCGGCGGAGAGGCCGAGGAGCGCCGCGGCGGTGAGGTGCGCGAGGGGGAGCCGAGGCGCCCTTCGGCCGGGCGCGTCGGCCGAAGCGGGGAGCGCGGCGCACGTGCGCGCGCCCGGGTGGACGAAGACGAGCGTCGTGTCTCCGACCGTGAGCTCGTCGCCGTCGCGGAGCGCGCAGGGCAGGCGCTCGAGCCGCATGCCATTCACCCGCAGGCCGTTCTTGGAGCCGAGATCCTCGATGAAGGCGCCCTCCGCGTCGAGGCGCAGCCGCGCGTGACGGCGCGACGCCTGGGCGTCCCGGACGCGGATGTCGGCCGCGCGCCCGCGCCCCAGGACCTGCTCGGCGCCGAGCGGGTGCCGCGCCCCGGCCTCGGGCCCGGTGACGACGACGAGGTGCACGCCGCCGATCGGCGCCTCCGGGCTCGCCGACGCATCCCGGAGCAGCGCCGCCGCGGCGACGCGGGTGCCCTCCGCGGCGACGGCGGCGGGGAGGGCGATGCGGTGGCCCCCGAGCTCGACCGACTCGCCGGAGCGGAGCAGGCGGCGCGCGCCCGCAGGCAGGGGCCGCCCCGCCGCGCGAGCGCCCGACACGCACGCCTCCACCACCAGGCCGGCCGCGCACGGCAGGAGGCGGAGCGCGCAGGGGGGAGCGCCAGGCAGCGGGAGGTCGTCGGCGCGCGAGCCGCCGGCGGTCGCGGGGGAGGAGAGGTCGCGCCGCTCGGGGTCGGCACCGGCGCACTGGAGCATGAGCGTCTGTCGCACGAGGCCATGGGATCCAGCGCCCGTGCCAGCGGGGACCGAGCACGGGCCATGAGATCTCGCGAGGTTGGACGGGCGGCCTGGCTGAGGGGGTCCGCCGCGCGGCCCGGCCGGCACCGCGCGCGCCCTATAGCGGGCAGCGCTATCCGGAGTCGGAGCCGACGTGCCAGCGGCTCTCGGCCCGCGAGCGCTCGGAAGGATCGCCCTCGAAGCGCAGGTAGCCGTTCAGCTCCAGGGTGTCCACGAGCGTCTCGGCCTCGAACTCGCCGATGCCGAGCTCGTGCACCAGGACGTCCCGGAAGTAGCTCCGGCCGCGGAGGTATCCGACGGGAGGCTCGGTCGGGGGGATGTGACGGCGAATCCGCTCGGCGACGTCGGCCAGGTCGAAGTCCTCGATGCCCACAGGCAACCCTAGGGGCGCTCCCATAGGATCGCCAGGGGGTCGAGGGCGGCCGAAGCGGGCACGCGGGTGACGCGGCGCCCGTCCGAGAGCAGCCGGACCGCCCCCTCCTCGTCCGTCCGGAGCACTGCGGCGCCCGCCGCGCGCCAGCGCTCCACCGCCTCGGCATGGGGGAAGCCGAAGCGGTTGTCCCGGCCGAGGCTCACGACGGCGAGCGCCGGGCGCACCGCCCGGACGAACGCCTCGCTCGAGGACGTCCGGCTGCCGTGGTGCGGCACCTTCACGACGTCGGCCCGGAGCCCTCCCCTCGAGAGCGCTGCGGCCTCTCCCGCGTGCTCGACGTCGCCGGGGAACAGGAACGCGGTCGTGCCGTACCCGACGCGCAGCACGACCGAGGCGTCGTTCGCGCCGAGCCCTTCGCGGTCCCCGCCCAGCACGTCGAAGCGGACGCCGGCCCGCTCCCATCCGTCGCCGGGGGCCAGGGGAACCGGCGCCAGCGCCGCGAGCACGCGCGCCACCTCGCCCTCGGCGGGAGCGCCGTTCGAGAACACGAGGTCGATCGGGAACGCGCCCGCGACGGCGGCGAGGCCGAGGGCGTGGTCGGGGTGCGGGTGCGAGACGAAGACGGCGGCGAGGCGGGTGACCCCCAGATCGCGGAGGAGGGGGACGACGTCGCGCGCGCCGGGATCCGCGCCGCCGTCCGGCGCGCCGCCGGCGTCCACCAGCACGGCGCTGCCGTCCGGGAGCCGCAGGAGCGCCGCGTCCCCCTGGCCCACCGAGAGGAACAGGACCTCGAGCCCGCCGCGCGCCTCGGCCGCGGCGGCGCGCAGGTGGGCCGGGGCGAGGAGCGCGGCGACCGCGGCGAGCGCAGCCGCGAGCCGGCGCGCGCCGCGCGCGCGGGTGGCGACGAGCGCCGCCACGTAGAACGCCACGACGCCGGCGAGCCCCGGCGAGCCGACGCCGACCACCGCGAGCCGGGGCGCCGCGGCTGCGTCCGAGACGGCGAGGAGCGCGGTCGCCAGCGGGCGCGCCGCGACGAGGGCGAGCGCTCCGAGCGCGGGGGCGGCCGCCGCGCCGACCGCAGCGATCGTGGCCGCGATCGTGAGCGCCGAGCCGATGGGCACGGCGGCGACGTTGGCGAGGAGCCCGAGCACGGGGAGCTGGCGGAAGTGAAAGGCGAGCACCGGCGCGGCGGCGAGCGACGCGGCGACGCTCGCGCAGGCCCCCGCGACGACGGGCTCGAGGAGGCGCGCCCGCCAGGTGCCGGCGCGCGGCCGCTCGAGCGGGAGCGCGCGGCGGAGAGGCCCGGCCCAGGCGACGAGGCCTGCGACCGCCGCGAACGAGAGCTGCAGCGAGACGTCGAGCGCTCCGCCCGGATCCGCGGCGAGGAGCGCGATCGCGGCGAGCGCGAGGGTGTTCGCGCCGCCGGGCTCGCGGTGGAGCGCGGTGCCGGCGAGGATCACCGTCGCCGCGACCGCCGCGCGCAGCACGGGCGAGCCGGCACCGGTGGCGATCGCGTAGACGAGCGCGACCGGGAGGGCGATCGCGGCGGCGATCCTGCGCGGGTCGGCCCGCTCGGCGAGCGCGTCCGCGCGCAGGAGGAGAGCGCGCAGCAGCCGCTCGAGCCCGAACGCGACCACCACGAGGTGCATGCCCGAGACGGCCAGGACGTGGGCGAGCCCGCTGCGGGCGAACGAGGTGCTCGTCTCCGGATCGAGCCCGCCCCGATCCCCCGCGCCGATGGCGCGCACGACCCCGGCCTCGCGGGCCGGCAGCGCACGCGTCGCCTCCTCCGCGAGCCGCTCGCGGCCGCGCTCGAGCCAGCTCGGCGCGCGCGCGGGACGGGTCCGGATCGCCGGGCCGGTCGCGAGCGCCTGGTGCGCGATGCCGCTCGCCGCGAGCCGCGCGCGCACGTCGCGCCCGCCGGGGTTGCGGGCCTCGGGGGGAACCCGGAGCACCGCCCGCAGCCGCACCTCGTCGCCCAGGCCGAGCGGCCAGGGCGCCTGCGCGGCGAGCACCTCCAGCGGGCGGCCCTCCGGGGCGCGGAGCCGGAAGCGGACGCGGTCGCCGAGGGACTCCGGAACCGAGACGATCCGGCCCTCGAGCGGCGCCGGCCGCGGCGGACCCGAGGAGAGGCCCCGATCGCCTCGGGAGTCGCGAGCACGCGCCGTTCCCTCTCCGGCGGCCGTGAGCGCACGCTCGGCTGCCCACCAGCCGGCCACGGCGAAGGCCGCGGGCGCGAGCGGCGGGGACGCCCCGAGGAGCAGGAGTGGGGCAGAGGCGGCCGGGAGGCGAGCGCCGTGGAGGCCGAGGGCCACTCCGGCGACGAGGCCGAGCGCCGGCGCGACGAGGGGATCCCGGCGGGTCAACGGACCCCTCGGGACCCCCAAACGGGAGGCACGCGAAGAAATCCGATTTCCGTAGTGTTATTGAGCGGAACGGGAGCTTGTGATAGCCTCCCGCGATCAAGCTCCCGCCCTGGCCTCGACCGTTCCGGTCGGCTCCCGGGAAGACTCAGGGAGCGGAGGAAGGAATGCCCGCAACGCAGGCTACTCAGATGGCCCCGAATTTCAAGGTCGGGGACAAGGCGGTTTATCCCGGCCAGGGGGTCGGCGAGGTCATGGGAATCGAGCACAAGGAGGTCGCCGGCCAGCGCCAGTCCTTCTACGTGCTCCGGATCCTCGAGAACGGGATGAAGATCATGATCCCCATGAACAAGGTCGGCTCCGTCGGCCTGCGCGAGATCATCGGGGAGAAGGACGTCCGACGCGTCTACACCATCCTCCGGGAGAAGGAGGTCTCGGTCGACTCGACGACCTGGAACCGCCGCTACCGGGAGTACATGGACAAGATCAAGACGGGCAGCGTCTTCGAGATCGCCGAGGTCCTGCGCGACCTGTACCTCCTCCGCTCCGACAAGGACCTCTCGTTCGGCGAGCGGAAGATGCTCGACACGGCGCGCTCGCTGCTCATCAAGGAGCTCGCGATCGCGAAGGAGTGCGGCGAGGACGACGTCGAGCAGGACCTGAAGAAGATCTTCAACTGTTGACCGGCTGCCCGGGCGCGAAGGCGCCCGGGCGCATCCCACCCGACCGCCGCACGGACGCTCGTCCGCGCGGCGGTTGCGTATCGGCGCGCTCGTGCGCGCGGGTGGGTGAGCGGCGGTCACGGTGGTCACGGCTGTAGCAGGTGCGGTGCCAGCCCGCGTCGCGGGCGAGGAGATCCGGATGATCCGCGGCGAGCGGGTGGCGGCGATCCTGGCGGCAGGCGGCTCCGGCGTGCGCGCCGGGGTCCGAAAGCAGTGGCTCGAGGTCGGGGGCGAGACGGTCCTGCGGCGCGCGGCGCGCGTGCTCGCCGGCTGCGACTCCGTCGACGAGCTCGTGGCGGTGGTGCCCGCCGGCGAGGAGGAGCGCGGGCTCGCCGAGCTGGCAGGGCTCGGGAAGCCGGCGCGGGCTGTCGTGGGCGGCGCCGCGCGCGCCGACTCGGTGCGGAACGGCGTGCGCGCGGCGGACGGCTGCGGGATCGTGCTCGTGCACGACGCCGCCCGGCCGTTCGCGACCGCGGAGCTCGCGACGCGCGTGGCGGAGGCGGCGGCGCGCGACGGGGCGGCCCTGGCGGCCCTCCCGGTCACGGACACGGTGAAGCGGGCCGCGGCCCGCGCCGACGCCGCCGCGCCCGCGCGGGTCGAGGCGACGCTCGACCGGCGTGCGCTCTGGCTCGCGCAGACACCCCAGGGGTTCCGGCGGGCCCTGCTCCTCGAGGCGTTCGAGCGGGCGGGGGCCGCGGCGGCCGAGGCCACGGACGAGTGCGCGCTCGTCGAGGCCATGGGGGCGACCGTGACGCTCGTGCCCGGGGAGCCGGGGAACTTCAAGATCACCGGGCCCGAGGACGTCGCCCGGGCCCGGACCTTCCTCGAGGCCCCCGTGGCGATGGGGGTCGGCTACGACACCCACCGGTTCGCGGAGGGGCGCAGGCTCGTGCTCGGCGGCGTCGAGTTCGACGGGGACGGCCTCCTCGGCCACTCCGACGCGGACGTGTGCGCCCACGCCATCGGCGACGCGATCCTGGGCGCGGCCGGGCTCGGCGATCTCGGCCGCCACTTCCCCGACACCGACCCGCGCTGGAAGGGGGTCTCCTCGCTCGCGCTGCTCCGCGAGATCGCCGCGAAGGCGGCCGCCCGGGGCCTCCGGGTCGGGAACTGCGACGTGACGCTCGCGGCCCGGCGGCCCAAGATCGCGCCGCGCGCCGAGGAGATGCGCGCGCGGCTCGCCGAGGCGCTCGGCGTCGCGCCCGCGCAGGTGAACGTGAAGGCCACCACGGGCGAGGGGATGGGCTTCGTCGGGCGCGGCGAGGGGATCGCCGCGCACGCCGTCGCGCTCCTCGTCAGAGTGCGGTAGGAGAAGCGCCGATGCCCATCGTCATCTCGGACACGCTCACCGGCACGAAGCGCGAGCTCGTGTCCATCGAGCCCGGCAAGATCCGCTTCTACGCCTGCGGCCCCACCGTCTACGACTCGGCGCACGTCGGCCACGGCCGGAGCTACGTCGTGTGGGACCTCGTGGTGCGGCACCTGCGGGCCCGCGGCTACGAGGTCCGCTACGTCCGGAACTTCACCGACGTGGACGACAAGATCATCCGCCGCGCGAACGAGCGGGGCGAGGACCCGGTGAAGCTCGCGGCCCGCTACGCCGAGGAGTTCGACGAGGACATGGACGCCCTCGGCAACCTGCGCCCCGACGTGGCGCCGAAGGTCTCCGAGCACGTCCCGCAGATCGTCGCGATGATCTCGACGCTCGTGGAGAAGGGCTTCGCGTACGCGCCGGGGAACGGCGACGTGTACTACGCGGTGCGCGCGTTCCCCGACTACGGGCGGCTCGCCAAGCGGAACCTCGACGACCTCCGCTCCGGCGCGCGCGTGGAGCCCGGCGAGGCGAAGCGCGATCCACTCGACTTCGCGCTCTGGAAGGCGGCGAAGCCCGGCGAGCCGGCGTGGGACTCGCCCTGGGGCCGCGGCCGGCCGGGCTGGCACATCGAGTGCTCGGCCATGACCCTCGCCCACCTCGGCGCGCCCATCGACCTGCACGGCGGGGGCAAGGACCTCGTCTTCCCTCACCACACGAACGAGATCGCGCAGTCGGCCGCGGCGGTGGGGGACGGCCGGACGGCGGAGAGCTTCTGCCGCCACTGGATGCACCACGGGTTCGTCGAGATCGACAGCGAGAAGATGTCGAAGTCGCTCGGCAACTTCTTCACGCTGCGCGACGTGATCGCGAAGTTCGACCCGGAGGCCATCCGCCTCTTCTTCCTGGGGACGCACTACCGCAACCCGATCAACTACTCGGACGCGATCCTCTCCGAGGCCGAGCGCCGCCTGAACTACTTCTACGAGACGCTCGAGAAGGTGGACGCCCTCTCCGAGGGGATCTCGCCGGCGGGGGAGGGCGGGGCGGTGGTGGAGGCCGCGCGCCGGGCGCTCGACGACGACTTCAACGCGCCGCAGGTGCTCGCCGCGCTCGCAGAGGCGTTCACGGCGGCGAACGCGCTCGCCGATCGCAGGGGGAAGAAGAGCCCGGAGGACCGCGCCCGGCTCGCCGCGTTCGCGCGGGACGTGCGCGAGGTCGGCACGACGCTCGGGCTCGTTCAGCGCCGGCCGGCCGAGGCGCTGCGCGCCGTCCGCGCCAAGGCGGCGGCGCGCCGCGGGATCGAGCCGGCGGCCGTGGAGGCGAAGCTCGTCGCGCGCGCCGAGGCGCGCAAGGCGCGGGACTTCGCGCGCGGGGACGCCATCCGCGACGCGCTGCTCGCCGAAGGGGTCGCGATCATGGACGGGCCGCAGGGCACGACCTGGAAGGTCGAGTAGCCGCGGTCGGGCGCGGCCGGCGGACGCGCCGGGAGACCGGGCGTCCGCGGCGCGGGAGGTCACTCCTCGAGCGGCGGCTGCGGACCGGGGACGATCCCGGCGATGTCGGGGTCCTCGCCCGGCGCGACGGGACCGCGGTCCACCTTCTCGCGCTTGCGCTGCTCCTTCTTCTCGTCCTTGCGGCGCTGCTTGTCGCGGCGCGCCGCCTCCTTCTGCCGCTTGGTCGCTCCAGGGTTGAAGGCCATCTCTCCTCCGGGGCTCGAGATCGCGAAATCGTGGGGGCCCGGCCACTGCGGCCGAGCCCCCGGGAAGCGGCTCACGCCGCGCGCTGCGCCGGGCGGACGTACGCCGCCTGGGCCCGTGCCGTTTCGACAGGCGGGACGCGCGCAACGTAACCGGAACGGGTGCGCTTGTCGAGCGTCCGCGCCGCCACTCTCCGCCCGGGCGCGCAGTCCCGGACGGTGCGCCGCCAGGCGGGGAGCGGAGGCCTCGCCGCCCGCCGCGGGAGGGAGACGGCGAACGGTTCCTGATCGCGGGGCCGCGCGCCGTTACACTCCGCTGCGTGCCTTTCGACTTGAGGAGCGAGTTCAAGCCCACGGGCGATCAGCCGCGGGCCATCGAGGAGCTCACGGCCGGGCTGCGCCGCGGCGACCCGCACCAGGTCCTGCTCGGCGTCACCGGCTCGGGCAAGACCTTCACCGTCGCGAACGTGGTGGCGGAGGTGCGGCGGCCGACGCTCGTCATCGCGCACAACAAGACGCTCGCGGCCCAGCTCTACGGCGAGTTCAAGGAGCTCTTCCCCAGCGCCGCCGTCCACTACTTCGTCTCGTACTACGACTACTACCAGCCCGAGGCGTACGTCCCGTCGACCGACACGTACATCGAGAAGGACTCGTCCATCAACGACGAGATCGATCGGATGCGGCACGCGGCCACGCACGCGCTCCTCACGCGCAACGACGTGCTCATCGTCGCCTCCGTCTCCTGCATCTACGGCCTCGGCACCGCGGAGGCCTACTACGGCCTCCTGCAGCAGGTGGAGCGGGGGCAGGAGTTCCTGCGCGACCGCTTCATCCGGTCGCTCATCGACATCCAGTACGAGCGGAACGACGTCGACTTCCACCGCGGCACCTTCCGCGTGCGCGGCGACACCATCGAGGTGTTCCCGCCGTACGAGGAGGATCGCGCCATCCGGATCGAGTTCTTCGGCGACGTGGTCGAGTCGATCCACGAGTTCGATCCGCTCCGCGGCCAGACGCTGGCCGAGCTCGACAAGGCGGCGATCTTCCCGAACAGCCACTACGTGTCGGCGCCCGAGACGCGCAAGCGCGCCGTCGACGGGATCCGCGAGGAGCTGCGCGAGCGGCTCGGCGAGCTCAAGGCGGCGAACAAGCTCGTCGAGGCGCAGCGGCTCGAGCAGCGGACGATGTTCGACCTCGAGATGCTCGAGCAGATGGGGTTCTGCTCCGGCATCGAGAACTACTCGCGCTGGCTCTCGGGCCGGAAGGCGGGCGATCCGCCGCCGTGCCTCCTCGACTACTTCCCGAAGGACTTCCTCCTCGTCATCGACGAGTCGCACCAGACCGTCCCGCAGATCGGCGCCATGTACCGCGGCGACCGCTCGCGCAAGGAGACGCTGGTGGACTTCGGGTTCCGCCTGCCGTCGGCGCTCGACAACCGGCCGCTCAAGTTCGAGGAGTTCGAGGGGCTCGTGCGCCAGGGCATCTACGTCTCGGCGACGCCGGCCGAGTACGAGCTGCAGAAGGCGCAGGGCGTCGTCGTCGAGCAGATCATCCGCCCGACCGGCCTGACGGACCCGGAGGTCGAGGTCCGGCCGGTGGGGTCCCAGGTGGACGATCTCCTCGGCGAGGTGCGCAAGCGCGCGGAGGCCGGGGAGCGCGTCCTCGTCACGACGCTCACGAAGCGGATGGCGGAGGACCTCACCGAGTACTTCACCGACGTGGGCGTCCGCTGCCGCTACCTGCACTCCGACATCGAGACGCTCGAGCGCAGCGCGCTCATCCGCGACCTGCGCAAGGGCGAGTTCGACGTGCTCATCGGCATCAACCTGCTGCGCGAGGGCCTCGACATCCCCGAGGTCTCGCTCGTCGCGGTGCTGGACGCCGACAAGGAGGGCTTCCTCCGCTCGTCGGTGTCGCTCATCCAGACGATCGGGCGGGCCTCGCGGAACGTGAACGGGCGCGTGATCCTGTACGCAGACTCGATCACGGCGTCCATGAAGCAGGCGCTCGACGAGACGAACCGGCGCCGCGAGATCCAGCGCGCCTACAACCTCGAGCACGGGATCACCCCGCAGACGGTGAAGCGCAACATCACCGACCTGCAGATGGCGATCGTGGAGGCGGACTACGTCACCGTGCCGATGGCCGCCGAGGGCGCGGAGTACAAGCCGGAGCAGCTCCCGATCATCGTCGCCTCGCTCGAGGAGGAGATGAAGGAGGCGGCGAAGGCGCTCGAGTTCGAGAAGGCGGCGCAGCTCCGCGATCGCATCCTCGCGCTGAAGGACCTCCAGCTCGGGCTGCCCGCCAAGGCGAGCGGGGTGAAGGGGCTGCTCGGCTCCGGCGCCTTCGCCGGCGCGGCGGCGATGGGGAAGCTCGGCGGCGCGCGGCGCCCGCAGCAGCGGCGCCGCCGGCGCTGACCACCGGCGGGCGGGCGAGCGAGCGCGTGCCGTCGCCGCCTGGAGGAGCGCCGCCCCGCGTGGGAAGACGTGCGGCGCCTCGCGATGGGTAGGGATGGATCTCCATCTTCACGGAGGGAGATCGGACCATGGAGCGGATCGCGGCGGCGGTCGTGCTGGTGGGGGTGCTGGGGGCGTGCGGTGGCGGCGGCGACGGCAAGAAGTCCGAGCCCGAGCCCGCCCGGGTGAAGGGGACGGTGCTGGGCCAGGCGTTCGACCCGGTGGACGGCACCGCCCTCGTGCTGAGCCCGGAGACCTGCGTCTTCCAGGACGTGCTGCAGGCGAGCGCGACCGCGATCCTCGTGGGCTTCGGGACGTTCGAGAACATGTGCCAGGTCGCCCAGCAGACGAAGGCGTGCGGCGGGAAGGCGAACGGGACCACCGTGAACCTGCTCGTGCTGAACGCGAGCGCGGTCGGCGCCGCGACCGCGGTCCAGCCGGGGACCTACCCCGTCACCACGGCCCAGCCCGACGTGACGAAGCCGTTCACCGTCGCGACCGCGTTCGTCGCGAAGACCGACGGGGCGTGCGCGGACTCCGCGAGCGCGGTCGAGGCGACCGGCGGCACCGTCACGCTCGACAGGACGGGGCCGGACCGGGTGACCGGGAGCGCGAGCGTCACCTTCTCGGACGGGAGCAGCGTGAGCGGCGCGTTCGACGTCCCGGTGTGCGGGTTCTCGATCGACGTCTGCAGCGGCCTCGGCGCGGGCTGCGACAGCCCCACCTGCGTCCCCTGAGCGAGCGGCGGGGAGGCGTCCGGGCGCCCGGGAGGGCCCGCGCCGACCGCGAGGGAGCGGGGCGTCCCGGCCGACGCCGGGGCGCGGCCGCCCGCCCGCGCGAACCCACAGGTGATCCGCGCCCCATTTCCGGGTAATTCCTCTACTCCGGGATGGACGCGAACCTCCGAAAGAAGCTCGACGAGCTGCCCGCCGAGCCGGGCTGCTACCTCATGAAGGACCGCCGCGGCGAGGTGGTCTACGTGGGGAAGGCGTCGAGCCTCCGCTCGCGCGTCCGCTCCTACTTCGACGCCTCGCGCGGCGACCGCCGCGCCTTCGTCGCGCTGCTCGACGACCTCCTCGGCGATCTCGAGGTCATCGTCACGCGCTCGGAGAAGGAGGCCGTCCTCCTCGAGAACGAGCTCATCAAGCGGCACAAGCCGCGGTTCAACATCCGGCTGCGCGACGACAAGGACTTCATCGTCCTGCGGCTCGACGACCGTCACCCGTTCCCGCGCCTCGAGGTCCGGCGCGCGCGAGAGCCGCGCCGCCCGGGCGCGCGCTACTTCGGCCCGTACTCGTCGGCGAGCTCGATCCGGGAGACGCTCCGGGTCGTGAACCGGCACTTCCAGCTCAGGACGTGCACCGACCACGTGTTCGACCACCGGAAGCGGCCCTGCATCCTCTACCAGATCAAGCGCTGCCCGGCGCCGTGCGTGTACGACGTGCCCGAGGCCGAGTACCGGCGGTCGGTCGAGGACGCCATCGAGTTCCTCGAGGGGCGCGAGTCCGAGCTCGTCGAGCGGCTCCGCGGGCGGATGGAGGAGGCGGCGGGCGCGCTCCGCTTCGAGGACGCGGCGCGGCTCCGCGATCAGCTCCAGGCGGTGGAGCGCAGCCTCGAGAAGCAGCGCGTGCTCATGGCCGACCGGGCCGATCGCGACGTGGTCGGGCTCTACCGGGAGGGCCCGGACCTCGTGGTGCAGGTCCTCGCCATGCGCGGCGGGAAGCTCCAGGACTCGCGCAGCTACCCGTTCCGCGAGCAGGAGTTCCCGGACGAGGAGACGCTCTCGTCCTTCCTCTCCCTCTACTACGAGCAGAACCCGGCGCCGGAGGAGATCCTCGTCCCGGTCGAGCCGGTCGAGGCCGACGCGCTCGCCGAGGTGCTCGCCGAGCGGCGCGGCCGCCGCGTGCGGGTCCTCACCCCGCAGCGCGGCGCGAAGGCGGATCTCCTCGAGGTGGCGGCGCGCAACGCGGAGCAGGGGTTCAAGAGCTGGCACGAGAAGGACGAGCGGCGCGAGCAGGCGCTCGCGGCGCTCACGCGCGCGCTCCACCTCGCGAAGCCGCCGCGCTGGATGGAGTGCTACGACATCTCCACCTTCCAGGGCGCGCTCGCGGTCGGCTCGGGCGTCTCGTTCCGGGACGGGGAGCCCGACAAGGCCAACTACCGCCGCTACAAGGTGAAGGGGGTCGCGGGGCAGGACGACTTCGCGATGCTCT
The DNA here is from genome assembly GCF_022808855.1 of Anaeromyxobacter soli. Lineage (GTDB taxonomy): Bacteria > Myxococcota > Myxococcia > Myxococcales > Anaeromyxobacteraceae > Anaeromyxobacter > Anaeromyxobacter soli. The sequence goes on from NZ_JAKZLF010000008.1 coordinate 89,410, forward strand.
ACGAGGTCGTCTCGCGGCGGCTCAAGCGCGCGATCGGCGAGGGCGTGTTCCCGGACCTGCTCGTCATCGACGGCGGCAAGGGCCAGCTCAACGCGGCGCTCGCCGCCGCGAAGGACCTGGGCGTTCCGACGAAGCCGTCACCCGGCAACGTGGGCGCGCCCTTCGTCGAGCTCGTCGGCCTCGCGAAGAGCCGGCTCGTGGACGCGCCGGCCCTCGGGACGTCGCGGGTCATCGGGCGCCGGGGACGGGGCGCGCGCGGCGCCGCGGCGCTCGCGGACGCGGCGGAGGCGCAGGAGCGCGGGTTCGTGTCCGAGCTGGCGCGGAGCCCCGAGCGCGTGTTCCTCCCGGCGCGAAAGGATCCGGTCGTGCTGCGGCAGAACTCGGCGGAGCTCTTCCTGCTCGCCCGCCTGCGCGACGAGGCGCACCGCTTCGCGATCACCTTCCATCGCAAGCTCCGGCGCGAGCGGAACTTCCAGAGCGTGCTCGAGGAGATCCCCGGCGTCGGGGAGGGGCGGAAGCGGACGCTGCTCCGCCACTTCGGGTCGCTCCGGCGCGTGAAGGAGGCGACGCTCGCGGAGATCGGCGAGGTGGACGGGTTCGGGCCGAAGCAGGCGCGGGCCGTGCACGAGTTCTTCCACGCCGCCGTCGGATCGGATGCCGCCGCGCCGGAGGGCCCCGAGGTCGCCGGGCCCCTCGCCGGCGCGCCCCCGGCCGCCGTCCCCGCGGGCCCGCCCGCCGAGGGCGTGACCGAGGCGGACATCGACGCGGCGCTCGCGGCGGAGGCCGAGGCCGGGGAGGGCGTGGAGCCGATCGAGGACGCGCACGCCCCGTCGCTGACGGAGTGACGCGCGGCCGCCGGTCGAGCGTTGCCGGGCGGGCGCCGGCCTCTTATGCAGGACGGAACCGGTCCCCTTTACGGAGGTCACATGCGCATCGCCGAAGACATCACGAAGCTCATCGGCAACACGCCGCTCGTGCGGCTCAACCGCGTGCTCGACGGCGCGAAGGCGACCGTCGCGGCGAAGCTCGAGATGTGGAATCCGGCGGGCAGCGTGAAGGATCGGATCGGCGTCTCGATGATCGAGGCCGCGGAGCGGGAGAGGAAGATCAAGCCCGACACGATCCTGCTCGAGCCGACGAGCGGCAACACCGGCATCGGCCTCGCGTTCGCCGCCGCCGCGAAGGGCTACCCCCTCACGCTGACCATGCCGGACACCATGAGCGTGGAGCGCCGCAAGCTGCTCGTCGCCTTCGGGGCGGAGCTCGTGCTCACGCCGGGCGCGGAGGGGATGAAGGGCGCCATCAAGCGCGCCGAGGAGATGGCCGCGAAGGACCCGCGCTACCTCATCCTGCAGCAGTTCGAGAACCCCGCCAACCCGGACATCCACCGCCGGACCACGGCGGAGGAGATCTGGCGCGACACGGACGGCAAGGTGGACATCCTCGTCTGCGCGACCGGCACGGGCGGCACGGTCACGGGCTGCGCCCAGGTGCTGAAGCCGCGCAAGCCGTCCCTGCGGATCGTCGCGGCCGAGCCGGCGGACTCGCCGGTGCTCTCCGGCGGCAAGCCGGGGCCGCACAAGATCCAGGGGTGGGGCCCGGGGTTCGTGCCCAAGGTGCTGGACCCGAAGCTCCTCGACGAGATCGTGACGGTGCGTCACGAGGACGCGGGGGACATGGCGCGCCGCCTCTGCAAGGAGGAGGGGATCCTCTCGAGCATCTCCGACGGCGGCGTCGCCTGGGCGGCGCGGGAGATCGCCCGGCGGCCCGAGAACGAGGGTAAGCTCGTGGTCGCGGTGCTCCCCGACACCGGGGAGCGGTACCTGTCCACATGGCTCTTCGAGGAGGCGAAGTGAGCGATTCCAAGCAGGCGAGGGCGCCGGCCGTCGACACGGTGGCGCTCGCGCCGGTGGTCGACCGGCTCTGCCGCGAGGCGACGCTCGCGACGGCGTTCCCGCCCGGCGGGAAGGTGACCCTCCCGTCGCGCGAGGCCGTGATCGGCTTCGTCGAGGATCTGCGCGGGGTCCTGTTCCCCGGCTACTTCGGGACGAACGACGTCCACGGCGAGAGCCTGCACTACTTCGTCGGCGCGACGCTGGCCCGCGCGCTCCGCTCGCTCGAGGAGCAGGTCCGGCGCGGGCTGTCGTTCACGGAGCGTCACGACCTGGACACGTGCGATCACTGCGCGGACACCGCGCGCCACGTGACGCGAGCGTTCCTCGGGCGCGTCCCGGAGCTCCGGCGACTCGTGGCCTCCGACGTCGAGGCCGCCTACGAGGGCGATCCCGCGCTGAAGACGCGCGACGAGGCGATCTTCGCCTACCCGGGCATCTTCGCCATCACGAACCAGCGCATCGCCCACGAGCTGCACGTCCTCGGGGTGCCGCTCATCCCCCGCATCATCACGGAGCACGCCCACACGCTGACGGGGATCGACATCCACCCGGGCGCGGCGATCGGCGAGCGCTTCTTCATCGACCACGGCACGGGCGTCGTGGTGGGGGAGACGTCCCGGATCGGGGATCGCGTCCGCCTGTACCAGGGCGTGACCCTCGGGGCGAAGAGCTTCCCGCTCGACGAGAAGGGGACCCCGATCAAGGGCATCGATCGGCACCCGATCGTCGAGGACGACGTCGTGGTATACGCCGGCGCCACCATCCTCGGCCGGATCGTGATCGGCAAGGGCTCGTCGATCGGCGGCAACGTCTGGCTCACCAACGGCGTTCCGCCCGGGAGCCGCATCACGCAGGCCGAGGTCCGGGAGCAGCGCTACTCGCACGGCGGCGGGATCTGAGCCTCGCGCGGGGCGCCGAACCGAAAGGAAACGCCTCCTTGGCCTACCACCCCTGGCACGACGTCGAGCTGCCCCGCTTCATCGAGGAGCCGGTCCCGGCCATCATCGAGATCGCCACCGGCTCGAAGGTGAAGTACGAGCTGGACAAGAAGTCCGGGCTGCTCCTCGTCGACCGGATCCTCTTCTCCTCGGTTCACTATCCGGCGAACTACGGCTTCGTCCCGCGCACGTACTGCGACGACGGCGATCCGCTCGACGTCCTCGTGCTGTGCCAGGAGGCGATCGTACCGCTCGCCATCATGCGCGCCAAGGTCATCGGCGTCATGAAGATGCGCGACGACAAGGGCGAGGACGACAAGCTCATCGCGGTGCACGCCGACGATCCGACCTACTCGGACTACTCGGACATCTCCCAGATCCCCTCCCACAAGCTGCGCGAGCTGAAGCGCTTCTTCGAGGACTACAAGGCCCTCGAGAACAAGAAGGTGCTCGTCTCCGAGCCGCAGGGCCGCTCCGAGGGCCTGCAGGTGCTACGCGACGCCATCCGCCTCTACGAGCAGGAGAAGGTACGGCTCAAGGAGGCGCCGCTCGCCCCGCCGGCGCTGCCGCCCAGGGCGCGGCAGGCGAGCCGGGCGAAGCCCTCCGCGCGGAAGGCCACCGCCAAGGCCCGCCGCTAGCGGGCTCGCGGGGAGGGGCCCGCTCGTCCGGGGCGCGCGGACGGGCGGGTGGTTATGTTCGTCGCCGATGGAACACGCGCTCGAACACATCGCGGCGGCGGTGACGCCGGCGGTCATGGTCTCCGCGTGCGGCCTCATCGCGCTCGGCCTCGACAACCAGGTCGCCCGGATGTCCGGGCGCCTGCGCGATCTCGCCCGCGAGTTCCGCGACGAGGACGCGCCGGCGCGGCGGGCCGTCGTGGCGCGGCAGGTGCGCGTGATGGAGCTCCGGCACCGGCTCTACTCGCGCGCCATCCTCCTCGACTACGCCGCGCTGTTCGCGTTCGTGGTCACCTCGCTCCTGTGGCTCGCGCAGGCGTTCGTGTCGCTCTCCGCGGCGGTCCCCGTCATGACGTTCGGCGTCGGGGTGCTCCTCCTCGCCGGCATGGCGATCTACGTCATGGCCTCGATCACGCTCGCGCGGCGGACGGTGCGGGCCGAGGCGGCGGACATCATCGGGCGCACCCCCGAGGCCCCGTTGCGAGAGCCGGCCGGAGTGCGTGCGCACTGAGCCGACGGGCGGCCGGGCGGGACGCGCCGCCGCGTCGCAGGCCGCCGCCGTGCCCGCCCGGTCCACGAATCCTTCCCGCGGCGGTGGGCTCTCATGCGAAGAACGGGCCCTGAGGCCCGAGGTCCCTCCCGACGATGCCGATCTACGAGTACGCCTGCGCCAGCTGCGAGAAGAAGTTCGAGGAGCTCATCGTCCGCAAGACGGACGAGGCCGAGGTGAAGTGCCCGGCCTGCGGAGGGACCGAGGTCGCGCGGCAGATGTCGCGCCCCGCGGCCGCCCGCGTGGGCGGCTCCGGCGGTGGGGCGCCGCCCGCGTGCGGCCCCGTCGGTTGAAGCATCTAGCCGCCGCCCGGTCGGGCGGCACACCACGACGGTAGCGGCGCGGGCGGCGCCCGCGCTGCGTCGAACACCTACAAGGGCGGAGCTCCCGGGAACTTCTGGCGCGGGGGACCCCGCGGTACACTCGCGCGCGCCGATGGCCAGGACCTACCGCGCGACCGACTACACCCTCGAGTTCGTGGCCGATCTCCTCGCCCGCGAGGGGATCCTCACCGACGACGCCAAGCGCACCGCCTTCGCGCGCGAGAACGTGCAGCGCGCCCGCCTGCTCCGCGATCACGCCTCGCGCGCGGGTGGCCGCGGGCTGCGCCGGGCGGAGCTCTCGCCCGTGGAGGTGCTGGCCTCGTTCGAGTTCCCCGACGCCCGGCGCGACTCGGAGCTCGTCGACGAGGACAAGGCCACCCAGGCCATCGCGCAGGCGGTGGGGATCCCTTACCGCAAGATCGACCCGCTGAAGCTGGACGCCCAGCTCATCACCCGCACCCTGTCGCGCCCGTTCGCGCGCAGGCACGCGGTGCTGCCGATCGAGCGCCGCAACGGGGCGCTCGTCGTGGCGGCGGCGAACCCGTTCGACCGCGAGCTGTTCGAGAACCTGCGCGGCCTGACCGGGGCCGAGATCGACCCGGTGCTCTCGTCGCCCTCCGACATCCACCGCGCCATCGCCGAGGTCTACGGCTTCCGCCAGCAGATCTCGGAGGCGCACACCCAGCTCGAGCAGGGGCCGTCGGGGCCGGACGTCGCGAACCTCGAGCAGTTCGTGAACCTCTCGGGGATCGAGGCGCTCGAGGCGTCCTCGGAGCCGGTGATCGCGGCCGTCGAGTACCTGCTCCACTACGCGTTCGAGCAGCGGGCGAGCGACATCCACCTCGAGCCGCGGCGCGAGGAGTCCGTCATCCGGATGCGCATCGACGGGATCCTGCACCCGATCCACCGCATCCCGAAGGCGGTCCACGGGGCCATCGCGAACCGGTTCAAGATCATGAGCCGGCTCGACATCTCGCTGAAGCGGCCGCAGGACGGGCGCATCCGCACGGCGCGCGGCGACGCCGAGATGGAGCTGCGCGTCTCCACCATCCCGACGACCTTCGGCGACAAGGTCGTGATCCGCGTGCTCGACCCCAACGTGCTCGTGCGCGATCTCTCCGAGCTCGGGTTCCTGCCCGGCGAGCGCGACCAGCTCGAGCGGTGGCTCGTGCGGCCTCACGGGCTCGTGGTGGTGACCGGGCCGACCGGCAGCGGGAAGACGACCACCCTGTACTCCGCGCTCCAGGCGCTCGCCTCGCCCGAGGTGAACGTCGTCACCATCGAGGATCCCATCGAGATGGTGCACGAGGAGTTCAACCAGATCGCGGCGAACGCGAAGACCGGCACCGGCTTCGCCGAGGCGCTGCGCCACGTGCTGCGCCAGGACCCCGACGTCATCATGGTGGGTGAGATCCGCGACGGCGAGACCGCCACGCAGGCCGTCCAGGCCGCGCTCACGGGGCACATGGTCCTCACGACGCTCCACACGAACGACAGCGTGAGCGCCATCGCGCGCCTGCGCGACCTCGGCGTGCCGAGCTTCCTCGTCGCCGCGACGCTCACGGGCATCGTGGCGCAGCGGCTCGTCCGGCAGGTCTGCCCCTCCTGCGCGAGCGACGTGCCGCTCACCGCGGACGAGATCCACGCGCTCGGCGTGCCTCACCCGGAGGACCACGCGGGCCAGCTCCTCGCGCGCCGCGGGCAGGGCTGCCCGAAGTGCCGGCACACCGGGTACTACGGCCGGACCGGCATCTTCGAGGTGCTGCCGGTGAACGCGCGGCTGCGCCACCTCATCGCGGAGGGCGCGACGCCCGAGGTGCTGGCGCGGACCGCGCGGCAGGACGGGCTCGAGTCCCTGCGCGGGCACGCGGTCCGGAAGATCGCGGCGGGGGCGACCTCGTTCGAGGAGGCGTTCCGCGCCACCGCCGACGTGGAGGCCAGCGCGTGAGCGCCATCGCCCAGGAGATCGCGGAGCTCTGGTCGGCGGGGACGCCGCTCCTCTACATCGTGACGGCCGAGGAGGAGCGGGCCGTGGCGGTGTGCGAGGCCGCCGCGGCGGGGTTCGGCGCGCGGGCCGCCGTCTGGTCTGCCCCGCGCGGCCTCGAGGGGCTCGCGCCCGCCGCCAAGGAGCCCGCCGCGCTGCTCGAGGCCCTCGCCCGGGCGCCGGCGCCGCTCATCGTGGTCGCGCTCGACTTCCACGAGGCCCTGCGCGATCCGCTGACGGTTCGCCGGGTCCGCGATCTCCTCCCGCGGCTCGCCGCGGAGGGGCGCTGCCTCGCCATCGTCGCGCCGCGGCTCGCCGTCCCGGACGGTCTCGCCGCCGACGTCGCGGTGCTCCGGCTGCCGCTCCCGGACGACGGCGAGCTCGCCGCCCTGCTCGAGGCCGTGCAGGTGGGCCTCGCGCACCCGGCCCCGGCGGCGGCGCTCGCGCCGGAGGTCCGCCACCGCGCGCTCGTCGCGGCCCGCGGGCTGTCCGAGGGGCAGGCGCGCCGCGCCTTCACCCGCGCGCTCCGGCGCGACCCGACCCTCGGCGCCGCCGGGCAGGCGATCATCGCCGCGGAGAAGAAGCGGCTCCTCGCGCGCGACCTGGGCCTCGAGCTCGTCGAGAGCGCGGAGGGTCCGTCGGACCTGGGCGGGCTCGCCGGGTTCAAGGCCTGGATGGAGGAGCGCGCGCTCGCGTTCGACCCGGACGCGTCCCGCTTCGGCCTGCCGCCCCCGCGCGGCGTGCTGCTCGTGGGCGTGCAGGGCTGCGGGAAGTCGCTCGCCGCGAAGGCGGCCGCGGCGCGGCTGGGCGTGCCGATCCTCCGGCTCGACCTGCCGCGCGTCCTCGGGGCGAGCGCCGCCGAGGAGCGGCTCTCCGCCGCCCTGGAGGCCGCCGAGGCGCTGGCGCCCGTGGCCCTGTGGGTCGACGAGATCGAGAAGGGCTTCGCGGGCAGCGCCCCGGGGGACGGCGGCGAGCCCCGCGCCGCGCGGCTCCTCGGCGCGTTCTCCACCTGGCTCCAGGAGCGCCGCGGGCCCGTGTTCGTGGTGGCGACCGCGAACGACGTGTCGCGGCTTCCGCCCGAGCTCCTCCGGCGAGGCCGGTTCGACGAGCTGTTCTTCGTGGATCTCCCCGACCCCGAGGCGCGCCGGGAGATCCTCGGCCTGCACCTCCGCCGCCGGGGCCGCGACGCCGAGCAGATCGACGTCGGCGCCGTCGCCGAGCTCTGCGTGGAGTACTCGGGCGCCGAGCTCGAGCAGGTCGTCGTGGGGGCGCTCCACCGCGCCTACGCGCTGGGCCGCGACGTGGAGACGGGCGACCTGCGGCGCGTCGCGCAGGACCTGGTGCCGCTCTTCCGCACGTACGAGGACCAGATCAAGAGCCTGCGCGAGTGGGCCCGCGGGCGGGCGCGCGTGGCGGGTCGCGCGGGCGCGGTCGTGGATCTGTTCCGCCGCGCCCAGTAGCCCTCCGGCGTCACCCGCGGTCGCTCACGGATCCCGGGCGCGCGAGCGCCCGGCTCGCTAGGGAGCCGGGATGCCCCCCGCTCGCGCCCCGAGGCCCCCCGCCGCGAAGCTCGAGATCCATCCGGCCACGCCGGCGCGCTTCGCGGACCTCGAGCGGCTCTTCGGGCCGCGCGGTGCGTGCGCCGGCTGCTGGTGCATGTGGTGGCGCGTGCCGCGCGCAGAGTTCGAGGCCGGGAAGGGGGAGGGGAACCGGCGCGCGCTCGCGGCGTACGTCGCGGCCGGGCACGTCGCCGGGCTGCTCGCCTACGACGGCGCCGTCCCCGTCGGGTGGGTCGCAGTGGAGCCTCGCGCGGCCTACCCGCGGCTGGCGCGCTCGCGGAACCTCGCGCCGGTGGACGCGCGGCCGGTCTGGTCGATCACCTGCTTCTTCGTGGCGCGCTCTCACCGGCGCCGCGGCGTGACCCGCGCGCTCGTCGAGGCGGCGGCGGCCCATGCCCGCGCGCACGGCGCGCCGGCGATCGAGGCGTACCCGGTGGACTCGAGCGCGCGGCTCGGCGACGCGTTCCTCTACACCGGGGCGGCCTCCACGTTCGAGGCGCTCGGGTTCGAGGAGGTCGCGCGCCGCAGCCCGACGCGCCCGGTCGTGCGGCTCGAGCTCAGCGCCCGCCGAGCGCCCGCAGCACGTGATCGTGCACGAGCCCGTTCGACAGGACGCAGCTCCCCGACGCGACCGTCGGGTGCCCGTCGAGGTCGGTGAACCTGCCGCCTGCCTCCTCGGCGAGCACCGGCAACGGCCCGAGATCCCAGATCTGCACGCCCGCCTCGATCCAGGCCTCGGCCTTCCCCTGCAGCACCAGGGCGGCGCCGGCCAGATCGCCGTAGCAGCGGGCGCACTGCGCGCTCGTCGCGAGCGCGGCGACCCGCTCCAGCATCGGCGGGCGGAACAGCACGTGCGGCTCGCCGAGCGAGAGCGTGGAGTCCTCCCACGCCCCGATCTTCGACACCTGGAGGCGCAGCGGCGCGCCGTCGCCGGCCCGCAGCCAGGCGCCCTTCCCGCGGGCGGCCCAGTAGGTCTCCCCGAGCGCGGGCAGGGCCATGGCGCCGGCCACGACCGCGCCCTCGTGCTCGAGCGCCACGAGCGGGCCCCAGAAGCCCCGCCCGCGGGTGAAGCCCTTGGTCCCGTCGATCGGATCCACGATCCAGCGGGTGCCCGCGGCGCCCGCGTGCGCTCCGGTCTCCTCGCCGAGGAAGGCGTGGTCCGGGAACGCCGCGCGGACGACGGCGAGGATCGCGGCCTCGGACTCGCGATCGGCGGCGGTGACGGGGGTGCGATCGGGCTTCACCTCCACGCGCACGCCGCGCCGGAAGTGGGCGAGGCTCGCCTCCGTGGCCGCCTCCACCGCGCGCCGCGCGGTCGTCATCGCAAGGTCGAGATCGAGCTCGGGCATGGCGGGAGATTAGGCGGGGGCGGGGGCGCGGACCGATAAAAAAGAGCGGCGGTCCCGGGGGACCGCCGCTCGTCGGCACGACGGGGGTGGGGCGCGCGACTACTTCTTCGGGCGCATGTCCCCGGTCTTGAGGTACCGGGTGTGGAACGAGAACGCCTCGTCCAGCATGTGCGGCGAGTGCAGGCCGGCGCTCGGGTTCTTCATCGACCGGTTGTAGTAGTCCCACAGGATCGGGCGGAACTCCGGGTGGGCGCACTTCTCGATGATCTCCTTCGCCTTCTGCTTCGGGCTCTTCCCGCGCAGGTCGGCGAAGCCGTACTCGGTCACGATGCCGCTCACGTCGTGCTCGGTGTGATCGATGTGCGACGCGAAGGGCACGATGGCGGAGATCTTCCCGCCCTTGGCCACCGACGGAGACATGAAGATGGTGTACGCCGAGTTGCGGGCGAAGTCGGCCGAGCCGCCGATGCCGTTCTCGATGCCCTTGCCCACGATGTGCGTCGAGTTCACGTGGCCGTAGATGTCGGCCTCGACGAACCCGTTCATCGCGATGCAGCCGAGGCGGCGGATGACCTCGGGGTGGTTGGACACGTCCTGCGGGCGCAGGATGATCTGCTTGCGGTAGCGCTCGATGTTCTTGTTGAAGCGCTCCTGGCCGGCCGGGGAGACCGAGAACGCCGTCGCCGAGGCGATGCGGAGCTTGCCGGAGTCGAGCAGGTCGAGCATGCCGTCCTGGATGACCTCGGTGTAGCTCGTCATGTTCTCGAAGTGGCCCTCGTTGAGGCCGACGAGAACGGCGTTCGCGATGTTGCCGACGCCCGACTGCAGCGGCGTGAGGCTCTTCGGGAGCCGGCCGCCCTTCACCTCGCCGTCGAGGAAGTCGAGGATGTGCTGGGCGATGCGCTTGTGGTCGGCCTCGGGCGCCTTGAACGGCGCGTTGCGGTCCGGGTAGCTCGACATCACCACCGCGACGACCTTCGAGACGTCGAGGTTGTAGTGCGGGGTGCCGACGCGGTCGTCCGCCTTGAGGACAGGGATCGGAATGCGATCACCGTGCTTGCCGGGGACGGAGAGGACGTCGTGCATCCCCTCGAGCCGCTCGTCCTGCCACTCGCTCACCTCGAGGATGATCTTCTCCGCCGTCTCGAGGTACGCGGTGTTCGCGCCGACCGACGACGAGAAGATGACCGAGCCGTCCTCGCGGATCTTGGTGACCTCGACGAGGGCGAAGTCGATCTTGTTGTCCGGACGACCGTAGTAGCCGTACCGGACGAGCGACCCGGCGTGGCTGAGGTGCATGTCCTGGTACTCGATGACGCCCGCGTTGAACTTCTCGCGCATGACGGCGTCGCCGTTGTACGGGAAGCGGAAGCTGACCGCCTCCGTCAGGCCCATCACCTGGTCGAGCTCGGGGCCCGTGGAGGCACCCGTGAGCAGGCTCACCTTGAACGGCTTGCCCTTGAGGCGCTCGTCGACGGCGCGCTTCGCGAGCGCGATCGGGACGGCCTTCGGGTAGCCGGCGCCGGTGAAGCCGCTGGCGCCTAGGACTGCGCCGCTGGGGATCAACGCGGCGGCGGCCTCGGCGGACATCACCTTCGCCTTCAGGCCCTTGTGCTGGATGCGGTCCGACATTCGATCAGCCTCCTGGGTATCGTCCGTCACGCAGGACGAGGCTCGGTACGACTCCGGGTGCTGCGGCAGAGCTGCGCGGATTTAGCTGCGCGGGTGGAGGCGAAGGTTACCGCGCTCGATGTAGGCTGGGAAGAGACCCCGGCCCAAATCACGCGGCAGTATGCCGAGTTATCCCGTCCACGATCGCCCGCAGCGACGCGCCGTCCGCGTCGGCGAGGCGAAGCTTTCCCGCCTCCTCGGCGATGACGCCCTGCGTCGCGAGCCACTCGATCGCGTTCTCGAGCGTGGCCTTCGACAGGGATTCGCGGAGCTGGATCTCCCCGGAAAGAAAGGCCGCGCGACCCCGCTCGAGCGCCTCGCGCACCAGCGCGCGCCGGTCCGGCGCGGCGGCTGGCGCGCCGGCTGCCGGGGAGAGGACGGAGAGCGCCGTCGCCGCCGCCAGGCGATAGGCCTCCAGGTAGGCCCGCAGGAGCTCCGCGAGGAACGCGAGGAGCTCCGGCTCGGATCCCGGCCGCACCCGGTCGCCGTCCCGCGTCACGGCCCCGACGCGGGCGAGGAAGGCGAGGTTCTGCTGGAGGATCTCCTCCGGCGCCGAGCCGACCTGGTACATGAACTCGAGCTTGAAGAGGCGCGACAGCCACAGGGCGCGCTGGCGCAGGACGAGGAGCGGGGCCTCCCCGCCCTCGGCCCGGAGGGCGGCGGCGACCACCGCGGGCGCCACGAAGCGGTGGATGACCGCGTTGCGGTGGTAGTCGAGCACCGGACGCTTCTCGTCGGGGACGAGGTAGATGGTGTCGCCGGCCGCCACCTCGATGCGCACCGTCCCGCCGAGCGCGAGCCGCCGCACCGCGTCGGCGATCGCGCCCGGCTGGCGCGGATCCGACGGCGCCCCCGCCAGGTCGCGCCCGAAGCGCGCGCCCCCCTCGGCCGCCATGTAGCGGAGGAGCTCGATGCGGCGCGCGAACTCCGCCGCGGTCATGCCGCGCCGCCCGTGCGACAGGAGCGTCGCGGCCACGAGGCCCACCGGCGTGATCGTGACCGCCCGGCTGATCCCGTAGGCGACGCGGTTCGTGAGCGCCTGGACGAGGGCGCGCTTCCCCTCGCCGGGGGCGCCGCGCGCGACCCGCTCCCCCTCGCCGCCCCAGGCGTCGTCCACCGCGAGCGTGGCGGCGCTTTGGCCGAGCCGCTCCGACGCGACCTCGCGCAGCGAGATCGGCTCCTCGAACTGCACGTACAGCCGCTCGTACCGGCGGAAGAGCACGGTCGCCGCGCCCAGGAGCCCGCGGAGGCTCTCCTTCTGCTTCTCCGCCCCGGAGAGCTCGCGCACGTAGCTCGAGGCCTCGATGAGCTTCTCGTAGTCGATCGCGATCGGGACGAAGAGGATGTCGTCGGCCGCGCCGTCGAGCCAGGCGTCGACCTCCATCGAGACCAGGCCGCTCTTCGGGGGGAGGAGCTTCCCGGTCCGGCTCCGGCCGCCCTCGACGTAGAACTCCTGCGGGAACCGGTCGCGCAGGAGGTGCTTCACGTAGGCGCGCAGGACCGCGGTGTAGATGCGATCGCCCTTCACCTTGCGGCGGATGAAGAACGCGCCGCCGCGCCGCGCGATCGGGCCGAACGGCCAGAAGGAGAGGTTGATGCCGGCCGCGACGTGCGGCGGCGTCATGCCGTGCTCGTACAGGAGCCAGGAGACGACGAGGTAGTCCACGTGGCTCTTGTGGCTCGGGCACAGCACCACGGGCGCCTCGGCCGCGGCGCGCTTCAGGCGCGCGAGCCCCGCCTCGTCCACCTCGACGCTGCGGTAGAGCCGGCCGAACATCCAGGCGAGGAGCCCGCGCAGGAAGCCGACGAACGTCGGGTCGTAGCGGCTCGCGATCTCCTTCAGGTCCTTCTCCGCCTCCGCCACGAGCGCGGTCGACGGACGGCCGGTCTCGGCCGCCACCGCCTCGATGGTGGCGCGCAGCGTGCGATCCCGCAGCACCTTCTCGCGCACGCGGGAGGGCGCCTTGAGCGGCGGCCCCACCACGGTGCGGAACACGCGCGCGAGGTGCTGGTGGAGGGCGCCGCGGATCTTGCGGGCCACGATCGCGTCCGGCTCGTCGGGGCGCTCGCGCAGGTGGGCCTGCAGGTCGAGCGGCCGGCCCACGTCGAAGAGCGCGCGCCGGAAGTTCCGCAGGAAGCCGACCGCGTTCGCGAACGCGCTCGGTGCCTCCGGCGAGCCGTACAGGAGGTCCCAGAATGACGGCTTCAGCTTCTGCGCCCGGCGGCTCCAGACGAGCAGGACGGGGACGAGGAACACCGGCTGGAAGAGGTCGCGCTGGATGCGCACCAGCGCGGCGAAGGGATCCTTCTCGGTGGGCCGGCCGAGGAACAGCAGGCTCGCGTCGCCCGTCGCGAGCGCGTCCTCGAACGCGCGCCGGCTGCGGCGCACGCGCGCGATCCAGCCGAAGAAGCCCGGGAAGCCCTGCGCCGCGCGGAGCGTCGGCAGCCCGAGCCGCCGCAGGAACCAGCGCAGGTAGAGGAAGTTGAGCAGCCCCGGCGACCGCATCACGAAGACGAGGCTGCCCCGGGCCGCGAGGGCCTGCAGCTCGGCCCCGGCGTCGCGCGAGACGCGCACCGGCTCGAACCAGCGCGAGAGGAACGTGCGGGGGGGCTCGGGAGCGGGCGGCGCAGGACTGGCGGGCGCGGCGCCGGAGGGCCGCCCGTTCGGAGGTGACTCCTGTACGTCCACGGAGCGAGTGTAACCCGGGCGGGGCGGCTCAGCCGCGCTTCTTCACGCGTCCTTCGCGGTCGAGGAAGAACGGCTCGACGAGCAGGGCCTCCACGCTCGGTCGGTGCCCCTTCACGTCCGCGCCGAGGTGCGCGAGCGCCTCGAGCACCTCTCCGCGCACGCGGGCGTTGTCGCGATCCCGGAGGAGGAGCTGGATGAGCGCGTCGCGGCTCGCCTCGCCCGGCGCGAGGCGGGCGATGGCGCGCGCCGCGCCGATGCGCACGTCGTCCGAGAAGTCCTCGAGCAGCGGCAGGAGCGCGCCCTCGATCTCCGCGCCCGTCGCGCCGGGGTGGTGCTCGACGAGCCAGGTGAGGAGGACGAGCTTCTTCTCCGGGTCGCGGGTGTACTCGCGCCCGAGCCGGGCGAGCTCGCGCACCACGACCTCGACGAGCCGGTCCGGAGGCACGATGTCCGCGAGCGCCCGCAGGCCCCAGGCGATGCCGCTCTCCTGCTCGCGCACGAACGCCTCGAGCGGACCGACCGCGGCCTCCTTCGCGTCGGCGAGGATCCGGTGCGCGGTCTCCTTCTCCTCGTCGTCGGTGATGCCCGGCTCGGCCCTCACCGTGAAGCGCAGGCACAGCGTCGAGAGCGCGCCGGGCGTGCCCATGTCGCCGAGCTGCTGGATCGCCTTCTGCCGGTTCTCGGGCGGCCCGTAGCGCTCCGTCACGCGCTTCGCGAGCTTCTTCAGCGCGCCGCGCTCCCGTTCCTCCTTCGAGCCGAACAGATCGAAGAGTCCCATCCATCCTCCGTGGGGCGAGGTTCTACAACGAGATCCCCGCCCGCGGATCCTCCTCGTACAGGGCTTCGAGCGGCTCGACCGCCTTCCGGAGCGCGTCCGAGGCCCGGGGGAGGACCACCTGGACCACCGCGTACAGGTCGCCGCGCGAGCCGTGGCGCAGGTCGGGGAGCCCCTTGCCGCGCAGCCGCAGCCGCGTCCCCGTCTGCGCGCCGGGAGGGACGCGGAGGCGGACCGGGCCCTCGAAGGTCGGGAGCGTCACCTCTGCGCCGCGCACCGCCTCGGGGACCGTGACGGGGAGGTCGATGGAGAGGTCCTTCCCCTCGCGCCGGACGTGCGGGTGGTCCTGGAGCTTCACCTTGAGGTAGAGGTCCCCGGCCGGGCCTCCGTGGGCGCCGGGGCCGCCCTGGCCCGCGAGCCGGATCTGCGACCCGTCGGTCACGCCGGCCGGGATCTTCACCCGGAGCGTCCGCCCGTCGAGGCGCAGGTCCCGCTCCGCGCCGAGCACCGCGTCTCGCAGCGGGATCTCGATCTCGGCCTCGGCGCTCGCGCCGGAGGAGGGGATCGGGCCGCGGCGGACCCGGCCGTGCGCGCGGGGCCCGCCCGCGCCGCCGAAGAGGTCTCCGAAGATGGAGCCGAAGTCGAACGCCCCGTAGTCGCCGACGTTCACGGTGCTGAAGTCGCCGAAGTCGAACGGCATCCCACCGGGCGGCGCCCCCTCGCGCTTCCAGCGCCGGTACTCCGCGGCCCGCTTCTCATCGAAGCCGGTGCGCAGCGCGTCGGCGCCGAACTCGTCGTAGAGCTTGCGCCGCTTGGGATCGGAGAGCACCTCGGAGGCCGCGGTCACCTCCTTGAACTTCTCCTCCGCATCCTTGTTCCCGGGGTTCACGTCGGGGTGGTACTTCTTCGCGAGCTTCCGGTACGCCTTCTTGATCTCCTCGGCGCTCGCGCCCCTCGGGACGCCCAGGATCTCGTAGAGGTCGCGCTGTGGCACGCCGGGAACGTAACGCGTCCGGAGGGGGCGTCAATGCACGGCCGCTCCGGAGCGCCGCGGCGTCGCGCCGCCCCGGCCCCTCGCACTACAATGGGGCACATGCTCTCGCTCGTCGCCGCGACGCTCCTCGCCGCCGCCCCTCCGGCGGCCGCCCCCCGCGTCGTGGAGGAGATCGTCGCCGTCGTGCGGAACCCGGCCGGTGCCCCGCCGCGGGTCGTGACGCTGACGAAGCTCGCCGAGGAGGCGCGCCTCGCGCTCGTCTCGCGCGGCGCCGCGGCGGCCGCCACCCGTCCCCTCGACGCGGAGGCCCTCCGGGCGGCGCTCGACTGGCTCCTCGATCAGATGCTCCTCGCGGACGAGGCGGCGCGGCTCGGGCTCGACGGGGTGGAGCGCGAGGCGGTGGCGGCCGCGCTCTCCCGGTTCCGCGCGCAGGTGGGCCCGGCCGAGGCGTACGCGCGGTTCCTGGCGGAGTCGGAGCTGACGGAGGAGGAGCTCTCCGTCACGCTGGCGCGCATGGTGAGGGTCGAGCGCTACGTCCAGAGCCGGGTGGGCCGCGCAGCGCGGGTGGGCGACGAGGAGGTGGACCGCTGGCTCGCGGAGCACGGCGCGGCCGGCGCGGCGGGGCCGGCGCGCGACGCGGCGCGCGCGCAGCTCGAGGAGGAGCGGGCGCGGGGGCAGGTGCGCGAGCTCGTGGCGGAGCTCCGCGCGCGGGCGGACGTGAGGATCCTCCACGTCGAGCGGAAGGACGGGTAGCGTGCGGCGTCCCGTCGATTCGCAGGGGTGGCTCGAGTTCCGGCGGATGCAGCCGGAGGATCTCGATCGCGTGGTCGACATCGAGCGGGCCGGGTTCCGCAACCCGTGGTCGCGCGAGCTGCTCGCGCGCGAGCTCGACCATGCGTGGTCGCACATCGTGCTCGCGGTGGACCGCGACGCGGGCGCGGAGCGGGTGCTCGGCTACATCGTGTTCTGGCTCGTCCACGACGAGATCCACGTCCTGAACATCGCGACGGCGCTCGAGGCGCGGCGGCGCGGCGTCGGCCGGGCCCTCATGCTCGAGGCGCACGGCGCGGGGAAGGCGCGGGGCGCCACCGTCGCGACGCTGGAGGTTCGCCGCTCGAACGCGGCGGCGCTGGAGCTCTACCGTTCCCTCGGCTATCGGCAGGTGGGGGTGCGGCCGAACTACTACCAGGAGGAGGGCGAGGACGCGATCGTGATGATCCTCGACCTCTGACGCGCCACGGCGTGGGAAGGCGCTCGCATCCTCTCCCGCCATCGAGTATCTCTCGCCCCCCGGATGATCTGGCCCGCCCTGCGCTGGACCCTGTTCCACCTCGATCCTGAGCAAGCCCACCGGCTCGCGCACGCCGCGCTTCACCGGGTGACGCCCGGGCTCGCGCGCCTCCGCCGGCCGAAGGTTCCCCCCGAGCTGCACGTCTCCTGCCTCGGCCTCGAGTTCGACGGCCCGATCGGCCTCGCCGCCGGCTTCGACAAGGGCGACGCGTCGATCGCGGGGCTCTTCGCGCTCGGCTTCTCGCACGTCGAGATCGGCACCATCACCCCGCGCCCGCAGCCGGGGAACGAGCCGCCGCGCCTGTTCCGCCTCGTCGAGCACCGCGCCCTCATCAACCGCATGGGGTTCAACAACGCCGGCGCCGAGGAGTGTGCGCGGCGGCTCGCCCGCGTGCCCCCCGTCGCGCGGATGGGGCCGGTCGGCGTGAACGTCGGCAAGAACAAGACGACGCCGAACGAGGACGCCGCGGCGGACTACCTCGCCTGCATCGAGCGGCTCCACGCCCACGCCGACTACCTCGTCGTCAACATCTCGTCTCCGAACACGCCCGGCCTCCGCCAGCTCCAGGAGCGCGAGCAGCTCGACGCGCTGCTGCGCGCGTGCGTGGGGCGCCTGCGCGAGCTCGCGCCCGGGAAGCCGCTCCTCGTGAAGCTCGCGCCGGACCTCTCGCCCACCGCGCTCGACGAGGCGGTGGACGTGGCCATCGAGGCGGGCGTGTCCGGGATCGTGGCGACGAACACGACCCTCTCCCGCGCGGGCGTCGAGCGCCACCCGCGCGCCACCGAGGCGGGCGGGCTCTCGGGGGCGCCGCTCGGGCCGCTCGCGACGACCGTCGTCCGGCGCTGCTATGCGCGCGCGGCGGGGCGGGTCCCCATCGTGGGCGCGGGCGGCGTGATGAGCGCCGAGGACGCGTACGCGAAGATCCGGGCGGGGGCGGCGCTCGTGCAGGTCTACACGGGCCTCGTTTACGGCGGGCCCGGCTTCGTGCGCCGGCTGAACGACGGGCTCGCGAAGCTCCTCGCGCGAGACGGCTTCCGCTCCGTCGCGGAGGCCGTCGGCGCCGACCACGGGCCGGGCGAGCGGGCGAGCGTCTGACCTATCCCTAGGTGTGGTGCCGACCCTCCAGGGGCAATTTCCCCTGGCAGGAGAGGGGCCACACATGTAGGGTCGATCGGTCCGGAGCACCGACTGGGTCGTTTGACGTGTGCTGACGCGACGCGTTACCTGGATGCTGTCGCGGGGGTTTGCCTGCTCCCTGGAACCCACCGACCGCCCAGGAGGACGACCAATGACCGAAGCTCAGAAGACGGACAACGGGAAGCTGAAGGTGCCGGAGTTCCTGCGAGAGCCGCTCGTCGCGGCGCAGGCGCGCATCGGGCTCATCGAGGAGGAGGCGCAGCGGGTTCTCAAGGACCTGGTGGTCCGGGGCCGCGCCGGAAGGAAGGACATCGAGGAGATCGTTCACCGCCTGTCGCGGCAGGACTTCTCGCTGCCCGAGGTGAGGCAGCGGCTCGAGAAGCTGCGCGACCAGGGCGCCGAGCGCGCCGCCGAGTGGCGCGACCGGGCCGAGTCGTTCCGGTCGGAGGCGCTGGAGCGGATGCTCGACCTGCAGTCGCGCGCGGTGCAGTTCCTCGGCGTCGCGACGCGCGACGAGGTCCAGGAGCTCTCGCGCGAGCTCGAGAAGCTCGCGAAGCGCTTCGAGAAGAAGGGCGCGCGCCGCGCCAGGCGGGCGAAGTCGCCCGAGGGGACTTAGGGATGCCGGACCTGCAGGAGATCTTCAAGGACGCCTGGTCCCACGCGCTCGCCGGCGTCAACGCCGCCGAGCAGGAGGCCGAGAAGGTGTTCGCGCGCGTCGCCGACGTGGCGGGCTTCTCGCCCGAGGACGTCCGGCGCCACGCGCGCGAGTTCGGCGAGCGGCTCGTCGCCCAGCGACGGGAGGTCGAGCGGACCCTCGACGACGCGATTCGCCGCGCCACGAGCCGGTTCCGCGTCCCCTCGCGCGAGGATCTCGACCAGCTCGAGAAGCGGCTCGAGGCCATCGCCGCGCGGGTGGAGGCGCTCGCCCAGGAGAAGGAGAAGAGCGCGCCGTGACCCCGCCGCGCCTCCACGGGCTCGTCGGAGCCGCGATCGCGGTCGGCCTCGCGGCCGCCGCGGTCGCGTTCCCGGGCGAGCTCGCGGAGGGGCCGCGGCAGCTCCTGCCCGCCGAGCCGGGGCCGGCGGCGTGCCTTTTGGGCTGCGACGCCGTCGGGTCCGCGGTCGGGCGGATCGAGCGGCAGCTCGGGGCCGAGATGCCGTCCCTCGGCGCGGACCGCCGCGGCGCGCTCGCCCGGACCATCGTGGCGGAGGCGCAGGCAGCCCGCATCGACCCGCTGCTGGTCCTCGCGCTCATCGAGGTCGAGTCGTCGTTCGACCCGCGCGCGCTCTCCGGCGCGGGCGCCCGGGGGCTCATGCAGCTCCGCGAGCCCACGATGCGCCGCGAGCTCCAGCGCGCCGGGCTCCTCCACCTCGACCTGCACGACCCGGCCGCCAACGTGGTCGCGGGCGTGCGCTACCTCCGCCGGCTGCTCGACGCGTTCGGCCGCGAGGAGGTCGCGCTCATGGCTTACAACGCCGGGCCGAACCGGATCCTCGGCTACCTGCGCGAGGGGGAGATCCCCGCGCGGTTCCACGCCTACCCGCGCCGCGTGCAGGCCCTGCACCGGAAGCTGCGGCGCAGCGCCGGGGGGACCGCCGTCGTCGCCGCCGCACCGCTCGCCGTGGCGCGCGTCCCGGTGGCCGCGGAGTAGCCGCTCGCGGGCGTGACCTCCCGCCCCGGAACGGTTAAGGATGGCCCGCCATGCGGGTCGACGAGATCTTCTTCAGCCTCCAGGGGGAGGGGACGCGAGCGGGGCGGCCCTGCGCGTTCGTCCGCTTCACCGGCTGCGATCTGCGCTGCGGCTACTGCGACACCACCTACGCGTTCCAGGGCGGGCGCGACATGACGCGCCAGGAGATCCTCGCCGCGCTCGGTCGTTACCCGACGCGCTTCGTGTGCCTGACCGGCGGCGAGCCGATGCTCCAGCGCGAGCTGCCCGAGCTCGCGCGCGCGCTCCTCGAGGGCGGGTACGAGGTCGCCGTGGAGACGCACGGGCAGCGGCCGCTCGAGGCGCTCCCGGCCGAGGCGATCCGCATCGTGGACGTGAAGACGCCCGGCTCGGGCGAGGAGGCGCGGGACCTCGCCTACCTCGACCGGCTGCGCGCGCACGACGAGGTGAAGTTCGTCGTCTGCTCGGAGGCGGACTACCGCTGGTCGGTCGAGGTCGTGCGCCGGCACCGGCTCGAGGGGCGGGCCGCGCTGCTGTTCTCGCCGGCGTGGGGCCAGGTCGCGCCGCGGGACCTCGCGCGCTGGATCCTCGAGGACGGGCTCGACGCCCGGCTCTCCCTCCAGATCCACAAGGTGATCTGGGGTCCCGACGCGCGCGGCGTGTAGGCGCGCGCTTTCTTGACCTGGGCGGCGGGCCGGGGCTAACAAGTCTGCGGATGCGTCCCTTCGCCCTCGCGCTCGCCGCGGCCGCGCTCGCGACGGCGCCGCCTGCCGCCGCCGAGCCGTCCCTCACCCTGAACGGCGTCGCGATCGACGGCGTCACGAGCCAGCGCTTCGAGAACGCGACGGTCGTCATCGACGCGCAGGGGAACGTCCACATCGAGGCGAAGGGCTACACGGTGCGCGTCGCCGGCGAGGCCACGACCCCGGCCGCCGCGGCCGTGCCTCCCCCCGCCCCCGAGGCCGGCGCCGCCGGCGCGCCCGCGCGGGTGACCCGGCGCTACTTCCTCGCGGCGGAGCACCCGGCCCCCTCCGGCCCGCAGTACGACCTCGCGATCTTCATCAACGCTCAGTGGATCCGGGAGGTGAAGGCGAACGAGCCGCAGGTGGTCATGGAGGTCACGCGCTACCTGCGCCCCGGAGCGAACCGCGTCGTGCTCGCGCCCACGCGGCGGAGCCCGGGCGACCAGCCCGCCGGCTCGCGCGAGGTGGCGCTCAGGGTGGTCATCGGCGAGGGGAACGTCGGCGGCGACCACGTGATGATCGACAACCCGCTCCTCGAGATGACGCGCAGCGCGGCGGACCTCGAGGACCGACCCGAGGAGCACGTCCTCGTGGCGCGCTGACAGGGGGCCACGTGTTCACTGCGGAGCCGAGCCTCAGCTGGGTCCAGACGACGCGCGAGCAGATCGTCGCGGTGGTGGAGAGCATCAACCAGGCGCAGGTGTCGATCCCTGGCAAGGCGGCGCAGGCCGTCTCCGCCCACCTGTGCGGGCTGCGCAACCCGAACGGCTCGTTCTCGATCTACGTCGCGCTCCACCTCCAGAAGTCCGGCGAGAACGTCGTCTACCTCCCCTCGCGGCGGCAGCTCACGACCGCGGACGAGTACCGCGAGATCGAGCTCGAGGGGCTGCAGTTCCTCGAGTCGATGGGCTTCATGCTCGACAACCTGAACTTCCGTAACCTCGCCGCGGACGTGCAGGAGCAGGTGCTCCGCCGCGTCCCGCTGTTCTCGCCGCCGCGCGCTCCCGCGGCCTCCGCGCCCTCCGCTTCGCCCGGGGCGCCCGGCGCGACCTCCGCCGCGCCCGACGCCGCCCGCGTGGCCCGCCTGCTCGCGTCCTTCTGATGACCCGATCTCTCGCCCTCGTCCTCCTCGCCGCGGCCGCGCTCGGCTGCGCTCACCGTCCGAGCGGCAAGCAGCGCCGCACCGCCGAGATCCACCACGACCTGGCGGTGGAGGCGTTCCGCGGCGGGCGGGCGCCCGACGCGCTCCGCGAGTACGACGCGGCGCTCGCGGTCGACCCCGGCTTTGCGGAGGCCCACCGCGGCCGCGGGCTGGTCCTCGACTTCGGGTTCGGCCGGCTCGACGAGGCCGAGCGCGCCTACCGCCGCGCGCTCGAGCTCCGGCCCGAGTACCCGGAGACGCACAACGATCTCGGCCAGCTCCTCGCGCGCACCGGCCGCTACGACGAGGCGCTGCGGGAGTTCGACCTCGCGCTCGGCGACATGACCTACCGCGAGCCGTACGTGGCGCGCTGCAACAAGGGCCAGGCGCTCTGGCGGATGGGGCGCCGGGAGGAGGGGCACGCCGAGCTCCGCGCGTGCCTCTCGCTCGCGCCGTCCTACTGCAAGGGGCGCCGGGACCTCGGGCGCATCTTCCTCGAGGAGGGCAAGATGACCGAGGCCGTCGAGGAGCTCGGCGCGTACGCGCGGAGCTGCGAGAAGACCCCCGACGCGCACCTCCAGCTCGGCCTCGCCCGCATGCGCGCGGGCGACCTCCCCGGCGCGCGCACCGCGTTCGAGCGCTGCGCCGAGCTCGCCCCCTCGAGCGCCGACGGCGAGGAGTGCCGCCGCAGCCTCACCCTGCTCGGCGAGTAGCCCGTGACCGATCCCGTCGACCCCACCGGAGCCGCCCCTCCCGACGTCCCCACCGACGACCCCGGCGCGTCCGCCGAGGAGCGGCTCGCCGCGTTCGGCCGCTGGCTCGCGCGGGAGCGCGAGCTGCGGGGCCTGTCCCGCGACGAGGTCACGCGCGCCACGAAGCTCGCGCCCGGCGTGGTCGAGGCGCTCGAGTCGGGCGAGGAGGCGCGCATGCCGCCGCGGGCGTACGTGGTCGGCTACCTCCGCAGCTACGCGATCGCGGCCGGCCTCGACGCGACCGAGGTGGTCCTCCGGTACGAGGAGGCGGCGGCCGCTTCCGCCGAGGCGGGCCCGCGCGGCGACGCGCGGGGAGTTCCCGCGGGCGCCTGGGTGGCGGCCGCCGTCGCGCTCGCCGCGGCGATCGCGGCGGCCATCGCCCTGCTGCGGTAGCGGCCGCGGCGCCCGGCGGGCCTGGCGCCCAGCCCGGTGAGGGGCTACGGTCCCTCCGTGCCGGATCGGCTGAAGCTCACCGCGCTCGTCCTGCGCGCCGTCGACTACGGCGAGTCGGACCGGATCGTGACGCTCCTCACGCACGAGCGGGGGAAGGTGTCCGCGTTCGCGCGCGCGGCCCGCGCGTCGCGCCGGAGGTTCGGCGGTGCGCTCGAGCCGTTCACGCTCGTCGCCGCGGAGGCGCGGGAGCGGGCCGGCTCGGACATGCTCGGGCTCGACTCCGTCGCGGTCCTGCGCGCGCACGGCGCGATCCGCGGCGACCTCGCCCGCATCGCCTGCGCCGGCTACGCCTCCGAGCTCGCGCGCGAGCTCGTGCGGGACCACGAGCCGCACGCCGAGCTCCTCGCCCTCCTCCTGGAGTACCTCGGCGCCCTCGACGCCGCGCCGGCGCGGCCGGCGGCCCTGCGCGCCTTCGAGCTCGGCGCGCTCCGGGCCGCCGGGCTCATGCCGCGCCTCGACGCGTGCGCGAGCTGCGGCGGGCCGGTCCCGGCGCAGGGCCGGGTCCGCTTCGATCCGGCGCAGGGCGGGACGCTCTGTCCGGCGTGCGCGCCGCAGGCCGCGCCCGGCGCCCCCTGGCTGTCCGCCGGCGCCGCCGCCGCGCTCGCGCGGCTCCAGGCGGCCGGGCTCGGCGGGGCGGAGGCGGCGCTCTCGCCGGCGATCGGGCGGGAGGCGCGCGACGCCCTCGCGGCCTTCATCGAGCACCACCTCGGCCGGCGCCTCGCGGCGCGCCGGTTCCTCGACGAGATCGGGCCGCTGCTCGGGGACTGACGCATGCAGCGCGACCTCGACGTGGTCTGCCTGGGCGAGGCGCTCGTCGATTTCCTCCCGGAGCGGCGCGGGCGGCTCGAGGACTGCGATCGCTTCGAGGCCTGCCCCGGCGGCGCCCCCGCGAACGTCGCGACGGGGCTCGCGCGCCTCGGGGCGAGGGTCGCCTTCCGGGGAGTGCTCGGCGACGATCCCTTCGGCAGGCTCCTCGTCCGCAAGCTCGAGGAGGAGGGGGTGCGCTGCGCCTTCCGGCTCACCCGCGAGCGGCCGACCGGCATCTGGTTCGTGGCCCTCGACGCCCGCGGCGAGCGGAGCTTCTTCTCGCCGAACGCGCGCTTCTCGGCGGACAAGCTCGTCGCCCCCGGCGACGTCGATCGCGGCCTCCTCTCGCGCGCCGCGTGGCTGCACGTGGGCTCCTCCGCGCACGTCCTGCCCGAGGGACAGGAGGCGCTGCGCGCGGCGGTCGCCGCGGCGCGCTCGCTCGGCCTGTCCGTCTCGTTCGACCCGAACGTGCGCGCGCACCTGTGGGACGATCTCGGCGCGCTCCGCCGCCTCTGCGCGGACGTGGTGCCCGCATGCACGCTCGTGAAGGTGTCGGAGGAGGAGGCGGAGCTCGTGACGGGGGAGGGGGACCCCGCCCGCGCGGCGGCGCGGCTCGCCTCGCTGGGGGTCCCGCTCGCGTGCGTGACCCTCGCCGAGCGCGGCGCGCTCGTCCGGCGCGGGGACGACCTCTTCCACGTCCCGGCGGAGCCGGTGGAGGTGGTCGACACCACCGGCGCCGGCGACGGCTTCGTGGCCGGCCTCCTCGCGGCGATCGCCGGACGTGGCCCGATCGAGGCGCTGGCGCGCGCGGATCTGGAGCGGGCGGTCGCGTTCGCGAACCGCGTCGCCGGCCGCGTCTGCACCCGCGTCGGCGCGGTCGCCGGGCTCCCCCGCGCCGGCGATGTTTCGGTTTGACACCGCACCCTTACGGCCCTACCGTCGCCGGCTCCGGTGACGGGGCCGCCGCGCGACGCGCGCCGGTCGAGGAGGCGCGCGCGTGTACTTCCAGGACCTCATCTTGAAGCTCCAGACCTACTGGGCGGGCCGCAACTGCATCCTCGCCCAGGGGTACGATCAGGAGGTCGGGGCGGGGACGATGAACCCCGCGACCTTCCTGCGCGTGCTCGGGCCCGAGCCCTGGAACGTGGCGTACGTCGAGCCCTCCCGCCGCCCGGCCGACGGCCGCTTCGGCGAGAACCCGAACCGCCTGTACCAGCACCATCAGTTCCAGGTCATCCTGAAGCCCAACCCGCCCGACGTGCAGGAGCTCTACCTCGGCTCGCTGAAGGCGATCGGGATCGACCCCCTCGAGCACGACATCCGCTTCGTCGAGGACGACTGGGAGAGCCCGACGCTCGGCGCCTGGGGCCTCGGCTGGGAGGTCTGGTGCGACGGGATGGAGATCACCCAGTACACCTACTTCCAGCAGGCGGGCGGGTTCGAGGTGAGGCCGGTGGCGGCGGAGCTCACCTACGGCCTCGAGCGCATCGCCATGTACCTGCAGGACGTCGAGAACGTCTTCGACGTCGAGTGGGTGAAGGGCGTCCGCTACCGCGAGGTCTTCCACCGGAACGAGGTGGAGATGAGCGAGTACTCGTTCCGCGTCGCGGATCCGAAGATGCTCTTCGGGCTCTTCGACATCTACGAGGCCGAGTGCAAGCGGCTCCTCGCGGCGAAGCTCCCGCTGCCCGCGTACGACTACTGCCTCAAGTGCTCGCACACGTTCAACAACCTCGACGCCCGCGGCGCGATCAGCGTGACGGAGCGGGCGGCGTACATCGGGCGCGTCCGCGCGCTCGCCCACGAGTGCGCGCGGGGCTACCTCGACTCGCGCGAGGCGCTCGGGTTCCCGCTCCTGCCGCCCGCGGAGCGGAAGAAGGCGGTCGAGGCAGCGCGCCTCGCGCGAGAGGCGCGAGAGGCCCTCCGCCAGGCACAGGGCGAGCGGTCGCAGGCGCGAGACGAGCGGCCGCGGCAGGCCTGACGGTCCGATACCTCCTACCCCACGAGAGACACCAGATGGCGGACCTTCTGTTCGAGATCGGCGCGGAGGAGATCCCGGCGGGCTTCGTGCCGCCGGCGCTCAAGCAGCTCGAGGAGGATCTCGCGAAGGCGCTCGACGCCGCGCGGCTCTCCCACGGCGAGGTGAAGGCCGTCGGCACCCCGCGGCGGCTCGCCGTGTGGGCGCGCGACGTCGCGAAGCGCCAGACCGACGCCAAGACGGAGGCGTTCGGGCCGCCCGTGGCCCAGGCGTTCGACGCGGGCGGCAACCCCACGCCGGCCGCGCTCGGGTTCGCGAAGAGCCAGGGCGTGGAGGTGTCGAAGCTCGAGCGGGCCCAGACGCCGAAGGGCGAGCGGGTCGCGGTGACGAAGGTGGAGAAGGGGCGCAGGGCGGAGCAGGTCCTGCCCGAGCTCCTCGAGCGGCTCCTCGCGGGCCTCCGCTTCAGGAAGGCGATGCGCTCGCGCTTCGACGACGCGACCTTCGCGCGCCCGATCCGCTGGATGGTCGCGCTCTACGGCGGCCGGCCGCTGAAGGTCCGCCACGGCGAGATCGTCTCCGGGAAGGTGACGTTCGGGCACCGCTTCGCCGCGCCCAAGGCGATCGCGCTCGCGGGGACCCCGGAGGACTACGTCGCGAAGCTCCGCCGGGCGAAGGTCCTCGCCGATCCGGTCGAGCGGCGCGCGGTCCTCGAGCTCGAGCTCGCGAAGGCCGCCAAGGCGGCCGGGGGCAAGATCCGGCCGGACGAGCCGCTCGTCGAGCAGGTGCTGTACCTCGTCGAGCACCCGACCGGCGTCGCGGGCGAGTTCGAGCGGTCGAACCTCGACCTGCCGCCCGAGGTGGTCGTCTCCGAGATGCGGAACCACCAGCGCTACTTCGCGGTGGTGGACGGGAAGGGCCGGCTCAAGAACCGGTTCGTCGCGATCTCCGGCACGCCGGTGAGGGACCCGAAGGTCGCCCGCCACGGCTACGAGCGCGTGCTGCGCGCGCGGCTCGCGGACGCCCGGTTCTTCTTCGAGGAGGACAAGCGCCGGCCCCTGCGCGATCGCATCGAGGACCTCGGGCGGCGCACGTTCCAGGCGCGGCTCGGGAGCGAGCTCGCGCGCACCGACCGCATCGTGGCGATCGCGAGCGCGCTCGCCAAGGCCGTCGACCGGGAGGACCTCGTGCCCGACGTGGTCGAGGCCGCGCGGCTCGCCAAGACCGACCTCACCACCGGCATGGTCGGCGAGTTCCCCGAGCTGCAGGGGGTCATGGGCGGCCACTACGCCCGGCTCGAGGGCCTGAAGCCGGAGATCGCGGACGCGATCGAGGATCACTACCGGCCGGTGGGGGCCTCGGGAGAGATGCCCCGGGGCGACGTCGGCGCGCTCGTCGCGATCGCGGACCGGCTCCACTCGCTCGTCGGGATCGTCGGCGTGGGCGAGAAGGCCACCGGCGCCGCCGACCCGTTCGGCCTGCGCCGCGCCACCATCGGCATCCTCCGCATCCTGCTCGCCCGCGGGTATCACCTGTCGCTCTCCGCGGCGGTCGAGCAGACGCTCGACGCGCTCGCGGGGGTGAGCCTCGCGGCCGATCGTGCCGTGATCGCGGAGCAGGTGCTCGACTTCGTCCGCGGGCGGCTGCGCGCGCTGTGGAGCGACGAGCTCGACGGCGACCTCGTGGACGCGGTGCTCGCCGCGGGCTTCGACGACGTGGTGGACGCGCGCCGGCGCCTCGAGGCGCTCGCGCAGGTGAAGGCGCGGCCCGACTTCGTGCCGCTCGCGCTGGCGTTCAAGCGCGTCGCGAACATCCAGGAGAAGGCCGGGGGCGGGACGGGGGCGGCGGTGGATCCCCACCTCCTGCGCGAGGAGGCCGAGCGCCACCTGCTGGCGGAGCTCGAGCGCGTCGAGGCGGAGGCTGCGACTCTCCGTACGACCCGCGACTACCCGGGCGTGCTGCGGAACGTCGCCGAGCTCGAGCCCGCGGTCGCGCGGTTCTTCGACGACGTGCTCGTCATGGCGGAGGATCCGCAGGTCCGCGCGAACCGGCTCGGGCTCATGCGGCGGGTCGCGGCGCTCTTCTCCGGCGTCGCAGACTTCCGGAAGATCCAGGCCGAGGCGCCGGCCCAGGCGTGAGCATCCCGACCTTGACCGGCTCCCGACCCCGCGGCTACGGTTCGCGCTCACCCGTGCCCGCCCACGTCAGAAACGCGCTCCTCGCCGCCGCCGCCGCAGCGCTGGCAGCCTGCGGCACCCCGCCGTCCGCCGACCCGGCTCCGCTCGACCGGTTCAGCGCGCCCATCGCCCTCGGGATGTCGGGGAGCGACCTGCTCGTCGTCTCCTCCAACTTCGAGCTCGCCTACGGGCTCGACGACGGCGGGAGCGTCATCCCGGTCGACGTGCAGGCGTCCCCGAGCACCTTCGGGAAGGGCGTCCGCATCGCCAGCTTCGCGGGGGAGCTCTCCGTCGCCGACGCAGCGGCCTGCGGGCTACCCGAGTCGCTCGCGCTCGTCCCCGCGCGCGAGGGGAACGCGCTCTATCGCATCGGCGTCGGCGCCGGCGGCGAGCTGTCCTGCGGCGCCGGGTGCCGCCTGCCGCTGCGCAGCGACGTGGCGGACGCGTACGGCGTCCTCGCCGTGTGCCGCCCGCCCGCCGTCGCCGGCGGCGAGCCGCGGGCGCGCGCGTACGTCGGCTTCCTGCGCACGCCGGGGAGCCGCGGCCAGATCTCCGAGGTAGACCTCCGGACCGGCGCCACCCGCAACCGGGACGTCGGGCTCGGGCCGGTGCGCAGCTTCGCCTACGACGCGCAGACCGACCGGCTCTTCTTCACCGCCATCGAGAGCGGCACGACCGCGCCGTTCCGCTGGCTCGACCTGGCGGGCGACTGCGCGATCGACGCGGCCGTCTCGGAGGGCGGCTGCCCGGTGTTCGGCATGGACCTCGCGGTGTTCCTCCGCGGAGTCGAGGCGCGCGGCATGGCGCTGTCGAACCCGCAGGACGGCCGGACGCGCCGCGCGTACGTCGCGGCGCGCGTCTACAACGCCGATCTCGCCGGCGCGATCGGGGGGCGTCCGGGGTTCGACGTGGGAGGCGTGCTCCTCGTCATCGACCTCGTCGAGGAGCGGTCCGGCCTCCAGCCACGCGTCGTCGGGATCTACGACGTGGGGCTCGGCGCGAACGAGGTGAAGGTGCTGCCGCCGAGGCCGGGGATGGGCGATCTCGTCGCGGTCACCGCCTCCGACGACGGGCTCCTCTGGATCTACGACGACGAGCAGGGCGCGCTCGTGCGCGTGATCGGGCGCGATCCCCACACCGGGATCCCGCTGTTCGGGCGGCAGCCGTTCGGCCTCGCCGTCCGCGACGACGGGGCCAAGGCGCGCCTGTTCGTCTCCTCCTTCAAGGACGGGTTCGTGACGCCCATCGACATCCCGCTCGACGCGCCGTGGACCGCGGCGGACCCGCGCGTCGAGGACCGGATCGGGGTGACGCCGTGAAGAGACGGCTGGCCTTCCTCGCGCTCGCGGCCCTGGCCGCGTGCGGAAAGAGCAGCACCTCCATCGGCGTCGGGCTCTCGGGGCCGTCGTCGGTGGTGGCGTACAACGGCTTCACGCCCAAGAACGCCGGGCTGCACCCGTACTTCGCCATCGCGAACGCCGCGCGCTCGGACCTGACCCTCGTCGACGCGGTGGACGACGCGCCGGTCCTCGCGCCCGTCATCGTCCGCTCGCTCGCCGTGCCGGTTCCGGATCCGCGCCCCACGCTGCTCGCCGCGTCGTCGCTCTGGGACGGCACCGGGGACGCCGCGAAGGCGGACCTCCTCGTCGTCGCGTCGGCCGCGGTGCCGGCGCTGCAGCTCGTCGAGACCTGGAACGCGTCGGCCCGCATCGTGGACGAGGCCGACCTCGCCGCGCTCGCGCCCGGCGCCGCGATCGTGGCCCTCGCCGCGATCCCGGTGCCGGACGGCGCCAGCCCTCCCGGCCGGACCCCGGGCCGCGTCCGCGTCGTCGCCGCTCTCACCGGCGCCCGGCTGGCGATCGTCGAGTACTCGCGGGCAGCGGACGGCCCGGGGATCGTGCGCGGAGAGGCCTCGGTGCGCTCCCTCGACGCCGGCGGCGCTCCGTTCGACGTCGTCTCGCTCGCGATGAACCCCCACGACCCGCTCCACCTGTACGCCGCGTCCCCCGATCCGATCGGCGCGGTGGAGGGCGTCGCCGAGATCACGGTGGCAGGTGCGCCCGCCGACTGGACGATCCGCGCGCTCGACGCCCGCGCGCCGACGCGGTTCGTGGCCGCGGCGCGCCTGCAGGAGCGGCTCACGGAGTGGCCCTCGGCCATCTACGGCGCCTTCTACGACGACACCAGCGAGTTCCAGGCCACGGCCGTGGATCGCGTCTACGCCGTGGTCGATCCGACGCGCTGCGGGCCGAACCACCGCATCGGCTGCGGCATCGCGGTCATCGATCCGGCGACCGGCGGCATCGTTCCGGACTACGCCGGCCTCATGCCGTACCTGGCGCCGATCACGCTGCCGGAGTTCCCGCTCGGGCTGGCCGTCGCGGAGCCTCCCGCCACGCCGCCGCCGGGCGAGGAGGCCCTCTTCCCGAGCGGGTTCATGAAGATCGCGCCCGGCACCGGGCGCCGCGCCACGACCGCCGTCGCGGCGATCCCGTCCGCGAACGGGCGGATCTACTACGCCGATCTGGGCCGGTACGCCGTCCCGAACGACCTGTCGATCATCCGCGCGAAGACCAAGACGCGCGTCACGACCGGCCTCGCGCTCGGAACGACGGTGGAGGGCGAGGACCACCCGCGCATCTTCGGCATCTGGTTCCTCGACGGCGAGACCTGGAAGCTCGGGTACGACACCACCGAGATCCAGAAGGGCGTGCACGTGACGCCCGGGTTCACTGGCAGCGAGACCTGGGTGGTCTCGTTCCAGGGGCTGCTCCCGGGGCTCGAGGCGCACCGCGGCCAGACCGGCGCCACGGCCGGCGGCGGGACCTGGGTCGCCATGCAGGTCCCGGTGACCGGCTCGGGCGCCACGCCGTTCACCGAGGTGGTGCGCGTCTACGACCCCACGTTCGCCGTGCGGGTGGGGGACCTCGCCGAGATCTACGCCCCCGCCGTCGCGGGCTGTCCCAGCGACGCCGCCATCGAGGCCCGGGTGACGGAGCTCCTGCCGCCCGCCGACGCCTACCCGGGCGGCGCGCTCGCGCTCGAGCCGCTCGACGACCCGCGACCCAAGGTGAACACGGACGGCTCGGTCGGCCCGTGGCGCGACTGGCCCGCGTGCCTCCAGGCGCTCCGCGCAGGGGCCGTCGGCGTCCAGGCCCGCGTGCGCGCCTCGGGGCTCATGCTGACCGGGACCGCGAGCGGCTACGCCGGGCGGCCGGAGCTCGTGCCGGCGGCGGACGTCGCCACCACGCCCGACTTCGCGCTGCAGTACGAGGACGAGGACGCCCTCGCGGCGCAGTGCCCGCTCCTGCCCTGGCCGGCCGACTGGCGGACCCCGCCCGCCGGTTTCAGCACCTGCGACGCCGCGTGCCGGCTCGTCTGCGAGCGGCTGGTGCTGGCTCGCAAGGCGCGCCGCATCTACCACGTGTCCGACCAGTGTCACGGCACCGAGGCCGCCCCTGGCGACGACCTGGAGTGCTACCAGGCCTGGCCCGCGGCGCTCTATCCGTTCCCGCGGGCGAACGGGCCCGTCATCTCCTTCAAGGTCGGCTATCACGGCTCGGTGGCGGAGGGGGAGGTCTTCCCCGCGGACGACCACACGCTCTGGAGCCAGCTGCGGCTCCTGCAGACCTCCGCCGTCACCGTCAGCGGGATCGCCCCGAGCTCCCGCGGGCCGACCTCCCCGACCTCGACGGCCGCGGTCCTGCCGCTCGCCGTCTCGAGCTTCGATCGCAGCGCCATCGCCGGCGAGGCCGGCCTCTCCGCGGACACCCGGAAGCGTCTCCTCACCGAGGGCTACCGGTTCCTCGTCCCGTACGCGAACGACTTCGTGCTCGACTTCAGCCCGAGCGAGCCGGTGAACACCATCAAGGTGATCCGATGAGCTCGGCGGCGCGCGACGGGGGGCCTCGCGGGCGCCCGGGAGCGCTCGCATGAAGACGGTCCGGCAGGTCGCGATCGCCGACCACCTGTGGGAGGCGCTCGAGCGGATGGCGGAGGAGATGGGCTCCGACCGCGAGGCGCTCGTGAACCAGGCGGTCCACGTGTTCATGCGGCTCAACGGCTACGTGGTCCCCGGCAGCGTCGCCGCGACCACGCGCCCGGGGGCCCCGCCTCCGGCGGCCGGGGCGCCCGTGCTGCCGCGGGCCGAGCGCGCCGTCGTGGCGGAGCAGGTGCTCGACACGGCCGCGCGGCTCGAGCGCGAGATGCGCGCGCCCCCGCCGGTGCCGGCCGCCGTCGCGGCGGCTCCGGCCGCCTCGCCTGCGCCGTCGGCCGCGGCGGGCGTCGCGTCCGCGCTCGTGCTCGTGCGCGACGACGGCACCGAGGTGCCGGTCGCGAAGGATCGCTTCGTCATCGGCCGGGGACGGCACTGCGACCTCGTCGTGGACAGCGCGAAGGTGTCCCGCGAGCACGTCGCCATCGTGCGCGAGGGGCCGGGCTGGCTCATCGAGGACCTCGGCTCGTCGAACGGCACGTGGTTCCGGCGCGAGCGGATCGCCCGCCGGCGCATCGAGGACGGCGACGAGTACTTCGTGTGCGCCGAGCGGCTGCGCTGCGCGCTGCGGTGAGGCGTCCCTCGCGCGGGCCCTGGGCCGCGACGTTTCCGCCGCACCGCCTCGCGACTCGCGGGCGCGCCGCGTTTTCCCGCTGCCCGCGCCGGCGCGTGGGACTATCGTTCCGTCCCGCATGCCCACCCTGACGCTCATCGACGGCTCGGGCTTCGTCTTCCGCGCCTATCACGCGATCCCGCACCTCTCGACCACCCGCGGGACGCCGACCAACGCGGTCTACGGCTTCACGACGATGCTCCTCAAGGCGCTCCGCGAGCACGCGCCGACGCACGTCGCGCTCGTCATGGACGCGGGGCGCAAGAGCTTCCGGAACGAGATCGACCCCACCTACAAGGCGAACCGCCCCGAGGCGCCAGACGATCTGCGCGCGCAGTTCCCCCTCGTGCGGGAGGTGGCGGACGCCCTCGCCGTGCCGCGCATCGAGGAGGGAGGCGTGGAGGCGGACGACGTCATCGCCACGCTGGCGTGCCGCGCGCGCGAGCAGGGCTACGAGGTCGTGGTGGTCACGGGCGACAAGGACTTCGCGCAGCTCGTGGACGAGAAGCTCTCGCTCTACGACCCGATGGCCGAGGCGAGCGGCCGGGGCGGGTGGACCGGGCCCGCCGAGGTCGAGAAGAAGCTGGGGGTCCGGCCGGACCAGGTCGTCGAGTACATGGCGATCCTGGGCGACAAGATCGACAACGTGCCGGGGATCGCGGGCATCGGCGAGGTGACCGCCGCCGCGCTGGTGCGCCGCTTCGGCACCGTCGAGGAGATGCTGCGCCGGCCCGACGAGATCCCGGCGGCGGTCGCGCGCGGCGGCGAGAAGGTGAAGGAGAAGATCGTCGCGAACGCGGCGCGCATCCGGATGAACCGGGAGCTCGTGGCGCTGCGCTGCGACCTCACCCTCCCGCTCGCGCCCGAGGCGCTCGGGCGGAGACGTCCGGACGACTCGCGCGTGCGCGCGCTCTTCTCCGAGCTCGAGTTCTCCCGGCTCCTGAAGGACCTGCCCGCGCCCCCGCCGACGCCGCGCACGGAGCGCGCGGAGCTCGTCCTCGACGCGGCGGCGCTCGCGGACGCCGTCGCGGCGCTCACGGCCGCCCCCGCCGTGGGGCTCCGGCCCGTGCTCGCGGGGCCGGCCCCGCGCACGGATCCGGTGGTGGGCCTCGCGCTGGCGGGAGGCGGCAGGGCGTTCTACGTGCCGCTGCGCCACCGCTACCTCGGGGCGCCCGCGCAGCTCGGCGTGGAGGACGTGCGCGCCGCGCTGCGGCCGCTCCTGGAGGGCGACGCGCCGAAGCACACGCACGACCGCAAGGCGGTGCAGCACGCGCTCGCGGGGCTCGGGCTCACGCTCGCGGGGCCGGGGATGGACACCGAGCTCGCGAGCCGGCTGCTCCTCCCCACCCGGCGCGAGCACGCCCTCGCCGACGTCGCACGCGAGCGGATCGGCTGCGAGCTGCCGCGCGATCCGAGCGGCGGCGACGCCGCCCGCAAGAGCGAGCGGGTCGCGGTCGAGGGGATCGAGGTGGAGCGCGCCGGCGCGTGGGCCGCGCAGTGCGCCGCCTCGCTGCTCGACCTGGTCCCGGCGCTCGAGCGCGCGCTCGAGGAGGAGAAGGTCCTGCCCCTCTACCGGGACGTGGAGCGGCCGCTCGTGCCCGTGCTCTGGGAGATGGAGCGGGCGGGCATCCTCGTCGACCGCGGCGCCATGGAGGGCATGAGCGCCGAGTTCGGGCGCTCCATGCAGGACCTCGAGACCCGCATCCACGCGTCCGCCGGTCACCCCTTCAACATCGCGTCCACCCGCGAGCTCTCGCAGGTGCTCTTCACCGAGCTCGGCCTCCCCGTGCTGAAGCGGCTCAAGACCGGCCCGTCCACCGACCAGGACGTCCTCGAGAAGCTGGCCGAGCAGCACGAGCTGCCGCGGCTCGTGCTCGAGCACCGGGGGCTCTCGAAGCTCAAGGGCACCTACGTCGACGCGCTCCCTCAGCTCGTCGACCCGGCGGACAGCCGCATCCACACGACCTTCCACCAGGCAGGCGCGGCGACCGGGCGCCTCTCCTCGTCCGATCCGAATTTGCAGAACATCCCGGTGCGCACCGAGCTGTCGCGCCGCATCCGCGCGGCGTTCGTCGCCCCGGAGGGCGCCCGGCTCCTCTCGGCCGACTACTCCCAGATCGAGCTCAGGATCCTCGCGCACTACTCGCACGATCCCGCGCTCCTCGAGGCGTTCCGCGCCCGCGACGACGTTCACACGCGCACCGCCGCGGAGACGTTCGGCGTCGCGCCCGCCATGGTCACGTCGGACATGCGCCGCATCGCGAAGGTGCTGAACTTCGGGATCGCCTACGGCCTCTCCGCCTTCGGGCTCTCGCAGCGGCTCGACCTGCCGGGCGCGGAGGCGCAGGCGATCATCGACCGGTACTTCACGCGCTACGCCGGCGTGCGGCGCTGGGTCGAGAAGGCGGTGGAGGACGCGCGTGCGACGGGGGAGTCGCGCACGCTGTTCGGGCGCGTCCGCGCCATGCCTGAGATCGCGGCGCGGAACCCCGCGCTCCGCAACGCCGCGGAGCGCACGGCGATCAACACGCCGATCCAGGGCACGGCCGCGGACATCGTGAAGATCGCGATGATCCGCGTGCACGACGCGCTCGCGAGCGAGGGGCGCCGGGCCCGGCTGCTCCTCCAGGTCCACGACGAGCTCGTGCTCGAGGTCCCCGAAGGCGAGCTCGCGCCGGTCGAGGCGCTCGTCCGGCGCGAGATGTCCGGCGCGGCGGCGCTCGAGGTGCCGCTCGAGGTGGAGGTGGGGGTGGGGGGGAGCTGGGCGGAGGCGCACTGATTACGGCGCACGATCCCTGCCTGCTGGGGCTACGGCGCACGATGCCTGCCTGCGCCGGGCGGACTCGTCGCTCCGCTGCTCGGCGTACGGAAGCGGTCTCATTCATCACAACGGCAGGTACTCGCCGGACGAGCGGTGGGTGTTTCGACCGCGGTTTCAGTGCGGGTGCCGGATTTGGGCATCGACGGGGTCGGCGCACGCGCTCGTGCTCGACCCCGATGAACGCGGGGAGGCGGCGGAGCAGGCGAACGTCTCGTCGTGTCGGGCCGGGCGCGGCGACGGCATGATTTCGCGCGTGGTGCGTGCGGCCTTCTCGAAGGCGCCTCCGCAGCCGCACCGGAGCACGGGCTGGAGCGTCACGGACGGTCGGCCGTCTTCACCCATGGTGATAACTATCGCCAGCGGTAGTGCCGCCCGATGTCGCGGCATTCTCGCGAAGAGGCAGGGCGTCCCAGGTGCGGTGGGTGAAACATTTCCCGTTGACGCCTTCTCGCCTCGAGCGCGCTCCGGCATCGGAGCCGGCGCGGAAGGGCCGCTCTCGCGCACGCGCCTCGCGCGTGTCACGCGCGGAGACCGCGGAAAGGCATCGACGAGGGCGCAGCGGATAGCGCCGCGGGCAGGTGCTCACCCAGGAGAACGTGGACGACATCCTCGCTCGCGCCGCCTTCCGGACGCGGGCCGAGGTCGAGCACCTCGTCGTCTCCGTCCAGGCCCGCACCGCTCCGCGCGCAGGCGTCCGCAAGCTGGCCGAGCGCGCGCCCGCCGCAGCGAGCGCAGCGCTACCGCTCCCGGCGTCCGATGCAGGCGCCGAGGCGGCGCCAGTGGCCGGCCCTGCTGAACCGACCCTCGGCCCGGACCCCATCGCCGACTCGCGGCCTGCGCTCCCGCCCACCGTCGCGCAGCCGAAGCGAAGGGCCGAGACGCTCGCCGTCTCGGAGACGCACTGGTCGCTTCGGGTCACCCTCGACCGCGCCTGCAAGGAGGACCTCGAGACGCTCCGGTCACTCCTGTCGCACAAGGTTCCGGACGGCGACCTCGCGGCGGTGCTCCACGAGGCGATCCGCTGCGCCATCGAGAAGCACGGCAAGCGCAAGGGCGCTGCCGCGCCGGAGCGGAAGACGAAGGACGCGAAGGAAGGTTCGAAGGAGTGCGCGAAGGAGGGCTCCGAGGAAGGCTCGAACAGGGGCGCGAAGCAGGTCGCGGCGAAGCCGCCGGGGGCGAGGCCCACGATCCCGGCGATAGTTCGCCGCGCCGTGTGGAAGCGCGACGGCGGGCGCTGCGCCTGGGTCGGTCCGGACGGCTGCGGCTGTAACAGCCGTTGGAAGCTCGAGCTCGACCACATCCGACCCGTCGCCCTCGGGGGACTGTCGACGATCGACAATCTTCGGCTCGCCTGCCGAGCCCACAATCTTCTCCACGCAGAGAACACCTTCGGGCGCGAGCACATGGATCACTTCCGCCGCGACGCGAGCGCCGGGCCGACGCCGCTCTCTGGCGCTGGCGTGGCACCTCTGCGTCCCGTCATGCAGCTGGGGATGTGGGCGCCGTGACGCTGCGGCCGCCAGCGGAGTTGGCCGACCTCCGGCGAACCGGGTTGGGTTCACATGGCCGCGCGGCTAGAGCGACGACTCGCCGCTCGGTGCTACCCGGCTTCCGAACCTTTACGCCCCATCGGGTGACGCTCACCGCTCTGCGCCCGCAGTGCTCCGCGCGGAGCCTTCCCGGTGCGCGCGTGCCAACCCCGTCGTTGCCCAGCCGGAGCGTGCGATTCCCCGCTCGTCCGACCGAAGCCGCTCCCCCCCCTCCGGTCAGCAGCCGAAGATGTGACGGATCCTCAAACGCAAGCAGTACGCCTGCGCGGCTGCGCTCCTCGTGCGCCCGGCTCGGCGACGGGCTCGTGCGCCTGCGAGTGGCCGTGCTCGGTGGTGCTGGCTCTACGGTAAACGACCCCGCCTGCGACGGGCTCGTGCCCCTGCGTTCTGCTCGACTACGCGAGGATGAGAGCGAGCGGGCCCGGAGCGCTCTGAACGTCCGCTACTCGTCCGCGGCCTTCCGGCGCGAGGGGATGTACTGGACGGTCTCCTCGCGGGCAGGCTCGCGGAACGCCTCGATGAGCTTCAGGTGGCTCTCGGCGAGGGTCCGCACGTTCGCCTCGAACTGGACGCGCTGGCGCTTCAGCTCGTTGATGTCGTCGACGATGCGGAGGAAGCGCTGGTGCGCGCCCTGGACGATCTTCTCGGCCTGGAGCTCGGCGTCCGAGATCGTGATCTCCGCCTCCTTGCGGGCGGACTCGCGGATCTCCTCGGAGGCCCGCTGGGCCGTCACGAGCGTCTCCTGGAGCGCGCGCTCGCGGCTCCTGAACTCCGCGATCTCCTCGGCCTTGCGGCGGTCCTCCTCGCGCAGCGCGAGGTTCTCCTTCACGAGCGACTCGAACTCGGTCGCCACGAGGGCGAGGAACGCCTCGACCTCCTCGGGGGAGGAGCCGCGGAACACCTTGGAGAACTGCTTCTGAGTGATGTCGAGGGGCGTGATCTTCATTGGGGGCGCGCTCCGGTGGGTCATGATACCGACCCATCCGCGGCTGTCCATTTCGCCCGGCCCACCTCGGCCCACAGGTTGGCCGGCGCGGTTCCCCGTCCGGTCGCTATGATCCCTGCCCGTCGAGGCTCCCACGATGGACTCGTCCGCCGGCCAGATCCTGCTCGCTGCGGTGACGCTCGCCGCGGCGGCGGTCGCGGTGGCGCTCGGCGTCGCGCTCCGGCGGGTCTCCAGGGCGAGGAGCACCCTCGAGCGCGAGGGCGGGACGCTGCGCCGGGAGGCGGAGACGGCCCGTCGCGAGCTGGACGCCGAGCGGCAGCGCGCGAGCGAAGAGCGAGCGCGGCTCGAGGCGAGGGAGCGAGGTGCGCGCGCGGAGGCGGAGCGTTCGGATCGCGCGAAGGACGAGTTCGTCTCCACCGTCTCGCACGAGCTGCGCACGCCCCTCAACGCCGTGCTCGGCTGGGCGCGGCTCCTCCGGCTCGGCAAGCTCGACGCGACCGCGGCCGCGCGCGGGATCGAGACCATCGAGCGGAGCGCCCAGGCGCAGGCGCAGATCGTGGACGACCTGCTCGACGCGTCGCGCATCGTGCGGGGCCAGCTGCGGCTCGACGTGCGTCCCGTCGAGCTCGTGCCGGTCATCGAGGCGGCGCTCGAGGCCGTCCGTCCTGCCGCGGCGGCGCGGAGCATCTCGATCGCGGCGGTGCTCGTGCCGCGCGCCGGGCCGGTGGCGGGCGATCCGGGGCGGCTGCAGCAGGTCGTCTGGAACCTGCTCTCGAACGCCATCAAGTTCACGCCGCCCGGCGGTCGCGTGGAGATCCGGCTCGCGCGCGAGGGGGACGAGGTGACCATCCACGTGCGCGACACGGGCGCGGGGCTCGACCCGGCGTTCCTGCCGCACCTCTTCGAGCGGTTCCGCCAGGCGGACTCGTCCTCGACGCGCGCCCACGGGGGGCTCGGCCTCGGCCTCGCGCTGGTGCGGCACCTCGTGGAGGCGCACGGCGGCTCCGTCTCCGCGTCGAGCGACGGCCCGGGGCGGGGCGCGACGTTCGCCGTGCGGCTGCCCATCTCGCCTCAGCGGCCCCGGCGAACGTCGGAGACGGCTCCGGCGCCGCCGACCGGGCCGCGCGAGCTTCGGCCGCTCGCGGGGCTCGAGCGCGTGCGGGTGCTCGTCGTCGACGACGATCCCGACACCCTCGACGT
Source organism: Anaeromyxobacter soli (assembly GCF_022808855.1). GTDB lineage: Bacteria > Myxococcota > Myxococcia > Myxococcales > Anaeromyxobacteraceae > Anaeromyxobacter > Anaeromyxobacter soli. The sequence goes on from NZ_JAKZLF010000008.1 coordinate 128,081, forward strand.
GGTCCGTCAGGTGCTGGAGGCGGCCGGCGCCCTCGTGACCGCGGCGGCGTCCGCGCGCGAGGCGCTCGCGGCGCTCTCCGCGCGCCCTCCCGACGTGCTCCTGTCGGATCTCGGCATGCCCGGGGAGGACGGGTACGCGCTCATCCGCAAGATCCGCAGCCTCGAGGCGACGCGCGGCGGGCGCGTCCCCGCGGCCGCGCTCACCGCCTACACCCAGGCGGAGGATCGGACGGAGGCGCTGCTCGCGGGCTTCCAGGTCTACCTCGCGAAGCCGGTGGAGCCCGCGGAGCTGACCGCGGCGGTCGCCCGGCTCGCGGGGCGGATGAACTGATCCCCTCTCGCCGGTGCGCAGCGCGCGCGGCGGCCGCCCGGCGCGCCCCTTATGTTATCTTCCGCGCCGCGTCATGCCGTTCTCCGAGCTCATCGCGCAGGATCGCGCCGTGTCCTCGCTGCGATCCGCCCTGCGGCGCGGCGCGCTCCACCACGCGTACCTGTTCGGTGGTCCGGAGGGCGTCGGGAAGGCGACGGCGGCCCGGCTCCTCGCGCAGGCCGCGAACTGCGAGGCCCCGGCGCCAGAGGGCGGGAGCCGCGACGACGCCTGCGGCACGTGCGGGCCGTGCCGGAAGATCGCGCGCGGCGTCCACCCGGACGTGCTCGTGCTCCACGAGGAGCGCGTGATGGCCAAGGCCGGGAGGTGGGATCCGAAGGGCGGCCGCGCGCCCTCCAAGGACATCGTCGTGGACCAGGTGCGGGACGTGGTGGACCGCCGCCTCGCCCTGAAGCGCTTCGAGGGGCGCCGCCGGTTCGTCGTCCTCGATCCCGCCGACGCGATGAACCCTCAGGCCCAGAACGCGCTCCTCAAGACGCTCGAGGAGCCGCCCGACGACACGACGCTCGTGCTCGTGGCGTCGAGCCCCGACGCGCTCCTGCCCACAATCCGCTCGCGCTGCCTGCGCGTGCCGTTCGCGCCGCTGCCGGCGGCGGCGGTCGCGGCGCGGCTCGAGGCGGAGGGCCGGCCTGCCGGGGAGGCGCGGCTCGCGGCCGCGCTCGCGGGGGGCTCGCTGGCGCGCGCCCTCGCGCTCGACGCGGAGACGCTCGCCGCCGAGCGGGACGCGGTGCTGGCCGCCGCCGCCCTCGATCCCGCCGACGCAGGCGCCTGGCTCGCCTTCGCGCGCGAGCACGGCGACGACCGCGAGAGCGCGGCCGAGCTGTGCGCGCTCCTCGCGGTCTGGCTGCGGGACGTCCTGGCGGCGCGCGCCGGAGCCGCCGAGCTCGCCCTCGGGGATCTCGCCGAGGCCACCCGGCGCGCCGCCGCGGCGCTCTCGCCCGCGGAGATCGTCCGGCGACGCGAGGAGGTCCAGAAGACCGCCGCCGCCCTGCGCCAGAACGCGTCGGCGACCCTCGCACTCGAGCGCATGCTCATCGCGTGGTTCCATGGCCGGGGGTAGGGGGACGGCGCCGCGCGGCGCGGCGGGCGCCACGCTCGAGACCTGCCTCGCGGACGTCCGCGGCGGGGCGCCGCGTCCCGTCTACCTGCTCGACGGCGACGCGTTCCTCGCGCTGCGCGCGGCGCGCGAGCTCGCCTCGGCGCTCGTCCCGGAGGCGCAGCGCGCGCTGAACCTCGTCGAGCTCGACCCCGCCACCTCGCCCGCCGAGGTCGCGGCCGAGCTGTCCACCGGCGGCCTCTTCGGCGGCGGCAAGGTCGTGCTCCTCCACGAGCCGGCGTTCCTCACCTCGAAGGAGGACGCGGAGGACGCGTTCCGGCGCGCGAAGGACCAGTGGGCGAAGGGCGCCCAGCGCGACGCGGCGCGGCGGCTGCTCGCGCTCGCCGCGAAGGCGGGCTGGTCCTCGAAGGACCTCGCGCCGGACCGGGGGATCGACCACGCCGCGCTCGCGGCGGATCTCGGCGTGCCGGAAGGCGCTTACGACGCGGCGTTCGTGGAGGGGGCGGCGCGGTTCGCGGCGGAGCGCGAGCTCAAGGTCTCGAAGGACGACGCGTCCGCGCTCGACGCCGCGCTCGAGCGGGGCTTCGCCCGCGGCCACGTCCTCGTCGTCGCCGCCGGCAAGGTGGACGGGCGGCTCCCGCTCGTGAAGCGGCTCGCCGCGGCCGGGCGCCGGGTCACGATCCAGCTGGAGAAGGAGGGCACGTGGGACGCGCAGCGGCTCGTCCTCGGCCCCGTGCTCGAGTCGCTCCTCGCGGGGACCGGCAAGCGCGTCGACCGCGCCGGCGAGGCCCGGCTCGCGGCGCTCGTCGGCGAGGACGCGCGCACGCTCGCCTCCGAGGTCGCGAAGCTCGCCGCCTACGTCGGCGACCGGAAGGTCATCGGCGCGGAGGACGTCGACGCGGTGGTGACCCGCGTCGCCTCGGATCCCTTCTTCGCGCTCGGCAACGCCGTCGAGGCCCGCGACCTCCCGCAGGCGCTGGGCGTGCTCGAGCGCGCGATCGCGGACGGCGGGAGCCCGTTCATGCTGCTCGGCTCGCTCGCGAGCACCGTCCGGCGGATGATCGTCGAGCGGGAGCGCGCGCGCCGCGCGGTGGGCGACCGGCGCATCGGCTCGGCGCGGGAGTGGGAGGCCGAGGTCTTCCCGCTCGTCCCCGAGGACGAGGCGAAGGGCAAGAAGCCCTACGGGTTCTGGATGAAGTACCAGGCGGCGCTGCGCTTCTCGCGGGCCGAGCTGCTCGACGGCCTCGCCGCGCTCGCGGAGGCGGACGTCGCCATGAAGAGCGGGCAGGACGGGCGGATCCGCCTCGAGCGCGTCCTCCTCGGCCTGCTCGCCAGCGGACACATCGAAAGGAGCCACCCTTGAGCCAGCGTCTCCTCGTGACGAGCGCGCTCCCTTACGCGAACGGGTCGATCCACCTCGGCCACCTCGTCGAGTACATCCAGACCGACGTCTACGTGCGGTTCCGGCGGGCGTGCGGCGACCACGTCACCTACGTCTGCGCGGCCGACTCCCACGGCACGCCCATCGAGCTGAACGCCGCGAAGGCCGGGATGACGCCGAAGGCGTTCGTCGAGAAGTACCGCGCCGAGCAGCACCAGGACTTCGCCCGGTTCGGGGTCGAGTTCTCGACGTATTACACGACGGACTCGCCCGAGAACGCGCGCTGGGCGTACCGCGTCTACGACGCCCTCAAGGCGAAGGGGCTCATCTACAAGCGCTCGATCGAGCAGCTCTACTGCGAGACCGACCGGCGCTTCCTGCCCGACCGCTTCGTGAAGGGCACCTGCCCGAAGTGCGGCGCGAAGGACCAGTACGGGGACGTCTGCGAGGTCTGCGGAACGACCTACGACCCCCGCGACCTCATCGACCCGCGCTGCGCGATCTGCGGCAGCACGCCCGTCGTGCGCTCGTCGGACCACGCCTACGTGGATCTGAAGAAGGCCCAGGGGATCATCCGCGCGTGGGTGGAGGAGGAGGGGCACCTCGAGCCGGGGGTGCGGGAGCAGGTGAAGGGCTGGCTCGCCGACCTTCAGGACTGGTGCATCACGCGCGACGCGCCTTACTTCGGGTTCCCGGTGAAGGATCCGGAGTTCGCCGGCAAGTTCCTGTACGTCTGGGTGGACGCCCCCATCGGCTACCTCTCCTCGGCGGAGCACTACTTCACGGAGGAGGCGCCGGAGGGCGAGCGGCTCACCGCGGCCGAGTTCGAGCGCCGCTACCTCGCCGAGGGCGCGGACGCGCGCCTCGAGCACTTCATCGGCAAGGACATCCTGCGCTTCCATGCGGTGTTCTGGCCGGCGATGCTCTGGGCGGCCGGCCTGAAGCGGCCGGACCGGATGCCGGTGCACGGGCACCTCACCGTGAACGGCGAGAAGATGTCGAAGACCCGCGGGAGCTTCATCACCGGACGCACCTACCTCGACTCGGGCCTCGACCCCGAGCTGCTCCGCTACTTCTACGCGGCGAACCTCGGGCCGAGCGTGCAGGACCTCGACCTCGCGCTCGACGAGTTCCGCAACCGCGTCAACGCCGACCTCGCGAACAACGTCGCGAACCTCGCCTCGCGCGTCGCGGCGCTCGTCCCCCGCGCGGGGGCGCCGCTCGCGGAGGCCCCGGAGCCGGCGCTCGTCGAGGTGACGCGCACGGCCCTCGCGCAGGCGCGCGCCGCGTACGGCGCGCTGGAGTACCGCGAGGTGGTCCGCGCGGCGAACCAGGTGGCGGACCGCTGCAACAAGCGGCTCCAGGAGGCGAAGCCCTGGGAGGATCCGGCCTCGGCGGCGAGCCGGGCGCTCCTGTACTCCTGCGCCAAGGCGCTCCGCGGCATCGCCACGATCCTCTGGCCGGTGATGCCGCGCTTCTGCGACGGCCTCGCCGCGGCGTTCGGGCAGGAGCGGCCGGCGCGCTGGGACGAGGGCTTCGATGCCTTCGCCGGCGGCCCCGTCGCCGTCGCCGCGAAGCCCCCCCAGATCGCGCGCCTCGACGCGAAGCAGGTGGAGAAGCTCATCGTGGTGCCGCCCGAGGCGAAGGCGCCGCCTCCCAAGGTGGCCAAGGCGACGAGTCCCGCGGAGACCGCCACCAAGGCGAGCGCGAAGCCGGCGCCGCCTCCGCCCCCGGGCGTCATCCAGTACGACGACTTCGCCAGGCTCGAGCTCCGCGTGGCCCTCGTGCGCGCTGCCGAGAAGGTCCAGGGGGCGGACAAGCTCCTGAAGCTCACCGTCGAGGCCGGCGATCCCGAGCCGCGCACCATCGTCGCCGGCATCGCGCAGGCGTACCCGGATCCCGGCGCGCTCGTCGGCAGGCGGATCGTCGTCGTCGCGAACCTGGCGCCGCGCCCGCTGCGCGGCATCACCTCGCAGGGCATGCTCCTCGCCGCGGGCGAGCCGCCGAACCTGTCGGTGGTGACGGTCGCCGACTCGATCGCGCCCGGGACGCGCGTGAAGTAGGGCGGGGGCGACGCGCGGCCGGGGAGGGCAGGGGAGACGGATCGCATGGGGCTCATCGACTCTCACGCCCACCTCGACTACGAGGACTACGCCCAGGACCTCGACGGCGTCGTCGCGCGGGCGCGCGCCGCCGGGCTCGAGCGCGTCGTCTGCGTGGGGCTGTGGCGCAAGCCTGGAGACTTCGGCAACGCGCTCGAGCTCGCGACCCGCGATCCCGGCTTCTTCAGCGCGACGATCGGCGTCCACCCGCACGAGGCCGCGCGCGTCCCGGAGGAGGACTGGGCGACCGCGGCCCGGCTCGCGGCGGACGCACGCGTCGTCGCGGTCGGGGAGACCGGCCTCGACTACCACTACGACCACTCGCCCCGCGAGGATCAGCGCGCGGGGTTCCGCCGCTCGATCCGCATGGCGCGCGCCGCGGCGAAGCCGCTCGTCGTCCACGTGCGCGAGGCGGACGCGGACTGCGCGGCGATCCTCCGCGAGGAAGGGGTGCCGGCCGCGGGCGGGGTCATCCACTGCTTCACCGGCGACGTGTCCGCCGCGCGCGCCTACCTCGACCTCGGCCTCCTCATCTCGGTCGCCGGGGTCGTGACGTTCAAGACGGCGGACGCGATCCGCGAGGCCGTGAGGATCGTCCCGCGCGACCGGCTCCTCGTCGAGACCGACAGCCCGTTCCTCGCGCCGGTGCCCTTCCGCGGGAAGCGCAACGAGCCCGCCTACGTGGTGAAGACCGCGGAGAAGGTGGCGGAGCTGTGGGGCGCGACGCTCGACGAGGTCGCGGCCGCGACGACGGCGAACGTGCGGCGCCTGTTCCGGATCTGACCGGGGGCTGCGCCCCCCGCCCCGCCGAGCGAAGCTCCGCGCGCACGTGCGCCCCGGCGGACTCGCTTTGCTCGCCTGTTCGCGAATTGATCGTTGAGGCTACCCGCCCCAGCTGCCCCACTCGTCCGCGACGTCGCCCGGCTCCCCGGGCCGGTTCCGCTCGCGCCACTCCTGGAGCTCCCAGCCCCGGCGCTGGGCGAACGCGCGGAACGGCGCCTTGGGGTTCACGACCACCGGGTTCCCCACCGCCTCGAACAGCGGCACGTCGGCGATGGAGTCGGAGTAGAGCCAGCTGCGCGACGGGTCGAGGTCCCACTTCTCGAGCACCGCCTCCACGGCCGCGCGCTTGCCCTCGCGGAACACGACCGGCGGGACGATCTGGTCCGTCACCTTGCCGTCCACCACGCGCGTGCGGGTCCCGATCGCCGCGTGGACGCGCAGGTGCCGGCCGATCTCGTCCACCACGTACTGCGGCGACCCGGACGCGATGAGGACGAAGTGGCCGGACAGCAGGTGCCGGCGGATGTGGCGCATCGCGCCGGAGGTGATGCGCCTGCGCAGGTGGCGCTCGAAGCAGGCGTGCGCGTGGGCGCGGAGGTCGTCGGCGTAGAGGCCCTGCTGGCAGCGCGAGCCGACCTCGACCATGTCCTGCTCGGTCAGCCGGTGGCGGGCGTACTCGTAGATGATGCGCGGGATCCGCGCGCGCATCTCCGGCCGCATCACCTTCTGGTTGTACAGGTACCAGGTGAAGATCGTGCCGGCGTTCCCGTCGAGGAGCGAGTCGTCGACGTCGAAGATCGCCGCCGTGCGGCCGAACGGAACCATCAGGGAGCCCCCGCGCGCCCGGTCGTCGGGCGCACGGGGGCGATTGTACGCGCGTCAGGGCGCTTACGTGCCCTGCTTCGGCTCGGCCGCGGGGGCGTCGGCCGGGGCGGCAGACGCCTGCTCGGGTGCGGAGTCCACCGGCGCGGTCTCCGGAGCGGCCTCCACGGGAGCGGAGGCCGGCGTGGCCGGCTCCTCGGCGTGAGGAGGCGCCTCCGCCTTGCCGGTGTCCTCGAGCTTGGCAGCGAGCGCGGCGAACGGGTTGTGCGTCAGGTTCTTCTTCTCGGGCGGGCGATGCGGCCCCTTGTCGCCGGGGAGCCGCGGCCCCGTGTAGCCCCGCTTCTTGTCGCCGAAGCCGCCGGGCCCGCGGTGCTCGCCGGGGCCGCCGCGGTGCTCGCGCGGGCCGCGCTCGGGGCGCGCCTCGCGCACGGCGCCCTCGGGCCGCGCCTGTGCCTCCGCCGTACGCGGCGCCGGGGCGCCCTCGGCCGGCCTCGCCTCGCCCTGCGCGGGCGGCGGCCGCGGCGCGGGCGCGCGCTTCTCGCGCGGCGGCTTGTTCCGCTTCGGTCCGCCGCCGGCGCCGCCGCCCTCGCGCGGCACGTAGATCACGGGCGTCATGAGCTCCGCCGGCGGCCCCTTCTTCTCGGCCTGCACGGTGGGGAGCTGGCCCCGCCAGATCTGCTGCTCGTAGACGTTGTCCGACGAGGTCCAGCGCTTCGAGCCGGACTCCTTGGCCATCAGGTTGAGCCAGGAGTTCACGCGGCTGTCGAGCTCGTCGATGTAGTGGGTGAGCAGCGCCTCGAGCGTCATCGGCGGCTTCGGCGAGCCGTACTCGAGCCGGCCGTGGTGCGCGAGGACCATGTGCACGACGTGGTGCTCGAGGTCGCGCGGCACGCCCACGCGCCGGGCCTTGTCGTGCACCCACTGCGCGGTCATGACGAGGTGGCCCACCAGCCGGCCCTCGTCGGTGTACTCGGCGTTCCGATCGCCCTGGATCTCGCGGATCTTGCCGAGGTCGTGGAAGAACGCGCCGGCGACGAGCATGTCGCGGTCCACCTGCGGGTAGTGGTCGGCGATCCGGTGCGCGAGCTTGAGCGACGAGACGGTGTGCTCGAGCAGGCCGCCCGCGTAGGCGTGGTGGACGGACTTCGCGGCGGGGGCGCGGCGCATGCGGCTCGCGACGTCCTCGTCGTCCACGAACGCCTTCACGAGGCTCTTCAGGTGCGGATCGACGATGACGTCGACGATGCCGACGAGCTCCTTCCAGAGCGCGTCCTCGCCCTCGCTCGGCCCCGGCTTCTCGGGCTTCTTGGGCTCCGGCGGCGGCGCCCACACGAACTCCGCCGCGTCGAGCGCCGTGGCGTCGGCGACCTTGGCCGCCGTCTCGATCTTGAGCTGGGGCTTGCCCTGGAACGCGCCGATGGGGCCCTCGACCTCGACGTAGTCCTTCTCGTCGAAGAGCCCCGAGAGCTCGTCCACGCGCTCGAACGCGCGGGCCTCGAGCTCCCCCGTCTTGTCCTGGAAGGTGACCGACAGGTACGTCTTGCCGCTCTTCGCGGTGGGCACCGCCTTGCGAGCGACGAGGAAGACGCTCTTCAGCCGCTCGCCCTCCTTGACGTCCTTGACCCAGATCTTGTCCATGGTGCGCGCAAGCTAGCTCAGGCCCGCGCCCGAGACAACACGGATTCCGGCCGGTTCCGGGCCTCTTCGCGCGGCGCGCGCGGTCCTGGACTTCCCCCCGGCCGGGTGGCCGGAGGGCGGCGCGCGCGAGGAGGGGAACGCGGCGCGCGCCCCGGTTAAACTGGAGACGCATGCGAATCGATCGCGAGCACGACGCCCTCCTCGCCGTCGACCTGCAGCACGACTTCCTGCCGGGCGGCGCCCTCGCCGTCGAGGACGGCGACGCCATCGTCGCGCCGATCGCGCGGCTCGCGCCGCGCTTCGCGACGGTGGTGGCGACGCAGGACTGGCACCCGCCGGGACACGTCTCGTTCGCGTCGGCCCATCCCGGCGCGAAGCCCTACGAGACGATCGCCCTCGCGCAGGGGCCCCAGGAGCTCTGGCCGGACCACTGCGTGCGCGGCAGCCGCGGCTCGGCCCTCCACCCGGAGTTCCCGGACGTCGCGGCCACGATGATCCTGCGCAAGGGCATCCACCTCACGGTGGACTCCTACAGCGCGTTCCGGGAGAACGTCGGGCCGGACGGGCACCGCCCCACCACCGGCCTCGGCGCGTGGCTCGCCGCGCGCGGCGTGCGGCGCGTGTTCCTGTGCGGCCTCGCGCGAGACTTCTGCGTGCTCTGGTCCGCGGAGGACGCGGCGGCCGAGGGTTTCGAGACCTTCGTGCTCGACGACCTGACGCGCGCGGTCTTCCCGGAGCGCCGGACCGAGATCGACCGCGCGTTCGCCCGGGCGGGCGTCCGCCTGGTGCGCTCCTCGGAGCTCGACACCGCCTAGCTCGGGCGGCCGCGCGAGCGTCCCGTTTGCGCTCCGCGCGGGCACGTCGAACCTTTCCCGTGGGGAGGGCGATGCGCGCGCTCGTCTACGAGGGGCCGTACCGGGTGCGGGTGAGGGACAAGCCCGCGCCTCGGATCGAGCACCCGGATGACGTCATCCTGCGGGTCACCCGCGCCGCGATCTGCGGCTCGGACCTGCACCTCTTCCACGGGATGGTCCCGGACACCCGCGTCGGCACGACGTTCGGGCACGAGTTCACCGGGGTGGTCGAGGAGATCGGGTCGTCGGTCCGCGGCGTGCGCGCAGGCGACCGGCTCGTCGTGCCCTTCAACATCTCGTGCGGCACCTGCTTCTACTGCGAGCGCGGGCTGTACGGCGACTGCGAGTCCTCGAACCCGATGAACGACCTCGCCTCGGGCGTGTTCGGCTACTCGCACACGACCGGCGGCTACGACGGCGGCCAGGCGCAGTACGTCCGGGTGCCGTTCGCGGACGTGGGCCCGATGAAGATCCCCGACGACCTCGACGACGAGGACGTGCTCCTCCTGTCCGACGTGCTGCCCACGGGCTACCAGGCCGCGGAGATGGGCGCGATCCGCCAGGGCGACGTGGTGGCGGTGCTCGGCTGCGGGCCGGTGGGGCTCGTGGCGGCGCGCTCCGCGTGGCTCCTCGGCGCGTCGCGGGTGGTGGCGGTCGACCGGATCGAGGCGCGGCTCGGGTTCGCCGAGCGCTGGGCCGGCGCCGAGACGATCGACCTTCGGCGCGAGCACGATCCCATCGCCGCGCTGAAGGCGCTGAAGGGCGGGCACGGTCCGGACGTGGTCGTCGACGCGGTGGGGATGGAGGCCTCCGGCTCGGCGTGGCAGACGCTCGTCGGGCGCAAGCTGAAGCTCGCGCCCGGATCGTCGATCGCGCTCCACTGGGCGATCCACTCGGTCCGCAAGGGCGGGACCGTCTCGATCGTCGGCGTGTACGGCCCGCCCGCGAACCTCGTCCCGATCGGCGTCGCGATGAACAAGGGCCTCACCTTCCGGATGGCCCAGGCGAACGTGAAGCGCTACATGCCGCACCTGCTCGAGCACGTCCGCGCGGGCCGGCTCGACGGCAAGGGGCTCATCACGCACCGGTTCCCGCTCGAGCGCGCGCCGGAGGCATACGACCTCTTCGACGCGAAGGCGGACGGCTGCGTGAAGTGCGTGCTCGTGCCGAGCGCGTAGAGGGGGAGGAGATGGACGACGCGGGTCGAGTGAACGTCTCCGGCGCGGGCATCGACGGCGCCACGGGCGTGCGTCCGGGCGTGCCGCGCGAGCGGCGCGCACCGGACCCCGGCGCGCACTGGGACAGGCCCGAGCAGCAGCACGACCTGACGCCGCTCGCGCGGTCGGGGCTCCTGCACGCGACGCCGGTGTTCGGCACCGCCGCGCCGCCGCGAGCGCTCTCCGGCGCGGTGCGGCGCCTCGCGTATCGCGTGCCGGAGCACCGCGCGACGCGCTGGGCGCTCCTGCTCGCGGGCGACAGGCTCGACGTGATCGAGCACCGCCTCGCGGCGGGCCTCTGGCTCCTGCCCATCGCGGCGGCGCTCGCAGTCGGCTACGTGGGCGTGTCTCGCGCGCTGAGGCGGTGAGGTGTCGAGGCGGGGACTGCGCCCCCGAACCCGCGGCGGCTCTGGACGTGGAGCCCCATTCGGCGCTGCGCAAGGCGTGCGTCACCTGCTCGGCCGCACGCAAACTCTGGCGGGTACATCGCGGAATCACGCGGGATTCCTGGAGGCACGCCTCGTGAAGAGGGGCGGACCCCATGAGTCGTATCGAGGCGGAGGCGCGCGAGGTCCTGCTGCGTCGCCGCCGCTCACTCAGCCAGGGAACGTCCCACGCCGCAGCGGATCCCGCCGCGCGCTGGACGGACTACGAGGCCATGCCCGATCCGGTCTCGGAGCTGGCCCGGCGGGAGCTCGCCGACATCGACGCGGCGCTCGCGCGGATCCAGGAGGGGAGCTACGGCCGCTGCCTCAACTGCGGCGGCCCGCTGGGCCTGCAGCGCCTCCGCGCGATCCCCGAGGCGCGCTACTGCCTGGCCTGCAGCGGCCACGTGCACCTCCTGGATTGACGCGGCGCTTCAAGCGAAATCGCAGGCCGGTCCGGGCGGTTGTAGAGGTAGTCACTCCCGCCCGCAGGCGTCGTCGTGTAGCGCTCCAGGCGGGGGCCTGCTATTTCACCCGCCCGTGTTGCCCGAGATCGCACAGCGCGAGCCGACGCTCGCTTACTCGCTTGGCGACGCGCTCTACCTGAACCTGACGAGCGCCTGCACCCTCGCGTGCGTCTTCTGTCCGAAGATCCGCGACGACGACTGGACGGTGGGCGGGTTCGACCTCCGCCTCGCCCGCAACCCGAGCGCGGACGAGGTCTGGGAAGCGGCCGTGCACGCCGGGATCGCAGGGCGATCCGAGGTCGTCTTCACCGGCCTCGGCGAGCCGACGCGACGGCTCGCCGTCCTGCTCGAGGTCGCTCGCAGGCTGCGGGCAGCGGGCGTGGAGCGCGTGCGGGTCGACACCGACGGGCTGGCGTCCCTGCGCGAGGGCTACGACGTCGCTCCCGCGCTCGCGGCCGCTGGGATCTCGGCCGTCTCGGTCTCGCTCAACGCGGCGGACCCCGCGACCTACGCACGGATCTGCCCGAGCCGGTACGGCGAGGCGGCGTACGAGTCCGTGAAGGCTTTCATCCGCAGCGCGGTGCGCTGCATCCCGGATGTGGCGGCGAGCGCGGTTGCGCTCCCCGGCCTGTCCGAGGAGGCGTGCCGGAGCGTGGCCGAGTCACTCGGGGCCCGGTTCCGGTGGAGACCCTTCGACCGGCTCGGTCGGGTCGAGGGGGCCGGCTCGCTCCCCCAGGGAAGCGCGTGAGCCAGGCGGGGTTGGTAAGCGGCTTTGTCCCGTAGGATTGGGGACTTGCGTCGAGATCTGGTGGATCTCGCGCGCAGGATCATGCATAACGTGCGGCATCCTGCACGGTTTGCGCTTGGCGTGAGGCAACGGTGAACATTCCGAACACGGCCGGCCGCTCGGGGAAAGAGCGGATCCTCGTCGTCGACGACGAGCAAAACGCGCGCGTCGCGCTCAGGACCATCCTCACCGAGGAGGGTTACGAGATCGCGGAGGCGGCGGATGGCGAGGAGGCGCTCGCGCTGCTGCCGGGGTTCGCCCCCGCGGCGGTCCTCGCGGACGTGCGGATGCCGCGCATGGACGGCATCACGCTCCTCAAGCGGGCGCGCGAGCAGGGCTCCGACGCGGTGTTCGTCATGATGACCGCCTTCGCGAGCGTCGAGGCGGCGGTCGAGGCCATGCGGGCCGGGGCGGAGAACTACCTCGTCAAGCCGCTCGACGTGAACGCCGTCATCGTCGTGCTCGAGAAGGCGCTCGAGAAGCTCCGGCTCCAGCGAGACACGGCGAACCTGCGCGAGCGCGTCCGCGAGCGCTACCGGTTCCACAACATCGTCGGCGACGCCCCGGAGCTGCAGGCCGTCTACGAGGTCGTCAAGCGCGCCGCGCCGACCCGCGCGACCGTCCTCATCCTCGGCGAGTCCGGCACCGGCAAGGAGCTCATCGCGCAGGCGCTCCACGAGGAGTCGCCGCGCTCCGACAAGCCGTTCATCAAGGTGAACTGCGCGGCGCTCTCCGAGACCCTCCTCGAGTCGGAGCTCTTCGGGCACGAGAAGGGCTCCTTCACCGGCGCCATCGGCCGCAAGGAGGGGCGGTTCGAGCTCGCCGACGGCGGGACGCTGTTCCTCGACGAGATCGGCGACATCTCGCCCGCGCTCCAGATCAAGCTCCTGCGGGTCCTGCAGCAGAAGGAGTTCGAGCGCGTCGGCGGCACGCAGACCATCAAGGTGGACGTGCGGCTCGTCGCGGCCACGAACCGCGATCTCGCCGCCGAGGTGAAGGCGGGGAAGTTCCGCGAGGATCTCTACTACCGGCTGAACGTGGTCGCGGTGACGCTGCCCCCGCTGCGCCAGCGCAAGGGCGACATCCCCGCGCTCGTCTCCCACTTCATCGACAAGTACGCGAAGGCCTACGGCAAGGAGATCCGCGGCCTCGCGCCGGGCACGCTGAACGCCCTCCTCTCGCACGACTGGCCCGGCAACGTGCGCGAGCTCGAGAACGTCGTCGAGCGGGCCGTCGTGCTCTGCAAGGCGACCGAGCTCACCGCGGACGACCTGCCGCCGACCTTGCGCGGGCCGCGGCCGCGCGAGCGGTCCCCGGGCGCCCTCATCCCCGGCGCGACGCTCTACGAGATCGAGCGCGAGGCCATCCTCCGCACCCTCGAGATGGTCGGGGGCTCGACCTCGCGCGCGGCCGAGATCCTCGGGATCAGCGTCCGCAAGATCCAGTACCGGCTGAAGGAGTACGCCTCCGGAAACCGCGAGCCCCGCGAGCACGGGGAGCTCGAGGCGGAGAAGGCGGAAGGGGCGGAGTAGGGCAGGCGGCCCGCCCGCCGGGCGCGACCTCAGCGCCCGCGCGGAGCCGCCGCGACTGACGCGGCCATCGTCGCCAGGAACGCCTCCGGCCGGTCCGGCGAGAGGACGTACTGAGCTCCGCCCGCGCGCACCAGCACGAGCCCGGCGCTGCGCGTCGCGTACATCCGGAAGCGACCGAGGGCGCGCGAGCGGAACAGCCCGTAGTGTCCGAACAGCCCGCTCGTGCCGAGGAGCCGGAGCGCACCGCGCAGGGCGTCGGGGGCGAGGGGCTCGGCCGTGCGGACCTCGCGGAGCGGTACGAGTCGCGCCGGCCAGGCGTTCCGCTCGATGCGGAGGAAGCCGCCCCCGATCACGAAGCCGCGGGGCCCGAGCGCCCATGCGCCGACGGGGACGGCAGCGACGAGCGCGGCGAGCGCCACCCGGGGGAGGGACCAGCCCGCGTGCGCGGCGGCGGCGAGCGCCGTCGCCGCGGCGGCGACGATCAGGACGAGCACGAGCGCGGTCGTGATCCGGAGTGAGCGGTCCCAGGGAGCGCGGAAGCGGTGCATGCCGGAGACAGTAGACGACAGTCCACTTCGCGACACCTTCGATGACGCGAATCGCGCCGTTCAGCGCGCCTGCGGCAGCTCGAGGACGAACCGCGCTCCGCCCTCGGGGGACTCCGCGACGGTGATCGTGCCCCCGTGCTGCGTGACGATCGCGTGCACGATGGAGAGCCCGAGCCCCGAGCCCTTCGCCTTGGTGGTGAAGAACGGCTCGAAGATCCGGTCGCGCGACTCGGGCGGGACGCCGGGGCCGTCGTCGTCGATGACGATCGCGACCTGGCCCGGCGCCTCGCCGGTGCCGCTCGCGGCGGGCACCTCCCGGCAGGAGACTCGCACGAGGCCGCCGTCCTTCACCGCCTCGAGCGCGTTCAGCCCGAAGTTCACGAGCACCTGGCGGAGCCGCTCCTCGTCGCCCGCGACCGGCGGCACCGGCTCGAGCTCGCGCTCGAGGCGGATCTCGCGCCGCTCGGCCTGGGCGCCGAGCAGATCCAGGATGCGGTTCAGGAGCGGGGCCACCTCGATCGGCCGCGCCACGAACTCGCGCGGCCGGGCGAACTGGAGGAAGTCCTCGAGGATGTGATCGAGCCGCCTGATCTCGTCGCGCACGAGCGTGAGCGGCTCGAGGAGCGGCCCCTGGGTGTCCTTGTGGAGCTTCTGGATGCGGCGCTCCAGGACGGAGAGCTGCAGGGCCGCGGCGTTCAGCGGGTTGCGGATCTCGTGCGAGAGGCCGGCGGTCATGGTGCCGACCGTGGCGAGCCGCTCGGCCATCTGGGCGCGCCGCGAGAGCTCGCGCTTCTCGCCGTGGAGGCGCACCTGCCGCATCGCCTGCTCGACCGTGACGAGCAGCTCCTGCGTCGCGCACGGCTTCACGAGGTACGCGCAGGCCCCCGCGCGCACCGCCGCGACCGCCGACTCGAGGGTGGCGAAGCCGGTGAGGAGCACCACCTCTCCGTCGGGCGAGAGCTCCTTCAGCTGGGGGGCGAGGGCGGTGCCGTCGCCGTCCGGCAGTCGCAGGTCCACGAGCGCGACGTCGAACCCGTCGCGCGCCGTCGCGAGCGCCTGCCGGCAGGTCCCGGCGCCGCGCGCCGAGTAGCCCGCGCCGTCCAGGATCTCGCAGAGGTTGTCGACCAGCCCCTCGTTGTCGTCGACGACGAGGATGCGCGCCGGCTTGGGGGCGTCCTTCATGGGCGCGCGACCGCCTCGCCGCGGTGGCGGTGGAGCCGCTCCACGGCGGAGAGGAGCTCCGCGGTGTCGAACGGCTTCGTGAAGTACCCCTCGTGCGGGAGCGCCGGGACCTCGGGGATGCCGGTCACGACGATCATCGGCAGCCCGGGGAACTTCTCGCGGAGCCGGCGCATCGCCTCGCCGTCCGTTCCGCCGGGGACGCGGAGGTCGACGAGCGCGCAGAAGGGCTTCACCGGGCCGAGCCGCTCCGTCTCGAGCACCGACGCGGCCGTGACGGCGGCGAACCCGCGGCCGCGCAGCGCCTCGCAGAGGTTGTCCGACATGCGGGGGTCGTCCTCGACGACGGCGACGAGCCCGTCGCGGCGCGCCACCGCGAGCAGGTCGAGGAGCCGACTCACGGCGACCGGCTTGGGCAGCACGGCGAGGAGCCCCTCGCGCCGCGCGGCCTCGATCGCGTCGTCCGCGACGTGGGCGGTGATCACCATCGCGGCGGCCTCCGGGTCCACCCGGCGGATCTCGTGCACGAGCTCCGCGCCGCCCATGAGCGGCATCCGCATGTCGGTGAGGAGCGCGTCGAAGCGGGACCCGTGCGCGAGCTCGAGCGCCTCCTGCCCGTTCTCCGCGATGGCGACCTCGTCGCCCGCGTCCCGCAGGATCTCGGCGAGGTTCTCGGCGAACTCGCGGTTGTCGTCCACGATGAGGTAGCGGCGCATGGAGACCTCGCGCGTCAGGCGGGCAGTCGAACCGTGAAGCGCGCGCCGCCGCCCGGGCGATCGGAGTACTCGACCGTCCCGCCGTGGCGCTCGGCGATCCGCTTCACGAGCGCGAGCCCGAGACCGATGCCCTTGTCCTTGGTGGTGATGAGCGGCTCGAAGAGCCGCCTGCGTGTGGCGGGGTCGACGCCCGGGCCGGTGTCCTCCACCTCGAGCGCGACGCTCCCGTCGGCCGCGCGCGCGCGGACCGCCACGGCGCCCTCGGGCGACGCGGCGAAGACCGCGTTCTCGAGCAGGTTCACGAACACCTGCCGAAGCTGGACCGGATCCCCCTCCACCTCCGGGATCGCGTCGAGCCCGTCGAGGTCGAGGGAGACGCCCGCGGGGCGCTTCACCACCGCCGCCGCGCCGCCCAGCACCTCCGCCAGCGCGACGCGCTCGCGGGCGAGCGGGCGGTTACGGATCATGTCGAGCAGGTTCGTGATGATCCCGTTCGCGACGCCGAGCTGCTCGCCGATGCGGTCGAGGTGCTTCTTCGCGCGCTCGTCGCCCTCGCCGATGCGCGTCCGCAGGATGTACAGCGACGTCTCGATCACGCCGAGCGGGTTGCGCAGGTCGTGGCCGATCGAGCCGACGAGCTGACCGAAGGTGGAGAGCCGCTCGACGCGCGCCTGCTGGGCGAGGAGGTCGTCGCGGTAGGTGTGCAGCATCACCGCGAGCTCGAGGTCCAGGATCTTCCCGAGCGCGGTCCGCACGCGCTGGAGCGCGTCCGGATCGTCGTGGAACGCCTCGTAGGCGATGCGCGCGAGCCCCGTCCGGTGCACGTTCATCGCTCCGAACATGTAGTGCTGCGGCAGCCCGATGCGGACGTGCACCCGGCCGATCCGGTAGCGCTGCTCCCAGTACGCCTCGTCCCACGGCCCCGCGAGGAGCCGATCGAGCCAGGCGACCATCGTCACCTTCAGATGACCGACCTGGCTCTCGCCGCCCGCGAGCGCGGCGCGCGCCCCCTCGTGCTTGAGGATGCGGTCGTAGAACTCCTCGGCCAGGAGCTGGAACTGCGGCGCGGCGAACCCGTGCAGCGTCCGGAGCGCCTGCTCGTCGGTCTCCCCCCAGCGGACGTACCGCTTCAGCTCGTCGAAGACCGTCTCGGGCACACCGCTCATCTAGCGGCGCGCCCCCCTCCGGTCAACGGGCGAACGGCCCGGCGCTGCCGCACCCGGAGCCCTCCCTCGCGCGGGCCCGGCGGCGGCGCGTCCGGTGCCGCGCGCGCTGCCGTCTAATGCACCACCAGGACGGGCTTCGGGCTGATGTGTATGAGCCGGTCGGAGACGCTGCCGAGGAACATGCGCGCCACCGCGCCGTGGCCGCGGCTCCCGACGACGATCATGCCGACGTCGGCCGCCGCGCCCTCCTCGGCGATCGCCTCGGCGGGCGCGCCGTACAGCACGGAGGTGCTGACCTCGATGGCGGGCTCCTCGATGGCCTCCACGGCCCGCTCGAGCAGGCGGTCCGCGTAGGCGCGGTGCTCCCGCTCCACCTCGGCGATGGTGAGGCCGTACACGTCCGGCGGAAGCAGCAGCTTCGGGACGACGTGGACGAGCGAGAGCTTGGCGCCGAAGCGCAGCGCGATGTCGGCGGCCATGCGGGCCGCCTTGAGCGATGAGTCGGAGCCGTCGACGGCGACCAGGATGCGCTTCATGGTGTTCTCCCCCCTGCGTGACGCTCCAACCATTCAAGGGGGATGCCTTCGCGTCACGCTCCGGAGGGACCGCGCGGAGCGGCGCGATTCGCCCGCCGGCCGGGCCCGCGAGCCGGTGCTTTCCTCGGGCTCGCAACCCGCCTGGGCATCTCCCGGCCGCTGGCGACCGCCTGTGCGAGCGAACGCGGAACGGGGCGCGCGCGAGGCTGGGCCCACACGGGGTGGGACGGCTCGAGCGGGTCCGGGCGGTGGGACGCATCCCGCGCGCCGGCCGAGGATCATGTGCGAGGTAACGGGAAGGGAGGCGCGCCGGTAAGGCCGCAAAAGGCGCGGGGGCGAGCACGGTCGCGCTCGCCCCCGACGAGAGTCGGAAGATGGGGACCGCGCGGTCGCGCGGTGCGAGGTCGGCTACGCCTGCTTGCCGGCCTTCGACGCCTGATCCTGCGAGGAGGCGCTCGGCTCCGCCGGCTTCTCCTCGTCCTCGCCCGAGAACGACTTCTTGAAGCTGCGGATGCCCTGACCCAGGCCCGCTCCGAGCTGAGGGAGCTTGCTCGACCCGAACAGGATCACGACGATGAGCAGGATGACGACGAGCTCGCCCATTCCGAGCTTGGGAAACATGCGGGAGTCCTTTCTGAACCTCGGTGCGACGGCCCTCTTCTAACAGGGATCAGGCCGCGTTGTCTTCCATCGCGATCGCCGCGAGGCGGCGCTGATCGAGCACGCGGACGCCGCGAGAGGCGTCGACCACACCGTCCTTCTCGAGCTTCGTCAGGCAGCGCGAGAGCGTCTCCGGGCGCATCCCCAGCAGCCGAGCCACCACCTGCTTGCGAACCGCGTTCGGGCGATCCGCGAGGAAGCGGGCGTGAGCGAGCGCGAAGCGCGCGACGCGCGAGAGGCAGTCGCCCTGGCGCCAGTTCACCTCGTCGCGCTGGGCGCGAGACTCGGTGAGCAGGAGATCGAGGACGACCCGCGCGGCGCTCTTCTCGGGTCCAATCCACTGGGACATCGCGTCGCCGCCGATCCCGCAGATCTTCACGCGCGACAGCGCGCGGACCTCGAAGGGCGAGGGCTCGCCGTGCAGCGACTCGGTGCAGAGGAGCGACGTCGGCCCGCGGAGCGAGAGGAGCAGCTCGGAGCCGCGTGGGCTCACCGCCGAGAGGGCGACGAAGCCTTCCTTGACGAAGTAGACGGTCCGGGGGCGCTCGCCCTGCGCGCAGATCGTGGCGCCGGACTCGCGCGAGGTGGGCGTCAGCCGGCAGCGCCCCTGCGAAGCGAGACCCAGCGAGCAGGCGTTGCAGTCAGAGACCGGAGCGTTCGAGAGCACCGCAGTTCCTCCCCCGCGACAGACTTCCTTTTACTTGATCGGCGTCTGTTTGCACGAGCTAGGCCCGCGTACGCCCGGGGTTTTATAGGGCGCTCCGTGCAGACAATGCGTTTGCGGTTCGGGGGCCCTCCGGTGTGCGCAAGGTTTGCGGAGGCTCGTCCGGGGACCCGCTCCTCCACCCGGTCCCCGCGCGGTCTCGCGGCCGCTCGCGCAGGACGGATCCGCGCGTCGCGGCACGTGGCGACCTCCGCAGGCGCGGGTGACGCGCCGTGCGGACGGCCCGCGCCGCGCGCGCGTGGCATGATGCGCGCGCATGCAGAGGCTCCTGCGCATCCGCGACGAGGTGCTCGCCGCGATCTCGCCGCTCGAGGCCGAGGAGGTCGCCCTCGGCGACGCCGCCGGCCGGTACCTCGCCGCGCCCGCGCGCGCGCGCGTCCCCGCGCCGCCCGCGACGTGCTCGGCCATGGACGGCTACGCGGTTCGTGCGGAGGACGTGACCGGGCCCTGCGTGCTCGCCGTGACGGGCTCGCGCTACGCCGGAGAGGAAGCGGGCGCGCCGCTCACGCCCGGGACCGCCGTCCGGATCTTCACCGGCGCGCCGCTGCCCCCCGGCGCGGACACGGTCGTGCGCGAGGAGGCGACGCACGCGGAGGGCGGGCGCGTGCGCTTCGCCGCCGCTGCGCGGCGCGGCGAGAACGTCCGGCTCGCCGGCGAGGACGTCGCGGCGGGCGGGCTCGCGCTCGAGCCGGGGACCCGCCTCGGCGCCCGCCAGGCGGCGCTCCTCGCCGCGGTGGGCGCCGATCCGGTGAGCGTCCACCGGCGCGCGCGGGTGGCCGTCATCTCCACCGGGGACGAGGTCGTGACGGGGCGCACGCCCGACTCGAACGGAGTCGCGGTCGCGGGCCTCGTCCGCGCCCTCGGCCTCGAGGTCGTCCGCCGCGCGGTCGAGGACCGGCTCGAGGCGGTCTCCGCCGCGGTCGCGGAGGCCGCGCGGACCTGCGACGCGGTCGTCACGATCGGCGGCGTGTCCGTGGGCGAGCGTGACCACGTGCCCGCGGCGCTCGCCGGCCTCGGCGCGGACGTGCGCGTGCACGGCGTGCCCATGAAGCCCGGCAAGCCGTTCTTGTTCGCGCTCGCCGGCGCGACGCCGGTGTTCGGGCTGCCCGGCAGCCCCTCCGCCTGCCTCGTCGCGTTCGAGGTGTTCGCGCGGCCCGCGCTCCTCGCCCGGGCCGGTGCGGCCCGCCGCGAGCGCCCGGCGCTACCCGTGAGGCTCGCGGAGGTCACCGAGGGCAGACCGGGTCGCGCGCGGCTCGTGTGGGCGCGCCTCGAGGGCGGCGGGCGCGCGCGGCCGCTCGGGAAGGACGCCGCGCAGGTGCGCGGGCCGGCGCTCGCGGACGCGCTGCTCCTCGTGCCCGCCGACGCGGGCGATCTCCCCGAGGGCGCGGAGGTGACGGCGTGGCTGCTCGGCGACGACGCGTGAGGCGTGCGCCCCTCGTCGCCGTGTCCGGGGCCTCCGGCGCCGGCAAGACGCGGCTCCTCTCCCGCCTCATCCCGGTGCTCGTGCGCCGCGGCGTTCGCGTGGGGGTCCTGAAGCACACCGGCCACCCGCACCCGTTCGACGTGCCCGGCAAGGACACCGACGTGCTGCGCCGCGCCGGCGCGGTCGCGGCGGCCATCGAGGGTCCGCACGGGCTCGCCTACTTCGGCCCCCCCGCCGGCGGCGCGCGGGCGCTCGCGCGGCTCCTGCCCGAGGTGGATCTCGTGCTCGCCGAGGGCTTCAAGCGCGAGCCGCTCCCGCGCGTGGAGGTGTACCGCCCCGGCGTGTCGCGGGCGCTGCTCGCGGACGCAGACCCGCGCGTGTTCGCGATCGTCGGCACGCGGCCCACGCGGCGGCGGATCCCCGCGCTCGATCCCGACGACGCGGAGGGGCTCGCCGACCTCCTCTGCGGGCGCTTCCGCCTGCTCGGTGCCCGGGCCGGGGGCCCCGAGCGCTTGCGGGTGCGACCCACCGTGAGCAGGGTTTCCGCGAAAGGAAGCGAGCGCACGCGAGCGCTCGGGAGAAGGGAACGCATGCCGAAGAAGACGACGAACCGGAAGGGCGCCACGGCGCGCGCGCGCGGCAGCCGCCGCAGCGGCGCCTCCCGCAGCGACGCGGGGCGCAAGGGCGGGAACGCGACGCTTCGCGCGCGTGGCCCGGAGTTCTACTCGGAGATCGGCCGCAAGGGCGGCAAGAAGAGCCGCTCCGGCGCGCGGGCGGGGCGCTCCTCCTCCGCGGCGCGCACCAGCTCGAAGCGCGGCACGACGACCAAGCGCGGCGCGGCCCGGCGCGGCACGGCGCGGCGCACGTCCCGCACGAGCCGCACGAGCCGCACGCGCTGACGCGCTGACGCGATGACGCGATCCAGCGGTGATCACGGCGCCGCCGGGAGCTCCCCGGCGGCGCTCGCGCTTTCGGCGGCCCGGCTGCGTCGCGCGAGGCCCGTGCTAAGACATGGGCCCGCATGGTGACGCTCCTCTGCTCGCTTTTCCTCGCCGCGGCGCAGCCGCCCGTGCCCCCGCCGCAGGCCCCGTTCCTCACCCAGCTCGCCGAGACCCGCGGCTTCCGCGCCGGCAGGCCGACCCGCGTCACGCTCGCGCGGGACGGGCAGCACGCGCTCTTCCTCCGCTCGGGGCCGCGAACGGCCGTCCAGTCGCTCTACGAGACCGACCTCCGCACCGGCGAGACGCGTGAGCTCCTCTCGCCGGCGGCGCTCGCGGGCGGCGCGCTCGCCCCGACGGCGGCGGAGGCGGCGCGGCTCGAGCGGCAGCGCATCCTCGCGCGCGGCATCACGCACTACGCGGCGTCGCCCGACGGGCGCCGGATCGCCTTCGCGCTCGGCGGGCGCCTGTGGCTCCTCGAGCGCGCGACGGGGAGGGCCGCGCCGGTCGCGGGGGCGGACGGCGTGCTCGATCCGCGCTTATCGCCGGACGGCGGCGCGCTCGCCTTCGTGAAGGACCGGGACCTGCACGTCCTCGAGCTCGCGTCGGGCCGCACCCGGCGGATCACCCGCGCGCGCTCCGCCTCGATCACGAACGGCCTCGCCGAGTTCGTCGCGCAGGAGGAGATGGGGCGGCAGGAGGGCTACTGGTGGTCGCCCGACGGGCGCCGGCTCGCCTACGCGGAGGTGGACGTGGCGCCCGTGCAGCGCCTCGCGCTCTGCGATCCGGCGCGCCCGGAGGCGCGCTGCGAGGACGTGGCGTACCCCCGCGCCGGGACGCCGAACGCGGCCGTGCGCCTCGCCGTGGTGCCCGCCTCCGGGGGTCGGCCGGTCCTCGTCCGCTGGGACCGGGAGGCGTTCCCCTACCTCGCCACCGTGCGCTGGGAGGCGGGCGGCCCGCTCGCGCTCGTCGTGCAGAACCGCGCGCAGACCGAGCTGCGGCTCCTCGCGGCCGACCCCGCGACGGGCGCGACGCGCGTGCTGCTCGACGAGCGGGACGAGGCGTGGGTCGAGCTCTTCCAGGCGTTCCCGCGCTTCCGGCGCGACGGGAGCTTCTACTGGGAGACGGAGCGGAACGGCGCCCCCGAGGTGGAGCTGCGCGGCGCCGACGGCGCGCTCCGCGCGAGCGTCGTCCCGGCGTCGTCCGGGTTCGTCGACCTCGCCGGCTACGACCGCGACGAGGACGAGCTCGTCTACACCGCCGCGCCGGATCCGACGCGGACCGTGGTGCAGCGCGTGCGCCGCGGCGGGCCGCCCGAGACGCTCGCGCTCGGAGAGGACGGCCCCGCGCTCGCGCGCGCCGTGGCGGCGGAGAAGGGCGGGGCGGTGGCGGTGACGTGGACCACGCTCACCCACGCGGCGCGCACCACCGTGTTCGCGCGGGGCGGGGAGCGGCTGGCGGAGCTGCCGAGCGTCGCGGAGGAGCCGCCCTTCGCCCCCACGACCGAGCTCCGGCGCGTCGGCGCGGGGGAGGGGCTCTGGACGGCGGTGGTGCGCCCGCGCGGCGCGGCTCCGGGCGCGAAGCTCCCCGTGGTCGTGGACGTCTACGGCGGGCCCTCCGGACCGCGCGCCGTGCGCGCGCCGCTCCTCGCCGAGCAGTGGCTCGCGGATCAGGGGTTCCTCGTCGTCCGGATCGACGGCCGCGGGACGACCGGCCGCGGCCGCGCGTTCTCTCGCGCGGTGAAGGGCGACTTCTCCTCGATCGTCCTGGAGGACCAGATCGCCGGGCTGCGCGCGCTCGCGGCGGAGCTCCCGGAGCTGGACCTCGGGCGCGTCGGGATCACGGGCTGGTCCTTCGGCGGCTACGCCTCGGCGCTCGCGGTGCTGCGCCGCCCCGACGTGTTCCACGCCGCGGTGGCGGGCGCGCCCGTCTCCGAGTGGCGCGACTACGACACGCATTACACCGAGCGTTACCTCGGGCTCCCCGACGACAACCGCGCCGGGTACGACGCGAGCTCGCTCCTCACGTGGGCCCCGGGGCTCACGCGGCCGCTCCTCGTCCTGCACGGCACCGCAGACGACAACGTGTTCTTCTCCCACGCGCTCAAGCTCGGGAACGCGCTGTTCCGAGCCGGCCGCCGCTTCGAGCTCCTGCCGGTCGCGGGCGCCACGCACCTCCTCCCCGAGCCGACCGCGGTCGTGCGCCGGTGGGAGGAGACCGCCGCGTTCCTGCGGACCCACCTCGCGCCCGGGGGGAGCGCGGCGGCGGGGACCACCCCGCTCTGATCCGGCGCCCACGCGGCGCTCTGGCGGCGGCCTCGAGGTCGGGGAGAGCGCCGCTCGGCGACGCCGCGGTTCACCGTCGAGCTGCCCTCCGCCGCTCCTTGACACCCCGGATCCCCGGTCGTTACCCTCCGCCGTCCATGACCTCGACGACGGGCAGCGCGGATCGCTCCGCGGCGGGGCGCGCGGCGTTCGTCTCGCCGGAGACGCTCACCCTCGAGCTGCCGGGCGGCCTCGAGCTCGAGCTCGGCGGCCGGCTCGAGCGCGTCCAGGTCGCGTACCGGACCTGGGGCGCGCTCGCCGCCGACGGCGGGAACGGCGTGGTCGTCTGCCACGCGCTGACCGGCTCGGCGGACGCCGACCAGTGGTGGGCGCGCATGTTCGGGCCCGGGCGCGCGCTCGACCCCGAGCGCGACTTCATCGTCTGCGCGAACATCCTCGGGAGCTGCTACGGCACCACCGGGCCGACCTCGATCGACCCCGCCACCGGCCGGCCGTACCTGGGAGCGTTCCCCGCCGTCACCGTCCGCGACATGGTCCGCGTCCAGCGCGCGCTCGTCGACGCGCTCGGCGTCCGCCGCGTGCGGATGGCGATCGGCGGCTCGCTCGGCGGCATGCAGGTGCTGGAGTGGGCGCTCCTCTACCCGGAGCTCGTCGAGTCGGTGGTGTTCATCGCCTCGACGGCCCGGCACTCGGCCTGGTGCATCGGCCTGTCCGAGGCGCAGCGGCAGGCGATCTACGCGGATCCGCGCTGGAGGGACGGCGCGTACGACCCGGCCGATCCGCCGGCGGCGGGGCTCGCCGCGGCGCGGATGATGGCGATGCTCTCGTACCGGAGCCAGCCCTCGTTCGAGCAGCGCTTCGCGCGGCGCCCGCAGACCGAGGACCTGTTCGCGATCGAGAGCTACCTCCGCTACCAGGGGCGCCTGCTCGTCGACCGCTTCGACCCGGCCACCTACGTCACGCTCACGCGGGCGATGGACACGCACGACGTGTCCCGCGCGCGCGGCGACTTCGACGACGTGCTGCGCTCCCTGCGCCAGCCGACGCTCGTCGTCTCGATCGACTCGGACGTGCTGTACTGGCCGTGGGAGCAGCGAGAGGTGGCCTCGCTCCTGCCGAACGCCCGGCTGGCGATGCTCGACTCGCCCCACGGTCACGACGCGTTCCTCATCGACGTCGACCGCCTCTCGGAGATGGTCGCGGAGTTCCGGGGCGAGCGGCGGCGGGTCGCCGGCGCGGCCGTGGAGGGGGAGGCGCCCATCGACCGCGCCTACGCGGAGCACGGCGTCTCGCTCCTCGTGCTCGGCAAGGGCAAGGTCGGGGCGGAGCTCCTCGAGCAGCTTCGCGCCCAGCGCACCGAGCTCGAGCTCGACTACGAGACCGTGCTGCGGGTGGTCGGCATCGCAGACCGGCGCGGCGCGCTCGTCCGGGCGGAGGGCGTCGATCTCGAGCGCTGGCGCGAGCTGCTCGCCGCCGCGCCCGCGTCCGGCCCCGTCGTCCCGGCGAGCGCGCCGGCGCTCCTCGATCGGCTCGCGGGGATGCCGCGGCCGGTGCTCGTGGATCTCACCGCCGCGGAGGGGATGGAGGAGGTCTACGAGCAGGCGTTCCGTCGCGGCATCGACGTGGTCGCCGCGAACAAGCGGCCGCTCGCGGCGCCCCCGCGCCGTCGCGAGCAGCTCCGGGAGGCGCGCCGTCACCACGGGCGGCAGTACCGCTACGACACGGCCGTCGGCGCGAGCCTGCCGGTCATCGGCACGCTCCGGCGCCTCGTGCGGAGCGGCGACCGGATCCGGTCCATCGTCGGCTCGCTGTCGGGGACCCTCGGCTACCTCTGCACCGAGCTCGGCCGCGGCGTGCCGCTGTCGCTCGCGACGCGGTGGGCGATCGGGCTCGGCTACGCCGAGGAGGACCCGCGCGACGATCTCTCCGGGCTCGACGCCGCCCGCAAGGCGCTCATCCTCGCCCGGGAGATGGGCGCGCAGCTCGCGCTCGAGGACGTCTCGGTCGAGCCGCTCGTGCCGGGGGAGGCGCTCGTGCCCGGTCGCCCGGAGGCGCTCATCGCCGCGCTGCGCGCGCACGACGACGCCCTCGCGGCCCGCGTGGAGCGGCTCCGCGGCGAGGGCAAGGTGCTGCGGTACCTCGCGCGCCTGCAGACCGGTCCGGACGGCCGGGTCTCCGCGCGGGTGGGCCCGGAGGCGGTGGAGCTCGCGGACCCCGCGGCCCGGCTGGTGGGCGTGGAGGCCTACGTGGCGTTCACGACCGCGCGACACGCGGAGCGGCCGCTCATCGTGCAGGGCGCGGGCGTCGGCGGGGCCAGCACCGCGGGCGGCATCCTCGCGGAGATCCTCTCCATCGCCGGGGGCGGCGAGGCGGGGTGAGCCCGCGCCCGTCACGCGCCGGCTCCGCTGGGCCGGCGCGTCCGGGCGAGCGCTACGGCCGCGCGCGCGTGGGCGCGACGCCGTACTTCTTCATCTTGCCCTGCAGCGTCGTCGGACGGAGGCCGAGCAGGGAGGCCGCGCCGCCCGGGCCGTAGACCCGGCCGCCGGCGTGCGAGAGCGCGCGCTCGATGAGCGCCCGGACCTCCTCCTCGAACGTGCCGGGCGCCGCGGCGTCGGGCGCGGCCGCCGGCGCGCCGTCCTGCGTGAGGCGGACGGGCAGGTCGGGGAGGGACAGCTCGGGCCCGGGGGAGAGGATGAGCGCCCGCTGCAGGAAGTTCTCGAGCTCGCGGACGTTGCCCGGCCAGTCGTGCGCCTCGAGGGCGCGCCAGACGTCCTCGGCGACGCGGGGCGGGCGGCGGTGCATCCCCGCCGCGTGGCGCGCGAGGAAGTGCATGGCGAGGGGCCGGATCTCGTCGCGCCGCTCGCGCAGCGGCGGGAGCTCGATGGGAAACACCGCGAGGCGGTAGTAGAGGTCCGCGCGGAAGGTGCCGCGCGCGACCATCTCCTCGAGGTTCCGGTTCGTCGCGGCGACGACTCGCACGTCGACCTTCACCGGCTCGGTCCCGCCGACGCGCTCGACCACGCGCTCCTGCAGGACGCGGAGGAGCCGCACCTGCACCGAGGGTGGAGCGTCGCCGACCTCGTCGAGGAAGATCGTCCCGCCGTCCGCCTGCTCGAACCGGCCCGGGCGGCGGCGGCTCGCGCCGGTGAAGGCGCCCTTCTCGTGGCCGAACAGCTCGCTCTCGATGAGCCCCTCGGGGATCGCGCCCAGGTTCACCGGGACGAACGGTGCGTTGAAGCGGGGGCTGAACTCGTGGACCATCCGCGCGAGCCCCTCCTTGCCGACACCGGTCTCGCCCCGGATGAGGACGGTGGTCGTGGAGGGCGAGACGAGCCGCACCCGCTCGACGACGTCCTTCATCCCCGGGCTCTCCGCCACGTAGCGGGCGTCGCGCTTGATCTGCCGGATCTCCTCCTTGAGGAGGGCGTTCTCGCGCCCGAGGAGCCGGTTGAGGCGCTGGACCTCCTCGACCATGAGGCTGTTGTGCAGGGCGATGGCGACGAGGTGCGCGACCTGCTTCGCCACCTCGAAGCAGCAGTCGAGGAGCCCCTCCGCGGGCGGATGGGCGATGTCGAGCGTGCCGAGCACCTCGTTCTCGAAGACGAGGGGGAACGAGACGAGGGAGCCGTAGCCGTACGCGGCGAGCAGCGGCTCCTCGCGGTACCGGGGCGACTTGGGCTGGAGCGGGTCCACGACGCAGGGCGTCCGCTCGCCGAGCGCCTTGCCGGCCGCGGACCCCGCGAGCGGGAAGGAGGTGCCGAGCTCCGGCGAGGGCTGGCGGGGGTCCGAGACGAGCACGACCTCTGCACGGGTCGGGTCGGTCGGAGAGATGCGGTTGATCGCCACGCGCGTCACCCCGAAGTGGCGGCGCAGGAGCTGGCCCGTGCGGTCGAGCACGGAGGCGAGATCGACGGTCGAGAGCACCGCCTCGATCGCCTCCTCGACGATGCGCCGGTGCGGGTCCTCGTGCGAGACGACGGGCAGGATCGAGCCAACCATGGGCCGGTGAGTAACGAAATGCCGGTGCGTCCGTCAACCTCCCGGCGGTGCGAGTTCCCCCGTTGGAGAGTCGAACCCCAGGAAGACCGGGGGGTTCGGCGGTTGGCAACGCCCTTGCTCTAGCTCACGGACGGGTGCGCGCTGTCGCCCCCGCACGGAGAGGAAGCCATGGACGCCATCGAGACCCTCATGAACGAGCACCGCCTGATCGAGCGCGTGCTGGACGCTCTCGTCGGCTTCGCCGACGAGGCCCGCCGCAAGGGCACGACCGACAAGGCGGAGCTCGGCCGCTTCGTCGGCTTCATCCGCGAGTTCGCCGATCGCTGCCACCACGGGAAGGAGGAGGACATCCTCTTCGCCGCGATGGTGTCGCACGGCTTCCCGAAGAACGGCGGTCCGGTCGCGGTGATGCTCCACGAGCACGCGCAGGGCAGGGCGCTCGTGGGCGAGCTCGCCGCCAAGGCCGCGCAGGACGGCGAGTGGACCCCGGCCGACCTGCAGGAGATCGCCGACGGCGCGTACGCGTACTCGAACCTGCTCCACGCCCACATCCACAAGGAAGACGCCATCCTCTACCCGATGGCGGAGCAGCGGCTCCCGCCCGAGGCGATGGAGCGCGTCGCCGAGGACTGCGAGCGCTTCGAGCGCGAGCAGACCGGCGGGGGCGAGCACGAGCGCTACCACGCGCTCGCCGACGAGCTCGTCCTCCGCCACGCGGGCACCATCCACCCCGCCGCGAGCACGACCCAGCCGCACCGCCACGACTGCTGCGGCTAGCGGCCCGCGCCCGCTCGCCAACCCACGACCTTCACCCCGCACCCGCACGGCTGCCACGGCACGCCGCCGCGCGAGCCTCATACCCCGCAGTCCGGAGAGTCCATGAGCCACAAGGGACGCGCCATCCTGCTGTTCACCATCGTCGCCGCCTTCTCCGTCCTCATCTTCGGCGGTGCGAAGATCAACGAGCACAAGCCGCCCATCCCCGACCGCGTCGTCTCCGCGACGGGCGAGGTGGTGATGACGGGCGAGGACATCCACCAGGGCCAGCTGCAGTACCTGTCCCGCGGTGGGCAGCAGACCGGCTCGATCTGGGGCCACGGCGCGTACCTCGCGCCGGACTGGTCCGCCGACGCGCTCCACCGCGTCGGCCTCGCCGCGGCGGGGCTCGCGGCCGGCCGCGCGCCCGCGGACGCCGCCGCGTTCACGCAGGGAGACCTGGAGGCGCTGCCCGCCGGCGAGCGCGGGCGCGTCGACGCCGAGGTCGCCGCCGAGCTGCGCCAGAACCGCTACGACCCCGCCACCGGCACGCTCACGCTCTCGCCGGGCCAGTCCGCGGCGTTCCCCGCGCTGGTCGCGTACTACACGAAGCTCTTCGGCGAGGGCTCCGACCCGATGTCGATCCCGAAGGGCTTCGTCGCCGATCCCCGGGACGCCCGGGCGATGACAGCGTTCTTCTTCTGGACGGCCTGGTCCGCGGGCACGAACCGCCCCGGCGAGACGTTCAGCTACACCGCGAACTTCCCGTACGACCCGCTCGTCGGCAACCGCCCGCTGCCCTCGTCGCTCGTCTGGTCCATCGTCTCGGTCGTGCTGCTCATCCTGGGCACGTTCGGGGCCATCTACTTCTACCTGCGGCTGCGCGGGAAGGATCACGAGGAGCCCGCCCGGCTCGCGCCGCTCGCGGAGCCGAACCCGACCCCGAGCCAGCGCGCCGCGCTGCCGTACTTCCTCGTCGCGATCGTCCTCTTCATCCTCCAGGCGGCGCTGGGCTCCGTCACCGGCCACTTCGCCGTCGAGGGCAACAAGCTCTTCGGCATCGAGATCGGGCAGCTCCTGCCGTACGCCGCGACGCGCGGCTGGCACCTCCAGCTCGCCGTCTTCTGGATCGCGACCTGCTGGCTCGCGACGGGCCTCTTCATCGGCCCGGCGGTGAGCGGCCACGAGCCGAAGGGCCAGAAGGCCCTCGTCTACACCCTCCTCGGCGCGCTCGTGGTCGTCGTCGTCGGCGCCCTCGCCGGCACCTACTTCGGCGTCCGCGGCAAGCTCTCCGGGCCGAACGGCTGGCTCATCGGACACCAGGGCTACGAGTACATCGAGCTCGGCCGCGTCTGGCAGCTCGCGCTCATCGGCGGGATGCTCCTCTGGCTCGCGCTCGTGTACCGCGCGGTGAAGCCCGCGCTCGCGGCCGAGAAGGACAAGGGCGGCCTCACCCACCTGCTGCTCTACGCCTCGGTCACCATCCCGCTCTTCTACTCGGTCGGGCTCTTCTACACGCCGGGCACGCACATCGCCGTCGCCGACTACTGGCGCTGGTGGGTCGTGCACCTGTGGGTGGAGAACTTCTTCGAGGTGTTCGCCACCGTCGCGCTCGCGTTCATCCTCGCCCGCATCGGGGCGGTCGGTCAGAAGTCGGCGCTCCGCGCGACCTACTTCTCCATCCTGCTCTACCTCGGCTCCGGCATCATCGGGACCTTCCACCACCTGTACTTCACCGGCTCCCCGCTCTTCATCACGGCGCTCGGCGCGACGTTCTCGGCCCTCGAGATCGTGCCGCTCACGCTCCTCGGCTTCGAGGTGTACGAGAACCTGAAGCTCGCGCGGTCGGGCCCGAACGCGCAGCCCTGGAAGTGGCCGCTCTACTTCTTCGTCGCGGTCGCGTTCTGGAACGCGGTGGGCGCCGGCGTCCTCGGCTTCCTCATCAACCCGCCGATCGTCCTCTACTACGCGCAGGGCCTCAACACGACGCCCATCCACTCGCACGGCGCGCTGTTCGGCGTGTACGGCTTCCTCGCCATCGCGCTCATGCTCTTCTCCATGCGGAACATCGTCCGCAAGGACGCCTGGAGCGACGGCCTCCTCAAGGGCGCGTTCTGGGGCCTCAACGGCGGCCTCGCGGGCATGATCGTCTTCTCCCTCCTCCCCGCGGGCATCTACCAGTTCGCGATCGGGATCGAGAAGGGCCTTTGGTACGCCCGCAGCCCCGAGGTGACGGGCAGCGCCTTCATCCACGCCGTCACCTGGGCGCGCCTCGTGCCGGACCTCGTGTTCCTCGGCGGCGCCGCGCTCCTCCTCACGTTCGTGGTGCGCGCCATCGCGCGGGACGTCGCGCTCCGCCGCGCTGACAGGGCCGGCGAGCGCACGGACGTGCGCCGGGCGGCGTAGCCGGGCGGACGTGGGAGCGCGTCCGTCCCGGACGGACGCGCGAGCGCCAGGGGGTTTCCCCCGAGCCCGAGGCGCGACGGAGGGGCGGGGCCGGTTCGCCGGTCTCGCCCCTCCGCCTTTTCGGCGGCGCGTGCCTACGCTGCCAGGAGGGAGGGAACACCGTGAACGCCATCGACCTACTGGAGCAGCAGCATCGAGAGGTGGAGGAGCTCTTCGAGGAGTTCGAGAGCGCCGGGGAGCGGGCGAAGAAGAAGAAGGAGCAGCTCTGCCGGGAGATCTCGGACCAGCTCGCGATGCACGCCGAGATCGAGGAGAAGCTCTTCTACCCGGAGTCGAAGCAGGAGAACACCGAGGACATCCTCCGCGAGTCCGTGGAGGAGCACCTGTCCATGAAGCGCATCCTCTCCGACCTGCTCGAGCTCGGGGCCGACGACGCGCAGTTCGACGCGAAGCTGTCGGTGCTCAAGGAGCAGGTCGAGCACCACGTCGAGGAGGAGGAGAAGGAGCTCTTCCCCAAGGTCCGCAAGGCGCTGTCGAAGGACGAGCTCGAGGACCTCGGCGAGCGGATGGAGCAGATGTTCGACCGGCTGGAGGCGGAGGGGGACGCCAGCGCCAAGATCCCCGGCCAGACGGACGCGCCGTCGCAGATCTGAGCGGGCGAGTTGCCCGCTCCCCCCGGCTCCCTTAAAACGGCTCCCGTGAACGAGACCGAGCTGCTCGCTCGGGCGCGGCCGGGTCGGAACGACCCCTGCTGGTGCGGGAGCGGGCAGAAGTACAAGAAGTGTCACCTCGACGAGGACTCCCGCGGCGCGGCGCCGGACGCGCCGGCGCGCCCGCACCGCCGCCCCCTGCGGCCGGGGGTCGTATCGCCGCGGCGGGCCGTGCCGGCCACCATCCCGCGGCCGGACTACGCGTCGAGCGGGCGTCCCAAGGCGCAGGGCCGGGACGTGAAGACGCCCGAGGAGCTCGTGCGGCTCCGGCGCGCCTGCCGGGCGGCCGCCCGCGTGCTGCGGGTCACCGGCGAGGCGGTCCGGGCGGGGGTCACGACCGACGCCCTCGACGAGCTCGCCCACGCGGAGACGCTGCGGCTCGGCGGCTACCCGAGCCCGCTCAACTACCGCGGCTACCCCAAGTCCCTCTGCACCTCGGTGAACGAGGTGATCTGCCACGGCATCCCGGACAGCCGGCCTCTCGAGGACGGCGACATCGTGAACCTCGACGTGACCGTCTACCTCGACGGCATGCACGGGGACTGCTCGGCGACGTTCCTCGTCGGCCAGGTGGACGGCGAGGGGCGCCGGCTCGTGCAGGTCGCGCGCGAGTGCCTCGCGAAGGGCATCGCGGCCGTCCGTCCGGGGCGGCCCATCTCCGACATCGGGCGCGCCATCGAGTCGCACGCGTCGCGCCACGGCTACGGCGTCGTCCGCTCCTACTGCGGGCACGGCATCGGCGAGACGTTCCACACCACGATCCAGATCCCGCACCACTACGATCCGTCGCTGCGCCGCACGATGGAGAAGGGCATGACGTTCACGGTCGAGCCCATGATCACCGAGGGGACCTGGCAGGACCTGCTCTGGGACGACGGCTGGACCGCCGTCACCGCGGACGGGAAGCGCTCGGCGCAGTTCGAGCACACGCTGGCAGTGACCGACGACGGGGCGGAGATCCTCACGCTGGAGGAGTAGCTCCGCCCCCGCCCGCAGGCGCCGAGGTGAGCCGGCGGGGCGCGCGCCCCCTCACACCCTCAGCCCGACCGCGCGCATCAGCGCGAGGGCGTTCGAGTGCGCGACGACCCCCGGCCGCAGCCGGTAGTCGAACGCGATCTCGCCGTCCTTCACCTGATCCTCGAAGTGCCCGTTCGCGAGCACGCCGTCCGAGCCGCCGAGCTCGGTGAGGGCGAGATCGTGCGTCGTGACGAGCCCGAGGGCGCCGCGGTCGAGGAGGCCCCGCACGATCGCCTCGGCGCCGATGCGGCGGTCGTGCGAGTTCGTGCCGTGGAGGATCTCGTCGAGGAGGAAGAGGAGGGGGAACGGGCCCGCCGCGAGGTCGGCGAGCTCCTTGAGCCGCGTGATCTCGGCGTAGAAGCGGGACTTGCCGGCCTGGAGCGAGTCCTGGATCCGCAGCGTGGCGCCGGCCTGGACCGGCGTGAGGCGCATGCGGGCGGCGCGGACGGGCGCGCCGGCGAGGGCGAGCACGACGTTCACGCCGGCGGTGCGGAGGTAGGTGCTCTTCCCGGACATGTTCGAGCCGGAGACGAGGAGCACGCGCGGACCCTCGCCGCCGAGACGGAGATCGTTCGGCACCGCGCCGGGCAGCAGCGGGTGCCTGAGCCCCTCGGCCTCGAGGATCGGCCCGCGACCCGGACCTCCGTCCAGGAGCTCCGGCCAGGCGTCGCCGGGATGCTCGTAGGCATACCCCGCGAGCGAGGAGAGCGCCTCGAGCTCCGCCACCGCCTCGAGCCAGCGCCGGATGCCGCGGCCGGACGCCGCGCGCCAGCGCTCGACCGCGGCGGCGTGCAAGGGCCCCCACGCGAGCGCGAACGCGAGGGGGGCGAAGAACTGGTTCCGGCCCCACTCCATCCGCGCGACCACGCGGACGAGGGCGGCGATCCGGACGGAGGCGGGCGCCCCGGCGCCGCGCAGCGACGCCTGGAGCGCCCCGAGGCGCGCGTCGCCGTCGAGCGGCTCAGCCTCGAGCCGCTCGAGCAGCAGCGCCAGCACGCGCAGCTCCGCCGCGGGGTGCTCGACCCCGCCGAGGACGTGGGCCATCCGGCCGCGCAGGACGCGCGAGAACGCCCACTCCCCGAGGAGGACGAGGAGCAGCGGCGCCGGGCCGAGCCCCACTCCCCAGGCGACCGCCGCCGCGACGGCCAGCGCGGCGAGCGCCAGCGCCGCCGGCCGCACGAAGGCCGGGAGGAGGGGCGCGGCCTCGCCCCACGCGGCGAGCCCGGCGGCGTCCACGCCGGCGCGGACGTCCTCGCCGAGGACCGCGAGGTCCTCGCGCAGATCGAGGCGCGGAGCGAGCGAGGCGATCGCGCGCTGGCGGGCTCGGCCCTCCGCCGCCGGCGCGGGGTGGAGGAGCCAGGCCGCGAGGCGCTCCTCGCCCGGGCGCGTGCGGGCGGCGCAGAGGAGCTCGAACAGCGAGCCCCGGCCGAACAGGTCGAGGTCGAGCGCGTACGGGTGGGCGGGATCGGCGAACCGCTCGCCGCCGGCGCCGGCGCCGGCGAACGTTCCGTCCATGCGCGCCAGCGCCGCCGTGTGGAACGCGACGGCGCGCCGGGCGCGAGCGCGCGCGGAGAGGACGCGATCGTGGACGACGGCGAGCGCCACGAACGCGGCGAGCGGCCCGAGGAGCCAGCCGGCCGAGAGCCGGTGCTGGCCCCACGCGAGCCACGCGAGCGCGGCGCCGGCGGCGAAGATCGCGAGGCGGCCCCACGCGATGCGGGCGTCGGCGCGGTCGAGCCGCGCGACCGCCGCGCGGCGCGCCTCGAGGCGGCGGGTGATCTCCTCTCGGGGACCGTTCACGGCGCGGGAGGGTAGCGCGGAAGCGGCGCGGCCGCACCGGTTCGCAGGCGCGACGGTTCGGAGGCGTGGACCCGCCGGGGCGCCGAGGCGCGCTCCCGGACGCCCGAGCGCGCAGCCTCCGCTGGGGCTAAGCGAAAGGGGTCCGCCGCGTTGCCTGGCTCTCCGCGCGTGGAAAGGTTCAGAGCCGGCGCGGGACGCGGACCGTCCGTCCGGCGCGCCAGGGAGGACGGGTGAGGGAAAGCGTGGGGGGCGCAGGAGGGGCGGATCGCGCGGGGACGCTGGCCGCGCGGCTCGCTGACGTCCGCCGCCGCACCGTCGCGCTCGCGGCTCCGCTCTCGCCGGAGGACGCCGCCGTTCAATCGATGCCGGACGCGAGCCCGGCGAAGTGGCACCTCGCGCACACGTCCTGGTTCTTCGAGGCGTTCGTGCTCCCCCGGGTGGAGCGGGCCTTCCGCCCGTTTCACGATGCGTACGCGTACCTCTTCAAC
Source organism: Anaeromyxobacter soli (assembly GCF_022808855.1). Lineage (GTDB taxonomy): Bacteria > Myxococcota > Myxococcia > Myxococcales > Anaeromyxobacteraceae > Anaeromyxobacter > Anaeromyxobacter soli. The sequence goes on from NZ_JAKZLF010000008.1 coordinate 162,885, forward strand.
TCCTACTACGAGGCGGTCGGGCCGCGGCAGCCCAGGCCGCAGCGGGGCCTGCTCTCTCGCCCCTCGCTGGCGGAGGTGCTCCGCTACCGCGCGAACGTGGACGAGCGGATGTCGGCGGCGCTCGCCGCGCGCCCCGGGGACGAGGTCCTCGCCACGGTGGAGCTGGGGATCGCCCACGAGGAGCAGCACCAGGAGCTGCTCCTCACCGACGTGAAGCACGCCTTCTTCTCGAACCCGCTCCGCCCCGCCTACGCCCCGGACGCCCTCCCGGGGAGACCGGCGCCCGCCTCCGCCCCGCCGCTCGCCTACGTCCCGCGCGACGGCGGGATCGTCGAGGTCGGCGCGCGCGGGAGCGAGTTCGCGTTCGACAACGAGCGGCCCCGCCACCGCGCCCTCCTGGAGCCGCACGCCCTCGCGACGCGGCCCACCACGAACGGCGAGTGGCTCGCCTTCGTGGAGGACGGGGGCTACCGGCGGCCCGAGCTGTGGCTCTCCGACGGGTTCGCCGCGGCGCGCGCAGGTGACTGGAAGGCGCCGCTCTACTGGGAGCGCGGGGAGAGCGGATGGGCGATCTTCACGCTCGCGGGCCCGCGCCCGCTCGATCCCGCGGAGCCCGTCGCGCACGTCTCGTACTACGAGGCGGACGCCTACGCGCGGTGGGCGGGCGCGCGGCTGCCGACCGAGGTCGAGTGGGAGGCGGCGGCGGCCGGAGCGAGCGCCACCGCCGAAGGGACGCTCGCGGACGCGGGACGGTTCCACCCCGCGCCGGCCGCCGCCGGTCCGGGGTTCCGCCAGCTCCTCGGCGACGTGTGGGAGTGGACCTCGTCCGCCTACGCGCCATACCCGGGCTTCCGCCCGCTGGCGGGGCCGCTCGGCGAGTACAACGGGAAGTTCATGGTCAGCCAGCTCACCCTGCGCGGCGGCTCGTGCGCCACGCCGCGGGGGCACGTGCGCCCGACGTACCGGAACTTCTTCCCTCCGGGGGCGCGCTGGCAGTTCACGGGCGTACGACTGGCGAGGGACGGGGCGTGATCGGACTCGAGGGTGCGAGCATCGGGGTGGGGGAGCGGACGAGCGAGTCCGCCCGGTTCCGCGAGGACGTGGTGCGCGGCCTGTCGCTGCCGCGAAAGGCGCTGCCGCCGAAGTGGCTCTACGACCGCCGCGGCTCGGCGCTGTTCGAGCTCATCTGCGAGCAGCCGGAGTACTACCCGACGCGGACGGAGCTCGGGATCCTGGAGGGGTACGCCGGTGAGATCGCCGAGGCGATCGGCCCCGGCGCGCTCGTCTTCGAGCCCGGCGCCGGCAGCGGCCGGAAGACCGCGCTCCTGCTCGCGGCGCTGGAGCGGCCCGCCGGCTACGTGCCGGTCGACATCTCCGGGGACGCGCTCCTCGAAGGCGCCGAGTCCCTGCGCCGGCAGTTCCCGCGCCTCCCGGTCCTGCCGCTCGTGGGCGACTTCACCGCGCCCATGGCGCTGCCCCTCGGGGAGCTCCCCGCGCGCCGGCGCGTGGCGTTCTTCCCGGGCTCGACCATCGGCAACTTCGATCCGCCCGAGGCCGTGGCGCTGCTCCGGCGGATGGCGCGCGACGCCGGGCCGGGCGGCGCGCTCGTCATCGGCGTCGATCTCGCCAAGGACGAGCGGACCCTCGTCCGCGCCTACGACGACGCCCGCGGCGTCACCGCCGCGTTCGACCTGAACCTGCTCGCGCGCATGAACCGCGAGCTCGGCGGGGACTTCCGGCTCTCTTCGTTCCGCCACCGCGCGATCTTCGACCCGGACTACTCGCGCGTGGAGATGCACCTCGAGAGCCTGGAGCCGCAGATCGTCACCGTGGCGGGCGAGCCCTTCGCGTTCCGCGCCGGCGAGACCATCCACACCGAGAGCGCGTACAAGTGGGAGCCGCGCGCCTTCGACGCGCTCGCGCTCATCGCCGGCTGGCGCCCGGAGCGGACCTGGACGGACGAGCGGGCCTGGTTCGCGGTGAAGCTCTACACCGCCGTACGCTGAACGGCCGATCATGATTCGCGAACGGGCGAGCGACGCGCGCGCGCCGGGGCCCTGACGGTCCATGGGCGCGCGGCGGACCGCGGCCGAGCTGGAGGCGCGCGCCGCCCGCGCGGCGCCGGGCAGCACGGCGCGGCCGCCGGTCTCGGAGCCGCTCGCGATGCTGCAGCGGCGGGGCCTCGACCCGCGCCCGTCGCGGCACGACCTGCCGTTCCCGCCCGGGCACGATCCCGCCGCCGTCGCGGCCCTCGTCGAGCGCCTCCGGCACTACGCCTTCCGGCTGTTCCTGCGCGGCGCGATCCTGCGTGGCGCGGGGTTCACGCCCGGGCAGGCGACGCGCTACGTCGCCGCCGAGAAGGCGCGCGAGCTGGCCGACGCGCTGGTCGCCATGGGGCTCGCCGCGCCGCTCCCCCGCGGCCGCTACCGGCTCGTGCACCGGCCGCGCACCTTCGGCGGCACGCTCGAGTGGTGGCTCGGCGAGGAGCTGCGCGCGCGGCTCGCGCTCGAGGTGGCGACGGGCGTCCGCTCCGGCGCGCCCGGCGTCGGCGGCGACCTCGACGTCGTCGCGGCCGGCGAGGGGAAGCTCATCTACCTGGAGGTGAAGTCGTCCCCGCCCAAGCACGTCACCCAGCCGGAGGTCGGCGCGTTCCTGCGCCGCGTCTCGGCGGTCCGGCCCGACGTCGCGCTCTTCGTCGTCGACACGGCGCTCCGCCTCGGGGACAAGATCGTCCCGATGTTCGAGCTCGCCCTCGCGCGCGGCGGCGGCGCGGGGCCGGTCCGCCGCCTGTTCCGAGAGACGTGGTCGGTCGGGCCGCACGTCTACGTGGTGAACGCGCGGGAGGACCTCGTGGACAACGTGTGCCGCGCGATCGCGGAGGGGATCCGGGCGCTGGCGCCGCCGGCGCCGTAGGGGAGGGGGACTCGACCGCGAGTGCGACCGGTCCCCCCACGCGTCGTCCGTTCTCCATTCGTCACGTCTTCCGCGCGGTCTGGCAGCGTCGCGCGAGCGCCCGCCCCGGCGGACCGGAGCGGGCGCGGGCGTCTCCCATGGGGGCGGAGCGTCAGGAGACCGGCTGCGGCTCGGCGAACAGGGCATGCCCGCCCGCCTCCCCGACGGCGGCTGGCCGCGCGGCCGGGGTCACGGGCAGCTTCGGGCGGAGCTCCTCGACCGTCACGCCGAGGCCGATGCCGCCCTGCTCGAGCCAGGCGTGCTTGCCCTCGAGCACCTCGCGGCCCATCGCGTAGCTCCTCGCGTCGTCGTTGCTCCAGAGCGCGCCGAAGAGGGCACGCACCTTCCGGCGCGTGCCGAGGCAGAAGTGATCGGCGAGCCTCGCGGCGTCCGCCGCCTCGGAGAGGCCGGCGTTCTTCATCGCCTGCGCGCGCGTCACGCTCGCCGCCATCGCGAAGAGCTCGTTCGCGATGTCCACGAGGCGGAACAGGAACGCCTGCTTCCGCTCCGCGGCGGCCTGGAAGACCACCATCGAGTGGAAGATCTCTCGCGCGAGCTTGCGGCTCGAGCGCTCGACGAAGCGGAGGTGGCTCGCGTTCCTGCCGAACTCGCGGTAGCGCGGGGCGAAGAGACCCCGCGCCCACAGGCCGAGGTACCAGGGCACGTAGAACGCCCCGAGCCTCGGGAGCTGGGCGAGCTTGCTCGAGACCGGCACCTTCGGGTCGATGAGGGCGCCGGCGATCTCGAGGTGCTTGTCCACCGCCTCGCGCGCCATGAAGAGGTGCATCACCTCCGACGAGCCCTCGAAGATGAGGTTGATGCGCAGGTCGCGCATCGCGCGCTCCACGTCGACGCCCGCCTCGCCGCGCGCGGCGAGGGAGCTCGCCTTCTCGTACCCGCGGCCGCCGCGGATCTGCATCGTCTCGTCCACGAGGTGCCAGGCCTCGACGGTGTTCCACTCCTTCGCCGCGGCGGCCTCGAGGCGGATGTCGTAGCCCTTCCGGTCGGCGAGCGACTGGGCGAGATCCGAGACCGCCTCCATGGCGAAGACGGTGGACGCCATGCCGGCGAGCTTGTGCGCGATCGCCTCGTGCTTGCCGATCTCCTGGCCCCACTGGACGCGGGCCTGGGACCACTTGCGCGAGAGCTCGAGGAACCGCTTCCCGCCGCCGACCACCGCGGCCGGGAGCGACAGCCGGCCGGTGTTGAGCGTCGTGAGCGCGATCTTGAGGCCGCGGCCCTCCTTGCCGATGAGGTTCTCGACCGGGACCTTCACGTCCGTGAAGCGGATGGCGGCGTTGGCGAGCGCGCGGAGGCCCATGAACCTGCAGCGGTGCGTGACCTCCACGCCCTCCGAGTCCGCCTCCACCACGAACGCGCTGATGGCGCTCGTGCGCGGGTTCTTCGCCATGACCACGAGGAGCTCGGCGATGGTGCCGTTCGTGCACCAGAGCTTGGAGCCGTTGATGACGTAGTGCCTGCCGTCGGGGCTGAGCTCGTAGCTCGTGGAGAGGCGGGCCGGATCCGAGCCGACCTGCACCTCGGTGAGCGCGAACGCGCTCACCGCGCCCTTCGCGATGCGCGGCAGGTACTTCTTCTTCAGCTCGGGAGAGCCGAAGAGCTTGAGCGGCTGCGGGACGCCGATCGACTGGTGCGCCGAGAGCAGGGCGGTGACGTTCGCGTCGTAGCCGCCGACGAGCTGCATGGCCTTGCCGTACTCGACCTGGGTGAGCCCCAGGCCGCCGTACTCGACCGGCACCTTCATCCCGAACGCGCCGAGCTTGCGGAGCCCGTCGAGGACCTCCGGCGGATACTCGCCGGTCTCGTCGATGCGGACGGGATCCACCTTCTCGCGCAGGAACCGCTCGAGCTCCGCGTAGAAGCGCTGGAACTCGGGACGCTCCGCCCGATCGAGCGGATAGGGGTGGATGAGATCCAGCCGAAGCTTCCCGAGGAACAGCTCGCGGAGGAACCCGGCACCCTGCCACTCGGCCTCCCGTGCCGCCTCGGCCACCTCGCGGGAGCGCTGCATCTCGTCATTGCGCTGCGTCACGGCCATGGCGCTACCTCCCCTGATTCCCTAATCAAATTAACGCAACGCGCCTTGCCAACTGACACGACCCCTCGGGGCGCGGGTCGGCGGAGGCTCGCCCGAGGGGGCGGGGGACAGCCCCTGGCGTCCGGGCGCCATGCGATCGACCCTATCGCTGGCCAGACGATGCCGAAGCCGCCCTCCCGCGAATCGCCCGCCTTCCTCGCGCTGCTCGCCCTCGCCCTCCTGGCCGTGCTCGGCGCGGACGCCGTGGGCCCCCTCGGCTCCGCCGAGTGGGCGCTGTACGCAGTGCCGGTCGCCCTGACGCTGCTCGCGCGAACCGCGTGGGCGCCGCTCGCCACCGCCACCGCGGCCACCGCCCTGGTCGCGGTCGGCTACCACCTGTCGCCCGCGGCGCCGGTGGGCCTCCCCGCCTGGCTGCCCGTCACGAACAGGGTGATCGGCCTCGTGATGGTCTGGGTGGTCGCGCTCATCGTCCGGGCCACGGTGCGCGCGCGGGCGGAGGTCGCGCGGGAGCAGTGGTTGCGGGAGGGGACGGCCGTGGTCCGGCGCGCGCTGCAGGGCGACAAGGCCGTCGAGGCGGTCGCGGCCGACGCGCTCCGCGCGATCGCGAACCACCTCGGCGCCGAGATCGGCGTGCTGCACGTGGCGGGCGACGACGGCCGCTATCACCGGCGCGCGGCCCTCGCGGGAGCGCCGGGCGGCGCGCCCGCCCCGTTCGCGGAGGGGGAGGGGCTCCCGGGAGAGGTCGCGGTGGCCGGGCGCGTGCGGGTCGTGAACGACGTCCCGCCGGGCTACCTGCGCGTCACCTCCGGCGCGGGCGCGGCCGACCCGCGCGCCCTCGTGCTCGCGCCGTCGAGGGTGGACGACGAGGTGAACGGCGTCGTCGAGCTCGGCGCGTTCCGACCGTTCGACGACCTCGACGTCGAGGTGCTCGACCGCATCGCGCTGCCGCTGGGGATCTCGCTCCGCTCCGCCCGGGACCGGGCGCGGCTCGAGGAGCTGCTCGCGGAGACGCAGCGGCAGGCGGAGCGGCTCGAGGTGCAGCAGGAGGAGCTGCGCGTCGCGAACGAGGAGCTGCAGTCGCAGGCCGACGCGCTGCGCGAGTCCCAGGCTCGGCTCGAGGAACAGCAGGCGGAGCTCGAGCAGGTGAACGTCCAGCTCGAGGAGCAGGCCACGGTCCTCGAGGATCAGCGGGCGCAGCTCGCCGGGCGCGGCGCGGAGCTCGAGGAGCGCGCGCGCGAGCTCGAGCGCGCGAGCCGGTTCAAGTCGGAGTTCCTCGCCAACATGTCGCACGAGCTCCGCACCCCGCTCAACAGCGCGCTCATCCTCGCGAAGCTCCTCGGCGAGAACGCGACCGGGAACCTCACGGAGGAGCAGGTGAGGTACGCGCGCACGATCCACCAGGCGGGCAGCGACCTGCTCGCGCTCATCAACGACATCCTCGACCTCTCCAAGATCGAGGCGGGCCGGCTGGAGGTCCACCCGGAGGCGCTGCCGATCGCGCGGCTCGTGGAGCAGCTCGCGCTCACGTTCGCGCCGATCGCGGCGGAGCGCGGCCTGGCGTTCGAGCGGATCATCGAGCCGGGGGCGCCCGCGGAGCTCACGACCGATCCCCAGCGCCTGCTCCAGATCCTGCAGAACCTCCTCTCGAACGCGTTCAAGTTCACGGAGCGCGGCGGGGTCATCCTGCGAGTCTCGTCCGCGCCGGACGACCGCGTCGCGCTGTCGGTCCGGGACACCGGCATCGGCATCCCCGAGGAGAAGCAGCGCCTCGTGTTCGAGGCGTTCCGGCAGGCCGACGGCACGATCAACCGGCGCTACGGGGGCACGGGGCTCGGGCTCTCCATCGCGCGCGAGCTCGTGGCGCTCCTCGGAGGGGAGCTCTCGATCGAGAGCGCGCCGGGGAAGGGGAGCGTCTTCACGGTCACGCTGCCGAGAGCCATCGGCCCTCGCGCGCGCGAGGGCGTCCCGCACGTTCCCGCGCCGGCTCCGCCTGCGCCGCCCGCCGAGCCCGCGCCGGCCGCGAGCCGGCCGCCGCCGGCCCTGCGCGCGACCGCGCCCGCCGCCCTCGCGAAGGCGCCGCCCGACGCCTCCCCGGAGGCGGCGCCTGCGAAGCTCACCGGCGCGCGCCGTGTGCTGGTGATCGAGGACGACCCGGCCTTCGCCGAGGTGCTCTGCGGGCTCGCGCGGGAGCGCAGCTTCGCCTGCGAGCTCGCCACGACGGCGGCCGCGGGGCTCGAGCGGGCGTTCGCGGAGCCCCCCGAGGCGATCGTGCTCGACGTGGGGCTGCCGGACCTCTCCGGGCTCGCCGTGCTCGATCAGCTGAAGCGCGACCCGCGCACCCGCCACGTCCCGGTCCACGTGATGTCGGTCGAGGACTACACCCACGCCGCGCTGGAGATGGGCGCGGTCGGGTACGTCCTGAAGCCGGTGAAGCGCGAGGAGCTCCTCGGGGCGTTCGAGACCCTCGAGCAGCGTCTCCGCGCCGGGGTGCGGCGCATCCTCCTGGTGGAGGACGACCCCGTCCAGCAGGAGAGCCTGTCCCGGCTGCTCTCGGGGCGCGACGTCGAGACCGTCGGCGCCTCGACCGTGGTGGACGCGCTCTCGAAGCTCGGGAGCCAGACCTTCGACTGCGTGGTGATGGACCTCGCGCTCCCGGACGGCTCGGGCTTCGACCTCCTCGAGCGGATGGCCGCGAGCGAGCGGACGCCGTTCCCGCCCGTCATCGTCTACACCGGCCGCTCGCTCGAGCCGGACGAGGAGCAGCGGCTGCGGCGCTACTCGCGGTCCATCATCGTGAAGGGGGCGCGCTCACCCGAGCGGCTCCTCGACGAGGTCACGCTGTTCCTCCACCAGGTCGAGTCCGAGCTCCCGCCGGAGCGGCGCCGCATGCTCCAGGTGGCGCGCAGCCGCGAGGCCGCCTTCGAGGGCCGCCGGGTGCTGGTGGTGGAGGACGACGTCCGCAACGTGTTCGCGCTCGCGGCGCTCCTCGAGGCGCGCGGCGCGACGGTGGACATCGCGCGGAACGGGCGCGAGGCGCTGGAGGTGCTCGCGCGCACTCCCCGCACGGACCTCGTGCTGATGGACATCATGATGCCGGAGATGGACGGATACGAGGCGATGCGGCGCATCCGCGCCGATCCGCGGCTCGCGAAGCTGCCCATCATCGCGCTCACCGCCCGCGCGATGGCGGACGATCGCCAGCGCTGCCTCGACGCCGGGGCGAACGACTACGTCTCGAAGCCCATCGACCTCGAGAAGCTCCTCTCGCTCATGCGGGTCTGGATGCCGCGCTAGGAGACCTTTGGCCTCGCAAGACGTCGATCTGGAGATCCAGCTCCTCCTCGAGGCGATCTTCGAGAAGTACCAGTACGACTTCCGCCGCTACGGCCGGGCCTCGATGAAGCGCCGCCTCGTGCGCGCCGCCCACCGCCTCGGCTGCCGGACGCTGTCCGCCCTGCAGGAGCGCGTGCTCCACGAGCCCACCGTTTTCCCGCAGCTCCTCGAGGACCTCACGATCCAGGTGAGCGATCTCTTCCGCGACCCCTCGTACTTCCGGGCGGTGCGGGAGCGGGTGGTGCCGGTCCTCGCCACGTATCCGTCGGTGAAGCTCTGGATCGCGGGCTGCGCGACCGGGGAGGAGGTCTACTCGTACGCGATCCTGTTGCGGGAGGAGGGGCTCCTCGAGCGGACGATCATCTACGCCACGGACATCCACCCGCCGGCGCTCGCGCAGGCGGAGGCGGGCGTGTTCGCGCTCGAGCGCATGCCCGCGTTCAGCGAGAACTACCAGCGCGCGGGCGGGAAGGGCTCGCTGTCCGATCACTACGTGACCGGCTACGGCGGCGCCGCGTTCGACCGCTCGCTCCGCGCGCGCGTCGTGTTCGCCGACCACAGCCTCGCGACCGACGAGGTCTTCGCCGAGGTGCAGATGGTCTCGTGCCGGAACGTGCTCATCTACTTCGACCGCGGGCTGCAGGACCGGGCGCTGCGCCTCTTCGCCGACGCGCTCTGCCCCATGGGGTTCCTCGGCCTCGGCGCGCGCGAGACCGTCCGCTTCTCCGCCCAGGCCGGGCGCTTCACCGACTTCGATCGGGGAGAGCGGATCTACCGGAGGGCGTGAACGTGGCCGAGCCGCGCATCGTGGTCATCGGCGGATCCGCCGGGGCGATCGAGACGCTCCTCGAGATCCTCCCCGCGCTGCCGCCGGGTTACCCGCTGCCCGTGGTCGTCGTCGTCCACCTGCCCGCGGGGCAGCCGAGCCTCCTGGCGGAGGTCCTCGGCACCCGGAGCGCGCTCCCGGTCGTCGAGGCGGAGGACAAGGCGCGCGCGTGCCCGGGTACGGTGTACCTCGCGCCGCCCGACTATCATCTGCTCCTCGAGGGGGACGGTACGCTCGCGCTGTCCGTCGACGCTCCCGTGCATCACTCCCGGCCGGCCATCGATCCGCTCCTCGAGTCGGCGGCCGACGCCTTCGCGGACGGCGTCGTCGCGGTGGTGCTCTCCGGCGCGAGCAGCGACGGCGCCGCGGGCCTCGCCGCCGTGCGTCGCGCCGGCGGGCTGGCGATCGTCCAGGACCCGGCGACGGCGTCGTCGCCGCTCATGCCCGAGGCGGCCCTCCGCGCCGCGGACCCAGAGCTCGTGCTCTCGCCCGCGGAGCTCCGCGTCCACCTCGCCGCCCTGGGACGGACGGGGGTGAGGCGGTGAGCGGCCCGGAGAAGATCCTCCTCGTCGACGATCGAGAGGAGAACCTCGTCGCGCTCCAGGCGCTGCTCGCGAGGGACGGGCTCGAGATCCACTGCGCCCGCTCCGGCGAGGACGCGCTCGAGCTCGTCCTGCGCCACGAGTACGCGCTCGCGGTGCTCGACGTGCACATGCCCGAGATGGACGGCTTCGAGCTCGCCGAGCTGATGCGCGGCACGCGGCACGCGCGCGGGGTGCCGGTCATCTTCGTGACCGCGGCGGCCCGGGAGCCGGGGCGCGTGTTCCAGGGGTACGAGGCCGGGGCGGTGGACTTCCTGCACAAGCCGCTCGATCCGCACGTCGTCCGCTCCAAGGTGGACGTCTTCCTGCAGCTCGCGCGGCAGCGGCGCGAGCTCGCCGCCCGGCTCGAGGAGCGAGACGGGCTCGTGGCGCAGCTCCGCGAGCAGCTGCGCATGAACGAGACCTTCGCCGGGATCCTCGCGCACGACCTGCGGAACCCGCTCTCCTCCATCCTCACCTCGGCCGAGCTCATCCAGCGCCGCGCCGAGAGCGAGCCCACCGTGAGGACCGCCCAGCGGATCCTGTTCTCCGGGCGCCGGATGGCGCGGATGATCGAGGAGCTGCTCGACTTCACCCGCCTGCGCGTCAGCGGCGGGATCCGCCTGGAGCGGCGAGCCGCGCGGCTCGGGGAGATCGCCCGGCGCATCGTGGGCGAGCTCGAGGGCGAGCACCCGGAGCGGACGGTCGTCGAGGTGCGCGGCGACGACTCCGGCGAGTGGGACGTCGACCGGCTCGGGCGCGTGGTGTCGAACCTCGTCGCGAACGCGCTGCAGCACGGCGAGGATCGGCCGGTGCGGGTCGAGGTGGACGGCGGGGACCCGCGCACGGTGGAGCTGCGCGTCCGCAACGCCGGCGCGATCCCGCGCGAGCTGCTCCCGTCGATCTTCGACCCGTTCCGCTCCGGCGCGCGCCGCGGCAGGCGCGGCGGGCTCGGGCTGGGGCTCTTCATCGTGCGGAGCCTCGTGGAGGCGCACGGGGGCGACGTGGGTGTGGTCTCCTCTCCCGGCACCGGGACGACCTTCGCCGTCCGCCTGCCGCGCCTCGAGCCCGCGCAGTCGCGCGAGGCGCGCGTGGAGACGGGGCCGCGCAGGGAGCCGGACGAGGCCGACGGGCTGGCCGCGCCGGCCGCCCCGAAGGACGGGGCGGGCATCTAAACGGCCGATCATGATTCGAGGACCAGGCGAGCGACGCGAGCCCGCCGGGGCGACGCCGCGGAAGCGGCGAAGCCGCTCGCGGCGGCGCCCGGGACCCGGCGGGCAGGGGTGGGGCCCCGACGAGCTTCGCTCGGCGGGGCGGGGGCGCAGCCCCCGTTCGAACATGGCTGAA
>NZ_JAKZLF010000080.1 GCF_022808855.1 Anaeromyxobacter soli
CGCCGCGGCGAGACCGCCGCCCCGCGCCCCCGCCCCCGCGACGCCCAAGCCTCCGCCCGCCTCCGCGCGAGGGAACGGCGCGGCCTTCCCGGACGTCTCGGACGAGCTCGAGGAGTCCGAGTTCTTCCTGCGGGAAGGGCTCCTCGGCGCCGCGCGCGAGGCGCTCCAGAACCTCCTCGCCCTGCACCCGCATCACCCGGCGATCGAGGCGCGGCTCGCCGAGGTGGAGCGGCGCGCCGCGAGCGAGGCGCCCGCGGCCACCCCTCCGCCCGGAGGGACGGCGCGGGAGACGCGACCGCTCGCGGTCTCCGGCGTCGACGAGAGCTTCGACATCGCGCGGGAGCTCGCGGACGAGCTCGGCGGCGAGGCGTCCCCGGCCGCGGACGACGAGGAGTTCCAGTACTCGGTCGAGGACGTCTTCGCGCAGTTCAAGAAGGGCGTCGAGCAGACCGTCCGCCCCGAGGACAGCGCCACCCACTACGACCTCGGCATCGCCTACAAGGAGATGGCGCTCCTCGACGACGCCGTCCACGAGTTCGAGGTGGCGCTCAAGGGCGCCGAGAAGCGGCGCGCGATCGACTGCCTCTCGATGATCGGCCTCTGCCGCATGGCGAAGGGGGAGCACGGCGAGGCGATCCGCGCCTTCCGCCGCGCGCTCGCGTCCGACGTGCTCACCAAGGAGGCCGCCAAGGCCGTCCAGTACGAGCTCGCTGCGGCGCACGAGGCCGTCGGGGAGTCGGAGGTGGGGCTCTGGTTCCTCCAGCGCGTGGCGAAGCTCGACCCGGCGTTCCGCGACGTCGCGGACCGGATCCGCGCGCTCGGCGGCGGCCCGGGCCGTCCGCCCGCCGACGCCGCCCGCGGCGCGCGCCCGCCCGCCGCGCCGCCGCGCCCGCC
>NZ_JAKZLF010000009.1:0-66184 GCF_022808855.1 Anaeromyxobacter soli
CGCCGCCCTCGGCGGACCTCGGGGGCCCGCCGCCGGCGGCCACGCGCTCGTGCATCCGCTCCTCGCTCACGTCAGTCCCGGGTCTTGAGCAGCGGGAACAGGATGACGTCGCGGATCGAGGCGGAGTCGGTGAGGATCATCGTCACCCGATCGATCCCGATGCCCTCGCCCGCGGTCGGCGGCATGCCGTGCTCGAGGGCGCGCACGAAGTCCTCGTCGTACGGCATCGCCTCCTCGTCGCCCGAGGCGCGCGCCTTCACCTGCGCCTCGAAGCGCGCGCGCTGGTCGGCAGGATCGTTGAGCTCGGAGAAGGCGTTCGCGCACTCCATGCCGCCCGCGAACAGCTCGAAGCGGTCGACGAGGCGCGGATCGGCGTCGCGCCTGCGCGAGAGCGGGCTCGTCTCGAGGGGGAAGTCGACCACGAACGCGGGCCGGTCCTTCGGGAGCTGGGGCTCGCCGAACACCTCGAAGGCCGCGGCGATCGCCTCGCCCGGGGACCGCTTCGCGGCCTGCTCGAGCTTCCAGGCGTCCTCCGACTCGTTCTCGCGCGCCGCCGCGCGCGCGAGCGCCTCGGCGAGCCCGCGGCCGGCGAGCGCGTCCTCGACCGAGAGCCCGAGGGCACGGGCGCCCACCTCGACGAGCGAGACGCGGGGGTACGGCGGGGTGAAGTCGATGGGCTGCCCCTGGAACGTCACCACCGGCGCGCCGGCGACCTCGAGGGCGAGCGCGTGGAAGAGCGCCTCGGTGAGCTTCATGAGGTCTTCCGCGGTCGCGTACGCCTCGTAGAACTCGATCGTGGTGAACTCGGGGTTGTGGCGGCGGTCGATCCCCTCGTTCCGCCAGATGCGGCCGATCTCGTAGACGCGATCGAAGCCGCCCACCACGAGCCGCTTCAGGTGCAGCTCGGTCGCGATGCGGAGCTTGAGGGAGAGGTCGAGCGCGTTGTGGTGCGTCTCGAACGGCCGGGCCGCCGCGCCGCCCGCCTCCTCCGGCTTGTGCAGGGTCGGCGTCTCGACCTCGAGGTAGCCGCGCCCGTCGAGGAAGCGCCGGATGGTCGAGACCGTCCGGGCGCGCTTCACGAAGGTGTCGCGCACGCCGGGGGTGGCGATGAGATCGAGGTAGCGCTGCCGGTAGCGCTGCTCGACGTCGCTGAGCCCGTGCCACTTCTCGGGCAGCGGCCGCATCGACTTCGTGAGGATGGTGAAGGCGGTCGCCTCGAGCGTGAGCTCGCCGGTCTTGGTGCGCGTGGCGGCGCCCTGGGCGGCGACGATGTCGCCGATGTCGAGGAGCTTGTAGATCTCGAAGTCCCGCTCGGAGACCCGATCCTTCTTGATCCACACCTGGAGCTCGCCGGCGGCGTCGCGGATCTTGAGGAAGGCGGCCTTGCCGAAGGGGCGGACCGCGAGGACGCGCCCGGCGATCGACCAGGCGCCGGGGTCCTTCGCGATCTCGTCGGCCGGCGCGTCGCCGTACCTGTCGCGCAGGTCCTTCGAGAGGTGCTCCGGGCGGTGCCCGTTGCCGTAGGGGTTCACGCCGAGGGCGCGCAGCGCCTCGGCCTTCTTCGCGCGATGCGCGAGGATCTCGCGCTCGGTCGCGCCGAGGTCGTCGCCGCGGGGGGGGTTGGGATCTCGCATGTCTCGGTTTCGACGGGGAAAAGCGTGCGGCGAGGCTAGTCGGGCTCGCCCGCCCCGTCAACGCGAGAACATCCGCGCGCCGCGCGGCGGATCGAGCGGGCGGCCAGCCGAACCGGCTCGCGCTCCTACCGCGGTGCGTACAAGCGGTAGTCGATCTCCGGGAAGATGTTGTCCTTCGTCTCGGCGTGGGCGAGCCACTCCGGGTCGATCTGCCCGGCCCGGAGCTGGTCATGCAGCCGCGTGAACCGGAGCACGTGCTCCTTCGTCCGGCGGATGGCGTAGTCCACCATCGTCCCGGTCTTCATGATGAAGGCCCAGTCCGAGGACTGGGCGAGGAGCAGCTCCCGCGCGGCCTGGTCGAGGGCGCGCCGCTCGAGGTCGCTCGGCTCCCGGTAGTCGCGGGCGAGCGCGATCATGCGCTCCGCCGCCTTGTGCAGGTGGCGGTAGATCCAGTCGTTCGAGCCGTCGAGCCAGACGCCGGCGTAGCCGCCCGCGCCCCAGGAGCAGAGCGGCGGCGTCGCGAGCTGCTGCTCGGGGTTCTCCCGGAGGTAGTCGCCGGGCGTGGCGAGCTTGAAGATGCGCTGGTCGAAGGCGATCTTCCGGATGAGGAAGTCGATGAAGAGCGGCCCCTCGTACCACCAGTGGCCGTAGAGCTCCGCGTCGTACGGCGAGACGACGATCGGCCTCACCCCGTCCATGCGCGAGGCGAGGTGCTCGATCTGCCGCTCGCGGTTGTACATGAAGTTGCCCGCGTGCTGCGCCGCCCGCTCCCGCGCGCGCGCCGGGTCGTAGGGCTCCTTGTGCGCGGTCTTGCCCGTGATGCGGAAGTACTTGATGCCGACGTTCTTCCGCTGCCCGGTCGGCTGGATGTACGGCTTCACGTACTCGTACTCGAGGTCCCACCCGACGTCGCGGTAGAACTCCCGGTAGTCCGGGTCGCCCGGGTAGCCGGACTCGGAGCTCCACACCTGCATCGACGACTCGGCGTCCCGCCCGAACGCGGCCGGCCCGGTGGGCGTGAAGATCGGCGCGTAGACGCCGTAGCGCGGCCGCGGCGTCGCGTCGGTGATGCCGTGCGTGTCGACGAAGAAGTAGCGGATGTTCTCCTCGGCGAGGAACGCGTCCGCGCCGGGGAAGTAGCCGCACTCCGGCAGCCAGATGCCCACCGGATCCTTGCCGAAGTGGCGGCGGTGGTGGCGCGCGGCGACCGCGATCTGCGCGCGCACCGCCTCCGGGTACGGCTGCATGAGCGGCAGGAAGCCGTGGGTCGCGCCGCAGGTGACGATCTCGAGCCGCCCCGCCTCCTCGAGGCGGCGGAACGCGCCCACGAGGTCCCGGCGGTAGCGGTCGTTGAAGAGCTGGCGCAGCTCGCGGAACTCGCGCTGGTGGTGGAGGGCGAGGCCGTGGAAGGTGCCGTCGTTGCGGGTGCGGTGGACCTCCTTGTCCGCGAGCTCGCAGAGCGTGTCGAGCCGCCGCGCGTAGCGGGACATGAGCAGCTCGTCCCGGAGCATCGCGACGAGCGGCGGCGTCATGGTCATCGAGATGCGGAACGGGATCCCCTCGTCCGTCGCGCGGTCGAAGACCCTCAGGAGCGGCAGGTACGTCTCGCTGATCGCCTCGTAGAGCCAGTCCTCCTCGAGGAACTCGTCGTACTCCGGGTGGCGGACGAACGGGAGGTGCGCGTGGAGGTGGAGGGCGACGTAGCCGAGGACGTCCTGGGCCATCTAGGCGCCCTCCCCGGCTCCGAACCCTCCGAACGGCGAGGTCGGCGACGACACGCCCGGAGAGGTCGGCCGTCCGCCCACGCCGCCCGCGCTGCCTCCGGTGCGGGCGGCGAAGCGCGACCAGTCGCTGAGGCGCGCGAGGAGCGCCCGCGCCTCCTCCGAGAACGGTCCGCCCGCGTGGCCGGGGCCGAGGAGCCGCCCGAGCGGGATCTCCCACGGGATGCGGATGAAGCGGTCGTCGATCACCGGCGAGGGGCCGAGCGGCGGCAGCATCATCTCGTTCGAGCCGCGTCCGAGCTGCCGGTCCTGCCCGCCGCGATCGACGGCGTGGATCTCGGCCCGGTACACGCGGCCGGGCTCGAGGTCGTGCACGTAGAAGCCGGTCGCCTCGAGCGCGAAGTCCAGCGTGCGCACCGGCTCCCAGCCGCCGCCGCTCCGCGCGAAGATCCGGAGCTCCGCCCGCGGGTGGTCGAGCCCGGCGAACGCCCCCTGCGCGGTGCCCTGCGAGAAGTCCCAGTAGAGGAAGAGCGTCCGCGGATCGCGCGGGAGCGCGACGAACGCGTCGTCCCCGTAGCCCCAGGGCAGCTCGCCGAGGTTCTCCTCGTACGGCGCGCCCCCCGCGCCCTCGGGGGCGCCCTCGCCCTCCTCGACGGCGCGGAAAGCCTCCGGCGCGTCCGAGGTCGTCTCGGTCATGGGGCGCGGGGCCTCGCGCACCGCCTCCTCCCCGCGCACCCGCGCGACGAAGTAGCCCTCCGGGTCCGGCGCGGCCTCGCCCGGCTTGCCGTTGCCCACCTTCTTGCGGCGCGCCCGCGCCGCCGAGACGCTCGCCGCGACCCCGGCCACCGCGCCGGCCGCCGCGCCCGCCACCGCCGCAGCCACCTTGGCCGCCCGGCGCGTGCGGGGCGCCTTGGCGGCCTCGCGGACGCCCTCCGCGACCTCGGCCGCCGCCGACTTGCCCGCCCGCGCGGCGGCCCGGGCGCCTGCGCCGGCCGCCTTGCCCGCCTCCTTCGCGGCGCGGACGGCCTTGCCCGTCGCCGACGCGGCGCGGCTCGCGGCGGTGCGGGCCTTGCCGCGCGCGGTCTTCACCGCGCGGCCCGTCTTCTTCTCCGCGGCCTCGAGCGCCGCGACCAGCTCGCCCTTGGTCTTCCTGGACTGGCCCGGACCCAGCACCTTCCGGGCGAGCTCGCGCAAGCTCTCGACGGTCATCTTCCTGAAGTCGGCCATGGCAGTGTTCGAGAGAAATCCGGGTTGGCCGCGGTCCGCAAGGGGTTTCCCGGGTCGGCAGCGCGCGGGCGGCGGCGTTCGCGTCGCGTGTCCCCCCTGCGCGGGGCTGGGCCGGCCGTCCGCCTCTGCTACGCTCGAATCTCGCAACGGTGGGGGCCTCATGCACCGTCGGGCAACGTCGACCACGAGGGGACTCGAGCCGTGCGCGAGGTGCGGCGGCGCGCACCCCGCGGATGCGTCCTGCTCGTCTCCCCTGCCGACGCTCGCCTTCGGCGGTGGATCCGGCCCGGCGCGGGCGCCCGCGGCGCAGGTCGCGGCGGTCGATCCGCTCCTGGGGACGCAGGTTGGCAGCTTTAGGATCTCGAGGCTCCTCGGCCGCGGCGGGATGGGCACCGTGTACCTCGCCGAGCATCCCGTGATCGGCAGCCGCGTCGCGGTGAAGTTCCTGCACGAGGCGATGTCGGCGGACGCGCAGGTCGTCTCGCGCTTCTACGACGAGGCGCGGGCGGTGAACCTCATCGGGCACGAGAACATCGTCGGCATCTACGACCTCTCGGTGCTCCCGCCGGGTCGCTTCTACTACGTGATGGAGCTCCTCGACGGCGAGACGCTCGCCGAGCGGGTCCGCGGAGGTCCGCTCGACCCCGCGACCGCCCTCGACGTCCTCCTGCAGCTCTGCGACGCGCTCCAGTGCGCGCACGAGCGGGGCGTCGTCCACCGCGACCTGAAGCCCGAGAACGTCTTCCTCGTGAACCGCCGCGGCCGCCGGAACTTCGTCAAGCTCGTCGACTTCGGCATCGCGAAGCTGCGCGGCGCCCGCGTCGCCGGCCGCACCGAGGCGGGGTTGATCGTCGGGACCCCCGAGTACATGGCGCCCGAGCAGTGCGAGGACGGTCCGATCGACGCGCGGACGGACGTCTATGCGCTGGGCGTCATCGCCTTCGAGCTCGCCACCGGGCGTCTCCCCTTCGCGGGGAGGAGCCTCGCGGCGCTCCTCCTCGCGCACCTCGAGGCGGTCCCCCCCCGCCCATCCGAGCTCGCCCCGGTCGCCCCGGCGCTCGAGCGGGCCATCCTCCGCGCCCTCGAGAAGGACCCCGATGCTCGCTTCGCGGACATGGCCACGTTCGCCGCCGCGCTCCGCGAGGCGCGCGCGGAGCTCCCGGCTCGCACGCCCTCCCCGGCTCCCGCCGCGGGCGCGGCACCGGTCCCGCGCGGTGCGGACGCCGCCCGGGAGGCCGCCGTCGAGGCGGAGGTGTGCGCCGGAGGCGCCCCCCCGGTGCGCCTCGCCGTCCGCGAGCTCACCCGGAGCGGCGCCTTCCTCCGCGGCGACGCGGCGCTCCCGCCGCTCCTCTCGCGGCTCCGGCTCACCCTCGCGCACCCCTCGCTGCGCGCGCCGCTCGGGCTGTCCGCCGAGGTGGTGCGCCACGTGTCCGCCGCCGAGGCCGCCGCCTGGCGGATGGACCCCGGCTTCGCGGTGCAGTTCGTGGACCTCGCGCCCGCGGACCGCGCCGCGCTCGCGACGCTCGCCGACACCCAGCGCCGCGCGACCCCGCCGCCGGCGGCGGGTCCCACGGGGGAGCCGCTCCTGCGCGCCCTCGAGGCCCGCGCCTCCGCGAGCCACTACGCGTTCCTCGCCGTGCCGCTCGACGCGGAGTTCGCCGACGTGCGGCGCGCCGCCCGGGGGCTGCGGGAGTCGCTCGAGGCGCTCCGGCTCCGGCCGCTCGCGGCCGATCACCCGGCCCGGGCGACCGCGCTCCTCGTACGCCTCGAGGCGGCGCAGGCGGCGCTCGCGACCCCCGCGGCCCGCCTCGCCCACGACGCCGAGCGCGGCAACGCCCTCGGCGTCTCGCGCTGCCTCGCCGCGGGCGTCCCCCGCGCCCTGCTCGAGTCGCGGCGGGCGGAGCTCCTCCGGGCGGCGCCCGCGCGCGGCGCCGAGGCGAGCCGCCAGCGCGCGCGCGCCGAGGTCGCCCGCAAGCTCGGGAACGCGGCCGCCGCCCTCGCAGCGTACGAGGCCGCGCTCGCGGCGGATCCACTCGACGTGGAGACCCTCGAGGCCTGCCTCGCCCTCCGCCGCGGGCCGAATGGCCCCGCCGCCCGCTGAGGGAGGCCCCCGCCGCGGGCTGAATAGACGATCCGAGCGCAGCGTCCAGGTCAGCGGGCCGCTCTTCGCCTACAATCGCCCGCCGATGACCGCGCTCGTCCCCGCCCTGCTGGCGCTCGCCCTCGGGCAGGCCGCCGCTGCCCCGGCCGCGCCGGAGCCCCCGCCGATCGCCGCCCCGGCGGTCGACGCGCCCGAGCCCGACCTCTCGCCCCTCCCGCGGCGCTACACCATCGAGCGGGTGGTCGTCTCCGGGCTGCACCACGCGCGCGAGCCGGAGGTGCGCCGCCACCTGCTCGTCACGGAGGGCGACCTGCTCGACGAGGAGCGCGTGCTCCTGTCGCGGCTGCGGCTCCTCCAGCTCGGCTGGTTCTCCAAGGTCGAGACGCGGGTCGAGCGCGGGAGCGAGCGCGGCCTCGTGGTGCTCGTGGTCGAGGTGGTCGAGCGGAACACGCTCCTCGTCACGGATCTCGTCCTGGGGTCGACGGGGCCGCAGCCCATCTACGGCGGCCTCGGCCTCTCGCAGCAGAACTTCCTCGGCCGGGGCTTCGGCCTCTCGGGCGCGTTCGTCTACGGCGGCTCGCCCGCGGGCCGGCCGCAGGATCCCGGCCGCTTCGCGGTGCGAGGCAGCTTCTTCGCGCCCGACCTGCCGCTCGCCCGCCGCGGGGCGCGGGGCGAGCGCGGCCTCGTCCTCGGCGCGACCGTCCTCTTCGTGCGCGGGGAGGAGCTCGCCTGCGGCGACCCGGACTGCGACGCCTTCTCGGACGACTTCGGCGCGGCGCCGCGGCTCCGCTACCAGCGCGCCTCGTTCGAGGGCACCATCGGCATCCGCCCCGGCGCCTTCGAGCGGCTCCTCGCGAGCTACCGGTACGAGGCCCTCCGGGAGCTCTCCGCCGGGGGCACGCCGGCCGCGCCCGAGAACCTGCCGGCGCTCCGGCCCGGCCGCTCGCGCCTCTCGGCGCTGACGGGGACCTACGAGATCGACACGCGCGACGACTTCTTCCTGCCGCGCGAGGGCCTCCGCGGCCTCGCCCAGGTGACGTTCGGCTCGCGCGTGCTCGGCGGCGACTACGAGTACAGCCGCTACCTCCTCCAGCTCGAGACGGCGTTCGGGCTCCTCGACCTCCCCCTCCGCCTCCAGGCGACGCTGGGCGCCGCGCAGGGCGGCGCGCCGTTCTTCGAGCGCTTCTACCCGGCGGACCTCGCCTACTTCGCCGTGGGTCCCGCCCTGGCGCGCTCGCTCGAGCTCAACTTCTCGACCGACTCGCGCTACGACGCGTTCGTCGCCATGGGCGGCCTCGAGTACGCCGTGCCGCTCTGGCAGCGGCAGGCCTTCTTCCGGCGCGGCTACCTCGCGCTCGGCGCGCGCGGCGTCTACTCCTCCCAGGTGCTCGGCGGCGCGCGGACCCGCTTCTCCCGCACCCCCGTCTCGGCCGAGCTCGCGCTCCGCCTCGACACGCCCGTCGGCGTCTTCAACGCGTCGCTCGGCTACGCGGTGGACAACCTGCTGTGACGCGCGCTCCCCGCAGGACCGGCCGCGCCGTGCGCCACCTCCTCGCCGCCCTCGGCGCCGCGGCCGCGCTGGGCGCCGTGGCCGCCGGCCCGCCCGAGCCGCTCGCCGCCCGGGTCGCTCCGCGCGCCGGCCGCGTCGAGGCGAGCCTCGATCTCTCCGCCGCGTTCCCGGCCGCGACCGAGCGCGACTTCGGCAACGGGCTCACGAACGTCGTCGCGATCTACGTCTCGGTCGTGCCCGACGGGTCCCGCGCGCCGGCCGCGCTCTACGGGCGGGTCGTGGAGATCCTCTTCGACGTCTGGGAGGAGACGTACGCGGTGACGGTGAAGGACCCGCGCGCGCCCCAGGGCGTGCACTACGTGCTGCCGGACTTCGCGGCGCTGCGCCGGTTCCTCTCCGAGGCGCGCGGCGTCGACCTGGGTCCGGTGCAGGCGCTGCCCGGGGCGCCCTACCACCTCGAGGCGCGCGTCGAGGTGAACCCCGTCTCGCGCGAGCAGCTCCAGCGCACGCGCGAGTACATCGCGAACCCCGCCGCCGGCACCCGCACCTCGGGCGGGACGCGCAGCGTGCTCGGCGCCGTCGCGAGCTTCCTCCTGCGCGAGCCCGATCCCGGCAGCGACGTGCACCTCTTCCGCTCGCGCTCGTTCGCGCCGGGCGCCGCGGCGTCGGGGGCGGGGCGGTGAGCGGCGCGCCCTCCCTCGTCCGCCGCGCGGCCGGCGCGCTCCGCGTCTCCCGGTTCGAGGCGAAGATCGCGGTCGCCCTCGTGGTCTCGGCGACGCTGCCGCTCCTCGGCGCGCTCCTCCTCGCCGGGAAGCTCGCCGAGGAGAACCTCGCGCTCGGCCTCGACCCCCGCGTGGTGGAGCGGCTCGAGGCGGTGCCCGCGCTGTACGGCGACCTCTTCCAGGCCCGCAAGCAGCTCTACGCCGAGCAGGCGCGCGCGCTCGCGCGCGGGCTCCCCAGGGACCGCGGGCGGACGCACGCGTATCTCGAGTCGGCGCTCGCGAAGACGCCGCGGCTCCGGCGCGTGTCGCTCCACGCCGCGGACGGCGCGGTCGTCGCCGAGGCCGAGACGCAGGCGGAGAACCCCGAGGGCGAGTGGCGGGAGGCGCCGGCGCGGGTGGCGCTCCCCGGCGGCGGACGCCTCGACTGCACGTTCGCCATCGAGGCGCGCTACTTCGCCGAGCTCGGCGAGGCGCGCGAGGTGGGCGAGCTCGTCCAGGGCGTGGACGCGCTCCGCTCGGAGATCCGGCGCAGCTACGTGCGCGCCTTCGCGCTCCTCCTCGTCGCGTGGGCGGCGGGGGCGGCCGCGATCGGCATCCTGCTCGCGCGCCGCACCACCCGGCGGGTCACGCGGCTCGTCGGGGCGGTCCGCCAGCTCGCCTCGGGCGACCTCTCGGTCCAGGTCGATCCCGGGCGGGCGAACGACGAGGTCGCCGGCCTCGCCCGCGCGTTCAACGCCATGGTCCGCGAGGTGCGGGAGAGCCGCGACCGGATCGTCTACCTCGAGAAGATCTCGGGCTGGCAGGACGTCGCGCGCCGGCTCGCCCACGAGATCAAGAACCCGCTGACGCCGATGAAGCTCGCGTTCCAGCAGCTCGAGGCGCGCTGGAAGGCAACCCGGGTCCGGGACCCCGACTTCGGCAAGCTGCTCGGCGAGGCGGGCGAGATCGTGCGCGAGGAGATCGGCACGCTGCAGCGGCTCGTGGACGAGTTCTCGGCGTTCGCGAAGCTCCCGGAGGTGCGGTCCGAGCCGTCGGAGCTCGGCGCGTTCGTGAAGGAGTTCCTCCGCACGAGCAAGCAGCTCGGGGCGGCCGCCGAGCTGTCCGTCGTGAAGGCGAGCGGCCCCTGCCCGGTCGCGCTCGACCGCCAGCTCATGCGCCGGGTGCTCACGAACCTCTGCCAGAACGCGATCGACGCGGCGCGCCCGGCGCGCGCCCGGATCCACCTCGGCATCGCGCGCACGCGCGAGCGCGCCGTGCTCACCGTCGCGGACGAGGGGCCCGGCATCGACCGGGACCTCTGGGACCGGATCTTCGATCCGTACTTCACGACGAAGGGGGTCGGCGGGACCGGCCTCGGCCTCGCGATCGTGAAGAAGATCGTCCTCCAGCACGGCGGCGAGATCCAGGTCGGCGATCGCCCGGGCGGCGGCGCGTCCTTCACCATCGCCCTGCCGCTCGCGCCCGAGGCGCAGCGGGCCGCCTGACGGTCCGCGGCGGGCCCGGGCCCGGCGTCGCCCCCCGCGGGCGGCGCGGAGCCCGGCCGGGCCCGGGTCCCCGCTGCGACGGCGGGTTCAGCTCGAGCGCGCAACGCTGTAGCATCCGCCGCCATGGCATACGATCTCGACGGCAAGGTCGCGCTCGTCACGGGCGCGACGGCGGGGTTCGGAGCGGCGTGCGCGGAGGCGCTCCTCCGCGCGGGCGCGCGGGTGGTCGCGACGGGGCGGCGCGAGGACCGGCTCGAGGCGCTCGCCGCCAGGGGCGGCGGCCGGGTCCACCCGCTCGTGCTCGACGTGCGCGACCGGGGCGCGGTCGAGGGGGCGATCTCCGGCCTCCCCGCGGGGTTCGCGGCGATCGACGTGCTCGTGAACAACGCGGGGCTGGCGCTCGGGCTCGAGCCCGCCCAGCGCGCGTCCCTCGACGAGTGGGAGACGATGATCGCGACGAACTGCACCGGCCTCGTGACGGTGACGCGCGCGGTGCTGCCCGGGATGGTCGAGCGGAACCGCGGGCACGTCGTGAACCTCGGCTCCGTCGCGGGGAGCTACCCGTACCCGGGCGGCAACGTCTACGGCGCGACGAAGGCGTTCGTGCGGCAGTTCTCGCTCAACCTGCGCGCCGACCTCCTCGGCACGGCCATCCGGGTGACGTCGATCGAGCCCGGGATGGCAGAGACTGAGTTCTCGCTCGTGCGGTTCAGCGGCGACGCCGAGCGCGCGAAGAAGGTCTACGAGGGCGTGACCCCGCTCTCGGGCGAGGACGTGGCGGACGCGATCGTCTGGTGCGTGACGCGTCCAGCCCACGTGAACGTGAACGCCCTCGAGCTCATGCCCGTGCAGCAGGCGTTCGCGCCGTTCGCGGTGAGCCGCAAGTGAGCCTCGCCGAGACGCGCGGCGCCGCCGACCCGTGGGGGGCGGCGGCGCCGTCGAGGCCTCGGTCGCCGCGCTACTCCGTCGCCTCGGCCCCCATGGTCGCGGGGTAGCCGATCTCGTCGGCGAGCGGCTGCAGCTCGCGGCGGAGCTTCTCCAGCGCGCGGATCTCGAGCTGGCGCGCGCGCTCGCGCGAGAAGCCGAAGTGCTGGCCGAGATCTCGCAGCGTCTCCTTGCCGTCGCCCATGATGCGGGCCTCGACGATGTGGCGCTCGCGCGGGTCGAGGCGGCCCATCGCCTCGCTCACGCGCCGGTTGACGATCGCGTCCTCCTCGACGCGGGCGAGCTCCTCGTCCTGCGGATCCGCGTCGGCCGGGGTGAACTCGAGGTGCGTGCTCGTCCCGTCGGCGACCGGGGCGTCGAGCGAGAGATCGCGCCCCTCCATCCGCTGCTGCATCTCGATGACGTCGCTCGCCCGGACGCGGAGCTTCTTCGCGACGAGGTTCACGTCGATGCCCTCGGACTCGAGCCCGGCGCCCGGCGTCACGCGCTCGATCTCGTGGCGGGTGCGGGCGAGCGAGAAGAAGAGCTTCCGCTGCGCCTGCGTGGTCCCGATCTTCACGAGCGACCAGGACTTCAGGATGTGGTTCTGGATGTACGCCCGGATCCACCACACCGCGTACGAGATGAGCCGGATCTCCTTGTCCGGATCGAACTTCTGCACCGCCTTCATGAGGCCGATGTTGCCCTCCTGGATGAGGTCGGCCATCCGCAGCCCGTAGGAGCGGTACTCGAAGGCCACCTTGACGACGAAGCGGAGGTTCGCCTCCACGAGCCGGTGGGCGGCGCGCGTCTTCCCCTCGTCCCGGTACTCGCGGGCCAGGCGACGCTCCTCTTCCACGGTGAGGAGCGCGACCTTGTTGATCTCGCGGAGGTACTGGTCGAGGGTGCTGCTCGCGCCGGTCGTTCGATTCATCGTTCCTGCCTCCTGGTGGCCTCGTGGTGATGTCGCGTCAGAGCCATCGAGCAATGGGCGTGCCGCGGGGGGAGGTCCCCTGTTTCTGGCGCAAAACCGGGGGGTGCCGCGCCGCCGGAGCGGACGCAGACTGTAAGAACGAACGCAGTCGCCCGGTTCGAGATCGGTAAGCGCGACAGGAGCGGCCATCCGCGGGCGCGAGGCCTCGCCGGTCATGGCGGCGCTCGCTCGTGCGCTCGTGCTCCAGGGAGCCAGAGCCCGCAGAAACGACGGCCAGCGCCCGTGCGCCGGAGCGCCCGGCGAGCGGGCGAGCGACCGGTCTCGCGCAGCGGACGAACCTCATGGAGGGGTTCCGAGGGCAGCAGCGCGGCCGGTGAGCGTGCGGTACAGCTCGAGCGTCCGGTCCGCCATCCGCTTCGGGCTGAACCGGCGCGCGCGCGCCCGCGCGCGGCCGGCGAGGAGCGCGCGCCGTCCGGGATCGGCCGCGAGCGCGCCGATGGCCGCGGCGAGGGCGTCGTCCTCGCCCGGCGTGACGAACGCGGCCGCGCCCGCCCAGCTCTCGCGGAGGCTGGGAATGTCTCCGAGGACGAGCGCGCAGCCCGCGAGCGCCGCCTCGAGGACCGAGAGCCCGAACGGCTCGTACCGCGCCGGGTGCGCGAAGATGGCCGCCTCTCCCATCCATCGGGCGAGCTCCTCCTCCGGCAGGTGGCCGAGGAGCTTCGCGCCGCCACCGGCCTCCGGCACGCGGGGCGCCCGGGTCGCGCGCGCGGGCTCCTCGGTCTCGCCGGCGATCGCGACGCGCCAGGGGAGCCGGAGCCGCGGCGCGATGCGCACCAGCGCCGCCGCGTTCTTCGCCTCGTCCCACAGCCGTCCGGCGCCGAGGACCAGCTCCGCCTTCGCTCGCGGGCGGAAGCGCGCGGGGTCGCGGCCGCCGGGGATGACGGTCGGGCGCGGGATCGGGCCGTAGTGGCGGACGAGCGCCTCGGCCATCGCCGCGCTCGGCGCCGCGACCGCGTCGGCGCCGCGCAGCCCGGCGGCCACGACGTCGCGGTAGTGGTTCCACTCCGGAGGCGCGACCTCGTGCCGGACCGCCTCGAACCACGACAGCACGCAGGAGTGCCCCATGACGAGCTTCGGCGCGCGGAACGGGAGCGCCCCGTGCGCGAACGCGTTGGAGTGGACGACGTCGGGGCGCTCGCGCGCCTCGAGCTCGAGGAGCCAGCGGCCCGCGGCGCCGACGTCCTCCCAGGGGTCCTCCATCCACTCGAGCCGAAAGGCGCGCTCCTCGTGCACGAGGCCCGGGATGCCCGCGAGAGCCCGTCGCTGGTCGGGCGTGAGCAGGCGCCCTTCGGTGGCGAGCACCACGGCGACGCCCCGGGCGGCGAGCGCGCGCGAGAGCTCGACCGCGTAGGTGAACACGCCCCCGAGGGCGTCCGCGACGAGGAGGACCTTCATCGGCGCCCTGAGATCCGGTCGAGCACGACCTGCACTTCGACGATGCGTTCCATCTCCGGATCGTAGCGGCCGCCCTCCGCGAGCGCCCCGACGAGATGCGAGCTCGGGTTCGAGTACTACGCCATCGGCCGGCCGCGGTCCCGCGCCGGCGCGCGCCCCCGCCGGTCGGGCAGTTGCCCGATGGCCGTCCGTCCGGCGCGGGAGCAGCTTGAGGGAGGCCCGGACATGGAGCGGGCCCCCCATGGCGGACGAGACGCTCTGGCCCGGACGGCCCCACCCCCTCGGCGCGACCTGCGACGACGAGGGCACGAACTTCGCGGTGTACGCGCGCGAGGCGGACGCGGTGGACCTCTGCCTCTTCGATCCCGCCGATCCCGCGCGCGAGCTGCGCCGGGTGCGGCTCACCGAGCGGACGGGGCACGTCTGGCACGGCTACCTGCCCGGCGTGAAGGCGGGGGCGCTGTACGGCTACCGCGCCCACGGCCCGTACGAGCCCGAGGTGGGCCTCCGCTACGACGGCGCGAAGCTGCTCGTGGATCCCTACGCCCGCGCGATCTCGGGCGAGGTCGATCTGGCGGGTCCGATCTTCGCCTACCGGCCCGACGCGCCCGAGCAGGACCTCGCCATGGACGACCGCGACAGCGCAGCGGCGGTCCCGCGCTCCGTCGTCGTGGGCGGGGGCTTCGACTGGGGCGACGATCGTCCGCCGCGCACCCCGCTGCACCGGAGCCTCATCTACGAGGTGCACGTGAAGGGCTTCACGGCGCGTCACCCCGAGGTCCCGCCCGAGCTGCGAGGCACCTACGCCGGGTTCGGCTCGCCGCCCGCCGTCGCCCACCTGCAGCGGCTCGGCGTGACCGCGGTCGAGCTGTTGCCGGTCCACGAGTACCTCGACGACCCCTTCCTGCACGCGAAGGGCCTCACGAACTACTGGGGCTACTCCACCCTCGGCTTCTTCGCGCCGGAGCAGCGGTACGCCCGCGGCAGCCGCGGCGAGCAGGTGACCGAGTTCCGCGAGATGGTGAAGGCGCTGCACGCCGCGGGGATCGAGGTGATCCTCGACGTCGTCTACAACCACACCTGCGAGGGGAACCACCTCGGCCCGACGCTCTCGCTGAAGGGGCTCGACAACCGCAGCTACTACCGGCTCGTCGACGAGTCGCCCCGCCATTACTGGGACGCGACCGGCTGCGGGAACTCGCTCGACACGACGAACCCGCAGACGCTGAAGCTCGTGATGGACTCGCTCCGCTACTGGGTCGAGGAGATGCACGTCGACGGCTTCCGCTTCGACCTCGCCGTCACGCTCGCCCGCGATCCCGAGCTCTTCGACGAGGCGTCGCGCTTCCTCGTCGCCGTCCACCAGGATCCGGTGCTCGAGCGGGTGAAGCTCATCTCCGAGCCGTGGGACCTCGGCCCGGACGGCTACAAGGTGGGCGCGTTCCCGGTGCGCTGGTCGGAGTGGAACGGCAAGTACCGCGACGTCGTGCGCCGCTTCTGGAAGGGGGACGAGGAGCTCGCGAGCGAGATGGGCTACCGCCTGACCGGCTCCGCCGACCTCTACGAGGGGGCCGGCCGGAAGATCTACGCGAGCGTGAACTTCGTCACCGCCCACGACGGCTTCACGCTGCGCGACCTCGTCAGCTTCGACCACAAGCACAACGAGGCGAACCTCGAGGAGAACCGCGACGGCGCCGACGACAACCACTCCTGGAACTGCGGGGCGGAGGGCGAGACGGACGACCCCGCCATCCTCGCCCTGCGCGACCGGCAGATGCGGAACCTCATGGCGACCCTGCTCGTTTCGCAGGGCGTCCCCATGATCGCCGCCGGCGACGAGATGGGGAAGACGCAGGGGGGCAACAACAACGCGTACTGCCACGACGACGAGCTCTCCTGGCTCGACTGGAGCCTCGACGAGCGCCGCCGCGCCTTCCTCGCCTTCGTGCGCAGGATGGTCAAGCTGCGGATGGAGCAGCCGGTGCTGCAGCGGCGGCGGTTCTTCCGCGGCGGCCACCCGTGGGACTCGTCGCTCAAGGACCTCGCCTGGTTCCGCCCCGACGGCTCCGAGATGACGGAGGAGGACTGGCAGAAGCCGTTCGCGAGGTCGGTCGCCTTCCTCCTCGGCGGCGACCAGATCGCGACGCCGGACGAGCGGGGCGAGCGGATCATGGGCGACTCCCTGCTCGTCCTCCTCAACGCCTGGCACGAGCCCGTCACCTACGTCCTGCCCGACGTGGACTGGGGGCAGGAGTGGCAGGTGCTCGTGGACACCGCCGGCGCGTCCGAGGAGAAGCACGAGCACGTGAAGGCGCGTGGCGCCGTGCCGGTCGAGGCGCGCTCCCTCGTGATCCTCTCCCGCCCGGCCGATCGCTGACGCGGCGCGCGGGGAAGGCGCTCCCGCCCGGCGGCCGATTCGCGCGGCCGCCCCGGCCCGGCCTTATAATCCCCGCCCCATGGACGCGACGAAGCCGACCGTGCTCGTGGTGGACGACGAGCGCAACATCCGCCGCACGCTGCGCATGGTCCTCGAGGCGGAGGGCTACGCGGTCTCGGAGGCCGAGAGCGCGGAGGACGCGCTCAAGATCCTCGAGGGGGAGCCGGTCGATCTCGGCATCTTCGACATCCGCCTGCCCGGCATGGACGGGCTCGCCCTGCTCTCCCGCGCGCGCGAGCTGTGGCGGGACCTGCCGGTGGTGGTCATCAGCGGCCACGCCGACACGAGCGACGTGGTGGACGCGGTGAAGCGCGGCGCGACCGACTTCTTCTCGAAGCCGGTCGACCGCGACCGCGTGCTCGTCTCGGTGAAGAACGCGCTCGCCCGGCGCTCGCTGGAGGAGAAGGTCCAGGTCCTCGCCTCCCGGGAGCGGAAGTTCCAGGACGAGATGCTCGGCGAGAGCCCGGCCATGCGGCGGCTGCGCGAGGACATCGCCAAGGTCGCCCCGACGAGCGGCCGGGTGCTCGTCCTCGGCGAGTCCGGCACGGGCAAGGAGCTGGTCGCCGCGGAGATCCACCGACAGTCGAAGCGGGCGCAGGGGCCGTTCGTCAAGGTCAACTGCGCGGCCATCCCCTCCGAGCTCATCGAGAGCGAGCTCTTCGGCCACGAGAAGGGCAGCTTCTCCGGGGCGGCGGCGCGGCGGCGCGGCCAGTTCGAGGTCGCCCACGGCGGGACCTTGTTCCTCGACGAGATCGGCGACATGAGCCTGTCGGCGCAGGCGAAGGTGCTGCGCGCCCTCCAGACCGGCGAGATCGTGCGGGTCGGCAGCGAGCGCGCCCTCACCGTGGACGTCCGCGTCATCGCCGCGACGAACAAGGATCTCGAGGCGGAGGTGCGCGAGGGGACGTTCCGCGAGGACCTGTTCTTCCGCCTGAACGTGGTGCCGCTCGTCTCGCCGCCGCTGCGCGACCGGCTCGAGGACGTGCCGCTCCTCGCCGAGCGGTTCTTCCAGCTCGCCGCGCGCGAGAACGGCACGCGCCCCAAGGCGATCGACCCCGAGGTGTACGACCGCCTGCGCGCCTACCGCTGGCCCGGCAACGTGCGCGAGCTCCGCAACGTCTGCGAGCGGATGGTGATCATGAGCGGCGACCGGATCACCGCCGCGGACGTGCCCGAGGCGGTCGGGCCGCGCCAGGCCGCCGCGCCCGCCGCCGGCGCGTCGGACCTGTCGCGCTACGGCGAGGTCCCGCTCCGCGAGCTCCGCGACCTCGTCGAGCGCGACTACATCCTGAAGAAGCTCGAGGAGCACGACTGGAACATCACGCAGGCCGCGCAGGCGCTCGGCGTCGAGCGCACGAACCTGCACAAGAAGATCAAGCAGCACGGGCTCTCGCGCGCGGGGCGGGGCGCGCCCCTGCCCGACCCGGACGGCGACGAGGGGTGACCCGCCCCATGCGCCCGGCCCACGCCATCCCCGGCCTCCCCCCCGCGGCGCCCCGGGCGCCCGAGTCGGAGGAGCGCCTCGCGCGCCTCGGGCGCCGCGCGCCGGACCGGCTCGACGAGGTGCTCGCGCTGTGCCGGCTCGCCGCCGATCCCGACCTCGCCCTCGCCGGCGTCGAGCGCTACGTGGACGGCGCGGGCGAGCTGCCCGCGGAGCGGGATCTGCTCGAGGCCCTCGTCCTCCTCGCCGGCTCGTCGCGCATGGTCCCGGCGCTCCTCGCGCGGGACCCGCGCCTCCTCCGCCGCGCCGCGCGCTCGCCGTTCCTCGGCCGCGAGCGCTCCGAGGCCGATCTGCGCCGGCTCCTCGCCCGCGCCGTGCGGAGGCTCGATCCGGACGACGTCGCGGGCCTCCTGCGCCTGCTCCGCGCGCTGCGCGCGCGCGAGATCGTCCGCATCGCCCTGCGCGATCTCCGGCGCGCCCGGGTCAAGGAGGTCACCGCGGAGCTCGCCTCGCTCGCGACCGCCTGCCTGGACGCGGCGATCCGGTTCCACGACCGGCGCCTGCGCGCGCGGCACGGGGCGCCCGCGGGGCTCGAGGACCGCGAGCCGGGCGCGGGCTTCTGCGCGATCGCCATGGGGAAGCTCGGCGCGCGCGAGCTCAACTTCTCCTCCGACGTGGACCTCGTCTACGTCTACGACCGGGACGGGCAGACGGGCGGCGAGCGGCCGGTGACGCACTTCGCCTACTTCGCGAAGCTCGCCGAGCTCGTGACCGAGGCGATCGCGAAGCCCACCGAGGACGGGTTCGTCTTCCGGGTGGACCTGAACCTCAGGCCCGACGGGCAGAACGGCCCCATCGTCAACAGCGTCCGCGCCGCGGAGCTCTACTACCAGTCGTTCGGCCGCACCTGGGAGCGCAACGCGCTCGTGAAGGCGCGCCCGGCGGCGGGCGATCTCGCGGTGGGGGACGAGCTCTTGCGCCAGCTCGAGCCGTTCGTGTGGCGGCGCAGCCTCGATCTCGACGTGCTCGCCGAGATCCAGGCGATGAAGGCGCGCATCGACGCGCGGGCCGGCGCGGAGGGGAAGGACGACCTGAAGCTCGGCAAGGGCGGCATCCGCGAGGCCGAGTTCTTCGTCTCCGCGCTCCAGCTGCTCCACGGCGGCCGGCCGGACGGGAAGGCGCTGCGCGAGCGCGCGGTCCTGCCCGCCCTCGATCGCCTCCTCTTCGCCGGCGTCGTGCCCGCGAAGGACGGCGACGTGCTCGCGGACGCGTACCTGTTCCTGCGCCGCGCCGAGCACCGCGTCCAGATGGTGGAGGGCGCCCAGACGCACCGGCTCCCGGCCGCGGGCGAGCGGCTCGGCCTCGCGCGCGGGATGGGCTACGCGACGGAGGAGGCGTTCGAGGCCGCCCTCGCGGCGCACCGCGAGCGGGTGGCGAAGCTCTTCGGCGGGCTCCTCGGGGCGGCGGCCGAGGAGGCGCCGCTCGACCCGGAGCTGGCGCTCCTCGCCGATCCCGACGTCGAGGCGGCGCGCCGGGCAGAGATCGCGTCGCGGCGCGGCCTCGTGGACCCCGATCGCGTCCTCGCCGCGATCGACGCCATGGCCCGGCGGCGCACGCCCTTCTCGCCCCACGGCGATCCCGCCGCTGCGGTCGCGCTCCTCTCCGACGCGCTCGGCACGCCCGATCCCGACCAGGCGCTCTCCCACCTCGCCGACTTCGCCGCCGCGCTCTCGAACCCCGAGCCGTACTTCCGCATGCTCGCCCAGCACCGGCGCGTCTCGCGGCTCCTGCTCGCGCTCTTCGGCACCTCCGACTTCCTGTCGAAGCGCTTCCTGCGCCACCCGGAGCTCATCGACATGCTGCTCCGGCAGGATCAGGTCCTGCTCGAGAAGGACGCGGCCCGCTTCCGCACCGACCTCGAGGA
The DNA here is from genome assembly GCF_022808855.1 of Anaeromyxobacter soli. Classification (GTDB taxonomy): domain Bacteria; phylum Myxococcota; class Myxococcia; order Myxococcales; family Anaeromyxobacteraceae; genus Anaeromyxobacter; species Anaeromyxobacter soli. The sequence goes on from NZ_JAKZLF010000009.1 coordinate 19,515, forward strand.
GCGGCTCGCCGCGCTCCCGTCCGACCTCGAGGCGGACGACCTCCTGGAGCGCCAGCTCGGCGAGCTCCGGCGCTTCAAGAACGAGGAGGTCCTGCGCATCGCGATCCACGACATCGCGGGCACGATCGACCTGCCCTCCATCGCGCGCCAGCTCTCGGACCTCGCCGAGGTCTGCCTCGAGCGCTGCCTGGAGCTCGCCGAGGGCGAGGCGCGCGCGAAGGGGATGCTGCCGCCCTCGCGGCTCTGCGTCGTCGGCATGGGCAAGCTCGGCGGGCGCGAGCTCGGCTACCACTCCGACCTCGACCTCGTGTTCCTCTACCGCGGCGGCGGCGGCGAGCACCACACCGCCTACGCCCGGCTCGCGCAGCGCTTCATGTCCTTCCTGCAGATGCCTCTCCGCGAGGGGCGCCTCTTCGCCATCGACACGCGGCTCCGCCCGTCCGGCAACCAGGGCGCGCTCGTCATCGGCACGGAGGGGTTCACGCGCTACCACATGGGCGAGGCGCTCCCGGGCGGCGGCGCGCGCGACGGCGCCGCCGGCGGGGTGCGCAGCCAGCTCTGGGAGCGGCAGGCGCTCCTCCGCGCGCGGCACGTGGCGGGCGATCCCGCGCCGTTCGCCGAGATCGAGGCCCAGGTGATCGTGCCGGCCGTGTACGGGCCCCGCGAGGATCGCGCCCAGCTCGCCGCCGAGATCCGTCGCATGCGGGAGCGGATGGAGAGCGAGCTCGCCAAGGAGGCCTCGCGAGGCAAGAACCCGAAGACCGGACACGGCGGCCTCGTGGACGTGGAGTTCGCCGCGCAGTTCCTCCAGCTCGCCCACGGCAACGCGCACCCCGAGATCCGCACCGGCTCCACGCCGGTCGCCCTCGAGCGGCTCCGGGCCGCGGGGCTGTTGCGCGAGGCGGAGTTCGAGGCGCTCGCGCGCGGCTACGAGTTCCTGCGAAGGGTCGAGCTCCGGCTCCGGATCGTCCACGACTTCGCGATCGACCACCTCCCCGAGAGCGGCCCGCCGCTCCACCAGCTCGCGCGCCGGCTCGGGTACTACGGCCCCGCGCCCGGCGACCGGTTCCTCGCGGACTACGCGCGCACCACCGGCGCGGTCCGCCAGGCGTTCGACGCCGTGGTGCGCTGACGGGGCCTGGGTAGGCCGTCCCGGCGGTTTTCGTCGCCGGAGGGGACTCGTCTACAATCCCCGCCGCCTTGCCCTCCGACGACGCCCTCGACGCGCTGCACCAGGACCTCCGGCCCTTCTGCGAGGCGGAGGCCGCGCTCGTCCGCGACGTGGTGTCGAGCTCGCCCTGGCTCTCCGAGCCGGACGAGGCCGCGCTCCGCTACGCGCTCAACCTGGCCCGCACCACGCTCGTCCGCGCTCCCGACGGCGGGGACGTGGACCTCTCCGGCCTCCTCGCGCCGTTCCGCGAGGACGTCCGGGCGCTCGCGCTGCCCGCCCTGCTCGGCAAGGGCGGCATCGACCGCGCCGCGGTCGCCCGCGTCGTCCCCGGCCTCTCGCTGCACGCGCGCGCCTGGCGCGGCCGCGCCGCGGCGGCCTTCGCCGGGCGGCTGCCGCCCGAGGCCATCGACCGCGAGGTCTGCGAGAAGGCGCTCGTGCTCGTGGCGGGCGGCGGGGGCGGCGTCGCCTGGTCCTATCTCGGCGCCTTCGCCCTCCTCGAGCAGTACGGCCTCGTGCCGCGGCTCCTCGCCGGCACGAGCATGGGCGCGGTGCTCCTCCTCTTCCGCGCGCGCCGCCTGCGGTGGCACCCGACGGACGTGGACGAGGCGATGCGCTCGCTCTCGTTCCGCTCGATCTTCCGCTTCCTCCAGACCGGCTCGCGCTACGGCCTGCCCGCGGCGATGCGGCTCTACCTGCGCGCCGCCATCGGCGAGTTCCTGCGCGGCCCCGACGGCCACCCGCTCACGCTCGGCCAGCTCGCCGTCCCGCTCGTGGTCGCGGTCACCGGCATCCGCAACGGCGCCCTCCCGCGCGACCCGAGCTACTACGAGCACCTCCTCGACCTGCACGGCCGCGAGGCCCGCCCGCACGTCGTGAAGCGGATGATGGCGGAGGTCTTCGAGGCGGTCGGAGAGCTCATCGTGCAGCGCGACCGCTTCGCCCGCCTCTACCTCGGCGGCGACGACGGGACCCGCTCGTTCGACGCCATCGACGCGGTCGGCTTCTCCTCCGCGCTGCCGGGCGTCATCCACTACGACGTGCTGCGCGACGACGAGCGCATGCACCGGCTCCTCGCGGAGCTCTTCGAGCGCCACGACCTGTTCCGGCTGGTCGACGGCGGGCTCGTGGACAACCTCCCCGCGCGCGAGGCGTGGGCCACCGTGCAGCGCGGCGCCATCGGCGCGCGGAACGCGTTCGTGCTGGCGCTCGAGGGCTTCGGGCCGAAGCTCACCCAGCCGCTCTGGTTCGGCCTCGAGCAGCTCGCCGCCCAGAACGTCGCGCGCAACCGGCCCTTCGTGCACCACCACCGCTCGTTCGCGCAGGTGCTCTCGCCGGTGGAGGTCGTGCCCTCCGAGCGCGCGCTCCAGCGGGCCATCCAGGCGGGCAAGGCCGAGCTCCACCCGGACATGCCGTTCATCGCGCGCATGTGCCGGCCCTTCCCCCCGCTCGCCGTCTGAGGGCTGCCCCCGCCGCGCGCGCCCGCCCCGGCCCTTGAAACGCCCCCCGCCGTCGGGCATGTTCGACCCCCACCACCACAGAAAGCGGGAAGGCCGGCATGATCAAGGCGGACAAGATCTGGCTCGACGGAAAGCTCGTCGCCTTCGAGGACGCGAAGGTCCACGCCCTCACCCACGCCCTGCACTACGGCATGGGCGTCTTCGAGGGCATCCGCGCGTATCGCGGCGCGGACGGTCGCCCGGCCGTGTTCCGGCTGCACGAGCACGTGCAGCGGCTCTTCGACTCCGCGCACATCGTGCTGATGGAGATCCCCTACTCGGTCGAGCAGGTCGAGCAGGCCTGCATCGAGACGCTCAAGGCGAACAAGCTCGACGCCGGCTACCTCCGGCCGCTCGCGTTCTTCGGCGCGGGGGCCATGGGCGTCGGCGCGGTGAACCCGGTCCAGGTCATGGTCGCCGCCTGGCCCTGGGGCGCCTACCTCTCCGAGGAGGGCCTGAAGCGCGGCATCCGCGCCAAGGTCTCCTCCTTCACGCGCATGCACGTCAACGTGAACCTGGTCCGCGCCAAGATCTCGGGCCAGTACGTGAACTCGTTCCTCGCCACCCGCGAGGCGGCCCTGAGCGGCTTCGACGAGGCGATCCTGCTCGACACCGAGGGGTACGTGGCCGAGGGCGCGGGCGAGAACATCTTCATCGTGAAGAACGGCGTGCTGCAGACGCCGCCGCTCTCGTCGCCGGTCCTCGCCGGCATCACCCGCGACTCGATCCTCCGCATCGCGCGCGACCTCGGGATCCCGGTGCGCGAGGAGAAGTTCACTCGCGACACCATGTACCTCGCCGACGAGCTCTTCATGACCGGCACGGCCGCCGAGGTGACCCCGGTGCGCGAGGTGGACGGCCGCCGCATCGGCAGGGGCGAGCCGGGGCCGGTCGTGAAGAAGGTCCAGGAGACCTTCTTCCGGGCCGTGCGGGGCGAGGAGCCGCGCTACCGGGAGTGGCTCACGGCGTACTGACCCTCCGCCTCGAAGGGCGCCATCGTCGCGAGACGAGCCCGCTCCGACGCCGCCGCGCTCCCGCCGGCGGCGTCTCCCTTTCTGGGACCAGCGCGCCCGTGGGAGGCGCAGGCTGCCCCAAGAGGGTCATCACATCGGGACGCCCGGCTCCTCCACGTAACCAGTCGAATTATGAACGTTCTCTTTGCTCGGCCCGACGTGGTCCGGGCGGCCGTGCGAGCGCGCGGAACAAAACCGGCCGAGAGCCCGTTCCAACCGCCGAGGTCGATGTTGGGTTGACGATGGGCGAAGCCTTCGGCTAGATTGCGCGCGGCTTCCGGTCAGGATGACCTGAAAATCACCCCACAATACATGCACTTGAGGCTGGTCACCGGGCAAGGCTCCCGCGAAGACCGCCGGGGCTCGAGGAGCACGAAAAAATGCGGACCCGATACGTCGACATCGACGATCGCATGGAGGATCTCGGCGACCGGATGCAGAGCGCACCCGAGGTCGGCGCGGATTTCCTCCAGAAGTACGAGCTGTCGTGGCTGTACCACGAGAACGCGCTCGAGGGCGTCGTCTACACGCCCCAGGAGCTCGCGGCCGCGCTCGCCAACCAGCCGCTCGCGGACGCGACGTTCGTCACCGCCCTCTCGGCGCTGCGGAACCACAAGACCGCCCTCGACCTCGTCCGCGAGGAGGCGAAGGCCAAGCGACCCAAGCTCACCGTCGCGCTCGTGAAGCGGCTCTACGAGACGCTGTGCGGCGGGCCGGAGAAGACGCCGCCCGACTTCCGGAAGGACATGCCCCTTCACCGGGCGTACTTCCACGAGATCGCGCAGCCGGCCAAGATCCCGGCCGGTCTCGAGAAGGTCCTCGAGGCGACGGAGACGGCGGAGTTCCGTCACCTGCACCCGATCCAGCAGGTCGCGCGGCTGCAGCACGGCTTCATGCAGGTGTTCCCGTACACCGACCAGTCCGGCCGCATCGCCCGGCTGCTCGCGAACCTCCTGTTCCTGCACGCCGGCTACCCGCTCCTGCTCATCGTCCACTCCACCGATCGGCAGCGGTACTACGACTCGCTGCGCTTCGCGGAGACGGTGCTGCGGGACCTCACCGTGGAGGCGCTCGACAACGCGCTCGAGCAGGCCGAGAAGTTCTTCGCGGCGAACGTCCGGGCCAAGAAGGCTGCCCGCTAGCCGCTCCGGACCTCGTTCCGGCAGTTCTGCGCCCGGTCGGGGAGTCCCCCGACCGGGTGTATCGTTTCACTCTCGGGAGGAGCTCGGAGGAGATCGGCGCGGCGGGCCTGCCCTGGGACAGGCGCCCGCAGTGCGGCCAAGGGTGCGCATCGTTTGAGCTTTTCGTCCCGGTCGGGACGATCGGGGCGAGCATGGCGAGGCCACGCCCGCCTATTGTATAGATGCGCGCCCAATGTACCTCGGAGCCCACGAAGGCATCGCAGGCGGAGTGTCGACCGCTTTCTCCCGCGCCGAAGCGGACGGCGCGGCCTGCCTGCAGATCTTCACGCGCAACGCGCGTGGGTGGGCGGCGAAGCCGCTCGAGGACGACGACGTCGCCCGTTTCAAGGGCGAGGCCAGGCGGACGAAGCTCCCCACCGCCGCCCACTCCTCCTACCTCATCAACTGCGCGGCGCAGGACCCCGAGATCCGGAACAAGAGCTGGGAGGGCCTCGCCGACGAGCTCGGCCGCTGTGCCCAGCTCGGGATCCCCCACCTCATCTTCCACCCCGGCAGCCACGGCGTGGAGACCGAGGGGTTAAAGCTCGTCGCGGAGGCCATCGAGCGCGCGCTCGACGCGGTCCCGGGGAAGACGCGCCTGCTCGTCGAGACCACCGCCGGCCAGGGGACCAGCCTGGGCTGGCGGTTCGAGCACCTCGCCGCCATCCGCGCAGCGATCCCCGCCGCCCCGCGCAGGCGCGTCGGCGTCTGCGTGGACACCTGCCACCTCTTCGCGGCGGGCTACGACCTCACGACCGAGGCCGGCTACGCGCAGACGTTCGAGGAGCTCGACCGGGTGGTCGGCCTCGCGCACGTGCGAGCGTTCCACCTGAACGACTCGAAGAAGCCGCTCGGGTGCCGGGTCGATCGGCACGAGCACATCGGGGAGGGAGCGATGGGTCTCGCTCCGTTTCGCCTCCTCGTCAACGACGCCCGGTTCGCGGAGCTGCCCGGGTTCGTGGAGACCGAGTCTCGCTGGAAGGAGAACATCGAGGTCCTCCGCGGCCTCGTCCGTCGCCGATGAAGTCTCCCCATCCCATGCGCCAACCGAACGAAGAGCCGACTCGATCACGTGCGCGGCCGCCCGTGCGCTCCGCCAGGATGGCGCTCTACCCGCGCCACGTGGCGAGCACGAAGGCGAAGCTCGACCGCCTCATCGAGTACGCCCGCTCGCACAAGCGCGCGCTGATCCTCACGCACGACAACCCGGACCCCGACTCCATCGCGGCCGGCGTCGCGCTCGCCCACCTCCTCGACAAGCTCGCCGGGGTCGAGGCGATCGTCGCCTACGGCGGCATCGTCGGCCGCGCGGAGAACCGCGCCCTCGTCCGCGTGCTGAAGCTCCCGGTCGTGCCGGTCTCGCGCGTCGTGTTCGACGAGTACGACCTCATCTGCATGGTCGACACCCAGCCGGAGCAGGGAAACCACTCGCTGCCGGCGCGCCACTTCCCCGACGTCGTCATCGACCACCACCCGGAGCGGCCCGACTCGCACCTCGCCCCCATCGCCGACGTCGGCGGCCCGCTCGGCGCGACCTCCACCGTGCTCGCCGAGTACTTCCGCGCGAGCGGGCTCGAGATGCCGGCGCCCGTCGCGACGGCCCTCTTCTACGGGATCAAGGCGGACACGCGCGACCTCGGCCGGCAGACCACGGACATCGACGTCGACGCCTACCTCTGGCTCTTCCCGATGGTGGACAAGGAGGCGCTCGGCGAGATCGAGCACCCCCGGCTCCCCGAGGACTACTTCCGCCTCTACCACGTGGCGATCGAGAAGGCGCACGTCTACGAGGACGAGGTCGTGATCTGCGACCTCGGCGAGATCTACACGCCCGACATGGTCGCGGAGATCGCCGAGCGGTTCATGTACCTCGAGGGCATGCGCTGGTCGCTCGCCTTCGCGGAGTACGAGGACCAGCTCTACTTCTCGGTCCGGACGGGCGACCGGCGCATGAACGCGGGCCGGCTCATCCGCGAGGTCATCGAGGCGAAGGGCGGCTCGGCGGGCGGCCACGGGACCATGGCCGGCGCGCGGCTGCCGATGAAGGGCCTCTCCGGCGCGGCGAAGAAGCGCCTCCGCGAGGACGTCGTCCGGAGCTTCCTCGACGCTTTCGGGGTGAGCGCGCGGAAGGTCCGCAACCTGGTTTGATCTACCTCGACCACAACGCCATCACCCCCATGCGCCCCGAGGCGATCGCGGCGGTCCGCGCGGCGCTCGAGGTGTTCGGGAACCCGAGCTCGGTGCACGCCGCCGGCCGCGCCGCCCGCGACGTCCTCGACCGCGCCCGCGGCCAGGTGGCGGCCGCCCTCGGGGCGGCGCCCGCCGACCTCGTCTTCACGAGCGGCGCGACCGAGTCCGCCGCGCTCGCCATCCGCGGCGTGCTCGCCCGCGCGCCCGCCGGACGCCGCCGCCTCGTCGTCACCGCGGTCGAGCACCCCTGCGTGCTCTCGCTCGCCCGCGCGCTCGAGCGGACCGGCACGCCGCTCACGGTCGTGCCGGTGGACCGCCGCGGGCTCGTCGACCCGGAGCGGTTCCGCGCCGCGCTCGGCGCGGACGTGGCCCTCGCCTGCGCGATGCGCGCGAACAACGAGACCGGCGTCCTCCTCCCCGTCCCGGACCTCGCCCACGCGGCGCGCGAGGCGGGGGTGCTCTTCTTCTGCGACGCGGTCCAGGCGATCGGCAAGATCCCGCTCGACGTGCGGACGCTCGGCGCGGATCTCGTGGCGCTCACCGGCCAGAAGTTCGGCGGGCCGCGCGGAGCGGGCGCGCTGTGGGTGACCCCCGGCCTGCCGCTCGCGCCGCTCTCCGGCGGCGAGCAGGAGCGCGGCCTCCGCCCCGGGACGGAGAACCTCCCCGGCATCGCCGGGCTCGGCGCGGCCATCGAGGCCGCCTGCGCGGCGCGCGAGGAGGAGGCCGCCGGGATCGGAGCCCTCCGCGACCGCCTCGAGGCGGGGCTGCTCACCGCCGTGCCGCGCGCGCGCGTGAACGGGGCGGACGCGCCGCGGCTGCCGGGCACCGCCTCGGTGACGTTCCAGGGCTGCGACGCCGAGGCGCTCCTCATGGCGATGGACGTGGAGGGCCTGTGCGCGAGCGCCGGCTCGGCCTGTCACTCGGGCTCGACCACGCCGTCGGGCGTGCTCCTCGCGCTCGGGCTCTCGGAGGCGGAGGCGCGGAGCACGATCCGCTTCTCGCTGGGCTGGACCACCACCGCCGCGGACGTGGACGCCGCGCTGCGCACGGTCCCGCCGCTCGTCGAGCGCGTCCGCGCGGCGATCCCGGCGGCCTGACGCGTTCCCGCTGGGTTGCCTGCGGCGACGCGGCCGCGCCGCGCGGTCCAGCGACGCCGTGAGGATTCCCGGGGCGTCGCGTCAGGCGCCGAACAACCCCCGCACCACCGCCGCGATGGCGAGGTCCGTCCCGATCGCCTTGTCGTAGCGTAGCGCGAGCTCGCCGGCGACCTCGGCCGCGCTCCGCCAGCGCTCGGCGGGATCCGGGGCGAGGCAGCGCAGCACGAGGGCGTCGAGCTCGAAGGGCAGCTCCGGCCGCACCTCCGACGGCGCGCGCAGCCGGCCCGCGAGGATCCGCTGGCCGACCTCGTTCACGTCCCGCCCCGGGAACGCCCGCTCGTTCGTGAGCAGCTCGAAGATCACCGCGCCGAGCGCGAACACGTCGGTCCGCGGCGCGGGCGCCCCGCCGCGGATGAGCTCCGGGGCGAGGTAGTGCACCTTCCCCATCGCGCCGGACGTGCGTCCGCTCGCCCCGGCGGCGCGCGCGACGCCGAAGTCCCCGAGCTTCACCGCGCCGAGGCGCGAGACGAACACGTTCGACGGGGAGACGTCGCAGTGGATGACCCCCAGCGGAGCGCCCTGCTCGTCGAGGCCCTCGTGCGCGTGGGCGAGCGCGCCGGCGACCACGTGCCCCACGTAGCAGCCGAAGTCGACGGGGAGGAGGATCCGCCGCGCCGCGCAGCGGCCGAGCACGTCGCGGAGGTTTCGCCCGTCCACGTACTCCATGGCGATGAACGGCGAGCCGCCGGCGACGCCGGTCTCGAGGACCTCCACGATGGCGGGGTGGCGGAGCCGGCGCGTGACCGCGGCCTCCTCGGCGAGGAGCGCGACCTGCTCCGGATCGCGCGCCAGCTCGGGGAGGAGCCGCTTCAGCGCCACCGTGCGTCCGGCGTGCGGGCCTCGCAGGGCGATCGCGCGGAAGACCTCGGCCATGCCGCCCCGGCCGACGAGCGCCTCGAGCGTGTAGCCCGCGATCTCCGGCAGGCCGCTCACGCGCGGCCTCCGCCGGCGAGCGGCGCCGCGCCGGGGGTGGCGCTACCGAGCGTACGAAGGGGTGCCCGCACGGGGGGATTCTACCCGTGGAGGCTGACGTCACCGCTTGACAGTGCCGCCGCGGCCGCCTACGATCTGATTTGTAAAAACGCTGCGTGTTCCGCGGTGTTAGCTCTTTTTTCTTGATCTAGATCTGCCCCTGCCGAGCTCGTGCTTGGGCCCCGCGTCGTTTGGGCCGACTTTGTGCCAAAGCGGAGCGCCCGCCCTCGTCCATGAGCAAGCTCCCAAGCAGCGAGGGAGAAGCCTACGGACGCTGGTGCACCGGGTGCCCCACCTGTGAAATACAGGTCCAAGCAACCGGGCCACACGGCTCTACGCGGGGGCTCTTTTTTTGCCCGCGGAGGCGGCGCTGAGCGGGACGCGCGAGATCGAGGCGAGCGAGGAGAAGCGCGCCCTCCGCGCGGCTCTCGTCGCCGCCCGCCGCGCCCTCCCCGCCGCCGAGCGCCTCGAGAAGTCCCGAGCCATCGCAGCGCGCCTCGACGAGGTCCCCGTCTTCCGCTCGGCGCGCACGCTCGCCGTGTACTCCGCGCTGGGCGGCGAGGTCGACACGGCCGTCATCGCCGCCCGCGCGCTCGCCCGCGGCGCCTTGCTCGTCTTCCCTCGCGTCGTGCCCGGCGACCGCCGCCTCGCCTTCGGGCGCTGCGCTCCGGACGCGCTCGCGTGCGGGCCCCTCGGCGCGCTGGAGCCGCCCGCGGACGCGCCGGAGGTCCCGCGCGACGCGGTGGACGCGGTCCTGCTGCCCGGGGTCGCGTTCTCGGCGGACGGTCACCGGCTCGGCCGAGGCGGCGGCTACTACGACGCCACCCTCGAGGCGATGCCGCGCGCGGCGCGCATCGGCCTCGGCTTCGAGCTCCAGGTCGTGCCCGCGCTGCCGTTCGAGGCGCACGACGCGCGCCTCGACGCGCTCGTCACCGAGGCGCGCACGCTCCTGTTCCGCCGAGAATCCCGTTGACGCGGGCCCCTCCCGCTTGCGACACCTCGAAGACCTTGAAGGTCCTCTTCCTCGGAGACGTCTTCGGAAAGCCCGGCCGCCAGGCCGTGCAGCGGCTCGTCCCACGCCTCATCGCGCGGGAGGGGATCGACCTCGTCATCGCGAACGCGGAGAACTCGGCGTCGGGCATCGGGGTCACGCCCGACACCGCCGAGGAGCTCCTCGCCGCCGAGGTGGATCTCCTCACGAGCGGCAATCACATCTGGTCCAAGCGCGAGATCGTGCCGTACCTCGAGCGCCCGGACGCCCGCCTGCTCCGCCCCGCGAACTACCCGCCGGGCACGCCGGGCCGGGGCCGCGGCGTCGCGCGCACGCCCGACGGCCGCCGGCTGGGCGTCGTGAACCTCGAGGGCCGCGTGTTCATGCGGTCGCTCGAGGATCCGTTCCGGGTCGCCGAGGAGCAGATCGCCGCGCTGCGGGCCGAGGGCGTGAAGGCGATCCTCGTCGACATGCACTGCGAGGCAACGAGCGAGAAGAACGCGATGGGCCACTTCCTCGACGGCAGGGTGTCGGCGGTGCTCGGCACGCACACGCACGTGCAGACCGCCGACGCGCGCGTCCTCGCCGGCGGCACCGCCTTCGTCACGGACGTCGGCATGTGCGGGCCGTGGGACTCGGTCATCGGCGTGAAGAAGGAGCTCGTGGTCGAGCGCTTCCTCACGGCGCGCCCCGTGCCGTTCGAGCCCGCGAAGCGCGAGGTTTGGCTCCAGGGCGCCATCGTGGACATCGACGAAGAGACCGGCCGCGCGCGCGCGATCGCGCGCGTGCAGGAGAGGCTCGAGGAGACCTAGGCGATGGACCCGAAAGCGAAGCTCAGGAGCGCGACGCCGGACGAGCAGTTCCAGGAGGTCACCCGGGCGTCGGTGGACCTGCACCTCGAGAAGGACCTCCGCGCGCGGCTCCAGAAGGCCTACGACACCGGCGTGCCGCTGCGGGTGAAGGCGGGGTTCGACCCGACCGCGCCCGACCTGCACCTCGGCCACACGGTGCTCCTCTCCCGGATGCGCCGCTTCCAGCAGTTCGGCCACACGGTCATCTTCCTCATCGGCGACTTCACCGGGCTCATCGGCGATCCGACCGGCCGCAACAGCACGCGGCCGCCGCTCACGCCCGAGCAGCTCGCGGAGAACGCCGAGACCTACAAGAAGCAGGTCTTCCGGATCCTCGATCCCGCCGTGACCGAGGTCCGCTACAACTCCGAGTGGCTCGGCAAGATGGGCTTCGCCGACGTCATCCGCCTCGCGTCGCGCTACACCGTCGCGCGCATGCTCGAGCGCGACGACTTCAAGAAGCGCTACACGGGCAACGTCCCCATCAGCGTGCACGAGTTCCTCTACCCCCTCGCGCAGGCGTACGACTCGGTCGCGCTCGCGGCGGACGTCGAGCTCGGCTCGTCCGACCAGCTCTTCAACCTGCTCGTCGGCCGCGCCATCATGCCGGACTACAAGCTCGCGCCGCAGGTGGTGCTCACCGGCCCGATCCTCGAGGGGCTCGACGCGAAGCTCGACGCGGACTCCGGCCGCATCGTCGGCAGCAAGATGTCCAAGTCGCTCGGCAACTACGTGGGAGTGGCCGAAGCGCCGGAGGAGCAGTTCGGCAAGCTCATGAGCGTCACCGACGACCTCATGTGGCGCTACTACGAGCTCCTCTCCGACCGCTCGAGCAACGAGATCGCGGATCTCCGGGCCGGGCACCCGAAGGACGCCAAGATCGCGCTCGCGAAGGAGATCGTCACCCGCTTCCACGACGCGGACGCGGCGCGGCGGGCGGAGGCGCACTTCGCGCAGGTGCACGCGCGGCGCGAGGTGCCGGACGAGGTCGAGGAGCGAGCGGTGGCGCTCGACGGCCAGCCGAGCCTCCCGCTCGCGCGACTGCTCGCGGACGCGAAGGTGGTCGCCTCCGGGAGCGAGGCGCGCCGGCTCATCGCCCAGGGCGGCGTGTCGGTGAACGGCGAGCGCGTGTCGGACGACAAGGCCACGCTCGGCGCGGGCGAGTGGCTCGTGAAGGTGGGCAAGCGCCGCTTCGTCCGGCTGAAGCTCGCCTAGACGACAGTTCGTGATTCGCGATCACCTTCGGTGACCGAACTCAACGCGCGCGGGCCTTCGTCTTCTTCGCGCGGGACTTCGCGGCGGGCGCAGCGGGTCGCTTCGGGCGCGGCTTGGGGCTCGCCTTCTGGCGCGGCTTTCCGGACGGCTTCGGCTTCGCGGCGGCGCGCGGGGGCGGGGGCCGGGGCGGTGTAGCGGCCGGGGCCGCGGTCGCGGACGCGCTCGGGGTCGCTGTCGAGGTCGGGGCCGCGGTCGGGGTCGCGGCCGGGGCCGAAGTCGCGGCCGGGGTCGCGGTCTCGACGGTCCTCGCTCCGCCGGAGCGCCGTAGGCCCTTGCCGAGCACGTAGACCTCGTAGCTCGACTCGCGCACCGCCTCGGGGCGGATGACGTGAACCTCGTCGAACCGCGCCTGCAGCTCCTTCTTGAGCGCGGGGAACTCGCCGCCCATGAAGACCTTCGCGACGAACGCGCCGCCGGGCGCGAGCGTCCGCTCCGCGACGGAGAGCGCCATCCGCACGAGCTCGAGCGACCGGGCCTCGTCGGTGATCTTCACGCCGATGGTCTTCGGCGCCATGTCGCTCGTGACGAGCTGGAACGGGCCGGCGTGGAGGGAGCGGATCGCGTCGAGCGCGCCGGGCGAGAGCAGGTCCACGATGGCGGTCTTCACCCAGACCTTGCCGAGGCGGCGGATGGGCTCGAGATCCACGCCCACCGCGACGCCGGTCTCGCCCACCTCGTCGGCCAGGATCTGGAGGAACCCGCCGGGCGCCGCGCCGAGGTCGAGGACCGCCTGGCCCTTCCTCAGGAGGCGGTGGCGCCGGAGGATCTCGTCGATCTTGAAGGCGGAGCGCGCGCGCAGCCCTTCCTTCTTCGCCTTGCGGTAGTAAAAATCCTTCGGATCGTAGGGCTTGGCCATGTGCTCGATTTGCCGCCCCGGGGCGGCGGCGGGTATCCTGCGCGCTCTCGCAGAGCAGTCAAGCCGACATGTCCCGGACCAAGACCGCCCTGCTCTGCGCCGTCGCCCTCACCGGGCTCGCCGCCACCGTCCGCTCCTCCCTCCGCGTGCGGGGCCTCGAGACGGAGCTCCAGTCCGCGCGCGTCGCCGGGCAGGCAGAGGGCGCCTCCTTCGTCGAGACGCTGCGGGGGGAGCACGCCGAGCGCCAGCGGCTCGCCTTCGACCGCCGCCGCGACCTCGCCCTGGCGCTCGCCGCGGCCCGCCGCGACCGCCTCCTCGGAGCCCTCGCGATCGCAGGCGCCGCGCTCGTCCTGGGCGCCGGGCGCGTGCTCTCGGGGCTCGCCGCGGAGGTCGAGGAGGACCGCCGGCACGTCCGGGCGAACGCGGAACGGGGACCGAATCGGTCCTGACCGATGGCAAATGTCGATTGGAAAGGTCTGGATTTTCCCCAGGAAATTCGCGGGCCCACGCTTGACTCGACGAAGGCGCGCGGGCATAAAGCCTCTGCAACCCACCGCCCTGCCAACGGCGAAACGAGAGGATCGAAGAGATGGCCCTGAAGATCACGGAAGAGTGCATCAACTGCGGCGCGTGCGAGCCCGAGTGCCCGAACACCGCCATCACGCAGGGCGATGACCTCTACATCATCGAGGCTGCGAAGTGCACGGAGTGCAAGGGCCAGAACGACGCCCCGGCGTGTGCCGCGGTCTGCCCGGTCGACTGCTGCGTCGCCGCGTAAGCGGACCTAGACGGCGGTGACCCCGCGCCGGCCCGTCCCCAGGGGACGCGCCGGCGCTTCGCTTTTGGCTGGACGGCCCGGGCGGGGCGCCAGGACCCTCGGGACGCTTGGAGTATCCTGGCGCGCGCCGGGCGGCGAGCTTCCCGGCGAATCGCGGCCCGCGCGCCGCACCAGGAGCAGAGCATGGCGACGAAGATCACGGACGAGTGCATCAACTGCGGCGCGTGCGAGCCCGAGTGCCCGAACGGCGCGATCACCCAGGGCGACGACATCTACGTCATCGATCCGAGCCTCTGCACCGAGTGCGTCGGCTTCCACGGTGAGGAGGCCTGCGCGGCGGTCTGCCCGGTGGACTGCTGCATCCCGGACGAGGAGAAGGCCGAGACCGAGGAGCAGCTCTACGCGCGCCTCGCGACGGTCCACCCGGACAAGCAGTTCCCGCCGCTCGCCGAGCTCACCTCGGCGCTGTCGCGCTTCCGCAAGTAGCCCGGCCTGGTCGGCCCGGAGTCCCGCACGCCCTGCTCGCCTCGCTGCGTGCGGGGCGTCGTCGTCCCGGGGGAATCCCCGAGGAGGCCCGATGGAGACGCTCACCGGTGGTCGGCTCGTCGCCCGCATGCTGCGCAAGGAGGGCGTCTCGACCGCCTTCACGCTCTCGGGCCTGCACGTCGCGCCCATCTACGCGGGCTGCGTGGACGAGGGCATCCGGCTCGTGGACACCCGCCACGAGCAGGCCGCCGCGCACGCCGCCGACGCCTGGGCGCGGCTCACGCGCGGCGTGGGCGTGGCCATCGTCACCGCCGGCCCGGGCGTCACCGACGCGGTCACCGGCGTCGCGAACGCCTGGGCGGCGAACGTGCCGCTCGTGCTCCTCGGCGGCGCCGCGCCGACGTTCAACCAGGGGCGCGGCTCGCTGCAGGAGATGCCGCAGGTCCAGCTCTTCGCCGGCATCACCAAGTGGGCGGACCGCGTCCCCTCCGCGGACCTCGTGCCGAGCTTCCTCGCGAAGGCGTTCCGCGTGGCGCGCGCCGGCCGGCCGGGCCCGGTGTTCCTGGAGCTCCCCTGGGACGTGCTCTCGAACGGCGCCGACGAGGCGCTCGCCGAGGCGCAGACCCTGTACCGTACCGACGCGCGCATGCCCGGCGATCCGCGGAAGCTCGACGCCGCGCTGGCGCTCCTCGCCCGCGCCGAGCGGCCGGTGCTGCTCGGCGGGTCGTCGGTCTGGTGGGACGACGGCGTGGACGCGCTCGCGCGGCTCGCCACGCGGAGCGGGATCCCGGTCTACCTGAACGGCATGGGCCGCGGCTGCCTCCCGCCGGACCACCCGTCGGCGTTCCAGCTCTCTCGCAAGGAGGCGCTCGCGCAGGCGGACGTGGTCGTCGTGGTGGGCACGCCGCTCGACTTCCGCCTCGGCTACGGCACCGAGCCCACCTTCGCGCCCGGCGCGCGCGTCGTGCAGGTGGACGTCGAGGGCGGGGAGATCGGCCGGAACCGGCCGGTGGAGGTGGGGATCGTCGGCGACGCGCGGAGCGTGCTCGAGGCGCTCGAGGCGGGCGTGAAGCTCACGCCGGCGGCGGCGGAGTGGCGGGCGTTCCTGCGCGAGAAGGAGACGGCCCGCGCGGAGAAGCAGCGCGCGTTCGAGGAGAGCGACCAGCGGCCCATCCATCATTTCCGCCTGGCGAAGGCGCTCGACCGGGTGGCCTCGCGCGCGGGCGACGTGACGTTCGTGGGCGACGGGGGGAACGTGGTGGCGGTCGCGGCCAAGGTGCTGAAGGTTCGCAAGCCCGGGCGCTGGCTCGACCCGGGCCCGCTCGGCTGCCTCGGCGTCGGCGCGCCGTTCGCGATCGCCGCGAAGCTGCTCGCGCCCGAGCGGCCGGTGTGCGTCGTCCAGGGCGACGGCGCGTTCGGCCTGAACGGCTTCGACTTCGAGACCGCGGTGAGGTTCGGGCTGCCGATGGTGGTGGTCGTCGGGAACGACGCCGCCTGGGGGCAGATCCTCGTCCCGCAGCGCGGCCTCTATGGCGACGACCACGCGGTCGCGACGAAGCTCGCGCCCACCCGATACGATCGAGTCGTCGAGGCGTTCGGCGGCAAGGGCGAGCACGTCGAGGACCCGGCCGACCTCGAGCCCGCCCTCGAGCGCGCGTTCGCGTCGGGGACGGTCTACTGCGTGGACGTGGCGATCGACCCGGAGGCGGCGGCGGCGAGCGGGGCGGCGGGGTACGCGATCTGAGCGACCGATCAGGATCGCGAAAAGGCGGGGCGGGGGCGCAGCCCCCGTTCGAACTGGAGGTGACGCGATGGGACGCAAGGTGAAGCTGGATCGCACCACGGCGGCGGTGCTGGTGGTGGACGTGCAGGAGCGGCTCACGCCGGCGATGCCGGAGGAGACGCTCGAGCGGCTCGTGAAGTACGCGCGCGCCACGATCGGCGCCGCGAAGGAGCTCGGGCTGCCGATCCTCGCGACCGAGCAGTATCCGAAGGGGCTCGGCCGGACGATCCCGGAGCTCCGCGAGCTCCTCCCTTCCCCGCCCCTCGAGAAGACCCGCTTCTCCTGCGGCGCCGACCCCGGCTTCGCCGCGGCGCTCGAGCAGACCGGGCGGCGGCAGGTCATCGTCGTCGGGATGGAGACGCACGTCTGCGTGTTCCAGACGACGCGCGATCTCGTGGCGATGGGCTACGAGGTCCACGTCTGCGCGGACGCGGTGTCGAGCCGGACCGAGGAGCACCGCCGCGTGGGCCTCGAGCTCTGCCGCGAGGTCGGCGCGATCGTGACCACCGCGGAGACCGCTATCTTCGACCTCCTGCACGAGGCCGCGACCCCCGAGTTCCGGAAGGTGGCGCCGCTCGTGAAGTAGCGGCGGCGGACGACCTGCCCGCTCGCGCCGAGCCTGTCGGCGGGCGAGCGGGAGGAAGTCGGCGGGAGCCGGTCGTCCCTGGGCTCCTGCCTGCCGGGGCGCGGCAGGCGGAGCGGTTCCGACCGCCTACTCGAGCTCGAGGGCGTCTTCCTCGGCGCGCACCGCGCGCGCGGAGGAGCGCGGCAGGGTCGCGACGTAGCAGGTGCCGGCGCGGGTGCGGACGCGCGCGAGCCGTCCGCGGTGCTGCAGCACGATCTTCCGTGCGACGACGAGGCGGAGCGTGCCGACGGTGTCGTCGGCCCCGTCGGGGCGGACGCCTTCCTCGAAGTAGGTGACGAAGCGGTCGCCGCGCGCGAGCGGGCGCGGGAACTGGACGCGGAAGACCACCTCGTCCTCGTACTCCCGCCAGCGCAGCGACACCGGTCCGGCGCCGGCGGAGCGCTTGATGGCGTCCTCGAGGAGGATCGTGATCGCGTACGCGACGCGTCTCGCGTCCCATTCGCCGGAACCTTCGCGATCCGGATCCGGCGCGTACTCGACGTCGTCCGCCAGCGCCCGGACCTCCGCCAGCGCGGCGGGGCAGAGCTCGGCCAGGCTGGTGTGCGTCCACTCGAGCGGGAACTCTCCCTCCACGCCCGGCGTCCGGGCGGCAGGGCGCTCGATCGGCTCCCGGGGAGTCTCCCTGGAAGGCATCTGATCCATGTGGTTCGTCTCGATCGACACGTTTTCCTCGCTGCGCCGTTGGGCGTGAATCGCCGAGGTGCTGGCGTGTATGGAACGGGCGCCGGATGTCCGGAAATTCCTGCGCCCCTTCTCGCCTCGTCGGCCCTCGGCGGCCGAGGAGCCGAGCGATCGCTCGTGCTCGGCGCCCGGGCATCTCGCGAAATGCGAGGGCTGCGAGAGCGCGCGGAGCTCGAGCGCGAGTGGAAAGTCTGCCCATCGTGCGGTCAGCAGGCGCGCCTCACGCCCTCCGTCGAGCGCGCCGCGCGGTGGAACGCTCGGCGGCGGACCGCTTCGCGGCGCGACCCGCTGCCGGCCTTCCCCGCCCGGACGCGCGCCGGCCAGATTCACGGTGCGTGCTGGACGTCCACGCCCGCGCCCCTTGCGCGACGCGCCCGCTCCTCGGCGATGCCCCGCGGTCGGGGCCCGCCCCGAGGGAACTCGGCGCCATCCTCGATCCCGGGGCAGGATTCGCGGCCGGAGAGACCCCCATGCCCACGCGCGCTGAGAAGATGCCTTTCGAGGAGGTCCTGAAGCGGTTCCCCTTGCCGGTGAGCGTCGTCACCGTCGGCCGGGGAGGCGCGGAGAACGCGCTCAGCGTGTCGTGGGCGTGCCCCGTCTCGTTCGACCCGCCGCACGTCCTCATCGCGGTGGACCGGCAGCACTACTCGATCGACTTCCTCGTCTCGACGAAGAACTTCGCCGTGAACATCCTCAAGGCCGACCAGCGGCGGATGGCCGGCCACTTCGCGCGGCAGAGCTTCACGGGCGAGGACAAGCTCGACGCGGTGCGCACGCACGAGGGCGTCACCGGAGCGGCGCTCTTCGACGACGCGCTCGCCTGGCTCGACTGCGAGCTCGTGCGGACGCTCGAGGTGGGCGATCACCTGCTCTGCATCGGCCGCGTCGTGGACGCGCGCGTGCTCGCCGAAGGCCCCGCCCTCCTCACCACCGATGGCGTGCAGTACGGGAAGGCGCGCCCCTGAGCCGCGCAGCCGGCGGCCCGGCTTGGTCCTCGCCGCAGCGCTCGGCGCGGGCGCGCGGAAGGCCTGGTTCCCCGCGGGCGCGGGCATCCCGGACCCGGACAGCGCCCCGCCTTCGTCGGCCGGGATTCGGGGCGGAGCGGCCGACCCGCCGAACGGCACCGTTCCCCCGTTGACCGTCTCGGGTCGCGGTGCTACGTATCCGCTCCCCGCAGTTCCCGGGGCGTAGCGCAGCCTGGTAGCGCACTTGCTTGGGGTGCAAGTGGTCGCTGGTTCAAATCCAGTCGCCCCGACTTAGAAGCCCCCGGATGCACTCGCGAAAGCGGCGCTCCGGGGGCTTCGTCTTACGGCTTGGTGCGCGCTGACAGCAAGGGAGCAGCAACCGGACCTAAAAGCCGCTGTCCGGCGTTCTCCGGGCACCACCTCCGCCAGTACGAGCACCGGCCTCTCCGAGTTGGTCAATGGTGAGATTGGGGCGCCGGCTGGGGCGCGCTCTCCGCCTCGACGCCATCCGGCGCGGGCGCAGTCGGAGCCGGCCGCGCTGCCGCGGCGGCGCGTCCGTTCGAGTGTGAGCCGTGGCCCGCGTTCATCGCCGCGTGGCCAGCGAGCATGAGGGCCGCGCAAACGGCCATTCCGATCAGCCACATCGTCGATCACTCCTTCCGCGAACGGTCGCCGGCGAGTTCACCCGACTGCTTCAGCGTGGCGATGATCTTGTCGGCCACCTGGCGCGCCACTGCTTTCAGCTCCTGCTCGGGCACGGCGTCCATCGAGAAGAGATCGCCGTACTTCCTGTGGAAGGGCAGCGCGTCGATCTCGACGACCTTCTCCTCTCCGATCAGGCCCTTCAGGGCGCGCCCGTGGCACTGCAGGAAGCAGCCGTCGATCATGACGACCTTCTCCGCGCCCTTAACCCACGACGCCATCGCGGAGTGAGGCACGAAGAAGGCCTCGCCATGGCACGCGCGTGCGAGGGTCGGCTCCGCCTTCGCGACGAGGTTGGCTGCGAGCCTCGCGATCTCCCCGCGGACGCAGGGTCCTTCGCAGGAGAGCACGGGGATCTTCTTCTCCTCGAGCTGCTGCTTCGCGTACGTCTCGCCGACCGGGCAGAAGCCCTTCACACCCTGCACGTCCAGCGAGAAGTCCGGTGTCTTGCCTTCCATCTGGTCCACCTGCCTCGAGCGATCTCGAGGCGGATCGTGTTCGTCTCCTCCCGCAGACGAACCGCGAACCTGAAAGGATACGGGAGCCGCTCACCCAGGCGTTCGGGGAGACGAGGTCGTCGACCTTGGGCGCGCAGGTGAGAATGCCGAGCTCGACCTCCAGCGCGGCGACGCCCGGCGCCGCTGCAGCGACTGCGTAATCGCCAGCTCGCGTCCTTCTTCTCTCCCGCGGGCGCGTCGATATCGAAGCCCTGCTCCATCTGAAACGCCGGGACCTCGGCCTTCGGGATGCCCACCCGCTTCGCGGGCACTCCCGCGACGGCGTGTGCGGCGCCACGGGGTCGAGCACGACGCTGCCCGCTCCTACCATCGAGCCGTCACCGATGACGATGGGTCGATGCGCGGCGAGGCTTCGCAGCTTCGCCACGTCCACGTTCATCGCGAGCCGCGACCCAAAGTCATAGCCCATCGCGAGCCTGCGCTGCGAATGGTGTCGCGCGCTGCCATCGTTCGGAGACGGCGCCGCGTCATGAACTTCGATTCCGCCATGGGTGACGGTGATCGGATAGAGTGGGGCCGGGGAGGGTTGCCGTGTCCGGTCCCGAACAGCCGAATGCTTGTCGCGATGACGAACCGGGTGACGCGAGTCCCATAGATCGCATTCTGACCGGCCCGGGCCAGCTGCTGCTGGCTGTGACGCTCGTCGGCGCCGCAGTTGCGGCAGCTCTGTGGTTTCGAGCGACCGCGCTGGACCCGGAGACCGCTGACATGTCCCGGGCGATCTGGGCGTTCCCCCGGATCGGCGTCACGCTCGGTTTCTTCATCGCCTCAGCAGCGACCCTCGAACGGATCGGCGTACCGATCTACCGCACGGGCCGGGAAGACGGCGAAGACCGCGGTGAGCCTTGGCGTGTCTGGTTGGGCGTGCTGGGCATGTCGGGAGCATTGTTCCTGCTCGCCAGCTTGCTCCTGGGTTGGGATGGATAAGCCCTGGTCCTTGGCCCCGCCTGCGACGCAACCCGTGGCCTGGCGAGGCGCATGTCCAAGCATCGAGGTCGCGCGGTCACCGAAACGATTCCCGGGGGCATCCGGATCACCGTGGCGGTCCGGAAGAACTGGCCGATGCTTCTCTTCCTTCCCGTGTGGCTCGCTGGCTGGGCATTCGGCGAGATCACAGTGATCGGCACGCTCGCGGGAGCCCCCGAGATCTCCAACTCGCCCAGACCGATCGGGTTTCTCGTGGTCTGGCTCAGCGCCTGGACGTTTGGCGGCGCCCTCGCCATCGCCGCTTTCCTGTGGAACGCGTTCGGGCGCGAGACGCTCGAGATCAGCGGCCGGACCCTGAGGATCCGCCAGCACGCGCTCGGGATCGGTCGCACGCGTGAGTACCCTCTCGATCAGGTCCGGGCACTTCGCGTCGCGGCCGCGCCGCTCCAGCCCTTCTCGTTCGCGGGGAGCATGAGGTACTGGGGATTCGGGAACGGAGTCGTCGCGTTCGACCATGGCGGCCGCACGATCCGGATCTTCACCGTCGACGAGGACGAGGCGTCCTCGATCGTTGAATCGCTCAAGCCGCGTCTGGGGCCCGCCTGAACAGCGTCCACGCGCACCGCGCGCCCATCATCACGACCCGAACACCGGGCCCCGCCGCGGGCCGTTACCGATCTTCCTGGCACGTCTCGACAAGTATTCCCGCAGGCTCGATACACCCGGTATGCTCGTTCCTGTGGCACGCGCGAGACAGATCCTGCTGGTCGTAGGCATCTGCGTTGCCGCGATCGGAGCAATGGCGCTGCCATTTCCCCGCGCAAGTCCGAAGGCCCTCACCCAGAGCTTCTTCGAGAGAGTCGCGATGACGGGCGCGTTCACTCGGCCAGGCCTCATCCTGCTTGGCGTTGGTCTCGGCTGTCTCGCGCTTGCTGCGTTGATGCCTTCGGGTCGGCAGTAACCCCTGGCCAATGCGGTGTCCTGCCTCCCTGCCGACGCGCCAAGAGGTACGTAGAGTCGGGCGGGTGAGGGCGCCTCCGCCGCCAGTCAGCCGGGACCGAGAGGTGGACGCGCTTCGGGAGGACATCGGAGAGGCCGTGGAGCGACGGCGCCGTCTCGTGCGAGAACGCCCGCCTGCTTCGACCAGAGCCAGACCTCGGCGAGCTCCTCGTGCTCGCCGGGCGGACAGTGAACGATGCGGTAGATACCGCGCCGCACGCGGCTTTCGATAAGCGGGCAGGCTCGACCTCGGCGACTTCATGTCTTTCGAGGTCAGGGTAGACACGCGCCACCCCGACACACCGGGCCCGGCGTCGCGCAGCTGCAACGCTATGCAACGGCGTAGCGGACCAGCACCTCGGGGATCGCGACCGCGACCGCGCCATACAGCGGTCAGAGCCGCTTGAAGCCTGCTACGAGCACGGCGGCCTGCGAGTCGTCCACGCCTCCCAGCGTGAAGTCCATGGCGACGGAGTTGAGCGTCCTCACGTCGCTGCGCGGCTGCTTGGCTCGGTCAAGGACCCCGTGCATCTTCACGCCCACAGTCCGCAGCGGCATGTTTTCCTTCCGGGCAAGCGCCTGAATCAGTTC
Organism: Anaeromyxobacter soli; assembly: GCF_022808855.1. Lineage (GTDB taxonomy): Bacteria > Myxococcota > Myxococcia > Myxococcales > Anaeromyxobacteraceae > Anaeromyxobacter > Anaeromyxobacter soli. Next base: position 41,744 of record NZ_JAKZLF010000009.1, read on the forward strand.
GACCCCGCAGGCCGCGACGGCGGAGAGCGAGACCTCTACGGGCGTCACCTCTTCGCCGGGCGCGCCGTTTATCACCGGGCCGTCGATGATGAAGTGGTGGTCCCGGATGCCGCACAAGACGCGGCCGAACACGTCGGTCGAGCGAGCCGTAACGTCGTACTCGCTCACCGCCTGCGCTGGAGTCGCCATGGGCAGGGGGAAAGTCTCGCCCCACTCCTGATGCACGGTTCTTCCGGGTGGCCTCCTCGGCAGGAGTGCCGAGAAGATCGCGGTGATTGCGACTTGCGAGGCGAATGGAGTGAACCCCGTCGAGTACCTCGGCGACGTGCTCATACGCGTGCAGACCCACCCGGATTCGCGGATCGACGACCTGCTGCCGCACGACTGAACGCCGCGACTCGAGCGCCTTCTTGAGCTCCGCGCGCTACGCCTTCAACTTCGCGATCAATTGCCCATCACGCTCGCGCCCGCGCTCGACCAGGCCCGCGAGGCCGCCGGCGACCGGGACGTCCGCATCGCGGGCGGATTCCGGAGCCGAACAGCACGGGCGAGAGAGGACGTGAACGCCGGCCTGATCGACGAGTTCTCGCTCGCGCAGGATCGTTGCGCCGCGTCTTCTTCGCGGGCGCACGCGCTGGCGAACGACGGTTGCATCTACAACTGAGGTTGTAGGTACCACTTCGGCGTGCCGCAAGCCGATCTCCGCGACGCCCGCGCGATCCCGATTCGCTGCCGGCCGAACGATGACTCGAGCGGAACATCTCCGCATGGTCGACCTCGGCGAGCAGGCGTGGCCGGAGGAGGCGCCGTTCCACACGCCGGTCTTCGTCGTGACGACGAGAAGCGTGACCCCTGGGAGCGGCCGGGCGGGACCACCTTCCACTTCGTCAAAGACGGCATCGGTCTTTGACAGGGACCCTGGCGATCGTGCCAGCGCCCGCACGTGCCGGCGCTACACCGCGGCGCTTCCACCAGACTCGACGGTCGTTGACCGCGCTCAACGTGCGCTCGTTCTTCCGCACCGACCGGCGCCCCAGGCGGCACCTACCGGCGCGCACGCTTCGCGATCGGCCGGCAAGGCGGAGGCGGTCTCCGCCACCGGGCGCATCGGAGGTCGCACGACGCGGGAGTGGAACGATGGACCGGAACGCCGACGCAAGCAGTCGCTGGCTCGACCAGAGCGAGATCCGAACGCAGCAGGCCCTGGGGCCGCTGGTGCTGGTGGGGGCCTACGTCATCGACGACTGGCGGCTGGTGGCGCTGCAGGGCGGGTTCCTGCTGCTGACGGCGCTGCACGACGCCCTGGGGCCCTACGCCCTCCTGTACCGATGGGTGCTGAGGCCCCTCGGTCTCGTGGCGCCCGATCTGCGCGTGGACAATCCGGAGCCCCACCGCTTCGCCGCCGCCTTCGGATTCTCGGTGCTCGCCGTCGCCGCCTTCCTGCTCGCGAAGGGGCACGCGACCGCGGGGTGGATGCTCGCCTTGACCGTGGCGATCCTCGGCGGGATCGCCTTCTTCGGCTGGTGCGCCGGCTGCTTCACGTACTACGTGCTCCATCGCCTCGGCGCGCGCGGGTTCTTCGGTCGCGCTCCGATCGGCGCGGCCTTCCCCGGTATCCGTCCGCCCCGGAGCGGAGGGCGGTGAGCATGGGGACGATCGCGGAGCGGGGCCTCCATGCCGTGGCGATCCTGCTCACGCTGGCGCTCGCGGCCGCGGCGCTGAAGCGGTGGCAGAAGCTCAGGGCGAGCCGGGCGCGTCCCCTCGCCGGGCTCGAGCCGGGGAAGGTGTCGATCGTCTACTTCCACTCCCCATCCTGCGCGGTGTGCCGGACCACCCAGAGGCCCATCCTCGAGAGGCTGCTCGCCCGCGAGGGCGGAGACCGGCTGCACCTGATCTCGATCGACGTGAGCGAGAGGGGGGAGGTCGCGCGCGCGTGGGGCGTGAGCACGGTGCCCAGCACCTACGTGATCGGCTCGAGCGGCGAGGTGGAACACGTGAACAACGGCCTCGCCAGCGAGCCGACGTTGCGGCGCCAGGTGTCCTCCCAGGACGGGCATCGGAGGTGATCTTGGCGCGGCGCGGGTGTCCCCCGGAGGCGAAGCGTTGACTGCAGTCAACGGGCGGCTGCTCGAGGGAACCGGCGGCCGGCGGGTAGGGTCGAACGTGCGCAACCGCTCGGGTCGCATCGTCACTCGTGCTCGCGGGGAGCTCGACTCGGGCACCACGGCTTCACTGGAGGCAGAAAGATCATGAAACACGACGACGAGGTGAACACGCCCGGAGGACACGCGGCGGGAATGCCCGGAGGTATGGAAGGTGCGGCCGGGATGAAGGCCATGCTCGAGGCCATGCCCGGGGGCATCAAGTCGCCGTCCGGGCATTACTGGTGCGCGATGTGCAAGAAGATGTTCGAGATGGAAGACGCCGTGTGCCCGTACATGCCCAGCATGTGCGTCAACACGCCGATCGCCATCGAGACGCTGCCGCCGGGCTCCACCGCGTTCTACGAGCGGATCGGGCTGTTCTACCCGAAGCTCGCGCAGGCCCTGCTCGCCTCCGCGGTCGCTCGCGCGGCCAGCCCGGAAGACCTCGGCATCGCGTTCGCGGACAACTTCCTCGCCGATCTCGCGGAGTGGAACGTGCAGTACCGGGCCAGCCCGCTGGAGACGATCAAGTCGTACCTCATCTACACGTCCGGATTCGACGTGGCCACCCGCAGCACCGAGACCGGTCTGACGTTCCTGCTCCTCGACGCACAGCGCCTCTGGGGACGGGAGATGCCGGACAAGAAGCGCAGCCGGAGCGCCCTGCTGGCCGGCGCCGAGCGCGTGGCGCGGGCGCTCGAGCTCGATGTCCGCATGGACCTGCACTTCATGGACGTCAGCGCGGGACCCATGGGCCGGTACTTCTGCGCGCAGTGCAACATGTTCTTCGAGTACGGGCAGCAGCAGGCGCAGGTGACCTGCCCGTTCATGTCGCAGAAGTGCAAGTTCCGGCCGAAGCCCCTGCCCGAGGCGCTCGCGTCGGGCGATCCCCGCGGCGCCACCTTCGACCTCGGGATCCTCGCCCGGATCTACGAGGTGTCCCCGAAGCTGCACCGGCGAAACTTGAAGAGCGCCATCGGTTCCCGCCCTGCGAGCGGCCGTGCGCCATTCACAGCCGCGGTCGCCGCCGAGCTTCTCGAGCGCGAGCTGCAGACCTGGAGCTTCGACGTGAACGACGCCGGCGGGCTGGCCAAGCTGCGCGAGCAGCTCGGGCTGTAGGGAACCCCCGTCCCCGCCGGCGCCGGCCGAGCCGCGGGATGCGCCACGTCAGCCTGGCGCACCCGCGGCCTTGCGGAGCGCGCCGGCGTCCAGGACCTGGAGCTTGCGCGGGCCGAGCCGGTGAAGCACCCCGGCCTCGACGAGCTTCGTGAGCGCGCGGGAGAGGCTCTCCGGCACGACCCCGATGACGGCCGCGAACTCCCGCGCGCGCACCGGCAGCTCGACCACGACGAGCGGACCCGCGTCCGGACCGTCCGGAAGCAGGGCCGCGAGCGCCGCCGCGACGCGCGGCAGCACCTCGGGGACCGACGACCGCTCGATGCGGTCGAACGCCTCCCGGACCCGGGTCGCGAGGAGCTTCACAACCGCGAGCGCGACCTGCGGGTCGCGCTCGAACGCGCTCCGCAGATCGCTCCGGGACACCACGAGACCCGTCGCTTCCTCCAGGGCCTGGGCGCCTGCGGGGTACGGCCGGCCGTCGAGGAGCGGCATGAACCCGAACACGTCTCCGGGGCCGAAGAGATAGATCGTGACCGCGCTCCCAGTCGGCAGGGCGCGGAAGATCTTCACGCGCCCGGACTCGAGCGCGACGAGCATCCCGGAGTCGTCGCCCTCGCGCCAGAGGAGGCTCCCGGCCTCGAACGTGCGGCGGTGCGCGTACGGCGCGAGCAGCGCGCAGATCTCCCGCGCGAGACGCTTGCGCTCTTCCGATGGGGCGAGGGGACGTGTGGGCATCGGGCCGGGAACTCCAGCAGGTCGGTTCTACACCCAACGCTCGCCGCAGCGCGTTCGGCGTTCGCGGTCCGGAGGCCCCGTCGCGAGCACCGGGATCGCAATCGGTATGGACCGGGGCCCCCCGACAGCGGCCCCGAGCGATCCCTTTCCGATCAGTATTCCTTCTGCCAGTTCACGCTGGCCTCGCCCGCGCGGGCGTCCCCGTAGCTGCCGTTGACGTTCCAGCGCTTCGAGAGCTGATACTCGAGGTCCACCTGGTTGGAGTTCTCCCCGCGCAAGGGGTCCGCTCCGATCCTGCCGGTGAAGCCCACGTAGAAGCGGTCGTTGACGTAGGTGCCGGCCTCGAGCTTCGTGCCTGCGACGCCGCTGTCACCCGCCTCGATGGAGAGGACGTCGAGCGGGAGCTTGCTGGAGAGCGTCGTCTTGAGCTGGGAGGCCGCGAAGGAGCCCACGAGCGAGGCGGCCTCTCCCGAGGTCGACGTCTTCCCCGTCCCCCGGTGCAGAGACGTGTGGCCCGTCGCGAGCAGCGTGTAGATCTCCGTCTCCGGAAGCGGCGGCTCCGAGGTCGGCAGCAGCTGCAGCTTGCTGGGCTCGCCTCGCACGTCGAGGTGCACCGTCACCTGCTCGATCTCGTTCTTGTAGATGGCGGAGACGTTCAGGCCCGGCGCCATCGCCGGCCCCTTGAAGGACACCTTCGAGTCGCGCTGCAGGTCGAAGCGCCGCCCGAACACCTCGAGCCGCCCCCGGATCACGTTCAGGTCCCCGAAGAGCTTCGGCTCCGAGGCGTATTCGATGCGAAAGCCGTCGGAGAATCCGAGCTCCATGTTCACGTCGTTGCCCTTGACCCACAGGTTTCTCTGAGCATTCACGAGGACGGTGAGCTGCGTCCCCGCGCGCCCCGAGCCGGTCGATCCCGTCCCTGCTTCCCGCGAGGCAACCAGCCCCGTCTCGCCGCTCGCTCCCGCTGGCGCCTTGCGCTTCGTGCCACGGACCGGCTTCCCGTTCATCGTCAAGACGACGTCCAGAGGATCGTCCAGCTTCTGCAAGTCCTTTCGTTGCACGTCGGGGAGGACCACGTGCGCCTCGGGGATGTTGAGGTTCCTGATGGTCACGTCGGTGGGGGAGACGTTGCCGTCCGCCGTGCTCCGGAGCGACAGCGTCGCGGCGACCTGCCCCTGGGTCACCACGGGGAACTTGTCCAGAGCTGCCTCGGCGTGAAGCTTGAACGCCTTGCTGCCGGTCCGCGTGGCCTGCGCCGAGAGCTTCGCGGTGCCGCCTCCGGCCGTGGCGGACAGGTCCTGTAGCTCGATGCGGTCGTTGTCTCCCCTTGCCAGCAGGTGAACCTTCGTGAACTCGCCGTTCTCTCGGGTGAAGACGAGGCCATCCTTCCACTCGAGCCGTCCATTCACCGTCGGCGCGCCCATCGTCCCGCTCACGCGGGCATCCGCGTACACGAGCCCGCCCACCTTCTCCACGGCGCCGCTCAGGTTCGAGAGGAAGGCCGGGTCGAAGTCCTTCGCCCGGAGTGTCGCGACCACCGGCGCCGTATCGAGCCGCTCCGTCCGACCCACGGCGGGGTAGGAAAGGTCCACGTGTGCGGTGGCCGCGACGTGCAGCGCGCCACCGTTCTTCGACGTCAGCGACAGGTCGAGCATCTCCTTCGCATCCGCATAGTCCAGCGCGACCACCACCTGTCCGTCGGGTCCAGTCTCGGCGCCGAGCCCATCCACACGCATCCGAAGGGTCAGCCGCGGGTCGTGGAGGGTGCCGCTCAAGCCGAGCCGCCCCGTGAGCGTGCCGCGAACTCGAGGAGGGGCCTGCGCAGGGTCCTCGTTCGCCGGCTGAGCCGCGGCTTGAACCTCGGACAAGGAGAGCGGACCGAGGTTCGCTTCCAGTGAGAGCGGCGTCCCTGCCAGGCGGCTGCTGTCCTGTAGCTGTTTCGGATCGGCGCGGACGCGCGCCCTGGCCGTGAAGATGGACTTTCGCTCCCGCTCGGCCCGGACCTCGGCCTGAAGCTCGTCTCCGAGCTGGAGACGCAAGAGGGCATCGAGCGGCGTCACGCCCCGCGTCGCGAGGCCTCGCCCGCGAATGGAGACCTCACCGCGAGGAGTCCTGGCCGAGCCGGTCACGTGCACCCGCGCGCTCAGCGTGCCATCCAGCGGGCGGTCACTCACTCCGGCCTCGGCGAGGAGCTTCAGCGGAACCTCGCGGACGTCCGCCTCGAGCCGGACCTCGGCCGCCATGAGCGCGGTTAGCGTGGGCGGCTGGCGGATCAGCTGGCCGAGCGTGAACGGCGTCGCGAGCTCGATGAAGCTCTTCTCTCCCTCCATCCCCAGGTCCACGCGCAGCCCGAGCCGGCCGTCGTCTGCGCTCTTCGCGACGACGTCGAGCTCCGAGGCCGCGAGCTGCTTCACCCGCAGCCTGCGGCCCTCGAGCGCGACCTTCAGCCTGGGGTCGTCCGCCGTCCCTCTCAGCGAGACCTCCGCCGAGACGAGCCCGGAGATCGGCTTCTCGATACCGAGCTTCCGCAGCGATTCGTCGAGGCGCAGCTCGGCCATCCGGATGTCCACGTTCACGGGGACGTGCCGCCCCTCCTGAAGCGCCTTCACGGGGACGTCGAAGGCGCCGGTCAGCCTGATCCCTTCGCCATTTGCGGCGAGCGTTCCCTTCGCCTGGTCCTTGGCGTACGACGCATCCAGGTGAAGCTCGACGTCGTGATAGCTCTTGAAGCGCCCGCCCCGAAGGTCGACCCGCGCCTTCGCCTCCGGCTTCGAGCTCGGGCCGCTCACACGCGCCTCCAGATCCAGGACCCCGCCCACCGCGAGCGCAGGGTCGACGAGGGCCTTCGGGAGCCTCCCGAGATCGAGCGAGCGGAGATCGAGTGACGCGTCGAGCTTCGTTCCGCGCTTCAGCATCCTGAACGAGATGGCCTCCTGACCGGACCTCAAGGTCAACGGCGAGACCGAGAGCAAGCCGGCGCGAGACTCGAGCCGGACCGGCGCGACGAGGGACCACTGGGCCTCCGGGTAACCCAGCGACAGCGCCGTCAACGTCCCACCGCGCCCATCCCGGGAGAGCGTGGCCTGCGCACGGAGGCTCAGCTCCGCGTAGCCGTGCACGGCCGCGTCCAGCGTGAGGTCCTGGCGACGCCCCTCCACCGCGAGGTGCACCGCCCGGAACACCTTCCCGGGCGAGAGCGCCAGCCTCCTCGCGGCGAGGCGCGTCCTCACCCCGGTCGGCGCCTTCAAGTCCGGAACGTTCAGGTCGAGCGCGAGACCGGCCACCGTGCTCTTCTGATACGCGAGAAACGGAAAGCCGCCGTGCGCCGTGATCGATGGGTGCTCGACCGAACCCCCGATCGCGAAGCCCATTGATCCGCGGCCCTTCATGGAGCGCGCTCCGGGGCCGACGAGCTTGCCCAGCGTCCGGCCGAATGCCTCGAGGTCTCTGGCCACGAGCTTTCCACCCAAGGCCAGCCGCTCCTTTCGTCCTTGCCCTCTCGCCTCGATCCGCAGTCCGGGCACGTTGACCAGCAGCTCGGAGAGCTGCAGCTCGCCATCGTTCGCCGAAGCCAGCACGCGCACCGGACCCATGGTCTCCCCTGCCATCGACGAGGGGGGCACGGTCAGCTCCAGCCGGCCGGCCATATCCTCGAGAGAGGTTCCTCCCCCCGACGCGACCAGGTTCAGCGCCACGTCGGACGAGGGACCGCCGCGGAAGAGCTCGCTCAGATCCACGTGGCGAACCGTCACCGTCGCCTCGTGGAGGGTCTTCGCCACGAGGTCGAGCGTCACGTCCGCCCGCACCGTCGCCGAGGCGGCCCTGGCGTCGAGGCGGAGAGAGAGCGCATCGCCCTTCCGAACGGCCTTCGCCGAGAGCGAGGCGTCCGCGCGGAGCGGGTAGCCCGGAGAGAAGGCGTCGGCGATCTCCGGCGGGATGACGAGCGACTCGATCTGGACGTCCGCGGTGGTCTCGCTCTCGACGTGCGCCATGGCTACGAGCCTCGCGGTCCCGAGCTCGAGCCCGAGCCGCGCGTCCTTCCGTTCACCCGCGCCCGTGGCGTGGAGGCTCAGGTGAAAGGGACCCTCGAAGGGAGCCGCGACGCCGGCCGTGATCTCCAGCTGCGCGCGGAGCGCATCTCCAACGAGCGAGGCCGAGCCGCTTGCTCCCAGGTCGTCCAGGTGGACGTGACGGGACGCATCCGGGGAGCGCTGCACGACGTCGATGACGCCGTGGACGATCCGGAGGTCCTCCACCACGAAGCCCAGGCTGCCTTCTGGCTCTCCCCCTCGGGCTCGGGCGTCGGGTTCCGCGCCGCGATCGCCCGCTGAAGGTTGCTCCCGCGCTCATCCTGGCGGAGTTGAAGCTCCGGCCGGTCGAGGCGGACGAGCGTCACGTCGATGCGCTTGTGGACGAGCTCAGCAAGCCGGAGGCGAACCTCGAGCTCGGAGACCCGCGCGACGATCCCGCCATCCGGCTCGCGGAGCACCACCCCCTGGAGGATCAGGTGCCCGCCGCGAAGCGAGAGCTCTCGAACGGTGAGCGTGCCCTCGATGGCGGCGTTCGCCTGCTCGAGGACGATCCTTCGAAGCCGCTCTCCCCCTGCCGGCGTCGCGAGGTATGCGAGCGCGCCCAGCACGAGGACGAGCACGACGCCGACGAGCGACAGGGCCCCGATCCCCAGCCGCCACAGCCACCGGCGCCGCCGCGTGCTCCGTGGCTCGCCGCTCCTCGACGTCCCTGAGGCCAAGCTCCGCCCCTTCGCCCGAACAGAACCGTTCATTCATACGTTAGGGGCGCGGGGTCCCGGCCGGAACCGCGGCGAGCGCGTGGGGGCCAGCCCGGCCGGCGGGCGTGCGTCGCGCTAGAAGGCCTCTCCGATGGAGATGTGGATGACGCACGGGCCCTCGGGGGCTCCGGCGCTGGGTCCCCTTCCGATCCCGAAGCAGCTCGACCGCCTCGGGTAGCTGAGCGATGTACCGGGCGATTGAACCACCGCCAGCGGCGGGCCGATGTCCGGGCGGTAGCCGAGGTCCAGCCTGATCGGGCCGACGGGGGTCCGGTACCGGAGGCCACCACCGAAGGCGAGCAGCATGTCGTCGCGAAAGGCCCTGGCGCGAATGTGCTCGCGCGTGACGAAGCCCGCGTCGACGAACGCCGCCAGCACCAGGGCGCCGGTGAGACCGTAGCGAACCTCGAACGACGACTCGAACAGGCCGTTGCCGCCGATCGGTACGGTGTAGCCGGAGGTCGGGGACCCGGGCCGAGGAACGACGAACTGGGGAGAGAGCCTGCGGTTGTTGAAGCCGCGCATTCCGTTCCCGCCGGAGAAGAAGCGGGAGACGATGGGGCTCGCCGTGTCGCCCCCGCTGCTGGGGATGAGCGTCCCCACCTTCAGCCGCGCGGCGAACGTCAGCTTGTCGCGCTCGAGGAAGGACAGGTAGCCGCGGGCCTCGGGGATGATGCGGAAGTACGAGAAGCTGCCGCCCAGGATTCCGCCACCTTCCTGGAACGCCAGGGCGAGGTAGTAGCCGCGGTGGGGCTCCTGGCGGTCATCTCGCTCGTCCCACTCGACGAGCTCCTCCGCGTAGGAGAGGACGCAGTTCTCGGGGCAACCGAAGAGCAGCGTCGGTGCGCCGCCGGCCAGCTGGGCGGACCCGGACTCGAGCCGATACAGCTCGAGGTTGTAGGAGGTCGTGATGGACAGGTTGATCGTCGGCGCGTAGACCACGCCCGCCTTCGCGCGACCGCCGTAGTAGCGGTAGGCGGGCTCGATCCCCCGCTCCGCGGTGAGCTTGCCGTCGAGCTTCAGGTCGCGGAAGAAGAACCTGGGCTGCTCGAGCTCCGCGCCGAGGCTCCCCACCACGCCGCTCTGGGCGCCCGACGCGCTCGTCGCATAGAACGTCGGGATCCAGGCGTAGCCGACCACGGCGTCGAGCGTCAGCTTGCGCAGAGATCCCAGGAAGTCGCGGTCGACGTAGGTCGACTTCACGCGGGCCTCCTGGCTCGTCTGGTCCACCGCGATGCCGCCCCCGACACTGAGCGTGTGGAAGCGAGACTCCTGGGCGTCCACCTGCATCGGGACGGTGAGCGTCCCTGGGTCGGGCTCCCCGGGGCTCACCTTCACGGCCCCGAACACTCCCATCCTGAAGACGCGCGCCTCCGCGACGCTCTGCGCCTTCAAGGAGTACCAGTCGCCCGGCGTCGTGTCCGCCGCGGCCTGCTCGGTGACACGCCAGGGCGGGACACGCGAGGGCGTGTGCTCCCTCACGGACAGCGCGCCGAACCGGTATCGCGGACCGTGGTCGACGCTGACCCTGACATCGGCTGCGCGGGTGTCGAGGCCCACCTCGACCTCGCCCTGCACCGTGGCCGCGGCGTAGCCCTGCTCTCGAAGCGTGTGGAGGAGCTTCTCCTTCAGCCCCTCCCAGCGATCCACGATGAAGATCTGACCTGCCTCGAGCCCGACCTGGTCGCGCAGCAGCTTCCGGTCCTTCTCCGGGAGATCGTCGAGCCCCAGGAGGTCGACCGAGCGGATGCGCGTCGGCTCGCCCTCCTCGACCGTGGCGCGGACGTCCACCGCCTTGCGCCCGCGGGGCTTCACCTCGGTGGCGGTGACCTTCGCCTGGTAGTAGCCCTGCGCCCGATAGAACTTCTCGATGCGCCGGAGGTCCGTCTTCCACGCGCTCTCGTCGAAGTATTGCTTCTTGGAGAAGGGGACCCAGCTGTTCTCCGCGGTGAGGAGACGCTTCTTGATGTCCCCCTCCTCGAGTTTCCTCGCGCCCTCGATACGCACCGAGTGCACCTCCGGCCCCTCCCGCCTTCCCCCCGTCGCGCAGCCCATGGCCAGGACCACGGCCACCACCCGCCAGATCCGTCGTCGCTCGACCATCCACACAAGCTTTGTCGCGCACGGTCGCGCGCTCATGCCCCACTCCAGGACACCCGTTCTCGTTTCCGACTCGGATGGATTCGTTCGGCGAACCCGTGTTTTGACCGTGCAAACGCGCGCGCCGTGAGTGAAGAACGGACCTGTCCCGAAGGATCGGGACTCCGTGGCGACGCGGATGCGCGTCGGAAGGAGGAGCACGTGGCGCATGCGCTCGGCGCGAAGGGTGTGCTCACTCCGCTCGACGGCCTGCTCCCTGACCTGGAGCGGCTCTACACCGACCTCCACGCGCACCCCGAGCTCTCGATGCAGGAGACCCGGACGGCGGGCATCGCGGCGGAGCGGCTTCGCGCGGCGGGCTACGAGGTGACGGCGGGCCTCGGGAAGACCGGCGTGGTCGGCCTGCTGCGCAACGGCGACGGCCCCACCGTCATGCTGCGCGCCGACATGGACGCGCTGCCCGTCGAGGAGCTGACGGGGTTGCCCTACGCGAGCAAGGCCACGTCCACCGACCGCGACGGCAAGGTCGTCCCGGTGATGCACGCCTGCGGCCACGACGTGCACGTCGCCTGGCTGGCGGGCGCGGCCACCCTGTTCGGCCGCGCGCGCGAGGCGTGGCGGGGGACGCTGCTCGCGGTCTTCCAGCCGGCGGAGGAGATCGCCGCGGGCGCCCAGGCGATGATCGACGACGGGCTCTTCACCCGGTTTCCGAAGCCGGCCGTCGTCCTCGGGCAGCACGTCATGGTCGGCTCCGCGGGCGTCCTCGGCTGGCGCGCCGGCGTCATGACCTCCGCCGGCGACAGCCTCCAGATCCGGCTCTTCGGGCGCGGGGCCCACGGGTCGATGCCCCAGGCGAGCATCGACCCCGTGGTGATGGCGGCGGCGACCGTCCTCCGCCTCCAGACCATCGTCTCCCGGGAGCTCGCCGCGACCGAGGCCGCCGTCGTGACCATCGGCGCGCTGCAGGCGGGCACGAAGGAGAACGTCATCCCCGAGGACGCCGTCATCAAGCTGAACGTCCGCACCTTCGACGAGGGCGTCCGCGCTCGCGTGCTCGCCGCCATCGCGCGGATCGTGAACGCGGAGGCCGCGGCGTCCGGGGCGCCCCGGCCGCCGGAGCTCACGCCGCTCGACCGCTACGGAGCCGTCCGGAACGACCCGGAGGCGACGCGCCGCGTGGTCGCGTCGTTCCAGCGGACCTTCCCCGCCGAACGCGTGCGAGAGGTGGAGCCGACGTCGGCGAGCGAGGACTTCGGCTGCTTCGGCGCGGAGTGGCACGTGCCGTCGGTGTTCTGGTTCGTGGGTGGCACCGATCCCGAGGCGTACCGGCGGGCCCGGGACGCGGGCCGGTTGGGCGACCTTCCGACCAACCACAACCCGCGCTTCGCGCCGGTCCTGCACCCGACCCTGCGCACGGGCGTGGAGGCGGCGGTCGCCGCCGCGATGGCCTGGCTCTCGCCGTGAACACCGCGCTCGCGGCAGGGTTCTGAGTCAGGCGGCGACCCTGGCGCGGTCAGGCGGACCGTGCCGGGCCCGTGTCGCGCATCAGGATCTCCTGCGCCACGCTCGCGACGAGCAGCCCGCTGCGATCGAACACGAGCCCGCGCGCGAGCCCCCGCGCGGACTGCGCGGACGGAGAGTCCATTGTGTAGAGGAGCCACTCGTCGACGCGCGCCTGGCGATGAAACCAGAGCGCGTGGTCGAGCGAGGCGACGATCATCGACGGCTGCCACCAACTCCTGCCGTGTGGCCGCAGCGGCGCGCCCGCCAGCGTCGAGTCCGATGCGTACGCGAGGATGCACCGGTGCAGGTGGGGATCGTCTGGAAGGCGGTCGACGGCGCGGAACCAGGCGGCCTGGCGCGGCTCACCGTGGACGCGGCGGAGGGGGTTCTGCGGCTCGACGGGCCGGAACTCGATCGCCCCGGGAGTGCGCATCGCCTCGGCGGTCTGCGGCGGCACGGGGCCCGCGTCGGCGAGCCAGCGCTCGACCAGCTCGCTGTGGCTCGCGAGCGCCTCCGGCGGCGGCACCTCCGGCATGGACGTGGCGTGCTCGAGGCCGGGCTCCGGCTTCTGGAACGACGCGATCATGGAGAGGATGGGCCGCCCGTGCTGGATGGCCTGGACGCGTCGCGCGGAGAAGCTCCGCCCGTCGCGGATCCGATCCACCTGGTAGACGATGGGCGCGGTCACGTCGCCGGGCAGCAGGAAGTAGGCATGGAGCGAGTGCGGCGGGCGACCGTCCACGGTGCGCTCCGCCGCCACCAGCGCCTGGCTGATCACCTGTCCCCCGAAGACCCGGGGCGAGCCGAGGTGTCTCGACTCGCCCCGGAAGAGGTTCACCTCCAGCTGCTCCAGATCGAGCTGCCGGATGAGCGCGCTCAGCGACGGGTCCATTCGTCCTCTCCTTCCCCGGCGCCAAGCTTACTCGACACCGCGGGGATCGCGCCCGGAGAGGATCAGCGAGGCCTGCCTCGCACGACCGCGGGGGTCCACGCGCGCCGGCGGCGCCCGAGCCGCTCCTCCGCGGTCTCGCCGTCGTAGGCCACCGGCACGGGGCGCTGGGTGAACGCCTCCCGCGCCTCGAGCACGTTCGCGTTGAGGGTCGCGTAGGTGGCCCCCTCGATCGTGCTCACCGCCGCGACGTACACGCCGCACGTACGGCAGACGAGGAAGTCCGCGGTGCGCAGACCGAAGCGGTAGCGAGAGACCTCCCCGGCGTCGCGGATCCGCACCTCGAGCGAGCCCGCCGGGTCCGACACCGCGATCGAACCGTGCCGGCGGCAGAACGTACATCCGCACTCGCGCGGCGCGAGCGCCTCGGGCCGCTGCGACGTCTCGAACGTGACCTCGAGGTTGCCGCAGTGACATCGTCCTTCGAATCGCATGAGAAGCTCAGCGCGCGTGAAGCGCCCCCGTCACGCCGTCTTCTTCCGCGTCGACGTCCGCACCCTGCGCAGCGCCTCGTCCGTGAGCGCGGTCATCGCTCCCGCGGCGGCGGTCAACGTCGTGGTCGCCGCGTTGAGCAGCGCGCGCGCCAGCTCCAGGAGCGCACCCCTGACGGCCTTGAGCTCGTCGAGCGCCGTGGACTCTCGTTTCGTCCTGGTTGCCATGGATCGCCCTCCCCTCTGCCTGCATATATGCGGACGCCGCACCGGCAGACCGAGGCGTTCAGGGCTGACACGAAGGAGCCTGCCTCCCGGGCGCACGCGCGCCGGCGACCTACTCGACGAGGTGCAGGCGCCGATGGAGCACTGCGGCTGCGGGGCCCCATGACGGCGCTCGGCCTCGTCGACCTGGGCTCACGTCCGATGGTCGGCGCGCGTCGCTGCGGCGATCTTCGTGAAGAAGGCGGTGAACCCCACCCCGATGCCGATCACCGCCCCCACGACGAGCATCCACTGCACGGAGTGCCCCAGCCAGCGGTCGAGCCCATAGCCGAGGAGCGTGAAGACCGCGACGGAGGCGAGCAGCGTGCTCGACGCGGCCATGTACGGCTCGGCCTTCCGGTACCCCGCTGCGAGGCTCGAGAGCCCGCGCGCGGGGTCCGCCGCACCTCCACCGCCCGGCCCGCCGGTCGGGTCTCGCGCTCGCTGTGCCATTCGGTCTCTCCTCGACCGTCTCGACGTGGAGGTCAGCGGAGCGGTCCAGAGGCGGGAGTCGGACGCGGCTCGGCGCAGGGGCCGGATCGCCGAGCAGGACGTCAACGCTCGGTCGAGAGGAACGTAACGCCAGCGCGATTCCCGCGCGCGATTCCCCGAAACAGACGTCCGCACGGCCCATCTGACGGCCCTCGGGTCCATTACAGGGCTGGGGGCATCCGAACCTGCTACACAGCCGGTAGAGGACGGCGCCCCATGTCCGACCGCAGCTCCGTACCGCCCCATCCGAGCGACGAGCATGAAGCCGACTGGCGCGCCCGGGAAGGCGAGCGTCTCCTCATCGTGGGCGTCGGCGCCTCTGCGGGCGGCCTCGAGGCGTTCGAGCGTTTCCTCGGCCAGCTCCCGTCGGACAGCGGGCTGGCGTACGTCCTCGTCCAGCACCTCTCTCCCGAGCACGAGAGCAGCCTCGTCGAGATCCTGTCCCGCGCCACGAAGCTCCCGGTGGAGACCGCGCGCGAAGGGCAGCGCGTCGAGCGCGACCACGTGTACGTCATTCCACCGGGGACGGGCCTCGTCGTCGAGGGCGGCGCCCTGCGCCTCGTCCCGGCGGAGCCGAAGGGCTCTCGCCTGGTGGTGAATGCGTTCCTGACCTCGCTCGCGGAGGACCAGCGCGAGAACGCCGTCGGCGTCGTGCTCTCCGGGACCGGCTCCGACGGCGCGCTCGGCATCGCCGCCGTGAGGCGTCACGGGGGCAGGACGTTCGCGCAGCTCCCCGGCGACGCGCGGTACGAGAGCATGCCTGCCGCCGCGATCGCGACGGGGATGGTGGAGCAGGTCCTCCCCGCGAGCGAGATCCCGGCGGCGCTCGGCGAGCTCGCCGCCGAGCGCCGGCGCCACCCGCCCGAGAGCGCGCGGGGCGAGGCGGAGGGGCTCCACCGGGCGCTCGAGGTGATCGGGCGGACGACGGGCCACGACTTCAGCCGGTACAAGCGCAGCACCATCCTCCGCCGGTTCCACCGGCGCATGGGCGCGACCGGCACCGCCACCGTCCGTGACTACGCGACCCTGCTCGAGGGCGACGCCGACGAGGCCCGCCGCCTCGCCGAGGACCTGACCATCAACGTGACGAGCTTCTTCCGCGACGAGGCGCCGTTCCGGATCCTCGAGCAGATCGTCGTCCCCGACCTCCTGAAGCGGCGCGGCGCCGACGGGATCCGCGTCTGGGTGCCGGCCTGCTCCTCCGGAGAGGAGGCCTACTCGCTCGCGATGCTGCTCTGCGAGGGCGACGGCCTCCAGCGCCCGCCGCAGCTCCAGGTCTTCGCGACGGACATCGACGCGTCTGCCCTCGCGGAGGCGCGGCGAGGCCAGTACACGAGCGTCGTCGAGCGCCAGGTGAGCCCCGAGCGGCTGGAGCGGTTCTTCACGAGGCGCGGGGACACGTACACGGTCACGAAGCCCCTCCGCGACCTCTGCATCTTCACGGAGCACGATCTCGTCAAGGATCCGCCGTTCTCCCGGATGGACCTCGTGTCCTGCCGCAACCTGCTCATCTACCTGGAGCCCGACCTCCAGAAGCGAATCATCGGGCTCCTCCACTACGCGCTCCGGCCGGGCGGCTACCTCCTCCTCGGCAAGGCCGAGATGATCGACGCGCGCGAGCTGGAGCTGTTCGAGGTCGTGGACAAGACCGAGCGCGTGTTCCGGCGGCGCGAGGTGGATCGGCGTCCGGCGATCCTGCCTCCGGGGCGGCGGGCGCCTCCCCTCGAGCTGGCGCCGCCCAGCCGGCGAGGCGATCCCGAGGTGAAGAGCGCCGCCGATCGCTCGCGAAGGATCGTGCTCGAGGAGTACGCGCCGCCTTCGGTGGTGGTCGATGCGCGCGGGGAGATCCGGTACTACTGGGGGACGAAGCTGTCCGACTTCCTGCCGCCCCGCGCCGGCGCACCCGCCACCAACCTGATGCACCTCGCCCGGCGCGAGCTCCGCGTCGAGCTCTCCGCCGCCCTCCACAACGCGGCGCGCCAGGGGAAGCCGGTCACGTACAAGGACGTGGTGGTCGAGGCGGAGGGCGTCCAGCGTCGCCTGAACCTCGTCGTCCGGCCGCTCCCGCCCACGGAGCAGGATCCGGACGCGCTGTTCCTCGTCGTCTTCGAGGAGCTGCAGGCCTCTCCCATCGCGCACGGCACGCCGCTCGACGCCCCGACCCTGGAGCGCCACCGGCTGCTGCAGCGCGATCTCGAGAGCACCCAGGAGCGGCTCCAGGTCACCATCGAGGAGCTCGAGAACGCGAACGAGGCGCTCCGCACGTCCAACGAGCAGCTACAGTCCATGAACGAGGAGATGCACTCGTCCAACGAGGAGCTGCAGACCTCGCAGGAGGAGCTGCAGTCGGTGAACGAGGAGCTCAACACGCTCAACACCGAGCTCAGCAAGAAGGTGGACGAGCTCGAGCTGCTCTACGGCGACCTCCAGAACCTGTTCCAGAGCACGCAGATCGCGACCATCTTCCTCGATCGCGAGTCCCGGATCGCGCGCTTCACGCCGGCGGCGACGGCGATCTTCCGGCTCGCCGACGGCGACGTGGGGAGGCCGCTCTCGGACTTCGCCGCGCTGTTCGACGCGCAGGACGTGCCCCAGGAGGTGAAGCGAGTCCTCGCGACGCTCCAGCCCGTCGAGCGCACGGTGGGCCTCGCGCAGGGAGGGCGCTGGTTCCTCATGCGCATGAACCCGTACCGCACGCCGTCCAACGTCGTCGCGGGCGTCGTGGTCTCCTTCATCGACGTCACGAGGCTGAAGGAGGCGGAGGCGGCCCTGCGGCAGGCCGTGGGGGAGCGGGAGCGCGCCGAGGCGGCCCTGCGGGACGCGGACCGGCGGAAGGACGAGTTCCTCGCCGTCCTGTCCCACGAGCTGCGAAACCCGCTCGCGCCCATCCGGAGCAGCCTCCACGTCCTCGAGCGCGCGCCCGCGGACGCGGACGCGGCGGCGCGAGCGCACCAGATCATCGCCCGCCAGGTGGGGCACCTCGCTCGCCTCGTCGACGACCTGCTCGACGTGACGCGCATCGCGAACGGGAAGCTCCAGGTCGAGCGTCGGCCCGTGGACCTCCGGTCCCTCTCGCAGCGCACCGCCGACGACCACCGGAGCCTCTTCAC
The DNA here is from genome assembly GCF_022808855.1 of Anaeromyxobacter soli. GTDB lineage: Bacteria > Myxococcota > Myxococcia > Myxococcales > Anaeromyxobacteraceae > Anaeromyxobacter > Anaeromyxobacter soli. The sequence goes on from NZ_JAKZLF010000009.1 coordinate 59,380, forward strand.
GACGCGCGAGGTCGCGCTGGAGGTCGCGCTCCCGGACGAGCCCCTGTGGGTCGAAGGCGACGCGACGCGCCTCGCGCAGGTGATCGGGAACCTGCTCCAGAACTCGGCCAAGTTCACCTCCGGAGGCGACTCGGTCCGCCTGTCACTCGACGCGGTCGAGGGGTTCGCGGTGCTGCGCGTGCGGGACAACGGCATCGGCATCGAGCCTGCGATGGTCCCGCGCCTCTTCCACCCGTTCGCGCAGGCCGACGCGACCCTCAATCGCAGCCTCGGCGGGCTCGGGCTCGGTCTCGCGCTCGTGAAGGGCCTCGTCGAGACGCACGGCGGCACGGTCGAGGCGAGGAGCGGCGGCAAGGGCGCAGGCACCGAGTTCATCGTGCGGTTGCCGCTCTCGGTGGCGCCCGCGGGGATCGAGGTCGCGCCGGCGTCACCTCCGCGCCCCCGCCGTGTGCTCGTCATCGAGGACAACCTCGACGCCGCCGAGAGCCTGCAGCTCGCGCTCGAGATGGAGGGCCACGAGGTCTTCCTGGCGCACGACGGTCCGAAGGGGATCGAGCGAGCCCGGGAGCTCATGCCAGAGGTGGTGGTCTGCGACGTCGGGCTCCCGCGCATGGACGGCTACGCGGTGGCGAAGGCGATGCGGAGCGAACCCGGCCTGCGGGACACGTTCCTCATCGCGCTCACGGGATACGCCCGTCCGGAGGATCAGCGGCGCGCCGCGGAGGCGGGGTTCGACGCGCACCTGACCAAGCCGGCGACGGTCGAGGAGCTCCAGGAGGCGATGGACCGTGCGCCGCGCCGGACGCCGCCGCGCGGCGGCGGTCCAGTCGCGGCCCGGTGACAACCGGGGGGTGCTCTGACGGGGCGTGCTTCCAACCCGGGCGGCTACCCGTGTAACCCGCGCGCCGCCGGCGCATCGTATGGAGAGCAAGGAGGCAGGTCCATGGCTCTCAGCGCTGACGCACGACCGAAGGCCTTCGAGGCGAGCGGCGCCTCGGATGCGGACGTGGTCCACCGTGTCCTCGCCGGTGACACCGCGTCGTTCGAGCTCCTGATGCGCCGTCACAACCAGCGCGTGTACCGCACGATCCGCGCGGTGCTGCGCCGCGACTCGGCCGAGGTCGAGGACGCGATGCAGCTCACCTACCTGCAGGCGTTCCGTGCGCTCGCCACGTTCGAGGGCGCCTCGTCGTTCGGCACGTGGCTCACCCGGATCGCGCTGAACGTCGCGTACGGCCTCGCGAGACGGCAGCGCATCGCTGCCGTCGAGCTCTCGGCGGAGGTGGACGAGATGACCCGGGGCGCGCGCGACGAGGGGCCGGAGGACGGAGCCACGCGGAGGGAGAGCGCCGAGCTGCTGGAGCGAGCCGTCGCCCGGCTGGGAGACGATCACCGCGTCGTGTTCATGCTGCGGGAGGTCGAGCAGCTCTCCACCGCGGAGACCGCCGAGGCGCTCGACCTGTCGGAGGAGAACGTGAAGGTGCGGCTGCATCGCGCCCGGCTCGCCCTGCGCGAGATGCTCGCCGAGGAGGTCGGTCAGTCGGCCCCGCAGGCGTTCACGTTCCTCGCCCCGCGCTGTGACCGCGTGGTGAACGCGGTGCTCTCCGCCATCGGCGACTCTTTCGGGACGGGTCCGTCCGGAAGCCCGGGCCGCGAGTGAGCCGAGGCTGCTGCTTTCGGGCTCCGGCGCGCGGCTGACAGCCGAGCACCGCGCGCGACCCCATCGAGGCACCCTGCCGCGCCCCACGCGCGATGACGACGCCGTGACCGGGGGCGGCGCAGGATCGCGGCATGCGCGCACTCCTCGTGCAGGCCCGCTCGCCGCGCAGCTACTGGAGCTTCGAGCGAAGCCTCCCCTTCATCCGCAAGGCGGCGACGATGCCGCCGCTCGGGCTCGCCACGCTCGCGGCGCACCTGCCGCAGCACTGGGAGCTCCGCCTGCGCGACCTCGAGGTCGCCCCGCTCGACGACGCCGACCTGCGCTGGGCGGACGCCGTCCTCGTCTCCGGGATGCTCGTGCAGGCGGAGTCGATGCGCGCGGTGCTCCTCCGGGCTCGCGCCCTCGGCCGGCGCACGGTCGCCGGCGGCGCGGGACCGAGCCTCGTGCCCGAGCGCTTCCCGGAGGCCGATCACGTCTTTCGCGGCGAGGCCGAGGGGCGCCTGGAGCTCCTCGTGCGCGTCCTCGAAGGACGGGAGACAAAGGCGCCCCGACTCCTCTCGCCCGAGGGCGACGACCGGCCCGACCTCGCGCTCGCGCGCGTGCCCCGCTTCGACCTCCTCGACCTCCCACGCTACGCCAATCACGCCCTGCAGTACTCGCGCGGGTGTCCGTTTCGCTGCGAGTTCTGCGACATCATCGAGCTGTTCGGGCGCGTGCCGCGGGTGAAGTCGCCGGAGCAGGTCGTGGCGGAGCTCGACGCGCTGCACGCGCGCGGGGCGCGCGGGGCGCTCTTCTTCGTGGACGACAACTTCGTCGGCAACCGGCGCGAGGTGGCCCGCCTGCTCCCGGTGCTCCGCGCCTGGCAGGAGCGGCACGGGTTCCCGTTCCAGCTCTGCACGGAGGCGAGCCTCGACCTCGCGAGCGCGCCGGAGCTCGTGGCCGAGATGGTCGCGGCGGGCTTCCAGGAGGTGTTCCTCGGGATCGAGACGCCCTCCGCCGCGGCGCTCGCGGAGACCGGCAAGAGCCAGAACCTCCGCATGCCCCCGGGCCGCGCCGTCGAGACGCTCACGCGCGCAGGGCTCGAGGTGTTCTCCGGCTTCATCGTGGGCTTCGACAGCGAGGGGCCGGACATCTTCGATCGACAGCTCGAGCTCATCTCCGGGCTCCCGGTCCCCCGGGCGATGGTCGGGCTGCTCGTCGCGATGCCGGGCACGCGCCTCTGGCGGCGCCTCGAGCAGGAGGGCCGGCTGCGCGGCGACGGGAGCGGCGACGCCTTCGAGCGGCCGAACTTCGTGCCTGCCCAGGACGAGCGGGTCCTGCTCGCGGGATACCGCCGCCTCGTGGCGGCGCTCTACGCGCCCGAGCGCTACTACGCGCGGTGCACCCTCGCCATCGACCAGCTGCCGCTCCGCCCCCGCGCCGCCTCGGACGCCGGCGCCGCCGAGGGCTCGCTCGCTGCGGTCGCACGGATCGCGTGGGGCATCGGCGTCGTGAGCCCGCGGCGCCTCCACTTCTGGCGCCTCGTCGGACACGCGCTGCGCCGGGGCGCCGGCGCCCTCCCGCGGGCGCTGGCGCTCGCGGTGATCGGCGAGAGCCTCATCCCGTACACCCACGACGTGGTCCTGCCGCGCCTCGACCGGTCGCTCGCCGAGCTCGCGGCGAGCGACGCGCAGCGCCCCTCCGCATCTGCTTAGGGACTCCGGTCGCCCTCTCCTCGCCTCACGACGAGGAGGGCGCGGCGAGGACGGCCACGCGCGGACCCGAGGCCGCCTCGGCGCCGCGCCGGCCGAGCGCGCGCAGGTACCGGTAGTGAGCCGCGATCGCGGCGCGGAGCGTCGGGTGCGTGTGGTGCGGCACGCCGTGCGCGCGGCACGCCGCCTCCACGCTCGCGGCGAGCGCCGGGTAGTGCACGTGGCACACGTCCGGGAGGAGGTGATGCTCGATCTGGAAGTTGAGCCCGCCGACGTACCAGCCCAGGAGCCGGTTCGAGGGCGCGAAGTCCACCGTGGCGCGCACCTGGTGCTCCGCCCAGCCGGTCGGCATCCGCTGATCTCCGGCCCGGGCGGCGTGGAACTCCGCCTCCGGCACCGCGTGCGCGAGCTGGAACACCGTCGCCAGCACCACGCCCAGCGTGAGCGCGCCGAGCAGGAAGAGGGGCGCGACCCAGCCGCTGCGGAACACGAGCACCGGGACGACCACCGCCCAGGCGAGGAACACCGCCTTGCCGGCGAGGAACGCGGCGAGCTCGCCGCCCCGCGGGCGCGGGAACGGGAGCTGCCCGATGCGGCCACGCGCGAGGTCACGCACGTCGTCCACGAACCACCACTTCACGGCCAGCACGCCGTAGAGCAGCCAGCCATAGACGTGCTGGTAGCGGTGGAACGGGCGGAGCCGCTGCGACGGCGCGAGCCGGAGGAACGGCTCGGCGTCGATGTCCGCGTCCATCCCGTCCACGTTCGCGTAGGTGTGGTGGTGCACGTTGTGCTTGAAGCGCCAGAGGTACGAGCTCGCCCCGACGAAATCGAGCGCCAGGCCCCACGCACGGTTCACGCGCGCGGAGCGCGCGTAGGCGCCGTGGTTGGCGTCGTGCATGACCGAGAAGCCGATCCCCGCCGTCGCGAGCGCCAGAGACAAAGTCAGCGCCACCGCCAGCACGGGAGAGGTGCCGCCGAGGAGGAGGAGCAGCGCGTAGGAGGCCGCGAACCAGCCCAGGATTGCGCCCGTCTTCGCGTGCATCGCGCCGCCGCCCCAGCGTGCCCGGCCGGTGCCCTCGAGGTACGCGCCGGCGCGGCGCTTCACCTCGGCGTGAAAGCCGTCGTCGCGTGGGAACCGGACCCGGGGAGGCGTGGAGCTCATGCCCGGGATCTAGGCACCCCGAATCACGAAGATGTCACCGCGGCGCCCGCCTCCGGAACGAGAAAAGCCCGGCCTCGAAAGGCCGGGCTCTCATTGCCTGAAGGGTCGCGATGACGCGACTAGGCGACCGGGCGGACGTTCGCCGCCTGCAGGCCCTTGGGGCCCTTCGTCACTTCGAACTCCACCTTCTGGCCCTCGGCGAGGGAGCGGAACCCATCCGTCTGGATCGCGGTGTGGTGGCAGAAGACATCCTCGCCCCCGTCCGCCTGGGTGATGAAGCCGAAGCCCTTCGCGTCATTGAACCACTTCACGGTACCGGCTGCCATTTGCTGTAGGTGCTCTTTTCTCTCTGTGAACGCGCGGCAGTGAGTGCCGCGCGAACCTTCTTCCCTCCCGGAGCGGGAGAGAAGGGACGTTGGTAGTCGAATCGCGCGAAGAAGTCGAGCCCGGGGCCCAGAATGCCGCGGCAGCGTGACGAGCGCCCGGGGGCGCGCGGTGATATACGACATCCACCCGGCGAACGCGGCCGGCCCTCCACGCCGCCGTGAGCGACACGGCGGGATCTCACCCGCGCCACCCTTTCGTCCCCCGACGTGCCCCCCTGCGCGCCCCTCGTGCGCGTGTCGAGAGGCGTGCGCGAGCGCGTGGACCGACCGGAAAGAGCCGAACATGAGCAGCCTCGAGAACGGAATGCTGGTGCAGCACACCTCGCTGGGGATCGGCAAGATCGTCGCGCTCGACCAGAAGGCCGTGCACGTCTTCTTCGCCACGAGCGACGCGCGCTTCGCGACGAAGCTGCGGCTGCCGATGGCACTGCCGCTCCTCTCCCCCGCCACGAGCCCGAACGCCTGGCTCTCCGCGCTGACCGGCTTCGCGCTCGACGCGAAGACCGGCCGCTACGGCCGCGCCGGCGCGTGGCTCTCGCACGCCGACGCCGTGGCGCGCTTCGTCGAGTCCTTCCCGCAGGGGTTCACGGACCCGAAGTACGTCGGGGAAGGCAAGGAGCGGGGCGAGCAGCGTGCGAGCAAGTGGCGCCGTGCCCACGAGATGTTCGTCGAGACGCTCGGGAACGGCGAGGGTGAGCGGCTCCTCGAGGCGGGCGACGTCGGCGGCCTCGTCGAGCGGACGCTCCGGATCGAGCGGCACGTGCGCACGCTGCACCGGGACGCGGAGCGGACCTCGCTCGAGGACGGCCTGAAGGATCCGGCCGCGGCGAAGGCGTTCTTCGCGGCGCTGTTCGAGCTCCTGGCGACGGCCACGCCCGAGCAGCCCCGGTTCGAGGCGCTCGCCGCCGCGGTCGCGACGCTCTTCCCGAGCGCGGCGCGGGAGTCCCTCTGGCCGATCGTGACGCTCCTGCCGTTCGTCGCGAGGCCGGAGCTCCACATGCTGCTCCGCCCCCGCTTCGCCTGCGACGTGGCGCAGCGGCTCGGGCTCGAGCTCGCCTACGACGCCGAGCCCAACTGGTCCACCTACTCCGCCCTCCTCGGCTCGGCCGACCAGCTCCTCGAGAAGCTCCGGCCGCTCGGCGCGCGCGACCACGTCGACGTCGAGGCGTTCATGCACGTGAGCACGGCGAAGCGGCCGCGCCCGCGCCCCCAGCAGCCGGAGCTCGTGACGTGAGCGGCCGAACGGACCCGCGACGAAGGGAGTCGAGACCATGACGGTGACGGCGTTTCTCGCGGCGATGCAGAGACAGCTCGTCGATGCCCTCCGGACGGGCGGGCCCTGGTCGCGATCGGCGTGGTGCCGCACTCAGCGGCGCCACCTGAGCGTCCCCGGCGGCGCGGTGGTGTGGGTCCGCGGCGAGGCGCTGCCGTGGGCGCAGTGGGGAGCCCGCCGCGGCTACTTCGAGGTCCAGTACATGGACGGGCTGCCCTACCTCCGCGCGCGGGCGTGAGCGCGCGATCGTTCCGCGACCCTTCCCCTGCCCGCTCTCGCGGCGTACAAGGGGCGATGTCCGACGCGCGGAAGCAGTCGCTGTACTTTCCCGAGGAGATGCTCCAGCAGATGCAGGAGGAGGCGATCCGGCAGGACCGGTCGCTCTCCTGGATCGTCCAGCACGCCTGGCGGCTCGCGCGCGAGCGGATCTCGAGGCTGCCCAGCAGCGGCGTGGCCCTCGCACCTGCTTCACGCACGGTAGGCCCCGCGAACGAGCTCGCGACCGCCTCCGCCGACGAGGCGAAGGGCTAGGCCGCGTGGCGGTCACGGGCTGGAAGCGCGCGCGGCGGGGCGCGCGCGCGACGGGGGACCGCGCGGTCGTGCGGACCCGGGCGGGGCGGCCGCGCGGCG
>NZ_JAKZLF010000009.1:66194-170226 GCF_022808855.1 Anaeromyxobacter soli
CGCCGCCTCCGTCCCCGCCGCCGCGGCGCCGGCGCCCCCCCCCCCCCCCCCCCCCCCCCCCCCCCCCCCCCCGCGACGGTGATCCTCGCGTTCGTCCGGACCCTGGCGGTGCTGCCGCTCGGCTTCGGCCTCGCGCTCGGCGGCGCGCTCGGCCGGCTCGCCTGGCACCTCTCCTCGCGGATGCGCCGCGAGATGCGGGCGAGCCTCGCCGCGGCCTTCCCGGCGCTGGACGTCGCCGAGCGCGACGCGATCGCGCGCGCCAGCCTCGTGCACCTGGGCTGGCTCGGCGGCGAGGTGATCACGCTGCGGAGCTGGGCGCCGCGCATGGACGAGTACGTCGAGGCCACCGCCGAGGCGGTGTCGGCCCTGAAGCGTGCGCAGGCGCGGGGCACGGGGGTGATCCTCGTGCTCGGGCACATCGGGAACTGGGAGCTCACCTGCCGGCTGTCCCGCTACGTGCAGCCGAACGCGGTCATCGCCAAGCGGAGCTGGCACGCGAGCATCGACGCGACGGTCGCGCGCGCCCGGGCCGAGAACCACGTGGAGACGTTCTGGCGGGACGACCCGGCGACGGGGCGCGCCATGCTGAGGCTGCTCAAGCAGTCCGGCACGCTCGGCATCCTCATCGATCAGGACATCCGCGGCGTGCAGAGCGTCCACGTGCCCTTCTTCGGGCGCCCCGCCGCGACCCCGCGCGCCGCCGCCGACTTCGCGCTGCGCTTCGGCGCTGCCGTCCTGGTCGTGACCTGCCACCGGCGGGGACCGCGCCCCGGCGACGGTCACCGCCTCGAGGTGACCGAGGTCCCGTACGACCGCGAGCCGCTGGACCGCGAGGCGGAGGTGATCCGGCTCACGGCCGCGTGCGTCGCGCTGCAGGAGCAGGCGATCCGCCGGCATCCCGCCGAGTGGGTGTGGATGCACCAGCGGTGGAAGTCGGCGCCGCCGGCGGCGTAGCCCGTCACGCCCGTCACGCCCGTCACGCCCTCTCGCCCGCCCCGCTCCCCGCTCCTCCGCGGGGATCGGTTGCGTGGGCGTGGCGCTGATGGCGCATCAGCGCGTCCGCCAGGGAGAGGGGCCCGGAGGCGATCTCGTCCTCGTCGAGGACGATGACGTCGGGCGACGCGGGCGGGGGCAGGTTGGCCGCCGCGACGACGAGCAGCGCGGCCGGCACGAGCTGCCTGAGCCAGCTCAGGATCGGGCGCGTCCGCCCGCCAGGGTGGAGCACGATCACGAGCTGCGAGGATCCCGATCCCGTCGAGTGCTCTCGGAGTGCGTTCATGCGGGGACTGCCTCCTGCTCGCGGCCTTCGCGTCATCGGCACTCGCGCGTCCCGCGCACCTCTCGCGCCGCTTCGGCGTGCGGTGCGCGGGACGCGTACCGGCTCAACCCAGGTCGATCGGGACGAAGATGCGCGCCTCCCCCCGCTCGACGAGCAGCGCCACGTGCTTGTCGGCCTTCGCGGCGAGCCCCCGGAGCTGCTCCACGCTCGTCACCGGGGTGCCGTTCAGCGCCAGCACCACGTCGCCGGGCTGGATGCCGGCGCTGGCGGCGGGGCCCTGGACGTCCTCCACGAGCGCCCCGCCCGCCACCCCGACCTGCTGCTGCTCCTCGGGCGTCAGCGGGCGGACCGTGAGCCCGAGCCGCCCGTGGTCGTCGCGCTCGGGCGCGGCGGCCGCGGTGGCGTCCTTCGCCTCGCCCACCTGGATCTCGAGCTCGCGCTTGCGGCGGTCACGCCAGACCTCCAGCTTCGCGCTCGTCCCGGGGCGGAGATCGGCGACGCGCGGAGGCAGGTCGGACGAGCTGGAGACCTCCTTCCCGTCGAGCGCGAGGATGACGTCGCCGGGCAGGAGGCCCGCCTTCGCCGCCGGGCTCCCCTTCTCCACGGCGCTCACCAGGGCACCGCCGGTCTTCGGCAGCCCGAAGGACTCGCCCAGCGACTGGTTCACGTCCTGGACCGTCACGCCGAGCCGGCCGCGGACGACCTTGCCGTGGGCGAGGAGCTGCTGCTCGACCTTCATCGCGACGTCGATCGGGATCGCGAAGGACAGGCCCATGTAGCCGCCCGACTGTGAGTAGATCTGGGAGTTGATCCCGATGACCTCGCCCGCGGTGTCGAACAGCGGACCGCCGGAGTTGCCGGGATTCACCGCCACGTCGGTCTGGAGGAACTGCACGTACCCCTCGCCCGGGAGCGAACGGGACCGCCCCGACACGATGCCGGCGGTCGCGCTGTTCTCGAACCCGAAGGGCGAGCCGATGGCGAGGACCCACTGGCCGACCCGGGTCGGCGCGGGATCGCCGGTCTTCACGACGGGCAGATCCTTCGCCTCGATCTTCAGCACCGCGACGTCCGTGCTCTTGTCGACGCCGATGACCTTGGCCGGAAACTCGCGCTTGTCGGTGAGCTTCACCTTCACCTCGCTGGCCCCGGCGACGACGTGGGCGTTGGTGAGGATGACGCCGTCGTCCCTGACGATGAACCCGGAGCCGAGGCCGCGCGTGAGCTGGTGGTCGTTGCCTTCCGGCACCCGGAAGCGCCTGAAGAACGGGTAGAGGGGATCGTTCGGATCCAGCTGCCCGAACGGCGAGCCGGCCTGGGCCGTCTTCACCATGCCGGTCGTGCTGACGTTCACGACCGCCGGCCCGTACCGCTGCACGATGCCGCTGAAGTCCGGCAGCGCCGCGGCTGCGGTGGGCGCGGCGACGGGGACTGCCGGTGCGGGCTGCTCCACGCCGGCCGTGGGGGCCGAGGCCATCGCGCGGCCCCGGTAGAGGTAGCCGCCGGCGAGCGCCGCGACGAGCGCGGCGGTCACGGCGGAGCCCTGGATGAATCTGCGTGGCATGTCTGCTCCTTCCATTCGTGCCCTTCTGTCGAGGGCTCGGAACGAACGGTAAGGGGCGAGGCTTAAGGGGTGCTTAAGGCCGGCCGTCCTCGCCGGGTACCCGCGCCGGCGGCGTGGCCCCGGCGTCGGATGGCGCCTGCGCCGCGAAGCGGGCCGGGAAGTCGACGCGGGCGGTGAGTCCACCTCCGGGCGTGTCGCGAAGCACGACGCGCGCTGCGTGTCGCTCCGCGATGGCCTTCACGATCGCGAGCCCGAGGCCGCTGCCCGTGTCGGAGCCGGCGCGGCGGTAGAACCGGTCGAAGACCCGCTCGCGCTCCGCCTCGGGGATGCCGGTCCCGTGGTCCGACACCTCGAGGTAGGGACGATCGGCCTCGATCCCGGCGTCGACGTCCACGCGCGCGCCGGGGGGCGAGTGCCGGATCGCGTTGTCCACGAGGTTCGCGAGCAGCGTCCGCAGCGTCGCCGGATCTCCCGCCACGACGGCGTCCTCGGCGGCCTGCCCCGCGCCGAGGTCGATCCGCCTCGCCTCCGCCAGGAGCGCGTGGTCCGCGACGGCCTGCGCCACGAGCTCGGACAGGCTCACCGGCTCTCCCGCCAGGGCCGCGCCGGCGTCGGGCCCCGCGCGCGCCAGCGTCAGGAGCTGCTGCACGACGTGGGTCATCCGGCCGAGCCCCGCGCGCAGATCGGCGAGCGCCGCGGCGTGCCCCGCCGTGTCGGGGGCGCGCTCCACGAGCTGCACCTGCAGGTCCAGGGCGGCGAGCGGCGTGCGCAGCTCGTGCGCGGCGTCGGCGACGAAGGCGCGCTGGGCGGACAGCGCCGCGCCCAGGCGCGCGAGGAGATCGTTGAGCGCGCGCACGAGCGGGATGGCCTCCTCCGGAGCGCCGGCCTCGCCGATGGGCTCGAGCGCCGCGGGAGTCCGCGAGGCGACCTCCCCCGCCAGCCGGTTCAGCGGCGCCAGCGCCCGGGCGACGATGTTCCAGATCAGCAGGGCGAGCAGGGGCAGCATGAGGAGGACCGGGGCGAGGGTCCGCGTCGCCGCGGCGACCGCGAGCGCCTGCCGCACGCGCACGGGCTGGGCGACCTGGATGACGAGGTCCCCGAGCTCGACGGAGTAGACGCGCCAGTCGCCGCTCCGGGCGCGCACCGTCGCGAACCCCAGCTCGGCGCTCTCGGGCAGGCCTGCGACGAGCCTGGAGCGGTACAGCCGCCTCCCCTCGCGGTCCCAGATCTGGATGACGAAGTCGAGCTCGGCGTCCTCGCCACCCACCACCGCGCCGCCCCGCGGCGCGCGGTCACGCAGCGTGAGCGCGATCTGGCGGAGGTGGTAGTCGGAGACGGCGTCGATCTCCTCGCGCGCCATCCGGTAGACCACCAGGGCGGCGGCGAGCGTGACCGCCGCGGCCGACGCGAGGAGCGCCACGAGCAATCTCCGGCGGAGCGATCTCACATGCGCCTCGGGACCATGTAGCCCACCCCGCGGAGCGTCTTGATCCACTCGGCGCCCAGCTTGCGGCGGAGCGCGTGCACGTGGACCTCGACTGCGTTGCTCGCGACCTGCTCCGACCACCCGTAGAGCCGCTCCTCGAGCCGCGCCCGGGAGATGGGCCGGCCGGGGTGCTCGAGCAGCGCGTGGAGCAGGGCGAACTCCCGGGCGGACAGGGTGACCGGGGTGCCGGAGAGGAAGACCTCGTGGGTGGCCGGGTCGAGCGTGAGGGGTCCGTGCTCGACGAGGGGATCCGCGCGTCCGCTGGCGCGGCGCTGGACCGCCCGGATGCGGGCGGCCAGCTCGTCGAGGTCGAAGGGCTTCACGAGGTAGTCGTCCGCCCCCGCGTCGAGCCCCGCGACGCGCTGCGAGATCGCGTCCTGGGCGGTGATGATGAGCACCGGCACGCTGCGGCCGCGGCGGCGCAGCTCGCGGAGCACCTCCAGGCCTCCCTTGCCCGGCAGGCCCAGGTCGAGGAGGACGACGTCGTACGGCTCCCCTGCCAGCGCGAGGTCCGCCTCGCCCCCGTCCCGGACCCAGTCCACGGCGTGCCCGAGCTGCCGGAGCCCGCGCCGCACTCCCTCGCCCAGCATCGAATCGTCTTCGACCACGAGGACGCGCACCGGCTCATCATAGCGAGCGGCGGCGGAGCGTACCGCCGCGGTGGGTCACGCCCGCTCTGCGATCGCGAGGAAGACCGGGAAGGCGCGCGCGCCGTCGGCGGTCTCCCTGACCACCTCGTGCACGGTCGAGAACCGCACGTTCCGGAAGCCGCTGCGCTCCATCCGCGCCCCGAGGTCCGCGCGCTCGAACCCCTTGTGACCCGAGAAGCCCGGGCCGTGAAACGAGCCGTCCTCCGCGTCGAGGTCGGCGATGCAGAGGACCCCGTCCCGCTCCAGCAAGCGGTGAAAGGCGCCCAGCACCCCGTCCGTGTCGGGGATGTGGTGGAGGGTCATGAGCGAGCAGACGAGGTCGAAGCGCAGGTCGGGCGGCGGGCCCGCCGCGAGGTCGAGGTACAGCGTCCTCGCGTTGCGGACGCCGCCCGAGGCGATCTTCTCGCCTGCGACCGCCAGCATCTCGCGGGAGCTGTCGGCGAGCGTCACCTCGCGGACGAGCGGCTGGAGCGCGAGGCCGAGGAGCCCCGTCCCCGCGCCGTACTCGAGCACCGCCTTGCCCGAGAGCGACGGGACGACGGACGCGATCGCCGCGGCGACGCGCTGCGCCCGCTCCACCTTGGAGGCGTCCTCGTCCCAGGTCCTCGCCCGGGCGTCGAAGTCGCTCGGAGGGCGGGTCAACGCGCGCTCCAGCGGTCGGGCACGTCCACGACGAGGAGCCGCTCCGCCTCGCCGAGCTGCTCCGCGCGCGGAGCAGCGTGATCGGTGCTCGACGTCGTCATCCCGCTCTTCATGCCTGCTTCGAGCCGCGCCTCGCGACGGAGATTCCGGACCCGTCCCGAGAGAGACGAGGCGTTCGTGGACCGGCGTACTCCCGGCCGGCCGTGCAGGGGCCGGCGGGCGCTACCGCCGGGCGACGCGCGCGCGGCTCGGGCGAAGCGCCGAGACGACATGGTGCCCGCGCCGGCGCGTGACGTACGTCTCGCCGCGAACGACGACGTGGTCCTCGAGATCGCCCTCGCAGGTGACGAGCAGCTCACCCTCGAGGCAGGTGATCGCCACGGGGGCCGATCCGACGCGCACGCTCCTCGCGTCGGTGAGCTCGAGCCTCAGCTCGAGCGGCGCGCGGGTGCTGCGCGCGGAGTCCTGCTGCTCCCACGCTCGCCCCCACGTCCAGTCCCAGAGCCGCGGGTTCAGTCGCGCCATCGCCGTCGCCCGTGCAGCCTTCATCGCTCGTCTCCTCCGCAAGAGCCGAGGCGATGATGCGACCGGTCATGAAGGGAATGCCATTCGGTTGTGAGGGGTCGAAACCTTCCGGAATGAGCCTGCGACAACGCGTCCACGGAAGCTGGTTAGGCATAGACGCCTCGGCCCGGCTAGAATGGAAAGCGATGGCCCGAACCCCCTGGAATCTCGACGAGATCGACCTGAAGATCCTGAAGTTTCTCCAGGTGAACAACCGAATTTCCAATCAGGAGCTGGCGGGGAAGATCGGACTGTCGCCGCCCGCCTGCCTCGCGCGCTGCCGGCGGCTCCGCGAGCAGGGCGTCATCAAAGGGGACGTCTCCCTGGTCGATCCCGCCGCGCTCGGGTACAGCGTCTTCGTCCTGATGCGCATCGCGCTCGAGCGTCCCCGCGAGGACCTGCTCGCCGCTTTCGAGAAGAAGGTCCGGGACTTGCCGGAGGTGCTGCAGTGCTGGACGGTCACGGGTGACGTGGACTTCGTCCTGCTCGTCTGCGCCACCTCGATCGAGGACTACCAGCGCTTCGCCCGCACGGTCGTCGCCGCCGAGCACAACATCAAGAGCTACGCGAGCGACGTGATCCTCTCCACGACGAAATCCAGTTTCGCCCTGCCGATCCCCTGAGGAGCCGGCGCCCCGCGAGACTTCTGGGGCTCGCGGGCGCGCCCGCCCGGGCCTTCTTCTCGAGTCGACTGGAGACGAGGCGCGCGCGCCGCTATCTCAGCGCCGCGCCGTGGTGCCGGCGCACCACCGATCGGGGAGCAGAGCGTTGGAGGTTGGCGACCAGAGCTGCAAGTTCGTCGCACGGCTGTCCCTCCTCTCGAAGGTGGGCGCGCTCGCCGCGACCCTCGACTACGAGGAGGTGCTCTCCGCGGTCGCGCGGCTGTCGATCCCGGAGCTCGCCGACTGGTGCATCGTCGACTTCGTCGAGGACGGCGAGGTCCGCCGGATGGAGGTCGCTCACCGCGATCCCAGCCGCGCGCCGCTCGCCGCCGCGCTGCGCGGCTTCCCGCTCGATCACTCCGCCCGGCGGAGGCTCCCGGCCTCGCGGGCGCTGCAGTCGGGACGCCCCGTGCTCGTCCCGGACTACGGCGACGACACGCTCCGCGCGGAGACCGAGGGCGAGTACCTCGCGCTCGCCCTGCAGCTCGGGGTTCGCTCGGTGCTCGTGGTGCCGGTCACGCTCTCGAGCTCGCTCGCGACCATGACCTTCCTCACGACCTCCGAGTCGGGGCGGCGGTACGGACAGGAGGACGTCGCGCTCGCCGAGGAGCTGGTGCGGCGCGCCGCGCAGGTCGTCGAGAACGCGCGGGTGCACCAGCGGCTCAGGCAGACCGAGGAGCGGATCCGCGTCGCGCTCGCCCACTCCGACATCACCCTCTTCGAGCGGGACCTCGGGCTGCGCTACCGCTGGCTGTACAACCCGCCCTTCGGCTACCCCGCCGCGGAGATGCTGGGGCGCACCAACGCCGAGCTGATCGCGCCGGACGAGGCGGCGCGGATGGACGCCCTCGACCACCTCGTGCTCAGGACCGGAGCGCGGATCCAGGAGGAGCTGCAGGTCTCGGACCGTCGAGGGCAGGTCCATCACATGCTGGTGTCGGAGGAGCCGCTGCGCGACGGCTCCGGCGCGATCGTCGGCATCACCGGCGCGGCGAAGGACATCACCGAGCAGCAGCGCGCGCAGGAGCAATTGGCGCGGGCGCTCGTCTTCCGCGAGCAGATGATCGGCATCCTCGGCCACGACCTGCGGAGCCCGCTCGGCGCGGTGCGGGCGCTCGCCTCGCTCCTCCTCCGCCGCGAGGACCTCGCCGAGAACGTGCGCGAGAGCATCGGCGAGATCGATCGCGCGGGCGCGCGGATGCTCGAGCTCATCGGGACGTTGCTCGACTTCACCCACAGCCGCTTCAAGGACGGGCTGCCGATCGCCCCCGAGCCGACGGACCTGCACGCGCTGTGTCGCGCGGTCGTGGGCGAGCTCCGGGCCGCCCAGCCGGAGCGGGCGATCGAGCTCGCGCTGGAAGGAGACGGGCGCGGCACCTGGGATCCGGGGCGGATGGCGCAGGTCGTGTCGAACCTCGTGGCGAACGCGCTCGAGCATGGCGCGAGGCACGGCTCGGTGCGCCTCTCGGTCGGCGGCGGCGACGAGGAGGTGGTCCTCGAGGTGCTGAACCAGGGACCGGTCATCCCGCCGGAGCTCATGGCCGTGCTGTTCGAGCCCTTCTGCCGCGGCTCGCCCCGGCGCGCCTCCCAGACGCGGGGGCTGGGCCTCGGGCTCTACATCGTGAGCCAGATCGTGACCGCGCACGGCGGCGCGGTCCAGGTGGAGTCCACGCCCGAGCGCGGGACGCGGTTCACGGTCCGTCTCCCGCGGGCGAGCGGAGCCGCCGCTGCGGGGCGTCACCGGGAAGCCTGGGACGAGGGCGCAGCCGCGGGCGCGTGAGGGGCGAGCGTCGCGGGCACCGGGGTCCTTCGCTCGCGGGGACGGACCCGCCGCTCGAGGCGCCACAGGAGTGCTGGGGCCGCGGCGGCCAGCGCCACGGCGAACCACGCCGCGCGATCCATCCCCGCGAGCCTGCCGCCGGGCAGCTGCTCGAGCACGCCCGCCGCGAGGAGCGCGCCCGTGGCCGACCCCAGGTGCTGGACGACCGACTGCGCCGACATGAAGCGGGCGCGCTCCTGGGGCGCGGGCACCTGGCTCGCGAGGGCCTGCATCGGCACCATCCGGAAGCTGCTCGCGGCCATGAAGGCCACGAACAGGGCGAGCGCCGGCGGCGCCCGGGACGGGAAGACGAAGGCGGCGAGCACCACCGCGACGAAGACGGCTGTCCCTCCTGCCGCGGTGACCGCCGCGCCGAAGCGGTCGGCGAGGCGGCCGGAGAGCCGCATCACCGCGAAGCTCACCGCGCCCCCCGCGACGAAGAGCAGGCCCAGGTGCTCCCGCGGGTAGCCGAGGTTGTACTGCCAGTAGGCCGCGATGTTCGGGACGAGCGCGAACTGCGCCGTCATGACCGCGGCCGTCGCGCCGAGCGCGAGCGCGACCGCGGGACGGCGCAGGAGCGCGCCCGTGCTCGAGCCGGGCTCCGGGCGCAGGCCGAGGTGCCGCCGGAGAGGTGGCAGGAGGGTGACCGCAGTCGCGGCGAGCACCGCCCCGAGCGCCGCCACGGCGAAGAACGGCATCCTCCATCCGCCCAGCCGCGCGAGCTCGAGGCCCGCCGGGACGCCCAGCACGGAGGCCAGCGCGAAGGCCCCCATGACCGCCCCCATGGCGCGTCCGCGACGCTCGGCCGGCACCACGTCCGAGATGATCGCCAGCGACAGCGACGTCGCCGGCCCGCCGAAGGCGCCCGCGAGGATCCTCGCCCCCAGCATCGACGAGAGGCTCGTGGCGAACGCGCCGGCCGCCGTGCCCACCACGAGCCCGCCGAGCACGACGCCGAGCGCCTTGCGCCGGTCGAAGCGATCGAGGATCAGGGCGCCCAGCACCCCGCTGAGCGCGGCCGCGGCCGTGTAGCTCGCGCCGACCAGGCCGAGCCGCGCGTTCGGGATGCCGAGGGCCCGCGCGAAGTCGGGGCCGAGCGGCATCACCATCATGAAGTCGAGGACGTTGACGAACTGAACCGCGCCGATCAGGAGGAGGAGCCGGCGCTCGGTGATCCGTTTCCGCATGGGGATCACCGTTGCAGCCCTCGCGCCAGGGAGCGCACGTCGCGCCTCGGGGCCGGACCCGCCGTGGGCGCGGGCTTCGCGCTCGCCCCTCCCCTTCGAGCCGTGGGCGCTGCGCCGAGACGCCGAGCGATCCGCTCAGGCCTTGAGCTTCTTCAGCTCCTTCTCGAGGCGGCGCGCCTGGGCCTTCTCGTGGACGCGCGCCTCCATCCACTCCGCGTGCCGGGCGAGCCGCTCGGTGACGATGCGCAGCACCCGCTCGCGCGCGTACCACTTGCGGTCCGCCGGGACGAGGTGCCAACGCGCCCTGGCCGTGTCCGTGCGCTCGAACATGTCGTCCACCGCGTCCACGTACGAATCCCAGCGCTTGCGGGCGCGCACGTCGGCGTCCGCGAGCTTCCACTGCTTGTAGGGATCCTTCAGCCGCTCCTCGAACCGGCGGAGCTGCTCGGCCTTGCTGATGCCGAGGAAGATCTTGACCACGTCGATCCCGTCGTCGACGAGCGTGCGCTCGAACTCGTTGATCTCGCGGTAGGCGCGCTTCCACTCGGACTTCTTCGCGAGCCCGTCCACGCGCTCGACCAGCACCCGGCCGTACCAGGTGCGGTCGAACACGGTGAGCGTCCCCGGGAGCGGCAGGTCGCGCCAGAAGCGGTACAGCCAGTGCCTGCCCTGCTCGTCCGCAGCCGGCGGACCGATGGGCACGACGCGGACGCCGCGCGGATCGACCGCCTCGGTGAGCCGCCGGATCGCGCCGCCCTTCCCGGCCGCGTCGAAGCCCTCGACCGCGATGATGGCGCGCCGGCCGGTGTGGAACATGCCCTGCTGGACGAGGAGCATGCGGCGCTGCAGCTCCTCCACCTGGCGCTCGTAGGCGTCCTTGGACGAGACCTTGGGGAACGCGTCCTTCGCGAGGAGGCGGGACAGGGACGGGTGGGCCATCGGAACCCTCGGAGAGCTCCGACGAGCCTAGCACGCGCGATCCGCCTTGCCCGCGCTCACGCGGACCGCGAGAGCTCCGCCGCGCTCGCGCCCGAGGCGACCCGACCGGGCAGGATGGCCCTGACCGTGGTCCCCTTCCCCGGCACGCTCTCGTACTGCAGCGACCCGCCGTGATCCGCGATGACCGCGCGCGCCAGCACCACGCCGAGCCCGGTGCCGTCCTCGCGGGTGGTGAAGAACGGCGTGCCGAGGCGCGCCAGGGTCTCGGAGGACATCCCGCGGCCCGTGTCGCTCACCAGGAGCTGCGCCCCGTCGCCGCTCTCGCGCACCTCGACCGTCACCGCTCCGCCCGGCGGGGTCGCCTCGATCGCGTTCGCGACGAGGTTGAGGAGCGCCTCCCTGAGCCGGCGCGGATCGCCCTCGACCGTGGCGTCCCCGCGCGCGACCAGCCGGACCCGCGCCTCGCCCGCGATCGCCGAGAGCGCGAGCAGCGCGTCGGCGACGAGCGGCGCGAGCGCGAGCCGCGGCGCCCTCCCGCCCTCGCGGAGCCGCGTCGACGAGAGGTAGCGCCGCAGGATCTCCTGCATCCGCGCGACCTCGCGCTCGATGAGCACGAGGCGCTCGTGCGCGGGGGCCTCGGCCGGGTTGCGCAGCCCGAGCTGCACGAGCGCCTTCACGCCGGCGAGCGGGTTCTTGAGCTCGTGCGCCACCTCGACGCCGAGCGCGTCCACGCTCGCGCCCGGGGCCTCCGCCTCGGAGGCCGGCTCGGCGCCCCCGCGCGCGAGGATCCGGAGCCCGTCGCGCACGGAGAGGGTCGCGTCGGTGAACGCCCACGCGACCGCGAGCCCGCCGCGCGGCAGGACCAGCTCGTCGCCGGCCTCGAGCACGTGATCCTCGCGATCGCCGTTGCGCGTGACGAGCACCGTCCCGCGCTCGGCGCGCACGACCGACGCGACGCGGCGGCGCGGCAGCCTCAGGGTCGCGTTCTCCGCGAGGTCCCAGCTCTCGCGGGGGGAGGGCTTCCGGGTCGAACGCTCCGTCCTGGCCATGGTGTGCTTCCTTTCGCCTCTGACCGCTCTCCTGCGGCGGGACGGATCATTCGCCGCGCACCGGTGGCCCGCACCGCGCGGTCTTGCGCGCGGGGCGGGCACCGATGCGCGGCCCCGTCTAGAACCCGGGCTCCGGTCTCTCCGGACCGCCCTCCGCCGCCTGGTACGCGGCGCGGAGCGGACCGCCCCCCGTCGTCGCGGGCACCGGCTCCGGCTCGAGCACGCTCGGGGCGGTGGCCCGCCCCTCGGCGCGGTGGTCCCGGGCGATGAGGAGGTAGATGGCGGGCACGAAGAAGAGCGTGAACGCCGTGCCGATGGTCATCCCCGCGACGAGCACCAGGCCGATGCTGTTGCGCGCCTCGGCGCCCGGCCCGCTCACGAGCGTGAGGGGGAAGTGGCCGAAGACCGTCGCCACGCTCGTCATGAGGATGGGCCGCAGCCGCGTGACGGCGGCGCTCTGGACGGCCTCCAGCTTCGAGAGCCCCTGCTCCTGCAGCTTGTTCGCGAACTCCACGATGAGGATGCCGTTCTTCGCGACGAGCCCGACGAGCGTCACGAGGCCGACCTGCGAGTAGACGTTGAGCGTCGTCGTCCACCCGTCGGTGAAGAACCGGAGGGTCGGGTTCGGCATCTTGAGGAACATCATGACGAGCGCGCCGAACATGCCGAGCGGCACGGAGCCCGCCAGGATGACGAACGGGTCCCGGAAGCTGTTGAACTGCGCGGCGAGCACGAGGAAGATCAGCACCACCGCGAGGAGGAACGCGGGCAGGAACTTGTTGCCCTCCGTCCGCAGCTGGCGAGACTCGCCCGTGTAGTCGAGCTTGTAGTTCGCCGGGAGGATCTTCGCGGCCTCCCCCTCGAGGTACGCGAGCGCCTGGTCGAGGGGGCGGATCGCGACGCCGCTGATCTTCACGGCGTTGAGCTGCTGGAAGCGGTTGAGCGACCGCGGCGTGACCGAGTCCCGCAGGGTGGCGATGGAGGCGAGCGAGACGAGCTGCCCGCCCGGCCCGGTGACGTACACGTCCTTCAGCTGCTCCGGGTTCAGCCGCTCGGAGCGCAGGATCTGGGGTATCACCTTGTAGCTGCGGCCGTCGATGCTGAAGCGGTTCACGTAGTTCCCGCCGACCGCGGAGGCGAGATCGCGCCCGACCGTCTGGAGATCGAGCCCCAGCTCCGCCACCTTGTTCCGATCGAGCTCGATCTCGGTCGAGGGCTGGTCGATCTTCACGTCGATGAGCGGCGGGAACGCGAACATCCCGCTCGCCGTCGCCTTCTCCTGGAGCTTCTTCGCGAAGTCCAGGATCTCGGAGCTCTCCGCGGTCGAGGCGATGATGAACTCGACCGGGAACTGGCCGCCGCCGGGGAGCGCGGGCGGCAGGATCGGGAACGCCTGGATGCCGGGGATCGCCGCGACCTTCGCCTGGATCTGCGGGAGGAGCTCGAAGGCCGACCGCCCCCGCTCCTCCCACGGCTTGAAGACCGCGCCCCAGAACCCGTTGTTCGGGAACGTGACCTGGAACGTGAACTGCGACTCCGGGAACGCCATCACGCTCTCGTTCACCTTGTGCACCGAGGGCACGAGCTGGTCGAGCGTCGAGTTCGCGGGCGTGTTGACGACGCCGAAGATGTAGCCCTGGTCCTCCGTCGGGGCGAGCTCCTTGGGCGCCTGCGTGAACATCGCGAGCGCGAGCAGGCTCACCACGATCCACGCGGTGTAGATGGAGCCGCGCGACCGCAGCGCCAGCGCGAGGTGACGGGCGTAGATCGCCTTCAGGCGATCGAAGCCCCGGTTGATGCGCCCCGCGAGCCCGCGCTCCTCACCGCCGCCGCGGAGCAGGTACGCGGACATCACCGGCGAGAGCGTCAGCGCCACGACGCCCGAGATGGCCACCGCGCCCGCGAGCGTGAGCGCGAACTCCCGGAACAGGGCGCCCGTGAGCCCGCCCTGGAAGGCGATCGGCGTGTACACCGCGGCGAGGGTGATGGTCATCGCGATGATGGGCCCGACGAGCTCCCGCGCGCCGCGGAGCGCCGCGTCGACGGGACTCATCCCGTCGCGCAGGTGTCGCTCGACGTTCTCGACGACCACGATGGCGTCGTCCACCACGAGCCCCACCGAGAGGACGATGGCGAGCAGCGTGAGGAGGTTCAGGGTGAACCCGAAGACCTGCATCAGGAACACCGCCCCGATGAGCGACACGGGGATCGCGACGACGGGCACGAGGACCGAGCGCAGCGAGCCGAGGAACAGGAAGATGACGATGACGACGATGAGCAGGGTCTCGGCGAGCGTCCGCTCCACCTCGCTGATGGCGTCCCGGACGTAGGTGGTGGCGTCGAAGGCGACGCGGGCCTGGATCTGGTCCGGGATCTCCTTCTGCAGCGAGTCGAGCTCCACGCGGACCCGCTTGATCACGTCGAGCGAGTTCGCGTTCGGCAGGGCCCAGACGCCGATGAAGACGGCCGTCTGCCCGCTGAAGTTGGTGAGCGCGTCGTAGTCCTCCGCGCCGAGCACCACGTCGGCGACGTCACCGAGCCGGACGACGGCGCCGCCCTGCTGCTCGCGGATGGGGAGCTGCTGGAACTCGCGGGGCGAGCGGAGGTCCGTGTTGGCGGTGAGGTTGACCTGGACGAGCGAGCCCTTCGTCTGGCCCACCGCGGCCTGGTAGTTGTTCCGGGAGAGCGCCTCCCGGATCTGGGCCGGGCTGACGTTCAGGGCCGCCATGCGGTCGGGCTTGAGCCAGATGCGCATCGCGAAGGTGCGGGCGCCCAGGATGTCGGCGCGCTGCACGCCCTCGATCGCCGAGAGCCGCGGCTGGACGACGCGGACGAGGTAGTCGGTGATCTCGTTCTGCTTGAGCGCCTTCGAGGAGAAGGAGAGGTACGCCGAGGCGAGCGCGCTGTCGGCGGACTCGATGGTGATGATGGGGACCTCCGCCTCGGGCGGGAGATCGCCGCGCACCTGGTCCACCTTCGCGCCGATCTCGGCGAGCGCCTTGGTCGCGTCGTAGTTGAGGCGCAGGCGCGCCCGGATGATGGAGACGTTCTGCTTGCTCTCGGACTCGATGTAGTCGATGCCGTCCGCCGCCGCGATGACGCGCTCGAGCGGCGTGGTGATGAACCCGCGCACGAGCGAGGCGCTCGCCCCGACGTAGTTCGTCGTGACGATGATCTGCGCGTTCTCGCTGCGCGGGTACTGGCGGGCGTTGATCGTCCGGATGGCCTGGACCCCCGCGATGACGATGACGAGGCTGACGACGATCGCGATGACGGGGCGGCGGATGAAGAGATCCGTGAACTTCATGTGGTGGCCTCCGGCTCACTCTTCGGTCGGCTTGGGTGAGAGCTGCGCGTCGGGCGCGAGGGCGTTGTTCACGGCGACCGAGGCGCCGTTGCGCAGCTTGAACGCGCCGCTGCTCACGACGGCCTCGCCAGCCTTCAGCCCCTCCGCGACGGCGACGACGTCTCCGCGCCGCTCCCCGGTACGGACGAACTTCTGGCGGGCGACGGTGGTCGTCCTCCCCGCGGCGTCCTTCTTCTCCTCGATGGCGTAGACCGAGTCGCCGTAGGGCGCGAAGATGACCGCCGTCGCGGGGACGACGAGCACGCTGCGCTTCTCCGAGGAGAGCACCTGCACGTTCGCGAACATCCCGGGGCGCAGCCGCCCGTCCGCGTTCTCGAACGTCGCCCGCACCCGGACGTTGCGCGTGGCCGGGTCGACCTCGGGGTTGATGGTGGTGATCTCCCCGTCCCACGTAGCGTTGCGGAACGCGTCGACGACGAGGCGCGCCCGCTCGCCGGCCTTCAGCTCGGCGAGCGCCTGCTGGGGCAGCCAGAAGTCCGCGTAGATCGGGCTCACGGACTGGAGCGACGCGATGGGGGTCCCGGGCGCGACGACCTGGCCCAGCTCGACCTGGCGGATGGCGACGCGCCCGTCGAACGGGGCGCGGATGGTCTTCTTGGCGATCGTCGCGCGCAGGTTCGCGACCGTCGCGTCGGCCTGCTTCGCGCGCGCCTCTGCGGTGTCGAGATCGGCCTGGGCGTTGGCCTCGCCCTGACGCAGCCGCTTCGCCCGCTCGAGGTTGACCTTCGCGAGCGACGCCTCCGCCACCGCCGAGGCGAGCTGCGCCTCCTCCGCGGAGGTGTCGAGCTTCACGAGCACGGCGCCGCGCTTCACCGAGGAGCCGGACTCGAACGTGATGTCCCGGACCGCGCCCGGCAGCTCCGCGGAGAGCATCACGCCGCGGACCGCCACGAGCGATCCGATCGCCGCCCGCGTCGCCTCCCACTGCGTCGCCTCGACCTTGGCCGAGGTGACGGCCTCCGGCGGCGGCACGAAGGACTCGCCCGCCCGCACCATGGTGACGATCTGGCCGGCCTTCACCCCGACGAGGATGCCGACGACCGCCAGCAGACCGACGATGACCACGACCCACTGCTTCTTGCTCTTCATGGACGCCCCCGACGGGATTCGGAAACCACGGGAAACTGCAGACGCTGGGCCAGACGACGGATGCGCTCTGTCAGCAAAACGGCGCGGCTCGAGGCGTGGCGGGCAGGGGGGTGCTGAGCGGATCGCTCAAGCCGTGAGCACCCCCTGCCGCGACGGGGGCTGCCGATCATGGCGCTCCCCCCCCCGGCGGCTCGAGGAGGCTCTCGCCCGCCGCGAGCCGCAGCTGCGCGCGCGCGTTCACGAGGTCGGCGTCCGCCTGGATGCGCGCCGCGTCGGCGCCGAAGGCGTCGCGCTGCGCCTGGAGGAGATCGATCTGGGTCGCGGCGCCGGCCCGGTACCGCTCCAGCGCGAGCTCGGAGGCGCGCGCGCTGACCTCCGACTGGACACGGGCGGAGCGGCTCCGGGCGATCTGGCTCCGCACGGTGCTCCAGGCGCGGTGGATGTCGTCGTGCGCCGCGAGCCTCGCCCGCTGCTCGCGCGCTCGCGCGACGTCCGCCGCCGCGTCCTGCGCGCGGATGCCGGCGAAGGTGGTGAGATCGAGCGACCAGCTCAGGCCGACCACGGCCTGCCAGGAGGCGTCCCGGCCCGCGAGGCCCTCCGCGCTGGTCACGCGCTCCGTCAGGCTCGCGCCCAGGCTGGGGGCGAGCGTGAGCCGCTGCGCCCTCGCCTGCTGCTCCGCGGCCTCGCGGCCCTCCATGGCCGCGGCGAGCGCGGGGAGCTTCTCGTCCGGCGGCTGGAAGCGCTCGAGCGGCGGCTCCTCGTGCAGGTCGTCGGTGAGCGGACGATCGCCGTCGAGCTCCGGCGCGATCCCGGTCAGCGACTGGAGGGCGCGCGCCGAGAGCGCGACCTGGAGCTCCGCGCTCGCGAGCTGCTGCACGTTGCGCTCGACCTCGCCCCGCGCCCGATCCACGTCGAGGAGCCCGGTGGAGCCGGCCTGGTGGCGCTCGTCGGCGATGGAGAGGCTCGCCCTCGCCACCTCGAGCGCCTTGCGCGACGCGCCGACGAGCGCGCGGTTCGCCAGGAGCTGGAAGTACTCCTGTGACACGAGGGCCTGGACGCGGAGCTCCGTCGCGGCCGCCTGCGTCCCCGAGGCGCGGGCGCCCGTGCGGGCCGCGCCGATGCGGGCGAACCGCGCGAGGTCGACGAGCGGAACGTCCAGCGTGGCGGCGCCGTCGAGCTGATCCTTCGGCGTGATCGTGACGCGCGCCGGGGGCCCGCCCGCCGCCCCCGGGAGCTCCAGGGTCGTCTCGAACTGGTTGCGGGTGTACTGCCCCTGCAGCGACAGGCGCGGCAGGGCACGGCCGAGCTCGGCGTCGGCGTCGGCGTCGAGCTGCCTGCGCGCCGCGCGGGCCTCCGCGTTGTCGGGGCTCGCGCTCCGCGCACCGCGCAGGAACTCCTCGAGCGGCTGCAGCGCGCTCGCGCGCCCGGCCACTCCCAGCCAGAGCGCCGCGAGCAAGACCTTCGCCTGCATGACGACTCCTCCCTCGCGACCTTCCGCGTCGCAGCGTTCCCCGCGCGCCGTCGCGCTCTCGCGACGCTCGCCGGCGGAAGCTGCGGCACCACCGTGTCGCGCGCGCTTCCGTGAGTTGAAGTTCCATGAAGACGAGGAGGGCCCCGGCGATCGGGCCGGAGGCCCTCCTCGGTCCGCGGGGCGCGCGTCGCGCGCGGTCCGCGGCGCCGCTCGCGTCAGAACTCGTACCCGACCGACGCGCCGACCGACCACCGCTCCATGCTCGCCGGCGCCTGGCCCGTCGCGAGCGGGAGATCCTCGTTGAAGCTCGTGCGGTAGGTGAACCGCGCGTCGAGGAGGAAGCGGTCGTAGCCCACGGTGACCCCTCCGCCGAACGGGACGACGCCGATCTCGTCCGAGTCCTTCACGCCGGGCGCGGCGTCCCGGAGCGAGAGGTGGCTCCAGCCGATGCCACCGAAGGCGAAGGGCTCGACGAGCCAGGCGCCCGTGGCATACGGGTACTGGAGCCGCAGCACGGCCTCGGCGCCGTTCGTCAGGAGATCGGAGCCCGATCCCTTGGCGTTGAGGGCGGAGCCGACGTAGGCCAGCTCGGCGCCGACGAAGGAGCGGCTGCCGATCCCGAGCCGGGCGTCCCACGTCCCGCCGACGTCGAAGCGATCCTTCACCGCGCTCTCCTTGAAGTCGGTCACCCCGCCTCCGAAGAGCACGTACTCGCCCAGCGGCGTCAGGAGCCCGTCGGCCCCCGCGGCGCGCCAGCCCTGGGCGCTCCCGATACCCGGCGCGGCGACCACGAAGAGCGCCGCGACGAACGCGAACCTCGATCTCTCAGCACGCATCTCTCATCTTCCTTCTCCGGCGAGCGCCGGTGCGGTCCTGCGTTGAGGCGTCGGCGTTGCCGACGCCGAGACGCGGTTGCAGTTCGCGGGCCACGCCATACACCCGCGGGAAATGCGAGGTTTCCCGCTCCGCGCCGTTCGCGATCCCCACAGGCCGCGCGGCTCGGCGCGCAGATCGCTCAAGCCCTGAGCACGCACGCTCGCGCGGTCCCGGCGCCGCCGCACGGCGCGCGAGGCGCGGCGCAGGGTCGATGCGTCGGATCCGAGCGCACGCGCGCGAACGCCGCCCGTGAGTCGCGGGCGGCGTTCGCGCGGTGGAGCGCCTGCAGTGGAGCGCGCTCGGGTGGGCGCGTCCGGCGAGCGGCGCGCTCGGCGGCGCTATCCCGCGCCGCTGCCCGCGAGGCGCGCGCTGCGCCCGGGGTGCACGAGGCTGGCGGCGAGCCCGGCCACCACCGACGCCGTCAGGACGAGCGCCGAGCCGGCGGCCTCCGGCTTGAGCGTCATGAGCGCCAGGATCCCCAGCCCGATCGCGATCCTCACCCGGAGTGACCCCGTCAGCGCGGCGCTCCCCTGGCCCGCCCGGAACGCGGGCGAGAGCACCGCGCCGTCCTCCGTCGCGAGCGCCGCCCGGAGCCGCCGCATCGCGCGCCCGCTCACGCCGCCGCCCGCGATCCCCATCCCGACCATGCCGATGAAGGCGGCGAGGATCCACGGCCGGTGGCCCCAGGTCGTCGCCATCATCCAGGCTCCGGAGGCGAGCGCCACGAGCATCGCGCCGGGGAGGAGGCGCCCGGGCAGCGCGTGCAGCCGGAGCCAGACGCCGGCCTCACCCGGAGTCTCCGCCCGCCGGAGCCCGCCGAGCGCGACGGTCTCGATGCCGAGCGCGACGTAGACGCCGACTCCGGCGAGGACGTGGAGGAACATCAGGATCGCATACGTGTTCATGGGTCACCGCCTCTCCCGCGTCCGGCATTGCAGGTGGCGGGCCACGCCCTGCGGCGCGTCGGCGCTGCGAGCTTCGCGCCGGCGGCGCCGGCGCGAGCGGCGGCGGATGCGCAGATCGCTCCTTTCCTGAGCACCCGCCCCGGCGACGCCGTCGCGCCGCTCGCGACGGGCTCGGCTCGAGCGAGCGGTGCGGCGTCAGGCCGCGCCGCCGGCGCCGAAGTCCGCGGCGATCTCGTAGCGGCGGAGGCGCTCGGTGAGCGTGTTGCGGCTGATGCCCAGCCGGCGAGCAGCCTCCGACTGGTTGCCGCGGACGGCGGTCATCGTCCGGGCGATCACGTTGCGCTCCAGCGCGTCGAGCTGCTCCCGCAGGGTCCGGGCGCCCTCGGGATCGCCGTCGTCGCCGTCGCCCGCGGGGACGCCGCCGTCCCGAGGCGTGACGGGCTCCGCCGAGACGGTCGCGGTGAACGCGCTCGGCTCGAGCTCGCCGCCGCCGCTCAGGGCCACCATGCGCGCGACCACGTTCTCGAGCTGGCGCACGTTCCCCGGCCAGTCGGCGGCCCGCAGGCGCTCCACGAGCGCGGGGGCGAGGCGGACCTCCTCGGCCCCGAAGCGCTCCGCGTAGCGGTGCGCGAACTCGTGCGCGAGCGCCGGGATGTCCTCCCGGCGATCGCGCAGCGGGGGGACCACGAGCTCGACGACGGCAAGCCGATAGTAGAGGTCCTCGCGGAAGTGGCCGGCGCGGACCTCGGCGGCGAGGTCGCGGTTCGTGCACGCGACGATGCGCACGTCCACCTTCTCGACCCGCCCGGAGCCGACCGGCTGGATCTCGCCGTCCTGCAGGGCGCGCAGGAGCTTCGCCTGGATCGCGAGGGGGAGCTCGCCCACCTCGTCGAGGACGAGCGTGCCGCCGTTCGCCTCGGCGAAGAACCCGGGGCGGGCCTGGTTGGCGCCGGTGAACGCGCCGCGCGTGTGGCCGAAGAGCTCCGCCTCAGCCAGCTCCGCCGGGATCGCGCTGCAGTTGAAGCGGACCAGAGGGCCGTCCGCGCGCCGGCTCTGGGCGTGCAGCAGCGATCCGATGAGCTCCTTGCCCGTGCCGGTCTCGCCACGCACGAGGACGGTGATCTCCTTCGCCGCCACCCGCGACGTCGCGTCGAGGAGGTGCCGCATCTCCGCCGACTCGCAGACGACGCGCCGCCCGATGGCGTGCTCCGCGGTGAGCTGGCGGTTGCGCTGGCGCAGCCCGCGGGCCTCGACGGCGCGCTCCAGCGCGACGAGCATCTCGTCCACGTCGAACGGCTTCGTGACGTACTCGTACGCGCCCGCCTTGATGGCGCGCACCGCGAGCCGCTCCGAGCCGTGCGCCGTGAGCAGGATCACGGGGAGGCTCTCGTCGCGCTCGCGGACGGCGCGCAGGAGGTCCATCCCGTCCATCTCGGGCATGGAGAAGTCGGTCACCACCGCGTCGGCGCGATCGACGAGCTCGAGCGCCTCGGCGCCGGAGCGGGCGACGAGCGGCTCCCACCCGCGTCCCTGGACGAGCTCCCTCAGCGCGACGCGCACCGACGGCTCGTCATCGACGAGTAGGACACGCGGCATCGCACGCCCCCGTGGACACGCGCGGGAGGGTGACCTTGACGCGGGTTCCCTTGCCCGGCTCGCTCTCGTACCGCATCGACCCTCCGTGCTGCGCGATCACCGAGCGGGCGAGCACGACGCCGAGGCCGGTGCCGTCCTCGCGCGTGGTGAAGAACGGCGTCCCGATGTGCTTCAGCGTTTCGGGCGGCATCCCCCGGCCGTTGTCGCGGATCACGATCTCTGCCTCGTCTCCCGCCGGCCGGACCTCCACCACCACCTCGCCGCCCGGCGGCGTGGCCTCGATCGCGTTCGCCACGAGGTTGAGGAGCGCCTCCTTGATCCGGCGCGGGTCGGCCTCGAGCGTCGCGTCGCCCTGCGCGTACAGCCGCACGCGCGCCTCGTCGGCGCGCGCCGAGAGCACGACCAGCGCGTCCGAGACGAGCGGACCGAGCTCCACCCGCCGCGGCGTGACCGCCTGGAGCGGGCGCGTGAACGACAGGTAGTTGTGGAGGATCTCCTGCATCCGCGTGACCTCGCGCTCCACCACCTCCAGCCGCTCGTGCGACGGCGCCTCGGCCGGGTTCCGCAGCCCGAGCTGGACGAGCGCCTTCACGCCGGTGAGCGGGTTCTTGAGCTCGTGCGCCACCTTCGAGCCGATCTGCTCGAGGCTCTGGGCGCGGGCGAGCGCGTCGGCCGCCATCTCCTTGCGCGCCCGCGCGAACGCGTCGCGTCGCTTGCGGGCCCGCGCGTGGACCGGCGCGAGCAGGAGGCCGACGCCCAGGACGCTCACCAGCGTGAGGAAGGTGTGGGCCGGACCCGCGACCTCCGGCCCGGTGATGGAGCGCGGAAGGAGCGCGATGACGCCCACCTCGAGGGCGGTCGCGCCGAGCAACAGGCGCGTCTGGCGGCGGTCGCCGACCGCCGCCACGGCCGCGACGTACGCCCCCATGATCGTGAGGAGCAGCGGGCTGCGGATCCCGCCGGTGACGGTCACCGCCACGCCCATGGTGAGGAAGAAGCAGGCCTGGGCGGCGACGACGATCCAGGCGAGCTGGTCGATGTCGGCGTTCACGCAGAGCTTGATGTCGCGCTTGCGCCAGGTGAGGTAGTGAGCCTTCTGGACCGCCGCGGCGAGGGCCAGGATCACGATCCTGCCGGCGGGGTAGCCGGTCGCCGCCAGCGCCGCCACGGCGATCAGGTGGAAGACGACGGGGAGCAGGTCCTCGCTCGGCCAGCGCACGCCGCTGTGCACGGACGGCACCGCTCCGGCCGACCGGGGCACCAGGGGGGGCTGCAGGCGGGCGAACCCGATCATCGTGCTCGATCCTTCCGCAAGTTCCGGGCCGGACGTCAGGGTTCGCTCCATGCCCACGCTTTAACGGGGGAACACGCCCGCGACCCGCCTCCTGCCCAACGGGGATCTCTTCAGGTCGCGCAGATCGCTCAAGAACTGAGCAGCCCGGCGACACATTCAAGGACCCGAGGCGACGCGGCGAGATAACGTCATTTTCGCGGGGACGCGACGGCGCTAGACCGGAGCTCGGAGGGGAACGGAGGTGACGACGTGCACATCGACGTGAGGACGCGTGGTTTCTCCATCACCCCCGGCCTGCGCGACGCGATCGAGCGGCGGCTCTCGTTCGCGCTCGACCGGTACGAGCAGCGCATCGCCGGGGTGCGGGTCGTGGTCGGGGATCTGAACGGGCCGAGGGGCGGCGAGGACAAGTCCTGCCGGGTGGAAGTCCGGCTGCGCGGGGCGCGCACGGTGCGCGCGACCGCCCTCGACTCGGACGCGTACACCGCGATCGGCGCCGCAGCACATCGCGCCGGACGCGCGGTCGGGCGTACCCTGCAGCGGGAGCGGGCCACGATGCTCGAGCTGCTGTGGCTCGCGCGATCGCTCTCGCGGAGCCCATCCGCGGCGTGAACCCAGCGGCGACCTCTCCCCCGCGTCGCGCGTGGGAGGGGTCGCCCTCCGGAGGAGGAGAACGGGTGAAGACCTTGCAGTCGTGCTTCGAGGCGAACCGCGCCTGGGCGGCGAGGATGCGGGAGCGCGAGCCGGGCTTCTTCGAGCGGCTCGTCCACGCGCAGAAGCCGGAGCTCCTGTGGATCGGCTGCTCCGACAGCCGCCTACCCCCCGATCAGGTGGTGGGACGCCTGCCGGGCGAGATCTTCGTGCACCGCAACGTGGCGAACGTGGTGGTGCACACCGACGTGAACTGCCTCTCGGTCCTGCAGTACGGGATCGAGGTCCTCGGCGTGAGGCACGTCATCGTGTGCGGCCACTACGGCTGCGGCGGCGTGAGGGCCGCCATGGAGGCCACCCCGCTCGGCCTCATCGACAACTGGCTGCGGCACATCCGCGACGTCTACCTCGTGAACCGCGCGGAGCTCGACGCCATCGCCGACGCGGACGCGCGCGAGGATCGCCTGTGCGAGCTCAACGTCGCCGCGCAGGTCGCGAACGTCTGCCACACCACCATCGTGCAGGGCGCCTGGACGCGGGGCCAGGAGCTCACCGTGCACGGCTGGATCTACGATCTCGCGGACGGGCTCCTGCGCGACCTCGATCTCACGGTGGATCGGGCCGAGCAGATCCCGCCGATGTTCCGGGTCCGCTGAGGAGGGCCGAGCCCGGGCGGGCAGGCGCCCCGAGGCCTACGCGGCGTCCGCCGTCGCCGGCTCGGCGCGCAGGCGCCGGTACGCGAGGAGCATCGCGACGCGCCAGCGCACGATCATGCCGAACGCGAGCAGGAAGAAGAGCGCGCCCGTCTGCACCTGCGTCACGACCTGCTCGATGTAGACGCGGAGCACGAACCGCACCGCGACGAGCCCGAGCAGGATCCAGAGGAACGCGCTCGAGCGCTGCATCACGACGGCGTCGCCGCTGCGGACGAGCCGGGAGGTGCGGGAGAGCGGGTACGAGAACACGAGCGCCCCCGCAGCGAACGCGGCGCTCGCGTAGCTCCACGGCACCCGCGCGGCGGGCGCGAGGAACATGAGGAACCCGGTGCTCATCCCGAGCGGAGGGATGACGATCTTCCGGGTGGAGATCGGGCTCCTCGTCTCGCGCATCCGCCAGCCGATCATCACCGCGGCGCCGGCGAGCGAGACGAGGACGACGACGGCGGTGGGGACGTGGCCGAGAGGCATCGAGGTTCCATTGCGCCGGACGGGGCGCGTCGCTTGGCGAGAGAGGATACAGCGGGTCGCCGGCCGGACGCGACCGGCCGGGCGGCCGCGGGCCCGCCGCGAGACGGGAGGCTCACCCGCGCTCGCGCACCATCGACAGGAGCATCTTGAACCGCTCCGTCGCCTTCACCGCGTGCGGCACGCCCGCGGGCATGAGCACCGTCTCGCCCGCCCTCGCCGGCACGCGCTCGCCGCCGATGGTCAGCTCGACCGCCCCGTCGAGCACCTGCACGAACGCGTCGAAGGGCGCCGTGTGCTCCGACAGCTCCTGCCCGGCGTCGAACGCGAACAGCGTGAGCGAGCCGCCCGGCGCCTTCGCGAGCGTGCGGCTCACCACGGAGCCAGCCACGTACTCCACCTGCTGCTCCAGCCTGACCGCCTTCGCGCGCGGCAGCTCATTCTTGAGGACGTTCATGCCCCCTCTCCAATGCGAAGGCCCTGCCAGCACGAAACCTCCGTGAAATCAGGCCAGTGGTCGGCTACGAGCCCGCGTCACCGCGCTTTCGGTACCGACATCGCGGTGCGGCGTCGCGGTGCGGCGCCGAGGGTCCCGGCGAGCGAGCGACCCGGCGCGTCCCCGGTGGCGGCCTCGTGCCTTCGACGATCGCCGAGGGCCCGGAGCGGGTGGGCGCTTCTCCGCGCGCCGCGCCCGCGGCTCACCGGGCGCGATCATGGGCGTACGTACGCACGCGCGGTGCGGCCCCACCCGAACAGCGCGCCCCGCCCGACCCGTCCGCGCGCTGGACGCCGGCGGTAGCGTTCCCTCGAGAGCGCCGGCGGCGGCGCCGCGCGTGGATCGCGCGTGAGCGCGCGTCAGGCGAAGGAGGCGCGCATGGTCTTCCGGGACAGGGAGCAGGCAGGACGGCTGCTCGCGGAGGAGCTCGGGAGACTCCGCGCGGAGCGGCCCGTGGTGCTCGGGCTCACGCGGGGCGGCGTGCCCGTCGCCTTCGAGGTGGCGCGCGCCCTCGACGCGCCGCTCGACGTCGTGGTGGTCCGCAAGATCGGCGCGCCGGGATCTCCGGAGTACGCCATCGGCGCCATCGCC
Source organism: Anaeromyxobacter soli (assembly GCF_022808855.1). Classification (GTDB taxonomy): domain Bacteria; phylum Myxococcota; class Myxococcia; order Myxococcales; family Anaeromyxobacteraceae; genus Anaeromyxobacter; species Anaeromyxobacter soli. Next base: position 91,556 of record NZ_JAKZLF010000009.1, read on the forward strand.
GAGGGCGGCGCGGTGTTCGTGCGCCGCGACGCGCTTCGCGAGGTGGGCCTCACCGAGGCGGACGCCGCCGAGCTCGCCGAGCGCGAGGTCGTCGAGCTCGCGCGGCGCGTCCGGCGCTACCGAGGCGATCGCCCGCCGGCGGAGGTCGCGGGGCGCACGGTCATCGTGGTGGACGACGGCGTCGCGACCGGGGCCACCGCCCGCGCCGCGGCCCGCGGCGCGAGGCAGCGGGGCGCCGCGCGCGTGGTGCTCGCTGCGCCGGTCGTCGCGGCGGCCTCGGTGGCGGAGCTCCGCGCGGACTTCGACGAGGTGATCGCCCTCGAGCTCCCCGAGCCGTTCTACGCGGTGGGCGCCTGGTACGAGCGGTTCGACCAGGTGTCCGACGAGCAGGTGGTGAAGAGCCTGCGGCGCGCCCGGGGCGAGCCGGCGGAGGGCGAGGTCGGCGAGCTCTGGAATGGAGAGTGGACCGCGCCCTTGGGCGCCGATCCGCCGGGCTCCGAGGCCGAGATCCTGTCGATCCCCTTCGACGGCCCGGCCGGCGGTCCGGGGGTCCTGGAGGGGGAGCTCGCCGTCCCCGATCGCGCCCTGGGGCTCGTCCTGTTCGTCCACGGGAGCGGCTCGACGCGCCGGAGCCCCCGCAACCAGCTCGTCGCGCGCGCGCTGCGGCGCGCCGGCCTCGCCACCCTCCTCTTCGATCTGCTCACGCCGCCCGAGGCGGCCGAGGACGAGGTCACGGCGGAGCTCCGGTTCGACATCGAGCTGCTCACCGGCCGCGTCGTCTCCGCGACGCGCTGGATCGCGGCCCTGCCCCGCGTGCGCGGGCTGCGCCTCGGCTACTTCGGCGCGAGCACGGGCGCCGCCGCCGCCCTCGCTGCGGCCGCGGAGCTCCCCGAGCTCGTCGGGGCGGTCGTGTCGCGCGGAGGCCGTCCCGATCTCGTGCCCGCGGCGGTGCTGGAGCGGGTGCGGGCGCCGGTGCTCCTCGTGGTCGGCGGCCGGGACTCCACCGTGCTGCGGCTCAACCGCTCCGTGCTCCCGCACCTCCGCTCAGCCGAGCTGACGATGGTGCCGGGCGCGAGCCACCTGTTCGAGGAGCCGGGCGCGCTCGAGTCGGTGGCCCGGCTCGCGGCGCGCTGGTTCGAGCGGACCTTCTCGGCGCCGGCGGCGCTCACTCCGCCGCCTTTCGCCTGAACGTGGGAGGAGGCTCGTCATGCGCAAGGCAGTCCCGTTCCTCGACGTCCCCATCCGCCGGGTCATGACCCCGCAGCCGGCGACGGTCGGCCCCGAGGACTCGCTGGGGGACGCAGCGGGCGCGATGGTGCAGGGCGGGTTCAGGCACCTGCCGGTGGTCGACGCGGACGGGTCGGTGGTCGGGATGCTCTCCGAGCGCGACCTTCGCGCGCGGCTCGGGACCGAGCTCGAGCGCTTCGCGGACGCCGCGCTCGACCTCCTCTCCGAGGAGGTCGAGGGCACGCTGCGCCCCGATCCGGTCACGATCCCGAGCACGGCGACGGTGCGGGACGCGCTCGAGATCCTCGCGGACGAGCGCGTCGGCGCGCTACCGGTCATGGACGGAGAGCGGCTCGTCGGGATCGTCTCTTACCTCGACCTGCTCGTGTACCTGCGCAGGGAGGCGCCTCCGGCGCCCACCCGGGGGGTGGAGCGAGCGGAGCCGCCCCGGCGCCGGGCACCGTCCCGGAAGCCGCCCGCGCGCAAGCCGCCGTCGCGGCAGACCGGCGCGCGCGGGGGTCGCCGCCGCGCGACCCGCTGACGGCGCGCTGGACACCCCCTGCGACACGATGCCTCGACCGCGTTGCCCCTCGATCGAGGGCTTTCGCAAGGGCTCCCGCCGCGGTTGGATCATCGACGGGGGCTGCTCATGACCACGGTCGCGGTCGTCTCGTTCGTCGTGCTCGTCGCGGTCGCGACGGTCCACGCCGTGCTGCCGGCGCGGACCCGGGCGCCGGTCAGCGGATCGCGTACGTCACGGACACGCTCGCGTCGATCTCGAGCTCGCCCGGCGTGACCGGCGCGCCGTCCGTCGCCACCATCGCCTGCGTCCGGTACTTCGCGAGCGGGATCGGCCGTTCGGCGGCGCCCTCCTCGATCGCCACCACCGCGCCCAGCGAGACCCCGGCCGCCTTCGCCATCGCCTCCGCCTTCGCCCGGGCGACCGCGACCGCGTTCGCGAGCGCCTCCTGGCGCTGCGGGGCCGGATCGTCGCGCTCGAAGGTGAGACCCCGCAGCGAGTTCGAGCCTGCGGCGACCACGCGCTCCAGGATCTGGCCGAGCTTCGCGAGATCGCGCACGGTCACGCGAACCTCGTCCACCACCGTGTAGCCGGTGATGTCCCGAGGCTTCCCGTCCACCCACGGACGCTCCACCTGCACGTCGTGGCGCGTCGTCTGGACGTCCTTCTCGGCGACGCCGGCCTTCGCGAGCGCGTCGATCATCCGCCGCATCTTCGCCGCGGCGTCCGCGACGGTCGGCGCGAGGGTCTTGCCGGTCGCCTCGATCCCCGCGAGCACCACCGCGACGTCGGGCCGGACCCTCACCCTGCCCTCTCCCGTCACGCGGAGCGTCCGGTCGAGGCTCCGCACCTCGACGGCGGGCGAGGCGGCGAGCACCGACTGCGCGGCGGGCGCGGGGACCTGAGCGGCGGCGGCGCGGGTCGCGCAGCCGAGCGGAACGAGCAGCAGGAGGGCGAGAGGGCGGGTCGTGGACATGGCTGCGTTACATACCTCGGCTCCGCCCCGCGAGGACGCGCCGCCGTGTCGCCGTGCGGGGCAGGTCGGCGCGCGCACTCCCCGCATGGGCGCGCGATGACGGGGTCGCTCTCGCCTAGGATGCGCCCCTTCGATGACCGACGGCTGCCCGATCCTCGTCGTCGACGACGACACCGACCTGCGGGAGACGCTCGGGGAGCTGCTCGAGGAGGAGGGCTACGACGCGCACCTCTGCGAGAACGGCCGCGTCGCGCTCGACCGCCTGCGCAAGGGGGAGCGCCCCGCGCTCATCCTCCTCGATCTCATGATGCCGGAGATGAACGGCTGGCAGTTCCGCGAGGAGCAGCTGCGCGACGCGCAGCTCGCGGAGATCCCTGTCGTCGTCATGACGGCGAGCCGCGGCTTCGAGGGACACCCCATCACCGCCTCCGAGATCCTGTACAAGCCCGTCGGCCTCGGCGATCTCATCGAGGCGGTCGAGCGGAACGTCCGGCCCCACTAGACGGGCCGCCCACGCCGCCCGCGCGGCGAAGCGAGGCGCAGCCGCCGTGCGCCAGCCCGTCGACTCCGGCCTGGCGTGCTATGACGCTGCCCCGCATGGCAGAGCCGGGCCTCCTCCAGATCGCGCTCCTCACGCTCGTCGCGCTCGTCGCCGGCGTCATCGACGCGATCGCCGGCGGCGGCGGCCTGCTCACCGTCCCCGCCATCCTCTGGGCCGGCCTCCCGCCGCACCTCGCCCTCGGCACGAACAAGGGCCAGTCGGTGTTCGGCTCGTTCGCGGCGCTCGCCCGCTTCACGCGCGGAGGGCTCGTGGACGGCCGCCGGGCGCGCATCACCTTCCCCCTGGGGCTCGCCGGCTCGCTCGGCGGAGCGGCGCTCGTCCTCGTAACGCCCCCCTCCGCGCTCCGGCCGATCGTCGTCGCGCTGCTCGCCTTCGCCGCGGTGTTCGTCGGCCTGCGCAGGGGGCCGCCGCCCCGGCTCGAGGACGCCGCCCCGCCCCGCAGCGCGGCGGCCATCGCGGGCGCCATCGCCCTCGCCGTCGGCGCCTACGACGGCTTCTTCGGGCCCGGCACGGGGACGTTCCTCATCGTCGCCTTCGTGGCGCTGCTCGGGGACGGGCTCTCCCGAGCGTCGGCGAGCGCCAAGGTCGTGAACTTCGCCTCCAATCTCGCGGCGGTCGCCCTCTTCGCGTCCCGCGGCGTCGTCCTCTGGCGGATCGCCCTCCCCATGGCGGCGGCGCAGCTCGCGGGCGGCTGGGTGGGCGCCCACCTCGCCATCCGGCGCGGCGACGCCCTCATCCGGCGGGTGGTGGTCGCGGTGGCGCTCGTCCTGGCCGCCAAGCTCGCCTGGGACATGCGCAACCCATGACGTGACGCGGCAAGCCTCCCCCGCGCGAGGCGCGCTTGCTACACTGCCGCGGCGAAACGCCCCTCCAGGAGGAAGCCGCGCGATGAGCCGAACCGTCTCGGCCGAGGAAGCCGTCTCCGTCGTCAAGTCGGGCGATCGCGTCTTCATCCACAGCGTCGCCGCCGCGCCGCAGCGGCTCGTGGACGCCCTCACGGCGCGCGCGAGCGAGCTGCGCGTCGTCGAGATCGTGTCGCTGCACACGGAGGGGCGCGCGCCCTACGCCGCCCCCGAGCACGCGAAGAGCTTCCGCGTGAACGCGCTGTTCGTCGGCGCCAACTACCGCGCGGCGGTCGAGGAGGGGCGGGCCGACTACCTGCCGGTGTTCCTCTCCGAGGTGCCGAAGCTGTTCCGCTCCGGCGTCCTCCCGCTCGACGTCGCGCTCGTCCACGTGTCGCCGCCCGACCGCCACGGCTTCTGCTCCCTGGGCGTGTCGGTGGACGTCACGCGGGCGGCGGTGCAGACCGCCCGCACCGTCATCGCGCAGGTGAACCCGCGCATGCCGCGGACGCACGGCGACGGCCTCATCCACGTCGACGCGATCGACTACCTCGTGGAGGTGGACGAGCCGATCCACGAGCTGCCGGAGCGCGAGCTCACGGAGGCGGAGCGCGCGATCGGGCGCCACTGCGCGGAGCTCGTGGAGGACGGCGCGACGCTCCAGCTCGGGATCGGCGCCATCCCGCAGGCGACCTTCGCGTACCTCGGCGATCACCAGCGGCTCGGCATCCACACCGAGATGCTCTCCGACGGCATCGTCGACCTCGTCGACAAGGGCGTCATCACCGGCGAGGCGAAGCGCGTCCACCCGGGCAAGATCGTGGGCGGGTTCGCCGTCGGCACCCGCAAGCTCTACGACTTCCTCCACGACAACCCGCTCGTGGCGATGCTCGACATCGCGTACGTGAACGACACGGCAGTCATCCGCCGGAACCCCCGGGTCACCGCGATCAACAGCGCCATCGAGGTGGATCTCACCGGCCAGGTGTGCGCCGACTCCATCGGCGACCGGCAGTACTCGGGCGTGGGCGGGCAGATGGACTTCATCCGCGGCGCGGCGCTGTCCGACGGTGGCAAGCCCATCATCGCCCTGCGCTCGACCACCGCGGCGGGCGAGCCGCGCATCGTCTCGTACCTGAAGCCGGGCGCCGGCGTCGTGACCACCCGCGCCCACGTGCACTTCGTCGTGACGGAGCACGGGATCGCCGATCTCTTCGGCAAGAACCTGCGCCAGCGCGCGGCGGCGCTCATCGCGATCGCCCACCCCGCGCACCGCGACGCGCTCGCCGCCGAGGCCCGCCGCCGCTTCGGCAGCTGGTGATCCGGCGGGCCGAGCGCCCGCCTTCCGGGAGTTCACCGATCCGGCGCCTGCGCGCCGCGGCCGCGTCACGCCGTGCGCGCACGATCCCCGCTCCGTCGAGCCGCGGCCCCGGACGCGGCGGCGGGTTGCGGTAGCCCGGGGGAGTACAAATTCTCTTAACCGACCACGTCACGCACGCGAGAGACGACGAAACGCGCGTCCGGAGGGCCGAGGCGATGCCAGGCGCTTGCAAATTCGTCCGGGAGTCAGAGGCCGGTCGGACGGTGATCCGCCTGTCCGGCGTCTTCGACCGGACGTCCGCCGCCGAGCTGGCGGAGCGGCTCGAGGCGGAGCGCGGAGGCGAGGTGGTGCTCGACTTCAGCCTGATCCGCGAGTTCGCCGACCTGGGCGTCGCCGCGCTCGCGCACGAGCTCGCCGGCGGCGACCGGCGCCTGCTGCTGCGCGGCCTGCGCCAGCACCAGCTCCGCATCTTCCGCTACTTCGGCGTGGACGTGGAGGCCTTCCAGCACCCGCAGGCGCCCGCGCTGCACTGAAACGGCAGGCGGCGTGCCTCGGGGGGGCCGGGGGGGGCCCCCCCCCCCCCCGGGGGGGCGCCCCCCCCCCCGCCCCCCCCCCCCCCCCCGCCGCCCCCCCCCGCGCCCCGCGCCCCGCGGCGCGGCTCGTCGCCGCTCTCCTCCTCGCGGACGGCGCCCTCCTCCTCCTCCGTGCCGAAGTACCCCTCGTAGTACGGCTCCCGCCGCGGCGGCAGATCCGTCCGTGGGGTCTCGTCGCGGCCTTCCTTCCGGCGCTCTTCCTCGGGCTTTCGCGGCATACGCCCTCCTCACGTCCCCGAAAACCTGCGCTCCCGTGCCGCCGCCGTGAAGCGGCACCCCGCGTCGGGCCCCACCCGGCGTTGCCGCGGGCCGACGGGCGCACGATCGTACTCAGGGGGGACGATCCATGGCTCGAGCGATCTGGAGCGGAGCGCTGACGTTCGGCCTCGTGAACATCCCGGTGAAGCTCGTCACCGCGGTGACGCAGAAAGAGGTCCGCTTCAACATGCTCCACGACAAGGACGGCGGGCGGATCCACCTGAAGCGCTTCTGCGCCAAGGAGGACGTCGAGGTCCCCTACGAGCACATCGTGAAGGGCTACGAGATCTCGAAGGGGAAGTACGTCGCCCTCGATCCCGACGAGCTCGAGAAGTTCGACCCCAAGGCGACGCACACGGTGGACATCCACGACTTCGTGGAGCTCGCCGAGATCGACCCCATCTACTACGACCGCACCTACTACCTCGTGCCGGAGGCGAGCGCCGCGAAGCCGTACGCCCTCCTGCTCGACGCGATGCGCCGCTCGGGCAAGGTGGCGATCGCGACGTTCGTGCTGCGCACGCGCGAGTCGCTCTGCTGCGTTCGCCCCATCGAGGACGCGCTCGCGCTCTCGACCATGAACCGCGCCGACGAGGTGATCCCGGTGTCCTCGCTCGACCTCCCCCGGCACGCGAAGCCCGCCGAGCGCGAGCTCGCGATGGCCGAGCAGCTCGTCGGCTCCCTCACGACCGCGTTCGAGCCCGAGCGCTACCCCGATACGTACCGCGAGCGCGTCCTGGAGCTCGTCGAGAAGAAGGCGGAGGGCGAGACGATCGAGGCCCCCGAGGCGGAGCGCGCGCCCGCCGAGGTGGTGAGCCTCGCGGATGCGCTGTCCGCCAGCCTCGCCGCAGCGCGCCGGCGGGGGGGCGAGCCCGCCGCGCACCCGGCGCGAGGCGAGCGGCGACACCGGCCCGCCGTGGCGGCGCGCGCCGCCGGCAAGAAGAAGGCGGCGAGGAAGAAGCGGCCGTGACCGCCCGCCCCCAGCGGCCGGCGGCGAGGCGCGCTCCCGCGAGCGAGCCCGGGCCCAAGCGGCCCGCCGCGCGGCGGGCCTCCGCGAGCAAGGCCGGCGTCGAGGTCGAGGTCGGGGGGCGCCGCCTCGTCCTCAAGAACCTGGACAAGGTCTTCTACCCGGAGGCCGGGTTCACGAAGGGCGACGTCGTCGACTACTACGCGCGGATCGCGCCGGCGCTGCTGCCGCACCTGGCTGGCCGGCCCCTCACCATGAAGCGCTACCCGGAGGGCGTCGAGGGCATGTTCTTCTACGAGAAGCGCTGCCCCCCTCACCGGCCGGAGTGGGTGCACACGGCGAAGGTGTGGAGCGAGCGGAACGACGAGTTCATCGACTACTGCGTCGTGAACGACCTCCCGTCGCTCATCTGGGCGGCGAGCATCGCCGACCTCGAGCTGCACACGTCGCTGTCGCTCGCGCACGCGATCGACACGCCGACGACGATCGTGTTCGACCTCGACCCCGGCCCGCCCGCGGACGTCGTGACCTGCTGCGACGTGGCGCTCCTCGTCCGCAAGCTCCTGCACCGCCTGGAGCTCGAGGTCTACCCAAAGACCTCCGGCTCGAAGGGTCTCCAGCTCTACGTCCCGCTCGGCGGCAGGGCGACCTACGACGAGACGAAGCCCTTCGCCCACGCCGTGGCGCAGGTGCTCGAGCGGGGGCACCCGAAGCTCGTGGTGGAGCGGATGAAGAAGGACCTCCGCGTGGGGAAGGTGCTCGTCGACTGGAGCCAGAACGATCCGCACAAGACCACGGTCTCCGTGTACTCGCTGCGGGCCCGGGCGCGCCCGACGGTGTCCGCCCCGGTGACCTGGGCAGAGGTCGAGAAGGCGGCGCGCACCCGCCGCGGCGACGGCCTCGTGCTCGAGGCGAAGGACGTCCTTCGCCGGGTCGAGCGGATGGGCGACCTGTTCGAGCCGGTGCTCACCCGCCGGCAGCGGCTCCCCGGTCCCGACGGCGTCGAGCGGGTGCGTCTCTCCTGAGGGGCCGCTGGAGGATCGCGAGGAGGCGAGCGACGCGAGCCTCCCGCCCGGAGCCGCGCGCTGCGCCGGAAGCCCGACCGGGCCGCTCCCTCGGCCGCACCCCGAGACGTGACGACCTGAGGGCCCCGTCGGATCGCCCGCCGGCCCGCTGCGCCGGCCGCGCGCCGGCCGCAACTTCTCACTCGGACACGGGCGGCGCCGAGGCGCGGAGGAGAACGGGATGGATCAGCATGAGCGCTTGATCGAGGCAGGGGCGCGGGAGCCCTCGGCCCCCCGGCCGGACCCGCTGCGGGCGGCGAAGACCCGGGACCTCGTGACGCAGCTCGCCCAGAAGGCGAGCCTGCTCGCCCGGAAGGAGGTCGAGCTCGCGAAGGCGGAGCTCAAGGAGGACCTCCGCTCGGAGATCAAGATGGCGAGCGGGCTCGGCGTCGCGGGCGTCTGCGCGCTCATGGTGCTCCAGCTGCTCCTCACGGCGATCGTGTTCGCGCTGTTCGAGGCCCAGGTGATGCCAGGCTGGGCGGCGTCGCTCCTCGTGGCGGCGGTGGTGCTCGCGGTGGGGACCGCGGTCGGGCTGTGGGGCTGGGCGAAGCGCGTGAGGAAGCCGCTCGACACGACCCGTCGCTCCCTCCAGGACAACGTTCGCTTCGCGAAGGAGCGGATCGCATGAAGGACGGATCCCCGCAGAACGTCAGCCGCGTCTCGGGCGAGATCGAGGCGCTCCGCAACGACCTCGGCGCGCTCATCGGAGAGCTGGACCGCCGGCGGCACGAGCTGTTCGACCTGCGGCTGCAGGCGAAGCGCCACCCCGTGGCCGTCATCGGCGCCGGGGTCGTGGCCGCGCTGGTGGTCGGCGGCCTCGTCGCGTTCGCGGTCCGCTCGCGCCGCGAGGCGCAGCGTCCGAGCCGCAGGGCGCGCGAGACGGCCCGCGCCCTCTCGCGCCTCATGGAGCACCCGGACCGGGTGGCCGCGGAGCAGTCGATGCGGGACAAGATCCTCGCCGCGGCCGGCATCGCCGCCGGCACCGCGATCGCGAAGCGGCTCGTCGACCGGCTCGTCGCCCCCACGCCCGCTCCGCGCCGCGCGCGCGGCAACGGCGCCGCCGGCGAGGTCCGGACGCACGCCTGAGCGGCTAGCCCCGGTGCGGCGCGGCGGCCGGCGCGACGACCGCCCGCGCCGGCCGCGCCGTCACTGCGCCCGGTCCTGGAGCGCGTGCACGCCCGTCGCGTGCGCGCAGTGGGCGCAGCAGAACTGCTTGCCGCCCGCCTCCACGCCGTGGCCGATCACCCGGCACCCGCAGTGCGCGCAGCGCGGCGCGAGCGCCTGGATGGCGCACTCGAAGCTGTCGAACACGTGCCGCTTGCCGCCCGCCGTCACCTCGAAGGCCTTGTCGTACTCGTTCCCGCACACCTCGCAGCTTCCGGTCATCGCTCCCCTCCCTCGCTCTGCCGTCCGCCGGCGAGCCGTCGCGCCGTGCCGCGTGTCGGACGCCGCCGTGGATCATGGCCACTCGCGCGCGCGCCAGCACCGCCGCTGACAATGCCCACCTGCGTGCCAAGGCTTTCACGGGTGATGGACGGAGGGACCCGCCGCGGAGCTGGGCGGGCGTTCGACCGAGGGAGGAGACACATGGCACGCGTGGAGAAGAGCATCGAGATCGAGCGGCCGGTCCGGATGGTCTACGACCAGTGGACGCAGTTCGAGGAGTTCCCGCGCTTCATGGAGGGCGTCGAGGAGGTCCACCAGATCGACGACACGACGCTCCACTGGATCGCGAAGGTCGGCGGGAAGCGCGAGGAGTGGGAGGCGGAGATCGTGCAGCAGGTCCCGGATCAGAGCATCGCCTGGCGGCACACCGCCGGCGCGGTGAACTCGGGCGTCGTGCTGTTCACGCCGCTCGACGGGCAGCGCTGCCGCGTGACGCTCGCGCTGGAGTACGATCCCAAGGGCTTCGTCGAGAAGGTCGGCGACGTGCTGGGCGTCGTGTCCCGGCGCGTCGAGGGCGACCTCCAGCGCTTCAAGCGCTTCATCGAGGAGCGCGCGAGCGAGACCGGCGGGTGGCGCGGGGAGGTGCACCCCGGCGACCATCACGCGCATTAAGGCAGCGCCTCGAGCGCCGCCCGCACGGCGGCGAGCCCCACGTGGAGCCGCGCGCCGTCCCACAGCGCGGGCGTGGCGCTCCCGCCGTGCGCCGCGAGCGCGTCGCGGTGCGCGTCGAAGGCGACGTTGCGGAAGTCGATCACGCCCTCGAGCCCGAGCGCGACGACGCGCTTTCGCGCCGCGGCGGAGTCCGGCTCGGAGATCCGGTGGAACAGCTCCGGCGCGGCCATGCCGCGCTAGGCGATCTCGGGGAGGCCCAGCGTCACCGGGCGGCGCTCCGGCACGCCCGACTCCGCCGTGACGCGCACCACGCGGTGGCAGGCGGGATCGGCGAGCACCTTGCGCACCAGGGCCTGGTTCAGCGCGTGGCCGCTCTTCACGGCGGTGAGCGCGCCGACCACCGGCATGCCCAGCAGGGCGAGATCGCCGATGGCGTCGAGCACCTTGTGCCGGGCGAACTCGTCGGGGAAGCGCAGGCCCTCCGGGTTCAGTATCGAGAACTCGTCGATCACGATCGCGTTGTCGAGGCTGCCGCCCTTGGCGAGGCCGGCCGCCTGCATCCGCTCGATGTCGCGCCTGAAGCAGAACGTCCGCGCCCGCGCCACCTCGCGCTCGAAGGCGCGATCCGACAGCGACACCCGGAACGACTGGTTGGTGACGAGCGGGTGGTCGAAGTCGGCGGTGAAGTCGACGACGAAGCCGTCGGCCGGCTCGAGGCGCGCGAGCTTGTCGCCGTCGCGGATCTCGACGGCCTGGTCGACCACGAGGTAGCGGCGGCCGGCGCGCAGCTGCTGCACGCCCGCCTCCTGGATGAGGCAGACGAACGGCGCCGCGGAGCCGTCCACGATGGGGACTTCCGGCCCGTCCACCTCGACGCGGCAGTTGTCGATCCCCATCCCGGAGAGCGCCGCGAGCACGTGCTCGACGGTGGACACGCGCGCGCTGCCGAGGGCGACGCTCGTGGAGAGCATCGTGTCGACGACGAGGTCGTTCTTGGCGGGGATCTCGACGCCGAGATCCATGCGCACGAAGGTGATGCCAGAGTCGGCCGAGGCCGGCGCGAGCGTGAGGGTCGCGGGCTTGCCGGAGTGGAGTCCCACCCCTGTGCAGCTCACGCGCTTCGCCACCGTTCGCTGGTTCCAGTAGGTCATCATGATGAAGGTCCGGTGGGCTCGTCGGCCCGTGCGGCACCCTTCCGAGCAATCGATGTGCCAATCACCTCGGAATTCGGCCGCTTTTCGTCCCCGGCTTGGGCCTGCGCCAACCCCTCGTAGCTCCCCGGGAATCCGGCCGCCGGCGGCGGGCGCTCGCCCGCTCTCTCGCTCGCGGGGGCTCGCGCCCTCATTCCCTGTGACGGGACCGCGACATCCGTGTCAGGCCGGCACGGGCGAACGACTATTTTCGTGCGGCGGCTTATAGCACGTGCGACCCGAGGCGAACGCTTGATCCCACTGAAAGACGACACCCCGCTCGAGCGCACACCCGTCATCACCATCGCCCTCATCGCCCTCAACGTCGCCGTCTACCTCTGGCAGATCGACGCGCTCGCGCTGCCGGCGCTCGTGGCCTCCGGCGGCGACGTCGTCGCCTTCATGAGCGCGCGGCTGAACGAGACGGCGCTCCGGGGCGGGGCGATCCCCTACGAGATCCTCACGCTCACCGACCCCTGGCCGCGCGCGTACGTGCCCGTCCCGCTCACGATCTTCACGAGCATGTTCCTGCACGGCGGCCTCATGCACCTCGGGTCGAACATGCTGTTCCTCTGGATCTTCGGGAACAACGTCGAGGACGCCCTCGGCCGCGGCCGGTTCGTGCTCTTCTACCTCGCCTCCGGCGTCGCGGCCGCGCTCGCGCAGACGGTCGCGTCCGCGGCGAGCGGCGACGTCTACGTGCCGATGGTCGGCGCGAGCGGCGCGATCGCGGGCGTGCTCGCTGCGTACATGACGCTCTTCCCGCGCGCGCGCGTGCTCTCCGCGATCATCATCTTCATCTTCATCCGGCTCGTGGCGGTCCCCGCGTCCTTCTTCATCGGGCTCTGGTTCGCGCTGCAGATCCTGTCGGTGGTCTTCGGCGGATCGCCGGGCGTGGCGGTGATCGCCCACGTGTTCGGGTTCGTGGCGGGGTGGCTCCTCGTCCGCGTGATGGGGCGGCGCGGCACCTGGCGCGCGCGACGCATGTCGTGGTGAGGCGCGGCGTCTCGCGTCCCCCGCGAGCACCGAGGAGTCCCTGCGCCGCAGCTTCAGATCAGGCTGCCCTGCTTGCCGTGCGGCCTCTCGCGCCCCAGGTGCGCGTAGGCCGGCGGCAGCGCCACGCGGCCGCGCGGCGTGCGCGCGAGGAAGCCCTCGCGCACGAGGAACGGCTCGTAGACGTCCTCGAGCGTGTCGCGCTCCTCGCCGACCGCCGCCGCGACGGCGTCGATGCCGACCGGGCCCCCGCCGAACGTATCGAGGACCACGGTGAGGATCCGGCGGTCCATCGCGTCGAGCCCGCGCGCGTCCACCTCCAGCCGCGCGAGCGTCGTCTCGACGATCTCGCGCGTGAGGCGGCCGTCCCCCTGGACCTCCGCGAAGTCGCGGGCACGCTGCAGGAGCCGGATGGCGATGCGCGGCGTGCCGCGGGCGCGCCGCGCGAGCTCCTCCGCGCCGGCGGGCTCCACCGGCAGCGCGAGCTTCCGCGCCGCGCGCACCGCTATCTCGCGGAGCTCCGCCGGCTCGTAGTAGCCGAGCCGCTCCTGGATGGGGAAGCGGTCGCGGAGCGGGCTCGCGAGGAGCCCGGTGCGCGTGGTCGCGCCGACGAGGGTGAAGCGCTCGAGCTTCATCTCCATGGTCTGCGCGCCGAGCCCGGCGCCCAGGACGACGTCGAAGCGGAAGTCCTCCATCGCCGGGTAGAGCGCCTCCTCCACCGCGGGCGAGAGCCGGTGGATCTCGTCGATGAAGAGGATGTCGCGTGGCGCGAGCGCGGTGAGGAGCCCGGCGAGGTCGCCCTTCTTCACGAGCGCGGGGCCGCTCGTGACGTGGAGCGCGACGCCCAGCTCGCGGGCGAGGATGTGCGCGAGCGAGGTCTTGCCGAGGCCCGGCGGTCCGGAGAGGAGGACGTGATCGAGCGCCTCGCCGCGCGCCTTCGCGGCCTTCGCGTACACGCGGAAGTTCTCGACGAGCTTCTCCTGCCCGACGTACTCCTCGAACGTGGCCGGCCGGAGCGACTGCTCGAGCCGCTCCTCGCCGTCGGTCGCCCTGGGCGACACCTCGCGCACGGGTATGCCGGTCATCGATCGGCGGAGGCTAGCACGCTGCCCCGACAGCAGCGCTCCTGCGTCTCACTGCGGCCGGGGCGGACCGTCGCGACCCTCGCGCGGGTCAGCCGCGCAGCCGCTTCAGCGCCTCGCGGAGCAGCGCGTCGAGCTTCTTCCCCTCCGCCTCGTCGCGCAGCGCGTCGGCGGCGGCGTCGGCCTGGGGCGGCTTGTAGCCGAGGTTCACGAGCGCCTGGCGGAGCTGCTCGAGCACGCCCGCGCCGGGCTTCGCCCGCCCCGGGCCGGCGGCGCGCGCGAGGAGCGCGAGCTTCTCCTTCAGCTCCACGACGAGCCGCTCGGCGGTCTTCTTCCCGACGCCGGGCACCTTCGTGAGCCGCGCCACGTCGGCGCCCGCGACCGCCTGGGCGAGCTCGCGCGCGTCGATGCCGGAGAGGATGTTCTGCGCCGCGCGCGGGCCAACGCCCTTCACGTCGATGAGCGCGCGGAACACCGCCTCCTCGTCCTCCGTCGCGAAGCCGTAGAGCTCGATGGCGTCCTGGCGCACGTTCGTGAACGTGCGGAGCGCGGCGTCGCCGCCCTGCGGCGGCAGGGTCGCGAGGGACACGGCGGAGAGGTGGACGAGATAGCCGACCCCGCCCACGTCGAGCACGACGTGGTCCGCGCCCTTCTCGGCGACCTTCCCGGAGAGCCGCGCGATCACGCGAGCCCCCGGTGATCGCGGCGCGAGGGCCGCAGGCGCGCGGCGGCGCGGGCGGCGCGATCGCGGGCGGGGACCGGCGCGACGGCGTCCTCGCGCGCCCGGCCGGCGGACGGCACGGCGACCGCGACGTTCCGGACGGACGGGAGCGCGAGCCGCCCCGCGCGGCGCGCGAGGTGGCAGACGGCGACCGCGAGCGCGTCGGCCTCGTCGGAGAGGTCGGGCGCGGCGCCGAGGAGCATGCGGGCGGTGCGGAGCATCTGGTCCTTCGACGCGCGGCCGGAGCCGGTGAAGGCGAGCTTCACCTCCGAGGGCGCGTACTCGAACACGGGGAGGCCGGCCTGCGCGGCGGCGGCGAGCGCGACCCCGCGGGCCTGGCCGAGCACGAGGGCGGAGCGCGCGGAGACGCCGCAGAAGACCTGCTCGACCGAGACCTCCGCCGGGCCCGAGCGGCGGATCACCTCGGCGAGGCCCTCGAGGATGCGCGCCAGCCGCTCGGCCATGGGGCGGTCCGCGCCGGGGACGAGCACCCCCGACGCGAGGACGACGAGCCGCGTCCCCTCGCGCGCCACGACGCCGTAGCCGCAGCGGCGCGAGCCGGGGTCGATCCCGAGGGCGATCACGAGGGCAATGTAGCAGAGGGCGGGCGACCGTAAAGCGAACGCCCGGCGCGGCCTCATGCGGTGCGCGGCGGCGACCCTCGCGGCGCTGGGGCCGGGGCGGCGCCGCGGGCGAGCGACGCCGCCGCGGCGAGCACGGCCACCGCAGCGCCGGCGCGGAGCGCGAGCGCGTAGCCGCCGAGGAACGCCTCGCCGCTCGCGCCGGGTCCGGCGCGCAGCGCGAACAGCGCGCCCGCGAGCCCCACCCCCGCCGCCATCCCGGCACTCCGCGCGGTCGCGAGCAGGCCGCCGCCCGAGCCGAGCCGCTCGCGCGGCAGCGCGCCCATGACGAGCGCGTTGTTCGGCGCCTGGAAGAGCCCCATCCCGGCGCCGCACAGGGCGAGGCGCGCCGCGAACCCGGCGGCGCCGCCCTGCGCGCTCGCGAACGACAGCGCCGTGAGGCCCGCCGCGAGGAGCAGCATCCCGACCGCGGGGAGCCACCGCCCCCCGAGGCGATCGGCGATCCAGCCGGAGAGCGGCGACGCCACCGACAGCGCCAGCGGGACCGCGGCGAGGACGAGCCCGAGCGACCCGGGGGCGAGCCCGAGCACGCGCGCGAGGAAGAAGGGCGTGAGGAACGTCTGCGAGAACATCGCGGCGTAGGAGAGCAGCCCCGCGACGAGGCCCCAGGTGAAGAGCGGGATCCTGAACAGCCGCGTGTCGAGCAGCGGCCCGCCCGCGTTCCCGCCGCCGCGCGCGAGGACCCGCAGCGCCCAGGCCGCGCCGGCGATCCCGATGGGCACGTTCACGTAGAAGATCCAGCGCCAGGAGAGGTGCGTGAGGATGAGGCCCCCGAGCGGCGGCCCCGCGGTGAGGCCGAGGGCGACGACGGTGCCGGCCGCCCCGAGCGCGCGCCCGCGCATGCTGGCCGGGAACGCCGCGGTGATGATCGCCGGTCCGATCGCCATCATCGCGCTCGCGCCCAGCGCCTGGACCCCGCGCGACAGGACGAGCACGCCGAGCCCGCCGGCGAGCCCGCAGAGCGCCGACCCCGCCGTGAACACGAGGAGCCCGGCGGTGTAGACGGCGCGGTGCCCGAACCGGTCGCCGAGCCGGCCGAGGGGGACGAGCGTCGCGGTGATCGCGAGCAGGTACGCGTTCACGACCCACTGCAGCGGCCCGACCGCCGCGCCGAGCTCGCGGCCGAGGGTCGGCAGCGCGACGTTCACGATGTTGCCGTCGAGCGTCGCCATGACCGTACCGACCGCGACGACGGAGAAGGCGAGCCAGCCCTGGGGCGGCGTGGCGCTGGATGGGGGGAGGGGGCGGCGCAAGGGGGGTCGGGTCCGGTTCCGGGGGCGGGGCCTCTCGCGCTCACTGCGACGCAGGCGGGAAGAGCGTGGGGTGCTGCGCGAGCACGGTCCGGCGCAGGCGCGGGAGCGCGAGGTGAAACACGGCGCTCGCGCAGATCACCACCGCCGCTCCGGCGCCGATGGTGCGCGGGGCGCCGAAGCGGCTCGCGGCGAAGCCGGCGGCGAGGGAGCCGAACGGCGTCACGCCCACGAACAGGGTCGAGAAGAGCCCCATCACCCGCCCCCGCATGTCGACCGGCGCGAGCCCCTGCAAGAGCGTCATCGTGCCGGCCATCTGGGTGATGAACCCGAACCCGGCCACGACGAGCGAGGCGCCGGCGACGACCGGGTGGCGGGAGAAGGAGAGCGCGAGGAGGCCCGCGCCGAGGAGGGTCGTGCCGAGCGCCACGCGGCGGCCCAGGCCGGCGAGCCCCTTGCGCAGGAGGAGGCCGACCGCGCCGACGAGCGCGCCGGCGCCGGCGCTGCCGAGCAGGAGCCCATACAGCCCCGCCCCGCCGTGGAGCACCTCCGCCGAGACCACCGGCAGGAGCGCCTGGTAGGGCATGGCGAAGAAGCTCGAGACGGCGAGGAGCGCGAGCAGCGCCCGCACGTGGCCGGTTCGCCCAGCGTAGGCGAGCCCCTCGAGCAGGTGGGCGCGACGGCCCCCCTCCACCGTCGGCTGCGGCGGCGGATGCATCTTCACGAGCGCGTAGTAGGTGCCGGCGAAGGAGAGCGCGTTGAGCGCGAAGCAAAAGCCCTCCCCCACCGCGGCGACGAGGGCGCCCGCGAGCGCCGGGCCCACGATGCGCGCCGAGTTCACGATCGAGGAGTTGAGCGCGATGGCGTTCGGCGCGTCGCTGCCGGCGATGTCGGCGAGGAGCGCCTGGCGGGCCGGGATCTCGAAGGCGTAGGTGAGCCCCAGCATCCCGGCGAGCACCACCACGTGCCAGGGCCGGACGACGCCCGCGAGGGTGAGCGCGGCGAGCAGCACCGCCTGGAAGATCGCGTTCGTCTGGGTGAGGAGGACGATGCGCCGGCGGGGGTGGCGATCGGCGATCGAGCCCGCCCAGATGCCGAACAGGAAGACGGGCACCTGGCCGAGGAAGTTCACGACGCCGAGGAGCTCGGAGGAGCGCGTGAGCCGCCACACGAGCCACGACTGCGCGACGCCCTGCATCCAGGTGCCGGCGAGCGAGACGCTCTGCCCGGCGAAGAAGAGCCGCAGGTCGCGCTTGCGAAGGGAGCGGAGGGCGTCGGGCCAGCGCATCGTCGGGAGCGGGGCGGCGTCGCGGCGTGCTCGGCGAGGCGGCGAGCCGCGTCCGCGCCGACCGGGCCGGGCTCGCTAGAGCTGGATCTGCGCGCCCATCTCGACCACGCGGTTCGGCGGCAGGCCGAAGAACGCGCTCGCGGTCTGGGCGTTCCGCGCCATGATGATGAAGAGCCGCTTGCGCCAGCGCGACATCTTGGAGGGTCCCGTCGGCAGGAGCGTCTCGCGGCCGAGGTAGTAGGTCGTCTCCATCGGCTTCAGCTCGATCTTCGGCCCGTCGAGCTTGCGGCGGGGCAGCGACGCGAACATCGCCGGCACGTCCGGGGTCTCCATGAAGCCGTAGCGGGCGACCACCTGGAAGAAGCCGGAGCCGAGCTCCTTCACGCTGACGCGCTCGGCGTCGGGGATGGAGGGGATCTCCTCGGTCATGAGGGAGGCGAGCACCACGCGCTCGTGCAGCACCTTGTTGTGCTTCAGGTGGTGCAGGAGCACGGGCGGGACGGTGCCGGTGTTCCCGGTCATGAACACGGCCGTCCCGGGCACGCGCTGGGGCTTGCGGCGCGCGATGTCCTCGAGGAACACGTCGAGCGGCAGGCCCGCGCCGCGCATCATCTCCGCGAGCGCCTCGCGGCCGCGCTTCCAGGTGGACAGCAGCGTGAACACGAACGCGGCGGCGGCGAGCGGGAACCACCCGCCCTCCTCGACCTTGATGATGTTCGCCCCGAGGAAGGACACGTCCACGAACAGGAAGAGGAGCGTGACGGGCCAGGCGCGCCAGCGCGGCCAGCGCCACAGATCGCGCGCGACCCTGTGGAAGAGCAGCGTCGTGATCGCCATCGTGCCCGTCACCGCGATGCCGTACGCGGCCGCCAGGTTCGAGGAGGTCTTGAACCCGAGCACGAGGGCGATGGTCGCCATGCCGAGGAGCGCGTTCACCTCCGGCACGTAGATCTGGCCGATCTCGGTCGAGGAGGTGTGCCGGATGGTCACGCGCGGCGAGTAGCCGAGCTGGACCGCCTGGCGCGTCAGCGAGAACGCGCCGGAGATGAGGGCCTGCGACGCGACGATCGCGGCCGCGGTGGCGATCGCGATCATCGGGTAGAGCGCCCACTCGGGCACGAGCAGGAAGAACGGGTTCCGCGCCGCCTCCGGATCGTGGAGGAGGATCGCCCCCTGCCCCATGTAGTTGAGGAGCAGGGCGGGCATCGCCACGAGGAGCCACGCGAAGCGGATCGGGCGCTTCCCGAAGTGGCCCATGTCCGCGTAGAGCGCCTCGCCGCCCGTGATGACGAGGACCACGCCGCCGAGGACGAGGAACCCCTGCCAGCCGTTCCGGGCGAAGAAGCCGATCGCGTGCGTCGGCAGCACCGCCTGCAGGATCGAGGCGTCGAAGAGGATCCCGCGCACGCCCAGGATGGCGATGCAGGCGAACCACACGAGCATCACCGGGCCGAACACCGCGCCGACCACCGCCGTGCCGCGCCGCTGGATGAAGAACAGGAGCGCGAGGATGCCGACGGTGACGGGCACGACCCAGTGCGCGAGCGCCGGCGCGGCGACCGTGAGGCCCTCGACGGCGCCGAGGACGGAGATGGCCGGCGTGATGACGCCGTCGCCGTAGAGGAGCGCCGCGCCGAAGAGCCCGAGGATGAGGAGGAGCTGTCTGCCCCGGCGGCGGGCCTCGTGGCGGCCGACCAGGGCGAGCAGGGCGAGGATGCCGCCCTCCCCTCGGTTGTCGGCCCGCATCACGAAGGACAGGTACTTGAACGTGACGACGAACGTCATCGCCCAGAACACGAGCGAGAGGACGCCGAGCACGTTCGCCGCGCTCGGGGCGACGCCGTGGTGCCCGGTGAAGCACTCCTTCAGCGAGTAGAGCGGGCTCGTGCCGATGTCGCCGTAGACGACGCCGAGGGCGCCGAGCGCGAGCTTCGCGAGCGCGGCGCCTCTCGCGGGCGCGCGATGCCCGTGGGCAGGTGCCAGCGTGGCGACGACGGCCGCCTCGGCGGCGGCCGGGGTGGCGCTGCGGGAGGTTTCAGGACCGGCGCGCGGTGAGCGGGTTTCTGACATCGAGGGCCCAGCGAGGGCGGCGGGAGGTAAACATGTCGGGCCCCGGCCGTCGAGAGGCTAACCCGCGATCGGGCCAGATCTCCGGGATCTCTGCTGATTCAAGCTGTGGACGCCGCCCGGCCGATGACGGCACCCGGACCCTGGGTACGCTACGCCGCGCCAGAGAAGGCGGCGGCTCCCCCGCCGGCGTGGACCCCGCCGTGGCCGGAGGGCGAGGTGTGGAAGGGTACGCCGACCGGCTGCGCCCCCGGCCGGTTGCGAGTATGTTCCGCCCCCCGTGACGCCCGCCGTAAGCCCGCTCCGCGCGGAGGTCTCCGCGCTCGTTCGACTCGCCGTCCCGCTCGCGATCGCCCAGGGCGGACAGGCGCTCATGGGCGTCGTGGACACCGCGGTCGTGGGGCGGGCGGGCCCCCTGCCCCTCGCCGGTGTCGGCCTGGGCAACGTGCTGTTCATGGCGCTGTCCGTGCTGGGGATGGGGGTCATGCAGGGCCTCGATCCCCTCATCGCGCAGGCGCTCGGCGCGGGGGACGACGCCCGCGCGCGCCGCCTCCTCTGGCAGGGGACCTGGCTCGCCCTCGCCCTCTCCGCGGCCCTCGCCGTCCCGTTCCTGCTCGCGCCTGCGGCGCTCGAGCCGCTCGGGATCGACGCGGACGTCGCGCGAGAGGGGGGGCGCTACCTCGTGTGGCGGCTGCCGGGGCTGCCGTTCTTCCTGCTCTACTTCTCGGGCCGCGCCTACCTCCAGGCGCACGGCGTGGTCCGGCCGATGGTCGTCGCGACGGTGCTCGCGAACCTCCTCAACGTCCCCGCCGACGTGCTCCTCGTGTTCGGCGGCGCAGGGCTCCCCGCCGTGGCCGGCCCGCTCCGCGCCATCCCGCCGCTCGGCGCCGCGGGGGCGGCGATCGCGACGAGCCTCTGCGCGGTCGCCCAGGCCGCCCTGCTCGCGCTCGCCGTTCGCGGCGTGCCGCGGCCGCCGGGGCGCGTCGCCCGCGCGCCGGACGGCCCCGCGCTCCGGGCGGCCCTCGCGGTCGGGCTCCCCGTCGGCCTGCACATGGGCGCGGAGGTCGGCATCTTCGCGCTCGTCGGCTTCCTCGCCGGCCGGTTCGGCGCGCTCCCGCTCGCGGCGCACCAGCTCGCCATCTCCATCGCGAGCCTCACGTTCACCGTCGCGATCGGCTTCGGCAACGCCGGCTCCGTGCGCGTGGGCTGGGCGGTGGGCCGTCGCGATCGCGCGGGCGCGCGCCGGGCGGGCCTCGCCGCGTTCGGCTCGGGGGCCGCGTTCATGTCGCTCTCCGGGCTCGTCTTCTTCCTCTTCCCCGGGCCCATCGCTCGGGCGATGACCGACGACCCCGCGCTCGTCGCGGCCGCGGTGCCGCTGTTGCGCATCGCCGCGCTGTTCCAGCTCTCCGACGGCATCCAGGGCGTCGGCGCCGGCGTGCTGCGCGGCGCGGGCGAGACCCGCTTCGCGTTCGCCGCGAACCTGGTCGGCCACTGGGCGCTCGGCTTCCCCGCGACCGTGCTGCTCGGGTTCACCCTCGGGCTGGGCGTCACCGGGCTGTGGTGGGGCTTCGTCCTCGGGCTCACCGCCGTGGCGGTGGGCCTCTACGCGCGCTTCCTCCGCGTCTCCGCGCGCGAGATCGTGCCCCTCGCCGACCGGGCGGCCGTCGAGGCGGGCTGACCCGCGCGGACCCGGCGCCGGCGCGTGCGGAGGCTAAGCTCCCCCGGGATGCGCCTCTCGCTGCCGCAGCCGTACGAGGACCTCGGCCACACGGCCGACGTGGGGGTGCGCACCCGCGGCGCCACGGCGGAGGAGGCGCTCGCGCGGCTCGTCCTCGCGTTCGCGGCGCTCGCGGCGGGCGGCGCCGCCGTCGCGGCCGAGCGGGAGGAGCGCGTCGCGGTGGAGGGTGGGCCGGGCCTCGCGGGCAGCGCCGTGGCGCTGCTGCGCGAGCTCCTGTACCGGCTGGCGACCGAGGCGCTCGTCCCGGCGGCCTGCGAGGTGCTGCGGGTGGACGCGGCGGGGACGGAGGCGGTCGTCGCCTTCGGCCGGCGCGATCCGGTGCTGCACGCGGAGGGCGCGGATCTGAAGGCGGTCACCTGGCACGCGGCGCGGCTCGAGCGCGAGGGTGCGGGGTGGGTGGCGCAGGCGGTCTTCGATATATGACGGGGGCTGCGCCCCCGCCCCGCCGACGGCTGGCCGCCGTCGTCGGGGCCCCACCCCTGCTCGGCGGGGCCCGTGAACGGTCGCGCCCGCTTCGCGGGTTCGCGACCGTTCCCCGCCGGGAGGGACTGCGTCCCTCCCCGTCGCTTCGCGACGGGGCCCCTCCCTGGGGACCATCGCGAACCTCGAACTCTCGTCTGGCGAGGAACGAATGAAGCTCCGGCGCATCGAGGGCGACCTGTGGGAGATCCCGCGCGAAGGGCGCATGCGCGTGCCGGGCCGGGTCTACAGCGTCGGGCCGCCGGCGCCGGACGACCCCGCGCTCCAGCAGGTCGCGAACGTCGCGCACCTGCCCGGCATCCTCCGCTTCTCGCTGGCGATGCCGGACATCCACTGGGGATACGGGTTCCCCATCGGCGGCGTGGCGGCGATGGACGCCGAGCACGGCGCCGTGTCGCCGGGCGGCGTGGGCTACGACATCAACTGCGGCGTGCGGGTCCTCACCACCGCCCTCGAGGCGGAGGACGTCCGCCCGCGGCTGCACGCGGTCACCGCCCAGCTCTACCGCGACATCCCCACCGGCGTGGGGGCTAAGAGCGCCATCCCGCGGCTCTCGGACGACGCGCTCGACGAGGTCCTCGCGGGCGGCGCTCGCTGGGCGGTCCGGCGCGGGTTCGCCGCGGCGAGCGACGACGCCGAGCGCTGCGAGGAGGGCGGCCGGCTCTCCGGCGCCGATCCGTCGGCCGTCAGCGCGCGAGCGCGGACGCGCGGCGCGGATCAGCTCGGCACGCTCGGGAGCGGGAACCACTTCCTGGAGGTGGACCGGATCGCCGAGGTGTACGACCCGGTGGTCGCCGAGGCGTTCGGGCTCGTCCCGGGCCGGGTGGCGATCCAGATCCACACCGGCTCGCGCGGCCTCGGCTACCAGGTCTGCGACGAGTTCGTCGCCGAGATCGCCGCGCGGCGCGGCGAGTTCGGGGAGGACTACGCGACCCTCCCCGATCCGCAGCTCGCCGCCGCGCCGATCGCGAGCGCGCTCGGCCAGCGCTACCTCGGCGCGATGCAGGCCGCCGCGAACTTCGCCTGGGCGAACCGCCAGGTGATGACCGGCCTCGCCGTGCGCGCGCTCCTCCACGCCCTCGCGATCTCGGAGCGCGAGCTCGGCGCCCGCGTCCTCTACGACGTCTGCCACAACGTCGCGAAGCTCGAGGAGCACGCGGTCGACGGGGTCGTCCGGCGGGTCCTCGTGCACCGCAAGGGGGCGACGCGCTGCTTCGGGCCCGGCGATCCCCGCGTGCCGGCGCCCTACCGCGCCGCCGGCCAGCCGGTGCTCATCCCGGGCGACATGGGCCGCTACTCCTACGTCCTCGCGGGGACCGCGCGGGCGATGGCCGACACCTTCGGCAGCTCGTGCCACGGCGCAGGCCGGCTCATGTCGCGCGGGGAGGCGCTCCGGCGCGGGCGCGGGCGCTCCATCGCGCGCGAGCTCGCCGCGCGGGGCATCGAGGTCATCGCGCGCGGGAAGAAGACCCTCGCCGAGGAGATGAGCGAGGCCTACAAGGACGTGGCGCAGGTCGTGGCGGTCATGGACGGCGCGGGGATCTCGCGCCTCGTCGCCCGGCTCGAGCCGATGGGTGTGATCAAGGGCTGAGCGCCCGCTCGGGGCGACCGGGGGCGCCGCGAGACGTCGGGCGGGGCCGCGTGGGCCTTCCGCGGGTCCCTTCCCGCGCCCGTTCGGCGCCGTAGCTTGTTCTCATGGACGTGGACGTCCCACGCGCGCGGCTCGTGGTCCTGCCCGGTGGGCGGCGAGGCGGCGATGCGCCCGCGGAGGGCCGCCTCCCCCGGGAGGCGCTGCGCGTCATCCCGGGCGGGTCCGCGGGCGATCTGCAGGCCGCCATCGAGGAGACCGTGCAGGCGGCCCGGCGCATGCGCGCGGAGATCGAGGCCCGGATCGCCAAGTCCCTCGAAGACCTCTTCTGAGGGTCCCTGGCGGGTCACCATGAGCGGGCGCCCGCCCCCCGTTAAGCACCGTCCATGATGGACAGGCTGCCCGGAGCGGACCCGTTCCCGGAGGCGCTCGCGCGACGGCTCACCGACGCGGTGCGCGCGAAGGGCGACGGCTACGTCCCCCGCACCCATCACCTCGACGCGCAGGGGCGGCCTCGGTTCACGAACCGTCTCATCCTCGAGAAGAGCCCCTACCTCCTCCAGCACGCTCATAACCCGGTGAGCTGGCGGCCGTGGGGCGAGGAGGCCTTCGAGGAGGCCCGTCGCACCGGCCGCCCGGTGTTCCTCTCCGTCGGCTACTCGACCTGCCACTGGTGCCACGTGATGGAGGGCGAGTCGTTCGAGGACGAGGAGATCGCGCGCGTCCTCAACGAGCGCTACGTGCCCATCAAGGTGGACCGCGAGGAGCGGCCCGACGTGGACGGGCTCTACATGACCGCGGTGCAGCTCCTGACGGGCAGCGGCGGCTGGCCCATGAGCGTGTGGCTCACGCCGGACCGGGAGCCGTTCTTCGGCGGGACCTACTTCCCGGCCCGCGACGGCGATCGCGGCGCCGGCCGCGGGTTCCTCTCGATCCTGGGCGAGGTCGCCGACCTGTACGCGCGCGACGCCGGGCGCGTGGAGGCGGCGACGCGCTCGCTCGTGGAGGCGGTCCGCGGGGCGCTCGCGCCGCAGGGGCCGCCCGCCTCCGACACGCCGGGGCCGGAGGTGCTCGAGGCGGCGTTCCGCGGATTCCGCGACGCGTTCGACCCGGTGAACGGCGGGCTGCGCCGCGCGCCGAAGTTCCCCTCCAGCCTGCCGGTGCGCTTCCTCCTCCGCTACCACCGCCGGGCGCGCGATCCGGAGGCGCTCCGGATGGCGACCCTCACGCTGGAGAAGATGGCGGCGGGCGGGCTGCACGACCAGGTGGGCGGCGGGTTCCACCGCTACTCCACCGACACCGCCTGGCTCGTCCCCCACTTCGAGAAGATGCTGTACGACAACGCGCTCCTCGCGGTCGCCTACGCCGAGGCGTTCCAGGTCACCGGGCGGCGGGACCTCGCGCGCGTGGTCCGCCAGACCCTCGACTACCTCGGGCGCGAGATGACCTCTCCGGAGGGGGCGCTCTACTCCGCCACCGACGCCGACTCCGAGGGCGAGGAGGGGAGGTTCTTCGTCTGGAGCGCGGCGGAGCTCCGCGAGCGCCTGGGCGAGGGGGCCGAGCGCTTCATGCGCTTCCACGGCGCGAGCGAGCGGGGGAACTTCGAGGGCCGGAACATCCTCCACGTCCCCGCGCCGGACGAGGACGCGTGGGAGGCGCTCGCGCCGCAGCGCGCGATCCTGTACGCGGCGCGCGAGGAACGCCCGCGACCGCTGCGCGACGAGAAGATCCTCGCCGGCTGGAACGGCCTCGCGATCTCGGCGCTCGCCTTCGGGGGTCGTGCCCTCGGCGAGGAGCGCCACGTCGTGGCGGCGGCCCGCGCCGCCGAGTTCGTGCTCGGGCGGATGGTCGTGGAGGGCCGGCTGCGCCGCGCCTGGCTCGACGGCGCGGCGGGCGTCCCGGCCTTCCTCGACGACCACGCCTTCGTCGCGCAGGGGCTGCTCGATCTCTACGAGGCGACGTTCGACCCGCGCTGGCTCGAGGCGGCGGTCGAGCTGTCCGAGCGGCTCGAGGCGCTGTTCGGCGACCCGCAGGGCGGCGGGTGGTTCGGCACCGCGGCCGACCACGAGCGGCTCCTCGCCCGCGAGAAGCCCACCCACGACGGCGCGGAGCCGTCCGGCGCCTCGGTCGCGCTCGTGAACGCGCTCCGGCTCTCGGCGTTCACCACCGACGACCGCTGGCGCCTCCGCGCCGAGGGCGCGCTCCGCCACTACGCGCTGGCGATCGGGGAGCACCCCGCCTCCTTCACCGAGCTGCTCCTCGCCGTCGACTTCGCCCTGGACGCCGCGCGCGAGGTGGTGCTCGTCTGGCCGGAGGGCGAGAGCGCGCCGGAGCCGTTCGTGTCCGTGCTCAGGCGGAGCTTCCTCCCGAACCGCGCCATCGCCGGGGCCCCCGAGGGCGCGGTGCTCGAGCGGCTCGGGCGCGTGGCGCCGGTGGCGGCGGAGAAGGTCGCCCTGAACGGCCGGCCGACCGCCTACGTCTGCGAGCGCGGCCAGTGCCGGCTGCCGGCGATCGCGCCCGAGAAGCTGGCCTCGCAGATCGCGCCGGTCCGCCCTTACCGGTGAGGCCGCAGGCCCGTCCTCGCCGCCGCTGGCGCGCGGCGGGCGCCCGGCCTTACCATGCGCGCCTCATGATCACCCCCCCGCACGAGCGGCGCCACTTCGCGAGCGACAACTACGCCGGCATCTGCCCGGAGGCCTGGGCGGCCATGGCGGAGGCGAACGCCGGCCACGCGCCGGGGTACGGCGACGACCGCTACACCGCGCGAGCGGCCGACCTCCTCCGCGAGACGTTCGAGACCGACTGCGAGGTGTTCTTCGTCTTCAACGGCACCTCCGCCAACTCGCTCGCCCTCGCGTCCCTCTGCCAGTCCTACCACTCGATCCTCTGCCACGAGGCCGCCCACGTCGAGACCGACGAGTGCGGCGCGCCCGAGTTCTTCTCGAACGGCACGAAGGTGCTCACCCTCCCCGGCGCGGACGGCCGGATCGACCCCGCCGGCATCGACCACATGGTCGAGAAGCGCAGCGACATCCACTACCCGAAGCCGCGCGTGGTCTCCGTCACGCAGGCGACCGAGCTCGGCACGGTCTACCGGCCGGAGGAGCTCGCGGCGATCGGCGCGCGCGCGAAGGCGCGCGGGCTGCGCTTCCACATGGACGGGGCCCGCTTCGCGAACGCGGTCGCCTCGCTCGGCGTCGCGCCGAGGGAGCTCACCTGGAAGGCGGGCGTCGACGTCCTCTGCTTCGGGGGGACGAAGAACGGCATGGCGGTCGGCGAGGCGGTGGTGTTCTTCGATCGCGCCCTCGCTGCGGAGTTCGACTATCGCTGCAAGCAGGCCGGCCAGCTCGCCTCGAAGATGCGGTTCCTCGCGGCCCCGTGGGTGGGCATGCTCCGCGACGGCGCCTGGCTCCGCCACGCGCGGCGCGCGAACGAGCAGGCCGCCCGCCTCGAGGCCGGGCTCCGCGCCATCCCGTCGGTCCGGATCCTCCACCCGCGCGAGGCGAACTCCGTGTTCGCCGCCCTGCCGCCCGGGGCCGCGGACGCGCTCCGCGGGCGCGGCTGGCGCTTCTACGACTTCATCGGCGGCGGCTCCCGCTTCATGTGCGCGTGGGACGTGACCGACGACGACGTCCGCGCGCTCGTCGGCGACGTCGCGGCGGTGGCGGCGCAGCGGTAGCCGGCGCCTAGCCCTCGCCCCGCGGGCCCGGCGCGGGCCGCCGGTCCAGGACCGAGAACGGCCGCTCGCCCTTGAACACGCGGAACAGCAGGTACAGGGCCGGGAAGAGGAAGATCGCGCCCGCGGCGAGCGCCCACAGCACGGCCACCTGCGTCGCGCGCGGCGCGCTCGCCGTCGCCAGCGTGAGGCCCGGGACGACGAGGTACGGGTACTGCGAGGCGCCCCAGCCGAGCACGATGAGCGTGACCTGCGCCGCCGCCGCCGCGCGCGCGAGGCGGTAGCGGCGGCGGAACAGCGCGGCGAACGCCGTCACCGCCGCGACCGCGGTGGCAACGTGGAGCGGCAGCGAGAAGCCGCGCCGGAGGAGCCCGGCGAACACGAGGGGCGCGTCGTACCAGGACAGGACGCCCGCCAGCGCGGCGGCGAGGAACACGGCGGCGCCCGCCCCGATGGCGCGGCGCCGGAAGTCCTCCCGCAGCGCGTCCCGCGCCTCGACGGCGAGGTAGGTCGCGGCGAGGAACGCGAAGAGGGCCGCCGCGAAGAAGCCCACCGCGAGCGGGAACGGCGCGAGCCAGGCGAGCGGATCGACCCCCTCCGGCGGCCCCGCGAGCCGGCCGGAGGCGATGGCGCCGACGATCACCCCGAGCACGACCGGCGCGAGCACGGAGGAGGCGGAGAAGACGAGCCCCCAGCGCACCTGGACGCGGTCCTCCGGCGTGTCGTAGGTGCGGAAGGTGAAGGCCGCCCCGCGGAGCACGATCCCGAACAGGAGCAGCACGAGCGGCACGAAGAGCGTGATCGAGATCGCCGCGAACGCCTTCGGGAAGGCGGTGAAGAGGAGGACGATGACGAGGATGAGCCAGACGTGGTTCGCCTCCCAGATCGGGCTGATCGCGTGCTCGACGAGCTCGCGCTGCGCCCGCTTGCGCGGGCCCGTCGCCAGGAGATCCCAGATGCCGCCGCCGAAGTCCGCGCCGCCGAGGAGCGCGTAGAGCACGAGCGCGGCGAGGATCGCGCCGCCGAGGAGATCCGCGGCTGTCACAGGGCGCCCTCCGCCGGCGCGGGCGCCCCGACCTCGGACGCGGGCGGGCTCTTCGCGATCTGGCGGCGGAGGAGGACGATCACCATCGCCGCGAGGAACAGGTAGAGGATCGTGAACGCCACGAACGGGACGGCGATGTTGCCGACCGGCGTCACCGCGTCCGCCGTCCGCATGACGTCGCGGATCGTGAACGGCTGCCGGCCCCACTCGGTGACGAGCCAGCCCGCCTCGAGGGCGAGGAAGCCGAAGGGCGAGGTGACGAGCACCGCCCGGAGGAGGAGGCGCGGCAGGGGCTTCCCGCGGAGCCGGTGATACAGGTACGCGAGCGCGACGAGCGCGAGCGCGCTGCCGAGGCCGACCATGGCCTGGAAGGCGAGGTGGACGTTCCGCACGTTCGGCCAGTTCTCGCGCGGGAACGCCTCGAGGCCGCGCACCTCCGCCCGCGGGTCGTGGAAGGCGAGGAGCGAGAGGCCGTAGGGGATCTCGAGGGCGAGGCGCGTCTCCCGCGCCTCGACGTCGGGGAGCCCGCCGACCCGGAGCGGCGCGCCGCGCTCGGTCCGGAACTGCCCCTCCAGCGCGGCGAGCTTCACGGGCTGGGTCGCCGCCACCTGGCGCGCGGAGAAGTCGCCCGAGATGGGCTGGAGGAGGGCCGCGACCGCCCCGACGCCGAGGGCCACGCGGAGCGCGCCGCGGTGGAACGCGTTCGCCGGATCGCGCAGCAGGAAGAGCGCGTGGATGCCGGCCACCGCGAACCCGGTCGCGACGTAGCTCGAGAGCAGCACGTGCACCACCTCGTGCGCCCAGCCCGGCGGGAACATGGCCACGAGCGGCTGCACGTCCGAGGCGGCGCCGTGGAGCACCGCGAAGCCCGCCGGCACGTTCATCCACGCGTTCGCGAGCGTGACGAAGAACGCCGAGGCGGCGCCGCTCGCCGCGACCACGACGCCGCTCGCGAGGTGCAGCCGCGGCCCCACCCGGCCCCAGCCGTACAGGTAGATGCCGAGGAAGATCGCCTCAGCGAAGAACGCGAAGCCCTCGAGCGAGAAGGGCATCCCGATGATGGGCCCGGCGAACTCCATGAAGCGCGGCCAGAGGAGCCCGAGCTCGAACGAGATCACCGTCCCGGAGACCGCCCCGACGGCGAAGAGGATGGCGGTCCCCTTGGCCCAGCGCTTCGCGAGCTCGAGGTAGGCCGGCGCGCCGGTGCGCCGGAAGCGCCACTCGGCGAGCACCATGAAGAGCGGCATCGCGACGCCGACCGCCGCGAAGACGATGTGGAAGGCGAGCGAGGTCCCGAAAAGCCAGCGGGCAGCGAGGAGGTCGTTCACGGGCCCCTGATGTAGCGCTGCGGCGGTCCCGCGCGAGTCCCGCTCGGGCGTGGGCACTTCGCCGCAGGGTGACACCGAACCCGCGGGCGGCTCCGCTAGGCCTTCGACTCCTCCCGCTCCTCCCCCAGGATCCGGTAGAGCGTCTTGCGGTCGATGCCCAGCACCTCCGCGGCGCGCGTCTTGTTCCCCCCCTGCTCGGCGAGCACCTGCGCGGCGTAGCGGCGCTCGAGCTCCGCGAGGGTGGGGCGCTCACCGGCGGCGACGGCCGGGATGGGCGCCGCGCCCGGCCCGCGGATCGACTCGGGGAGCGCGTCCGGCTCGATGACGCCGGTGGGGTTCAAGGCGAGGGCGCGCGCCACGACGTTCTCGAGCTCGCGGACGTTCCCCGGCCAGCGCCAGCCGACGAGCATCTCGCGCGCGGCGGGCGTGACCACCGCCTGCGGGTGCCCGTGCTTCGCGGCGAAGTGCTCGACGAGCAGCGGGATGTCCTCCCGCCGATCGCGGAGCGGCGGGATGCGGAGCGTCACCACGTTGAGGCGGTAGTAGAGGTCCTCGCGGAAGCGCCCGGCCTGCACCGCCGCCGCGAGGTCCTTGTTCGTCGCCGCGACGACGCGCACGTCCACCTGCACCGGCTCGTTCGCGCCCACCCGGCGGATCTCGCCCTCCTGGAGGGCGCGCAGGAGGCGCGCCTGCAGCGCGGGGCCGACGTCGCCGATCTCGTCCAGGAACAGCGTTCCGCCGTGGGCCTCCTCGAAGAGCCCGCGCCGGCTGGCCTGCGCGCCGGTGAACGCGCCGCGGGCGTGGCCGAAGAGCTCGGACTCGAGCACCCCCTCCGCGATCGCCCCGCAGTCCACCGGCACGAACGGCCCCGAGGCGCGCGGCGAGGCGGCGTGGATCGCGCGGGCGACGAGCTCCTTGCCGGTCCCGCTCTCGCCGAGGATGAGCACGGTGGCCGGGCTCGGCGCGACGCGCGCCGCGGTCTTGTAGACCTCCAGCATCGCCTCGCTCCGGCCCAC
Organism: Anaeromyxobacter soli; assembly: GCF_022808855.1. Taxonomy (GTDB): domain Bacteria; phylum Myxococcota; class Myxococcia; order Myxococcales; family Anaeromyxobacteraceae; genus Anaeromyxobacter; species Anaeromyxobacter soli. Next base: position 122,047 of record NZ_JAKZLF010000009.1, read on the forward strand.
GACGTCCTCGAGCCGGTAGCGCTCGCGGACCTGCCCTCGCAGCGCCCGGTTCTCGAGGACGAGCGCGCGCTGGCGGAGCGCCCGCTCGACCACCACGGCGATCGCGTCGACGTCGTAGGGCTTCGAGATGTAGTCGAACGCGCCGCGGCGGATCGCCTCCACGGCCCCCTCGACGTTGCCGAACGCGGTCACGAGCACGACCGGGGTGTCGGGGGCGGCCTCGCGCATGCGATCCGTGAGCTGCAGCCCGTCCACGTCCGCCATGCGGATGTCGGAGACGACGAGATCCACCGGCCCGCGCTCGAGCGCCGCGAGCGCGTCCTTGCCGTCCGGCAGCGCCAGCACGTCGTGGCCGCGCGCGACGAGGATCCGCGCGAGCAGCTCGCGGCTCGCGCGATCGTCATCGACGACCAGGATCCTGAAGCGCGCCATCGCCCCCCTCCTCCTCCGCCCCGTCCGCCGCCGGGGTCGGGATCCAAAGCGTGAACGTCGCGCCCGCGCCGGGCGTGCTCTCCACCTCGATGCGTCCGCGCAGGGCCGCCGCGATCTCGCGCGAGATGGCGAGCCCGAGGCCGGTGCCCTTGCCGGAGGGCTTCGTCGTGTAGAACGGCTCGAAGATCCGCTTGCGCTCCTCGGGGCGCAGCCCGGCCCCCGTGTCGCTCACCGAGAGCCCGAGGAGCCCGCCGCGCCGGGCGGCGCGCACCGCCAGCCGGCCGCCCCCCGGCATCGCCTCGACCGCATTCGACACGAGGTTCCCGAGCACGTGGCCGACCAGCGCGGGATCGAGGCGCACCTGGGCGAGATCGGGCGGCACCTCGCGCACGAGCTCGAGGCGCGCCCGGTCGGCCTCCGGCACGTTGAGGGTGAGCGCCTCGTGCACGAGCGCGGCGAGGTCCACCGGCGCCGCCTCGGGCCGCAGGCCGCGGGCCGAGTCGAGGAAGCGCCGGATGATGGCGGTCATCCGCCGCACCTCGCTCTCCACGACCTCGAGCCCGGCGCTGAGCTCGGGCGGGCACGCCGGATCGCGCGCGAGGAGCTGCACGTGGCCGCTGATCGTGTTGAGGGGGTTCCCGAGCTCGTGGGCGATGGTGCCGGAGAGCTGGCCGAGCGCCGCCAGCCGCTCCTTGGAGACGAGGTCCCGGCGCGCCTCGAACAGGAGCCGGTTCAGCTCGGCGAGCTCGCGGTTCTTGCGGGCGAGGTCGGCCGTCGCGTCGGCGACCATGGCGGCGAGGTCGTCGTTGAAGCGGCGCACCCGCTGCAGCATGGCGCGCAGGCCGCGGGCGAGCACGCCGATCTCGTCGGACCGCTCCGGGCCGGGCACCCCCTCCGCGTCGATGGCGCCCGACTGGACGCCCTCGATGGCGACCGCCAGCTGCGACAGCGGCCGCACGAGCATGTGACCGAGGAGGAACGTGAACAGCACGGCGAGGACCGCGGCCCCCACCCCGGCGACGAGGAAGAACTCGCGGCGCTCGGTGCTGGCGATCTCCTCGACCTCCGAGAGCGTCGTCTCGATCCGCAGCGCGCCGAAGGTGGTGCGCCCCTCGTGGAGGGGGAGGTCCACCCGCCAGCCGCGCGACTCGCCGTCGTCGACGAGCGACACCGTCGCCTCGACGGGGAACGCCCGCGCGGCGCGGGTCTCGGCCTCGATCTCGGCGCCCTCGAGCCCGAACGTCACGCGCGCGACGCGCACCTCGCCCTTGTGCCGGATGGCGAGCTCGGCGAAGCGCACGATGCGGCGCGGCCGGAGCTGCTCGGCCAGCGCGTCGGCGGCCTTCTCGATGTCGGTGCCGGGGGAGAGGTCCAGCTCCTCCGCGACCGCCTTCGCGAGGTCGACGCTGCGCTCGCGCAGCGTGGCCTCGATGGCGCGGGTCGCGACCCGCTCGCCGAGGTAGGACGCGACGCCGAGGGTGAGGACCAGCGTCGCGGCGAAGAGCAGGATGATGCGGGCACGGAGGGACATGATCGTTCCAGCTCACGCGCCCGGGGGACCCGGCACCGGCGGCGGGGGGTGAGCCGCCGGTGCCGGGAACCGTTCGGCTACTTCGACGCGGGCGCGGCCGGGGCGGCCTCGGTCTTCGCGGCCGCCTTCTTGGCGGTGTGCTTCTTCGCGGTGTGCTTCTTCTTCGCCGGCTTCGCGGCCGGCGTGGCCTCCGTCTTCGTCTCCGTCGCGGCGGCCGGGGCCTCCGGCTTCGTCTCCTGCGCGAACGCAGGGGCGGCGGAGGCGAAAACGGCGAGGGCCGCGAGGGTGCCGATCATCTTACGCATGTGAGTCTCCTCCGGGCGCCTGAAAGGATTGGGTTGGGCCCGGTGCGCGCGAAGGAGAGCACGGCGCGTGCCGGGCGGCGCGGCGCCCCGGTCGGACCGGATTCCGCGGTGTTGCGGCCCTCGAGGCAGCTCGGGCCGCCGCCGCGCGAGGAGATCCGGGACGGACGGCTCCGGGCGGCGGGGCGATTCTCCTCGAATTGACCCATCCGGATCCCGGCTGTAACTTCGTCGCCGCCTGCCCGGCCGGAGCTCGTCCGGGCGAGGCGCCCCTGGAGGTTCCATGCGTCGTCTGCTGGCGCCCATCGCCGTCGCCGCCGTCCTGTCGCTGCGCCCGGGCCTCGCCCTCGCGGGGGAGCCGCTCGATCTCGATCTCGCCCGGCTGGGCGCGCCGAGCGCCGACGTATGGAAGCGGCTCGCCAAGGTGCAGGACACCCCCTTCACGCTCTCCGACTCGGAGGCGGCGCTCCTCGCCAGCGAGGCCAAGACGCGCTTCGCCATCCTCTCCACCGAGACGGCGCTCGCGCTCTCGTCCGCGATCCTCACCCCCGCCTCCACGACCGGCTACGTCGGCTTCGACGTCGACCTCGAGGCGGCCTACGTCGCGGTGCACCCCGGGACCGTCGGCCGGACCTCGTTCGGCTCGCCGCCCGTGTTCGAGCCGCGCGGCCCGTGGCAGACCCGCTCGATGACGCCCCACGAGCTGTTCCTGCCCTCGGTGCACGTCCGTAAGTCGCTGCCGTTCAGCCTCGAGCTGGGCGGCCGGATGATCTACCTGTCGCAGTCCTCCTACTTCGGCGCGCAGGTCGAGGGGAAGTGGGCGCTCAACGAGGGCTTCCGCGTGCTGCCCGACCTCGCGGTGCGCGTCGCCCACACCCAGCTCTTCGGCCAGCGCGACTGGAACCTCGGCGCGACGGACCTCGACCTCATGGTGTCGAAGCGCTTCGGCGTGAACGGGGTCACGAGCTTCACGCCCTACCTCGCGGGGCGCTTCACCTACGTCGGCGCGTCCTCCGAGACGATGGACTTCGGCCCGCGCCGCGCCGGCGGGACGACCGCGACCGCGCCCGCCGACCTGCGCTCCACGCAGGCCGCGTTCCCGAAGCTGCGCGCCGGCTTCTACCGGACGACCGCGGGCGTGCGCTTCACCGCCCACGTCGTCTCGCTCGCGGGCGAGGTCACGTACTTCGGCGGCGCGACGAAGGACGGGAAGGCCAACCCCGCGGCGGACGAGTACCCGGACTACCGGCTCGCCTCCACGTGGGGCGGCGCGCTCAAGGCGGGCTGGGAGTTCTAGGGGCGAGCGCCGCGCGGATCCGCCCCGGCGCGTTCGTGATGATCGCCGCCGCGCCCAGCGCGGCGAGCCGGCGCGCCTCCTCGGGATCGTCCACCGTCCAGACGTTCACCGCGAGTCCGCGTTTCGCCCAGGCGCGCGCACGGGCGGGGGTGACGAGCTGGCGCTCGGGGTGGATCGCGGCGGGCCGCAAGAGCCGCGTCGCGAGCGCGGTCAGGACGCGGCGCGGACGCTCGGCCTCGACGAGCAGCCCCACCGGGAGCTCCGGCGCGGCGACGCGGAACGCCACCACGAGCCGGTAGTCGAACGACGACACGAGGACGCGGCCGCCGGCGCGCGCGCGGCGGAGGACCCCCGCGACCGCGGTGGCGAGCCCGAGGTCGGCGCGGCGGAGGCGCGACTTGAGCTCCACGTTCAGGACCGCGCCCGGCAGGGCCTCGAGCACCTCCTCGAGGCGCGGGATCCGTTCACCCCGGAAGCGGTCTCCGCGGAGCGCGCCGACGTCGAGCGCCCGCAGCGCCGCGAAGGGCGCGTCGGGGACGGAGAGGGCGACGCCGGTGAGGCGGGCCGCGTCCTCGTCGTGGAAGACGACCAGCTCCCCGGTGGCGCAGCGCCACACGTCCAGCTCGACCCCGTCCGCGCCCTGCTCGAGCGCGAGGCGGAAGGCGGAGAGCGTGTTCTCGGGCGCGTCGGCGCTCGCGCCGCGGTGCCCCAGGACGAGGGGCCGCCCCGCGACCCGCGGCGCATCGGTCATTGCTCCCGGCATGGGCGCGCTCCCCGCGCCTGGCATCGAGGGGGGCGCGCGGCTATTCTACCTCGCTCGCGGCAGCGGCCGCGCTGGATCCCGATGACCGAGCTCCTCCTCGTCCTGTTCGTCACCCTCCTCGTCTTCGGCGCGACGCGCATCCCCGCGCTCGGCGACGCGCTCGGCCGCGCCGTGCGCAACGCGCGCGCGGGCGCCTCCGGCGAGCCGCCGGCGCGCGGGCGGGAGGGTGACTCGCGGCACCCGAGGTGATCGCGAACCACGAGCCGTCGTCTAGAGCGGCCGCGCTTTCGGAGACGACCCGTCGCGGCGGCCCCGCTCCCGCCGGAGCTTCCGGGCGAGGGCGCGGACGAGCGGGTGGATCGCGAGATCCTCCGCCAGCGCGCGCAGGTCCGGCCCGGGGAGCGAAGGGACGAGCTTCAGCGCGAGCTCGGGCTCCGCGTACGGGTTCCGCGCCAGCGCGCGGGCGACCGCGGGCCGGCTGCACCAGCGCGACTCGAAGAGGCGGCGCAGGGTCTCGGGCCGGCACGGGCGGCGCGCCGCGATGCGGACGACGAACGGCTCCGTGAGCTGCGGGTTCCGCAGCAGCTCCTCGACGACGGCGGGATCGCCCTCCGCCGCCAGACGCGCGAGGAGATCGGGATCGCGGCGCCCGCGCGCGAACGCCTTCTTGTGACCCATCGACAGCCCCGCGAGCCGGGGATCCGGCCGGGCGCGCGCGGCGGGGAACGCGCGCAGCGGCGCGGGGGAGACGAGCAGGCTCGTGACCTCGTCGAGGCCGCGCTCGGTGGCGGCCGCGTAGAGCTCGGCGCGCCACGCGTAGGACAGCTCGGGATCGGGATCCGCGAGGGCCTGGCCGACCGCGGCGATGGCGACGCGAGACGCGGGGTCGGGCGCGCGGGCGAGCGCCGCGACGAGCACCGCCGCCGCGGCGGGCGCCTCGGCGCCGAGCGCGCGGCCCGCGGCGCGGGCGCGGATCTCTCCCTCCTCGAGCGCCCCGAGCCGCCGCGCGAGCCGCCGCGCCGCCAGGACCTCCGGCGCGGTCGCGCCCGTCACCTCCGGCGCGCCTCCTCCGGCGCGGCGGAGATGCGCAGCGCCGCCCCGGCGAGCTGCGGCGGGTACTCGTCGATCGCGACGAGGAAGGGCACCTCGTCCCCGGGCCGGATCTCGTCGGGCGCACGCCGGGCGGCGGCGCGGGACGCCCGGGCGAGCGCCTCCGGAGTGGCCGCGCGCCAGAGATCCTCCGGGCCCGGGACCGCCCCCGCGAGCGCCTCCCCGCGCGCGATCACCGTCCCCTCGCGCACCACCTCCACCGCGACCCGGACCGAGCGGACCCGCGCCGGCGCGTGCGAGACGATGGAGCCGCGGACGAACAGGATGGGGGCGGCGCGCTCCCTATCGTAGAGGCCGCTGCGGACGTCGGACGCGACGAACGGGCCCGCGGGCGTGCCGTGGCGGAGGGCGGCGGCGATGGCCGCCGGCCGGAACGCCGCGGCCTCGATGCGCCCGCCGCGCCACACGACGAGCATCGCGAGCGCGATGGCGAGCACGGCCACGAGCGCGACGGCGTTCACGGCGAGCGCGGTCAGCCGCGCGCCGCGCGCCGAGGAGCCTCGCCGCGCCGAGGCGGGCGGGGCCGTGAACGGCGCCGCGCGCACCGGCGCGTGCGGCTCCGGCACCTCGGCGACGGGGATGAAGTCTAGCGTCGTGGGGACGTGCGCCGGGATCGGCAGGGGCGGCGGGCGGAGCGGGGCGCGCGGAGCGGGCGCAGGCGTCGGCTCCGTGGCGAGGGCGAGCGCGGCGGAGGCGTGGTGCGCGGGTGCGAAGGACGGCTCGGGGTGCGAGGAGAGCTCGGACAGCTCGAGGCCCGGCGCACCGAAGGCGAACGCGGGCTCGGAGTCGAGCGCGAGACCCGGCCCGCCGAACGCCGGCTCCGAGCCGCCGAACGCGCCGCGCGAGCGGTCGCGGCCGCCGCCGGACGCACGGAACGCCGCCGGCGTCTCGCGATCCTCGAGCGTCAGATCGGGCCCGGAGGGCGGGGCCGCCTCGCCGGCGGGCTCGGGCGGCGGCTCGGCGGGAGCCGGCGCGGCGCCGAGCAGGTCGGCGAGGTCCGTGAGCGGCAGCCCGCGCGCGCGGCCCGAGGACTCCGCGGGACCGTCCGCCACCTCCGCGAGCGCCGCGCTGCCGGTCGCGGCCCAGGGGTCGGCCCCGAAGGAGGAGGCCTCTTCCTCGGGCGCGCCGGCGGCGTCGCCGGCGCCGGCGGCGAACGGATCGTCGCTCGCCGTCGAGGAGGCGAACGGATCCGCCGCCTGGAAGGGATCGGCCTCGGTCGCGTGCGGCTCGCGCGCGGCGGGCGCCGGGATGGTCCACGCGAAGGGGTCGGCCTCCGGCCCGGCGGGCGCCGCGGGGGCGAACGGATCGAACGAAGGGGCAGCGAAGGTGTCCGGGCGAGCGAACGACGGCTCCGGCGGCGGGGGGAACGCGAAGGGATCGCCGGACGCCGGTGCGGAGGAGCGCGCGGGCGGCTCGAGCTCGACGTCGAGCGCCGGCGCGCGCGGCGCCGGGGCGGGCACCGCGGCGGGCGGCGTCCCGCCGTGCTCACGCTGCACGGCGAAGACCGTCTTGCACTGCGAGCAGCGCACCTTGGCGCCGCGCGGGCCGATCTTCTCGTCCGCGACGCGGAACCTCGCTTGACAGCTGGTGCAGAGGACGATCATGCGGCCCCACTCGGGATCCGCAGATTACACCGCTGCGGCGCTTGACACAAAGCGTCCGCCCCAGAACAATCCTTTGAGTTCGCGCACTTACTCACCTCGGACGGCCCCCATGAACGAAGAACGCCCCGCAGCCAGCGAGCCCTCCGCGGGTGGGCGCGAGCCCAAGGTCATCAAGCGCTACACCAACCGTAAGCTCTACGACACGGTCGAGTCGCGCTACGTGACCCTCGACGAGATCGCCCAGATGATCAAGGCGGGCGCCGAGGTGAAGATCATCGACAACCGGACGAAGGAGGATCTCACGTCCGTCACGCTCGCGCAGATCATCTTCGAGGAGGAGAAGAAGACCTCGAAGATGAGCCTCGACACGCTGCGCGATCTGATCCGCCACGGCGGCGAGGTGGCGCAGCGGCTCGTCGAGGGGACGCAGGCCGAGCTGCGCGGCCGCGTCGAGGCGGTCCGCGCCGCCGCCGAGCAGCGGGTGCAGACCCTGCTCGTGAAGGGTCAGCAGACGAGCGATCGCGCCCGGGAGATGGTGCAGTCGTCGCAGGAGACGATGACCGCGTTCCAGAAGCGGGTCGACGAGCGGGTGCGCACCGCGGTCGAGCAGATGTCCACCGTCTCGGACGCGCGGAAGCAGCTCGACGACATCTCGCGGCGGATCGAGGCGCTCGAGAAGCGGCTCGACGACCTCGCCCCGAAGCCGTAGCGCTCAGGCCGCGGGCGCGCGCGCCAGGATCTCGTCGGCGATCGCGGCGAGGGCCCGCGCGCCCGACGAGCGCGGCGCGTACTCGAAGATCGTGCGCCCGTGGCTCTGGGCCTCGTCGATCTTGACGGACCAGCCGAGCACGTGGGCGGACAGCTCCGCCGGGAAGCGCGCGCGGAGCCGCGCGACGATCTCGTCCGCGAGCTGCGTCTTCCGGTAGAGCGTCGGGACGACCAGGGTGAGCGCGGGCGCCCTGCCGCGCGCCGCGCGCATCGCGTCGAGGCTCTGCACCATCTCCGCGCAGCCGTCGAGCGCCAGGTACGTGAGCGCGACCGGGATGACGATCTCGCTCGCCGCGACGAGCACGTTCTCGGTGACGAGCGACACCGAGGGCGGCGCGTCGATGAGCACCGCGTCGTAGCGGCCCGCCGGGATCGCGTCGAGGCGCCGGGCGAGCCGCTCGGCCCGATCGGGCGACGACGCCACCGCGACCGGGAACGCGGCGAGCTCCTTGTTCGCGGGCAGGAGCTCGAGCCCCTGGATGGGCGTCCGGACGGCGATCGCGTCCATGGGCCGATCGCCCGCGAGGAGGTCGTGGATGGTGGGGGAGAGCCCGCGCACGTCGACGCCCAGCGACTTGCCGGCGTGGCCCTGCGTGTCGAGGTCCGCGACCAGGACGCGCAGCCCGCGCGCGGCGAGGTGCGCCGCCACGTTCACGCAGAGCGTGGTCTTGCAGGTGCCGCCCTTCTCGTTGACGAAGGCGATCCGCCGCATGCTACTCGCGGCCGTCGTCGTCCGCGCCGCGCTCCACCTTGGCGGCGAGGCCGTCGATCATCGACTCGAGCTCGGACAGCTTCTGCTTGAGCGAGGCGACCTCGTCCTTGGAGGGCAGGTTCGCCGCGTGCAGCGCCTGGCGCACGCCCTTGTCGAAGGTCTCCTTGGCCTGCACCGCGGAGGAGAAGAGGGTCTGCAGCCCGGTGGTCACGCGCTCGCTCGCGAGGAGCTTGCCGACGAAACGCCCCATCCTTTCCTCGCTCGCCTCCAGGGCGCGCTTCAGCATGGGGTTCCTGAGCATCTCGTCGAACGGCATGTTGGACTTGTCACCCTCCCCTCGCTAGCTTGTCAAGCCTCGTGCCCACCCCGACCCTTCTCGATCGGAGGCTCGTCGTGGTGACGGGCAAGGGCGGCGTGGGGAAGTCGACCGTGTCGGCCGCCCTCGCCGTGCTCGCCGCGCGCGCCGGGAAGCGCGTGCTCGTCTGCGAGGTGAACGCGCGCGAGCGCATCGCGCCGCTCCTCGGCGCGCCGCCGGCCGGGGCGCAGATCCGCGAGGCGCGCCCGGGCCTCTTCACCTTGAACGTCACCCCGCCCGACGCGATGCGCGAGTACGGGATAATGGTCCTCAAGTTCCGGACCATCTACGACGCCGTCTTCGAGAACCGGCTGGTGCGGCACTTCCTCCGGGTGATCCCCTCGCTCGCCGAGCTGGTCATGCTCGGCAAGATCCTCTTCGAGGCGAAGTCCGAGGAGCGCGGCCGGCCGCGCTGGGACGTCGTCATCGTGGACGCGCCCGCGACGGGCCACGCGGTCCAGCTCCTGCGGGTGCCCTCGGCGCTCCTCGACACGGTGCCCGCGGGGCCGCTGCGCGGCGACGCGGAGTGGATGCAGGCCCTGCTGCTCGACCCGGCCCGGACGGCGCTCGCGATCGTCACGCTGCCCGAGGAGATGCCGGTGAACGAGGCGATCGACCTCGACGCCCAGGTGCGCAGCGAGCTCGGCGTCCCGCGCGCCGCCCTGTTCGTGAACGCGATGCCCGAGGCGCGCTTCACGCACGAGGAGGAGGCGCGCCTCGAGTCGCTCGCGGGTGAGCCGCCCCCCCTCGGGCCCGCCGCCGCCGCCGCCCGCCTGCAGGCGCTCCGCGCCGAGCAGGCGCAGCGCTACCTCGCGCGCGCGCGCGCCGCCCTCGACCTCCCCACCACGGTGCTCCCGCTGCTGCCCGTCGCGGAGTGGGGCGCGGCGGCCGTCGAGCGGATCGCCGACGCGATCGCGGCCGCGCCGCCGGAGCCGGCGCCGTGACGCCCGTGCGCGACACGACGGCGGGCCGGCGCATCGTGGTGTGCGTGGGCTCGGGGGGCGTGGGGAAGACCACCGTCGCGGCGGCGATCGCGCTCGACCGCGCGCTCGCCGGCGGGCGCGTGCTCGTCTGCACCATCGATCCCGCGCGCCGCCTCGCGAACGCGCTCGGCCTCACGTCGCTCGGGAACGTCGAGTCGCGCGTCCCCGATCACAAGTTCGCGGAGGCGGGGCTCCGGGCGAAGGGCGAGCTCCACGCCATGATGCTCGACGTGAAGCGCACGTGGGACGACCTCGTCGCGCGCCACGCGCCGGATCCCGCCCGCCGCGAGCGGATCCTGAAGAACCGGCTCTACCAGCAGATGTCCTCCGCGCTCGCCGGCTCGCAGGAGTACATGGCGATGGAGAAGCTGTACGAGCTCGCCACCGACCGCGACTACGACCTCATCGTCCTCGACACGCCGCCGACCGCCCACGCGCTCGACTTCCTCGACGCGCCGGATCGGATCCTCGACTTCCTCGGCAACGACGCGGCGCGCGTGCTGCTCGCGCCGGCGATCGGCGCCGGCAAGCTCGGGCTCCGGCTCGCGCAGCTCGGCGGCGGCTACGTCGCGAAGACGCTCGCGCGCTTCACCGGGCAGGCCGCGCTGTCCGACCTCGGCGACTTCCTGCAGGGCTTCCAGGGCATGTACGAGGGTTTCAAGGACCGCGCCGGCGCCGTGCGGGCCCTGCTCTCGCGCCCGGAGGTCGGCTTCGTGCTCGTCACCTCGCCGAGCCCGATCTCGATCGACGAGGCGATGGCGTTCCACGAGCGGCTCCACGCCGAGTCGATGCCGGTCGCCGGGCTGGTGGCGAACCGGGTCACCCCGGATCTGTGGCCGGGCGCGGCGCCCCTGCCCTCCCCGGAGGACCTCGCGTCGCCGCTCGGCGAGCGCGGGGGAAACGACCGCGGGTTCGCGCGCCGCCTCGCGGAGACGCTCGCCGAGCACCAGATGCTCGCGGCGGCGGAGCGCCGGGCGCTCGAGCGGCTGTTCGAGGCGGTGTCGGCCCCGTACGCGGTGGTCCCGCGCCTGGAGAGCGACGTCCACGACCTGCGCGGTCTCGCCAGGCTCGCCGAGCGGCTCTGAACGGGGACTGCGCCCCGCCCCGCCGACGGCTGACCGCCGTCGCCCGGGACCCCATCCCTGCTCGCCGGGTCCCGTGCGCCGCCGGGAGCGGCGTCCGTCCCGGCGGCCTCGCTCCGCTCGCGCGTTGTCGAATCCCGCGCGGCCGTTTAGCTTCCCGAGGCCATGCTCCTCCCTCCGCTCGAGATCAAGACCCGCGCCTCGAACGAGCTCGTCGACGTCACCGCGGAGGTGCGGGCGGCGCTCCACCGGAGCGGAGTCGAGAGCGGGGTCCTCGTCGCGTTCGTCCCCCACACCACCGCAGGGATCACCATCCAGGAGAACGCGGATCCGGACGTGCGCACGGACCTCCTCCTCGCGCTCGCGAACGCCGTCCCCGAGCGCCCGCCCGGCGGCGCGTACCGGCACGCGGAGGGGAACAGCGACGCGCACGTGAAGGCGTCGCTGGTCGGCAGCTCCGCCACGATCGTCGTCGAGCGCGGGGAGCTCGTGCTCGGCACCTGGCAGGGCGTCTACCTGTGCGAGTTCGACGGGCCACGAACGCGGAAGATGCTCCTCTCGGTCCTCGCGGGTTAGGCTCCTCCCACGATGCGCCGCGCCCTCCTCGTCTCCGCCACGCTCCTCCTCGCCTGCGCCACCGCCCGCCGCCCGCCCGGAGACCCGGGCGTGACGTTCGCTCCCGAGGCCCCCGCCCGCACCGCCCTCGACGCGGAGCTCGCCGGCAAGAACGACGAGGAGCTCCTCGCGATCGGCAACGCCGCCGCTGGCGCAGCCAGCCCGGGCGACGACGCGCGCGCCGCCGCCGCCTTCGCGGCGCTCGCCGACCGGTACCCGCGCTCGCCGCACCTCGCGGAGGCGCTCCTCGGAGCGGGCGCCGCCTACGCGCGGCAGGCGGAGTGGCGGCTCGCGCTCGAGCGGTTCCGCGCGCTCGAGGCGCGCGGCGGACCCGAGGGGCTCGAGGGGGCATTCCGCGCGGCGGAGGCGCACTACCAGCTCGACGACCTCCCCGAGGCACGGGCCGCGCTCGAGCGGATCCTCGCGCGCCCGGAGCTGCCCGCGGCCGCGCGCGTCCGGGCCCTCGCCGAGCGCGGCGTCGTCGAGATGGACGGCGGCGAGCCGGCGCGGTCGGAGGCCACGCTGCGGGAGGCGCTCGCGGCGTATGCGGCGGCGAGCGCGACGGAGCGGCTCGCGCCGGCGGCCGCCGCCCAGGCCCGCTTCTACCTCGGCGAGCTCCGGCGCGCGGCGCTCCTCGCCGCCCCGCTCGATCCGACGCAGGGCGACGACGGCGCCCTCGCCGCCGAGCTCGAGCGCAAGTCGCAGCTGCTCCTGTCCGCCCAGGAGGAGTACCTCGCGGCCATCCGGCTCGGCGACGAGCGGTGGGCGGTGGCCGCGGGATACCGGGTCGGCGAGCTGTACGACGCGCTGCGCGAGCAGCTCCTCGAGGCGCCGCTTCCGCCCGGGCTCCACGACGAGCAGGCGGCGAGCTACCGCGCGGAGCTCCGCCGCGAGGTCCGCGTGCTCGCCGCCAAGGCGATGACCGCGTACGAGGAGACGCTCGCGCTCGCCCGCCGCGTGCGCGTCGAGGACGTGCGGTTCCTCTCGGACGCGGAGTCGTCGCTCGGGCGGCTGCGCGCCACGCTCGCCGCCGAGTAGCGCGGCGCGCCCTCGCGTCAGGGACCGCGCGGCGGCTCGCGGTACATGGCGTCGAGCTCGGCGCGGTAGCGCTGCTCGACCAGCTTTCGCTTCAGCTTCTGGGAGGCGGTGACCTCCCCCGCGGCCTCGCTGAAGTCGCGCGGCAGGATCGTGAAGCGCTTGACGGTCGCGAAGCGCGGCAGCCCCGCGTTGAGCTGATCGACCGCGCGCTGGACGAGCGCCCTCACCTCGGGGGCGCGCGCGAGCGCGTCGGGAGAGAGGTTCCCCAGGCCGTGCTGCCCGGCCCAGCGGGCGGCCGCCTCCGGCTCGAGCGTCACGAGGGCGGTGACGTAGTTGCGGCGATCGCCGTGGACCAGCACCTGGGCCAGCACCGGGGAGAGCACCTTGAGGCGCCCCTCGAGCTCGGTCGGCGCCACGTACTTGCCCCCCGAGGTCTTGATGAGGTCCTTCTTGCGATCGGTGATGGCGAGGAAGCCGTCCGCGTCGAGGTGGCCGACGTCGCCGGTGTGCAGGAAGCCCTCCGCGTCGAGCGCCTCCGCCGTCAGCTCCGGCAGCCCGCGGTAGCCGCGCATGATCCAGGGGCCGCGCATCAGGATCTCGCCGTCCTCGGCGATCTTCACCTCGATGCCGGGCAGCGCCGGGCCCACGGTCCCGAGCCGCCGCGCGCCGGGCAGGTTCACGTGCGTCGCGGCGGACGACTCGGTGAGGCCGTAGCCCTCCAGGATCACGACCCCCATGGCGTCGAAGAACTCGGCGACGTCCTTGGACAGCGGCGCGGAGCCCGACACGAAGAACCGGAGCCGCCCGCCGAACAGCGCGCGGACCTTCTGGAACACGAGCCGGTCCGCGGCCGCGAACTGGGCGGCGAGCACGGCCGACGGCTGCTTCCCCGCCCGCAGCGCGCGCGAGCGCGCGAGGCCCACGTCGAGCGCCCAGCGGAAGATGGCCGCCTTCACGGCGCCGCCCTCGCGAGCGTTCTGGAGCACCTTGGCGTGGACCTTCTCGAAGATGCGGGGCACCGCGCAGACGAAGGTCGGCCGGATGACGCTCAGGTTCTCGACGATCCGCTCGATGCGCCCGTCGATGGCGGTCGGGAACCCGATGCGCAGCTGCGCCGTCCCGATCATCTTCCCGAAGACGTGCGCGAGCGGGAGCCAGAAGAACTGCAGCGGGTCGGGGTGGCCGAGGATGCCGGTGTCCTGGACCGCCTTCGACTGGGTGATCCAGCAGGCGTGCGTCAGCTCGACGCCCTTCGGCTGGCCCGTCGTGCCCGAGGTGTAGATGAGCGTCGCGAGCGCGTCGCCGCGCAGGGCGGCCGCGCGCTCCTCGAACTCGCCCGGATGCGCGGCGTCGTGGGCGCGCCCCCGCTCCTCGAGCTGTGCCAGCGTGATCACCCAGCCGTCAGCGCTGGGCGGGCCGTCGAAGGTCACCACGTGGCGGAGCGCCGGCAGCTCGGCGCGGCGGGAGGCGAGCTTGGCGATCTGCTCGCCGTTCTCCGCGAACGCGACCACCGAGCCCGAGTCGGCGAGGATGAACGCGCTCTCCTCGGGCGTCGACGAGGGGTAGATCGTGCTCGTCGCCGCGCCCGCGCAGAGCACGCCGAGGTCGGAGAGGACCCACTCGATGCGCGTGGACGACAGGATGGCGCAGACCTGCTCGTTCTCGACGCCGAGCGCGCGCAGCCCGCTCGAGATCGCGCGCACTCGCGCCTCGGTGTCCGCCCAGGTGAGGCTCTTCCACCCTCCGTCCACGGGGTAGCGGAACGCCTCCGCGGCCGGCGTCTTGCCGACGCGCTCCAGGAACAGCTCCGGGACGTTGCGAGGGGAGAGTTCGGCCAAGGGTCGGGTCTCCATGGTGAAAAGGGGGCTGGACTGTACCCCCGAGGCTGGGGAGACGCGACCGCGTCAGCAAGCGCGCAAGGCGGGGACGCGGCTTGACGCCGCGCTTGTCCGCCAAATAGGATGCTCGTCTCACTTAACGGATAACCCCGAGGACGCCGATGACCATCCCCTCCGACCGGAAGCTGCGCTTCGAGACGCTCCAGGTCCACGCCGGACAGGAACCGGCGCCCGGCACGAACGCCCGTGCGGTCCCCATCTACCAGACCACCTCCTACACGTTCGACAGCGCGGACCACGGCGCGAACCTGTTCGCGCTGAAGGAGTTCGGGAACATCTACACGCGGATCATGAACCCCACGACGGACGTCTTCGAGAAGCGGGTCGCCGCCCTCGAGGGCGGCGTCGCGGCGCTCGCGACCGCGTCCGGGCAGGCGGCGCAGTTCCTCGCCATCGCCAACATCGCCCAGGCGGGCGACAACGTCGTCTCCACGAGCATGCTGTACGGCGGTACGTACAACCAGTTCAAGGTGACGCTGCCCCGGCTGGGCATCGGCGTGAAGCTGGTCGACGGCGACGACGTGGGCGCGCTCGCGAAGGCCATCGACGGCCACACGAAGGCCCTCTACGTCGAGTCCATCGGCAACCCGGCCGGGAACGTGCCCGACTTCGAGGAGCTCGCGAAGGTCGCTCACGCGAACGGCATCCCGCTCATCGTCGACAACACCTTCGGCGCCGGCGGCTACCTCGTCCGGCCGATCGAGCACGGGGCGGACGTCGTCGTCGAGTCGGCGACGAAGTGGATCGGCGGGCACGGCACCTCGATCGGCGGCGTGATCGTCGACTCCGGCAAGTTCGACTGGGCGGCGAGCGGCAAGTTCCCGGTCTTCACCGAGCCCTCGCCGGGGTACCACGGCCTCGTGTTCAACGACGTGTTCGGGCCGAAGGGGCCGTTCGGCAACATCCAGTTCATCATCCGCGCCCGCGTCGAGGGGCTCCGCGACCTGGGGCCGGCGCTCTCGCCCTTCAACGCGTTCCTCCTGCTCCAGGGCCTCGAGACGCTCTCCCTGCGCGTGCAGCGCCAGGTGGACAACACGCTCGCGCTCGCGAAGTGGCTCGAGACGCACCGCTCGGTCGCGTGGGTGAACTACACCGGGCTCGAGAAGCACCCCCACCACCAGCGGGCCCGCAAGTACCTCCGGAACGGGTTCGGCGGCGTCTTCACCTTCGGGATCAAGGGGGGGTTCGAGGCGGGGAAGGCGTTCATCAACTCGGTGAAGCTCGCCTCGCACCTCGCGAACGTCGGCGACGCGAAGACGCTCGTCATCCACCCCGCGTCGACCACCCACCAGCAGCTCTCGGAGGCGGAGCAGCAGAGCGCCGGGGTCACGCCCGATCAGATCCGGGTCTCGACCGGCATCGAGCACATCGACGACCTCAAGGAGGACTTCGAGGCGGCGTTCGCCGCGGCGCGCTGACGCCCCCTCGTGCGGCGGGTCCCCCGGGGCCCGCCGCCGCGCGCCGTCGCCTGCCCCGGGCGCCGCGGTCGCGCGTCCTCCACCGCGCCCGCGGCGGACGGGCACCTTCCCCGCTCCCGTCCGCCCGCGGTAGGTTCCGGCGCCATGCCCGTCGGGACCTACGCGGCAGCGGGCCGCACCGCCCTCCTCCTCCTGGCCGTCGCGGCCGTGGTCTCCGGCGTCGCGGGCGCGTACCTCCAGACCGAGGAGGCGCACGCGGAGCGCCGGCTCGTGGAGGGTCGCGCTGGCGCGCTCGCCGAGGCGCTCGAGCGGTCCGTCACGGAGGCCATGGACGAGCACCGGCCGGAGAGCATGGGCGCGATCCTCGCGGCGGTGGCGCGCACCCAGGGCGTGGCCGGCGCGGCGCTCGCCGGCCCCGAAGGCCGGATCCGCTTCGCGGCGGGGGAGACGCCCGCGCGCCTCGACCTGGGCGCCGAGGCGCGCTGGACCGAGCGCCGCTTCGTCCTCTCGAAGCCGATCGCGAACGGCCCCGCGTGCCGCGGCTGCCACGGCGCCGCGACCGTGAACGGGGCGCTCCTCGTGGCGCTCGACACGACCGAGCTCGGGCCCAGGCTCGCCGCCTCGGCGCGACGCATCTGGGCGCTCGTGGGGCTCACCTTCCTCGCCATCGGCATCGCGGTCGTCCTCGTACTGCGGGCGGCGCGGCGCGTGGCCGATCGCACCCAGCGGCTCGCCGAGGCGCTGGCGGCGGCGAACGCGGCGCGCGAGGCCCGGGCCGCCGACCTCTCGCGGCTGCAGGCGATCCTCGACTCCATGGCGGACGGCGTCCTCTTCATCGACGCGGACGAGCGCGTCGCGCTCGTGAACAAGGCGGGCCGCGTGCTGCGCAACCTCACCGGCGGGGCGGGCCGGCCGCTCCGCGACTGCCACCCGAAGGCCTCGCACTCCATGCTCGACCGCGTGCTGCGCTACCTCCGCGACGGGGACGACGCCGGCCCGGCGCACTCGATCATCAAGGAGCGCGAGGGGCGGTTCGAGACGACCTACGCGCCGGTGAAGAACGCGGACGGCGCGTACCTCGGCACGGTCATGGTGATCCGCGACATCGCCGAGCGGCGGACGCTCGAGCGGCGGCTCCTCGACGCGGAGCGGCTGTCCGGGCTCGGGCAGATGTCCGCGCAGATCGCCCACGAGCTCCGGAACCCCCTCAACGCGATCGGCGGCGCGGCGCAGTTCCTCAGCCGGCGCTTCGACGGCGACGCCGAGGTCGCCGAGTACGCCGGCCTCATCGACGCGGAGGTCCAGCGGGTGAACCGCTTCGTCTCCGAGCTGCTCCAGGTCGCGCGCCCGGGCGAGCCGGAGCTGGCGCCGGTGTCCGTCAACCGGCTCCTGCGCGAGGCCGCCCGGAAGGCCGCCGTCGCGCGCGGCCTCCCGGCGGACGCGGTGCGGCTCGAGCTCGCCCCGGAGCTGCCCGTGCTCGACGTGGACGCCCCCATGATCACCGAGGCCCTGGTGAACCTCCTCCAGAACGCGTTCGAGGCGGGCGGCGGCGCGCCGGTCGAGCTCGCGAGCCGCTACGAGACCGCCGGCGGCGAGGGGACCATCCTGGTCGAGGTGCGCGACCGCGGCTGCGGGATCCCCGCCGAGGAGCTCGACGAGGTGCTGCGGCCCTTCGTGACCACGAAGCCGACGGGGACCGGGCTCGGCCTCGTCGTCGTCTCGCGCGCCGTCGAGCAGCACCGCGCCCGCTTCGCCCTCTCGCGCCGCGAGGGCGGCGGCACCGTCGCCGCCATCCGGTTCCCCGTCCGCCGCGCCGCCGCGGGGCCCTCCGATCCCGCGGCAGGCTCCGCCGCTCCGGAGGTGGCGTGAGCGCCCCGGTCGCCGCGGAGGGGCTCGTCCTCGTCGTGGACGACGATCCCGGCACGCGCAAGGTCGCGAAGGCGAACCTCTCCCTCGAGGGCTTCGAGGTGCTCGTCGCCTCCTCCGGCGCGGAGGCGCTCGCGCGGCTCGAGGAGTCGGACCCGCTCGCCGTCGTCTCCGATCTCAAGATGCCGGATCTCGACGGCATCGCCCTCATGGATCGCGTGCACGCGCTCCGCCCCGCGCTGCCGGTCGTGCTCGTCACCGCGCACGCGACGGTGGAGACGGCGGTCGAGGCGATGCGCAGGGGCGCGCTCCACTACCTCACGAAGCCCATCCGCTACGACGAGCTCGCGCTCGTGCTCCGCCACGCGGTGGCGCACGAGCGGCAGCGCCGCGACGTGACGCGCCTGCGCGGGGAGCTCGAGCGGGCGTCCGGGTTCGAGGAGATCGTCGGGACCTCGCCGGCGATGCGCGAGGTCTTCTCGATGGTGGAGCAGGTCGCCGACGCCGACGCGACGGTGCTCCTGCGCGGCGAGACCGGCACCGGCAAGGAGCTCGTCGCCCGCGCCATCCACCACCGCTCGGGGCGGCGGGACCGCACCTTCGTGGCGGTGAACTGCACCGCCATCCCGCGCGATCTCATGGAGAGCGAGTTCTTCGGCCACGAGAAGGGCGCGTTCACCGGCGCCGTCGCGCGGCGGATCGGCCGGTTCGAGCAGGCGCACGGCTCGACCCTGTTCCTCGACGAGGTCGGCGACCTCGATCTCGCCATCCAGGCGAAGCTCCTGCGGGTGCTGCAGGAGCAGGAGCTCACGCGCGTCGGCGCCCAGGACGCCATCCGCGTGGACGTCCGCATCGTGGCGGCGACGAACCGCGATCTCGAGGCGCTCGTCCGCGAGGGCCGCTTCCGGGACGACCTCTACTACCGCCTGAACGTCATCCCGCTCCGCCTGCCGCCGCTGCGCGAGCGGACGAGCGACCTGCCCGCGCTCATGGAGCACTTCCTGGGCTCGTTCGCGAAGCGCTACGGCCGCAGGGCGCCGCTGCCCCCGCCCGACGTCATCGCGGCCGCCCGCGCCTACCCGTGGCCCGGCAACGTCCGCGAGCTGCGCAACCTCTGCGAGCGCGCCGTGCTCATGGGGTGGGCGGCGATCGCCCCGATCCTCGGCGCGGGACCGCGCGCCGACGCGTACGGCGCGGCGGCGCTCGTGGACCCGTCCCTGCCGCTCCTCGAGGCGAAGCAGCGGCTCGTCGAGCGGTTCGAGCGCGAGTACCTGACGCGGCTCCTCAAGGAGCACCGCGGGCGGGTCGGCGAGGTCGCGCGCGCCGCGGGGATCGCCGAGCGGAACCTGTACGAGAAGATGAAGGCGTACGGGCTGTCGCGCGACGACTACCGGTGAGCCCGCCGGTTCGCCTCCCCCGCAAGCGGCCGTTTGCACGTCGTCCCTGGCGGGCGTGCCCCGCATTGGCAGTCCTCGCCGCGGGGAGGCGTGCTGCACAACGGGGCCATGACCGACCGGACCCCCAAGAACCGCCGCGCCGCGCTCGCCCTCGGCCTCGTCGCGCTGCTCGGCGCCGCCGCGACGCTCGCGCGGGCGCAGACCCAGGAGAAGCCCGCGAGGCCCGCCCCCGCCGCCAAGGCGCAGAAGCCCGCCGCGAAGGCGAAGAAGCCGGCCGCGAAGGCCGCGCCCGCCGCCGCCGGCCCGCAGATCACCGACGAGACCGTCGATCCCGCCGTGTGGGGCAAGCAGTATCCGCTCGAGTACGAGACCTACAAGAAGACCGTCGACCAGGTCCGCACGAAGTACGGCGGCTCGGAGGCGCTGCCGCGCACGCCGGACGAGGCGGACCCGCGCTCGGTCGTCTCGCAGGAGAAGATCGAGGAGGACCCCCGCCTCAAGACGATGTGGGCGGGCTACGCCTTCAGCGTCGACTTCCGCGAGGAGCGCGGCCACGCGTACATGCTCGAGGACCAGACCTTCACGAAGCGTCAAGCGGTCGTGAAGCAGCCGGGCTCGTGCATGCAGTGCCACGGCTCCGTGTACGTCCCCTACAAGAAGCTCGGGAACGGCGACCTCGAGGCCGGGTTCCGCAAGATGAACGCGATGCCCTACATGGAGACGCGCAAGCTCGTCGAGCACCCGGTCGCCTGCATCGACTGCCACGACCCGGAGACGATGGCCCTGCGGGTCACGCGGCCCGGCTTCATCAACGGCATGCGCGCCCTCAAGGCGAAGCTGGGCGTGAAGGACTACGACGTGAACAAGCAGGCCTCGCAGAAGGAGATGCGCGCGTTCGTCTGCGGGCAGTGCCACGTCGAGTACTACTTCAAGGGCGACGACAAGCAGCTCACCTACCCCTGGTTCAACGGCATCCGGGTGGACGACATCCTGGCGTACTACGACGAGATCAAGTTCAAGGACTGGGTCCACAAGACGACCGGCGCGCCCGCGCTCAAGGCCCAGCACCCCGAGTTCGAGATGTGGAACCAGGGCATCCACGCCCGGTCCGGCGTCACCTGCGTCGACTGCCACATGCCGGAGATCCAGTACAAGGGCGAGAAGATCACCGATCACCAGGTGAACAGCCCGCTCCTCAAGGTCGAGGCGTCCTGCACGAGGTGCCACGCGGGCGTGAAGCCGGACGAGCTCAAGAACCGCGTCCTCACGGAGCAGGACCGCTTCTACAAGCAGCGGAACATCGCGATGGACGCGCTCATGGATCTCATCGGCGACATCCAGAAGGCGCAGGGCGAGGGCAAGGCCACCCCCGAGCAGCTCGACGCGGCGCGGTACCTCCAGCGGCGCGCGCAGTTCTACCTGGACTTCGTCGAGGCGGAGAACTCCACCGGCTTCCACGCCCCGCAGGAGGCGCTGCGGATCCTCGGCGACTCCGTCGACTACGCGCGCCAGGGACAGCTCGTGCTGCGCGACGCGACGTTCAAGCCCGACGTGAAGGTCGTCGTCGTCCCGACGGCGCAGCCCGGCCCGGCCCAGGCGCCGGGGACGCACCCGGCGGCCGCTCCGCCCGCGCCCGCGCCCGCCCCCGCGCCAGGGAAGCCGGCGGAGAAGGCGAAGTAGCGGGGCGCGGGCGAGGGTACGGCGAGGCCCCGCCGCCTCGAGCGGCGAGCGGGGCCCTCTCGCATCCTTCGCGCGGGGCTACAGGGGGACCGGCAGCGGGAGGCGGTGGACCTTGTCCACCGACTGCGGGCCCTTCACGCCGTGACAGGAGACGCACTGCTCCTTGCCGTTGCCCGTCTCGCGCGCCGCGTGGGAGATCGCGTAGGCGGTGGCGTGGCACGCGGTGCACGCCGCGGCGATCGGGGGCGTCGTCGGCTCGTCCGCCCCGTGAGCGGACGATCCGGCGTGACGGATCGTCGGCGTCTCGTTCGCGACGGTGGGCGGCGAGGTCGCGGGGACCGCCTCGACGCGGTAGGTCCCCTCCAGGTGACAGAGCGTGCACCGGGCGAGGTCTCCGGGGAACTCGCCCATGTCGCGGAAGCGGAAGCTCCCGTAGCGACCGTACGAGACGTACGGGCGGAGGGTCGAGAGCTCCGCCGTGCCCGAGCGCCCGCCCGTGTGGATCCGGTGGATCATCACCTTGAAGTGGATCGAGCGCTCCTCGATCCCGTCGTAGGTGCTCGCGAGGTCCGTGTCGCCCGCGGCGGTCTTGGGGCGGGCGTGCCAGTCCGTCCGCTCCGGGGTGTGGCACGCGGAGCAGTACTCGACGCGCATGCGCATCTGGCCGTGATAGGCGATGCGCACGTGACAGGCGTTGCACTTCGCGACGTCGACGATGCGCCGGCGCGGCGTCGGATTTCCCCCGCCCGTGCCGCCCGCGGCGAGATCGATCCACACCGTCGCGGTGTCGGCGGGCTCGTAGAGGGACTCGCCCGTGTACGGCCAGGCGAACGCGTTCGCGACGGGGTCCCATAGCGGGGTGTAGGCGCCGCGCCGCGTGTCCAGGCCGGCGATCCAGGTGCCGCTCGCGTCGGCGGGGAGCGTCGCCTTGAACGTGTAGCTGAAGCGGCCGTTCACGTCCGCCGCCATGTCCACCGGGACGAGCTCGCTGATCGGGAGCGAGGCCGCGCCGAGCGAGCGGAAGTCCGGATCGGCCGGGCCCGCGATGGTGGCCTCGAAGTAGCCGCTGTGCCCCGGGGCCGCGTCGAAGGCGCCCCGCGGCACCGGGCTCGTGGCGTCGAGCGCCGGCGTCGGCGAGAGCAGGGACGTGAGCAGGCCGTCGCGATCCGAGACCGTGAAGACGATCGTCGGCGACATGCCGGGCAGCGCGTTCTTGACCTCGACGATCTCGAGCGTCGGCCTGTTCAGCCGCGGGCTCCGGAGCGGCGCGACGTGCGCCTCCGCGATGTCCACCTGGTCAGCCGGATCCCCCGGGAGCGACACGTGGCACTTCGCGCAGCCCGTGTCGTCGGGCTGCGGCCCGCCCGAGTGGGCGAAGTGGACCGGGTCCGGCGGCGCGCCCGCCCCGAACCAGACGTCCGCGTGGCAGCCCTGGCAGCTCCGCCGCGAGATCTCGGTCGCGAGCGCCGCCTCGCGCGCCGCCCCCGCGTGGCACGTGGTGCAGTTGCGGAGGTCCACGGGGAACGTGACGCCGCGCGCGACCAGCTTCGCCGGCTGTCCGTTGTCGGTGCGCGCGACCACCTGCCCGAAGATCCGCTCGCGGCTCTCCGCGCCGATCACCGAGAACCTCCGGCCGAGGAGCGGCGTGTTGCGCCCCGTGAAGAACGGCTTCGGGCTCGTCGCGCCGATGGGCGGCGCCTCCACGGCGCTGCTCGCCACGTAGAGCGTCGGCAGGTTCTTCCCGCGGTGGATGCGGTGCACGAGGCGCGACAGCTCGAGCGGGTTCGGATCCGTGTCGGCGGTCGCCGCGGCGGGCGCGGCCGGATCCACCGTCTGCCCGTCCGCGTGCTGGTACGTGTGGCAGGTGACGCAGATGCGGGTACCGGTGCGGGACCCGTCGTGCGCGCGCAGCGTGCCGTGGCAGCTCGCGCAGGCGGTGTCGAGAACGAGCTCGCGCCCCCGGAGCGGCCCGTGGTTCGGCACGAAGTCGAACGTCGAGGTGGTGAGCTGGGTCCCGGCGACGCCGGTCAGGAACGCGCCGACGCGCAGCGTCTCCGCGAGGTCCTGGCCGGCGGGGAGCGGGGCCGCGAGCGTGTACGTGAACGCGCCGCCGCCCTGGTCCGTCCAGGTCCCGGCCGTCTCCGCGCCGGGCTGGCGCGTACCGTGGAGCACCGCTCCGTCGGGCGTGCCCGGCCCTGCCACGGGGAGGTTCGCGAGCGTCTCCGCGCCGGTGAGCAAGAGGCTGCGCCACGCGGGCAGGGCGGTGCCGGGGTTCACGGGATCCGGAGAGAGCGCCGCCAGCGTGAAGGCCGGGCCGAGCGACCGCGCTGCCGCGAGGCCGAGGGGCCGCTCGTCGCGCGAGATCTGCAGGGTGACGACGACGTGCTGGGCAGCGTCCAGCGCCGCGCCGATGATCTCGATCCTCGGCCCGGTCGGCGGGGGCGATCCCACGGCGGCGCCGAGCTTCGGCGCCTGCTGGCATCCGCCGAGCAGCGCGAGCGTGACCGCCGCGGCCCAACCGCTGTTCGTGAACCGGCGACTCATCGATCCTCCCGGCGCGCGCGCCGACGCCTTCCCCGGCTCGCGTCTCGTCGCCATAGCACGAAGCAACCGAGAGGCACATTCCGCTTACCGCCACGCAGTCGCGAGGTGCGCGCGCGTCGGTCACCGGCAGCGCACCGGCGCAGAGGTGCGGACTGCGCCGCGTCAAGGCGACAGCCGCGAAGTTGACACCCACAGGATCTCGGCACGTACCATGCGCGCCGGGACCGACTCCGCGACGGACGAGCCGTCGCGGCGGGGAGGATGGACATGCGAATCGGCCGAGGCCCTGCGGGCCGGCCTCGCATCCTGGAGAGCGGAGCGTGCGCGGAGGCCCTCGGGGGCGCCGGGCGGCGCGGTGCGTCCTCCGGCTGGCTCGAGCCGAGCGGAACTTCGAGCGGGCGGCCGTGACGCGCCAGCTCGCCATGGCGCTCGCCGCCGCCTCCTCCCTCTTCGCCGCGTGCGCGCCCGAGCCGGGGATCGGCGTGCCTCAGCCGATCCAGGTCCCCGGCGGACCGGCCGAGCACTTCTCCACGCTCGAGCTGAACATCCTCGTCCCGCGGTGCGCCACCGCCTCGTGCCACGCCGGCGAGTCTCCGCCGGCGTACCCGCCCCTCGACGCGGGCCTGGCCTACGGCGCGCTCGTCGCGTCCCCCTCGCAGCAGGCCTCGCTGAACCTCGTCGAGCCCTTCGATCCCGCGGGCAGCTACCTCGTCATGAAGCTGCGCGGCACCGCCGGCGACGTCGGCGGGGTCGCGAGCGCGATGCCGATCGGCGACGCCGCCCTCGACGAGGCCGACATCCAGGCGATCGAGGCTTGGATCGCGAACGGAGCGCCGAATGACTAGCCGCAGCGCACCCCGGCGGATCGCAGCCGCCGCCGCGCTCGCCCTCGCCGCCACCCTGCTCGCCTGGGCGCCGCCCGCGCGCGCCAGCGGCGACAACGTGATCGTCTCCGGCTCCGTGTACGTGGACTACTGGGGCATCGAGCGGCGGGACATCGCCGCCCGCACGCCGCGGAGCGTCTCGCCGGACGCGTCGCTGAAGGTCCAGGTCGACATCAACGACGACCTCGCCTTCTCCGCCAAGGCGTGCTTCAGCTGCCACGGCATCGACCTCGAGCACGCCCACCTCGACTACACGCCGAAGACCTGGTTCAACGTCCAGGCCGGGCGCATCGCGGTGCCGTTCGGTGAATACGCGAACCGGGTCGATCAGTCCGGACACAAGACCGTGTCCGCGCCGCTCATCTACGACATGGGCCGCATGGCGTACGGCGAGAAGAACGCGATGAACCTCGGCGTCATGCCCCAGCCCTACTCCGACACCGGCGCCCTGCTGTACGGGATCACCTGGCTCGGCGAGAGCCTGCAGGTCTGGTACGGGCTCTACGGCGTCGCCGGCATGCGCGGCTCGAACGACCTCGACTTCACCTCGCTGCGCACCGTCTATTACACCGACAACAACGACCAGCCCGCCGGCGGCGGTCGGCTCGCCGTCACCTGGGCCTCCTCCGGCAAGGGCTTCTTCGGCGACGTGAGCGTCGGCGCCTCGGCCACCGGCGGCCGCTACGATCGCGCGGCGAAGCTCGACTACGCGGCCGTCGGCGCGGACGCGTCCATGAAGCTCGGCCCGGTCACGCTGCGCGGCGAGTACGCGGCGCGGCGCACCGACATCGACACGGCCGCCAAGGGCTACAAGTGGACGATCGTCGACCCCTTCGTCATGAAGGAGGGCTGGTACGCCGAGATCGAGCACCCGCTCGGCAAGCACGTGGACATGGTCTACCGCTACGACGAGCTCCGTCGTAAAGGCGTACCCCTCCCCGGCTCCACGATCACGCCGGACAGCCTCCTCGTGCGCTACACCGCGGGGCTCGTCCTGACGCCGGCACAGTCCACGTACGTGAAGCTCGGGTGGGAGTACTGGAGCGACAAGACGATGATCGGCACGCCGCCCGGCACGACGCCCTTCCAGGACTTCCACTCCATCCACCTCGGATTCGGAGGAGCCTTCTGATGTCCGTCACCTTCGCCGCCGCCGCCGTCCTGGGGCTCGTGCTCCAGGCCGAGCCCGAGAAGGCGCCCCCCGATCCCCGCGACTTCGGGCCGGGCACCATCGACGTCTCGTCGTATCCGGAGGAGCAGCAGCGCCGGTACGAGATCCTCATCGGGAAGTGCAACAAGTGCCACCCGGCCGCGCGGGCGGTGAACTCGCACTTCAGCTCGCAGCAGTGGAAGCGCTACATGAAGAAGATGCTGCGGCGCCCGAACTCCGGCATCAACGAGGAGCAGGCGCAGCGCATCTACGAGTTCCTGAAGTTCCGCGCGACGCAGGAGGGCCTGGGCTAGGCCCGGACCGCCATGTTCGCCAGGTTCGCCGATCGCACGAAGAGCTCGCTTCGCTTGCGCCTCATGGTGGCGACGCTCGTCCTCGTCGCCCTCGCCCTCGCCATCGCCGCGGTCGCGTTCGAGCGCGTCGCGCGCTCGGTCATCGTCGACGCGGTGCACTCGCACCTCTCCGCCCGCGCCGAGGAGGTCCAGGCCGCGGTCGTCCGGTTCCAGCGGGAGCGCGCGCTCGCCATCCGCAACTGGGCCGAGGCGGAGGCGATGCAGATGACGATCGACTCCGGCGATCCCAAGTTCGCCGAGGACTACCTGCGCAGGACGATCCAGGACCAGGGCGGGACGATCTCGGCGGCGGCGCTCCTCGACATGGACGGCGCCGTCATCGCCGCGGTCCGGGAGGGCGCCGCGGGCGAGCGCCGCGGGCTGCCGGTCGTGACGCTGCGCGGCGTGGTGCTCGGCGACGTGCCGGTGAAGGCCGCGCTGGAGGGCTCAGCCGAGCTCGGCGACGGCGTCGCCGCGGGGACGGTGCCGCTCTCGCGGCTCGATCCCACCGAGGGCAGCGCGCTCGGGGTGATGGTCGCCGCGCCCGTGAAGGACTTCGCCGGCGACCTCGTGGGCGTGGTGGTGGGCGTCCTCTCGCCGCACGGGCTCTCCCGGCTCCTCGGCGGGATCGCGGGCGAGGACGGGCTCTACCAGCCCATCGTCGCCGACGAGCGGCTCACGCTCGTCCTGTCGGTCCCGTCCGCCGACGCGCGCAAGGTGCACGCGCTCGCGGAGGCCGCGTCCGCGGCGCCCGGCGCGCTCGAGACCATCGCGCTCGCCGGCTCGGAGCCGGTGCTCGCCGTCCGCACCGCGCCCGACGCGGGCGTCCCCGGCTGGCGCACGTTCATGGCGGTCCACGAGGCGGACGCGTACGGCCGGCTCTACTGGCTGCGCGCCCTCCTCGGCATCCTGTTCGCGATCGTCCTCGCCGTCGCGGGCGTCGCGAGCATCGGCGCGATCCGCCAGGCCTCGCGGCCGCTCACGGACATCACCCAGTCCATGACCCAGGTCGCGAGCGGCGACCTGTCCACCCGCGTCCCCGAGGCCTACAGCGACGAGCTGGGCCACCTCGTCCACTCGTTCAACGTGATGGTGAGCGAGGTCGAGCGGTCTCGCGACGAGCTTCAGCGCACCGAGGCGCTCCGGCGCGAGGTGGAGATCGCGCACCGGATCCAGACCGCGATCCTGCCCGTGGCGCCTTCGCTCGCGGGCTACGACGTCGCGGCGCGCATGAAGCCGGCCGACGACGTCGGCGGCGACCTCTACGACCTGCTCCCGTTCGACGACACGTTCTGGGTGCTCGTCGGGGACGTCTCCGGACACGGCATCAACTCCGGGCTCGTGATGATGATGGCGCAGGCCGCGGCGTACGCGGCGATCGCCGAGAACCCGCGCGGCTCGCCGAAGACCGTCATCGCCGCCGTCAACCGCGTGGTGCACGAGAACGTCCGCCGGAGGATGCGGCGCGACGACTACCTGACGCTCATGGCAGCGCGCCACATCGGCGACGGGCGCTTCGTCGCTGCGGGCGCGCACCAGCCGATCTTCCTCTCCCGCGGGAGCGGCAAGGTCGACGTCATCGAGCCGGCGGGCCCGTGGTGCGGGCTCGGGCCCAGCGTGGCGCCGCGCGAGTACGAGTTCCAGGTCCACCCCGGGGAGATGCTCTGCCTCATCACGGACGGCATGGTCGAGGCGCCGGACGCCGGGGGCGATCTCTTCGGCGAGGACCGCCTCGCCCAGATGCTGTCCGAGCCCTCCGTCAGCTCCGCGACCGCCTCGCAGGCGCTCGCCGCGATCTTCTCCAGGGTCGAGGCGTTCGCCGCCACGCAGGCGGACGACATGACCGCAGTCGTCCTGAGGCGCCAGCCCCATGCCTGAGCAGAAGCCCGAGCCGCGCCAGCCCATCTACCTCATGCTGCGGATGAAGCCGCCCTGGGTCTTCATCGACGAGATCCGGCGCTTCGTCGAGTCGTTCTGCGCCTGCGCCTGCGAGGTCGCGGTGAACCGCGAGTCGCAGCTCGCGCTGGCGGTGCACGAGCTCATGCAGAACGCGGTGCCGTTCTCGCACGAGGAGGAGGTCGACCTCGTCCTCGAGGTGGATCCCGACGCCGATCGCGTCGAGGTGGCGGTGACGAACCGCTGCACCGAGGCGGAGTTCCAGTCGCTGAGGGAGCGCATCGAGCGCATGAACGAGGAGCCCGACGCGCTCCGCCACTACCTCGCCGAGATGAGCACCTCGCCGGCCACCGTGCGCGGCGGGCTCGGCCTCGCGCGCGTCCGCTTCGAGTGCCAGCTCGAGGTCACCTTGAGCCGCTCGGGTGGCCGCGTCACCGTCCACGCCTCCGGCGCGCTGCGCGCGCCGGCCCTGAAGGTTCCCGGAGGAGCCCATGCCTGAGTTGCCCGTCCCGACGAATCCGCTGCAGGTCGCGGACGACAAGTACTCCGCAGTGCTCGCGAGCGACGTGGAGGGTCCACGCGTCGTCTTCCGCGGCACGATCAGCACCGTCAACCCCGCGGTGATCCTGAACCCCTTCGTCGACGCGGTGCACGGCGAGCTCTCGCGGCTCGGGAGGAGGCGGGTCCGGGTGGATCTCCGCGAGCTGGAGTTCTGCAACTCCTCCGGCTTCAAGTCGTTCATCCACTGGATCGAGCGGATCGGCGCGCTGCCGGAGCCGCAGCGCTACTCGCTGCACTTCCTCTCCAACCCGGCGCGCAAGTGGCAGCGCACGAGCCTGCTCGCGCTCTCCTGCTACGGCGTGAACAGCGTCTCGATGGAGTAGGCGCGGCACCGCGCCGCCCCCGCAGGCGGCGCTCCGAGCTCGCGGCCCGTTCGCCTCCCGGCGGGCGGGCCGCGTCACATTGACGCAGCGTGATCGCCGCGCCGCGAGGCCACGCGCCGCTCCGGTCGGATGGGCGCATCCGAACGCCTGGCGCGGTCATCCGAACGCGCCGCGCGCTCTCGTCCTGCGGACCGCGTAACCCCGCGAGACGCCGTCGGCGAGCGGGGACCGCGCCCGTGGCGCGCGGCTTGCGATGTGAGGGGCCAACTCGTTCACGAGGCCCTTCATGCCCATCGGAAGCTCGCTCCTCTCGTGGCCCCTCGTCCTGGTCGCCGGGACCCTCGGCGTCGCCGCGGGCGTCGGCGGCTACGCCTTCGCGTACGCGAAGGGGACGTCGTACCTCGGCAACGACCCGGCCACGTGCGCCAACTGCCACGTGATGTCCGGCCACTACGAGGGCTGGCAGGAGTCGTCGCACCACGCCTTCGCCACCTGCAACGACTGCCACACCCCCGCCGCGCCCGTCGGCAAGTACGTGACCAAGGCCGAGAACGGGTTCCACCACTCGATGGCGTTCACGGTCGGCGGGTTCCCCGACGTGATCCGCGCGCGGGCTGCGAGCCGCGAGGTCGTCGAGGGCCAGTGCCGGCACTGCCACGCCGCCGTGGTCGACGCGATGACCGCGGGCGGCGAGGTCTCCTGCATCCGCTGCCACGCCTCCGTCGGACACCTCCGCTGAACCGCCTCACGTCACTCAAGGAGAAACGCAAATGACCCCCGAAACCGCCCCGAAGAAGCGCGGGCTCCTCCTCGCCCTCGTCGCGGGCGCCTTCGCGCTCGCCGCCGTGCTGGCCGCCGCCCTCCTCGTGAACGTCGCCGAGAAGAAGAGCGAGGCGAAGAACCCGACCGTGCGCGTGGTCGAGCTCACCGACGACACCGAGGATCCGGCCGTGTGGGGCAAGAACTTCCCGGCCGAGTACGACCTCTACAAGAGGACGACGGACATGGTCCGCACGAAGCACGGCGGCTCCGAGGCGATGCCCCACACGCCGACGGCGCAGGATCCGCGCACAGTGACCTCCCAGTCCAAGACGGACGCGGACCCGCGGCTCAAGACGATGTGGGCGGGCTACGCGTTCGCGGCCGACTTCCGCGAGGAGCGCGGCCACGCGTACACGCTCGACGACCAGATCTTCACGCAGCGCCAGGTCGTCGCGAAGCAGCCCGGCACCTGCGGCCAGTGCCACGCCTCCGTCTACGTGCCCATGAAGAAGCTCGGGAACGGGGACATCTTCAAGGGCTTCGAGGCGCTCAACAAGATGCCGTACTCGGAGGCGAAGCAGCACTTCAAGCACCCGGTCGCCTGCATCGACTGCCACGACTCGCAGACCATGGCGCTCCGCGTGACGCGCCCGGCCTTCCTCGAAGGCATCCGCGCCTTCAAGGCGGCCCAGGGCGTGCCGAACTACGACCCGAACACCATGGCGACGCGGCAGGAGATGCGCGCCTACGTCTGCGGCCAGTGCCACGACGAGTACTACTTCAAGGGCCCGGAGAAGCGGCTCACCTTCCCCTGGTCGAAGGGCATGAAGGGCGACCAGATCCTCTCCTACTACGACGAGGTCGGCTTCCGGGACTGGACGCACAAGGAGACGGGCGCGCCGGTGCTGAAGGCGCAGCACCCCGAGTTCGAGATGTGGAACCAGGGCATCCACGCCCGCTCCGGCGTCGCCTGCGCCGACTGCCACATGCCCTACATGCGCGTCGGCGGCACCAAGGTCTCGGATCACTGGGTGCGCAGCCCGGTGCTGAACCTGAACCGCGCCTGCCAGGGCTGCCACAAGTGGCCGGAGGAGGAGCTCAAGGCCCGGGTCGAGGCGATCCAGGACAAGCACCTCGAGCTCCGCGAGCAGGCGTTCGACGCCCTCGTCGCGCTGATCGGCGACGTCAAGGCGGCGAAGGAGGCCGGCAGGACGGACGCGGAGCTCGAGAAGGCGCGGTTCCTCCAGCGCCGCGCGCAGTTCCTGTTCGACTTCGTCGAGGCGGAGAACTCGACCGGCTTCCACGCGCCGCAGGAGGCCGCCCGCGTGCTCTTCGAGTCGATCGACGCCTCCCGCCAGGGCCAGATCGCGCTGCGCGATCCGTCCTTCAAGCCGACCGTCGCGGTGGTGACGATCCCCCCGCCGCCGGCCGCCCCCGGCGCGCCGGCCCCCGCCGTGCAGCCGGCGGCCCTCACGAGGTGATTCCCCGGGGCCTCCGGACGCGCTCCCCTGCCGCGCCGGAGGCCCTCTTCTCTCCACCGGAGGCCGCCGTGCCGAGACCGCTCTCGTTCCACGCCCGCCGCGAGCTGCTCCAGGCCTCCGCCGCCGCGTCGGCCCTCGCCGGGCTCGGCCTCCCCGTCGACGTGCTCGTCGCACGCGGCAAGGGCTGGTCGCGGCGCAGCGGTGCTCGCTCCGGCGCCGAGCCCCGGCCCCCGTCCGACGCCCGCGACGAGGGGGCGAGCCGTCCGGGCACGGAGGAGCGCCGGGCCCGCGAGCCGTCGGACGTCGAGGGCGACCGGGGCCCGCGATGATCGTCGCCGGCCTCGTCATCGAGACGGTCCCGGGCGCGGCGCCGCGCGTGGCCGCGCGGCTCCTGCACGAGCCCGGCCTCGCCCTCCAGGGCGGCGACGGGGATCGCCGCCTCGCGGCCGTGTTCACCGGCGCGGACGGCGCCGCGCTCGAGGCGCTCGCGGAACGGCTCGTGCGCGCGCACGAGGACCTCCTGGGCGTCTTCCCCACCTACGTCGCGGACGCGGGCGACGGGTCCGGAGATCCCGGGCCGGGCGGCGCCCGCTCGTGACGCTCCGTCATTTGCCGCCAGGCCTCGCGGCCCACTCGCCCGGAGCCACGGCGCTCGCCCGCTCCCGGGCACTTGGGGTTCCCCGCGCGAGGACCCGCGCCGCTCCCCCGGCGGTGGCAGCATCCGCACGCCGCCGCCCCGTTGCACCCGCCGTCACCACGCCGGCGGCGACCCTCACCCCGGAGGTACCATGAAGCTGACGACACGCATCACGCTCGCCGCGGCCCTCGCGCTCCTCGCCGGCCCCGCGGCCGCGCAGAAGAAGCCGGCGCCGGCCGGCAAGCCCGCCGCAACGAAGCCGGCCGCCGGCGGCGCGTGCGTCACCTGCCACGCGAAGGTGAACCCGAGCATCGTGAAGGACTGGGAGCTGTCCCGGCACTCGAAGGTCGAGGTCGGCTGCGTCGAGTGCCACGGCTCGGCGCACAAGACGAAGGACGACTTCGCGAACGCGAAGATGCCGACCCCGGACACCTGCGGCCAGTGCCACGACGCCCAGGTCGCCCAGTTCAAGAAGGGGAAGCACGCCTTCGCCTGGGCGGCGGTGAAGGCCATGCCGACCTTCCACTACCAGCCGGTCGCGATCCGCGAGGGGCTGAAGGGCTGCGGCGGATGCCACAAGCTCGGCCTCAAGACCCCCGAGGAGCAGGCCGAGCTGCGCAAGGTGGCCGGGCCCTACGGGAACGCCTCCTGCGACGCGTGCCACACGCGCCACCTGTTCTCCAAGGCTGAGGCACGCCGCCCGGAGGCCTGCCAGACCTGCCACATGGGGTTCGATCACCCGCAGTGGGAGATGTACAGCGGCTCGAAGCACGGCGTGCGCAACGCGCTCAAGCAGACGGGCGCGATCCCGCAGTACTCGGCCGCGCCGACCTGCCAGGACTGCCACATGCAGGAGGGGAACCACGAGGTCCGCACGGCCTGGGGCTTCCTCGCCGTCCGGCTGCCCTTCCCCGAGGATGACCCGCAGTGGAAGGCGGATCGCGTCACCATCCTGCAGGGCCTCGGCGTGCTCGACCCGTCGGGCAACCCCACCGGCCGCCTCGACGTCGTGAAGGCCGCCGACGTGGCGCGGCTCACCCAGGAGGCGTGGGACGCGGAGCGTACGAAGATGCTGAAGACCTGCAACCAGTGCCACTCGGGCGAGTTCGCGAAGGTCCAGCTCCAGCAGTCCGACGGGATGATCCGCGACGCGGATCACGCCATGGCCGAGGCGATCCGCGCCGTGGCCGGGCTGTACCAGGACGGCATCCTGCCCAAGCCGAAGAGCTACGCCTTCCCGTTCCCGGACCTGCTCACGTTCCACGACGCGCCCACGCCGGTCGAGCAGAAGCTGTTCGTGATGTTCCTCGAGCACCGCATGCGCGCGTTCCAGGGCGCGTTCCACGCGAACCCGGACTATGCCAACTGGTACGGCTGGAGCGAGATGGCGCGCGATCTCGTCGACATCAAGGCGGAGGCGGCCACGCTCCGGCGCGAGCACAAGGCCACGCCCGCCCAGGGTCCCGCGCCCGCGGCACAGCCCACGCCGAAGAAGTAGCGTCACGTAGGGTGATGGACGAGGGGAGGCGTCTCGAGGGCGCCTCCCCTCCTCGCGTCCGGGCGTCACCGCCCGTCCGGGTCCCTCGACGGAAGCCGCGGCGGTCGCTAGAACGGGCGCCATCCTAGGGAGGCCCCATGACCCGGCGGCTCGCCTCGAAGCTCCTCCTCGCCGTCACCGTCGCGACCCTCGGCTGTGCAGGGACGCGGCGTGACGGCGCCGCCGCGGCCGCCGCGCCCGGAAAGGCCGGCGCGCCAGCGGCCGCCGCCGCGCGGCGCGAGGGCCTGCCGCCCATCGTCGACCGGGAGCTCATCTTCGGTGATCCGGAGATCTCCGCCGCGCAGCTCTCGCCGGACGGAGCGTGGATCGCGTTCCTGAAGCCGCTCGACGGCACGCGCAACGTCTGGGTGAAGCCGGTCGACGCGCCCTTCGAGCAGGCGAAGCCGGTCACCGCCGACCAGGCGCGTCCCATCCCGGCGTACTTCTGGAGCTGGGACTCGCGGTTCATCCTCTTCGTGCAGGACCACGCGGGCGACGAGAACTACAACGTCTACGCGGTCGATCCGCGGGCGGCGCCCGCGCCCGGCGCGAAGGTGCCGCCGGCCCGCGGGCTCACCGATCTGAAGGGCGTTCGCGCCGAGATCTACGAGGTCCCGAAGGCGCGGCCCGGAGTCGTGTACGTGGGCCTCAACGATCGGGACGCCCGGTGGCACGACCTGTACGAGGTGGAGATCGCGACCGGCAAGCGGACCCTGCTCCGCCGGAACGAGCAGCGCTTCGTCTCGTGGACGTTCGACCTCTCCGGCCGGCTCAGGCTCGGCACGCGCGTGACCGAGCGGGGCGACACCGAGATCCTCCGCGTCGATCCCGCCGGGATGCAGAAGGTCTACGGCTGCACGGTGCTCGAGGACTGCTCCGCCGCTCGCTTCGATCCGGACGGGCGGGTGTACCTCGTCACCAACGGCGGCGCGGGCGACCTCCTCCGGCTCTCCCTGCTCGACGTCCAGACCGGGGTGGAGGAGGTCCTCGCGTCGGACCCCGAGAAGCGCGTGGACCTCAAGGCGCCGGTGTTCTCCGAGGCGACCGACCGCCTCGTCGGAGCCGTCTACGACGACGAGCGGCTGCGCTTCCGCTGGAGCGACCCCGGCTACCAGGCGGACCACGCCGCGCTGCAGGCCCGCTTCCCGGATCGCGACGTGCTCATCCAGTCCACCACCCGCGACGACCGGCGCTGGCTCGTGTCGGTGACGGCCGACGTCGAGCCGGGCGAGGTCTACCTCTTCGACCGCACGACGAAGGCGGTGACGAAGCAGTACCGCCTGCGCGAACGGCTGCCGCGGCAGGACCTCGCGCACATGCAGCCGATCCGCTACCCGTCGTCCGACGGGCTCGAGATCCCCGCCTTCCTGACCCTGCCCGCGGGCGTGCCCGCGAAGGCGCTGCCGCTCGTCGTCTTCCCGCACGGCGGGCCGTGGTGGCGCGACAGCTGGCGGTGCCACCCGTTCGCGCAGTTCCTCGCGAACCGCGGGTACGCCGTCCTCCAGCCGAACTTCCGCGGCTCGACGGGCTACGGGAAGCGGTTCCTCGACGCCGGAAATCTCCAGTGGGGCGACAAGATGCAGGACGACCTCACGTGGGGCGTCCGGTACCTCGTCGCCCAGGGCGTGGTCGATCCCAGGCGCGTCGGGATCATGGGCGGCTCGTACGGCGGCTACGCGACGCTCGCCGGCGTGACGTTCACGCCCGACCTCTACGCCGCGGCGGTGGCGATCGTCGCGCCGTCGAGCCTCATCACCTTGCTCGAGACCATCCCGCCCTACTGGGAGGCGGGCCGCATCGTGTTCCACACGCGGATGGGCAACCCGACCACGCCGGAGGGCCGGGCGCAGCTCGAGCGGCAGTCGCCGCTGAATCACGTGGCCGCCATCCGCACCCCGCTGCAGATCGTGCAGGGGGCGAACGATCCGCGGGTGAAGAGGTCGGAGTCGGACCAGATCGTCGTCGCGCTGCGCGAGCGCGGGTTCCCGGTGGAGTACCTCGTGGCGCCGGACGAGGGGCACGGCTTCCAGCGGCCGGTGAACAACATGGCGGCCTTCGCCTCCGCCGAGAAGTTCCTCGCGAAGCACCTGGGCGGCCGGTTCCAGGAGGACATGCCCCCCGCGGTGGCGCAGCGCCTCCGCGAGATCACCGTCGATCCGGCGAGCGTCGCCGCGCCGCAGCGCGCCGCGCCGGCGGCTGCCCCGCCGAGGTGACCCGCGAGCGCCGCCGCGTCCCCGCGACCCTTGGGCGCGCGGCGCCGCGGACATGGTCAGGATCCGGGCGGCGTCTCCGCGTCGAGCCTGCCGACGGCGGCCGTCGACGCGACGATCGCGATCGCGCGGAAGAACAGCCCGACGACGGGGATGACCAGGACCGCGCCGACCGCGACGCCCAGCCCGAGCGTCTCGAATCGGTGGCGCTCCGTGAACGCCACCTCCTCGCGCCACGGACGCGTCAGGCGGTCCAGGAACCGCGCCAGCGCCGAGAAGGGCCGCAGGACCCACGCCGCGCGCCCGGCGCGGGCGAGCAGGCGGGAATACCAGGGCGAGGGCCCGCCGGTGCGCGGGCCGGAGAGGACCTCGATCGGCAGCTCCAGCGCGTCCACGACGAGCCAGTAGAAGGCCCACGCGCCCGCGAGCAGGGTCGCCTCGAGCGTGCCGAACGGCAGGATCCGCACGAGGATGAGGAGAGGCGCGATGCCGATCGACACCACGATCGCCTGGCGCAGCGCCTTGGCGCTCTCGGCGACCACGAGGCGGACGTAGCCGACGTCGGCGAAGGCGTCCTCGCCGGGCGGGAGCCCGAGCGCGCGGCGCGCCTCGAGGGCGACGCGCAGCCAGAGCCGCTGGAGCAGCGTCGGAGGCATGGAGGCGAGCGCGACGAACGTGACGAGGAACGCGTGGAAGGTGCCCGCCGGATCCGGATCGTCGGCGCGGGCGGTGGCGAGCGTGGCGAGAAGCGCGCACCCCGCGAAGGTGATCGCCGTCGGCACGAGCGCCGCGCGCCGGAGCGCCGGGTCCCCGGCCACGAGCCGCGCCGCGTGGAGCACCTGCGCGACCCCGTAGAGCGCGCGGTCGAGGCGCGAGACGCGCGGGGCGGCGGCGGGGTTCGACGCGTACCAGGCGATGGCGCGAGCCGCCGCGCGGGGACCGTCGAGCGGCGGGGGCGCGAGAGGGTCCTCCGGGGGAAGCGTCGAGCCCGCCCCCGTCACCGCGCGAGCTCCCCGAGGAAGCTCTTGCCCGTCTCGTGCCGCACGCCGAAGAAGTCCGAGACGGTCGCGCCCAGATCGGCGAACGAGCCGCGCGTGCCGAGCGCCCCGCCGCCTCGTCCGGGCGCGTGGACGACGAGCGGCACGTACTCGCGCGAGTGATCGGTGGAGGGGGTGGTGGGATCGCAGCCGTGGTCGGCGGTGATCGCGGCGACCTCGCCGGGGTGGAGCTTTCCGAGGATCCGCGGCAGGGTCCGGTCCAGCTCCTCGAGCGCGCGGGCGTAGCCCACGGGATCGTTCCGGTGCCCGTACAGCATGTCGAAGTCGACGAGGTTCACGAACACGAGCCCGTGGTCCACGCGGTCGAGGAGCGCCTCGGTCTTCGCGAGGCCGTCCGCGTTCCCGGCCGTGTGCACCTCGTCGGTGATGCCCCGGTGGTCGAAGATGTCCGGGATCTTGCCGACCCCGAACACCGGCACGCGCGCGTCGACGAGCTTCTCGAGGACGGTCGGCCCCGGCGTCGCGAGCGCGAAGTCCTTGCGGTTGTAGGTCCGGACGTACCTGCCCGGCGTGCCGACGAACGGGCGGGCGATGACGCGCGCCACCTTGAACGGATCGAGGATGCGTCGCGCCGCGCGGCACCAGGCGTACAGGGTCTCGAGCGGGACCGTCTCCTCGTGCGCCGCGATCTGGAACACCGAGTCCGCGGAGGTGTAGACGATGGGCTTCCCCGTTCGCTGGTGCTCCTCGCCCAGCTGCTGGATGATCTCCGTCCCGCTCGCGGCCACGTTCCCGAGCACCCCCGGCGCGCCCGTCTCCCGCAGGAAGGGCTCCAGGATCTCGGGCGGGAAGCCGTGCGGGTGAAGCGCGAGCGGCTCGGAGAGGACGATCCCCATCATCTCCCAGTGACCCGTGATGGTGTCCTTGCCCTTCGAGCGCTCCGCCATGCGGCCGTGGAAGGCGACCGGCGAGGGCTCCGGCGGCACGCCGAGGATGGAGGTCAGGTGCCCGAGCCCCATGCGGCCCATCACCGGGAGGGCGAGGCCTCCGACGGCGCGGCTCGTGTTGCCGAGGGTGTCGGAGCCCTCGTCGCCGTACTCGCGCGCGTCGGGGAGCGCGCCGCAGCCCACGCTGTCGGCGACCAGGATGACGAAGCGGCGTCGGTCCATGCCCGGATCCTAACCGGCCGGCGCCGGCGCGACGCTCAGAACGTGCCGAGGACGATGTCCACGCAGGCCGAGGCGCCGACGCGGCTCGCCCCCGCGCGGATCATCGCCAGCGCCTGCGCGGCGCTCCGCACCCCGCCCGACGCCTTGACCCCGAGTGCCCCTCCCACGACCGCCCGCAGGAGGGCGACGTCCTCGACGGTGGCGCCGCCGCCGCCGAAGCCGGTGGAGGTCTTCACGTAGGAGGCGCCGGCGCAGCGCGCGAGCGCGGCGGCGACGACCCGCTGGTCGCGCGTGAGCTTCGAGGTCTCGAGGATCACCTTCACCGGGACCCGCGCGGCGGCGACCACGCCGCGGAGATCCTCGAGCGCCGCCTCGTACCGCCCGGCGAGCACCGCCGGCAGCGGGAGCACGACGTCGATCTCCTCGGCTCCGGCCGCCGCCGCCGCGGCGGCCTCCGCCGCGCGGGCCGCCGGAGTCCCCTCCCCCCGCGGGAAGTCGGCGACCGCGATGGGCTGGACGGCGGTGTCGGCGAGGAGGAGCCGCACCTGCGGGATGTGGGCAGCGTGCACGCAGACGCCGGCGAACCCGTAGGCCCGCGCCTCCGCGCAGACGCGCGCGACGTCGACCTCGGTGGCGCCGGGGGCGAGGAGGGTGTGGTCCAGGTACGGCGCGAGGTCGCGCGGCGTCCGGATCGTCGCGGGGTCGACGGTCCTCATCGATCCTCGCTCGCGCCCGCGAGCTTCACGAGCCCGCTCGCCTCGCCGGGCGCCTCGTCCACGCCGCAGCCGTCCTCGTCCTCCTCCGCGTCGAGCCAGGGATCCTTGCCGGTCGCCGCCGCCACCTTCCCGGCCAGGTCGCGATCGAGGAGGTGCGAGGGGACCACGCGCTTGAGGGCGTGGAGGAGGTTGCCCTTCACCGCGGCGTGCTCTGCCGAGAGCTCCGCGATGAGCCCCTTCACGCGCTTGCGGCGCAGGTTCGGCTGCGAGCCACACAGGTCGCACGGGACGATGGGGAACTGCATCGCCGCGGAGAACGCCGCGATGTCCTCCTCGGCGGCGTACGCGAGCGGACGGATGACCACGTTCCTGCCGTCGTCGGAGCGGAGCTTCGGGGGCATGCTCTTCAGCGCGCCGGAGTAGAGCGCGCTCAGGAGGAGGGTCTCGATGAGGTCGTCGCGGTGGTGGCCGAGCGCGATCTTGGTGCAGCCCATCTCGGCGGCGGCGTTGTAGAGAACGCCCCGGCGCAGCCGGGAGCACACCGGGCAGGTGGTCTTGCCCTCCGGGACGAGCCGGCGCACGACCGAGTAGGTGTCGCGGTGGAGCATCCGGTACGGGACGCCCACCGACTGGAAGTGGCGCTCGACGATCTCGGCGGGGTATCCCGGCTGCCCCTGATCGAGGTTCACCGCCACGAGCTCGAAGTCGATGGGCGCGCGCTCACGCATCCGCATGAGCAGGTGCAGCAAGGTGTAGGAGTCCTTGCCGCCGGAGACGGCGACCATGATCTTGTCGCCGTTCTCGATGAGGTCGAAGTCGCGGATCGCCTCGGCGGCCGCGCGCAGGAGCCTCTTCTCGAGCTTCGACAGGTCGTGCATCGGGCGGACTCTATAGCAGCGATGCGCCGGCGTGCGCACCCCGGGGCCCCCGGAGATTTTCGTTTGACGCCACCGTCGGCCCTGCGATAAAGGCGCGGGTTCCGACAGGAAATATCGAGGGGAGCATGCCTGCGAAGGACCTGGGCACCAAGCACATCTGCTTCAAGTGCGGCACGAAGTTCTACGACCTCAAGAAGCCGGAGCCGCTCTGCCCGAAGTGCGGGGCGGACCAGCGGCAGAGCCCGGCCTTGAAGTCGCCTGCGCCCTCCGAGCGCCGCCAGCGGGCGGCTGCCCGTCCGGTCGAGCCGGAGCCGGTGGAGGCGGACACCGAGCTCGACGAGGAGGTCGAGGAGGCGGAGCCCGACGAGGACGTCGCCGCCGAGGACGAGGACGAGCCGTAGTCCGCGGCGGGCCCGGCGACTACGGGTACGCGATCTCCAGCGTCGCCGGCCCGCTCGCCGGGACGACCACGGTCGCGATCTTCTCCCCCAGCACCTCGTGCCACGCGATCGCCGTGTAGCGGCCCGGCGGCACGCCCGCGATCCCGAAGCGCCCCTCTCCGTCGCTCACCGCGTGGTAGGGCGTGTCCACGACGAGGATCCACGCGCTCATCCAGGCGTGAACGTCGCACCCGACCCTCACCGGGCCCGGTCGCGCGAGCGTCCGCTCCACGCGCTGCCCGGGGCCCGGCATCGGCACGTTGAACGTGGTCGCGACGCCCGACCAGCCGTGCACGTTGTGGAGGATGGGGTCTCCGTTCAGGAGCGCGAGCGTGGAGCCGACGGGGGCCGCCTGCACGTGCGGCACGAACCGGCAGCCGCGCTGGTCGAGGGTCACGGCGCGCGGCTCCTCCTTCGCGCCGGGGGCCACGATCCGGACCACCACGTTCGCGAGCCCGCCCTTCCCGACGAGCACCGACTCGTCGGGCGCGGCCTCGCCGCAGGCGGCGCGGTCCTTCGTGACGGGCTGGGCGGGCCGCGGCGGCGGCGTCGCGCCTGCGTAGCGCACCTGCCCGCGGAGCTCGCCCGCACGAGCGAGCGCGGGCACGAGGGAGGCGGCGGCGAGGAGCAGGCTCGCGGCGACGAGGAGCGGACGGGGAGCGGGCATCAGGGCAGGGGTCCCGGGCAGAGGTGCGACGGAGCGAATAGCCGCCCCGGGGCCCGGCGGCAACGGGCGCGTGCTCCCCGGTCCGGTGATCTTCCGCCACGGCGGCCGGCCCCCGAACGCGACGTTGACCCCCGGGCGAGCCGTCGCTAGGTCCCACTCGCCTGCACTCTCGCAGGCCCCCGGGACCCTCGTGACGATCGCCACCGCCCCCGCCCGCGCGCGCCCCTCCCCCCTGCAGGTCGCGAAAGACGTCCTCCTCCTCGCCAAGCCCCGCCTCTCGGGGCTCGTCATCCTCACCAGCGCCGGCGGGCTCGCGCTCGCGCCGGGCGACATCGGCGCCGCCCGCGCCGTCCTGACCGTCCTCGCGACGGCCGCGGTCGTGGGCGCCGCGAACGCCCTCAACTGCTGGATGGAGCGCGACATCGACGCGCGCATGCGTCGCACCCGCGACCGGCCGCTCCCCGCCGGACGCCTCGACCCGTTCACCGCGCTCGGGCTCGGGATCATGGTCCCGGTCTTCGCGCTCCCCGTGCTCGCGCTCGTCGCGAACCCGCTCACCGCCGCGCTCGCGTTCGTCGCGATCGTGACCTACGTCGCGATCTACACGCCGATGAAGCAGCGCTCGACCCTGGCGCTCCTGGTCGGCGCCGTCCCGGGCGCGATCCCGCCGCTCATGGGCTGGACGGCCGTCACCGGAGCGCTCGACGCGGGCGGGCTCGCCCTCTTCGCCCTGCTCTTCGCCTGGCAGCTCCCGCACTTCCTCGCGGTGTCGCTCTACCTGCGCGAGGACTACGCGCGCGGCGGCCTGCGCGTCTTCTCCATCGTGCACGGCGAGCGGGCGACCCGCGGGTGGATCGCGGCGACCTCGGTCGCGCTCGTGCCGGTGTCGCTCGCGCTCGTGCCGCTCCAGGTCGCGGGGCGGCTGTACGGCGCCTTCGCCGCCCTGCTCGGGCTCGCGCTGGCCGGGTACGCGCTCGCGGGGGTCGGGCGCGAGGGCGGCCGCTGGGCGCGGAACTTCTTCCTCGCCACGATCCTCTACCTGACGCTCCTGTTCGTCGCGCTCTTCCTCGGCGCGCGCTAGCGATGCGCGTGCCCGCCGCTCGCCCGGCCACTCCGCCCGCGCGCCTCGCGATCGAGGGCGTCGCCGTGCGGCGCGGCCACCGCGAGGTCCTGCGGGGCGTCTCGCTCGAGGTGCGCCCGGGCGAGATCTTCGGCCTGCTCGGGCCGAACGGCGCCGGGAAGTCCACGCTGT
The DNA here is from genome assembly GCF_022808855.1 of Anaeromyxobacter soli. Taxonomy (GTDB): domain Bacteria; phylum Myxococcota; class Myxococcia; order Myxococcales; family Anaeromyxobacteraceae; genus Anaeromyxobacter; species Anaeromyxobacter soli. The sequence goes on from NZ_JAKZLF010000009.1 coordinate 163,356, forward strand.
TCGCCATCCTCGCCGGCCTGCTCCGCCCCGACGCGGGGCGGTTCCTCCTCGACGGGCGCGCGATCGCCCCCGGCGCGCGGAGCCTCCGCAGCGCCGCCGGGATCGTGTTCCAGGATCCCGGCCTCGACGGGAAGCTCACCGCCGCGGAGAACCTCCGGCTGGGCGCGGCGCTCCACCGCGTCCCGCGGCGCGAGGTGGGCGCGCGCGTCGCCGCGCTGCTCGAGGAGGCGGCGCTCGCGGACCGCGCCCGGGAGCCCGTCGACCGGCTCTCCGGCGGGATGCGGCGCCGGCTGGAGCTCGCCCGCGCGCGGATCCACGAGCCGCCGCTGCTCGTCATGGACGAGCCGACGAGCGGGCTCGACGCCGCGGCCTTCCGGGCGTTCTGGGCGCGGGTCGCCGCGCTCCGCCGCGAGGCGGGGACGACGGTGGTGCTCACGACGCACCGTCCGGACGAGGCCGAGCGCTGCGACCGCCTCGCGGTGCTCGCGCGCGGCCGGATCGTGGCGTGCGACACGCCCGAGGCGCTCCGCGCCCGCGTATCGGGAGACGTGGTCGTCGTCGAGGCGGACGACCCGGAGGCGATCGCCGCGGACATCGGGCGGCGCCTGGGGCTCCCCGCGCGTGTCCGCGCCGACGGCGTTCACGTCGAGCGGGAGGCGGCCCACGAGCTCGTGCCACGCATCGTGGAGGCGTTCCCGGCGGGGAGGCTGCGCAGCGTCTCGGTCCGGCGCCCGACGCTCGCCGATGCATACCTCGCCATCACGGGCGAGGCGCTCGAGGAGCAGCCCGCGGCAGAGGAGGACGCGGCCGGACGGACGGACCGGAGGAGGGCGGTGCGCGCGGTCCCGGCTGCGACCTCGACCGCGACCTCGACCTCGACCTCGACCCCGACCGCGACCGCGACCGCGACTCCTAGGCCGGTCCCCCGCGCCCCCGGCCTCCCCATCCTCCGCGCCCTCGCCTTCGATCTCGCCACGGTCGCCGTCCTCGCCCGGCGCGACCTCGTCCGGTTCTTCCGCCAGCCGTCGCGCCTCGTGGGGGCGCTCGGGCAGCCCGTGATCTTCTGGCTCGTGATCGGCTCCGGCTTCGGCGAGACGTTCCGGATGCCGGGCTCGAGCGTGCCGTACCTCGCCTACTTCTTCCCGGGCGTCGTCCTCATGGTCGTGCTGTTCGCGTCGATCTTCACGACCGCCTCGGTGATCGAGGACCGGCACCGCGGCTTCCTCCAGTCCGTGCTCGCCGCGCCCGGCTCGCGCGTCGCGCTCGCCGTCGGCAAGACGCTCGGCTCGGCCGCGGTCGCGCTCACGCAGGCCGCGCTCTTCCTGGCGCTCGCGCCGCTCGCCGGCTTCGGGTACGCGAGCGTCCACTGGCCGCTGCTCCTCGGGGCGCTCGCGCTCGCCGCGGTCGCGCTGGCCGCGCTGGGCTTCGCCGTCGCGTGGGGCCTCGACAACGTGCAGGGCTACCACGCGATCCAGATGACGCTGCTCGTGCCGCTCTGGGTGGTGTCGGGCGCGATGTTCCCCGCCCCCTCGGGCACGGGCGCGCTCGCCGCGGTGATGCGCGCGAACCCCCTCGCCTACGCCGTCTCCGCCGCGCGCCGCGCCCTCGGCGGCCCCGCGGCGCCGGGCGCGCTCGCGGGCTCCGGCGCGCGGGACCTCGCGGTCTGCGCGCTCTTCACCGCCGCCGCCCTCGCGCTCGGCGCGCTCGCCACCCGGAGGGCCCCGCGATCATGAGCCTCGGCGAGGTGCTGCCCAGCGTGAACGCCACCCTGAACGGCCTCGCGTTCGTCCTCCTCCTCCTCGGCTACGTCGCCATCCGCCGGGGCCACCGCGAGCGGCACCGGGCGCTCATGCTCTCCGCCTGCGGCGCGTCCGCGCTGTTCCTCGTCGGCTATCTCACCCGCATCGCGCTCACGGGCACCCACAGGTTCCCCGGCGGGGGCCCGCTCCGCGCGGCGTACCTCGCGGTGCTCACGAGCCACACGATCCTCGCGGCCCTCGCGGCGCCCCTCGTCCTGCGCACGCTGTTCCTCGGCCTCCGGGCGCGCTTCCCGAACCACCGCCGGATCGCCCGCTGGACGCTGCCGATCTGGATGTACGTGTCGGTGACCGGCGTGGTCGTGTACGTGATGCTCTACCACCTCGCCCCGCGGGCCGGCTGAGCCGGGAACGCGTCGCGGGGCTCGCGCTGCGCTAGCATCGCAGCCATGCGCGTCCGCTCCCTCCTCGCCCTCCTCGGCCTCCCGCTTCTCCTCGCCGCCTGCGAGAAACCCGCCCGCGTCGACGTGGAGCCCACCTCGCTCCGCTTCGGGCTCCGCGGCCAGACCGCGCCGCTGCACGCGACGCCGCGGCTTCGCGACGGCAAGCCCGTGCCGAAGGAGGCCTGCCGCTGGTCGTCCTCCGACGAGAAGGTGGCGACCGTCACCGGCCCCGCCAACGATGCGATCGTCACCGCGGCCGGACCGGGAACCGCGACGATCCGCTGCACGATCGGCGAGGCGAAGGGCGAGGTCCCGGTGATCGTCCGCGTGGTCTCGCGCATCGCCGTGAAGCCCGCCTCGGTGGAGGTCCGGATGGAGGACGAGCCGCGGCCCGTGGCGCTGCAGGTCGAGGCGTTCGACGACGCCGGCGCGCCGGTGCTGGGCCGCGTCGCCTACACCCGCTGCGCCGACGAGGGCGTCTGCCGCGGCGACGGTCGCGGCCAGCTCTGGGGAGTGAGCGCCGGCAGCTCGACCGCGATCGTCGAGGTCGAGGGAGCGCGCGCGGAGATCCCGGTGAAGGTGGTGGACGCCCGCACGGCGGAGGGAAAGCCGAAGCGCGTGACCGGGAACCCGATGGACGCCATCGAGAAGGAGGTCCGGCAGCGGGAGGCGGAGGAGGCGAAGAAGAAAGGAAAGTGAGGAAGGGCGCGGCGGCGGGGCGACCCCGGCCGCAGCACTGAGTCCGACCCCGACCTCGCCGTCGACAGCGACCTCGACCCCGACCCCGACCTCGACCTCGACCTCGTCGTCGACCCCGACCTCGACCGGCCGGCTCGGTCTCGACCTCGCCGACGCGCCGTCCAGAAAGCAATCGCCCCGCCCGCTTCGCGCGGACGGGGCGAACGGGGCTCCGAAAGCGGAGGAGGCTACCTCGAGAGCGCCGCCGCCTCGCTCGCGTGCGAGCCGCGCGGGCAGAGCTTCGCGTACGCGCCGAGCCGCTGCTTCGCGCGCTCGGTGCGCTGCACGTCCGCCTCGAGCTTGCCCGAGCCCCACAGCGCCTCGCAGCTCGCGGGATCGCGCTCGAGCGCCTTCTCGTAGAGCTCGACGAGCACCTCGCGCTTCGCGCCGCGGGCGCGCTCCGCCTCGGCCATCTCCACGTAGGCGACCGCCGCACCGCCCGCGCCGCCCTGGCCGTACTCGTCGATCGCCTGCGTGAGCTCGACGAGCGCGCCGGGGATGTTGTCCTTCGCGCGGTGGAGCTTCGCGAGCGAGACGCGCGCGTCGGGGAACGGGCGGCCGAGCTGGATCGCCTTCTCGTACTGGCCACGCGCGAGGTCGGCGTCGCCGGCGGCGCGGTAGGCGTCGCCGAGCAGCAGCGCGAGGCGCGGGCTCTCGCCCACGCGCGCGACCGCGCGCTTCAGGGTCTCGAGCGCCTGCTGCGCGCCGCCCTCGCGCGCGAGCTGCGCGCGGACGAGGTCGGCGTAGAGCGACACGCGCTGCGGATCGATCGACACGGCGCGCTGGAGCGCCTCCACCGCGCCGGCGGCGTCGCCCTCGCGGAGCTTCCGCTGGCCGACGAGGTGCGGAATCTCGGGGCTCGAGGGATCGAGCTTCGCCGCCTGCGCCTCGGCCGCGGCGGCGTCCGTCGCCTTGCCGGACGCGGCGAGCACCGCGCCGCGCAGGGCGTACGCGAGCGCCTGCTGCGGCCGCGACGCGGCGGCCTGCGGCGTGAGGACGAGCTCCGCCGCCTTCCCGCCCTCCTCCACCTGGCCACGGGCGACGAGCACCTCCGCCTTCCCGAGGATCGACCAGACGTGGTCCTTCTGGATGCGGAGCGCGTAGTCGTAGAAGCCGGTCGCCGAGAGCTCGTAGCCCTCGCCGCGGCGGCGGAACTGCTCGCCGAGCAGGTACGCGATGCGCACGTCGCCGGGGCTCGCCTTCTGCGCCTTGCCGAGCACGTCGCGGGCGCCGTCGAGGTCGCCCTCGCGCAGCAGGATCGCGCCGAGCACGCCCTGCAGGAACGGGCTCTGGTTGCCCTCGCCGCCCTGGAGCACGGCGTTCACGACCTCCTTCGCGCCGGCGGCGTCCCCGCCGTACAGCTTCAGGTACGCCTCCGCCGCGACGAGGTGCGAGTGGCGCTGCCCGAGCTGGCGCGCCGCGTCGACGTGCTTCACTGCCTCGGCGCGGATCGCGTCGCCGTCGCCGTGCTCGCCCGCGCGGAGCGCGTCGACGTAGGCGAGGAACGCATGGCCGGCGATCGACTTGTCGTCGTGCTCGAGGATCTGCTGGAGCTTGCCCGCGGCCTCGACGTAGCTCGCGTGCGCGTCCTTGTCGAGCAGCGGCAGCGTGTCCTTGAGGAGCCGGTCGATCGCCTCGATCCGCTCCTTCCGCGCGCGGTTGAAGAGCACCCAGCCGCCGAGCGCCACCGCGAGCACCATGAACAGCGCGACGGTGGTCACGAACGTGCCGCGCTTCGCCCGCTTCCGCGGCGCCGCGCCGGGCGAGAGCTGGAACTCCTGCGTCGCGTACTTGTCGGCGAGCTCCTGGGCGTAGACCGCGCCGCGGGCGCGTGTCGCCGGAACCGGCGTCGGGGTGGGGACCGGGACGTCCTCCTCGAGCATGGACGCCGCCGGGCGTGCCGCGGTCACGCGGGCGGTGGTCGCGGCCGGACGGCCCAGGGCGGGCGGCGCGACGCGCGGGGCCACGGGCGGCGCGTCCGGCCCCGTACGGGGCCCGGCCGGGGGCGCGGCGGCGGGAGCGGGTCTGGCGACGGCGCTGATGCCGTACTTCTGGAGCATCTCCCGGATCTCGGGATCGTTGGGCGCGGCCTCGGCGGCACGGCGCAGCGCCGCCTCGCCCGCCTCCCGCTCGCCGAGCCGGAGGTGCAGGCCGCCGGCCATGCGCAGCGCCGCCACGAAGGTCGGGAAGGCGGCCAGGACGCCCTGGAGCTCCTCGAGCGCCTTCCGGTCCTTCCCCTGATCGGCGTAGACCTGCGCGAGCAGCACGCGGGCCGAGGGGTCGTCCGGATGGGCCTTCACGCCCTTCTTGCAGACGACCATCGCCTCCATGTACCGGCCCATGGCGAGGTAGGCCTCGGTCAGCGGGCGGTACGCGTCGGAACCGGGATCCGCGGCGAACGCGTGCTCGAGGGCGGAGAGCTCGGCGGGCGTGAGTTGCTTGGCGGGGTTGGGCATGGGGGCGGGTCGGGTCTAGCAAGGGTACCCGGGCGAGTCAAACGGTGCTTGACACGTCCCGGGCGCAGCCGCTATGAAGCGCGTCCTCGACGGCGACGAAAGTTTTCGTGGGGCTGTAGCTCAGCTGGGAGAGCGCTAGAATCGCACTCTAGAGGTCGTCGGTTCGATCCCGATCAGCTCCACCACTCCGAGAGGGCCCGGCGGAAACGTCGGGCCCTCTCCCTTTTTCACTCACATCATCGGCGCTCTCCCGACCCGCGCGCACGCGCGGGTCCGCCGCCGGCGCCGTCCACGAGGTGGAGCGTGCGCGTCGGGAAGGCGAACGAGGTGCCCGCCCGCTCCACCACCTCCATGAAGCCGAGGAGCAGGTCCTGGCGGATGGCGGTGAACTCGCCGAAGTCCGCGGTCTGGAACCAGGCCACCACCTCGACGTTCAAGGCCGACTCGCCGAGCGCGGTGAAGCGGACCGAGACCGCGTCCGGCCAGATCTTCGGGTGCGCCCGCAGGAGGCCCTCGATCCCGGCGAGCACCTCGCGAAGCTGCGCCGCCGTCGTCGCGTAGGCGAGGCCGAGGTTCGCGAGGAGCCGGATCCGGTCGCGGGGGGCGAACGTCTCGGTGCGCAGATCCGCGAGCTTGCCGTTCGGGATCGTCACGATCGTGCGGTCGAGCGTCCGGATGCGCGTAGAGCGCATCCCGATGTTCTCGACGGTCCCGAGGACGTCCTCGACCTTGATGAAGTCGCCGGTCCGGAACGGCTGGTCCACGCCGATGGAGAGCGAGCCGAAGAGGTTCTCCACCGTCTTCTGCGCCGCGAGCGCGAGCGCGATGCCGCCGATGCCCAGGCCGGCGAGCAGGCTCGCGACCTGGAACCCGAGCTCGTTCATCACGGCGACGACGCCGAGGGCGAGCAGCACCACCTTGGAGACCTTGCGGCCGACCGGCAGCATTCCCGCGAGGCTCGGGCTCGCCCGCGTCCAGGGGGACGCCGCCATGACCGCGAACGCCACGTTCACGGAGCGGAATCCGGCCCAGAAGAACGCGAGGTAGGTCGCGGCGCGGAGCAGGTGGTGCAGGACGAGCTCGGGGCCCTCGGGGAGCGCGAGCCAGGACTGGAGGACCGTCACGACCGCGATCGCCCACAGCGCGGTGAGCGGCGCGGCGACGCGCTCGAGGAGCACGTCGTCCCAGGTCGTGCGCGTGCGCGCCGCGAGGTGGCCGAGGACGAGGCGCGTGAGCCAGCCGAGCAGCGACCCGAGGATGACCGCGAGGAGGAAGAGCGCGGGGAGCGCCAGCCACTGCCACCAGAGCAGGCCGCGAGGACCCTCGGCGAGCAGCGGCGCCGGGAGGTGCTCCTCGAAGAACGGGCGCGCCGCCTCGCGCTCGACCGCGGCGCGGGCGGCCTGCGCGGCCCGCTCCGCGCGGGCGGCGCGCTCCGCGGCGCGGCGCTCCGCGGGCGGCGCCGAGGGCGCCTGCGCCA